>CAXRIU010000012.1:0-475195 GCA_964231135.1 Bacteriovoracaceae bacterium
AAGAGCTGAGTATTTACAGTATAAAAGTGAAAAAGGGTGTATCGCCGGACAAGGAGAGCTTAAAAAAGTGAGCTTCGATCCGATCTTCCAGATAAATCATACCCTCGCGATGATGAGGGATTCGATCGCAACAATGGTCAGGAGATCCTGGTGCTGTACGCAAGATCCGAAGAGACTAGCCGGGCATCTTCAGATTTTCATGTATTATTATAATCAAATTTATTTAGAGACTTAGCCCCACGCAGGTGGGGCGGTTCCTATTTGTGCCATTGAACTGAGTAAAGGTCATGCCTTCTATCCTTTAAGTTCCTAACTGCACCATGGCTTCTAGCTTCCAACAAAGTATCTATCCTCAAGTCAGCAATAGCAACCATCTCGACATTTGGTGTCGTGTCTGCAGCAATCCCATCTAACGCAAAAGGGAAATCGCAAGGAGTCAAAATACAGCTTTGTGCATACTGAATATCGAGGTTTTTTACCCGAGGTAAATTTCCAACATTACCGGCCATCGCGACATAAATTTGATTTTCAATCGCCCTTGCCTGGCAGCAGTATTTTACTCGGCAAAAGCCCTGTCGATTATCAGTTAGAAATGGTACAAAAAGAAAATGGATACCCTGGTTTACAAGGTGCCTGGTTAGTTCAGGAAACTCACTATCATAACAAATAAGAACACCAATTGGTCCACAGTCTGTATCGATAACGTTAAGCTTGTCACCACCTTCAATTTTCCACCAGTATTTCTCATCCGGAGTAGGGTGAATCTTAGCTTGCTCGTGAACTTTTCCATCCCTTAAGCAAATATAGCTGATATTGCGGACAGTTTTCCCTACTTTGGTAGGGTGCGATCCTGCGATGATATTCACATTATACTTAATGGCCAAAGCTTGGAACAGTTCAATTATTTGATCCGTATATTTTGTCATCCTCGCAATTGCGACATCAGGTGCAACTTCTTCATTATCGATAGATAATAACTGCATCGTGAAGAGTTCTGGGAAAAGAAGGAAATCTGCTTTGTAATCACCTGCAACGTCGACATAATACTCAACAATAGTTGCAAACTCTTCGAAGTTTTTAACAGGTCTTTGTTGATACTGAACAGAAACAACTCGTACTGAGTTTTGCCTTAATGGACTCTTTTTTGAGTTGGTTGTGACCGCTTCATATTGAGGGTTATTCCAACGCAGGTGGACTGCATTTCCTAGACTCTCTTTGTCTTCTGGCAGGTATTTTTCCAAGACCCCTACAACTTCGTAACCAGCTCTCAGTTGAAAACCTAAAATAGGGTCTTTAATTTTTTTATCAATAACTTTTTGTATATAGTCCATTGGGGAACTACATTGTTTTAGCTTTTTATGATAATTGGGCATTCTCCCACCAAATACGATTCCCTTGAGAGACCAATGCTCAACCAGATTCTTTCTTGCTTTATAGATACGTTGCCCGATTCTGTGACCTCGGATATCTGGGTCGACACATGTTTCATATCCATAGAGGATTTCTCCCTCATCATTATGAGTCGATCCAAAACCATTGGCGGTTATTTGTTTCCAAGTGTGAGGGGACATTGCAAGTTTTTCAGTAACTATGATACTGGCAGAGTAAGCAATAATATCGTCATTATTTGTGACAACAAAACAACCTTCAGGGAAATTTGTAATTTGCCCTCTGATAACTTCAGGCTTATAGGTTCCCATCTCTTTATAAACTTTATTAACTAGTTCGATAATTTCAGGGATATCTTTTTTGTTGGCGAGACGGACTTCTATCAGCTTTTTTTCATTTTTCATCTTTCTAGTTTATTAAAAATTTAGGGAACTGAAAAGTTTTGCTCAATTCAAAGCTTTGTCTAAGGCTTCCAGTAAAATAGCCTTTCTGATCGGTTTACTAAGATATTCGTCACAGCCAGCGGATAAGCTTCTATTAACTTCTTCATCAAAAGCAAAGGCTGAGAGAGCGATTATTTTGATTGGAAGACGATTTTCTTTTTGCTCAATCTCTCGGAAATGTGCGGTTGTTTCAAAACCATTTAGACCTGGCATTTGCATGTCCATTAAAACTAGATCGTAGGAATTTATTTTCATTTTTTCTAGCGCTTCAAAACCATCACTGGCTTCATCTGTAAGGTAGGGAGTATTTTTTAAAAATCCTGCTACGATTTTTCTATTCATGGTGTTATCGTCGACAATTAAAATTCGTCGTGCAACTGATGAGGATTTTAAATTTTTTGCCTTAGTATTAGCTTTTTCCTCTGTTCCTGGAGTAGTGGTTTGTTGTAAGTTGAGAGTAAGTATAAACTTACTTCCTTTATGGATTTTACTTTCTACGATTATATCCCCACCCATTTTGTGACAAAGTTTTTTTACAATCGCCAGTCCTAGACCTGTACCTCCATATTTTTTAGTCGTATAATCCTCAGCTTGTTTAAAGCTGTCGAAAATATCTTCTAGGCGTTCTTCTGGTATGCCAATACCGGTATCACTCACTTCTAAGTAAATATTTCCAGGAAGTTCTGACTTGTTAGTACCAATATATAATTTTACCTGACCTTTATCTGTAAATTTTAGAGCGTTGGAGACAAGATTTACTACTATCTGTTGAATCTTTAAGTGATCTCCAAGAAAATGACCTGTAATGTTATGACAAAATTCCGTCACAAATTTAACATTCTTTCTATTAAATTGTGGTTCAAAAAGCTCAACAACTTTTTCAATCACATCTTTGAAACATACCGACTCTTGAAGCAGTTTTATTTCATCAGCCTCTATTTTTGAAAGATCTAATATATCATTAACGAGTTCAAGTAAGAAATAAGATGAATCTACCAGGTTATTCATCATTTCTTCCTGCTCAGAGGATAAATTTGTTTCACTTAAAAGCTCACTATACCCAATGATGGCATTAAGCGGAGTGCGAATTTCATGAGACATATTGGCAAGAAATGAAGTCTTGGCGGCTGATGCCATTTGAGCTTGTTCTTGATTTTTGATTAGCTCTTGCTCGTAGGCTTTGTTTTTAGAAATGTCATGCATAATGGTCGAAATATATTTGGGCTTACCTAAAGAATCTTTTTTGATCATAAGTGTTTGGAAAACAGGCTTCTCATCATTACCTTGGGTTTTGACAGCAGATTCACCTTGCCAAATTCCGTGCTCAATCGCATAGGGCAATGCTTCTAGTTCCAATTTTTTTGCAGCCCAATTTGGGTGGATGTTATTAAAATTTAGGCTTTCAAAAGCACTGGTAGAAAAATAATCTTTAAAGGAATTATTTAAATAAAGTATTGACTCATGTTCAAGATCGGCAATACCTATAAACTCCGGGGTGTGGTCCAGTATTTCTGATATCTGTTGTGAGTTTATTCTTTCTTTTTGTAGTTCGATTATTTTTCCAATTGATTGAGCTAAATGTTTTAAAAATGTGATTTCAAAAAAGGTAAATTTCTTTTTTCTTACCTCTGGTTGAGAAAAATTTAGTGTTCCATAAAATTTCTCCGCAACTATGATAGGTGTTCCCACCCATGTTTCAAGACCGAAATTTTTGTAAGCAGTGTGCGTATTAATATCTTTAGATGATCCAGCATGGTCAAAGAAAACAGTATCTTGAGTTTGATAAACTTTTTCACAATATGTGTCTTTAAGTTTAAGAATTGTTCCCGCCGGGAATCCGCCTCCAGGAACAACACTGGCCACAATTTTGTAATTATCATTATAGATATGACTTATCATTCCTATTTTAAGATCTAGAACTTCTAATCCTACTTCCAAGTATTTATCTAGATTAGAATCTTGAATTTCAAGAAAGTGGATTTTCTCGAGCATGGCAGTATAGGTAGCTTGTTGCTTATTGGCCCTATGTTGCTCCAGTAATCCCGTGAGAGCTTGTCCTAAGAGAATAAACTTCTCCGTTTCAGACTCACTTAGTTTCCTTTTTTTTGTATCAATTATACATAGGGTCCCAATTGTAAACCCTGAACTTAACTTGAGTGGATACCCAGCATAAAATCGAATTTTAGGATCTCCTAAAACTAAAGGGTTGCCTCTAAATCTCTCATCTGTGGTTGCATCTTCAACGACAAATAATTCGTCTTGTAGGATTGCGTGAGAACAAAACGCTATATCACGCTCAGTTTCGCAAACTTCAAGTCCCTGCTTTGACTTAAACCATTGTCTCTTCTCGTCGACCAAAGAAATCAAAGCGATTGGAACTTCGAATAAGTTTTTCGCCAGCATAGTGATACTATCATATTGAATCTCTCCATTTGAATCTAGTAATTCAAGCGATCGGAGCTCATCAATACGTTCTTTCTCGTTAATGGGAAGTTTAGCTATTTTCATAATTTTAATTTTTACACTTTATTATAGCTCTAATTATCTAAAAATTGTCACCTAGATTGCAAATAAAGTTTTTGTCTAGTTGTAAGTCATGGTTTTTAGAGGCATGATTGATTCAACAAAAGGATTTATTATGAAATTGTTAATATTTCTTAGCATTTTGTTCAGTGGGAATATATTTGCTAGCTCATTTCACGAATTGACCATCAAAACTTCTGCAGGAGAGTTGATGAATTTTTCAAAGTTTAAAGGCAAGCCTGTTTTACTGGTAAATATTGCAACTAAATGTGGCTATACCCCTCAGCTAGATGACTTAGAAAAATTGTCAAAAAAGTACGGGCAAAAGCTTGTTGTACTTGGGCTGCCTTCAAATGATTTTGGAGGTCAGACACCTGAAGGGGATGCTAAAGTTGCAGAGTTTTGTCGCCTCAATTATGGAGTCAGTTTTCCTTTGACCACAAAAATAACTGTAATTGGAAAAGACAAACATCCAGTATATAAATTTTTAGTAGGAGAAGGTGATGAAGTTAATTGGAATTTTGAAAAATTCTTAGTGGATAAAAATGGAAAAATCCAAGCTCGCTACAAGTCTTCTGTAAAGCCTATGAGCGAAGAACTCATTGGAGCCATCGATAAAATCGTCAAATAAAATTGTTATAGCTGGAGCTTCAGGTTTTGTTGGTTCAGCTTTAATTGAAAATTTAAGTCGTGACTTTGAGATCACTGGTCTGACAAGGGGGAGTGGAAGAAAAAGCAGTCAATGCCGTTGGATTCAAGCTGATCTTTTTTCATTGTTAGATTGCGAAATGGCCTTAGAAGGACACGATATTGCTATTTATCTCGTTCACTCCATGCTTCCTTCTGCTAGGCTTGTTCAAGGTAGCTTCGAAGATTATGATCTTGTGTTGGCGGATAATTTTGCAAGAGCTGCAAAAAAATGTGGAATTAAAAAAATAATTTACCTAGGAGGGATAATCCCATCAGATAAAGAGCTTAGTCAGCATTTAGAAAGTCGACTGGAAGTTGAAAATACACTTGCTGATTCAGGCATTGATTTTTTGGCGATTAGAGCGGGACTTATTATTGGAAAAGGAGGAAGCTCATTTCAAATAATGAAAAACCTCGTTATGAGACTCCCAATAATGCTTTGTCCGAAGTGGACAAATACTCTAACCTGTCCAATAGCTCTTAAAGATATAGTGCTTATCATGCGTGAGGCAATAGAGACTGGAACTGGAATATGGGATGTTGGTGGGGCCGATATAATGACCTACCGTAATATGCTCAGTCGTTTTGCCACAGCTATAAATTTGAAACGCTACTTTATTTCTGTGCCATTTTTTTCACCGGGATTCTCTAGATTATGGGTTAGGCTAATAACCGGCGCTCCAAAAAACTTAGTTTACCCATTAGTGGAGAGTTTAAAATCTTCTATGGTACCGGATAAAATAAGAAGACATTCTCTTAGTGATCCTGTCGGGTTCGAAGAAATGATCTTGCTGAGTAAGCCTAAAGATAAATTTGAACCAACTGCCTTTAAGACTAGTAGTAGTGTTTCAGGAAATGAAGTGCGTTCGATTCAAAGAATTTCAACTCCGAGGCAGAGCAGTGCAAAAGAGGTCGCTAATTATTATTTTAATTGGCTTCCTCGCTTTTTAAACCCCTTTATCAAAGTAAGAGAGGTGGGAGCTTGCGTTTATTTTTGTGTTATAGGTATAAAAACACCTCTTTTGACTCTAGAATTTAGTCCGGAGAGGTCCTCTGAAAATCGCAGGCTTTACTATATTAAGAGATCTTTACTCGCTACTGGCGAGGGAAGAGCAAGGCTAGAGTTTCGCGATATGATGGGAGGCTATGTCACGATTGCAGCAATTCATGAATTTATTCCTCGTCTGCCTTGGTTTATCTATAAGTACACCCAAGCGATTGTGCATTTATGGGTGATGAAGTCCTTTCAAAAAGCCGTTTATAAAAGATTTTAATAAGATTATGAAATCACTTTATTTGTTTACGACAGATTTACGATTAGAAGATAATGAAACCTTAAATTTTGCCATTTCAAACGGGCCTATCATTTTCGGAGTCTTGAAAAAAGAAGTAAGTCACTGGGGAGTAAGTAAAAGAAACTTTTATTTTGAAACCTTAAATCAACTTCGTAATGACTTGGCGAAGTATGGACAGAAGCTCTATTTGATAGAGGATATAAACGAGTTTGGTAAAATTTATCTGGCCAAGCAATACAATCATAGACTGGCAGGACTTTGGGAAAGATACGGTGGCCAAGTCATAGAAAAACAGGAGCAAACGCTTTTTAATTTAAGTGAGCTTGGTTTTGGGCTTACTGATCTGCCTAGAACATTCACTCCCTTTAGAAATAAGATGGATAAACTTATTCCTGAAACCGATTTAAGTTCGATTTCTCATGAAATAGTGGAGGGGTCCTGCCAACAAGAAGAATATATTGGGGCAGAATTTTTCTCTGAGGGGAAATTTCAAGGAGGCGAAGATGCAGGCCTTAAGCGATTGAAAGAGTATTTTTCAAGGCCTGAACTTGCAAAGTCTTATTTTGAAACCAGAAACGGAATGATAAAATTTAATGATTCAACCAAGTTTTCTCCATGGTTAGCACTTGGTTCAATTCATCCAAAACGTATCTATTATGAGTTAAAGAAGTTTGAATCACAGCATGGTTCTAACAAATCCACTTACTGGATTTATTTCGAGCTACTTTGGAGAGACTATTTTAAATTTCTCTCATTAAGTAATTTTAAGATTACAAAAAAACAAGGAGAGTATTCAGCAGAGCTTTTTTCTAAGTGGGCAGATGCTCGCACAGATGAAGATTTTGTAAACGCAAATATGGTAGAGCTAAATACAAGCGGGTGGATGAGTAATCGAGGCAGACAAAATGTAGCTTCTTATTTTTGTAAGCATCTAAATCTTCCTTGGGAATTTGGAGCGAAGTATTTTGAACAGCACTTGATTGATTTTGACTACGAATCTAATTGGGGCAATTGGACTTACCTTGCAGGGGTAGGTGTTGACCCCCGAGATCGAAAGTTTAATATCAAAAAACAGGCAAATGATTATGATCCGACTGGTGAGTATCGAAGAAAATTTTTATGCTAACTGAAGAAGTTTATTTTACATGCCCTTATTGCTGGCAGACGATTTCTATTGTAATTGATCGCAAGTATCCTATGCATGAATATATTGAAGACTGTGAAGTGTGTTGCCGGCCAATTGCATTTGATTTTGTTCCCAATGAGGAGTCAGGTGAAGATTTTTTTGAAGCTAAGCGTTTGGATGATTAATAGAACAGGCACCATCGATACAATTTCTTTTGGGAAGTTTTGGCCTGATGTGTTTGGCAAATAGATTGTAGGCAATTTTCCAGCCAGGCTTTAAAAGTCCGTTATCAAATATGGGAATAAGGAATCTATACTGAGGAAGACGCTTCCAGATTTCAATGAAGGCATCTATTCCTTTGAAATAATGACCCTGCTCATCTTGCACATGAAGATGGAGTTGGACCTCCTGGTCGGAGAGGTTATAGTCTTTAGCCGCAAATTTCTGATCACTTATATCAATCAATGCTAGTCTGTTATTCTTGTCAATCTTTGCGTAATGATAGACTTCGCGATAACAAAGGTGGCATTTCCCGTCATGAAATATCTTTAGCTTTCCCATAGAGGCATTATAGCCGAGTTTAAGTGTTTTAAGCCTACAACAAATATTAGACCTAAAAAATGTTTAACAATATTAAGGGTTTTAAGATAGGATTATCTTATGCAAAAAATAAACTTTGAAACAACTCTAAGGCTTTTAGGCGAAAAATTATGGGAATGGTATGAAACGATCATTGCCCATATACCCAATGTTATTTTTGCTGCCATTATCATCTTCATTTTTGGCTCATTGGCAAAAACACTGAAGAGAACTGTCGCAAAATATCTGCCAAAAGTTTCACAAAATAAGTCGATAAATAGTCTTGCCCTAAATGTTATTTCAATAGGTACTATGCTTATTGGTGCATTTTTTGCTTTAGAAGTGGTGGGACTAGATAAAGCCGTAACTTCGATACTCGCAGGTGCAGGAGTCGTGGGGATTGCCCTAGGTTTTGCTTTTCAAGAAATAGCCTCTAATTTTATTTCAGGTGTTCTCATTGCATTAAGCGAACCTTATGAGTTAGGCGATATCGTTGAAGTGGAAAATACATTAGGAGAAGTTACAGATATCGAACTGCGGATTACGACCATTACAACATTTGATGGCCTTGAAGTTTTAATTCCAAACAAGGATATGTTCACTAAACCAGTTACGAATTACACTAGAACCCCCAAAAGAAGAGTCGATATTCCCGTTGGCGTCTCCTATGGGGATAACCTGCATCGCGTTGAGGAAGTTACCATTGCAGCTTTGTCCAAAATGGAAAATCTCATTCCAGGTCACCAAATAGAGCTTTTCTACACTGAGTTTGGCGATAGCTCGATTAATTTCACCGTTCGTTATTGGATTAAATACAATGGTGGGGTGGAGTATCTAAGAGCAAAACACTTGGGAATAAAAATGATTAAAGACGCATTTGATGCCAATGATATTACAATTCCATTTCCAATACGCACATTGGATTTTGGAATTAAAGGTGGGACCGAGCTTAAAGCTCAATTATCTGCTGAAGTTGAACATTAATTAGTTCTTAAGTTAAATGTGAATATATTTCTAAAGATTTAAATTCAAGCTAGAATATTTAGCATGAATTCAACAGATATTTTCATGCCTCATGGGCATTGTATTTTATGGAAACCGGGAATTCTATTTCCTATGGTGATAAGTGATGTGCTCATTTTCATTGCTTATTCTCTTATTCCAATAACGATACTTTATTTTGTAAAAAATAGAACTGACTTGGACACAAAAGCCAAAAATCTTGCTTGGCTATTTTTTGCTTTTATTCAGCTATGTGGATTCACGCATCTTCTTGCAGCATGGAATTTTTGGCATTCCGAATACGAGCTTCAAGTCGCTCTGAAAATGACAACAGCTATAGTGAGCATTGTAACTGCAATTGTATGCTTAAGGCTTCGTAAGCTTTTAGTAAAGCTTCCAAGTGTGAGTGCTTTTGAAAAAATTAACAATGACTTAAAAGTTTTAAATAGTGAATTAGAAAGTAAGGTTAGGGCGAGGACTGCAGAGTTAGAGGCTGCAAAAAAGTATGCCGAGTCTATCGTGGCCAATATAGACGATGGAGTTGTTGAAAACTTTCCCGTGAAAAATAATGCGGGGGAAATCATAGATTTCGGTATGAAAGATCTTAACGGAAAGCCGGGTGAATATTATAGTTTAATGGGAAGTGATGCTTTCAATACGCAGTCTATGTTGGAAACTTTTCCTCAAACCAAGAATAGCGGTTATTTTGAAAATGTCGTCAAATGTTATCAAAGTGGTGAAAATGTATATGAAGAAAAATTTTTTGATGAAACTGTGGATCGCTACTACCGCTACACTTTGATTCCAATGAAAGAGCATGATTCCGTTTTATCTTTTTTCAAAGATATTACTGAATCTGTGGAGCAAAGTATTGAACTTTTCAATAGCTCTAAGTTGGCTGCACTCGGAGAGATGTCAGGTGGTCTTGCGCATGAAATAAACACACCATTACAAGTTATGTCGATGCTAAGTCGAAGGTTGAAACGTGATGTGGGCGAAGATAATAAGTCTCTAAAAACCCTTGATGATCATATTTTTAGACTGATGGATATCACAACTAACCTTAGAAAATTGTCACGTAGTGATTCCGATAAAGTCGTTCTTATGAACTTAAAATCTATCACTAATGACACCTTAAAATTAATTCAAGAGAAGATCGATAGGCATGAAGTAAAAATAGAGAGGAGATTTGATGAGAGTGAGGACTTCAAAGTCTATTTAAGTCCAATTTCTTTCTCTCAGATATTGACGAATCTATTGAGTAATTCCATTTATGAACTACATATTTGTGAAGAAAAAACGATCATTATTGATTTTGCTAAAAATGGAAATAAAATTCAATTAATAGTCACTGACAGTGCTGGAAAGATAGATGAAAAAATAGCAGATAAGATATTTAACCCTCTGTTTACAACTAAGCCTGAAGGGGAGGGAACTGGATTGGGGTTATCTCTGAGTTTAAGGCTTGCAAAGAATATGCAGGGGAATTTGTTTTTAGATCAGTTGAACGAGAAAAAATTTATTTTAGAGATGAGGTCTGGTGAATGAAGGTTCTGGTAGTAGAAGATGAGATAGCACTTTTAGAACTATATAAAGAGGAAATTGAGTATGACTGCCCTAATGTTGAAGTTCTAACGGCGACTAATGGTATAGAGGGTTTGGAGCTTTGTTCGCAAATTGCTGTCGATATGATTATTACCGATTGTCGCATGCCGGAATTAGATGGGGTGAAAATGGCGGAAAAGCTTAAAGGTTCGGGTATTCCTATATACATGCTTACAGGGCATTCCCATATGTATGAGCCCGCCTATATCAAAGAACAGGGAGTCTTAGAAATCTTTAGTAAACCAGTAGACTTTAATGAGATTCTAAGAATCATAAAAAATAGCTCCAATTAGTTTTGCAGCTTTTTTCTAATCTGTTATGCTTTAACAAATGTTACAAGTGAGGTTGTATGAACGGTGTACCTTTTATTACACTAAATCGTTTTGAAAATGGATTTAAAGAAAATTTTCTTAAAGGAGTCGAAGGACTTTTTGATAACACGCAATTTGTTGGTGGCCCTTGTGTGCAAGAACTAGAGGCAAAATTAGCGGAGAAAACTGGAGCAAAATTTGCTATCGGTTGTGCAAACGGCACAGATGCAATCCAACTTGCTTTAAGAGCAGTAGATGTAAAAAAGGATGAGTTAGTATTAGTTCCAGATATGACTTTTTGGGCAACTTTTGAGGCTATCGTAAATGTTGGTGCCAGCCCAGTTACCGTGGATGTCAGTAGGGAAACTCTTCATTGGGATTATGAGACTTTTAAACAAGCAGTAGACCAGTTTAATCCTAAAGCAGCAATTATGGTGCATTTATATGGATGGGCGAGTCCAGATACTCTTAAAATTAGAGATTATGCTAAAGAGAAGGGTGTTATTCTAATTGAGGATGGAGCGCAATGCTTTGACACAAAAATTGAGGGAAAAAGTATTCTTGGAACGGCTGAGATTTCAACTACAAGTTTCTATCCAGCAAAAGTTCTTGGAGCTTCAGGAGACGCAGGTGCAGTGTTTACAAATAACGAAACCTGGGCACAGAGAACTAGAACTTTAGGAAACCACGGAAGAACTTCGCATTATAGTCATGGACTAGTTGGGTTTAACTCTCGTATTGGAGCTTACGAATCATTATTTCTAAATCATTCCCTAGAGCATATTGATGCAAGACTAGATAGCAGAAGAAGAGCAGTTAAATATTACTATGAGAATCTACAAGGTTTACCGCTAAAGCCAATGCTTTCAGCGGATAATGTTGAAGAAAATGGTTATTGTGCTGTTGCTATGATCGATCCTGAACTGCGTGGTGCTCTTCAAGAAAGCTTGAAAGCTGCAGGGATTGGAACTGGGACAATCTACCCAGGGGCGATGAGTTTGCAAGAGGGAGCCGCAGAATATATGAAAGGGAAAATCGATAACGGCAACGCTCATTATATTTCTCAAGCAGTATTAAATCTTCCTTGTTTTGCCTATATTACAGATGAAGAACTGGCCTATGTCGTTGAGAAGGTAAAAGCCCATTTCAACTCATAAGTTTTTTCGATTAAATCATTAATTTTTCTGATTAGATAAACTCATAAATCCTCTTTAATGTATATTTTAAGGAGGATTTATGAAAATCTTAAGTATCATGGCCATTTTTCTGTTTATGACGTCTTGCGCAAGCAAGGTGACCTCGCAATCAGGGCCGGTAAAGGCACAGGAAGTTCAGCGTCGCTCATTCAGTAGATTTTAGTCAGTCGGTTGTCAGCTAGTCTCTAAGCTGTTAATCAATGCGAATGAATAAAGATGAATTTTTCTCAAAACCGATGGAGCGAATTAGACCTTTTGAATTTGACGAAGGGGTAGCAGCGGTTTTTGATGATATGGTATCTCGAAGTGTCCCTTTTTATGATGAAATTCATCGCATTTTAAAGGACTTATTGAATTATAGATTTGCCGAAGGTGACGCTATTTATGACCTGGGTTGTTCAACTGGAACAACTATTGAACTTATGAGCCGACACCTGTGGGATCAAAAAGCAAGCTTTGTCGGCGTAGATAATTCCACTGCCATGATAGAGAAAGCTAAAAGTAAATGTTCCAATCTTTGGCATCCTCTTCATCTCATAACAGATGATATTCAAAATATTGAAATAGAAAATGCTGGTCTCGTTGTGATGAACTACACATTACAGTTCATCGATAAGTCTTTTCGTCCTGAACTTTTGAAAAAGATCTATGACGGGCTCAGACCTGGTGGGACTTTTATCTACGCAGAGAAAATAGATTCCGCGGATAGTGAAATTCATCAACTTCTCACCACCTTATATTACGATTTTAAAAAGCGTCAGGGGTATTCTGAATTAGAAATCGCTCAAAAAAGAGAAGCTTTAGAAAAAGTATTGGTTCCTTATACTGCAGAAGAGCAGCTCTCTTTTTTAAAAGATGCAGGCTTTGAAAAATCTGAAATGATTTTTCGTTGGTATAATTTCGCATGTTTTCTCGGTATAAAAGATGGACTTTCTTAAGGCTCTTCCTGGTCGAGTAGATCTTGAATACTTAAAAAAAATAGAAGTAGATTGCCAAAAAAAATGGGAGTCTGGAAATGGGCCGCGCTACCAAGAATTCATTTCTCAATTTGACTCGGTAATTCCTTCTGAAATGAGTGTGGTTGATGGCATCGTAAGATTGAATGGAAAACTTACAAGTGAATCTCATAACGACACTCTCGAAGAACTCGGCGAAAAACTTATGAAGCTAGCTCCCTGGCGTAAAGGTCCATTTAGAGTTGGGGGTGTGGATATTGAAGCCGAGTGGAGAAGTGATTATAAATGGCAGAGGCTCGAAAAAGCCTTGCCTGAATTAAGAGGTAGGCGAATCCTAGATATTGGAGCTAATAATGGCTATTTTATGTTTCGTATGCTTGAGCATGAGCCTGAATTAGTTTTAGGACTTGAACCAACTCAGATATATGCCGCCCAATTTGAAGCCTTGAAAAAATTTTGTCCTTCACCTAAGTTGCAAATGACTTCATGGGGAGTAGAGCATCTTGAAGCTTTTGATAGGTGTTTTGATGTGATTTTTTCTATGGGCATTCTTTATCATCATCGTTCTCCGCTACAGCAACTCTATGATATGAGAGGTGCTCTAAGGCCTGGAGGAACATTGATTCTTGAAACAATTGGAATACCTGGTGAAGACCCTGTGGCAATCACTCCGCCTGACAGATACGCCGGAATGAAAAATATTTGGCTTCTGCCGACTCTGAGTATGTTGATTACTTGGCTTGAGAGGTCTAAGTTTGTAGATGTTGAAGTGATTTCTACTGAATGGGGTGAGTTGTCAGAGCAACGTGCCACTGAATGGTCTGGAGTCGTAAGCCTCGCAGACTTTCTTGATGCTGATAATCAGGAGCTGACAAAAGAAGGACTTCCCGCGCCAAAAAGATTTCTATTAAAGGCTTCACGAAAATAGTAGTATTATTAGCACATGACAAAATCTAAAATAGTAGAATTAACCTCATCTCTTTCAGAGCATCCTTTATATCAAAGCTTAGAGAGTTTAGCTGATCTTCAGTTTTTTATGGAAAATCATGTTTATGCAGTTTTTGACTTCATGAGCCTAACTAAAGGTATTCAAAATCATTTCGCGCCTATAGATACAATCTGGACACCGCCTAAAAACCCTGAATTAGCTAGGTTTATAAATGAAGTTGTTTTGGGGGAAGAATCAGATCAACTTCCAGATGGTCGCTTTTTGAGTCATTTTGAAATGTACTTATTGGCGATGGAAGAGGTTGGGGCGAACACAATTCCTGTTAGGACATTTGTAGAATATATTTCTCATGGAGAGATCGCAAAAGCTTTTGAACAAGCTTGTCCATACCCAGCTGCAAAAAGATTTACGAAAAGTACTTTGGGAAAAATTGGTGAGTGGGAGATTCACCAGTTGGTGGCTTCATTTTGTTATGGACGTGAAAAAGTTATTCCGAAGATGTTTCAAAGCTTAGCTGACAAATGCGGGTTAACTGAAGAGAGTTGTCCGTTATTCTTTTTTTATTTGAATCGACATATTGAATTGGATGGAGATGAACATGGTCCCCTAGCTGATAAGATGCTTGAGGCTGTTACTTTATCTGATAAAAATTTAGACGAGCAGGCGATAGAGGCAGCTGTATGGAGCTTAGAACGTCGAATTGAATTTTGGAATGAGTTAAACACTTCACTTAGCGATCAAAAACAAGCTCTTTATGACTAAAGAGTTTTACGTTCAAAATCATTATACTAAAATTGCAAAAAACTACGGTTTGCGCTCTGACTCTACTATGAGAGATCCTTTTATTAGGGAGTCAGAGATAGATTTTATTATCAGTTGTATTTATGAATTTGTAAGTAAACATCAACGATTTCCTAGTTTAATTGATTGCGGCTGTGGAAACGGAAATACTCTAGCTGTATTGAGAGAGCTTTTTCCTGAAATGGAATTAGCTGGTTTTGAGTTTAACCCAGATTTATTGAGATTGGCCCAGAGCCGAAATATTCCTAACTGTGAGCTTAAACATGGAGATATCCGTGAGAATTTTGGTTTTAATAGATATGATATGGTTTTATCAGAGCGGGTCATCGTTAATTTACATAGTCGCAAGCAACAGCTTAGAGCACTAAGTAATATTAAAGATGCTCTTCGCTCCGATGGTCTTTATGTAATGATTGAATCTTTTGAAAGTAGCCTGAATGAACTAAATGCTATGATCCAAGAAAACAATCAGACGGTTATGAAGGCTTCTGAGCATAATTTCTATATTAGGCCAGGTGTATGGATCAATGGTTTGAGATTAGGTTTTAAAGAACTGATAGCTCCAATTCCAGAAAATTACCTTTCCACTTATTTTGTTTTAACTCGTGTTTTTCATCCTATGCTAAGGACAAAGGAAGAAAAGAGAATAAATAACCGCTTGATTAGATTCTTTATTGATGGTCTTGATCAAGCAGCAGGGGATTATTCTCCGATAAAATTCTATCTGCTTAAAAAGGAATAGAGCAATTATGAGTATCAAATTAGTCGTACGGCCAAAACCAAGTGATATCGGTGATAATTTTATTGTTAGGCGTTCTCTTCCAAGGGCCGGAAATAAAATGGTAGGGCCATTTATTTTTTGGGATCATATGGGCCCAGTAGAATTAAATAATGAGCGAGAAATGAAAGTTCGTGCACATCCTCATATTGGGCTGGCAACTATCACATTTCTGTTTTCTGGCGAAATCATGCATAGGGATTCTCTTGGAAATGAACAAATTATTAGGCCAGGCGAAGTTAATTGGATGACTGCAGGTAAGGGAATCGCTCACTCTGAAAGATCAAAAGTTTCTAGGCCGATGACCTTGGAAGGAATACAATTGTGGGTGGCCTTGCCACGAGAATTTGAAGAAGTCGATCCGAGTTTTGTTCATTTTAAAATGAAAGACCTTCCGACTATTGAACACTCTAATGCTAAGTTAACTTTGATTGCTGGAAGTGCTCTGGGAGAAAAATCACCTGTACCAGTATATTCGGATTTGTTTTATTTGTACGGGAAAATACCTGAAGGAAAAACCTATATTCAATACATCGATTCAAATGTCGAGAGTGCAGTATATATCACTAAAGGTTGTCTTAAAATTGACGGGACTTCCTTTGATCCTACTTCGATGATTATATTTAATCCTGGAGAAAAAATTCAGTTTGAATCAGTGGATGATTGTGAATTTATGATTTTTGGCGGAACACCATTTCCTGAAAAACGACATATTTGGTGGAATTTTGTGGCCAGCTCAAAAGAGCTAATTGAGCAAGCGAAAAAGGCATGGTCTGGTGGAGAATTCGATCCTGTGGTCAATGAGACGGAAATGATTCCTTTGCCAAAAGAAAGCTAAATTTTTAACAGGTCTATAAAAAATTCATAGTTTTAATCGGTGCCCTAATCAGCATGTTAGCATTTTAGCGACGTTAAGTTAGGAGAAACTATGAAAAACGCCGTGACCCTTTTTTTTATCTTGTTTTTAATTGCTTGTGAGAAACTAGATCATCCTATGGAGTCTTACACTGTTCGCATTGATACTGGAAGCGACTATTATGGTTGTTCGGCGGTTAAACTCACAGACTCAGTCTTGCTGACAGCCGCACACTGTATTGTAGATGAATCAGTTCGATCAATAAAGCTTAATGGAAGAAAGACGGGAATTGAAAAAATCATCGTTCATGAAGACTATCAACCACTTCCTATCGTTAGAAGTGATATTGCATTAATCTTTTTAAATAGAGAGAACTTTGAACCAAGTTTTATGATCAGTGAAGGCACCCATATAATAGGCAATCAATTTGAATCTGTAGTTGTGGAAGGGAACACGAAAAAATTAAAGAAGCATCAATTTGAAGAATTTGATACAGACCGGTTAATTGTTTCTGATATTGGAAAGGGGGTTTGTAAAGGTAACTCGGGTGCTCCTGTTTACACCAAACAAGGCGAAAAGTTTGAGCTAGTAGGTGTACTGTCCGGTATCACAAAAGAGCGCAATGGCTGCAATGTAAATGGTTTAACGCTCGTGGTAGACGCTTCGTACTTTAGAGATTGGATTAATGTTCAAATAGATAAATTCATTGGCGAACAATAGTCTTTTGGCCATAATTGCGTATGGCCAGAGATCAAATCAAGAGGATTAATCCTCCTCAAAACATATTTAATGACCTTTACCACTATTTGATTAAAATGCGCTGGCCGAATTTTATCTTCAGCTCATTTTTACTTTTTGTGCTGCTAAATTTAATCTTCGCATATTTATACTCATTACAACCACATAGTTTAGGTGAAGAAAATCCTTTTTTTAAAGATTATTTCTTTTTTAGTGTTCAAACCTTTTCAACCGTTGGGTATGGAAACCTAGGTCCAAAAACCGTTTATGCGAACATATTGTCATCCATTGAAATCTTTGTTGGGATGCTTTATATGGCCCTGACAACTGGGCTTGTATTTTCTAAGTTTGCCCTTCCTAAATCAAAGATTCTTTTTACCAATGCGATCTTGAAAACAATGTTTGATGGAGAGGAATGTTTTTTGTTTAGGATTGCAAACGGAAGATCAAATAAAATTATGGACGCTCAACTTCAAATGCATGTTCTTTATAACAAAGAAACTGCCGAGGGGATGACATTGAGACGTTTCGAAGAATTGAAGTTGGCAAAAGAAAGAACCCCTTATTTTTCACTTAGCCTTTTTGGAAGGCATGTCATTTCTCAGGGACCAATGGCAGGCATGAGTCTTGAAGAGTTGAGAGAGAAAAATGCAGAGTTCGTCATCTCTTTTAAAGGAGTGGACGAAACCTATGGTCAGATGATTCATGCGACTCATCTCTACACGATGAAAGAACTAGAAATAGGCGGGATGTTTGCAGATATTTTAGAGTTTGAAGATAAAACTGTTGTGAAAATTAATTTCGATAAATTCAATAAGGTTTTAAATGACTAATTGGCAGGATCTGATCGCAGAAGAAAAAAAGAAAGAATACTTTAGAGAATTGAATAAGTTTTTAGTATCGGAAATGAAAAATCATACCGTTTATCCTGAAAAGAAAAATTGGTTTAAAGCATTTGATGTGACTCCTTTTGAAAAGGTTAAGGTGGTGATAATTGGACAGGATCCTTATCACGGAGAAGGGCAAGCGCAGGGGTTAAGTTTCTCAGTGCCTGAAGGTTTTAAACTTCCACCCAGTTTAAAAAATATTTATAAAGAAATTGAAGCTGATATAAGGGTTGAAAAAAGTCAAAATGGGGATTTAACTTCTTGGGCAGAACAGGGAGTTTTATTGTTAAATTCTGTTTTAACTGTCAGAGCGAAGTCTGCAGGATCTCACCAGAAAAAAGGGTGGGAAAAATTCACAGATCGAGTTGTTGAAGTTCTGAACGAGCAAAGTGAAAACCTGGTTTTTATTTTATGGGGAGCTCCTGCACAGAAAAAAGGCAAAGCAATAAATAGAGAAAAACATCTTGTTTTGGAAGCTCCTCATCCATCACCTTTATCCTCATATCGAGGATTTTTTGGTTGCCAACATTTTTCAAAAACCAATAGGTATTTGATGGAAAAAGATAAAAAACCTATCGTTTGGTAAAGAGCTATTTTAGATCAGCGAGATCGATTCTTCCTACCAATTCTAGTTCGTCATTTACTTTGGCCACCAGCCCACCTGCAACTTTTGGTGGAGTAATTCCAAATGTAGTGAATTTAGTTTTGATTGTTCCAACAAGAAAATTTCCAGTACGGGTGATTTCAACCGTCACTGGGTGTTCTATTTTAGCAATGGAAAGTGTTGCATCAAGTTGATTGATATCCCCACGAACTAAACGTTCATACTCAGCTTGCTTCATTAGACTAGTTGAAAATATCAATTTGGGTTGAATATTGGCCTGAAGGAGTTTTAATACTTCTTGATCCCTCTCAGGCTCACCGCTGTCAAATTTATCAATAGGGATAAGGAGTCTTATATAGCGGTTGTCATTAAGCCCCGTTTGAACTTCGACCGCACGATTTATACCGACAGGTGTCTGGGTACTTAGAAGAAACATTCTTTTTGTCGTCTTCCATGAGACGGAGCTTTGAGCAAAAGTTTCTGGCATCCATACCAGAGCAAAAAGGACTAGGATTGATTGCGTTATAAATTTTCTCATAAATAAATTGTACCTAATTTCAGGCCTGAATCAACTTTTAAAACAGTGAGGTTTTTGTTATTCTTGGGCAAATTTATTTCAAAGGATTAATGCAATGAGTAAGATTACTTATACTAAAACCGATGAGGCTCCAGCACTAGCGACCTATTCGTTCCTACCAATCATTAGAGCTTTTAGTTCTCATGCAAATTTAGATGTTGAATTAAAAGACATCTCTCTTGCAGGAAGAATTTTGTCTAATTTTGAAGATTATTTAAGTGACGATCAAAAACATGAAGATGCTTTATCAGAATTAGGTAAGATGACGCTTACTCCAGATGCAAATATAATTAAGCTTCCAAATATCTCAGCATCTGTTCCACAACTAACAGCTGCAATTAAAGAGTTACAGGATCATGGTTACAAAATTCCTGATTACCCAGCAAATCCAAAAGATGCCAAAGAAGAAGAGATCAAAGCTCGCTACGCAAAAGTTTTGGGGTCAGCGGTTAACCCTGTTCTTAGAGAGGGAAACTCAGACAGAAGAGTAGCAAAGCCTGTCAAGGACTTCGCGAAAGCAAACCCTCATAGAATGGGAGAGTGGGCGAGAGATTCTAAAAGTCACGTAGCAAGTATGACTGAAGGTGATTTTTACGGTTCGGAAAAATCTCATACAATGAGTGCAGCTGATAAAGTTAATATCGTATTGGAAACAAGTGCAGGAACAAAAACTTTAAAAGAAGGTTTATCGCTTCTTGCCGGTGAAGTTATTGATTCTTCAGTCATGAGTGTGAAAGCCCTTCGTTCTTATTTCGATAAAGAGATCCAAGCTGCAAAAAATGAAGATGTACTTCTTTCTCTTCATATGAAGGCCACCATGATGAAGGTGAGTGATCCAATTATTTTTGGCCATGCTATCAGAAGTTATTTTAGCGAAGTTTTTGATAAATATGCTGATGAATTTGAAGCTTTATCTATCAATCCAAATTACGGCCTAGGAACTATGCTTGCAAAGATCCAAGAGAGCAGCAAAAAAGATGAAATCATGGCCGCGATTGAGGCTTGTTATGCCAAAAGACCTAAGCTTGCAATGGTAGACTCAGATAAAGGTATTACAAACCTTCATGTTCCAAGTGATGTTATTATAGATGCTTCAATGCCGGCAGCGATTAAGTCTTCTGGGAAAATGTGGGGAGCAGATGGTAAACTTCACGACACCAAAGCGTTAATTCCAGATCGTTCATACTCAGGGGTTTATCAAGCGACGATTGAGTTCTGCAAAGAAAATGGAGCGTTTGATGTAACGACAATGGGGAATGTCTCTAACGTAGGCCTGATGGCCAAGAAAGCTGAAGAATACGGATCTCACGATAAGACTTTTGAGATTGAAACTGCTGGAACAGTAAAAGTTGTAGCATCTAATGGTGAAACTCTAATGGAGCATACTGTGGATGCCGGAGATATCTGGAGAATGTGTCAGACCAAAGATATTGCAGTTAAAGACTGGGTTAAGCTTGGTGTTCAAAGAGCAAAAGCAACTGGTAATGCAGCGGTATTTTGGCTAGATAAAAATAGAGCTCATGATGCAAGTTTAATTGCAAAAGTTGAAGCCTACCTAAAAGATCATGATACAAATGGATTAGATATCCACATCATGGCACCAATCGAGGCGACTAAGTTTACTTGTCAAAGAGTTAAAGAGGGTAAAGATACCATCTCAATTACAGGAAACGTTTTAAGAGATTATCTAACGGATCTTTTTCCAATTCTTGAACTTGGTACAAGTGCGAAGATGTTATCAATTGTTCCCCTTCTAGCTGGAGGTGGATTATATGAAACTGGTGCGGGAGGATCAGCTCCAAAACATGTTCAACAATTTATGGAAGAAAATCATCTTCGTTGGGATTCACTAGGTGAATTTCTTGCACTTGCAGTTTCTCTTGAGGATCTTGCTGGTAAGTCTGGAAGTAAAGAAGTTGCTGAGCTAGCAAAAGGTCTAGATGAAGCGAATGGTTTATACCTGAAAAATAATAACGCTCCATCAAGAAAAGCAGGGGAGAATGATAATAGAGCTTCTCATTTCTTTGTAGCGAAATATTGGGCACGAGCTCTTGCTAATCAAGGTGTCGAGAAATTTGCTCCAATTGCTGATCAACTAGAGCAAAATGAAGCGAAAATCTTAGAAGAACTAAACTCTGTTCAAGGTAAGCCTGTAGATATCGGCGGTTATTTTCAGCCTAATTTTGAACTTGCAGAAAAAGCGATGAGACCTTCTGCTACTTTCAATCAAATTATCAATAGCCTTTTGTAAGAGGCTAATATCAGGGACCTTTTGTAGGTCCCTGCTTTCTTCACACTGAGTAAAATTTTCCAAGATTTACCCTGATTTATAAAAATCTGCTATGCAGATGTTATCGGAGGTCATAATGCTCAGTCTAAATAAGCTCTTATTGGTTTTAAGCTTTAGTGTATTAACGATATCGGGAGCGCAGGCTTCACAAGAGCTATTGTATTCAAGTTCAAGTATTCCAGACGCAGACCTTCCGCTCAGCGTTCCATTGGTTAAAGGTGGAGATCTAAATAAGAATCTTCCAAAAAACCGCCAAACCCTTCCTGTCATTAATCTTATTCGGGTAAAAGTATTTCCTCATACTTTAAAGAATGACCATTTACATGGAACTAAGGATATAAAGACTGAGGTAAAACTTCTTGGTGATGATATCACTTTATTTGGGAAAAAATTTAATCAACTCGATCTAAGTCTAGTTGAAGGAAAAATTAAGATTGGCACTAGCGGAACAAGTTATATTACTTCTGAATTTCAGATTAATTCTCATAGGCCCATAAAAATTCTTCGCAAGGGAAATGAATCAAAATCTCATAGCTATGTGGGAAATTTTAAATTTGTGGTTTATGACGATGGAATCATGATTATAAATACACTTGATATCGAAGACTATTTAAGAGGAGTCGTCCCCAAAGAATCCATGGCAAGCTGGCCGCTTGAAACTTTAAAGGCTCAAACACTGGCGGCGAGAAGCTATGCTTATTATCACAAAGTAACTTCTAAAAGGACATATTTTGATGTGGACGATACCGCTCGTTTTCAAGTCTATGCGGGAATAAGCGCTGCAACTGCAAAAACGGATCAAGCAATTAAAGAAACTAAAGGTGAGGTGATGACTCATAAAGGAAAAGTTATCACAGCGTTTTTTCACGCTTATAGTGGTGGGAGGACTGATTCAGCAAAGAATATTTTTGGAAGAGAAGTCGGATTTTGCCAAGGTCAAGAAGAGATTTTTTCAAGAGATGAGTTGAAAGCTGAGATGCCACAAAGAAGTCATTGGGTCGTTGAATGGACCACAGAGGACATGAAAAAAGAAGACTTAATAAAAAAATTAAAAGACTCCTCTCATACTAAAAAGCAATTAGAAAGCTTTGAGGTTAATAAAAATTATACTCTTTCATCGGTTGAAGAAAATGAATTATTTGGCTCGGTAAAAACTCTTAGTTTAGAACAATCTGGCGCTATCGCAGAACTTAATTTTGTAAAACTCCGTTCGGCTCTAGGATGGTCTAATTTTCCAGCTTATCATTTTAAGATAGAAAAAAATGATACTGAACTTGTTAGCTTTAAAGGTAATGGCTGGGGACATCATGTGGGACTTTCTCAATGGGGAGCGATGATGATGGCCAAAAAATACAATAAGACTTACCGAGAAATTGTTGAGCATTACTATACAGATATTGAAATAGAAAATTTAGCCGACTTCTAATTAAAGAATTCTTTTATATACTTAGGGCATGAAAATACTTATTCTTTTTATGCTCTTTAGTTTTTCTGCTTTTGCAGATTCAGTAACCAAAACTTGTTCGGGTCAGATGAGATATTGTGATCAATATGGAATTTGTTCATTAGAACATTTCTATCTCTATGCCTACCAAAATGTCTCCCTTAACCAAGATGGAAGTTTTCGAAGATTGAATTATCGTTTAAGAACAAGATCTATATTAGGAGATGCGGGGGATTATGTTCCAAGAGCGATGGCCGAAGGTGAATATGTGGTTTATGACGGACCAATATTTTCAGTTGCAGTTCCCTGGGTAAGCGGACTTCCTCTTTACTATTTTCAACCTAATTTTGGTGTAGATGAGTGGCAGGAGCTTTGTCGTTAATATAGCCGACTAAAGTATTTTTTAATCACAAAGAACTAAGAAATTCAGTCCAAATTACGATAAGAGTCCAATGAAGTTTCTTGGACTCTTATTTTTTTCTTTCAATGTATTCGCTCAATCAAGCTATATCCAGTTTGATCAATCTCAAAAAATGAAACTATATACTGTTAAAAAGGGAGATTGTATCAGTAGTATATTGCGTTCTCAGGGGTATAAGAACATCTATGAGTACCAACATACCAAGAAGCATTTAAATCCAATTCATTTGATTATGTGGAAAAATGGATTAAAAAAGTCAGACCTTAAAAAGCTACAGATTGGTCAACAGATTTACCTGCCTGTTAAAGGTGATAGAACGATTGCTTCCGAAAACGATAATTTTCAAGATATTCCTTTTTCTGAAGTAGAGAAAAAGGTCGAAGAAATGAGCCAAGAGGAAAATTCCTTCTTCTAGAAATTTTCACAACTTAGGTTAAAATATCCTTATAAACTTATAAGGAGTATTTGTGGATTCCTCAATCATTCAAAGTGTTTTTGGTTTTATGACCAATCATATTTTTAGTATTATCTACCTTTTTGTCGCTGTGGAAATTTTCTTAGTTATCAATATTTTTATCATGATGAAAAAACATCAAAGTGTACTTTTGGATGTTTCGGATAATCTTTTAAAAGGTTTTGCAGATGCACCTGATAAAGACTCTACTCAAAGTGTACATGAGCGAATTGAATCTGTTCTCGATTATATGGGACAAAAGGTTTCTCAAAACGAAGAATTACGTGCTGAGTTTATAAAAAATGCTTCTAAGGTATCGCAAAGGCCATTTTATACTAGGCACTACAAAATAGAAATGTTTGCTAGTGTGATGTCTACTATTGTTCAAGTATTTCCTCTGCTTGGTATACTTGGAACTATTTTGGCCATTGCTCAAACAGCTTTTTCATCAGGTGGTCAATTTGATGTGACTCAATTATCAAGCGCATTTGTTTTAGCAATGGATACGACAATTTTTGGAATTTTGTTTTCAGTTATATTTATGGTTATTGAAAGTACATTTCAGCCAAAAATCGAAAGAGTTATTAATGAGAGTATGGACTATAAAAGAATCATCTCTAAGATCCACTTGGCCAATAATTAATGAGAGCTGGAAAGTTTAAAATAGGAAAAAAACCAGTTGTACAGCTGACATCACTGTTGGATCTATTATTTGTTATGATCTTTATTTCATTGTCACAACAAAAAACTTCTGATGCTCCAACTCCAGAAGTTAAAGTTGTTACTAAGACAATCATTAAAGAGAAAATTGTTGAAAAGCCAGTAGAAGTTGTAAAAGAAGTTCCAGTAGAAAAACCAAAACCTACTAAATACAATATAACCGCTTTGTTTAATTTTTACGGAACTCCAAGTAATCCTGCTATTCCTTCTGGAACCTATAGAATGAGTGGAACTTATGACCAGGCCAGTGGGAAATTATTCTTGGGTGGGACAGAATGGATCAATCAACCTGCAAATTATGAGATGGTTCCTCTTGGGGGGAAAGTTGAAGCTTCAGAGGACTTCTTTACCGGAAGAATTCAATTTCAAGGCTGTAAGCAATTCTCGCTGAGAAGAGAGTCCAGTTCCGAGAATACACCCATTAGTGGATCTTGGAAGGGGCAATATGATTGTACTCAGGGTGCAACTGGGCTAACTTTAACAATTCAATAAACCTGACTGATGCACTTTTGTTAATCTAATCTTGTTTTGGTTAGGTATAATGGGCGTGTAGGGAGTTTCACGGATGAAAGCTAAGACCATGATAGTATTTTTATTTTTATTTTCATTGATCAATTTTAATTCATGTAAATATACAGGACCCAGAGCTGGAGTACCGAATCAGATTCGAGCGATGTTCATTGAAGACCCGGCCCATAATATTAGAATCGGTTGGCAGTATTTTCCAAAAAGTGATGAAGCTGATGTAATTGCATTTGGTGAAGTGGATCACGGACAAAACTTTGAAGCTTATCCCCATAAAATTCAAGTTCAGAAAACAACAGACTATAAAGGAGTTAAGTCTTCTTTTGTTAGGCTTAATGATTTGAAGCCTAATACACGATATTATTTTGTCATAAAAAATAGTTTCGGGGTAAGCCGTAGATTTTATACCCATACTCTTCCTGAAGACATAAATAGTCGAATATCAATCGTGGCGGGTGGAGATTCAAGAAATAATCGTGTACCGAGGCAAGCGGCTAATTTATTAGTGGCCAAGCTTAAACCTCACTTCGTTTATTTTGGTGGAGACATGACGAACCTTGGATTTGGACCTGAGTGGCATGAATGGCTAGAGGATTGGCAGATGACGATCACTGAAGATGGGAGAGTCACTCCCATAGTTGCGGCTAGAGGAAACCACGAAAGGGGTAACTTTATCTTAGAAGAGCTTTTTGATCTCCCTGCTTCAAACTATTATGCCTTCACTGTGGCCAGTGGTTTAATAAGAACTTATGTCCTAAATAGCGAGGCTGCAATCGCTGGCGATCAAACCAATTGGTTTGAAGGGGACTTGAAAAAAAATCAAGATGCAATCTGGAAATTGGCCATTTATCATAAGCCAATCCGTCCTCATGTTTCAAAAAAGAAAGAAGGAACTAATACTTACACATACTGGGCTCCACTTTTTTATAAATATGGAATGGACCTCGTAGTTGAATCAGACGCCCATACCGTAAAGTCGACTTATCCAATACGACCAGATCTTTCAGCATCAAGTGATGAGGGATTCATTAGAGATGACGTAAATGGAACAGTTTTTGTAGGAGAGGGCTGTTGGGGCGCTCCTCTACGTGCCGCTAATGATTTAAAATCATGGACCAGAGATACCGGTAGTTTTAACCAGTTTAAATGGATCTTCGTTGATCAATCAAAAATGGAAGTAAGAACAGTCAAAGTTGATAACGCCTCTTTTGTTGAAGAACTTTCTGAAGAAGATCGATTTTCAATGCCTAAAAATATTGATCTTTGGCAACCTAAAGGTGGCACTGTTTTAGAACTACTGCCAAGGCGTTAGGTTATGGCCCTTATCTTTAAATTAGTTCAATACAGTTGTTCACTTCTTTTGATTGGTCGTGGGTGGCAGTTCTTTTTTAAAGATATTCCTTTTAGGACCATTCTTTGGAATGAAGGGCTATTGAAGCATATAGTTGAAAGCTTTGGTGTGAGTTGGCAGAGCTATGTAACCTCAGAAAAATTAGATTTTTTTATTAATTTAAGTTCCCAAGTCATCGGTATCTTTTTTTTCGTTTTGGGCTTTCTAATTCTCAGTGAAAAGCTATTAAAGAAAATTAAAATAGCACTTGTGATTGCAAGTTCTATTTTAGGTTTCGTCTTCTTGTTGCAGTTTATGAGTAAGTTCTTTTATATCGGAATGCTTATTGAACATGCTCTGCAATGGTGGATTCCTCTGCTTTTATATTTCTTAGTTACAAAAGAGCGTTTTGGAAGAAACCTCATTTTTACCACTAAACTTTCAATTTCGTTAACATTTGTAGGACATGCTTTATTTGCGGTAGGATTTCACCCTGTGCCGGGACCTTTTATAGATATGCTTATTAACGTCTTTTCGGTTAGCCAAGAAACGGCCATTGATATACTGGTCATGGCGGGTTCAATTGATATTGCATGCGCAATCTTTCTTTTTCTACCTCCACTGGATAAGTATGCTCTTCGCTTTATGATTTTTTGGGGGCTCGCCACTGCTAGTGCCAGAGTTTTGGCCCATGTAGATTGGGACAATTTTTGGTATACCTCTCACCAATGGGCGGCTGAAAGCCTTTATAGGGTGGGGCATGGGTTGATTCCCCTATGTGTATATTTGATGATCACGCATGTAAATCTTACCAAAAAGCAGGTGTAGTATTGCGTTGCGTCTTAACTTTTGGTAAAAGAAAGTATGGTTCATGCAATTATTAAAATATTTGTTTTATCTGTACTTAGCTTAAATATTTTCGCTTCATCGGATGCAATTTGCCAACAAACCCTAACTAAAATGGGTACTTGCTTAGCGCTTCAATCTGATTTTTATGACCAAATTAACCTAAAATCAAACTATAAAAAAGGTTCTGACTGTATACAAGGTGTTGATTTCTTTGAGGGAATTCTAAAAGAGGACGCCAAGTCGATATCAGAAATTTATGGACTGCAAGTCAGGACGACGAGTGATCCTCTTCAGCGTACTAGTGAAGACACTCTTTTTGGTGACAGAACAGATTATTGTGCTGGGAGTATTAGTCTTAAGGTTAGAAACGAAGTTAAGAAAGTATCTCTCGTTTACCGAGTGGCCAGTCACCGCGGAAACGACATTCCTGAAATTACTATAGAGCTATAGCTTAAGCTGGCAAAATCATTAAATTGTGGTAAATCAATTTCAAGAGGTTTGCTATGAAATTATTAATGATTTTGATGTTTTTATCTAGTTTTTCGGCTTTTGCTCAAAGAAACCCCCAAATTAGAGTTTGTAATTTAAACGGTGGTCGTTTTTGGTCTCTAGATATTACAAAACCAGCTGACGATAATATTGGGTTCTGTCGCTATAATAATTCATTAATCGGCTCTCTTAGTTTGATTCAACATTTTCATTTCTCACGCGACACGTTTGCAATGAAAGCATATAAAGAGTCAGCCCGTATCGGCTATAGCTCTTGTTTTGATGCCGGGGCCACAACTATAATCGGAACTGACTCTGAAGGTGGTTCTTGGGATATCTGTCAATTCAAAGACTATTCGTTTGTGCTTGAAAAAACTTTGACTGAAGGTTTTTATAGTCCATTCAACCAAAGTCTTTCGGGCTCTTTGTAGAATAGATGACAATTCATTCAGGATTTATTTTAACTACTCATCTCGAGCAGGGAAGTGCTGGTATTAATATTGTCTGTTATGTCAGAGGGGCAAATCAGAAGTACAAGCTCGTATTTGAAAATCAAAAGCATGTATTCTTTATTCCCACTCACAGTGAGTTTTCACCTCACGAATTCCAATTTGACCGTAAACCAGTAAAGCTTTCAGCTCCCAATAAGCAAAATGTAGACGCCATATATTTAGCGGATCTATCTAGTATTCAAAAGGCCAAAAAATATTGCGAACAAAAAGGAATTAGAACCTTTGAAATCGATGTCTCTTTGACTGAGAGGTTTTTCATGGAACGCTTTATTTTTTCTCAATTGGAGTTTCAAGGAGCATCTCGAGAGCAGGGTGAATTGCAGGTTTTTCACAACCCAGAAATAAGACCTTCAAAAGCAAAATTCGATTTCTCAGTCTTAAGTTTAGATATCGAAACGGGTGTCGGAGGCGAGTTATACTCGATAGCATACTCTATGCGAAGAGGCCGTGAGGTTTTTGAAAATGTACTTATGCTTGCAAATGAAGCAAGGCAAGTACACGACAAGCTTACTTTTTATCCTACAGAGAAGAGTCTTCTCATGGACTTTATGCAGGAAATTTCTAATCTAGATCCCGATTTCATTTGTGGATGGCATGTTATAGGTTTTGATCTAAATTTTTTAGAAAATAAATGCCGCAGTTTTGGGTTAAAACTAAAAATTGGTAATGAAGCCGATGAGGCGAAGCTTGATTATAGGCAAGGGGCAGGTCATTTTGCTCAGATGAAAGGGCGAGTGGTTATCGATGGTCCTCCTACATTGCGAGGTGCTTTTTATCAGTTTACAAATTTTAAGTTAGAAACTGTTGCCCAAGAAGTTCTAGGAATAGGAAAAGACATTGCTTCTGATGGGGGCAAAGTTGAAGAAATTGAAAGGCGTTTTAGAGAAGATAAAATAGCTCTGGCCAAGTATAACCTACTGGACTGCACGCTGGTATTAGATATTTTTGATAAGCTGCAAATCGTCGACCTATTAAAGCAAAGAAGTCTAATCACGGGCCTGGCGATCGATAGGTTAAATGTATCAACTGCCGCATTTGATTTTATTTATCTCCCGTTGTTTCACCGTCGAGGGTTTGTTGCTTCTAATCGCTCAGAAATTGAACGCGAGGAAGCCGCGAGTGGAGGAATGGTGATGACTCCGAAAGGGGGACTCCACCGAGAGGTGATGGTTTTTGATTTTAAAAGCCTATATCCTTCAATCATTAGAACATTTAATATTTGTCCTTTGGCGCTTATTGAAAATGATAAAAATCCAATTAGAACACCAGAAGGTTTTCGTTTCTCTCAATCGGAGAGTATACTTCCTAAAATATTAGAAAATTTATTTGAAAAGAGGGCCTTAGCGAAAGAAAACCGTAATCAAGCTCTCAGTCAGGCCATTAAAATTCTGATGAATAGTTTTTATGGAATCATGGGTTCGACGAGGTCTAGGTTTTATCACGCTGATCTTCCCCAAGCGATTACCACTACGGGACATTACCTATTGATGAGTGCCAAAGATTTTTTTGAAAATCGTGGTTTAGAGGTGATTTATGGTGATACGGATTCGTTATTTGTTAAAGGAAGTGGAGATCCAAATGAGCTTACAAGTGATTTAGATTCCTATCTCTCAAGGCTTCTTAAGAGCGAATTTCAAGTGGAATCAAAACTAGAATGTGAATTCGAAAAGAAGTTCGATCAACTCTATTTCCCGATGATGCGTTCAGGTCAAGGTGCAGCCAAAAAACGATATGTTGGAATGATTAGTGGTGAAGTTGAGTTTAAGGGGATGGAAGCTGTCAGGTCTGATTGGACCAGCTTTGCACGAGAGTTTCAAACTAAGCTTTATGAGAAGTATTTTATAGGCGAAGATATTGAAGAATTTATTAGAAGCGAAATCAAAAGATTAGAAAGTGGAAGTTACGATAACGATCTTATCTATACAAAGAGGCTTTCTAAGCCCGCTCATGAATACACTAAGAATGTTCCTGTGCATGTTCGTGCAGCACTTAAGGTTGATCATAAAGGACCTTATCCGCTAAAAGAAATCAGTTATATGATGACCAGACTTGGACCTGAGCCCGTTCAGAATGACCCAAAAGATCTTGATTACGATCATTATATTGAAAAACAACTTAAGCCAATTGCTGATGATGTTTTAATCGCCCAAAACAAAAACTTTGACTCTTTAAGGCTTGGAGATCAACTTAGTTTGTTTTAAAATATTCCTATGAAAGAAAAAATAGCGTTATATGCAATCTCTGCAAATCCTCCTACTTGGGGGCATGCAGATATTATGATGAGGGCCGCAAAGAAATTCGATAAACTCTATTGGGTTTTTGCCACTAATCCCAACAAGTCCTCACTTTTTTCTGACGATGAGAAAACTCAGATGATGCAAATATATGTGGACTACTATGGTCTTAAAAATGTTGTTATCGATAAAGTAGAGGGAGCTGTTGCACGGTACGCGAGAGACGTTTCTGCCGATTGTCTGATAAGAGGCTTGCGTTCAAGTAGTGACTTTCAATACGAGTATGAACTTTCAATTGGAAACAGAGGGATTGCTAAAAATATTGAGACATTATGTATGTTTACTAAGCCCCATTATGCAACTATTAGTTCAACCATAGTTAGAGAGCTGGCTTCGCTTCACGAAGAGATCAAGCAATACGTGCATCGTGACGTGAAAGAAGTGATTATTAATAAGTTCAAATAATTATTTTTTAAATTGAAATAAATACCCTTGAACGATATCTGTGTATATTTCTATTTTTTCTGCTAGGCCATATTGGCCGGGCGCCTCGATCGTGTAAGCATTCTCTACATTCAGCTCATCATGGAAGAAACCTTTCACTGTACCTCTGTTCGCCGATGAAACTTCCCCTGGAGCATAAAGCGTATAAACTTTTTTGGGATTTTTGAGAGGAGGCTCTCCAGGTTTTGATGCCTGGTACATAGCTCCCGGATAGATATTATCTTTGGCGGTGACAAGAGCTTCTTGAGGCACATCAGCGAGAACAGCTGAAGTTAAACCATTATCGTTCTCATGCATTTTGATCACAAAAAAATGCTCTCTAAATGGAGCTTCATGAAGATCTAGTCCTAAATCAAAGCTCTCGTCTTTTAAATTATTTCGAACCATTTCTGTAATTTTTTGTTGAGGAGATTTTCCACCGGGAAAGGTTCGGTTGAGGTCTATATTGTTTCCAAGTCTACGCATATTATCGGTTAGGCCTCTTGGGTTTAGGTAGGGAAAAATCACGAAATCGAAATTGGTACGGATATAGGGATCATGAATAATTCGCTCTATAACATTCACCACTGTGGCCACACCCGCTGATTCATTACCATGGACACCTGCAGTGATAATAACTTTAGTTTTTTCTGATTGTCCCCAACCTGTAATATCAATTCGTTTGACAGCTATGCCATCGTAATGACCTATATTTGTCACTGTTAGTTCATTATTATATTTTGAGGGTAGCGACTCCACAAAATTTTCAACTCTTTCAAAATTTATTTGATATTTGACACCACCAGTTTGATCAGGGTTTTTAAGAAAAAAATGATCTACTAAACCCTCTTCTTTTGAGAGAGAGTTTTGTTTTCGGAAATTACCGTTGTAAACATCATCGCAAATTGAATAAGATGCTGGGAATCTTTTTTGCTGAATCGAGCAGCTTATAAAAATAAAAAATAGAGAAAGAAGGCTTACCTTGATCATTTAAGCTTTTCGATTGAATGGTGAAAAAAATTAATAAAAAAAGCCTGCTTTATGCAGGCTTTTTTTTAGGTGTCGATTGAACCCATCACTCGTTTCATAAATTCATTTAAGGCATCTTTTTGAGATTTTCCCGCCTTCATTTCTTTATAAACTTCGAGGGCCCCGAACATATTGGACAAAAGCTCTCCGATGACTTCAATTTCTTCATCTTTGATACCTTTGGCCTGAGAAATATGCTCGAGTGTTTCAGTTGTTTCAATAATATAGTCTTCGTCGTTTTTCTCAATGAATTCGACGACGGATTTAATTACCGGTAACCGCACTTAATACCTCTTGGATAGTTTCTTTTTTAGTTCCCATTTTGTTGGCCACAAGCTTACCATCTTTAAAACCCGCAAAAGTTGGTAGGTTTTTTACTTCAGCAAACTCTCTTGAAGTAGGGTATTTTTCAGCATCAACATATACAAAAGTCACACCTTCTGTTTGCTTGGAAAGATGTTCGAATTGTGGCTTTACCATTCTACACATTCCACACCATCCTGCTCCATATTGAACCACCACTTGGTTGTTTGAAGCTAAAATTTCATTTAAATTGTCTTGTTCTAGTACGATCATGTTTTACCTCCGTAGCTTTTATTTGATTTTATCTATTCCAGAGATTAAATCTAATTGAATAAATCTATCACCACTTAGATAAAACTGATCGTATAAATTACTGATATTATGCAGCTTCTTGCCAATTCCAGACTTCTTTGGTCCATGTAGATTTTGTCTCAGAAACCCAGTTTTTCGCTCTAAGCTTATTATGGACAAATTTCTCTAGCTCATCTGGTGTTGCGACATCAACCCATAAAGTCATATCCCAATCTCCAGTCGTAGACCATGCCCATTTTACTTCAGGCCAGTCCTTAAGCCAGTCCCATTTATCTGTTGCTGGTGCTTCTGCAGTCCACTTCACATCAACTTTTGCGCTCCATTTTGACATAATCTCTCCTTAGTTAGTCGTTCATTCTTGAGTTTGCCTAATCGGGATTAGAAATTAAGGTTTTAGCCCAAAAGACTGTGCTCGCAGATTCTGCCTGTAATGCAAAGCCAAAAAGTGGCCATTAAAGTGCCAAGTGGGTAGTATTGCAAGCATTAGGAGATTTTATGAAATATATTTTATTTATCTGTGTATTATCTGTAGCTAGTATTTCAGCAATCGCTCAAAACCGTTATGTGGATGGAATCCAGAAGGTGACCTTTAGGACAGGTCCAGGAACTGATAATAAGATTATAAAAATGGTTGAGACCAATCAAAAACTCACCTTGATTGAAGAAGGTGAAAAATGGTCTAAAGTAAAAGACTCAGACGGGGATGAAGGATATATTTTAAATAGATTCTTAACAAAAGATGTTCCGGCGACCTTAAAATATGAGTATCAGAAAAATCAGAATAAAAAATTAACTGAAAAGAATGATGAGCTCAATGAGACAATCAATAAATTGAAACAAGAGCTAGCTGCTTCTCAAACGGAGCTTACAACAACAAAAACTAAATTAGATAAAACTCAAAGCAACTTCACTGAACTTAAAGAGGGGGCAAGTGATTATATCGGCTTGAAAGAGCGCTATGATAACACAGTTATAGAGCTTGAGAGGCAAACTGAAAGAGTGTCTCAATTAGAGGCACAAGTGAACACCTACTATATTAAGTGGTTCTTGGCCGGTGGCGGGGTACTTTTTTTAGGTTGGTTAATAGGACTTATAAGTCGTAAGAAAAAATATCAATCAGGAATTCGCCTCTAAGCAGTTAAAAAACTTTACGTCTTTTTTACTTTTGGGGGAGCCTAGCTTTATATAGTAGCCTCCCTCTCGAATATTATCGATCATAGTGATAGTGGAATCATTTTGATTGAACTGAAAATATCTGATTCCAGAGTCATCTACTCTAAACAAACCTCGTTCGAGATTTTCCACCACTTTGTTTTCTTTTGTTACCAATAACAGATAGCTACCCTTATTTTTATATACAATGTAGGTATGTTTTCCCATATTACAGCTAAGTTGAACGACAGAGTCTTTCCAACTAGGCGGCGCTAGTTTTAATTCGTCTAGGGTATAGGCCATTCTTTTTTCTTTTGCGGGTTTGGTTTCATGATTGATTTTAATTATTTTTTTTGTCTCTCCATCAATCCAGATAAGACCTTTATTAATTACGCAATTATTATCACGCTCTATAATCTCGTATCCTTTGCCAAACATATCAGCAGTAAAAAATTGTTGAGGTTCTTTCTTGTATTCTGCTTGAGTGGCGGACTTTTGTGGGTATGCACGGTCTAGCGGGAAATTTAAATAAGGGATTAAGCTCTCCCATTCCTCGTTATAGATATGATCGACTATGACTTGAGCAAAATCACAGCGTTTAGGTTCTGGTTTCTTTTCTTTATTTAATTCTTTATCTTGCGCAGAGAGATTTAAGCTAAAAAAAATAAGTAGGGCGGTCAATTTCATAAAGTTTTCCATTTATAGTTCTTCAATCCAAGCTGATAGAAGTGCGTCCATCGCATTGGTCGATAAGTTATTCCATTCTCCGCTTTTGCGCCTAAGGAATTTTTTTTGTTTTGGATCATCCCCACTGAGTATTCCTCTATGGTTATGATGAGTGGTAAAGAATGCATAGGAATACATCTTACCTGAATTTCCAATTAGAACACCGGATAAGTTATTCACAAAATAAAGAGAACCCGTTTTTCCAAATAGCTTGAAAGCATATTGGGGATGGTTTAGCCTGCGGCGGATTCCACCATTATGACCATTAATAGAGAGGTAACTCATAAAGCTTCGATTACCGATTTTTTCCCGATAAATGGCCCTCATAAATAGTGCCATATTTTTAGCTGAAATCAGGTTAAAGACGGTAAGACCAGAACCATTAATTAATTGAATATCGTCCCATTTAATTTCAGGGAATTTCTTCTTGTACCATTCGACCATCGTACGAGCAGAAATCTTACTATCTTGAGGAAGAGTGTTGATTTTTTTTGCGGCGGTCATAAGTATGGACTCGGCCATAAGATTATTACTGAACTCAAGTCCCAGCTCGGCAAGTCTCTCAAGTGGGATACTTTTGTGAATGTATAAAGTTTTGGCTTTTTCTCCACGCTTTCCTTTTTCAGGAGAAGGTAGCGAGAGGCCCAGTCTTTCAGAGAGAAGTTTGAAGTAATTGCCTGTATAGAGGGCGCTATCTTTGGTGGGAATCGCTTCGATTGAAGGAATGTATTCACGAAGATGTTGATTCCAATACTCTTTATTTTCTGCAATTTTATCAAACCCAAAGCGAAGACCATACGCGGAACGATTCACTCGATTGATGACAAGATTATCAACAGGAGGATAAACTAAGCTCTTTTTAGACCAAATTTCATAGCGGTTGAATTCAGCATTCAGGCCAGAGATAGAAGGGTTATCAGGTTGATCTGTCAGTCCTAAAGTGGAAACACTTTCAATCTCTTGAAGTGCACTGCCATCGACGAGAAATTTACCCTCTACCTTATTGATTCCCTTGAGTTTTAATTCGTGTGCCATGGCCAATAAATGAGGAGCTCCTAAGTAAGGATCTCCACCACCTTCTAAAATGAGGTCACCTTTAAGTACTCCTTTTTCAATTTTTCCGGTGTAAAAAAGCTTTGTCTCAAATCGATATTCTGGACCGAGTACATTGAGAGCAAAGAAATAAGAGAATACCTTACTCACAGAAGCTAAGATCATTTTCTGATCCGGATGATGAGAGTGCACGATTTTTCCAGATTCAATATCAATGACAGCAAAAGCAGCGTGGCTTTCGTGAATGCCTTGAATTTTAGTTTCAATTCCCTCCTCTTTGCTGTCATCTTGTTCAATTTGAGACCAAGAGCAAAAAGAAAGGAGTAGGAAAAATGAAGTTAAAAATAACTTTAAACTCATGTGCATATTTTAGGCCCAAATCGAATTAATGTTAAGGAGAGTTAATTGCAGTGACGCAGTGCAGTTGATGTAAGTTTTTCAACGAAGGTGTAAATTTCACATAGCGCCAGGTATCAAGAACCAATTAATTTAATTTGGGGCAACTTATGAAATTAACAGCAGTTATAAGTACTTTAGTATTTTCAACTTTTTTTAGCATGCATTCGATCGCACAAATGCCAATTTGGTCGTATGATGCGGGACCTGATCCAAAGTCAAAAATGGGCAAAGAATTAATTGATTTAACTGCTGAAATCCCAAATTTTCCGCTGATCAGCACTAAGATAATAGGAAGAAAACAGAAGTTTAGGCCAGCATTTGGACCTATCCCTTGGAGAATGCTCCTTGATGAGAATAAAGTAAAAATCTTATTCATAGGACAAGACGGAACGCATATTGCTGAAGCCGCAGGCAGACCGGCCACTGCAGGCTTTGGAGGGAGGGCGCAAGATTTTGCTAATTATTTTGGTGTGAATGAAGGAGCTGCTTTTATTAATTCATACGCTTTTACAATTAAGGGGCAGTATGGAGTTTATAACACACCTTATTTCTACGAAAAAAATGGGGAAACGAAAGTGGGGATGTCCAATTTGGTAGATAATAATCTGTGGTTAATCTCTCAAGATTTATCTAGTCCCATCGTTCAATGGAGAAATGATTTAATTGATTGGATCATTAGAAATAATAAAAAGTCTATGAAGTTAATCGTCCTTTTCGGAGGAGCTGCAAGAGACTCAATAGCAAGTTTTGCTAAGTCAAAAGGGGCCGAAGTAGAGGGACGAATGCATGATATAGCGGACACTATCCGAGTGCCCCTTACCAAAGAAGAATACGCGGGGGGAAATAATACTTTTCCAAGTCTTTTATCAAAATCTGGCAAAGACCTTTATGAACAAATCGCTCAAAGAGGGCTGGATTACAAGAGTCCAAAAGATCAAAAACTTGTACAAAAAATGCTCAAAGAGAATTTAGAAGAAATCCTTGATAATGTGGCCATTCCCAAGGGCGGTAAAGCTGGTTCAGGGCTTATAAATATGGCGCAACTTGGAGGATATGACTTAGATTCAATGAAGGTTAATGGAATTGAAACCCGCTCACTTAAAGGCCTAAAACTAAATGATGGAAGTACTATTGAGAATGATATCATAGTGATCTCTCTTCCACATCCTAGCAGTCTTTCGAGAACAGTTATGGATGCTGAATCATATGGGGAGGGTTTGCAAGCTGCCTCGGCTAGAGTTATGAGAGATGTAAAAGTTCTAAAACCTTATAGAGATGCAGGCTGGGAGATAGAAGCTGACCCAGGCAAAATTAATTTTTACGCTCGTGGAGAAAACTACCAATATGGAAGATCTGATATTGGTCCTGAGTTTTATGATTTTGGAACACCTGAAAATAGAATGGTTTCCAGATCAACAGCTAGAAGAATGAGTGGAAATGCAAACGTAGTCATCATCGGAACTAGAGATAGTGGTAGATTTTCTAAAGCAGCTATTAAAGAAATGACAGAAGCAAAACCCGCCTTTGGAATAAACCCAAATCAGTTATTTATTGCAAGGCCTTCATCGAAGGAAGAGCGCTACAAATTCGATCGTGGGCCAGGTGAAAGATTAGCGAAATTGATGATCACAAGCTTAGATGAAAAAGAGGTTTTTAAAACAAAAACTGAAGTAAAATGCATTAAAGAAGAAAAGGTCATTAAGACAATCCAATCAACAAATATAGACCTTTTAGTATGCGAAGAAGATCAAGAAAAGAAGACTCGAGAAATGAGTTTTGAAGATGATGGAATTGCTGCCTTTAATGTTAAGTCGCACCCTTCTGTTTCTGATTTTGGTCATTACCGAGGAACTTTTAATAAACCCAAGGCGATTATAATTGCCGATCCAATTGGCCATGATGATATCGTAACTGCTAGGGCATTAACTGGTACTCGCGGGCAATACCTACAAGATTTAATGAATGATATGGGGATTAATGATCAGTACCTCGTGATCAAAACTCTACCTTTTGCAATGGATGGAGCAACTGAAGCAGAATGGAGCGAAGCTTTGAGCGCGACGAAATCCTATAGAGAAGCTTTAATAAAAGAAGTTCTTTCTCAAACTCACCCTGATTTTATCATCACAGATGGAAAGTACGCATCAGAAGTTTTGAGTCAAGTTGACCTATCAATTCCAGTGATAAAAACGAAAAGAAATAAAGCTAATCTTGCAGAAGACCTTTCTTCAGTTGCTTCAGAAATTCAAAAATTTGCTTCTTATAAGAATAAATCTTACTCAGCTAATATGGCCAATATACCTAGGTCGCATTTAAGTTTTTACTCGAGAGTGTGGGAAGGAACCTCTGGTGACAGAGTTATTACTTCTGCCGGTAAAGAGTATGAAGGAATTGCTTTTGCCGAGGTTGTTCCGAGTTGGGCCTTTGAACATGAATTTGAAATTCAGGACAAAAATCAAGATAAATTAGAATCGATGATTCAAGTCCTCAGAAGCGCAGGCCTTCCTCTTCCTTATGAAAGTGTGAGTCGGTACTTCGAGCGTATTGAAGCTAATTAGAAAGATTCAAACATAGTAGGGTATTGTTGGGGGAAATCAAAATCGATGGTTTCCCCATAGGCCATTAATGCTCTAATCATACGGCATCTGCCAGCGTTATCATTATTTACTTGGCATAAATATCTTTCATAATCAAAATCATCCCAAGCGATTTTTCGTTGAGGTTTTAAGATTTGATTACTAAAGCCAGAGCCTTCGGCTTGTTCATTCATATGGCAACCACTACAACTCGTAACTCCTGAAATAGGGCGATAGATATTTGCGAAGGGTAAGTCGTAGGAAATATCAGCTTGAAGCGGAAAGGCAATTTCTCCACGAAGTGCGTTTTGTCCTGATGTCTTCTCACCAAACTCTAAAAGATTAGATGCATTGCCATCCACAGTTACTGACATTATGAAATCGTCTATAAATATAAAAACACGTGGGCTCTGACGATCAAATGCCGGTTGGGCCGAAAGTTTAGAATCTGTTAAATTGATTTTGAAAGGGCGTTTTAGAGCACGAAGAAAACAAGGTAATTCGAGAGGCTTTGGAAGTAGATTTATCAGATCAACCGCTTCAGAAATTGTTCTTGGTGTTCTTTGTTCGTCACTCAAGTGAGCATAACTACATGAGAGGTTGACCTCGGGGTTCTGGTATACTGTTTTGGGCAGATCATCTTGCTCCTGTGCAACTTCAACTTCCTGGATTGTTTGCTCACAGCTATAAAAAATTAATAATATTAACCAACTTAAACGCTTCATAGACTTATTATATCGGAAGAATACGCTAAAGCTTGCGTAATTTCTTGATGATAGTAGTCATGTTTTCACTGATTTCGTAAGTTTAGACTCGTCATGAGGAAGCAAATCACTTGTTTATATTTTTAGGGGCTGAGCATATAATGAGGCAATGAGATCATTTATATTATTGTTGTTACTGAGTTGTGCTGGTGGAAAGCCTAAACTTGTTTCTGATGAAGCTTGCCTTAAAGACTTAATGAAAAAGAAAATAACAGCTCCCAAAGGAATTGAGAGTGCTGGGGTTTTCTCGAACTTGGTTCAAGTTGGTGATCTGTACACAGGATATAAGGTTCGAATTGTGAAAGATCGAGAGCTCTGTCAGGCATTAGTTTTAGAATATAAACAAAGTTTAGAGCCAAACTTATATGCAGTATCAAGTGTCTTTGAATGCAAAGAAAAGCTATCAACTTTGGCCATCGATACCAAACTTGGCTTTTATTCTCCTTTTAGTCAGGGAGTTCCTGAAGACTTCTATTTTGGTTTTGATGGGAGAGTAGATAGTGAAAATAACTTAGTTGGACATATAAGTTTTCCTGAAAACGACCTCGCGGATAGGCCGACAAAAACGAGAGTTAAACTAAAAGCAGGACCAAAGGATTTAAACAGCATGGCGTCTTTTGATTGGGAAATTATACAGAGACTAAAGTTGAAGCGGGCGTGCTTTAAATAAAAAAAGCTCCCGAAGGAGCTTTTTTTATTCTGCAGAAATTTTTGAAATTTTGATTTGTTTAAATTTTCCATCACCTTCTGATTCTGTCTTTACTCTTTGATCATCATGTAATGTTTCGTGAACAATTCTTCTCTCATATGGATTAAGAGATTTTGTCATTCTTGCTTCACCTTCCTCGAGAACTTGGTCTCTAAGGATTCTGGCCATGTCTTGTAGAAATTCATCTGTGTGATTTACTGGCTTATTATCTCTCGGTCCTCTTTTGAAATTTCCGTTTCTGTTACCGTTTCTATTTCCATTGGCATTTCTTCTATTACCGCTGGCATTCTTTCTATTTCCATTGCTATTTCCATTAGCATTTTTACGGTTTCTAGGACGTCTTTTGTGTTCAACTTCTCCGTAGTCAGCACCACGAAATTCTCTTTCGCCATTGTGTTCACGGTTTCCAAAGTTATCTTCATCATCCTCTTCAACTTCATCGTAGCGAGAAACTTTTGCAGGCTTAGGATTTGTTCCGTGAGCGTATACCGATAGATGGGATTGCTTAGTGATTAACTCTTTTCTAAAAAGAAATTGTCTCATGATAGTCTCAAGAGCATACATTAATTGTTTTTTATTTGTTAGAACAAGACCAATGTCTTCACCTCTAATATCGACTTTCAACCTTCTTTCTTGAACTTCAATATCATAAGTTAAATCAAGTCCCATCTTCTTTAAAAGCTCTTGAATAAATGGCTCTAGTTTTGCTGGTACTGCACTTAAGTCGATACTCTCTGCTTCTGCTCTTTTAGTTTTTGTTGGTGCTTTAGAGTCTTGGGCACTCATTTTCTTTTCTCCACTCTTTTTAGGAGCTTTTTTGGCTGCCTTTTTTACATTTGCTTTTTTTACAAATTCATAAGTAATTTCTTCTTTTCCAAACATAAGAAATTTCTTACCAGTTTTCTTTACGACTTTGTTTTCAAGTAGCTCAGGGTCTTCAATGTTAAAGTGACCTAAGGCCTTACCAAGTGCCTCGTCGTAGTTTTCTGCTGTAACCAAAAATGGTGGAAGCGCTTTAGCAGTTTCAGGTGCTGTTTGTTTCACTTTTTTTCCTTTTTCTGACATGGTTTTTCCCATTGTTTTTTTCTCTTTATTATTAGTTTTATCTAAAAATTTTAATGATCTCGAATCGATTTTAGGGCGTTTGCATATATCTGTGGCAAACTCATTATCTTCTACATGAGTCACCGGAATGTCTTCGCCAATAGTTTCTTTGATAGACTCAAGGTTTTCACAGTCTTCGAATGCGCATAAGCTAATGGCCATACCACTTTTTCCGGCACGACCAGTTCGACCAACTCTATGAACATAATTGTCAGCTTCGTTAGGAAGTTGATAGTTAACAACTAGTTCAACGTTATTTATATCAAGACCCCTCGCTGCAACGTCTGTGCAAACAAGGTGTTGTATTTTTTGCTCTCTAAATTGTTGGATAAGTTTGGTTCTTTTGGTTTGCGCAAGCTTCCCTGAAATAAACGCAGCCTTAAATCCCATTCTATTTAACCATTCTCCAACTAAATGGGTCTCTACTTGAGTGTTACAAAAGATAAAAGATGATTCCACATCATTTTTTCGTAAATAGTTCACAAGATAAGGAAACTTCTCTTCCGCGCTCATCATGACAAGACTGTGATCAATCTTCTCAACGACAAGACTGTCTACACTGAGGCATATTTCCTCTGGGTGAGAATTGAATTTATAAGCAGTTCTGAGTACTTCTTGATTTGTTGTCGCAGACATCATAATCATTTGACGCTGTCTTGGTATGATATTGAGAAGGTATTCAATATCTTTTTTGAAACCCATATCAAATAATCTGTCGGCCTCATCAAAAACTACCGTATCAACTTTTCTCAAATCGATATGGCGTTTTCTAGCAAGGTCATTAATCCTTCCAGGAGTACCTACTATAATATGAGCACCGTCGCTTAGAAGTTTTTGTTGGCGTCCCATGCTTTCACCGCCAATAACACTAACAGAAGTTATCCCAATATCTTTTCCAAATTTTTCAAAGGTCTTATGAGTTTGTTGTGCAAGCTCTCTGGTGGGGGATAGCACGATACAACTGCCAAGAACTTTGTCTTTAAGGATATTTTGAATCACCGGAATTGCAAAGGCACCTGTTTTTCCAGAACCTGTCTCTGCTTGAGCAAAGATGTCTTTTCTCTCTAGAATGAGGGGAATCGTTTGCTCCTGGATGGGAGAGGATTGTATAAAGCCCGCTAGACTTAGGCTGTTTACTAGACTGTTATCTAGGTTGAATTCGCTAAAATTTATTTTATTTTCGATGGTAAAACTCTCAGAGTAATTTATTATAAAGTCAGTGTACTCAAATCAAAGCCATAACTTAACAGTTTTGGTCTACTTCATCAATAATTTCACGTAGCTGACGAAATTTTTCACCAGTTGCTGAGCGTCATCTGTGTCAGACAGGGTGCTAATTACTGAATTATAGTGGTTTGAGTCATCAGTGTACTGCTCCTGATAGGCAGCTAAACGAGAAATTAAAGTTTCTTTATTTAGTTCTGGGTGAAATTGAAAGCCCCAAAAATCTTTATTTTTAACTCTGAAGGCATGAGGACATAGATCAGTGCTGGCCAGAAGCTCTACCTCTTCAGGCATTTTAATACACCTTTCTTGATGAACAGACACGGCCATAAAATTATCGGGAATACCTTTGAAAACGGGATCGTTTGCGGCAGCATGAGTCAGTTTCATGGGGTAGGTGCCCATTTCATAATTATCTTCATCGCGAATAATCTCACCACCCAAGGCCTGCAATGCCACTTGAAAACCAAAGCATGAAGCAAAGGTTGGGAAATTATTTTTTGCACATTCAATCATCAACTTTTCTAGGTTGGGAACAAATGGGTAGATATTCGGCTTAAGAACAGAGGCTTCTGATGCGCCTCCAATAAAGGCACAGTTGTAAGGTTTTAGCAGGTGAAAATCAAAACTTTGATGATCAAATACATTAAAAGTATGAACTTGCTCAATTTTAAGCCCTGCGCTCGTGGCAAAACTTAAGCGCTCCTCGGCCAAAACTTCAGGGTTTTGACGGATCTGAATTAAAAGTGCCCTAAATTCCATGCCTTAAGTATCGCTTCAACTGAGAAAAACAGCAATAGCAGGCAGAGAATTTTTCTTAATTTAACCCTAATGATTTTGTCATCTACACCGATAAGATATTGAAGAGGTGCTAAATTGAGTAAAAACACTCATAAGAAAATTTACGCAAAAGGTGAAGTTATCTTCCACGAGGGAGAGAAGGGCAATTGTGCGTACTTAATTGATCATGGTCGTGTAGAACTAAGAATTGGTAGAGGAGTTGATGCCACACCAATTGCAGTTTTAGGAGTAGGTGATTTCTTTGGAGAAATGGCCGTATTAGATAATGCCCATAGGTCCGCCTCAGCTGTGGCACTTGAGCCATGTGAATTGGTTGAAGTTTCTAAGAATCAAATTAATGAAAGAGTAGAGGATGCAGATCCTATCGTTCGTTTTTTAATTTCAATTTTAATTGATAGGCTTCGCGACTCTTTAAGAGTGAGCGAGGAGTTAACAACTTCAGGTATGCTTTCAGTAACTAAAGTTGGAAGTTCAGTAAGTAAAGTTGTGAAGCTCTCAGAGCTTAAAAAGAATAAAGAAGTTGTTGAAAAAATAAAACTAGAAAAGGCACTTAAAGATGCACTTGATGAAGACGAATTTCTAATTCATTACCAACCAATTTTAGATTTCAAAAATGGTGGGGTTTCTGGTTTTGAAGCGCTTATGCGTTGGGATAGTCCAACTCGCGGGATGGTTCGCCCTGATATATTTATGGGCATAGCCGAGGAAACGTCGTTAATTGTTCCTTTGGGGCAGTGGCTTGTAAAACAAGTTATTAGAGATTTCGCAAAGATCAAAAAACAAAGTAATTATAAAAGACCATTGTTTATGAGCATCAATATTGCTGCGAAACAGTTTCACGATAAGAGTTTGTTTAAACTGTTATTACAAACTTGCCAGCAATATGGAATCGATCCGAAAGAAATTAAGCTCGAAATCACAGAGAGAGAACTTCTTAAGGGTGCTTTTGTTTTTGAATGGATCAAAAAAGCTAGGCAAATGGGATTTTCAGTTGCACTAGATGATTTTGGAACTGGTTTCTCTAGTTTAAGTTATCTTGCAAACCTTGAAGTTAATAATATTAAAATCGATAAGTCATTTGTTGAAAAAATTGTGGAAGATCCTAAGTCTAGAAGTATCGTTCGCTCAATTGTAGAGATGTCAAAGTCACTTGATTTAACCATCATTGCTGAGGGAGTTGAAACTCAACAAGAATGGAATTTACTACGTGATTTTGGCTGCACATATATGCAAGGTTATCTTTACAGTAAACCATTGGCCCTAAATGATTTAGTCGCACTTCTAACTGGTCAAAAGAGAAAGAAAGCTGCGTAAGTGCTTGTGAACGCATTCTTCGGGGAAAACATTACCATCGCCAATTTTCAAAATCATTCGTAGGGGCAGTTCTCCGATAGGGTTTTAAACCTAAAAAAAGAGAGTCCTGCATGAAAAAACTCCCGATGTTTTTAATGGTCTATTCGACCACAACTATGGCCTGTATTGGTGGCAAAGGATTTCTTCCCGAAAATGATCTTTATCTTGATGTGGATTACAAGTCCATTAGTGGTGGTATTAGTCAGGAAGAATTTAATGAAGTTCTTGATCGAGTGGAACAAGTCTATTCACCTATCATTAGGCAATATAATGGTAATCTAAAAATTAATAGGCTATGGGAAGATGGAACTGTAAATGCTTCTGCCAATCGGCAAGGATCTACCTTTGTCATTAATATGTATGGTGGTTTGGCCCGCCACCAAGTTATAACTGCTGATGCTTTTGCACTCGTGGCCTGCCATGAAGTTGGGCATCATATTGGGGGAGTCCCACGCTACTCAGATCGTGGTGGAGAGTGGGCATCAGTAGAGGGGCAATCTGATTATTTTGCCACAACGAAATGTTTAAGAAAGCTCTTTATGAATGATGATAACTCAAGCATTGTGAGGAGTTTAAATATTCCAAGTAGTGTAGCAGAAAAATGTGAAAATGAGTTTAGCGCACAAAATGATCAAGATATTTGTAAGAGAGTTGCGATGGCCGGTTTGAGTTCAGCCTCTCTTTTTGCCAATAATAATCCTCCTAAATTTGAAACTCCTGATCAGAATGTTGTTTCTCAAACATTTGAATCTCATCCCCAAGCTCAATGTAGATTAGATACCTACTATAATGGTGGTGTTTGTTATAAGAGTGAAGATGATGAAATTGGCCAGAATGATCCAGACCAAGGAACTTGTAATCGCAAGGCTCAAGATGAAGAAGGATTAAGACCTCTCTGTTGGTATAAACCTGCCGCAACAGGAGGAGGTGGTGGTGGACAAAATCCCCCTCCGACTTCAGGTGATATTGCGTTGACACCTTCAGTTAACGGACAGACGACGATCCATTCTATGAACCCAAACCAATTAATACCAATCAATTTGGATGTATCGGGTCATCCTGGTGCTGTTGGTTTTGCAATTGAAATGTCAAAACCTAACCAAGTGTTTAGTAACCCCAATAGTATGGCCCCAGACAAAAGAAATGGTCTTTGGGTTCAGTCTTACAAAGGTGTATCAGGAGTTTATCGACTATTACCGGCAAGGCAAATGCCAGGTTGGGGAGTCTATCAATTTAGAATTATTGCACTCGATAGGCAGGCAAAACCTGTAAGTAAAAACTCAAATCCACTCATCATAAGAATGGGAAAATAAAATAAAAAAAGACCGGAACTAAGTCCGGTCTTTCTTTTAATTGTATATTTTTCTGAGAGAAAAATTATTTAGCAGGCTTATACCAGCAAAGAGGTCTAATCCCGTCTTCGTATCCTGCTGATCTGTTACAAGTTCCAGCAAGAGGATCTTTACCAACTTCTTCGTTGATTAGCTTGTCACAAATTGCACCTTGGAAGTAAGTATCAAGTCTACACTGAGCTTCAGGGTGACGAGAGTTTGTTGAACTTACAACATTAGTATCTGGAGTATCAAAGTCTACGTTTGAGTTTCCTCTTAAAGAACCAAGTAGGCTAGCTAGAGATAAACCACCCATTGCAGATCTAACACAAAGAGCTCTATCGTTTGGAAGAGTGAAGTTTGCATTACACTTATCAACAACAGTTTGTGGAGCGTTCATTTTAGCAACAATTTGCTCATTATTATCATTTTCAAAAAGTCTTCTGAAACATTTTAAAGTTGCGAAATAGTCAGACTGTCCTTCAACAGATGCCCAGTTATTTGGCCAAGAATTAGTCGGAGTACCAGCTAGGTGGTGACCTAGTTCGTGACAAACTACTAATGCAAATCCATCATCAGTTGTAAGAGGGTGTCTTGCAAGCCCACCATACATATTGACTTTCCAAGTTCCAAACAATGTTCTTTGAGCAGAAGCATTTACGGTATCATTAGTCCAATCACGAGACCATTTAAGCTTTCCGCCTTTTGCTTCAATAATTGGGCGGTAGTGCTTATCAGCGATATCGATTATTTCGTTGAATCGCTCTTCAGTCATATCACTTCTAAATTTGTCATGAATTGAGATTTTAAGATCGTTTTCTGGTAAAAATCCCGTGTTCCCATCAATATCACAGCTCATAGCAGGTACTGATAGCATTCCTAAAATTGCAGTAGTTACTATTAGTTTCAAACCGTTTCCTCCTTGAATCCGATGTAGAAAATTTTTATTTATTTATTTTGGGATGGAGAAAACGTTATGAGAAGATTAAATCTCAAACATTACCTTACTTAGAATGCAAATAAGGCCGACTTAATAAGTCGGCCAACGTAGATTCTAATATGTTTCACGCTTTAATCTACTTTCGAAAAGATTTAGGGAAGTTTTCTAAAAGCGAGCTCTCGTTCAATTTCCTTCAAAAAATTTGGCCTTTGGGGGTGGGGACCCTCAACTAGCTGGATAAGCTCATGATCTTCAGCGCGATTCATATTAGTTTCAACCTCTACGATTTGATTGAATTTAAAAGGAGGTGTTAAGTCTAATTTGGCCTGAGAGCTCAAAAGAGTCATAAAGGCAATTATACTTAAGGTTCTGTATTTCACTGGCACCTCCTGCTTTGACTTTTATATTTACAAAAATCGTGCCAATATAAAGCGCAAATAGAAGGACGTTTTTCATCATTTCGGATTCAAGGTGCACCGTGCACAAAGTCGAAGTGGTAGCATTTTGTATTGAAGGAGAATATTGTGGCCCATTGTCGTTATTGCGGAAAAGAAATTACTTGGCTTAAAGACGGAAGAAAAAATATTCCGGTTGAAGGTGATGGCGGTGAACATAAATGTGCTGAGTACGAAAAATCACGTAGCTCAATCCGAAAGATCAGCCCAACAGAAATGGATCCTGAAATTTTAAAGCAGTATCAAGAGAATCTTAAAAACGCTCGTAACAAAGGAAAGAAATAAGTTTTTAAAGTGTTTTCAAAAACTCAATCAGATCTAGTTTATCTTCTTCGCTAAAATCGCTCATCCATTCAAAATAATGGCCTGAATTACTATGACCAATTCGCTTCGTATAATAAATATCTCTATCTCCTTTGATAGCTTTCTTTAGAGCTTTCTTATAGTCGCGCTCGTTATAAGTCGTTAGTCCAACTTTACGCTCATCAAATCGCTCTTTTTCGCCTGCATCCATCATATCAAAAACAAGAGGTCTCTCACTTGGAGGGGTGAAGATCTCAAAGAGGTTAGGGATGGAAGCATTATGCATATAAGGAAATCTAGACCACACTCCCCAAAGTTTAGGAGCAAAATAGCCTTTACCAATATTTTCCTTATTAAAATATAAAAGATCACTCAAGCTCCCTCTGGCCACGAGCTCTTCCAGTTCTAAATCAAAACCTTGCATTCTTTCTGCGTCAGTTTTCACCTTATGAAGATCAATGACTTTTGGTGCGGTATAAACAGGATAACCTTGCAGGTCTCGGTTATGATCACCATGACAGCCAAAACAACGGTTTTCCGCAATGATCCTACCACGACTTACACGTTGCTCATCAATATCAAATGGGTATTTTGGTGGTAAAAGATTTCCAAGAACATTATCCGCCATATGGATGAGTTTTGGCATTACGGCCCTTAGGTGCTCAGCTGAATCACTCGCAAAAAGCTCTGCTCCAAACATCCAAGCATAAGTATCACCATTCGCTATCCCATCATAGAAAATACCGGCAGATCGTTTCTGTTTAAAACCCCATAGATGTGGTGGTTTAACTTGAAGCTTTGGCATATCTTCTGGATATTTTAAATCGAGGTCTTTATAGAAAAAAGTTTTTATGACTGAATCAGGGACTAAACCACGAGTGAGGTTTCCAATATTTTTATCATTGATAACATTGGCAAAATTCATCGCCTTATCATAGATATAGCGAAAGTCCTCATTTGAGTTTCTAAAAACTCTAAGTAGCCCTTGAACTCTCTCTACCTCTCTACCAATTCTTTTTACATCAATTGTTTTATTTCCTAGACCTGGTATAATAACTCCAGCTGCTTTACCTGAGTGACAGGCAGTACAACCGAGAACTCCTACTTCCATTCCCTTATACTTAACCCCAAAAACCCCTAGGTACTTTCTATCTTCAGTGAAGGTAAACCCATATAAACGAGCGATAAGTTTATCAACGATATTTCCCTGACGAGAACTTCCATTTCTATTAAGACCACCTAAAAAGAGCGAGATATTTGGAGTGAGTGTTGCGCCTCTACCGTTTTCAAAAAAATGCGTATTAAAAAACTCTTCTTTTGCCGCTTCATGGAGGACTTGTCTGTCGGTCGAGCTAAAATTGGCAAATGCTTGGGTGCTTATCAACAAGATAAATAATAAAGACTTCATATTTCCTCCGAGACATTTATTGTTTCGAGGAATGAATGATTTGTAAACTTTGCTCTAAGATCTTCGCCCTAAAAAATGATGAATGAGATAGATCAGACCAAAAATTAAACCGATCACTGCATGACTAATTCCAGCGAGGTTTTGCCAATTAGCTTGATAGATTATTTGAGTCAAGTAACCGGTAATAATCATCAAAAGCATTATGACGACCAGACTTATTCCACTTTTTCTTTTGATAATGGCGTTGATGTACATTTTCACAATATGATTCTGCCAAAGCATTCCAAAGGCAAAAACCAGCAGAGGTGAGAGTAGGACATGCATACTAAGCCAAACATCTTGTTGTGGATGAGGTCTGATACCATATTCAGTTTCTACCTGCATAAAATACTTAACCAACCCATAGATGATCCCATGAATAAGAGTTAGGTAGGTGCATAAGTGCACGGCTTTATAGACTTTTCTGCTCATAAAGGTAGTTTAGCGAAAAATATAAGTATTGTCATGCTACCTCTTGTTTGGTATATCAAACAAAAAGAACATATATAAACAACAAAAAAGGAAGTTTATGCGCTTATTAGTTATTATGTTCCTAGTTATGGGAAGCGCCTTTGCTCAAGGCTTAACAAATGAAGAGCTCTCTAAGCGAGTTGAAATTTTAGCGGATGAAATTAATCAATTAAAAGCTTATCAAATGTCAGTTAATAAAAATGAATCTGCCTATGGTTTATCACCATCAGCTTCAAAGGTTTATCATATTCCACAGGGGCTTTCTGTAGGGGGTTATGGTGAGATTACTTATCTTCACGATAGAGCTGAAGATCAAGATGGTGAAGCAGTTGATAATGATCCAACTTCAGAAGTTCTAAGAAATATTCTTTACCTAGGTTACAAGTTCAACGACAAGTGGCTTGTGAATATGGAATTAGAAATTGAGCATGTTTCAGAAATTTTCACTGAATTCATGTACCTTGATTATCTTCACTCTCAAGAACTTAATTTTAGAGCAGGTTTAATGCTTCACCCAATTGGATTTGTGAACGAATTGCATGAACCAACAGTCTTTAACGGAGTACTTCGTCCAAGAGTCGAAAATGTGATTATCCCAACAACTTGGAGAGAGTTAGGGGTTGGAGTATTTGGTACTACTGGAAAATCTACTTATAAAGTATATTTGATGAACGGAATGAATGCAGAAGGATTTAAAACTTCTTCAAATCGTGGCGGCCGTAAAAAAGGTGGAGCAGGTGAATCAGACGACGCACAGAGAACTACGACTGCAAACCTAGTTTTCCGTTATGATTTCCAAGCAACTGATAGTCTAATGGTAGGTTTTTCAGGTCTAGCTGGTAAAGCAAGTGGTGAGACTGAAGACCTCGATCAAGCAATGATCTCTATTCACGGAGAGTATATCTCTGGTGGACATAAGTTTAGATTCTTAGGTGTTCAAAACACTTTCTCTAATGCAGATGATTGGAATGAAGTGGCTGCAGCAGCCAACTATGTAAATAACTCACAAACTGGTAGCTATGTTGAATACTCTTATACAATCGCTGGTAAAGGTGGATCGAAATATGTACCATTTATCAGACTTGAGGATATCAACTTACAAGCTGATAGAGCGGATGCAGTTACTAAAGACGATAGTCTAGAAAGACAACATATTACTGCTGGTCTAGCATATTTCCCACTTGATAGAGTGGTATTTAAAGCGGATTATACTAAAAACACAAATGGTGCTGAAACAGGTGTTGACCAGTTCGCACTAGGACTAGGGTATAACTTCTAAGAATGTTAAAAAATTTAATAGGCTTAATATTTTTATTGATTGCTGTTGGGGTTTCTGCCAAAAATCGTCCTTACACGGATGTGGTTGCTGAACTAAACCCCAGCAGCTGTCCTATTAAAAAAGAAAATATCTTTCTCACAAAAGAACAACGTAAACAAATAGAAGAGCAGTCAGAGGCCAAGCTTTATGGTGGGCTGGCCTTGAGATATATTGTTACTTGCCCTAAAGAAAAAAAAGTTTATCTCTATATAGACTCACATATCGTTAGAACCTTAAATGAAACTGTAGTGATAAAGATCACCGAAGATAAAATTGAAGAATATTCAGTTGCCTCTTTTAATGAACCTCCTGAATATAGAGCGCCCAAAAAATGGCTTGATCAATTTAAAGGAAAATCAGGAGAAAAAGTCCTCAAAGCTTTTGAAGATATCGATGCTCTATCAGGCGCTACTTTGACTGTAGGAAGTAGTATTAACGCTGTAAATAAAGTTTTAGCGCTTCATAAAATTCTTAAAAAATAAATCTATTCGACATTAACGTTTGCAGAATCAGTTGTAGCAGGTGTTTCACTCGCAGGAGTCGATCTCTGATCTTCTCTTTCCTTATCTATTTTTGCTCTTTCTTCACTTGCGACTTGTTCTAAGAATTCAGAGGCAGTTCCTGAACAATTAAGATGACCTCGGCTGGCATCCTGATCAGATATACTGGAAAGTTCAAGCGGTCCGTTGTAATGCTTAGTGATCGCTGCCGTTAACACTATCGCATCCCTTAATAGTTCGGACCAATTGGTCGCACCAGGCATATTAAATCTTTCACTTACAGCTGCTCTATTCATTCTGGTTGTTTCTAGTACACAGCGCTTTGTTTCTTTATTATAAGAATAAATCGCCATCACTGTCTCATCTCCAAGTTTAACCTCTACAGCTTTGAAAGGAGTACAAAGCTCTTTGACTCTCTTGTATCCGTCTCGAACCCTGTCATAACCTTGAAGATTAGGGTCATAGCCTGGCAGGTATTTTTCCATTCCTTTAAGTAGTCTATTTTGACGGTAGTCTATGGCTGTATTATGGCGTTTAAAAAATTCGGAATGCTTCATAATGCAATGGCAAACCGAGAGCGACTGAGCGTAAGTTCCACCCTCAACTTGAGGGAGGTTAGCACAAGATATCTTTTCATAATTTTGCTCACAAGATTGAGTGAATTTACGGGTACCATCCCATTTATTACCTTCAAAACCACATGTTTGAGTTTCATCTTTGGCATAAGAAACAAAGGCAGTAAGGATAAATAGTGATAGAATTAAATATTTCATATTAATCTTGTCGGTTAATAACTGCTTTTTCTTTAGTCATGGCCTCTAAGCTAAATACTTGATAATTTTAAGTTTATGAAAGTATCACTTATTGGGGCAGGCCATACCCTGCAGAGATTTGTACGGAATTTTTCAAAGGTTTATGAGTTTAAAGCTAGTCATCGAGATCAGCTTTATGCGCTTGAAGACCGAATTGAAGGCGACCTCGAGCCTTTTTTAAGCTCAGATGCAATGGTGTTTTCTCTGCCTCCTTCACAGGCTGCGCTCAATCTCGTTAAGCAAATTGAGTTTGAGAAAAAATTTATTTTACTATCCAGTATCGGTGTTTACGAAAAAAACAATGGAGAGTTTGATGAAGAGGCTATACTTGGGGAGAACTCTCGTGCACAGCTTATCCGCGAAATCGAATTGGCAGCACAGGCGAAGCCTAGAGGAATTGTTTTTAGACTTGGAGGACTCTTTGATGAGGACCGCCATCCGGTTAGATCAATATTAAAAAGAAATAGCACTCCTGAAGCTCATGAGTTAATAAATTTTGTTCACACTGATGATGTTGGGATAGCACTAGACTGTATTTTAAAAAATGACCCTCAAAAAAACTGCTACAACTTAGTAGATATTAATCATCCTACCAAAGAGGAGTATTACTCCCAAATCGCCAAATCCTGGGGAGAAAACCCTATAAATTTTTCGCGAGAATCAACTCTAAGGTGTCAATTTTCTTCAAGTCGCTTTATAAAGGAATTTTCAACACCAGATAATTTTTTAAATAGAGTGAGATAAATGGAAACAGCACTTTTTTACACTTTGTTAGTTTATTTTGGTCTGCTAGTTGCTCTAGCAGTCTTTATGTCGGGAAGAATGGAGTCTGAAGAAGACTTTTTAGTTGGGGGGCGAAAATTTAATCTTTGGCTGACAACATTTTGTCTCTTTGCCACTTGGTTTGGGGCCGGAACATTGATTGCGGCAACGGATGAAGTAGCAGCAGAAGGTTTACAGGTCACAGCACTTGAACCTCTAGGAGCTGGAATGTGCTTAATCTTTTCCGGGCTATTTCTTGCTAAGCCACTTTGGGAATTGAAGCTAATGACCTATGCGGATTTCTTTCGTGATAAGTTCGGTGTGAAACTAGAATTTTTAAGTGTGATGCTAAATATTCCTATTTATGTGGGCTGGATTGCAGTTCAGATTGTTTCTCTTGCCAATATCCTTGCAGTATTTTTCCCACTGCCTGTTTGGGCCTTCATGATTGGTATTGCTCTTTTTGCATGTTTTCTTACCGTGTCGGGAGGTATGTGGTCGGTTTCCATCACAGATAGTTTTCAATTATTGATTATCATTATTGGTCTTTTTTACTTATTATTTAAAGTTTCAGGTATGGTACCAGAAGGAATTATGGGCCTACTTGCAAATGTTGAAGCAGAAAAATTAATCCTTATTCCCCATGAGAAAGCCTCCGATGTATTTAATTGGCTAGGTGTGTTTTGTATCTCAGCTCTGGGAAATATGACGGGACAAGATCTTGGGCAAAGAATGTTTTCTGCGAAAAGTGCACGAGTCGCAAAGCTTGGCTGTTTAATTGCAGGAGTGGGCTATATCATTATCGGCGCTATACCTGTTATTCTAGGTCTTACAGCTGCTCAAACATTAGGTGAGTATGAAGGCTCAGTTGTTCCAAACCTTATCAAATCTTATTTAGATCCAGTAACAGCAGTCATTCTAACTCTGACAATTATATCGGCGGTAGTTTCGACTATAACCTCTGCACTTTTAGCACCTTCAAGCATGCTGTCTCATAATTTTTTAAAGCATAGATATAAAGAGCTCTCTACGCTCACTTTGTGTAAATATGGAGTGTTAGTTGTTACAGCGATAAGTCTAGTGACCGCATTTGCCGGAGAAGATGTTTATGGTCTGTTAGAGGCAAGTTACGCTATCGGTTTTGTTGGATTTTTCGTCCCTGTAACTGTTGGACTGTATTCAAAAAAATTATCTGAAAAGGCGTGTTTCGTTTCGGTAGGAGTCAGTATTCTTATTTGGCTTCCGGAGTTGTTTGGGCATGAAGAAATCCCTTACTCATTAGTTGCTGTGATTATTGGGTACCCGGTTTATTTTCTAGCCTATAAGTATTACCAAAAAGCTTAAAAATAAAAAGGCCACTTAATTAAGTGGCCCCTTTATTTGATTCGTATGTTTAAGACTTAGTCTACTACGTCTTCTACTGTATCCTCTGCATCTTCAGCAGCATCATCAATACTGTCACCAGCATCATCAACTGCTTGTTCGATATTATCCCCTGCATCTTCTGCAGCATCTTCCATATCGCTATCACAACCTACTAGTGCGAAGTTAAATACTATAAGTGATAAAAATAAAGCTTTCTTCAATAATGACATATTATCCTCCTGTTTTCTGTTAAGCTTTTTCTCTATAAATACACTTTAAGGTGATTATAGAGCTGTTGTTTGTTCATAGTAGATCTACCATCTAAATCTTTTTCTTGAGCTAGATTATAGAGTTCTTTATGAGTTATATCCTCAAAGTTTACCATCGGTTTTTGTGATCTACCCATTAAATTTCTTAATTCACGGTTGAGGTTATCAAAATGAATTCTCTCAAGTCCAGTGAGAATAAGATCACTAAAATTTCTTTTTTGTTCTTCAATAAAGTTCATTTTTTCTTCTCCTTTAGAACCAGTATTTAACAACTCCGTTTAAACCGTAGTTGTCAGCTTCATTACTTGCAGTTGCAGTATAACGAAGATTTACACCAGCACTAATTTGTTCTTCACCAATCTTAAATGGATGGTCGAATCCAATATTTGGCATGATGGCCCCATAGAAGTTTTCGCTACTTCTATTCTCATAAACTGTACCTAGGCCCAATCCTACATATGAATGTTTAATAATTGGAGTGTCTCCTCCAAAATGGTAGCTACCCTTAACGAATAGTTGAACTTGAGAGAGATCGTCTTTGTCGTCACCTTCAAATTCTAATGTTGCGATCTCAAGTCCAATTCCATATGGAACTGCTATCTGATATCCAGCTTCTACTGATGTAAAAGCTGCAGCGTCATAGCCGTTCTCTACAGGGTCTGAAGCTCCTACCATTAAAGCTAAATGTGGTTTATATAAACCAGTATCATTTAAATCTTTGATGTCTTCAATTGCATTTTCAAGAACGTTATTGTTCTCAGTGTTTTCTTGTGCGTAAACCCCAGTAGATCCCATAGCTAGTAGGGCAGAAAATAGTAATGTTGTGTTTTTCATTTGTCCTCCTTACATGTTTTCTATCTACGATTTTAGTCAGAATACTTTAAAAGGATTCTCGGCCTTGTCTAAATATTGTGTGGATATCTACAAAACTGAGGCAATTTACTTCATGTGAACAATTTTAAACATTTACTCAAAGGTTCCATGAATAAAAAACCTCAAGTTTCCTATTTAATAGAGAAGAACTTTTAACAGACAAAGGAGCCAAAATGAAACTTAAAGGAAAAAAAATTGCTATTCTAGCTGCAGATGGATTTGAGCAGTCAGAACTATTCACTCCTCTAGATACTCTTAAAAATGAGGGAGCTCAAGTAGAAATAGTTTCACTAAAAGATGGAGAAATTAAAGGATGGAGTGACGGTTCATGGGGGAAGTCTATTGATGTAGATAAAACTGTTGATGCGATTAAAGCTGATGACTATGATGGACTGGTCCTTCCTGGTGGTGTTATTAATCCTGACTTATTAAGAAAAAATGATAGAGCAGTAGAATTCGTAAGAGAATTCTTTACTGGCGAAAAACAAAAACCAGTGGCAGCGATCTGTCATGGTCCGTGGACATTAATTAATGCCAAAGTAATTGAAGGAAGAAAAGTTACTTCTTATGATTCAATCCGTATGGACCTAGAAAACGCAGGAGCAAGTTGGGTTAATGAAGAGGTTGTCGTAGACAACGGACTTGTTACTTCTCGAACACCTGAAGATCTAAATAGCTTCACAAGTAAAATGGTAGAAGAATTTAGAGAAGGTGCTCATAGGAAGGAGTCATAAAAATGGATTTCATTAGAATTTTATTTTCAATTCTATTGCCGCCACTTGGAGTTTTTCTCCAAGTTGGTTTAGGTAAGCATTTTTGGATAAATATATTATTAACAGTTCTAGGGTATATCCCTGGTATCGTCCACGCTGTGTGGATTATTGCTAAGAAGTAGGTTATGGCAAAATTAGGTTTATTAGTTACAGCGATTATGTTGGGCTCATGCTCAAGTATGTATTACAACACAATGGAGTTTTTCGGCCAAGAAAAAAGGGATCTTTTAAGGTCTAATCTTTTAGAGCTTGGAGAAGATCAAGAAGAGGCGAAAGAAGAGTTTGAAGATGTACTATCAAAAATTCGTTCTAAATATTATTCAGTTGATGGAGATTTAGAAAAGTCTTACGACAGGCTTAAAGGTGATTATAAAGAGCTTGAAGACGAAGTTTCAGATATATCTGAACAAGTTGAAAAGGTGAGCGAACTAGCTGAGGATCTTTTTGATGAGTGGGAAGAAGAAGCGGATGACTTTAAGAATAAATCTTATAGGACCAAAAGTTTAAAAAAACTTGAAACTACCAAGAAGAAGTTTGCAAAGGTAAAAAAATCAGCCGTAGCAGTTGAGAATAAGATGCAAAAGTCTCTAGCCGTATATAAGGAGCAAGTTGTTTTTGTGAAACATAATCTGAATGTTTCAGCAATTGCTACTTTGAATACTAAACTGGGTTCATTGGAAACTGAAATGAAGGATTTGATTGGAGATATCGAAAATTCAATCAAAGAGTCGAACGAATTAATAAAAAATCTCTAGCAGAGGAGGATATATGAAGAGCACAGATAAAATAATTAAGATCGCAAAAGATATTGAATATGCTTTTATCGTAACTCAGGCAGACGGTTTGATGGGTCGTCCTATGAGAATGGCCAAAATTACTGAAGAAGGAAAAGCATATTTTTATACCGTTTATGAAACTAACAAAGTTGATGAAATGGAGAGAAACCCAGATGTATTAGTCTTGTTTGCGGATACCTCTGGTCAAAATTATATTTCAGCTCAAGGAAAGGCATCGATTAGTTTTGATAAAGATAAAATTGACGAGTTTTGGTCAGTTGCCAATAATGCATTTTTTACTGAAGGCAAGAAAACTAAAGGGCTATGTTTAATCGAAGTTAGCATGACTCATGTGGAGGCATGGGACACAACCAAAAACATGCTCCAAATTGCTTGGGATATAAGTTTCAGCATGAGAGATGGCCACCGAGTTAATTTAGGTGAGCAAGTCTCAGCTGACTTTCATTAAATTAGTGGCTCCTTAGAGCGCCACCATCAATGGCAATGCTTTGGCCGGTGATATAGCTTCCTTTCTCACTGGCCAAAAAACACGCAAGATCAGCCAACTCTCTTGGGTCTCCAAGCCTTGCAGCAGGGACCATTTCACGAATTTTATCTTCACTTAGATTGAGATTTTTAATTCTATCTGTATTGGTATAGCCCGGTAGAAGAATATTGAAAGTAATCCCGTCTTTAGAATATTCGTTAACTAATGACTTAACTAGTCCTGGAAAGCCTGCTCGAAATGCATTTGACGTTGTTAGTCCTGCTAAGGGCTCTTTTGCCGCTATACTAGATACCATTATAATTCGTCCAAAATTTTCTTTTTGCATTTGGGGAAGTACTTCATGAATAGCTTCTATAGGACTCATCCACAGACTTTGATAATCTTTATGCCATTGCTCAACACTTGTCTGATTAAAATTATTTTTTTCAGGACCACCCGTGTTGGTTATTAAAATATCAATTTGTCCCATTTTTTCTTTGGCCTTAAGTGCTAGGTCTCTTGCTGCTCCTTTAACCGAGAGGTCACAGGCAATATAGTGAGCGGCATTTATTTCATAAGCAGCCCTTTTTAAATTTTCTTCTGTGCGAGAACTAATGCAAACTTCAACTCCTTCGCGGATTAATGAGTCTGCGATCGCCTTACCGATTCCTTGGGATGAACCCATGACTAAAGCTTTTTTACCTCTAAGATTTAATTCCATAATATTTACCTTAAAAAATCTTCCTGTTTTAGACCCAGCCACTCAAGTGCATTTAGGGCCAATAGTTTTTGTTTGATTTTATCGTTTACTTCTAAGTTATTTATCAATGCGCCAGGATTGTGTTCTCCTAATGGAAAAGGATAGTCAGTTCCCATGGCGACTTTATCTTCTCCAATCAATTGAACTAAATAACGTAGAACTTGCTGGTCATGGACAAGACTATCAACCCAAAAATGGCCTAAATACTCTTTAGGGTTTATTGGGTTGTCTTTAGCACATAGATCTGGTCTCACATTAAAACCATGCTCAATTCGACCAATGGTCATAGGAAAACTTCCTCCTCCATGAGCGAAGGCCACTTTGAGCTTAGGAAATTTTCTAAAAACACCACCAAAAATCATAGAGCAAATAGCACGTGAAGTTTCAGCCGGCATTCCCACTAACCATGGAAGCCAATACTCTTCCATCTGTGCTTTTCCCATCATATCCCATGGATGAACAAAAAGACACATGTCCCTCTCTTCGAGGGCGGCATATACATCAAATAGTTCTTTGGAGTTTAGATTCCAATCATTCACATGGGAGCCTATCTCCACTCCAGGAACTCCCATCTTATACAGTCTTTCAATTTCTTGAACGGCAAGTTTTGGGGACTGTAGTGGAAGCGTTCCAAGAGGGATAAATCTTTTCTTATGTTTTTCACACACAGAATAAATATGATCATTTAGATACTGCGATATATATTGTCCGTCAGAAGGTTTAGTCCAATAACAAAACATCACCGGAACGGTAGAAAGAACCTGAACATCTAGCGAGTAAGCATCCATATCTACAATTCTTGATTCAGCGTTATAGCAGTTTTTATGAATTCGTCTGAAAAACTTACCTGAATCATCTACCATATCAGCACCACAACAATCAGCGTGTTCGTGCAATTGAATGAAACCACCGTAGCCAAATCGATCTTTAAATTTGGGGATTTCAGGGGGAAGAATATGGGTGTGGATATCAACTTTAAACATTACCACTCTTTCCCATTTTGATGACCACACTCACATTTAGTATGTGCAGAGTTATAATAACGATTGAAGACGGCACCAAAATCAGTTTCGATATTTTTAAGATTAAAAAATTCCTCGTAAAGTTTTTTCCCGCATTTTCTACAATACCATTGCAGGCCATCTGAATCTTGTGGAGAACGGGTTTTTTCTATAACTAAGCCTACAGAGCCTGCACTTCGTTGAGGAGAATGAGGGACACCTGCTGGAAGCATAAAAATTTCTCCGGCCTTAATAGGAATTTCTTCAAACTCAGACTTCTCGTTTATGATCCGCAGAAAAATTTCTCCCTCTATTTGATAGAAAAATTCATCAGTCTGGTTTACGTGAAAATCCGTTCTTGCATTAGGACCACCAACAACCATCACAATAAAATTTGAATCTTTGAAAACAACTTTATTTCCAACAGGAGGTTTTAGAAGTTCTCTATTCTCTTCAATCCATTGCATGAACGAAAAGGGTTTTTCTAGTCTTGAGTATTGAGCTTGCATTATTGTTCACCTAGAGCAGCTATGCATTTTAATTCAATTGCTATAGGTGTTGGGAGACAATTTATTTCTAAGGTCGTCCTACAAGGAGGATTATTTCCGAAGTATTCTTTCCAAAGTTCATTATAAATAGGGAAGTCATCTTTCATGTTGGTTAAAAATACTGTGACATCAACTAAGTCTTCCCATTTTGCATTGGAGGCTTCTAGAATTTGGCGGACATTATCGAAAACACTTCGGCATTGAGTGGCGATATCGTATTTTACAATTTCTCCTTTCTCATTGAGCTCCACACCGGGAATTTCTTTTGAGCCTTTTTTTCTAGGTCCTACACCGGATAAGAATAGAAGATTTCCTACTTTCCTAGCGTGAGGGTAGGCTCCGACAGGTTCTGGTGCCGTTTGGGAGTTGAATACTTCAGACATAGTTAACCTTTTTTCTTGAAATACTACATACTTATCTTACTACTGTTGATATGCAGCGAGTCAGACGTCCCGAGGTTTTTACAAAACTGCGATTATTGCGTTTAATTAGTTATATGAAACTTTTAATCCTAATCTTTATCTTGTTACCGGCCATATCGCTAGCCAATATTTGTGTAGAGCTTCCGGCGATTGAAACTAGTGATTATAGTTTTGATGATGATATTGAAATTAAAGTAGATGATGGGATTGTAATACACGCTAATATTTTTATTCCCAAGGTAAAAAAAGAAAAGTTCCCAGCAATCATTTTCGTCAATTCCTGGATGTTAGAGGAACATGAGTACTTCACTCAGGCCAAGCTATTGGCCAAAGCAGGCTATATCGTATTTTCTTATTCCACTCGAGGGTGGGGCTGTAGCACTGGTAAGGTTGATGTCATAGGCCCTCGCGACATTAGAGATTTGTCACAAGTTATGGATCATCTTATTTCAACCTACCCAGTGGATAGTAAAAATATTGGAATGAGTGGTATCTCATATGGGGGCGGCATGTCTCTTATGGCTGCAGCACTTGAGCCCAGAATAAAAACGGTTGCGGCTATGAGTGCATGGGGGTCTTTGACTGATGCGGTTTATGAGAAAAATACTGCTAGGCAATTTTGGGCTTCGACTTTAATCACTACAGGTGCAGCTCTGGGGGAGATTGACACGAAACTCTTAGGTCTTTTTAAATCTTTATTTACTCATGAACAAACAGGGCCTGCAATTGAATGGGCTGAGCTTCGCTCGCCGATAAACTATATAGATAAAGTTAATAAAGCCAATAAGCCCATATATATCGCGAATAATTTCGGTGACAATTTATTTCAGGCCAATAATATTATTCGCTATTTTGAAAAATTAAAAACTCCGAAGATTCTTGATCTTAATCAGGGCACCCATGCCTCTGCTGAGCTGGTGGGGATACCGAGTTCTAAAAGCTTTGTATTCAAGCGTATGCGTGAATGGTTCGACTTTTGGCTAAGAGATATTCGGGCAAATTCACTTAGGTTAAACGAAGTGAGTATGCAGATAGACCTTGAAAAAAGAAGAGAGTATCACGGTGCTAATACAATTTTGAATCAAAAAAAATTGAAATTCTATTTACACCCACGTAGTAGTTTTTCCCATGGAAGGATGAAATATGATGTGTATGAGGGAGAAAATACGGATGTGATTTTTTCAGGTAGAGACACAAGGGCCAAGTCAGGAGTACCAATACTAAGTGCGATTATCGACGGCCATTTTCAGGTGCCTGTGTATAGCACAATGCCATGGATTCAAAGGGTAAATGGAGTTTATTATAGAAGTGTGAAGCTAAAATCAGGCGCTAAGATTAGAGGAATTCCAAAGCTTAGTTTAACCACTAATAGTGCAGGTAAGCATTATCACCTTATGGCCTATCTTTATGATAGAACACCGCTTGGTTTAACCAAGTTAATCACTCATGGTGCGGCAACAAGTGTTCATCACGATGGTGAGCTGGAACGTTTTGAAATTGATTTGGTGGCCACGGCTTATGATCTTCCACCCGGGCATTCACTTGTATTAGCGCTTGATACTCAGGATCTTTTATACGCCAAACCTTTGGGAGTGATCCCTTATAGAACGACAATTCATTTTAGTGATAAATTTACGAATGAATTTTTAGTTCCTATTCTTTAAGACAAATATTCTTTGTTTGAGAGAAAAATTTCAAAATATACTGACCACCTTCTCGTCCTCGGCCTGATTCTTTCATGCCTCCAAAAGGAGTTCTAAGATCGCGCATGAGCCAAGTATTAATCCAAAGAATTCCCGAATCTATTTGCAGCGCAAGCTCTTGAGCCTTTGTAATGTCTTTACTCCAGATACTTCCGGCTAAACCATACTTAGTGGCATTGGCCATCTCAATAACTTCTTCCACTGTTTCAAAAGGGCAGATGGTGGCCACTGGTCCAAAGATTTCTTCTTGGTTGGTTTGACAGTTTTGGCCAAGGCCTTCGATTAAAGTAGGCTGGATATAATAACCTGGTCGCTCAAGAGGAGCTCCTCCAGTTAAAATTTTTCCCCCTTCTTTTTTTGCAAGCTCTATTGCCGAGATGATTTTATCGAAATGGGCCTTTGATACAACAGCACCTTGCTCTGTCTGTTCGTTTAACGGATCACCTTGCACAAGTTTATTTATTCGCTTCACTAGTTCATCTCTAAATTTGGGATACAATTCTTTTTCAACCATGATGCGAGAGCCGCAAAGACATATTTGTCCCTGGTTCGCAAACGCTGCTCTTAAAGTTCCGTTAATAGCGGCTTCGAAATCGCAATCATTAAAAATAATATTAGGATTTTTTCCACCCATTTCTAAATGTAGTGGTTTCATAAGAGGAGCTGCAGCTATGGCAATCTTTTGTCCTGTCATAGTAGAGCCGGTAAATGAGATCGCCACGATATCAGGATGACGAGAAATCGCGTCACCCACATTTTGTCCCAAACCGTGTACGATATTTAATACTCCAGGCGGCAGTCCAATACGTTCACAAGTAAGTCCCAACATATAGGCCGTCATCGGAGTGACTTCACTTGGCTTTGCTACAACAGTACAACCTGCGGCTAGAGCCGGGGCCACTTTCCAAGAAAATAAATAGAGTGGGAGGTTCCAAGGCGAGATACAGCCCACAACACCTAGTGGAGAATAGTGAACTTGATTAAGACCCATTCCTTGGTCATTAAATTTTTCCCCTTCAAATTTTAAAATCTCGTCGGCAAAAAAACGGAAGTTAGCAATAGATCTGGGAATATCAATTTCTCGAGCAAGTATAATGGGCTTTCCGTTGTCAATAGATTCGGCCCTTGCGTAATCTTCTAGATTGGCTTCTATATCATCTGCAATCAGGTGCAAATACTTCGAACGCTCTTGCTTGGAGAGACTTGACCATGATTTAAAAGCATTTTTAGCGGCTTCAGTGGCCTTCTCTACATCACTCGCAGTTGAACTTGGAATATGCCCGTAGGTCTCGCCAGTTGCTGGATTTATATTATCAATATAATTTTCGGTTTCGGTATGTGAGGAATTAATAAAATTAGTAATTTTCATAAGCTCCTTAAAACGGCCCTAACTGGCGAAGCGTCGGCGTCTTTAAGTTTAAGTGGAAGGCATATCAATTCATATAAACCTTCTGCAATATCAGCTAAAACAATACCCTCTAAAATCGACATATCATTTTTGGCCACTGCCTTGTGTGCGGGCAGCTCTTTTGAGTCACTAAGGTCTATGGAAGGAGTGTCTATTCCCACTAGCTTTACCCCTTTGTCTGCAAGAAATTGCACTAGCTCTGCACTTAATGCGCAAAAATCATCATTCCATTTATCAGGATTGGGAAAAGAGTTCGTTTTAAATAGAATTCTTTCTGCCGTTATATCAACTTTTAAATCTGAAACTTGAATTCTACTTTTTGAAGTAAGTTTTACTTCAACGACTTGGCAAGAACCAATATACCTCTCAAGACTAACTTCACTCATCCCTTTGCCTTTGGGACTATAATGCCTTGGTGCATCTGTATGCGCGCCTATATGAGTTGTCGTCTTTATTGTGCACAGGTCCAAGTGGTTACCGGCACTATAGCTTAATAGCTCTTTATAAGAATATTTTGTGTCTCCAGGAAACACTGCGGTACTTTCACTGACAATTGGAGAGATATCATAGATTTTTCTAGACATGTGATCCTTGAAAAAGGTGTTTTATATTCATATCATTTCAACGTTACTAAAGGTCTATAATTATGAAAACTGAAAAACTACAAGAGATGGCCCGTATCTTAGATGCTGCGAGGCTTAATGCAAAAGCAATCACTCAGTTCTCAGCTGAGTTAGAAGAATTTAAAAGAGAAGACGCTTATACTATTCAAGAAATGGGAATTGCGGCTCGTGAAGAAGCGGGAGAAAAAGTTATTGGTCTCAAAATGGGATTAACATCTGAAAAAAAGCGTCAACAGATGAATTTGGATGCACCTTTATATGGGGTTTTAACTGATAAAATGATGGTGGATAAATCTTATTCAATTCAAGGACAGATTCACCCAAAGATTGAACCTGAGATTGTTTTCTATATAAATAAAGATTTAAAAGGGCAGGTTAGCCGCGAGCAAGTTTTGGATGCGTGTGAGGCAATTGGTCCTGCTCTTGAAATTCTCGATTCAAGATATGAAGGATTTAAATATTTCTCAATGGAGGATGTGATCGCAGACAATTCATCATCCTCTCATTATGTCCTTGGAGAAAAAATTACGGATTTCAGAGCGCTTGATCTTAAAAACCTAAAGATGGAGATGAAAGTCAATGGTGAGACTTCTGAAGTGGGAGTTTCTTCTGATATCTCTGGTGACCCAGTCGTTTCAGTTATTCAACTTGCTGAGCTGTTGGCACTGAGAGATCAGTATATACCTGCTGGAAGTTTCGTCTTGGCCGGAGCTGCGACTGCGGCCGTTCAATTAAAAAATGGAATGGAGATAAGCCTTGAAGTTGAGTCCATGCCTAGTATGAGTATTAAAATTCAGGAGTAAAATATGTACCAATCAAAACATAATCATATCGATAATGCTAAGGCACTAGATTTAGAATTTCCAAGTCAAAGGGAGAACTTTCATTTTCCAGAAGTTCCTGCAGGTGAGGATTGTCTGTATTTTTGTGGGCACTCATTAGGACTTATGCCTAAAGATGCAAAGCAGGCGATAGAAACAGAGCTAGATTCATGGGGAAAGTATGGCGTAGAAGGACATTTTAACGGACCTTATCCATGGCTACCTTATCATGAGAACATCACAAAAAGTTTTGCCAATCTTATGGGGGCGAAAGAGACTGAAGTTGTGGCGATGAATACGCTAACGGTAAATTTGCATTTGATGTTAGTTTCATTTTATCGTCCCACTAAAAAGCGATTTAAGATTCTAATTGAAAATAATACATTCCCTTCTGATAAATACGCAGTGGACTCTCAGGCTCGTTTTCATGGTTATGAAAATGCAGTGGTGGAACTGGTTCCGGATGAAGGAAAGAAAACCGTATCTCCCGAAAGCTTAATTGAACAAATAAATGCTCTTGGAGATGAGTTAGCACTAGTTATGTTAGGAAATTGTAATTACCTATCAGGTCAGGCCTTTAATATGAAAGAGGTCGCAGCCGCTGCTCACAAAGTGGGAGCCTTTTGTGGATTTAATTTGGCTCACGGAGCTGGAAATTTAAACTGTAAACTGAGTGAGTCTGGAGCAGACTTTGCTGTTTGGTGTTCCTATAAATACTTAAACTCAGGACCTGGTGGTTTAGCCGGTTGTTTTGTTGCCGAAAAACATCATAGTGACAAAGATATTCCTCGTTTCGAAGGATGGTGGGGACATGAAAAGAGCACACGTTTTAAAATGGGGCCTGAGTTTAATCCAATTCAATCAGTAGAAGCTTGGCAATTATCTAATCCTCCGATTTTTCAACTTGCAAGTATGAGAGCAAGTATGAATCTTTTCGATAAGGTAGGAATCGATAGTCTTCGTGACCGTGGTGATAAGATCACAAGTTATTTAGAGTTTTTATTCCGTGAAAATCTTGGTTCAGATATTGAAGTCGTCACGCCTGAGTCTCGTGGTTCAATGCTTTGTATTCAATTAAAAAAAGATGCCAAGGCGATGGTAGACACATTGGGAAAAAGAGGTGTCTTTCTCGATTTTAGAGAACCAGATATTTTAAGAGTCTGTCCAACAGCTATGTATAATAGTTTTGAAGACTGTTATAAACTTGTTCAAGTTCTTAAGGAGTGTCTGGGGTGAAAACTATAATCGCTGGAGCAGGACTCGTTGGATGTGCCATGGCCATTTGCATGAAAAAGCAAGGCCATGAAGTGGAGGTTTTTGAAAAAAGAACTGATCCTCGAAAAGATGATCTCTCCAGTGGTAGGTCAATTAACCTCATCGTCACTGCCAAGGCAATTAACTTATTTAAAAACCTAGGTCTTTGGCAAGATGTTCAAAAAATAACAGTACCTGTTTATGGTAGGATGATGCATTCGATGACAGGGGATCTAAGCTACCAAGCCTATGGACGAGAGGATGAATATAATAACTCAGTTTCTCGTGGCATGCTTAATAATCTTCTCATCGATAAAGCTGAAAGCTTGGGTATTAAAATTAACTTTGATCATGCCATTGAAAAAATAGAATTAGATAAAAAAGAAATCATTTTTGAAAACAAAAAAGAGGCTTATGATAAACTCTTCGGTTGTGATGGAGCTGGTTCTAAAGTTCGCGCAGCAATCTTAGAGAAGCTTGGAGATAAAGCTAAATATAAAGTAGATCCTCTCGGAGTCGATTATAAAGAATTTCTGATGCCTAGTACTAGCACTGGAGAGTACGCCATCGAGAAAAAAGCATTGCATATCTGGCCTCGTGGAAAACATTTTTTAATGGCCTTACCCAATCTTGATGGTAGTTTCACGATGACACTTTATATGCCAGCAGATTGGTATGAGAAGTTTAATACACCTGAACTAGTTGAAAATTATTTTAGAGAAAATTACGCTGATGCTTTGAGTTTAATGCCAAACCTTTTAGAAGAATATCAGGAAAACCCACAAGGCTTTTTAGGTACAGTTAGGCTTTCTGATTGGACCTATGGTGACTCAGTGGCCCTACTTGGAGATGCTGCCCACGCCATTGTTCCTTTTTTTGGTCAAGGTATGAATTGTGGTATGTCAGATGTAGAGTTTTTTAGAAGTCATGCTGATCAAGATTGGAAGATACAGTTGAAAAATTATTCCGATCAACAAAAGCCTAATGGAAATGCTATCGCCGATCTTTCCTTAGAAAATTTTGTAGAAATGAGTGAAAAGGTTGGAGATGAAAAATTTCTTTTTAGAAAGAAAATCGAAAGCATTCTCGAAACTAATTTTCCAGATAAATATCGCTCTCGCTATGGACTTACTGTATATACGCTGACTCCTTATCATATTGCTCAAGCTGCCGGTGAGATCCAACAAGAACTTATATCAGAGTTGATCAGGGACATCGATTCAATAGAAGATCTTTGCTTGGAAAAAGCTGAAAAGTTAATAGATGGTATGCTGACTCCTTGGTATAAAAGCCGGGGTGTACAATTGGATAAAGTTATTTAGTTTGTTGGTATAAATCTATTCTCTTGAATTTCAAAGGCGTAGGTTGGCCAGTTAAATTCGTTTCTGCGAAAAGCGGCTTTATCTTTTGAAAATTTCATTTTTAACAGAGCATTTGTCACAGATTCACGACTTTCTCCCGCTTTTTTCAAAGCGTGTTTTGCTACTAAACCAGAAAAATAACCCATGAGCTTATAATCAAGCGTAGGGCTAAGTCTAGACTCATTGAATTTCTGAGGAGAATCAATAAAGTCTACAAAGAATGAACCATCAAGATAGTTTTTATTGGTTTCTACAAGTTCTTCGCTTCTCCATTCATGGGTACCAAAAAGTGTTATGTCTTTGGCCTGGTAGTACTGAAACAATTTAGCAAAATGATTTACTATTTTAAAATTATCAGGAATAAAAATGGCATCAAATTTAACCTGAGCAGGTAAAAACACGAGATTTTTGTTAAGGCCAAAACCTTGGGCGTTCGCTTTTCTTTTTTCTTCACGGTAGATGGCATTGTATTCGACTTGTCTTTTATACCGGTCAATAACAAAAATTTCACGGCAAGCAAAATCCATCGTGTCGTAATTATTTGAATCGTAGGTCACATCGAATATGACTTCAATTTTAGCCGCTTGAAATACCTTTTTCATATCTTGAATGAACTGGGCATTTTGGTATTTTAAAGGGGTAAGGATTGCGATACGTTTAATATTTCTTTTTCTAAGTTCTGTAATCATCTCAAAAGCATAATTGGCTTTGTTGGGGTACATTTTAAAAGCAAGAGGGTTTTTATTAATTTTTTTATTAATATAAATTGTAGGAAGCCCTAGACCTGCTTGCCATTTTTCAATATGACTTAACATTTTTTCAGGTCCCCAAGTCAGTAGTAAGCCGATTTTCTTTTTGAATATCATATTTCCTAAGGCCTTATTAATTTCATTTTTTGTTGGCTTTACTTCGGCCACAAAAACCTTTGAAAAATTATGTGATTTTTTAAGTCCTTTCAAAATGGCCAGGTTCTTTTCTTTATCGCTATTAGGAAAAATAATCCCGATATTCTTGTTATGGCCTGAAAGGAGTTTTTGAGTTTCATCTAGATGACTAGTGCAAAGTTCCTTTTCGGCAATTGTATGAAAAATTGAGATATGATTTGAGGAGAGTTTTTCTAATTGTTTAAAAAATCGCAATTGCACCATACATTCTTTGAAGGCAATTGGATCAATAGCTTTATGTTGTATGGGAGCCAGTTCTTTATCCTGAGTAGGTACTTGTGTCATTTGTGCACAAGATATGATGAGCCAAAGAAGTGGAAGTAATTTAAAAATCATTTAAGCTTATCCTTAAGTCTTGGCCTAGATTGATTTTCTCTAGATCAGATTTTTCTTTTTTTGGAGCTCTATGAGGGGGAAAATACATGGTAATTCCGCTCTCACTTAAATTACCGTAATGTCTATTAACCCGAGCACTTACTAAACTGCGCGGTCTTTTAAGGTTAGGGGTGTGTAGCTTTTTTATGGAGGAATTTATGAAGTCTCCCCAAATGGGAGCTGCTGTATTTGCCGCAGAAACGACTCCTGAAAATGGATTCTGATCGTCATTACCAAGCCAAGTTACAACCACTAAATCCTCAGTATAACCTGCAAACCAATTGTCTTTAGAGCGATTAGATGTTCCCGTCTTTCCGGCAGCTTTTTGGGATAGGTGAGAGATTTTATATCCTGTTCCTCTGGTGATTACCTGTTTCATGCCTTCTTGTATGAGTTCAGCAGTTACTTGGTCTAAAACTCTTTTACTTAAGATTTGATTCTCAAAAAGAATTTTTCCCTGCGAATCTTCTATCTTTGTAATGGCAAACGGCTCATTTCTCATCCCTTTATTGGCGAATGTGGAATATAGCCTCGCTATATCCAGCATGGTCGTTTCAGAAGAGCCAAGTAAACTGGCTGCTTCGTCTTTTATAGGTGATGTCAGCCCTAATTTATTTGCGTGCTGTATGACTCTTTCCATTCCCAATTCACTACCTAGAGTCACGGCGGGTGAATTGATACTTTTATAAAAAGCACTCAGGAGAGTGGTCTCTGTAAAAAGTTTAGCGTCTTCTGTTCTAGGTCGATAGTTTCCTATTGTTATTGGCGAGATATAATAAAGGTCATTCCAATCTTTGCCATTTTTTAGTCCTAGAGAATAAGTAATAGGCTTAAATAATGATCCAGGAGCTCTCATCGCTTGAGTCGTTCGGTTAAATTGAGATTTCTCGTAGTCCCTGCCTCCGACCATAGCAACTATCTTTCCCGTTTCTCTCTCAAGAACGAGCATGGAAGCTTCAACTTTATGGGAATTCTCATTCATTTCATTCTCAGGTATTAAATGTCTCTCCATTAATGTATAAGTTTTTTCGGCATTTGCTATAGTATCTTCTGCGATTTGTTGTAATTCTAAATTAAGGGAGGTATGAATTTTTAGTCCCGAGTCTTTAATATCTAATCCAAGTTTCCCTAAAATTTGATTTGCAGACTGAACGGCATAGTCAACGAAATAAGGAGCTGCAATTTTTGTTTGAGACGTGTATTCGGAATAGGTTAATTTCTGCTCGGCGAATTTTTTAGCCATTTTGTTTGTAATTATTTTTGCGTCTTCCATTGCCGCAAGGACTTCTAATTGGCGAGCCTTAGCAGCTTCAGGGTATTTAAGCGGGTTATATTTACCAGGCAATTGAAAGAGACCGGCGATCAGAGCCGCTTCTGCATATGAGATATCCGAAAGGTTTTTATCAAAGTATCTTTTTGCTGCTGCTGCGACTCCATAGGAGCCAAAACCTAAAAACATTTGGTTACAGTAAATTTCGATAATTTGCTCTTTGGAGAGAACTGTTTCTAAGTACAGACTCAGAACAATTTCTCGCAATTTTCTGGAAATTGTTTTTTCGTTTGATAAAACCAAATTTTTGACGACCTGCTGAGTAATAGTAGAAGCGCCCTGGGAAACGTCTCCCGTCTGAATAAGGCTTTTACTGGCCCTAAGGATCGCAAAAATATCAATGCCAGGGTGGTTCCAAAATTTGCGATCTTCGATAGCAACAATAGCTTCAATCATTTTGGGAGGGATGTCTTTAAACGGAGTATAGATATGGTAGTCATTAAACTGTTCACTTATAAGAACACCATTCCCATCAAAAATCTGAGTATTATTTTGAGGTTTCCAATTTGTTATACTCTCAATATCTTTTGGTCCTGCATAAAAAATCTCGTTCTTTAAAGCTAGATTTATACCAAAGCAGTAAATTAAACTCATTATAAACCCACCCACAAAAACGGTTGTTTGGGTGATTTTTATGACACTTCGTAACGGAAGTAGGAAAAAATAATAGAGAAATATAAATTTTTTCATTTTAATATTTATCGAAAATTAAATACAAAGAGTTGATTTAAGTATTGTTAAGGGAAATATTTTCAAAACATCTAACTTAATTAAGTTTAGAAATAAATTATGACGTTAATCAGATATGAGATTTTTAATTTTAGTCCTATTCTTTACGTCAAATATTTTTGCCAATGAATTTAGCGTATCGAAAATTGTTCACGACCACCAAAAGATGAATGAATTGGTAGAAAAAACAGTGCGTGCGGTTGATATTCAAACCAGGGATCAAGCTCAAGAGTTTGTAGTTAAGGCAGTTGATGGTCTTAGTATCCAAAAGCATATTAAAAATAACAAAATTTATGGAGAATTACTTTTCAGGTTTTCAAAACGGCCAGATGCTATCACTGAATTTTTGAGTGCCTTTATCGCAAAAACAAAAATACTCGGTTTTTTTGGAATGCTAGTTGCTAGCTTATATTTTTCGAGTCTTCTTGGTGAGATGAAATTCTATTTAAAACCTTTCGGTATTGGTCGAGCGTTTTACTCTATCTTTTGCTTTAGTTTTATCAACGGATTGAGGCTTACTTCCACAATTTATATCTTTAAAGATCATTTTAAGGCCAGTAGTGGGATTTTTTTACAAACTGTGACTTATTTATCTGCAGATTATCCTGTATTATTTAAATTAAGTCATTTAGCTCACAATATCTTGAGCACAACAATAAGTTATTAAATGATTTAGAATAACCTTTTTTCAAGGAGTCAAAAGTGAATCAAGCTAAGAAAGAAAAATTTGTTTTCCATAAGGGAAGCTATAAAAGTCAATGTTCTTATATGCTAATGCTTATCCGTAACAAAGATAAAAAAGCATGGCTTAAATTCAAACAGAGATTCTCTGAAATTTCTGATGAGGGATCTTACGAGTTTTTTAATGAATTAGTAGCTTTTTATAAAGATGAGCCATATGAGCACGAAGTGGTTGAGTTAAAACCTACGGCCCCAATTGTAAAAGAAGAAGAGAAAGAAGAACCAAAAGCAGCTGTGAAGAAAAAACCAGCCATTAAAGAGCCAGGAAAAAAACCACCGGCGAAAAAAGCTCCGCCAAAAAAGAAAGCTCCGGCCAAGAAGAAAGTAACTAAGAAAAAAGTTACGAAAAAGAAAGTCACTAAGAAGAAAACTGCAAAGAAAGCCGCAAAAAAGACAGCTAAGAAGGTGACAAAAAAGACGGCTAAAAAGGTGACGAAAAAAATTGCAAAGAAAACGGCAAAGAAAAAAGTCGCGAAAAAATCAGCAAAAAAATAACTTCAAAGGGCCCTTAATTAAGGGCCTTTTTCACGAGCTCTGAGGCCCTCTTCCCATCAAATTTTCCTTTAATAGCTGGACTAAGCTCTTTCATTATTGCGCCCATATTAGGTGCCTTAGCTTTTAATTCTTCGATTAAATTGATTACTTCTTGCTCAGTCATCTGTTTTGGAAGGTATTCATTGATAACTGCTAGTTCATCTTTGGCCTGTTGATTAAGCTCACTCCCTTCAGGATAAAGTTCTATAGATTCTTTGATCTTTTTTTGATGACCAACTATGATATCCATCTCATCTTGAGGCTTCTTTGATGTGTCATTTTCAATAAAAAGCTTTTTCAAGTATCGAAGTACATTAAGACGCACCTTATCCTTAGCTTTCATTGCTGATTTAATATCTTCACTTATTTGGTCTTTTAATTGCGCCATTTAAAACTTCTTTTTTTGGATGAGAAACATACCGTCTCTTATTGGTAGGAGTGTTCCATATAAGTCTTTTCTTGAGCTTATATAATCGTTAACTTTCTGTATTGATGCCGTTGAATCTTCCTGTGGAGGACTTACAACCTTTCCACTCCAAAGAACATTATCAATAACAATGATCCCCTTGTCAGATAGGAGAGGAAGGCAAGCTTGTAGGTAGTTAAAGTAATTATTTTTGTCAGCATCAATAAAAACCAAATCAATACCGGGAGCTATTTCTTTAAGAGATTCAATCGCTGGTCCAAGCACTTGCGTGATTTTATCACCGGCTGGAGATTTGGCCCAAAAATCATGTGCTATCTTAGAAGTTTTTTTATTTACGTCTAAAGTAATAAGGGTTCCATTTTCTGGTAGGTTTTCTGCCATGGCCAGGGCGCTATAGCCGGTGTAAGTTCCTATTTCTAAGATTCTTCTCACTCCATGAGAACGAATAAGAAAACCTAAAAATGATCCTTCCATTTTTCCAATCAGCATTTGCGAATGCACCACATTTTTTTTGGTGTAATGCTCTATTGCAGCACAATTTTCAGAAGGGATATTACTTTTTTCAATACAATAATTTTCTAATTTTTCATCAATAAATTTCATGAAAAAACCTTATGTTTGAAGTATCAAATTGGCAAGTTAGGTGAGCGGTTGTTAGAATGTGTTTATGGGAATTATTAAACAGACTAAAACAGTATACAATTTGTCTAAAAACTTAAAACTTCTTAGTGAGGACAAAGATAGCATACAGTACCAAAAAGCCGTGAAGTATATACGCGAATTGATGCATGCTCAGGGTGGGCTTTATAAAAAAGTACTGCAGTACATGGGAACACATAATGAGGAACTAGAAGAGCTGGCCTACGAGTCTTTCCAAGTTATATCCCAAGAAGATGCTACCAGTATTATCCAGCAAGTGCTCCCTAATTTCGAAGGTGAAATCCTAGAGACGAATTTTTCGGCAAGTATCGGACAAGTTAATCTCGCTAGGTATCAAGAAAAGATAATCGCAATTAAATTTCGGTACCCTGATATTAAAGAGGTGCTTGAAGACCAATTGAAACTTCTAAAATTAATACCAAAACTGCAAGGGGTATCGCCTGCTAAAAAATGGGGCTTTGACTTTACACCTTATCAAGAAGTGATTAAAAAAACTTTAGACACTGAATGTCGCTTAAGTGTTGAAGCCTATACACTGATGAAGTGGAATAATTGGCTCTCTGAAATAGATGGAGTGGCGGTTCCCAAAGTCTACCAAGAGTTAATTAGTAACGAGGCCTATGGACAAGAGTTTATAGAAGGAAAAACTGTTTTTGAAGTAGCACAGAATTTTGATTTTAAAACCAAAAGACGAATCGCTGAAAACCTAGTCTTTTCTTTTCTGCATTTATTTTTTAATCATCAGTCAATGCAGGGTGATAGCAATTTTGGAAATTTTCTCATAAAAGATGAGACTTTATATTATATAGATCTAGGACAAGCGCTTGAATTTGAAAAAAGTTTTAGTGATACAATTCTACGAGCTTTAGCGGATAAGCTCACTGGTCAGCCATTTGATACATTAAGCTTTTTCCAACAACTCGGTTTTGATGTTAAAAAATTAGCACCACTAGAAGCAAAACTTGATCTTTTGATAACAATTCTTCTGGAACCTTTTATCGCAAACAGACCATTTAATCTCAATGATTGGAATTACAAAAAAGATATCGACCTCCTGCTTGGTGAAGAGAAATGGTGGTTTCGCGCAAGTGGGGGCACTGATTTCTTTCTATTTATGAAAGGTTTTATGGGTCTTAAAAATCTACTTGCTCACTGGAAAATAAACTTCAACTGGACTCAAATCCTAAAAGAATTTTTAAAAAGAGTTAAACATGAAATTCCAGAGATATCATCCTATCAAGGTCGTACAGCTCCACTTAATTATCATGGAAGCAATATACAAGTTCAAGTGAGGGAAAACGGTATGGAGAAAGTAAAAATGACTATGCCGTTTATGGTGTTATTTGATTTGGAAGAATTCATTGATGATGAAGTAAAGATTCAAATAGAAAACGAAGGTCAAACATTAAAAGATATTGTAGATTTAGCGCTAAAAGATGGAGGCCGGCCTAAAGAATTAATTAATATAAAAACAGGCCACAAAGAATTCTTTGTGGCCATTATTTAACTTATATATCTTTTACTCTTTCAACTAGTTTTTGTAGCACAATCGCAATGTCAGATAGATTCTTAGAAGCTGACCGCATATCATTTGTTGCTTTTCCTGTTTGTTCGGCAGCAATAGATACTTGTTGAATATTTTCAGTAATCTGTCTAACGCCCGTAGAAGATTCAGAAACGACTCTTGCTACTTCATCTGTTGTGGCAGATTGCTCTTCCATTGCACTGGCAATATTTCCAGCAATACTATTAAGTTGTTCAATCGCTTCAGTTACAGAGCCAATTGAAGTCACCGCAACCTGAGAGTCATTTTGAATGGCCTCGATCTTTTTTGAGATATCTTCTGTTGCAGTTGCAGTTTGTTTTGCTAGTTCTTTAACTTCATTAGCAACAACCGCAAAACCTTTACCCGCTTCTCCAGCTCTCGCTGCTTCAATCGTAGCATTCAATGCTAGAAGATTGGTTTGTTGGGCAATACTAGTAATAACTTTGATGATATTTCCAATCGCAAGTGAACTCTCGCCTAATTGATCAATAATCTGGTTGGCTTTACCTGATAAATGAGAGGCGTCAGCTGACTTATTAGATGCTTCATTAGTATTCTTAGTAATCTCTCTAATAGAAGCCATCATCTCTTCCATATTAGTAGCTACCGTTTGGAATCCGGTGTTAACTTCTTCTGAAGCTGCAGATGCAGTATTTGATTGAGCCGAAGTTTCTTCTGCGTTCGCACTCATAGTTTCCGAAACTGAAAGTAATTCTTCAGAGGCTGCAGATAGTTGGCTAGATGCATCTGTTAAGTCAGATATCAATCTTTCCTTACCAGTTACAACCGCCCAGGTAACCATTGGTCCAATGAATTCTCCGTCTGATCCAAAAATAGGAGAAACTAATAAGTCTAATTTTTCCTCTCCTAAAGCGATAATAGCTTTATGAGGTAGATTTTTAGGATTAGAAAAAATCTTAGTTATTTGAGCTGGATTCTTATGAAACCAATCAACTTTGTTACCGACTAAGTTTTCAACTTTCGCCGGTAGTAGGTGCTCTAGTGTTTTAAGTGTTTTAATAGAGTTATCGTTCATATACCATAGGGTCCCGTCTTTTTCCGCCATCATGGTATTAATAGGAGAGAGCTTAACCATATTCATCAGTCTAGCTGCTTCTTGTTCCATTCTTTTTTTCTCAGAAATTTCATCCCAATTAACGACATATCCTGCGGTTTTACCTGAGTCATCTTTTACGATATTGATATTCAAGTCTAAAATGAGTGAACCAAAACTGATTTCACTATTGATGGGAAAGTTTCTTTCGTTTAACAACATTTTTCTTTGGTGAGCTGGATTTTGATGAAACTCATCGATATTTCTCCCCAAAATAGAACTCGAAGAAAAACCAAAAGCATTTTTAACTTCTTCATCGATACTAGCTAATGTTTCTAAACCCTTAGAGTTGATAAAAACGAGATTGAAATCTTTATCTGCATAAAAAATATTCGCTGAAACAGAGTTCAATGCTTGAGCGAAAGGTAGGTTTAGGTCTTGTTTTAATTGAGTAACACTCATATTACTTTCCCCTTGAATGAGTATGTTTGTGACAATTATCACTTAAAATAAAATTAGACACAAACGGAAATACTGAATTTTCCCTTGTGATTTGTTTTAGTTAAATTTCATTAAATATATTGGATTTTCAATCGGTAAGTGTTTGTATCCTAGTTAGTATTAATTTTCTTTTAACTTCTTGGGAGGAAAAAAAGTCCAATATCCTGTTATTACAAGAGTAAACCTGATGCAAATCATGAATATTCGACCTTTTTTTTACTTAAAACTTGAGTCAAAAACATGGTGTTTTGCCTTTTAAAGTTTAAGTTTATATTTCCGATAAGAAACCTATGGAAGACGTAAAAAAACTAAAACAAGAATTAGAGCAGGTTAAAAAAGAATTAGAGAGGTATCAAAAAAATTACTCTCAGGATCTAAGGCTTAGGTCTATCGAAGATTTATCTGTTGGTCTAATTCATGAAATTAGTAACCCATTATCCATTCTAAAATCGAACCTAGATAGTTTGAAATTAGAAGTCGAAGCGAATGGAGTAATGGATGAAAAGCGTGGACATATGTTTTCTATTGCTCAAAAAGGTATTGAGAGAATGGAAGAGGTCGCATGGAACCTAAAGAAATTTCTTAATGGGATTGAAGATGAGAATAACACAGAAAAAAAAGACACCTTTGTTGTCGATCAAGTGGTAGAAGAAGTTATTCGCTTCTCTGAATCTAGTCTGAAAACTAAAGGCATAAAACTTGAAACAGAATTGGCTCCAGGTTTAAAAATTAAAGGAAGTGAGAGTCAATTTAGGCAAGTTCTTCTAAATCTGATTTTAAATGCTCGAGATGCAATGGCGAATACCTATGAAAAAAAACTAACGATCAAAACTGTATCTGACCTTAATCACCTTTTGGTTTTAATCTCTGATACAGGGCACGGGATCGCGGCTTCGAAGCAGCAAGAAGTTTTTGATAGTTTTTACTCCACTAAGTCTCCAGGCGAAGGTTCTGGTGTCGGATTGAGTATTTCAAAAAGCCTGGTAGAAAAGATGGACGGTTCAATTGCAATTGAATCTGAAGTGGGAGAAGGAGCAACATTTGTTTTAAAATTTCCTCAGTTTGTTGAAGAAGAAGCCTCTCTAAAAACTGAAAGACCTAGTGTTTTTCATGGAAAGGCTTTATTAGTTCACCCTCAAAAAGAAGTGGCAGATGTTTTAAAACGAAGCTTTGAAACCATGGGACTAGATGTCGAAGTACACTATGAATCAATGAAAGCTCGTGAAGCTCTTTTAAGTTCTGATTTTGACCTCTACTTCACTTCATACCAGCTAGACAATATGAACGGACTCCAATTTGTGAACTCCCTAAAAGATAAAATTGATACTTACTCTGTTTTGTTGTTTCAAAAAGATGTTGATTCGCTTCCTGAAAAAACGCTAAGTGAAATCAATGATCTCGTAGATACATTTCTCGAGCGTCCTTACTCTGAAGAGAAGATATCCCAGATCGTTGCAACCTTGAAGCAGAAGAAACTAAAAACGGCTTAGTCCTTCTTTATTCTCAATATGAGAAGAAGGATTTCTTTTGCTGTCTTTTTTAGATTTGCTGGCACATGAAAATGTAAATAATAAGGTGAGTATTAGAATTCCTTTCATAGGCACCTCCTAATTTATTATCCCAGATTGCGAGATTTAATCCAATGAAAAAAATCGTAATTACCCTAGTTACGCGGCTTTAGCATAGTAGTATTGGAAGATTTTTAAGCTGTCTGTGGCCCCACCTAGACTTCCTTTTGAAATACTTTTGGCTGCTTTCTTTAGTCCTTTCTTTAATAGATTTGTTTCTTTTAAAGTGAGATGAATAGGTGGAATTCGGTCGGACTTTATAGACTCTAAAAACTCCTCCTCATTTGCAAGGTTATGCGCTAACCTTCCAAATATATGAAACGAAATAGATTGTTCTTCGTTAAGCTTTTTATCTGCCAATGCGTTGATTACAATTTGGTAGTTTTCACTTTCCCATAATTCCAAAGGAACAGCTTTTAGGCAGTAGTAAAGCTCAGTTAAGCGCTCTTTCTCTGATACTCGCATATTCAGTTCTCCCCTTAAGGCTCTATTGTAACAAAGGTAGAAAACAGTCTAGCTAGCTTTACGTGATTTCAATCTTTTATGTTAAAATAGGGGAGAGATTTTTAGATGAAAAATACTATAATGCCAATTTTTATAGGGGGGTGAGGAAATGAAATTAATTTTTGCCGAAGATGATAGGTACCTCGATCAAATGGTTAAGTTTCAACTTGCGATGGCCTTAGAAACAGAGGACTTTAAGCTGAATGAACAAAAACTACGTCATGGTATTAAGACTCAAATTGAGCGAAATCAAACAGGTCGATATTTATTGGCCCTAGATGGAGAAAAGCTCGTTGGGATGTTGCTGACTCTTTTTGAATGGAGTGATTGGCGTGGACGTGAAGTCATTTGGATTCACTCGGTCTATATTGATCCAAAATACCGAGGTCAGGGGATTTATAGAAGAATGTATTCACATGTTAAAGAACTTGTTGAACAAAATGAGAAATACGCAGGTATTCGGTTATATGTGGATAAGAGTAATACAGATGCACAGAAAGTTTATGAAAAACTTGGTATGAGTGATGAACACTATTTAATGTATGAGTGGTTAAAATAAAAAAAGGCCTCTTTCGAGGCCCTTATGATTTACTTATTTAAGTTTCTTAAAACAAAGTGGAGTATCCCACCATTTTTATAGTACTCAAGTTCGTTGGCAGTATCAATTCTAGATTGAAGAGTTATTGTCTTCTCAGTTCCATCAGCGTACTTAAGGTTTGCATTTAAGGTTCCACCTGGTTTTAAATCGTTAATTCCAGTTATAGTGAAAACTTCATCCCCTTTGAGGTTAAGAGTTTTTCTGTTTTCTCCATTCGTGAACTGAAGAGGTAGTACACCCATACCAATAAGGTTTGATCTATGGATTCTTTCAAAACTCTCTACAATTACTGCTCTTACACCTTGAAGTCTTGTTCCTTTCGCTGCCCAGTCTCTTGAAGAACCAGTTCCGTACTCTTTTCCAGCAACAACTACAAGAGGAGTTCCTTCATTTCTATATTTCATAGCTGCATCGTAAATGCTCATTTGCTCACCTGAACCGATATGCTTTGTGTATCCACCTTCAACACCATCAAGCATTTCGTTTTTAATTCTGATATTGGCAAATGTCCCTCTGGTCATAACTCTATCGTTACCACGTCTTGAACCGTAGGAGTTAAAGTCTTTGATATCAACTCCATGATCTTGTAGATAGGCACCCGCTGGAGAATTCGCCTTAATATTTCCTGCTGGGGAGATATGGTCAGTTGTTGTTGAGTCTGCAAGAATAGCAAGCACTCTCGCATCTTTAATATCTTCAATTGCGGCAGGATCTTTACCCATTCCCTCAAAAAATGGAGGGTTTTGGATATATGTTGAGTCTTCTGACCAGCTATAAGTTTCACCAGTTGTAGATTTAATATCTTGCCACTCTTGAGTTCCATCAAAAACATTAGCGTAACGAGAAGCAAACATTTCAGGAGTGATAGCTGTTCTTAGTGTTTCTGTGATCTCTTCATTTGAAGGCCAAATATCTTTTAAGAAAACATCGTTTCCATCTTTGTCTTTTCCAAGAGGGTCCGTTGTTAGGTTAATATTCATATTACCTGCAATTGCATAAGCCACAACTAAAGGAGGTGAAGCCAGGTAGTTTGCCTTAACATCTGGAGAGATTCTTCCTTCAAAGTTTCTGTTTCCTGAAAGAACTGAAGTTGCTACTAAGTCACCTTGTTGAATAGCTTTTGAAAACTCAGGCTTTAATGGACCAGAGTTACCAATACATGTCGTACAACCATAACCAACTAAGTTGAATCCTAATGCATCCAAGTCTTTTTGTAGGTTAGCTGCTTCTAGGTAGTCAGAAACGACTTTAGAGCCAGGTGCTAAAGACGTTTTTACCCATGGCTTAACAGATAAACCTTTTTCAAGAGCTTTTTTCGCTACTAAACCAGCTCCAAGCATTACCGAAGGGTTCGAAGTGTTAGTACAGCTTGTAATAGCTGCAATAACCACATCACCTTGAGAAATTTCAAAGTCATGTCCTTCAACTTTTACTGATTTTTTTAACTCAGTAGATTTAAAAGTGTTTTGCATGTCTTTTTCGAACTGAGCAGGAGCATCAGTTAAAAGAATTCTGTCTTGAGGTCTTTTAGGTCCAGCAATTGCTGGTTTAACACTTGAAATATCTAGTTCAAGAGTGTCAGTAAACACAGGTTCATCACCATCGTTTGCCCATAGACCTTGCTCTTTAGCATAAGCTTCAACTAGTTCAACTCGCTTAGGATCACGTCCGGAGAATTTTAAGTAATTAATTGTTTCACTATCGATTGGGAAGAATCCCATAGTGGCACCGTATTCAGGCGCCATGTTTGCAATCGTCGCTCTATCAGCAAGAGAAAGATTTTTAAGTCCTTCACCATAGAATTCAACAAATTTACCAACAACACCTTTCTCTCTTAGCATTTGAACAACTCTAAGAACAAGATCGGTAGCAGTGGTTCCTTCTGAAAGAGTTCCTGTTAGTTTGAAACCGATTACTTCTGGGATGAGCATCGTTACAGCTTGCCCCAGCATTGCTGCTTCAGCTTCGATACCACCAACACCCCAACCAAGAACTGATAGTCCGTTGATCATTGTTGTGTGCGAGTCAGTTCCAACGAGAGTATCACAATAAGCTAGTTCACCTTCTTCGGTTCCTTTAGTCCAAACAACTTGTGCAGTGTACTCAAGGTTTACTTGGTGAATAATTCCCGTTCCCGGAGGTACAACTTTGAAATTATCAAAAGCAGTTTGTCCCCATTTTAGAAATTCATATCTTTCTTTATTTCTTTCAAACTCAAGCATAACGTTACTTTTGAAAGAGTTATCTGATCCATAGTGGTCAACCATTACAGAGTGGTCGATAACTAAATCAACTGGAACTTGAGGATTAATTTTCTTAGGATCACCACCTAGGTTTTTAATCGCATCTCTCATCGCAGCTAGGTCAACAACTGCAGGAACACCGGTAAAGTCTTGCATCATTACGCGTGCTGGGTAGTAATTGATTTCGTGAGTGGATTTCTTTTCAGATGCCCACTTATTAATGGCTTCGATATCAGCTTTGAAAACTGTAAAGTCATCTTCGTTACGAAGAAGGTTTTCAGCCAAAACCTTTAAAGACTTTGGAAGTTTATCCAAGTTTGAAAGTCCATTTTTTTGAGCTTCTTTCAGTGAGTAGAATTTGTAATCTTTTCCACCCGCAGAAATTGAACTAAACGCGTTAAACGAGTTCTTGCTTTTTGCCATGTGTTACTCCTAGATGATTTAATTTGAGGTATCCTATCATAATAACTATGGAACTTGCATAAGATTTTTCTTAACAGGGGCTCATGTCATGATAAAATTTGGCCATGAGTTTAATTATTAACGCAAAAGATTTTCACTCGATTCAATACTCTATGATTATTATAAATGAGACTAGTGGGCTGGAGAATCGTGACATAAAGCGCTATTCACTTGAAGAATTAGATCCAACGGGAGTTAAATTAAAAATCCCTGGTTCTATTTGTCAAAAAGGTCATGTTTTAGGTGTCATTTTTTATCGAGGTAAAAGAGTAAAAATTCCAAGGAAAATACCTACCAGTCGTCAGGGAGGGGAAATCTTTTTTTCCGCGATTGGAAAAGTTAAAGAAAAGTTTATTGATGGCGATTCGGACCAAGTTATTATTGAGGTCCAGTTCACACAATTCGATAATCATACCTGGCAATCAATGCTGGAAGAATACGCTGAAAAAAAGAGTCAAGTGAGAGAATTATTTAAAGGGATGCGATTGAATCATGACTGATCTATCCAAATTCGCAGCCGCAATGAAAGTGAAAAAAGTTGTCTTATGTTCGGATAACACAACTGATAAGTCTTCATGGAAAAGGTATTTTGTTGAAGCAGGTGTTCCGGTTGCTCAGGTGATAACCACCTCAAGTTTTCAAGAGGCCAGTGAAGCTTTGAATAAGAACCCTGATATTTTTATGACAGGGCAATATGTTAACAACCAGTCTTGTCTTGAATTAGTGGATAGGCATATTGAAAAGCAACCAGATAGATCTCGTGCTTGGACTTTTGTTTGCACTGAAAATAATTCTCTGCTTTTGAGTTCATATCTAGCCGAAAAAAATGTAGATGGGATAATTTTAAAACCTTATAACAGTCAAGATATAAGCGATTCATTAGGTCCTAGTCTTATTGCAAAACTAGAGATGAAAAAAGAAACGAAGCTCTATCACGAAATCCTGGCCCTCGTAAAAACGGATCAACTAGATGAAGCCAGTGAAAAACTTGAAATTTTTAAAAAAGGCAAAGAGCAAAATCCCTATCCTTATTATTTAGAAGGACTTATAAAAGAGGGACGTAATAATATTGATGAGGCTATAGACTTGTATTTCAAATCACTAGAATTTGATGAAAAAAACTATCTCGTTCTTTCGCGTTTATTCGATCTTTTAATGGCCAATAGAGATTATGAGCAGGCTTATTCCTGCGCAGAAGTTTTATGTGAAAATCATCCTATTAACCCCAACCGAATTCCCGAGATGATTCGAGCTTCAATTGCGACTAAGAACTTCGAAAATTTGATCAAATTTTGCGATGCTATTTTAAATAGTACAGGGAATATTGCAGGTCTTGAAAAACCTCTCGCAGCTGCACTTATTGTTGCGGCAAAGTCTTTAGCGATGGTCCCAAAGGCTAGGGATTTAGTCATCGACGCCCTTAGAAGAGGAGTCAGTCTTATCGATAGAAATAGCCCTATCTTTATTTCTGCCCTTGAAACATTTTTATTGGTAGACGATTTAGCCGCTACGAAAAAACTATTAGACGAAATTCCTTCTGACGAGATGGATGAGGATTTATTGGCCATCGACCTTGAGTATACCTATAAATCCAAAACACCAGTAGCAGCCTTCGAAAAAGCACAAGTATTGGTTAAAAATGATAAGGCTAACGAGAAGTCTTATTTAATTTTATTAAAAGCTGCCAAAGAACTAGGCAAGGACTCTAACAAGCTAGAAGATATGGCCTTTGATGCGGCTCGAATATTTCCCGAACTAAAAAATGAATTTTTAAATGCCATTAAATAGGTGAGCGTTTAGGTTTAGTACTTCTTAAAAAACCTTAAATCATTGTTAAAACCGTGACTTATCCTTTTTTTTTTTCAACAATTGTTTTAAGGCACATAAAAAAGGTACTAGTATGCAAAACTCCTACTATCAAATTGCACAAATGTTTTCACGTAAAGCGACTTTAAAACAGTTTGATGAAATGTTTCATCAACCTGAAAAAGAAGATCCAAGATTTCAAGATGACTTCTTCATCAAAGTCTTTATTGAAATGAAAGAAAAATTTCAAGTGAGCTTTAAGTTCATTGGCGAAGAGAATTTTAAAATACTCGTCTATGAGTATTTGAGAAATGTTCCGTATCAAAATGATGATTATGGCCACTTATTTCCTGAGTTTATCGGGCAAATTCCAGTACTGGAACAGATGCGCTATTTAAAATGGATAGCAAAACTTGATTGGTTTTGGTTTGCAGATAACAAAGAATCAATTACGCTACCTAAAGGGACGCTTAATTCTTGGGGGAACCTCCAGCGAGATGAAGAGCAAATACAAATTGAAATCGATGAAAGCGTAATGGAAAGGTTAGTTGTAAAGAAATTCGGAAACGAGTTTAAGATAGTTGCAGTTTAATTTTTCTTGGATCAACTCTCTCGATATTACTAAAAAAGTCAATTCTAGATGGGTGTATATTCAGAAATAGATTTAAAAGAAATCAATGAAATTCTAAAATATTATGAGTTAGGCAATGCAGTGTCTTTTAAGGCCACGATAACTGGTATTTCTAACTCGAATTTCAAAGTAACTCTTTCAAATGGGAAAGAGGTTTTGTTAAAAGTGTCTAATGACAAAACTTTGGAGCAATTAGAAAACGAACAGCGAATTCTAGAAGTACTAGAGAACTACAATTATCTCCATTCCATCCATCCGTTTAAAACAATCAAAGGTAAGCCAATATATCATCACAAGAATTTCTTTGGTGTTGTATTTCCTTTTATCAATGGTCTCCCCCCAAAAATTGATAAGTCCACAATTCAGCAAATCGGAAAGGCATTAGCAGAGTTGCACAGCTTAGAAATTCACAAAGAAGACTTGGCCAGCATCAGAAAGCACGATTTAGTGGGCTACGGAGGGCTTAGTATCCAAGACTTTGTTCAAAGTGAAGAATGTCCAAAGGATTTTAAAGAAGCTTTTGATACCGTTTTCCCAGATGGGGTTTCAGCTATACCGTATGATATTTTTCCTGCCGGTATCATTCATGGGGATCTTTATTTTGATAATTCTCTTTTTCACGAAGGTAAACTTGTTACCTTGATAGATTTTGAACAGTCAGGAAGAGGGCGTTTTATTCTTGATCTAGGTATCGCAATCAGTGGTAGTTGTATGAATCAAGATCATTCTCAGATAGATTTGGAATTAGTGGAAAATTTCCTTAAAGGGTATGAGCAAAGCAGGCATCTACTTGCGATAGAAAAAGAGTATTTAGTTGTGGCCGTAAAAGTAGGATTCTTTTCAATCGCTTTGTGGAGAATAAAAAGATTTTATGCTGGAAACCTTGATCAGTCGAAAAAATTTAATTACCGAGAATTGACTGAGAGATGTCTTAGATTTCACGCAATGAAATCAAATGATGATCAATTTTAAGTTTTTGCCTGAGCAATTGTCTAAGTCTTTGCGCTGAGCGTGTGAGTTTCAGTTTTTAATCTGTTAACATATTTTTATCAAAAACCTCAAAAGGAAGATAAATGACAACATTAAAGACAGAGACAAGAGAACTGGGCTTATCAAGTGGAGATCTTAATAAGTTTAGAAAACAAGGGAGAATTCCTGCCGTGGTTTACGGTAAAGATTTATCACCGTCAAAGTCTGTTTGGGTAAACCAAATTGATTTCATGAAAGCTTACCATGATACAGGTAAGATCATGGAAATGTCAGTTGATGGAAAAACTGAAATGGTAAACGCAAAAGTAATTGATCGTGGACCGATGGGAACACTTATGCACATTAATTTTCATCAATTGAAGAGAGGACAAAAGACAATGGTTAAAGTTCCTCTACATGCAGATGGTGAAGCAAAGGGTGTAAAAAATGGTGGAATCCTTTCATGGAGTCACGAAACAATTCAAATTGAAGGGGTTCCAAAAGATATCCCTGAAAGTATCCACGTCGATATTTCTGCTCTTGAGATTGGAGCAACCCTTCATGCTTCTGAAATTAAATTACCGAAAGGTTTAACTTTAGTTGATGACGCAGAGATGGCGATACTATCAATTCAGGCTCCAAGTAAAGCTGCAGAAGCTGAAACTGCTGGAGCTGAAGAAGCAACTGAAGCCGCAGCGCCTGCTGGTGGTGAAGAAGCTTAATGCTTTATCATTTAATACCTAAGCATCAATATGACCTCGCCAAAGAGCGAGGTCTTTATGCTCCAGATTCTCTCGAGTCGGAAGGCTTCATTCATTTTTCTACAAATGAACAGGTAGAGACAACCGCTAAACGTTTCTATTTCAAACAAGAAGATCTTGTGCTTCTAGAGATTGATCCTAATCTTTTAAAGGCTGAAGTAAAATTTGAACCAGCAGACAATGAATTGTTTCCTCATCTTTATGGAGAGTTAAACATGGATGCGGTTGAAAATGTCTATGAGCTGTCTTGGAAGGGTGAAGAACTAATACGTAGTCAAAAGTCTTCTTAGAAAATCTTTTTCACAAACACTAATTGAGCGCTCACGCCTTTCTGTGAGGCTAATTTTATCAGTTTCGTAGGGTGTGAATAGTTGAGTGTCCATTTCACTAAATTTAATGATCATTTGTGCGATAATTTCGGTAGCTTCCTCTATTTTTTGTAAGCTAGGTCTACATTGATGAGCTGGAACATGAATAAAACCGTAGGGGAGTTCCGGAAACTTATAACTCATATTATACATAGTATTATTACAGACAAATCTTTGAGCATCGTTAGAAGCTAATGTAATGGATTTTTGCTTATTATAATCAAGTTCACAAAATGGTTCAGACCAATCAATATTAAGCCCTAGAGATTTTGGAGCTCCTTTAATAATTTGAGAGCCACGTCGGCGTTGGCCAATATTGTCAGCACCCCATCCATTATCCCAGTTATAGGCAACTGTCTCTAGCTTTAAATTTCCACACCCCCCTTCACCAAGGCTTATCACCAATTTTGGCTGCTCTGTCGAGTTTGCTAGGCATAGGGCAATTTGCTCAGTTGCGTAGTCGTAAGCCGTAGTTAAAGGGCAGTGTGAAATATCAATTTTATCTTTGAGTTGTTCGTAAATTTTGAGCGCTATTTTTCTGGAATTATTTGAACTTCCTCCGGAAAAGGCATCAAAAGAAGTTATAAGCACACTGGAGTATGCTGTGAAATTAAGTAGAATAAGTGTCCCTATGAGTAATAATTTCATTAAATCCGCTTATAACCAAAAGAAAAGGCTTTGAAAGGAATTTTGTAAAAATTCCCAAGTTTTCGTGCTAGATTAAAGCATGCCACTACTGCTTTTAGTGGGGCTTTTAGTCTCCCTTACCACCATATTTTTCATTTATCAGAGAAAAAGCTATCCTCAGATTGCTCCCTTAAAGAGTCTGACAGGACCTGAAAGTCAGTATGAATTTGTTAGCTCTACCGAGTTAAGGCAAGTTCTAGAGCATCCGGAAACCTTGCAGAGAGTAGGGGAAAGCTTTTTAGAGAACAAAGTTAAATCGGTTTATCTTGTGCATGGTACTTTCGTGGGCGAAGATCCATTTCATGTCGCTTCGATTATAGAGCGCTCTTTTCCAAAACTTCGTCCCGAGTTGGTGGAGAGTATTCGAAAGAAAATAAAAAAAGGGCAAGATCTTTTGGCAAAAGACATTGGTAATTTTGTGCCAGAACATATCGAATACCTTTCAAAATTTATTTCTAGTAATGTGTATAATTTTTCTTGGAGTTCAGGCAATCACCATTATGCTAGGGTTGAAGGTTGTATCAGGTTGATTGAAGATTTGACTCAAAAACATGCAAAGGGTGATCGCGTGCTTTTAATAGGGCATAGTCATGCAGGTCAGATTTTTGCCGTGTTAACGCAATTGCTTTTTAACTCAGAGTTTCGAGATTATGTTCAAGTTTTATTTCCTGCAACTAAGCTATTGGAAAATTTAGCAGTAATTCAAAACATGAAACTTGATATTGTGACTTTAGGTACACCAGCGAGGTATCCTTGGTTTTTAAGCGATAATATGCAGCTTTTACATATTATAAATCATCGAGGAACGGATCTATTTGGAGGAGGGTATAGAGATAGTATTTTCACCGGAAAAGGAGATTATATTCAGCAATGGGGAGTCTCTGGTTCTGATATGAATCCCGCACAAGCAGAAATTAAGCAAATCAACAAAAAGCTGGAGAGATTTCTTGGTGCTGGCTCAAACCTTAATATTTTAAGACGAAAAATTGCACTGAAAAGAAGACTTCATACTGATGGGATGCATTTACTTGTCGATTATGATGACGCAGGGAAATTACCTAATTTCGTCCTCACCATATTTGGACATGGAAGTTATACCCGACTGAAATTTCTACCATTTTTATTAAATAGCATAAATAAAAAATTTTATCTCTAGACTCTTGACGTTCATAAAAATGCACACATCTTTATTATTGAGATAAGCGCTTGTTGACTATAACTAATAGGAGACAATTTTATGAGAAATTACAATTTAGTGAATTTTTTTGACGATCTTGAAAGAGACCTTTTCAGAAACCCTACTGTTTCAAAGAAAACATGGGTACCTACAAGTTTTGTAGAAGAAAAGGAGAACCATTACCACTTATCATTAGACGTTCCAGGTGTTGACCGTGAGCATTTAAAAGTAAACCTAGAGGACAAAATGATAACTATTTCTGGTGAAAGAAGTGATCGAAAGGCAACCAAAGACGCTGATACGAAAAGCTTTTATCAGTTTAGTTCCAAGTTTAGCCTGCCCGAGGACGTTAATGACCAAGAGGTAGATGTATCTCTTCACAATGGAGTTCTGGATATTATTCTTCCAAAAGCTGTGAAGAAAATGGAAACTAGAACGTTAGAGATTAAGTCAGGGCCATCTGCACTCAATTAAAACTAATCGAGGTGAAGGGGGCAGTCTTTAGATTGCCCTGCTACCTTCAAGGTAATTTTATTTGGACGTTCATTATTACAATCAAGTTGAACTTCTATTTCATTTTCTTCGTCTCTCAAAATTAGGTACGAGTTTTTTCTCTCACAATAAGGATTTTTTTGATTCAGCTGATCGGTAGTAATTATTGGAGCTTGGTGAGATCGTTGATTAGTCATTTTTGGACAGGTTCTAACGATAAAGCATTCCAATTTCTGAGTGTGTCCATATTCTTGGCAGTTTTTCGTTTTAAAATATTCTACAGATATGGTTTTCCCTTCCAATTCGCATTTTTTGAGTATGAGTTTACTCTGCTTGGAGAAAAAGTACTCGCAAGCAGACTGTTTTGCGTAAGTATTAATAGAAATAAGCAATAATATTATCAGGAGCATAGGTCTATTTTATTTCCTGCTTGTCAGTTGGGCCAGTAGAGGAGAAAATTACTTATGACTAAAATAGAAGCCTTTGATTTTAAACCTGGACGGCGAATTGCTGGAAAATATATTGTACAAGAAAAACTCGGTGCCGGTTGGGAAGGTGAAGTTTACAAAGTTTTAGAACTTCATACTAATATTGTACGAGCAGCCAAGCTCTTCTATCCTCATCGTAATGTTGGTTTTAAGCGCTCAGTTAAATTTGCCAAAAAATTACATAAACTTGCAGATTGTTCAATTGTTATGAACTATCACGCGCAAGAGATCCTCAAAATAAAAGGTCACGATATTATCTGTATTGTTTGTGAATTTATTGAAGGTGATATGCTTTCACAAATTCTTAACCGCCAAAAAGGAAAACGACTACCAGACTTTCAGGCCCTCCACCTTTTGTACGCTCTCACTAAGGGAATCGAAAGTATCCATTTGTATGGTGAGTATCATGGGGACTTGCACACTGATAATATTATTGTGAGACGTTATGGTCTCGGTTTCGATATTAAAGTTATCGATCTTCATCATTGGGGAGATTCAAAAAAAGATAATAGGGATGAAGATATCATAAAAATGATTCGAGTCTTCTATGATGCCTTGGGGGGTGAGAAATTCTACATGAAGCAACCCCATGCGGTGAAAAAGATTATTAAAGGTTTGAAAAGAAGTTTAATTTTAAAGGAATTTCGTACCGCAAGTGATTTGCGCTGGTACATTGAAAACTTAGATTGGGAACATGGAAACTAAAGAATTTTATTCTCAGAGTAAAGAAGTAGAAACAGGCGTATTTGATTTTGGTCAATACCGAATAGGTCATTTTATTCGTAAGAATTTAGAAAAATCGGCGGAGAACGAAGACTCGATATATTTTTACGGAGTTGATGATAACTGGGTATGTGGAGTGAGTGATGGTGTTGGTGGTCACCCTCGTGGTAAAGATGCCTCTGAAATTGCAAGTCTAGGTGTCCTCAATTATTTTAAAAAAAATGGTTTTTCGCATCAGATATTTTTAAGAAATTTAGAATCAGTAAATGAGAAGATACGTGATCTGAAAGTGGGAGCAAAAACCACTCATAGTGCTGCTCTTTTAAAAAAACATGATTTGAGAATTTATTCTATCGGAGATTCCGAGGTGCTTCTTTCAAACACAAAAGGACAGCTTATTTACTCAAATATTCCCCAGTCGCCAGTAGGTTATGGTGTTGAAGCCGGTTATTTGGATCAGAGTGAAGCCTTAGATGATCCTCAAAGACATTTAGTGAATCACCTTCTTGGTGATGAAGTTTTACGTTTTGAAGCAAGCTCATCTATCTCATTCAAAAAAGGGTATTCATTATTAATTGGTAGTGATGGCATTTTTGATAATCACGATCACGAAAAATTGCTAGACATCATCGGAGGTGGAGCATTTGATGAATCTTTCGAGAATTTATGCAAGCTCTGTGATGAAAAATTAACCGAACAGCGTAAAGATGATGATGTGAGTTTCTTCTTTGTGAGAAGAGTTCGTAGTGAGTAAAAAAATTGGTGTTATCGATTCTGGTATCGGTGGAACTAGTCTTCTTTTCGAATTATTAGAACGATCTTATAGCGCAGATTATTTTTACCTCTCGGACTCTAAAAATGTGCCTTACGGGGGAAAGTCGCAAGACTTTATGCTGGAGAGGATGGAGCTCATGCTGGCTTCAATGCCGGAGCTAGATGCATGTGTGATTGCGTGTAATACCTTAACTGCACAAACCATTGAAAAACTAAGGGAGAAAGCAAGTTTTCAAATTTTTGGAATCGAACCCTATATAAATTATATCAACCATAGGGTGAACAAGACGGAAAAAGTGGCCTTAATTGCAACGGTGGCCACTGCTAATTCTAAGCGTTTTAAAGCACTAGTGGAAAAATATGACCCAACACATGAAGTAGAGGTTTTTCCTCTCGCAGATTTGGCCATGTTAATTGAAAACTATAAACATATTGATTGGAAAAAAATAGACGACGAATTATCAGTTTTAAAGAATAGAAATATAGATAAGTTAATTTTAGGTTGTACTCATTATCCACTTATTAAAAAACATATTGAAGCCTCTTTAGGTCTCAATACAATTGATCCCAATGGAGCTGTTGTAAACCATATCGCAAATATTTTAAAACTAGAAAGAGGTCAAAGTCAGGCCTATTTTAGGTTTAATTATGAAGACTCTTGGCAGGGGGATATTTCACTACCTTTAATTGAGGATACCTATGAATAATATTGGTATCTATCTTTCATCACGATTAGAGGGGCAAGTTGTAAAGTCTAATTTTTTTGTAGAAGGACTGCATGGTAATTTCTTAATTGGTGACGGCACCACAGTAGATGCCCAAGGGCAGGACTTTATAAAGGCTCATGGTGGAATTTCAAAAGTCATTAATCCGCTAGATAGTCAGCCTAGTATTATGAAGAATCTTTTTTCCAAGTATGGCTGCTCTGAGGTACGCGTAGATGAATTTACTCATCATGATTATCCTACGTTGAAGCTAGAACAAGAGTTTATGCATCCCCAAATAAGGGTTCTCCAGACAAAAAACTTAACCCATATTCTTCTCACTCAAAGAGATCGAGAGGTGCTATTTTTAGATGGGAAAATCCTTATGCGTCACCATCAATTAGTAGGTAATATTGATAAGATTGAGTTAGAGCAAAGTCTCTTAAAGGTGATTGAAGAAGTTGACTATTGTGCTTGCTTTTTCGCCGACGCTGGAGGATGTTTTTTTCCGGTGCTTCCTGGGCTGTTGCATAAAAAGGTGACTCAGCTAATTGCACTTAAGTAGTTCTTTGCATTTGTTTAGGCAAATGATAAAAATATGTCATGAAAATTCTTTTGACCGAAAATATCCATAGTATTGCTAAACAAAGACTCGAAGAGAAAGGGCACGAAGTAAAATTAATTTCTTACGCCCCAGATGAAAATGAGTTACTCGAATTATTACCTAATTTTGACGTGATTGGAATTAGATCCAAGACTCATCTTACTGATACCGTGTTAGAAAAAAATAGGCATTTGGTTGCGGCTGGGTGTTTTTGTATCGGAACTAATCAAGTGGATCTACAGGCTGCAAAAAAACAAGGTATTGCCGTTTTCAATGCTCCTCACAGTAATACTCGAAGTGTGGCCGAGCTAGTATTGGCAGAGATGGTTGCTCTATCTAGACACCTCGGAGATATTAATTCAATGGCACATAAAGGGCAGTGGAGAAAGTCTGCTAAAGGTTCTCATGAAATTCGAGGAAAAACTTTAGGAATAGTTGGTTACGGTCATATTGGTAGCCAAGTAAGTATTTTGGCTGAAGCTTTTGGACTACATGTGCAATTTTTTGATACAGCGAAAAAGCTTCCTCTTGGAAATGCTAAGTCAGTGGACACTTTAGAAGATCTTTTAAATACCTCTGATTTTGTTTCATTTCATGTTCCTGAGACGCCAGAGACTAAAAATATGATGGATAAAAAGATGATCGATCTTATGAAAAAAGGAAGCTACTTAATCAATGCTTCTAGGGGGACGGTTGTCGAAATAGATGCGCTTAAAGCTGCAATTGAATCAGGTCATCTTGCTGGTTGTGCGATTGATGTTTTTCCTATGGAGCCTGCATCAAACGAAGATGAATTTGAGTCTCCATTAAGGGGCCTTCAAAATGTTATCCTTACTCCTCATATTGGTGGAAGTACTGAAGAAGCACAGTTTTCGATAGGTAATGAGGTTTCAGAGAGCTTAGATAAGTTCATTAAAAATGGTATTTCAGCTGGCTCTGTTAATATTCCAAATATCGATGCACCTGTGAAGTCAGGAACGAGAAGAATTATAAATATTCACCAGAACGTGCCTGGGGTTCTTGGCCAAATCAACGGATATATTTCAGAGACTGGTGTAAATATTGAAGGTCAGTACCTGGCCACCGATGAACATATCGGCTTCCTATTGGTTGATGTACAAGAAGATCAGGCTCATTCACTGCTTGATAGAATTAAATCAATGGATAAGTGTATTTTAACTCGCTTGGCTGAATGAGTGTCGATTTAAAGTCCTCTATTTCTTCGCTGCTTAAGCTTAGCCTGCCAATTATTATGGGGCAGCTAGGACAGATGCTTATAGTGGCCGGAGATGTTTTCGTGGCGACCAAGTATTCAACCGAAGCAGTTGCTGCAATTGGCGTGGCCAATGGATTTATCAATCCTCTTTTTCTTTTTGGAATTGGTATGACGATGGGGGTTTCTCCATCATTTGCTTATTTTCGCGGAAAGGGTGAAGACATAAAAGATAACGCCATGTCGGTATTGGTTTACTCACTGGTTCTTGGACTATTGATATCTATCAGCATGCTATTTTTAAACCGTTTTATTCCTTATTTTGGAATAGATCCCAAAATAGTACCCGGGATCCAAGCTTATATAGATATTGTTTCATGGTCTCTTCCTTTTGCTTTGATTTTCGGAGGACTTAAAGAGTTTCTTCAATCATATGAAGAAGTATTTATTCCCAATTTGATATCAATTCTTGCGGTTGGTTTGAATATCGCTGTGAACTACCTGTTTGTCTTTGGTTACGAGAGCTGGAATGGCATGGGGCAAATTGGTCTAGCCTGGGCGAGTTTAAGTGTACGAATACTACTGGGTATCGTGATTATTTTTTATACCTTCTCAAAATTTCCCATTGGTAAAATCAAATTTAATGTCATTAAAGTCTTAGCGAAATTTTCACTTCCTATTGCCTTCATGTTCTTTCTTGAAGTCACAGCTTTTTGTACAGTAACGATTTTAAGTGGACGATTAGGTGTTGTTCCTGCGGCGACAAATAATATCATTATGACTATTGCTTCAATTAGTTTTATGATCCCTTTATCTCTTTCCTCTGCTGCAGCAGTTAAAGTTGGACACTCTTTTGGGGCCAATAATATCAAGGATGTTTTTGGACATACTAAGGCAATTATCTTGTGTACCTTTGCTTTTAGTTTGTTTTCTATTTTAGTTTTCGGAGTGTTTCCTAAGACAATCATGCATTTTATGACCCAAGATAATGCTGTCATAGAGCTAGGAATTAAGCTCTTGGTAATCGTAGCACTTTTTCAAGTTTTTGATGCTTTTCAGGTGACACTTGCAGGAGTTTTGAGAGGATTAGGAGAAACGAAGTTTCCCTCTCTTATGGTCTTCTTAGGTTATTGGATTATTGGAATTCCCTCTGGTATTTACCTCACGTTTTGGAAAGGGCAAGGGGCTTCAGGTCTTTGGATAGGGTTGGCATTGTCTTTGGCCATCGTGGCCGTGAGCCTTGGATTATTTAGCTATAAAAAATTCAAAACATTAGTATAATATATTTATGGCCATTACAAAATTAATTGGAATGCTAGTGAGTATAGGCGCGGTCGCAATCGTTGCTAAAGTTATTTACACAGCTGGAAAAACAGAAGTCTTAATAGATCACAGAGTGATTGTACCTGAAGAGCTGGTAGCAAAGGTCGATTATTATAGGCCACAGAAAAAGTTTGATACCTTATTAACCAGTATGATTTGGCCAAATGAGAATGAAAGGGCCATGGTTTATACCACCAAAGAAAATCCCTGCCAATTGGCCTGGCTCGTTACAACTGATACCATGAAAGCCGAAAACTTTCACCGAGTATTTCAGTTAACACCTACGACTTGTGATTTAAATGCAGAACAAAAACTGGTGATCAATTTCAAATTACTCGAAAAGATTTCAAAGCAAATTGATTTTAGAGATGTTGAGTTCGTTCAATTACAAAGTCCGCAGCTTTTAACCTTAAGAAGAGATTTATTTGCTACTCCTGAAGAATTTATCGAGAGTGTTGTTGGTCGTAAGCTTGCTGATAAAGGCAACGGAAAACTAGTTATTATTAATTAATATTTTTTTCTTGAAGACCAATGAGTCGGTCAATTTCTTCTTTTATTTTTTGCACCAGCTCTTTTAGTTGAGGATGTTTAGCATTATTGTCTATATTCTGGAATATTGGGGTCACGGAATTTTTGTAAGTGATGAGAAGAGAGAGAGATTCGTCCGAGAATTCAGTTTTATATTCTTTGATAAAGCCTGCATAAGATTTTTTAACAGACTCACTGTAGCGAGAATGACCGGCTTTTTTTAGGTCATCTACCAGAACACGATTAAGTTCTGTTAGTGTATGAACATTAATTAATACTTGCATATATTCTCCGTATATAAATTTTAATTGTTCTATACAAAATTAGTCAAATCTTAATCAATTGCTTTAAATTTTTGATTTTGTTATGCTCAATCCATGAGAAAATTACTATTTATAGCTATATTGTGCATGAGTTCTGTAAGTTTTGCAGGCGATCATGCGTTAGGATTAATTCTAGGAAGCCCAACAGGGCTAAGTTATCGCTATCAATTAAAGGAAAACATTCAAATTGATAGTGGTCTTGATTATCAATTAGGTGAAAAAGCTCATCTTTTTGCAAGTTATAATTTATTGCAACCGGATCAACTTAAAATCTTAGGTCAGCTTGTTAACTGGTACTATGGTGGTGGAACCAGAATTAAAGTGAGAGAAAAAGACGATAAGAATGAAACTCTCGTTGGAGTAAGAGGGACTTCGGGATTGATTTTTATGCCAAAAACCAAGCCGTTTGAAATCATGGCACAATTGTCACCGGTATTAAACCTTATACCAGAGACGAGTGTCGACCTTGATTTTACACTAGGGGTGAGGTTTGTTTTTTAGAATTGCTCTACTTTTCATAGTAGCAAGTTTTCAAAATGTTTTTGCTAGAGAGATATACTCATTCGATAAATCAAATAGCATTTTCGAAAACGAACAGCGATTTCTAAGTAACCTGAAAAGACATTGTCATGATAACGGAGTGGGGCAGGATAATGACCTATTAACTCCCAGCGAGTATCTTGAAACTTATCCTAAAGATATCGCCTTTCATTACTTTCAAAAAAATCTTTCAGAAATTTGTTATTACGGTATATCTATCGTCTTAAAATATCTGGGAGATCATCATAAGTCTGAGGTAGAGAAAGTTGCGTTGGATTTTGCAAAGTCCTGTTTATCGAAAAAAAACAACTATATCGGTTGTCGCGCCTTTGATAGGACTTCAACTCTATTTGATCTCACTGTTATTTTGGGTCACTACTGTAGCGCTAATAGCCTGGAGACCTTCAAAGAAGTTAATTGCCGTTATAAAGAGCTAAAACAAAAAGAATGCTCGTTGTATTTGAGCCTAGGTCGCCCTATTCAAGATTGCCCGTATTTTTACGCCTCCCAAGTAGAAGTTGAGGAGCTTCATAAGAATTTCTTTCACCATCAATGCAAATTGAAGTGGAAGGCACCTCGTTGTATTTATTAGGGGCCATTTCAATTATGCAAATTTTCATAGGCAGTTCAAATTTGATATTTCTCCTGTAAGCTTATGAAATCATAGGAAAAATTACTATTAGTCTGCAAAAACTAGGTTTGAATGGAGTCAGGCGATATACTGGCTTTAAGGAAAACAAATGAGGAACTTGTTAATGTTAAAACTAAAAGCGAATGCAGTATTAGTTGAATCCCTAGTTAACGATCCTGTCTATCTGAGTTCTGGATGTTTTTCCCCTTCTCATTTTGTTGCATCGAGAGAGATGCAAAAGAAGTGACTCCGGCGCCAAGAACCCTTTAATTGTGCTTACTTTTTCATCTTGCCGGGGTCACTTTTTTATACTAACTATCTGAAATCACAAGTTAATGTCTAAGATTTTTTCACATAATAATTACATCATTTAGCTCGTCTAAATTGAGAAAAAATGCAGCGCATTATATTCTTGTTTTTAAGAAAAAGGAAGAACATATGCAAATGCTGGATATCTCAAGTCTATTTACGACGGTAAAAAACCCGACACTAGTCTCGATAACTTATTCTATTTGTTTATCTTTCGTGCTTTCAAGTCTTGTCGCTATGACATACCAACGCACATTTCAGGGCCTTTCTTATTCACGAAATTATATTCAAGCTATCATACTAGCTTCTGTGGTTGCCACTATCGCTATGCAGGCAATCGGCGATAACCTGGCCCGTGGTTTAGGGATGATGGGTGCTCTTGCTATCGTAAGGTTTAGGTCATCTCTTAAAGATCCAAAGGATATGATATTTGTTTTTATGGCCTTGGCCGTTGGAATTGCATGTGGAGTTTATTCATTTTCAATAGCAACCATCGGAACTTTAGGTTTTAGTGCCTTCGCCTTTATCGTAGGTAAATTACCTTTTAGCAAAGAAAGTCATTTTGATGGGCTTTTAAGGTTCAACCTTGCTGACGATCAAGAAGATAAGTCTGCACTAGAAAACTTACTCAATACAAGTTGCCAAAACTTTGCCTTGATTACGCTACGTGAAGTGGGGCAAGGATCAAGACTTGATTATGCTTACCAAGTAAAACTTCGTCGATCTGAGACATACGATAAATTTGTAACAAAATTGAAAGATTTAAAAACTATAAAAGGAGTAAACCTATTACTTCAAGAAAGTACGGTGGAGATTTAATATGCAGATGATCGAGAAATTAAGATACTCTATTCAAGACAATGCATTATTCATAGGAACATGGTTAGTTGCTCTTTGTACCGTACTTGGTATCAATCTTACTAACACTCAAAACCTAAGCTTCGTTGGTGTCACAGATTCCAAGGAAGTTAACCTTAATTTAAAACACGCAGTAGTGGTTAAGCAAGTTTATGTTCTACCTGGTCAGAAAGTAGAAAAAGGTCAGTTATTAGCTGAGCTAGAGAGACCTGATCTTGATAAGCAATTGAATGAAGTTTCACACCGCCTAGAAGAACTGCATAGCCAACTAAGTTTAAATGAAACATTAAACGAAAATTTAAAGAGCATCAAAGGTGATAATAAAGAAATTGATAATACACTTACAATTCAAATCAGATCACTTGAAAATCAATTAGAACTTTTAAAGAAGGAAACTGAAGAATTGAGAGTTTTTGCTCAATTTGAGGGTCATATTGGTTTTGTAAATTATAAAACTGGAGAGTCAGTGTCACCGTTTGCACCTATTTTAACGATGCACCAAAAAACACCAACATTTGTAAGAGGCTATGTTCATGAGTCTATTATGGAGAAAATTAAAATTGGTTCAACTATCAAAATTTCTTCTATTAATAGTGGCCGTGTCATGAAAGCTTCTGTGACTTCAGTTGGTACCAGAATTATTGAATTCCCGGAGAGATTTAGAAGGTCTATCGATCAAAAAATTTGGGGAAGAGAAATCGGAATTACACTTGATCCTCAAAATAATTTTCTATTAGGCGAAAAAGTCTTCTTAGAAATGCTACCAGAAGAGACTCTTCTGAAAAAACGTGATGTTGCCAATGAGTTAGTGACAATTACGGGTAATGAGGAACTGCAATTCGAAAAGCTTGATGTACCAAAATCAATTAGAAAGAATATCAATATCGAGCCATCAGGGCTAACCTATGTTGAGGAACTCGATCAATTTGTTCTTATAAGCGACGATACAGATAAAAACCACCCTGATCTATTTATAATGGACCGCTCAGGTAGAATTTCTGAAAATGTTATGAAGATCGAGGGGCTTAAAAAAATTAAAGACATGGAAGCCATCGCTCAAGACGAAAGAGGTATGTTTTATGTGGTATCTTCTCAATCTCAAGATAAAAGCGGAGAGGTTGGAAAAGATAGAAGACGCCTAGTGAGTTTTAAGTATGTGGGAGGCGAGTTCGTAGAAGAGAAAAAAGTAGACCTACTAGAGGTTCTAAATAACTCGGCCATTTTGTATCCTAGTCAGTCATGGGTAAAGACCCTTAGAAAGGAAAACCTTATCCAATCTGAGTGGAAAATTAGATTAGATGTTGAAGGTTTGGTTGTAAAAGAAGATACCGCGTATCTAGGTCTGAGAAGAACATTTAGCGAAAAGGGTGAGTTAATAGTTCTAGAAATTAAAGACCTTACGAAATTATTAAACGAAGATGTGTTGGTTAGAGATCAAGTAAGAATTTCTCACAAAATTACAATTCCTTCTGAAATTGAAGGGCAGGGAATTAGTGACCTGATGCTTTTAGATGATACTCTATATGTTTTAACCGCAGACAATCATGGTGTTGAGAAAGGTAGCCTTTTGAAAGTAAATATTAATCTTTCTGAATCACAAGCTGAGTTACTAGCTAAGTTTTCTAGTCATAGACCTGAGGGTATCTCTTTAAATCCAAAAACACGTGAAGCCATCGTTGTTTTTGATAATAACGATTCTAAAAAAGCTTATTTAACGAGGCTTGCTCTTTAGATGAAATTAATTTTATTCATCCTCCTATTCACCAACCAGGTTTTTGCCATCACTCTTGAAGGTATTTTAAACTCATATCAGCTTCAGGAAGATGTGCCAGAGTTGCAAAATTCAATTTCATATATTAATGATTTATCAATTAGAGTTGGGCAAAAGCACGTGCAGGAAGATGACTCAATCGACTCAGATCTAGATTTAAGATTTTCTGTTAGTGGTTGGGATGAGCAAAAACACAAATCAAAATTGAAAATTAATCAACAAAATAGATTAGCAGCTAACCGAAAGGAAGCCTTAAATAAAGAATTAGCACTTGTATATAAGTTATATTTAAAACTATATTTTGGAAAAAGAGAGAAGAAAAAACTAAATGAACTTTTGGTAATTTATAAAGATAAAATTTCTGTTCTCAATGTGTATATCAAGAAAAATAAAGACTATATTTCAGAGTTAATTAATGTAGAAAGAAAAATACATGAAATTGAAAATAAATTACTACTTAAAGACAGTGAGTTGGAGAAAAGCTTAAACCTACTTAATGGCCTTGTGAACAAAAAACTTACACTGGCACAAATTCCTTCCAATGAAAGATTTTTAAGTGTGGATAGTTTGGTAAGTATCGTTGATAAATCTGCTTCTGAGCAGGCATCACCGAAATTAGAATTGGAAAAGGCAAAATTAGAGTATGAACTAGAAAAAGGTGAAAACTCCAAGCTAGTAGACTTTATTCAGTTAGGTGTCGCAAGAAAAAATATTGTAGCTGATAGAGAGCTTCAAGATACAGTTGTGGGAGTGACCCTGGGGTTGAGTCTTCCATTCTTAAGAGATAAAACGAAGGTAAATGAAAAATTTATTCAAAAACTTCAAGCAGAATACGAAGCGAAGTATGAGAGAAAAGCATTTGTTGAAGAAGTGGACGAGTTAAAACTAACCATTACTAGAGTGGCGAAATCTTTAAAACAACTCTTAAACGCTTCTTATATGGTGTCTGCCAAAAAATATCTGAAGACTTATAAAAGGTCTAAAGGGATCGATCCATTAAAACTACTAGAGCTTAATAACACAATTGTTCAAGGTGAAATTGAGGAGATTCAATTACGCTCTGAGATGTACAATACTTTTATTGCTTTTTTAAAAGTAAATGGTCAGCTCTCGATAAAAAATAAAGAAAATGTACTTGGTACAAACTTCAAAGGGGAGGCATAGATGGCAAATTTTAGCTCACCACTTCTTTTTGAAAGATATGAATTAAAATTTTTGATCCCAATAGAGCTAGTAGAGCCAATTTCACAATTTGTTGAGATCTTTTGCGAACTGGATCCATACTCAGATAGAGAAGAAGACAAGTTTTATAAAGTTAACAATATTTATCTCGATAGTCCTAACTACCTTTTTTTACAAAAGAGACTTTCAGGAATAGATCACCGTTTTAATATGAGAATCAGAAGTTATGGTGACACTCCTCAGTTTCCTTATTTTTGTGAAGTTAAGCATAAAACGATGGGGATAGTTAAAAAGAGAAGAGCGAAAATTTTTGAAGAGAATTGGAATGAAATATTTCAAGAAAAAATTATCGTTCCTCCTTCAGGTCGTGATTGCTGGAGTGATGAGAAGGACTATAAGAATCATTTTTTAAGACTGGCCTTTGTTCACAATGCGGAACCTAAGATTTTTACCCAATATAGAAGAAAAGCTTACGCATCTGTTGTTGATGATTATGCTAGAGTGACTTTTGACCGAGACCTTAGGTATGAAAGACGTGATACATATGATTTAACTCCGATGGAGGAAGGTCTCTCCCATTATGATTCCCCAACGAAATTTAATCCAGAGACAAATATTATTTTAGAACTTAAGTGTACAACTCAAGTTCCTAAATGGTTTCTAGATCTGATTCAAACTTTTCAACTGACTAGAACAAGTTTTTCAAAGTATGTCACAGGAATCCAGGAAATTCTTGATGAGAGAAGACTGAATTATCACGACAGAGTCGCCACCCAGGAGGTTTCAATATGAAAAAGATCCTATTGTTGGTTTCTCTTGTTTTTGCCTTTAATTGTTTTAGCTTTGTTCCAAACTCACCGGATTTAAATGAGCTAATTCAGAATAATTTTATGGAAAATGGTGAGTTTTCTGAAAATAAAATTAATGAACTCAAAGAAAAAGTAGATAGAAGAAGAGTTGAGTTGTCTGAGGTTTTTAGAAATTATGAAAATATTTATAAACGAGAAACGCTGGAGAAGGTCACTAAAAAGCTTTCTAAAGAGGATGTCCTAGTTGCCCTGGATATTATCGAAACTTACTTGAATAGACTTCTTGTGGTTGAGAGTATGGAGGAGAAAAGAGAGCTGGCCTGGAAAATTTTAGAGTTTGATTTTGCTTCTAAAGTTGAAGGATACAGTCTTCTTGATAGCAATTATATCACGATGCTTAGGCAGCTATTAAAAAATCATGTGATCACAAAAGATGCGGCACCACTTGGTGAGGCCTATAACCTAAAGCATCCAAAACAAAATCGCGCTCTAACACAAGAAGAGATTCAAGATTATATTGCTCAAGGATATGATATCTCAAAATTTGAGCCTATGAGTGGGTCAAGTTTTTGGTATCATAGAGATATCCCTTCAACAGATGTAACAGCTGTTTATCAGGGTGCAGATACACCGATGTATGAAGGAATTGATACGCATTTACCCCGCGAGATGAAAGGGTTTTACAAAAAAGTCAAAAAATCCCAGACGAAGCCAAAAGTTCATTTTACGACGGTAATTGATGGTGAGGAACATACTTTCAAACTTAAATTTGGAGCTGAGCTTTCTTCGGAAATTTCGGCAGGTGCCCTTGCTTCTGCGCTTGGGTTTCATCACGATATTTCGATGTTTGCTAGAAATTTTGAGCTTACACTTCCTGATAATATGACTTTCGTGGATTTCAAAAAAGAATGGCTTGAGTATTATAAGAAATTTGATCCAGAAGATTATATCTTAGAAGTAAAAAAACATAATGATCAAGTCACGATTGTATTCAGAGACGGACTAATCGAAGCTAAGCCAAAAGGGCTTGAGAGACTAGGCACTTGGGGATGGAGTGCAAATGGCCACAGATCGCTGAGAGAAGTTCGTGGTCTACATATGTTCAATATGTGGATTGCCAATAATGATGTAAAAGAAGCAGGAAATAATAAGCTCGTTTTTAAAAGAAAAAAAGACGATTATGAGATTTATCAATTTGTTCACGACCTAGGTTTTTCATTTGGTAGGTTCTCTCGTGAAAAGCCTGAAGATTTTCCTTGGAATTTTGTTGAGAGCTCTTCAGATAACCATGTAGATTTCAAATACTATAGTTTTCAAGAAAATTCAGGTTTTGATCATGTAAGTTATTATGATGCAAAATGGATGGCCCGAAAAATTGGTCAATTATCTAGAGCGCAAATTGCAGAGGCGATTGCACTCGGTAACTGGCCTGAACCAGTTCAAAAACTTCTCGTCGAGAAATTAATTGCTCGAAGAAATCAAATGATCGAAGCGTTTAACCTACAAGATGAAGTTGGTGTCTTAGAGTTCGATAGATATCTTACAACAGAAAATGCGGAAGTTGAAAATGGTCATCTTAAAAAGATAGTTTATGAAGGTCATTCACAAGACTATGGTTCTGAGATTCACAGCGTACTTCAGCCAATCTATGATAATATGAGTTATCTTGCTGCTCAGGCAATGGTAAGTATGACTTCGGCATTTGATACCTTAGTGATCGATTCAAGAGAGCTAGGATATGACAGTGACATTTTAGGTGAAATCTCTTTTTCTGTCGATAGACAAATCAAGCGTAACGAAATGGTTAAGGGGAATGACGATAACTATATTGTTATGGATGTTCTTAAAGTGCGTTTTGGCCTTGGGGGTGGTTTTGTCGTTCGAGGTAAGGTGAATTACTATAAGGAGTATAAGCTTCTTTATCCAGCGAAAGATCTACGTGAAGCTACTTTTCATAATAAATTTATTTTAAATGCGATGTTACCTAGAACTATTCGTAAACAAGTTCTTCCTGAGAATTATGTTCTTATAATGGAAGACGGTTTTGAAGGTGAAGGTGAACTCTTAGTTGGTGGAACAATCGCTTCAGTTGGTTTTTCTGCTGCCAAGGGGCGAATGACAAGAACTATTGTGTCTAAAAAGCTTCATTCATATTCGGTTTATCAAGATGTAAGTCCTTATAAAGCAATTTACGCTAGGCTTTACGCTGAAATGCTTATCTTTAGAGTGCCTGTTTGGGAGTACTCAAATCAAACTGGGATTTTAAATCGTATACGTTATGATGTGAAATTGAAGGATGATGCTTCTGAAGAGTTAGACGCATTAGATGCGGTCATTCAAAATGGAAGTTTTAGTCTGCTTGAAAAATACGGACAAAAAGAAGTCATTACTTCAGATTATTCAATAGAAAAAACTGAGCTTAGTCTGTTCTTTGTTGAAAGTGATTACCGCCGAAGAGTAGATGATGTGCATTCAACTGTTTTTGATGAGAATCGCTTAGTTTCTGAAGGGGAGAAATTTCAAATCGATATTCTGCGAAATAACGAGTGGAGTTTCATGTCTAACGGAGAGATTAAAACCAGAAGGTTCACCCTCAATGGTGATGTTACACCTGATGGAAAAATGCATAATGTCGCACTTGATATGAAGTTTTTTATTGAGGATATGAACGCAACATCAGCCGAATTTGAGAACGCTTATTTAAAAACCTATGATCAACTTGCTATGAAAGAAAAGTTTTTAAATTTTACGCCTTCGCTTCATTCTCATAATAATGTGTGGCATGGTCTTCAGACTCATATCAATCTTATGTATACTCAGGATGCATTGGATAAGCTTATAAATTATCCAGTCGAAGAGTATCATGAACTTATGGCCAAGTTCTCTAACCGTGATGCAGAGTTTTGGAGTTCACTAAAAGACAATCGTGAAATCGATAGAAAATCACGCTTTATTAGAAAGAAATACCGTGCATGGATCAAATCAGTTGAAGCGGCAAAAGCGGCGAAAAACGACAAAGATCGGTACACAATAATCGCAGATGCTTTTAGTAATATAGTGTGGCTTTTAGATGATGGTTACCAAGGAATATTATTACAAAGACTACATTATATTCTTGGTAGTAAGAATTTCTATATGGAAGCTCTTGTCACCCAGGCAGGTGATATCGAAAATACACTTCCGATGACTACTCCGCTATATAATGTTCTTAATCCTGAACTTAAAGCGCATTTTGATGTATTAGAATTTGAATATAAAAAATTAGAAGAAATTTGGGAGCTCTTTCAAAAAGAATAGGGCCCCCAAATTTTGTTATAGAAGTTCTAGCTCTTCTTTTTCAGTTAAAGCCTTATGAAAAGGATTCTCTTTAACTGGGGTAAGGTCGATCTGCTTATTCTTAGATCCACCTAAAATATATTGTTTAAAATCACCTGAAAAATCAATCCCTGAATATGACTCAAGCATATTCTGAAGATTTTTAGTCGTGATTGTATGGTGAAGTTTGTGTGAGTATACATCTTTTAAAAATGCTTTAAGTCCACCTTGAGCGCTTAGTTTATGGTTAAGGTATTCCATAAAGTCAGCACCCTGATCATAAGCTTTTCTATCTGTATGTCTTCTGTAAACAGAATGCGCGCCCATTGAAGTCGTTCTAAATCCTGGAGTTGATCTGGTTCTGTAACCGTCATCTCTCCAACTTGCTATGGCCTCATCAATCCATCCTGAATTCCCTCGAACAGGCATAACCCCGCGGGCAAAATAGCTATGGGTTAGTTCATGTCCCAGAGCTGACATACTAGTAATTGTTGCTCCAGAATACTCCATACCACCGCTTCCAGCGATATAGATAGTAAGGCTTGGATGTCCCCATGCTCCTAAAATTGACTCAAGCTCTGCGAGTACTTTTCTTGCATTTCTCTCAGCACTTGAAAGAGACCAAGAGCTTCCTGAATAAATTGTCATAGGAATTTTACGTCCATCAATAGACATGAAATGTGTTCTGATCGCAGGGAACCTATCTTTTTTCACCATATGGAAATAATAAGAAGAGGCAGTAAAATACTCTGGGAAATTGATCTTATAATGATTAGGAGAAACTTCTGTTAGCATACCGTTAGTAAAAATATCGTGGCGATCAACCGTGATCTTACTAAAGCTTAGTTCTAACTCAAGTGCGTATTGATCAAACTCAAAATTGGCCGGAATATAGCGCTCAAGATATCTTCTATCAGTAAGATCACTCATCCAAAACGCAATATCGATACTATTAGAATTGATTCTTGCATTAGTTGTAATTTCATTTTTAATAATGAGTTTATGGCTTCCAGCTTCTACCGCTTTATCAATCATTCTCATTTCAGTGGTATTTTCCGGGCTGGAGATTTCTTTGATATTTACGGCCACACCATCAAGCTCCGCAGAGATAATTTCTGGAACTAAATCAAATAATGGCTGACCCAGCTCACGCGTCGTAAACTCTAGAGTTGTGGTCGCAATGATCTCTCTTTTTTCCATATCAAAATAAAGATGAGAATGAGCGTTACTGATATCCATGTAAACAGCATTTAACTTGTTGATCTTAAAGCTTGGCGGTGCCTTATCTAAATTTGCGTAGGCGGAAAAGCTTAATAGTAGCAGGACTAATACTTTCAAAACAAACTCCCTTTTGTTCAAAATTAAACAAAAATCATAGCTTTTTGGATGTGATTAAACAAATTTTTGTGGCCGACCATTTAAGACAGGTAAACAAAGCTTTGACTGTCTGTCGCAAGTCAAGGCGTTGGGCTAAGATGATCAAATGGAAGTTCACGTTATATTAGGCAATCAATTATTTGAAACAAAATACTTCAAAACCTTCGAAGGTCATTTTTTTATGTGTGAAGATATAGATCTTTGCAAACACTACCGGCCTCATAAGGCAAAGATTTATTTATTTTTAGTGGCGATGCGAGAGTTTAGGGATCAATTCGATAAAGGCCTAGATTATTTTGAGTTAGGATCAAAACCACAATTTTTTGAAAAACTAGCTGAAACACTTAAAAAGAAAAAAGCTAAAAAGATAAAAATGTATGAAATTGAAGATCGATTCTTTGAAAAGAAAATGAATGACTTCTGTGAAGAAAATGAAATCGAATTAGAGTACATAACTTCTCCAAATTTTATCTGCTCTCGAGATGAGTTTTCTGATTATATTGAGCGCACTAATAAACCTTTTATGAAGACTTTTTATGAACAACAGCGGCTAAAGCACGATGTTCTTATGGATGGGGAAGAGCCTATAGGTGGTAAGTATAGTTTTGACTCCGAAAATAGAAAGAAGGTTCCTAAAAAATTTGATCTCATTGATGAAATACCTCCTAAGAACAATTCAAAACACAGGGATGATGTTTTAGCTCTGATAGATAAGTATTTCTCTGATCATCCAGGAGTTGCCGAAGAATTTTATTTTCCTACCAACCATAGAGATGCAGCGAAACACTTGGATGAATTTTTTAAAACAAAAATGCAGCTTTTTGGTGATTATGAAGATGCCATTGATGAGAGAAATCCTTTTTTATATCATTCTTTGGTTTCGCCGCTGATCAATATTGGATTATTGCAGCCACTCACTGTTGTAAAAAAAGCGCAAAAGGCCCTGAATAAAGATAACCTTAATTCAGTGGAAGGGTTTATACGCCAAGTTATGGGGTGGCGAGAATTTATGCGGGGAATTTATCATGAGTATGATGAAGTCCAGCAGAAAGAGAATTTTTTTGGTCATAAGAAAAAACTCAAAGCTTGTTGGCGTAAAGCTGACACAGGTATCCCAGTAGTAGATAAAACAATAGAAAAAATTTTAAAATATGGCTATTGCCATCATATCGAGCGGCTCATGGTCTTATCCAATCTGATGCTCATTCTCGAAGTCGATCCCCGTGAAGTGCATGCATTCTTTATGGAAATGTTTATTGATTCACTTGATTGGGTCATGGGTCCTAATGTTTATGGGATGGGGCAATTCAGTGACGGAGGAATTTTTGCTACAAAACCTTATTTTAGTGGGTCAAATTATATCCTAAAAATGTCGCACGAGAAAAAAGGCGACTGGTGTGATGAGTGGGATGGGCTTTACTGGAGTTTTATTGACCGTAATAGAGAGTTCTTCTCTAAAAACTACCGTATGAGCATGATGGTTTCTATGTTTGATAAAATGGATCAGGATAAGAAAAAACGGATTGCCAAAGCAGCTGACAAGGCCCGGGATAGATTAGTTAAAGGTTAGGTCAAAAATTTAGTGGTTCTCTGGTTTTAAGTTTATATTTGGCGATAAACTGACATAAGATAATCCTATGGTCTCGGTTTTCGTCTATTTTAATTCTTTCTACTACTTCATTGTTAGAAAGATAATAGATTCCATCCAGATTTGAGTCGATGACGTTGATCACACATTTTTCATTCGCTTTTCTTCCGGCAAGGCAAACAGAAAAACTGTCTTTGGGGTAGAGGCGTAACTCAAAAAAACCTTCCAGCTTTTTTCTATAAGCCTCAGACCCTAAGACCTTGTGGAAATTTATTAAAGTCGTCTCTAGGTACTCATAGTCTTTAGCTCCAAATGTTTTTTTAAAGTAATTCTCAATCGCACGTTTGGCCTGAGCTTTACTCTTAAAGGCAATATCACCTTGTTGTTGAGTGGTTGAGATTTTAAGTTCAGGCATTCCAGTTGAGTTTTCTTTGATATGGACAAAGTATAAAAATTTTCTCGCTTTCAAAGCTGTATTAAAAGGAGGTTGTAGGTTCTTTATCTCTTGTGACTCATATAAAAGAGCAGCAAGCTCATTACCTGTTAGTACATATTGAATATCGGCCACTTGGTTTTTAAGTTGGAGGTCCTTTTTGCGCTTAATATTGGGCCTAAAATGGTTAATCACCCGAGAACGAATATTTTTGCTTTTGCCTACGTACAGAAGCTCTCCTTCTTCGCTATAGAAATAATACAGTCCGGGACTTTGAGGTAGGTTATCAATTTTGCTAGTTTCTAGTTTGGGAGGAGGGGTTGATACAGGAGATTTTTCACCAAGTGTAGATTGAGTTAGCTCTGGAGCATTTTTTTGGATCAGTTTAAATAGCTCAAAGGTTGCCTTTGCATCATCCATCGCTCTATGATGATTTTTTAGGGAAATCTTAAAATGTTTAGTCAGGTTTCCTAGGGAGTAAGATTTAAGGCCAGGAAAAGCTCGTCGGCTCATTCGAACGGTGCAGAGTTTTTTGCGGTTATAACTAAATCCGAGTTCGTTAAATTCTGATTTGATGAAGTTATAATCAAAGAACACATTATGTGCAACAAAGATACAACCATCAGTGATTTCAACGATCTTTTTGGCCACCTCGTAAAATTTTGGCTTATCCATGACCATATCGTTAGTTATGCCGGTCAAATAGGTGATATTTACGGGAATACTGCGCTCAGGATTTAAAAGAGTAGAGAAGCTATCAAGGATCTCTTTTCCATCGGTTACGATGATAGCAATTTCAGTGATCTTATTGCCACCGCGATTGGCACCTGTTGTTTCTATATCGATGATGGCGTATTTTGGTTGCAACATTTGTCTAGTCCTAGCTTGAGTAAAACTAAAGTTTTTGAGCTATAATGGCAATGCTGTAGAGGAGTTGGTTATCAAAAAATTAAAAAAGTTAAATACATCCTTGGTTTCCAGGCAATTTTTTGCTCTTAAAAAAGGCATTGGTCTTGCGCCGAGTCTTTTTAGGAATCTGCCAGCTGAAGAACTAATACTCAAAGTTATTGGTAAAAATCACGAAAAATTTGTGGAAGATATCAATATGATGAAAGGCTCTTTCGTTAAAGCCGCCCAGATGTTATCTCTTTACGGAGAGCATTTTCTACCAAGTGAAGTAAGAGATTTTATTTCTCAGCTGCAATCGCAAGGTCATTATCTTGATTGGGAACAGATGAGTCCTTTGATTCATCAGGATATTCAAAATAAATTAGAAATTTCCGAGTCTCCTCTGGCCGCAGCTTCCATCGGACAAGTTCACCGCGCCCGTTATAGTGACAAAGAAGTTGTACTAAAAATTCAATACCGCGGAATTCGTGATGCCATTGATTTGGATTTAAAGCTTTTAAAATTTCTCATTAGCTCTTTGAAAGTTCTCCCTAAGAAAATTAACCTAGATCCAATTTACCAAGAAATTAGAGAAAATTTAATTATGGAGATGGACTATAAGAGAGAGCTTTCAGTTCAACAAAAATTCAAAGAACTTTTAGATGAACCAGGAATCTATGTCCCTAAGGTGTACCCAGAAATTTCAGATAATATGGTTTTGGCATCAGAATTTTGCCAAGGAACATTACTTTCATCGCAACAAGTAAGAAAGCTAGATCAAGATATAAAAAATTCTATTGCGATTAGAATCTTTAAGTTGTTTTTTTATGAGCTATTTCATTTCAACCTAATTCAAACTGATGCGCATCCTGGCAATTATTTATATGACAAAGATAAAGACCGCTTAGTGATTATCGATTTTGGCTCGGTACGCGGTTTTGACGAGCAGGCAATTAATCATTATCAGCGCATGATCAAATCATTTTATCATGGCAGTAAAGATGATTTTTTGCAGGTATTTCATGAAATGATTGAAATGAATAAGTCAGAAGTTGAAATAAACGAAGACGAATTATGGGAGTATTGCTTCTTTATTACTAAGCCTATTCGTGAGAATAATTTTGACTGGGCTTCTACAGAGCATGCTAATAAGGTATTCGAACTTGCACAGCGCACACTCAAGAACTCCAAAGTTAAAACTCCACCAAATCAGTTTCTCTTTATAGATAGAAAAGTAGTCGGGCTTTTCTTTTTGATGAAAACTTTGGATGCAAAATTTAACGCGAGAGAAATAGTTGGAGAGTTTCTTAATTAGGGTTATAATTCTTGGGTGGAAGATATTCAAATTAATGCAAAAATTTTAGTCGTAGATGATGAAGAAGGAATCAGAGAAATCCTAGAGGAGCTCTTAACAGATTTTGGTGCCTCAGTAGATTTGGCCACAAATGGTCTTGAAGGGCTAGATAAAGCTAAGGCCAATCAATATGATGTGATCTTCTCTGATGTTAAAATGCCTACGATGACGGGTGAAGAATTTTTATCCAAATTAAAGACCGAAGACATCTTACCTAAGAAATTTTTCTTTGTGTCAGGTGGAATGGAGCAAGATCTTGAAGATTCTTCCTTAAAAAAAGTGTTTACAGGTTTTGTTTATAAGCCTTTTAAAGAAGATCGTATTTTAGAATTGCTACAAGAGTTTTATCAAGCTTAGCGAATATTTAAACCAAAAAATAACTCGGCATGGTTCTGGTCATCACGCATGGTTCTTAGAAAACGCATTCCCAATGTGATCGGGAATTTTCTCAAAGAATTCGTTTCAACTGAAAATTCAGCTCCATAGGAATTATAGGTACGCTCCTGAAAATCATTTGTAAAGCTATAGACATCAGCGATGGTTGAGTCAAAAAATGCTCTTCCATAAATTCGTTGAAAATAAATCCAGTCAGATAGTTTCCAGTTGGGATAAAAAAGTGGGGCAACGTACTCAAGACTTAATTTATCAAATGCTTTCGAGAACTCATAGCCATATCCACGAGAGAAATTATATCCAGATAAACTCACATAATTATTATTAAGATAGTAGAGTCCCGGATCATCAGATCTTCTTTCTTGAGTAAGTTTAAAATCCAAACCATCAACTTTTCTTAAACCAGGAAAGTAGGTAGTTACAGAATGAGTGAAGTAAAAATTAGTTTTATCTTGAGCTATATCTGCATACTCTAAAAAATAATCATAGCCGCTAGTTGGCTGAAGCTGGCGAAAGCCCATCATCTTGGTATAGGTCGATAGGAAGTTCACTCCCTTAACAAGTAGCGAGTCATCGTTAAGTCGGGTCACTGAGTTATAATCATTTTCACTAACAGCAATATGTTGACCATAGAAACTTAATTGGTGGATACCTGTGTAAACATCATATTGATGAAGATAGGGAAGAGTCACACTAAAAGTTGACTTTAATTCACTCCAGCTTGATTGTTCTTCAGTACTAGCTAGAGTGGTCTTTCTCTGTAGGTAATCGATGGCAAAATTCATAATCGGATAGTACTTACCGTATGAAAAGCTCAGGCCTGTGAAGGGTTGATTTTCTTCACTGGTGATACCAGCAATCGCCGTTGCCGACATAGATCCTAGCATATTGTCGGAGTTCACTTCGATTTGGTAGCCTCTACCACCAAAAAAATTCCAACTATGGGGGCTGAAGATTCCATCAGTTTCAGAGTAGGGCGAGGTACTCTGGGTCGCGGTATAAAACCTCTCAAAATTATTCATTTCTATTGGATCTGTTTCCGTATAATTATCTGAAGGACCTGTTCCCAGGTGGGCATAATCTTTAAATAGATCGTTATAGGCCATCTCAGTACAGTTAAGGTCTTTTCTTTTGATTCTGTTTCCATGTGAGCTTTCAAACGAATAGTAGAGTTTGTCTTTAATAATTCGAGGCTGCATTGCCGCTATAGGCTCATCGGTGCATTTGGAAAGATTAAAAGAATCAAGACTCAAGGAAAAAATATTTACGGCCCCTCTATAGTCAGCTTCAAAATATAGCTTCTCGTCTCGGTATAATAATGAGTAGATATTATTTCTAGTGGGCGCTGTAAGTTCCACTTCATCACCACTACCGATATAATAATGAACAAGGCTCTTTTTCCCGTCTGGTGCAATTTTTAAAAGAATAAGTTGATCATTCGCAAACCACACGCCTTCAGCATAAACTGAGGCTTCGTCTTTAGGTTCAATTTTCAAAATAACTTTTTTATTTTTTATCAGATGCAGTTCAAACTTATCTTTATCATTAAATGAGGTAGCGAGAATATAGATTCCTGATGGGGAATACTGTGGATGATAATAGCGTTTATTATGAGTTAGTCTCTTGAGTTTATTTGACACTAAATCTAGCTCAAAAAGATCTTGATAGCTTTTGTAACCATAGCGGTAATGAGGCTGAGGAGAGCTAAAAAGAAACTTTTTATGGGCAACATCAACACGGGACTGAGAAGGTGCAATATTTAGTTCACGAATTTTTTTTCCTTTGCGACGAAGCTCCCAGATACCATTAAGATCTCTATATAGGCTAAGGCCATAATCCATAGGATAAATTTCGCGGTAGTATTTTTGTTTCTTGGTGGGAGTTAACTCGCCTTCTTTTGACCAACTTTTTTGTAGTTCAAGCATGGTCTCTTGATAAAATTCATCAAAATCTTTTCCAGTAGCCTTTTTAAAAGAATCGTAAAAGGCATAAACATTCCAAGGCTGTTTTACAGCGTAATTGACAATTTCATTCCACACTTTTTCGCCGTAGATATTTACGGTACGTGTGACGAGAAGATAGCCATAAACATACCAACTGACTTGGCCGGTAGTGAAATCTGTTGCCAAAAGAGTATCGTAATCTGGCACATCACCACTCATTAGCTGTGCTTTTAGACGAGCTGAAAACCTTGGTGAGCGTCCGCGTCCCGCATCGGAATAAACTGTCTCTGCCCAAGTAGCGTCACCTTCAAAATACCAATTAGGCATTATAAAATGAGTAAAAAAAGAATAGAAACTTTCTCCAAATAAATAATAGAGAACTTGCATATTATCTTTATTCATTGAATCGAGTTGGGCCACATGTCGGTATTCATGAACCGCCAAAGCTTGCATCCATTCAAGCGAGCCGATGAGCGGGGTCAAGGAGCTATGGTGAAACCATTCCGATCTTCTGGGAGCGTAGGTGACAAATCCGTTAGGGTCATTAACCTGAGGACGAATAACTAGGGTTAATTTTTTAGGTTGATAATTATACGTCTCACTGACAATTGGTGAGTAATGTTCTAGCAAGTTGAGAGTGTACTGAGCCTTACCTGCAAGGTAGTCAGGGAAAACAATTTTGAAATGCTCACTGTTGATTTCAAGCCATTTGATATTCGCATCAGACTGACCGATGCCAACTTGAGCAAATAACTTTGTTATAAATAACAAACTTAATGTAAGACTTAATTTTTTCACCTTACGAGTTTAATCAGCTAGTTGTAGAAAGTATATTAAATAAACTTACATTTCTTGCATGAATTTCGAATTCTGGTTCAATAGAAATACACCAGTTTCTAAAAATCAGGAGGATATATGAAATCTTGGATGCTAGCGGGGCTACTCGTGACTACAAGCTCATTTGGCGCAGAATACATTGCCAAAATCAATCAAAACTTCAATGGAAAATCATCTCTTGCGACCCTTAAGGCACAAAATCTTGGTTTATCTTATGGTGACTTTGTAAAAATCTCAGCGGACGAAAAAAGCTTTGAAATGATCAAAAACAGCCCAGAATTTGAATATGTAGAGCCTAACTACAAGTATAAAGCTTTCACTGCAGACGCAGACTTTAAAAAACAATGGGGACTTGATAACGACGGTAAGAACTCTGGTTCTTGGTGGAGCCCTGGTAAAGCAGGTGTAGATATTTCAGCTATCGAAGCTTGGAAGATCACAAAGGGTGACAGACAAATCAAAATCGCTGTTATCGATACTGGTGTAGATTATAATCACGAAGACCTGAAAAATAATATCATGATCAATGAAGCTGAGTTAAATGGAACTGAGGGTGTTGATGATGATGGTAACGGTTATGTAGATGATGTTTATGGATATGACTTTGCAAATAATGATGCAGATCCTATGGATGGTCATGGACATGGAACTCACTGTGCAGGTGTCATTGGTGCTGAACATAATAGCACTGGTATTGCTGGTGTCATGGCCAATGTTCAAATTCTTCCGGTTCAATTTCTATCAAAAAGTGGTGGAGGAACTCTAGAAGGTGCACTGAAAGCAATCGATTATGCAACTTCAAGAGGTGTAAATGTAATGAGTAACTCTTGGGGAGGCGGTGGTCGCTCTCAAGCTCTTTTTGAAGCAATCGAACGTGCTGAAAAAGCAGGGATCGTTTTTGTTGCAGCTGCAGGAAATGAAAGAAACGATAACGATGCTAAAGCGGTTTATCCAGCAAACTATAAAGTTGCAAACGTAATTTCAGTTGGTGCAATGGATGGTAAAGGAAAAAAAGCGTCTTTTTCTAACTACGGTAAAACTACAGTTCATGTTTTTGCTCCAGGTGTAGATATCTACTCAACAGTTGCAAACAACCGTTACCAAAAAATGAGTGGAACATCTATGGCATGTCCTCACGTTTCAGGTGTCGTAGGACTTGTAATGAGCTCTGAGCCAAATTTAGACTTTACTGAAATTAAAAATAGATTAATGAATACTTCAGTTGAAAGTACAGAATTAAGTCAATATACCATCTCTGGATATGTTGATGCAGCTAATGCTTTAAAATAATTTTAAGCGTTAATAATACTATACGAGGCCCGGCATTTGCTGGGCCTTTTTTTTAGAATGACTTACCAGCGGCCAAAAACCAAGAATCAAAAAAGCGCTGCCTCTTATCATCATTAGAGAGACCATCATTATCATACTCAACAACGATATGGGCAAGGCCTCCACGTAAATAGAAGTCTTCAAAATCATACTGAGCAAATAATTGTGAGTTTAATGAGCCAGTATCTGATTTTCCACCGCGAAAAGAATTATTTTCTACTACCGCCAAATCTTGAGACGTTTCAGTGCTCGCATCACGACCACTACTTGTTCCAAGAAGGTCTAAGTTAAAACCAAAAATGTATTTATCCATTTTGTAGTGAATTTGTCCGAATAAATTATGGGACATAAAGTCTACGTCTTCTATCACTTCATTTCTTGAGCTTGGGTGATATTCGCTGGCCTGATAGCTTGTCAGCCTATAACCACCACCGAATCCAAAACTTCCTGTTCCAATTTTATAGATGTCTTGCTTAAAATACCCAACTTGGAACATATTTGTCGTGAGGGTATTTCCCTTAATATTTGCCTGGCCAAGACCTAGGTCAAGACTGATTTGCGCCATACAAATTGTTGGTAATAGGGAAATTGCTGCTATCCATTTCATAAGTTCTCCTTGAAAGGTAAATACTCTTTAAGCCGGTTAATCTCTTCAGTATAGGCATCATTTTGTTGATTGATAAAGTTTTTTATGGCTGCCCCTAATTGCTGGTGCTTAATATGATGAAGAGAGCCGATGGCCACTGGTTCAAAGCCACGTAAGAGTTTTTGCTCTCCTTGGGCACCAGCTTCGAATTTAGGAATCTTTTGAGAAATCGTTTTTTCAATAGGAAGGTAATAACACATCTCAAAATGTAGTTTCGAATATTGCGCTTCAAAGCGGGGATGAATTCCCCAATAGCGCCCGAAAAGCGTTTCACTATTTTGCATGAAAAAGCTCATGGCAATAAGTTCATTATCTTTATAGGCCAATAAATAATGACCAAGTTTGAGGTTTAGAAAAAATGATTCACTTAAATAGGCTTGAGAGTTCTTTTTAATTATCGTGGATAAATAGAGGTGATAGATTTGTAGTCTTTGCTCATGAGTCAGATCAATCGCCTTCACTTCTTTAATTTGCAGATTATAGGATTTAACTGTCTTTCGTTCTTTGAGGATATTTTTTCTTCTGCGTGCTTTTAGTTGATTTAAAAAATCATCGTAGTTCTCAAAGCGATTGATAAAATGAAATTGAAGTGTTTTTTGAAAAAAATAATTACGCTCGCGAAAAAAATCATGATCCTCTGTAAATAGAATATGATGGGATGAGAGCGGTTCTCGCAAATAGTAGCTATAAATCTCATCTAAAAAATCTGTCGTTGGATTGATGAATTTAGGTGCAGATACTGGCGTCACCGGTAGCGCCTGAACCAGTTTTGGGTAGTAGGGGATTTGGAATCGGTGAAATAAATCTGCCCATGCCCAGTCAAAAATATATTCGCCGTAAGAATGAGATTTAATATAGGCGTAACTAAAACTTTGAGCTGTTTGAAAATACACCGGTTCCCAACCTGATTCAATTGTCGTGACACCCGAATCTTCACAAAGAGAGAAAAACTCCTGATTGAGAAACGGATGATCACTTTTAATATCTAAGTTTTTTACGGATTCGAAATTCATAAACTAATTAACTTGTTCAAACTTTTTAGGTATCATCCTGCAATTGAGGAGTTATAACAATGAAAGAATTTGCTGATCAGATTTTACAAAACTTGGCCAATAATGGATTTCCCCAGAAAAAAGTCTCTCTTCCTACTGAGAAGATGTTTGAGGTGGCCGATAATAAAGGGCTTAGCCTCAATAAGGTCTTGGAATATATAAATGAAAATCACCAAATTGAAGCGGATATCCAAACTGAGCGTATCGTTTTTAGCCTTACTCAAACGGGTGATGATATGTTTGCACAGGCCGAGCAAATGATGAAGAATATGGACCCAGGTGAGCTTCAGCGCATGAAAGAGATGGTGGATAATATGTCACCTGAAGAGCGGGAGCAAATGATGCAGCAAGCTCAGGCCATGTTTGGTAAAAAATAAGAACCGCCCCACCAGCGTGGGGCTAAGTCTTTAAATAAATCTGATTATAGTAATAAATAAAAATCTGCAAATGCCCGCTTAACCTCTTCGGGTCTTGTGTGCAGCACCAGGATCTTCTTACCATTGTTGCTATCGAATCCCTCATCATCGCAAGAGTATGGTTGATCTTAAAGATCGGGTCAAAACTTACTTTTTTAAGCTCTCCTTGTCCGGCGATACACCCTTTTTCACTTTTATACTGTAAATACTCAGCTCTCGGAAAATATCTTGCAACAACTGGTTCGTAGTTTCTGTGCTCATCTGATTCAATCAAGGCTCTTTCTCCTATGATTTTTGTGAGCTCAGAAAATGTATTATTTAGATTTTCAATATGATTTGATTTTCTCTTGCCATATTTTTTGAGAGAGATTTTTGCTAAATGCCCAAATGCAGCTATCTGAGACACTTCTGCGCAGAGTATGTATTTCCTCGTAGCATCCACAGCAACCGTGACAGAAAGTGGTTTTAGTTTAGTTTTTTCTTTCGTTATCAGGTCATCAAATTGAATATGCTGAGCGGGATTTTTTACTAATTTCTCATTGAACTTTCGATTTTTGAGTTCAGCTTTTTTCGCCCAATAATCAAATTTGCGCGCTACAGTGTTCTTATTGATGCCAGCGATTTTAGCAGCTCTTCTTTGAGAGACTTTGGAGCAAAATAACTTTAGAAGTAAGAAGTTTACTCTTCTTTTTTTCTGCCCAAACTCCAATGTTCCAGTAGCAGCGCTAAATTTAGTAGCGCAATTTACGCACTTAAAGCGTTGGATTTTTCGAGCATCGTTCTTTCTATAGTAGAATCCGTTTTTAATAATTTGATCTGAATGACATGATTTTTTAGGGCAGTTACGTTTCATGCCTCTACTAATGCAATAAGGTATTAAATCGGAAAGTAATAAGTGATTGTTTTTTTTGAAGTGAAGATAAAGGGTGATTCAGTATGTTCACCGTCGAGGTAATAGTATCCCACCCACATTAGTGGGGCGGTTTCTAAAAAATAAATACCAAGTGCGGCGCGTTAGCTGGTGCTAGCAGCCCCTTTTGCCTGTAATTATTATAGACACCTCTGAACAGAGTAGGTATTTTCCCCTAGGGTTTACCCTGAGAGAGAGGAGAGAGTACGATGACTGACACTATAAAGAGAAACACCAGCCTAGCTATAGCGCTTTTCACAGTGATTGGCTGTGCAAAAGAAGTTAGCTCAATCAAGGCTAAGAAAGGGCTTAGAAAAAACCCAAAAGCTGCCATTATTGAATCAGAGATCATTGATTCAAACACCTTAAAGAAAGATTTGGAAGAAGACCCATTTAAAGATTGGCAACACAAAGATTTAAAACTCGATGAGATGTACGGTGTCTCTTCTGAGCTTGCCTATAAAGATTTAGCACTAACTCAAAAAAGAGAAATTATCGTAGCGGTTATCGACTCTGGTGTGGATCATCAGCATCCTGATCTTAAAGAGGTTATGTGGATAAATAAAAAAGAAATTCCTGGTAATGGAATCGATGACGATAATAATGGCTATATCGATGATATCTACGGTTGGAATTTTATCGGTGGAGTCGATGGAAGGCATATTAATGAAGAGACTCTAGAGCAGACAAGAATCTACAAAAAATTTCTTGATCGTCTTGCTAACGGTGAGGTACTGGCTGAGTCTGAACGCGCTCTCTTTACTGAAGTCAGAGACCTGGTTGAAATCGAGCTTTCAGAATCAAAGAAAAATTTAAAAGAGGCCAAACGTGATCAAGTGGCCCTCAATAACTATATGCAAGTTGTGACTGCTAAAACAGGTATTGAAGAATTTAAAACTCGAGCGGAAATTGAAGCGCTAGATAGTTCTGATGCTGACTTAAAAAATATCAAAGAGGCACTTCTTGAGTTATGGGATGGTTATTGGAGAGGTTTTTCCGGAATCGATCGTGCCATTGAAAATAACAGCTATTATGTAAACTACGGTTTAAATATCAACTACAATGGCAGAGAAGAAATCGTAGGTGATGATCCAAGTGATTTTACTGATACCAATTACGGAAATAATGATGTCATCGGACCGGACGCAAGTCATGGTACTCATGTGGCAGGAATCATCGCTGCTTCAAGAAAAAATCTAATTGGTATGGATGGAATCGCAGCAAATGTTAAAATCATGGCCTTAAGGGCCGTTCCTAATGGGGATGAAAGAGATAAAGATATCGCTCTCGCGGTAAGGTATGCTGCTGATAACGGCGCTCATATTATCAATATGAGCTTTGGAAAAGCATACTCACCTTATAAGGCAGAAGTGGATGCCGCTTTTGAATATGCCGCTAGTAAAGGAGTGCTTTTAGTTCACGCAGCAGGTAACTCAGCTAAAAATATTGACGGCGGAAAAAACAATTTTCCAAACTCTTATAAGATGGCAAGCGTTTGGAGAGTTAATTCAATTCCAAACTGGATTGAAGTTGCGGCCAACACTAAAGATTTAGGTTTAAACCTGCCAGCAAGTTTCACTAATTATGGTGAAGAAGCAGCAACCCTTTTTGCTCCAGGAAGAAGTATCTATTCAACAATTCCTGGGAATGCTTATGCAGCATTTTCTGGAACTTCCATGGCCTGTCCGGTGGTGGCCGGAGTTGCAAGTCTTCTTATGTCTGAATTTCCAACTATGACCTCAAGTGAGGCGAGAGCAATCCTTTTAGAGACTGTTTCAAAACCAGAAGGTCTCAAAGTGAGATTACCAGAGGAAATGACTAGGACTCCAGACTTTAGATTGCCAGTTCCATTTGCTAAGTTGTCGAAAACAGGTGGAGTCATCAATGCATTCACTGCAATTGAGCTCGCAATCCAGTTAGCACAAGACTAAGAAAAAAAAATTTATATTACCCCCTAAACTTACCGATATGTAGTCAAGTATAGGGGGTAAGGTATTAAATCCTTTTATTACATTGAGCGAGATGGCAAGATGGTTGAACTGTCCATTTCGGATTTGTATGAACACATAGATCGTCATGAGCTATGGGGAAACTCCTTTGTCTTTGATCCAAATTTATTAAAATGGGTAGAGCTTAATGAGCTTGAACTCTTTAAAAGACTAGGTCTTAGTTTTAAAAACTCACCAGAAAAATTTAAAAAACCTAAAAGAATTCCAGCAGCGAAACAATCCAAGATTGATCCCACTCATAATATTCAAGAGATGGAAACTCATTACCTTGATGATTATATTTCAGTATTTCAATCGCAAATTGATAAGCTTCTAGAAAATAATTTAAAACTGGTTGATGAAAATATTAGCTTCAAAGTAAAAAATACTGAAACTAAAGCAGAAGTCGAAATGCTTAGGTTTCAAACTAAGCTTGAAGTACAGAAGCTTACCAGTGAAAATGAAAGTTTAAGGGATCAGCTGCAAGATCATATTCAGATGCTTGAAACTCAAAGAGCTGAGCTGAGAGAGCTTAAGGCAGAATACCAAGATAAATTAGAAGAGCAGCATCAAAAACTAACTTCAATTATTAAATCTCAAACAGAGTTGGTTGATAAAAATAGTGATCTTAGTGAGCATTATCATCGAAAAGAGTTACAACTCAAAGAACTGGGTGAGCGCTATGAGCAGGCCAAAGATGAGGCAGCAAAGCTTAAGTCAAAACTTGAAGCCAATATGGCCAAGCGCGAAGCGGACCTAATAGCTGAACTTGAAGAGTTTAAAACAAAATACAAAACTGATATTGATAAAATCAATCAAGAGTCAGTGGCACAGATTGAAGAAATAAAAGCTCAAAATGCTGAACGCATAAAGGAGCTTGAAGTAAAACTAGAGCTGCGCGAAAGGCAATTAAAAAATAATACTGCTGGTGTGAAAATAGTTGAGAAAATTGTCGAGAAAAAAGTTTTTGACGATCAAGAGATGCAAAAGTTTAAAGCCGAAATGGAAGCTCAGCTTGCTGCCAAAGATAAACGCATCAAAGAGCTTCTTAATAAGCAAAAAATCATTGCCAATAAATATAAAGAAGATTTTTCTAAGGCGCAATCAGCGTTTGAGAACTATCAATCAGTGATTCACAAGCAAAAACAAAAAGAGCTTGCGCTTAATGAAAATTTTGAGCAGGTGAAATCTGATTTAGCACTAGAGCGCAGTAAGGCGCAAAGACTTGAACAATTAATGAATCAACAAGATGCCCTCAACGAGATTGCAGATGAGAAGGTTAAAGTTCAAGATGATTTTGTGGCCTTTAAAGAACTAGGAAAACTTTTTGAAATCTCAAATGCTAAGCATTGGGAAATTAGAAGTGATGTATATAAAGATACAAAATTTACATTGACTCAAATGCGCGAGTTAATTGAAAACGATGAAATAGACGGCGAGACCTTTGTTAAACGCGAAGGTAAGTGGTGGAAGAAGGCCAAGGAAGTGCATGAGCTTTTCCTTGAGCTACGTGAACGCGAAGAAAAAGGCGAAATTCGCTACTATATTGAACGCCAAAGTCTAAGAGTTCCTTGTGGGGATAAAGTTGAAATCCTAACCGAGCGATCTGAATTTGCCGGTGTTTGTATTAACCTATCTACTGGTGGATGTTTAATCAGTGTACAAGATCTTAATACCAATATTTTTAAAGAATCCCAGGAAATCACTATCGTTTTTATGAGTGAGTCGCTATTATTTGAATTTGAAATAATAGGAACCATTAGAAACGTGGATGTAAGAGATAAAACTTTAGGGATTCAATTCGTTGACATCACCGATGAAGAGTTTGACACCATCGCTTTCTATATAGATAGTTTTGCGGACAAACTTGAACAAGAAGCAGCCTGATCACTTTTATATTAACCAAGATGGAAACACTGTTTTCAAAAGCTCTTTTCATCGAAAGAAAGGAAGCTGTTGTCATAGCAATTGCCTGCATTGCCCATTTGGATTCACGCTAAAAAATATGGGAGTAAAGTTTGAGGCAGTAAATGCTGATAACGAATCTCAGGCAAAAGAACTATTCAATCAACTCTATCAAACCGGTGATGCTTTTACCGCAAGTCTTTTAGGAAGTGCTTTTGGAAAATCTCCCAGCACTCAATTTGAACCAGAAAACTTTTTTATCTTAACCCTTAAAGGCGTAATTTGTGGACTGGCGCAATTGAGATCGGGAGAGTTAAAAAGTTTTAAACTGCTAGATGAATTTAGTGATCAAGGAATTACTGAGTCGTATCTTAATTCGCAATTATAAGTTTCTGAGTGTATTGAGTGAGAAAAATAAGGGTGATGAAAATAAGCCCGATTGAGCTATTGAGGGCAAATTTCTTCTCTTTAATACCCGCCAAAATAAAGTAAACACAAGCAAGTCCATAGAGGGTGAAGTACATATCACTTGAACCTGGTATCTTAAAATAAATCAAACTCAGCGGAATATTGAGAAATACAAAAAAGGTTAAGGGTTTAACAAAACGAAGCGCTTCAAACCAGCTGGATTTAAAACCAAGCTTCGAGGGAAATTGAAACATGACAATCGCTATTAGTGAGATGAATACAAAATGAATCAGCAAAAGCGCTGTCATTAAAAAACCGTCATATAAACAGCAGCACCAAAAACAAACTCATCACCTGCGATCGTTTCTAGGTCTCTTTTATCATAGGTATCTGATAGCCTGGTTTCGATATAGCCTTCAATTAATGTTTGGCGGCTCCAAAAATACATCATCGATGGGTGAATAGTGACAATCTCTTGATCTTTTTTTGCCTTAGGAAAGCGAGAGAAGTCTGGTCCATAAGGGCCAAAATCTACTAGCTCATTAAAATATGGCATAAATCGGTAATTTAGATCATCACCTTTTCTCATCTTGTGCTGATACTTCACCATGACGTTTGCAAGCCATCTATGCCCAAACATATAAGACTGAGTCAGATAGATTCTATCTTCTTTTGAGACAGTAAAATTGTCGGTGTTATTTCTGTGATAGAAATGGCGGCGAAGCTTAACTTCAGTAGAAAACCCTCTTCCATAGCGGCGATTAAAAATAACCTGTGGGATAAAAGATCCGTCATAACCATACATATCTTTTAGAGTTTCATCTAGCAGCCAGTAGTTTTTTAACTCTACTTCCATATTCACCCCATGAGTGCTTTGGGTGAGGATATTTCGCCTTCTATACATGAGCTCAAATAAGAACCAGTTAAATTCATCACGAAATTCTTGGCTTGTAACATAACGAGTAGAGAGGAAATAACGAAACTGATTATCGTTATTGAAGGTTTGAAGAAGAGAGAAGTCCCATTTGGTAAACTGACCATCTAGTTCTTGGGTATAGATATCTCTTGTTTGCTCACTAGCAAGTAGCATCTCAAAAGTTAGGGGTTTGAATTTTCTGAACTGGCCACGGTTCACATCCGTCTTGGTGGTGTTCGTTTGCGCATACACCTGCGCCATGCAAGCCAGTAAAATGACTAACAATTTCATCCTTGATCCTATTTTCATTTAGTTTTTCCTATGCAAGACTAACAACATCAAGATTATGTGTACAGGATTAATGCAATGAGAAATAATTTTAAATTATCGATCCCATTGGCGATCGTTATTACTTTAGTGGCCGTAATTTATCAAAGAAGTACCGGGCCAACATATCCAAAAAAATATGACCTAAGAGGTGATATCACAGTTAAACTTCCAAGATCTCATGGAGGAGAAACCAACGCACCAGTTGAAATTCCTAAACTAACTAAAGAGATGAGTGCGACACTTACTTATAAGAGATATCCTACAAATGATGAGTGGCACACAGTTGAGCTGGAAGATAAAGGAAATAGGCTAACGACTGAACTCCCTAATCAACCACCTGCTGGGAAACTAATTTATTTTATGGAAATTAATTATGGAGATGGTGTACAGAATCTTGCGAGTGCACAAGACCCAATTTATATCCGTTATAAAGGAGCAGTACCTACTGTAATTCTTGCCCCTCATGTTGTTTGCATGTTTTTGTCTATGTTATTATCAGTCGTCGCCTTATTCGAAGCTCTTTTTGGAACGCAATCATTTAAGCTAGTAGGAAGACTAACACTTGGATGTCTTTTTGTGGGGGGAATGATTTTAGGTCCTCTGGTGCAAAAATATGCTTTTGGTGTGTATTGGGCGGGCTTTCCATTTGATTGGGATCTAACTGACAATAAACTTTTAATTGCAGTGATAGCTTGGACTACCGCTGTGATTTGGACTTTTAGAAATTCGACAAAATGGCCAACAGTAATTGCAGCTGTTGTGTTATTTGCCGTTTATAGTATCCCACATTCAATGCAGGGTAGTGAATACGATTATAAAGCTGGTAAAGTTATTACTGATAGGGATTAAAATGAAGTTGAAATTTTTGGTATTAGCGGGATTGATTTCTTTCTCTCAAAGCTCTTACGCCAAATGGCTATGTCATGAGACCGCCTCCATTAAAGAACAAGATACGATTTTAACTTGCGGGGTAGGTGAAGCAGATCTTGAATCAGTGGCCAGGGAAAAAGCCTTTCATAATGCTAAAAAAGAATTTGATCTTCTTTGTGGAAACGATATCAACTGCTCCGGTTTTAAGACAGAAGTAAATCCTCTAAGAAATTCTTGTGAAAAAAGAGATGGCCAATATAAATGCTACCGTGGATTAGAATTTAGAATCACAAAGGTTAGGGGGTCTTCAGCTGATTTACAAAAACTGGATAAAGAGCTGGAAAGAAAACAAAAAGAATACGAGCTGGCGCGAGAAAAATACGAAAAGAAAAAACAAATAGAAGAGCTTAACCGCAAAATAGAAGATAATGATTTTAATAAAACTGAAGGACAGCGCGATTATAGTGTGCCTCAAAACCTTATCATGTTAGGAGTTTTAGCGGATTTTTCATCTTTTACTTTTTTGGGTGATTACAGTGGGAACTATTTTAACGTAGGGTTTGTGGCGAAATACTCGGCTTTTAAACAAGTCATGTTTCAACTAAAAACAAGTAATATCTCAGGAACAGAAACTGATCTTAGTGATGAATCTAATTTTTCAATATACGACACTCCACTTTCCTATGAAACAGACGGAAGATTAACCACTTTAAGTGTTCAATACTATTTCAGTGAATTTCGCGAAAGACCTGATTTTAATTGGTTTGTGGGTTTTGGTATCGGGCGTTTTAATTACGATTATATTTATGAATACGAAGACGAAAGCTTTGATGTTTTAACCCAATCGGGCTCAATTGAAACAGGTGTGACTCAGATTAGTTTTGGGGGAACAACTGCCGGAGCATTTAATGACGATCGAGAGCTTGGGTATGAGTTTGGATTTGAGTACAACTCCATGGGGGAATCTGAGACTTACGGTATAGAGTATATTTCATCTATCTACGCAGCTCTTCTTTGGGGCTTTTAGCTAGTTTCGCTTAACTTAACTTAGATTAGCTTAGCGAAATAAATTCATTGAATTTATAATTCCTATCGGAAGACTTCCGGCCTTCAAAAATTCCGCCTCAATTTGAGTGAGGCGAATTGGTGGGTATCGGTGTTCAAGTACTGCTTTTAAAAATTCGGATTCTTCTTTGCAGGCGTAGGCTATTCTCAAGGTGAGCTGATAGATGAGGTCTTTGTCGTCTGCGATCCTAAAGCAAACTTTGGATTCGCCTAATTCATCTTCATGGCCCTTCACTAAATTAAAGACCTCAATTAAGTTTTCTTCTTGCATGATTTATCCTCACTTAAGTAGTCACATAATTTTACCCCACGATTTTTGAGCTTCGCTATATGAGGATTGCAATCTCTAAGTCCTTGTTTAAACGAAAAATAGTATTTATTTAGGGAAATGAAAATTATTGAACAGGCTTGATTTTGACAGGATTAAGTGGCGAAACCCTAAAAGGGCCTCGCCATATGCCTTATTCTCTAGAGAGCTTAAGCATTTTTTCTACTATACTAAAGATGACTTCAGGCTGAGGTCTAAAAGGGTAATTACCGTTTTCATCAACCTCTGCTGAGAAATCAAGGTTGGTTTGATAACTCGCACTTATAGCGGCACTTGCCCAAGACAGTGGTAGCGCTTCATTTTTTGGGTCCCAATCACCTGATAAATTTTTTTCAAAATAGGCCACAGGTTTAAGACCTTTAGGCGCGTACCAAATAAAGTCTGGCTTATCTCCTGCGACTTCTACGAATTCTGTATTACGTCCTCGTCTTCTACTTTTTAAATCATTAACCCATTCACCACCAAGGATATTTCCTTGAGCATCCAATTCTAGGTCATAAGAAAATTTACGGTCTTTATATTTTTGAATGTCGGCACTCTTAGCGATACCTTTTCCTAAAAAGCGGTAGTCTACAAAAGTCATATTCATCTCAACACCTAGGATATAGCGCGCTTGGGGATGTCTAAACTCAGCTCTTTTATCCTCAAAGCTTCCTACCGCTATCATCGCTTCTTTTGCTGTTGGATAGTAGCGATTGTCAGAAACATTAAAATAAGAGACTGCATATCCAGAAGTAGGATGATTATTAACCTTAGCATTATGATCGATATCTACTACTAGTGCCTGCTTATGACGTCCCATTAAATTAGTCATAATAAGGTGATAGAAAGCTGGGTTTACATCTTCACAATTTGTGAGCTGGTCATCTTTAGATCTTATTCTTCCGGTTGAGCGATCAAGGGCGATACCTTTTTTACGGCAAGCATTTCCAATCATTGGCATCACATCTTTTTTCATCCAATCTTCTGGGTTGACTGATGTTTGCACTCGATCATCTTGCATAAAGGCCCTCGTGTTATTAGCGAAGGCAACCGTCATAAGCGCTTTTATATCATTAGGATAAAATGGAATCTGATACTTTCCATCTGCTGAGGTAAGAGTAATCGTTTTTTGAGGGGCTGGGTGAGAGACAGCAGCCGGTGACCAGCCATGACACATTCCGGTCCATTGAGTGTGCCGACCAAATCGGGCCCTTAGAAAATCCGCCATTTCAATGAGTCGGTATGAAAATGAAGTTTCATTTCTAAAATTTCCAATAAGAAGATCGTATTTATCTGCTGGGGATAGGGTGGCAATATGATCTGGGTTTAGCTCGGAGTTAAAAGCTTGGATTAATTTTTTTCTGTTCGATGTATAGCTAAATTCCCCTTTAACAAAAGAGATGAGTTTCCCTGTTTTTTGGTGATAATTATTAGCTGCAAATCCGCGATTGGCCGGAAGAAAAGAAGAGGTCCAAGGAGACTCCTCCATTTCAAAAACTCTTAATCCTGCACGGTCTAGATCAAAGATATTAGAAATCACATCTTTTCCGCGACTGAATTTTTCAACAGATGCTAGGTCCAGTTCGGCGCTATAAGAGTGAGAAGTAAGTAAACATAAAGTAAATAAAATTGATTTTTTCATAAGTTAACCTTTGTTAATTTTAACCTTTGTTAATTTCAATGGCGCGGGTTATACACGAAAAAGGAATTAACATGTGTTAAATTGAAAACTTTATAGGCTACACTTATTTTTATCTATTTTTACCGCTGCTCCTAGATCATAAACGAGTTCACCTCCTTCATGAGCAGTCTTGAAAAGCCAGTAATTACAAGTAATTAACGAGACAAGTGTGAGGTACTTTATAATGGTATGGCCTCTTTTTAGGAAGTTTTGACTTAGCCAAATGGCGCTAGTTAAGATCGCAAATACCAGCGTATATTCCCCCCAAATCTCATGTTTTGAGGCTTCAATCAAACTACAAAGTTCAGGCTTCACAATATCCAAGGCCATATCACCTAAAAAAAGCGTCGGTAAAATTAACGCCGAACCCGTAAAAAGTAGGAATTCAAAAATGGTTTTAAGCGGTGTTTTTTGGGTCATCAAATAGGCCACAAACACTAGAAGACTTAGGCTTAAGCAAGCGATAGGGAAGTGGGATATTGCGGGGTGTAATAGCTCATCACGAATCATTATGATAAAAATAATGGATTCAAAAAAGGATGTCTAATGATTAAATTGCTCTTGGTATTTGCACTTATATCCAATTCTGTTTTTGCACAAAATAATATGAAACAAATGGTAGAGTTTCTGGCCGATGATAAGCTAGAAGGAAGAAAACCAGGTCAGCCAGGCAATCAATTGGCGATTGATTATATAAAAAAACAATTAAAAACAATCGGCATTGCTCCTCTGGGAAACCAATATGAACAAGAGTTCACCATCTTCACTCATATGGAAAAAATGCCTTCTGGAAATACTCTTAGTATCTCTAATCAAACGGTGGATTTTGAACCGCTATCTTATTCTTTAAGTGGTGACTATACAGGTGAATTAGTTTTTGCAGGGTTTGGAATTTCAATTCCAAAAGGTGATCCAAACCTCGTATATGATGATTATAAAAACTTAGATGCTAAAAATAAAATTGTCGTTATCTTTACTGGTGATCCAGGTATTGGAAATACCCAATCGGTTTTTAGAAAGCCCGATTATATAAACTACCGCTCTCTTTTTTATAAACTTAAAAATGCAATTAAGCATGGGGCGCGTGCCGTAATTCTAATTGAAAATCCACTGGGTCTTGCTGGCGGTGTGGATGAATTATACTTTAAAGGCTCAGAAGGTGGTGGAGAGCGTTTTTCAGCGATCGCCGGGAAAACAAAAAATTCAGAATTTGATAAACTACTTTTGGGCACAAATACTTTAGAGCTACAGAAACAAATTGCCTCAAGCCAAAAGCCCTTCTCCTTTGAGCTAAACGCGAATGCTAATATCAATGTAAATTTAAAAAAGGTCACGGGAAGAGTCGCCAATATCAATGGTGTGATTAAAGGTAGTGGTGATGGTGTTATAGTTTTAGGTGCACATATGGATCATCTAGGTTGGGGAGGAGAGTCTTCTGCCGATACTAGTAATACACCACAAATTCATAATGGTGCTGATGATAATGCATCAGGAACGGCGATGGTTATTCATCTTGCAAAACTTCTTTCTCAAATGAAATTAGAAAAAACAGTGGTCTTTAGTTTATTTAACGCAGAAGAAATGGGGCTTCTAGGCTCGGAGCATTTTGCAAGTTCATGGGAGAGTTTTAAAGCTGAATATGGAGCTATTTCGGCCATGTTCAATTTCGATATGGTAGGTAGGTTTCAACAAGAGATTTCCGTTATGGGAGTGGCCAGTTCGCCTCAATTTCAAAATATGCTTACGGGCCTTGGGGACAATGATTTTCGTTTGAAAAATCAGGCGCTCGGTTCATCTGATCACGCACCTTTTATCCTAAGAAAAATTCCGTCTTTATTTTTTACTACAGGTGCTCACGAAGATTATCATAAGCCTAGTGATGACTCTGATAAAATCGATTATAAGAGTATGGATAAGCTTGCAAAATTTGCGGTGGAATTAATTAAAAAAGCAGACACAAGCCAAATTGTTTTTGATGAAAATTATCAAACAGGTGATGAAGGTGGAAGCCGTGGGTATGGCGCGAGCTTAGGTTGTATTCCAAAATTTGGTCAATCAGATGATATTATAGGAGTTCAGTGCAGTGGTGCCACTCCAAATTCTGCTGCCGCTAGAATTGGTATTCAGGCAGATGATGTCATCGTGAAAATAGGTGAGATTGAAATTAAGTCCGTTTATGATTTAGCATTTGCTCTGAGGTATTATCGTCCTGGAGATAAAGTCAATATTCAGTGGAAAAGAGGTGAGAAACTTTTCTCTCAAATGGCCACGCTTAAAAAATCATCAAGGAGCTGATTTTGAAAATTAAGCTCGAACAGATGGGCAATTTTAAGGGTTTTTTTATACCCAACAAAATACTAGAGGAACTGAGCTTTTCTACTGATGAGGAATATGAGCTCAATATCGACGGGCAAACTTTAGTGATTGGAAAATCAGGAGATCTTCCCCAAGAGACTCTTAAAGAATTTGGCGAAGATGATTTAGATGCCTGGAGCTCTTGTTTAGAAGATTTAGACTTATAGGATAGTTTTATGCAAAAAGAATTTTGGTTAGAAAAATGGAATGCCAATCAAATTGGTTTTCACAGAGATTCTTGTCACCCGCTTCTTGAGGCTCACGCAAAAGATTTTTTTAAAGGTAAAAAGAAGGTGTTTGTCCCTCTCTGTGGTGCCAGTGTAGATATGCATTTTCTTCAAAGCCTCGGTTTAGAAGTTGTAGGTGTGGAGCTTTCACAATTGGCAGTGGAAAAGTTTTTTTCAGATGCAGGATTAAAACCTGATATATCTGAAAAAGAGAAATTTAGAGTCTATCGTAGTAAGGATTTTACTCTTTATTGTGGTGATCTTTTTGATTTTGACTCATTTGAAGGAATCGACTGCATTTATGATCGCGCTAGTATTATCGCTCTTCCAAGTGAGATAAGAGAGCGCTACGCAAGCTTTATTAATACTAACCTTCGAGTAGATTATTTTCTTCTTACCATTGATTTCAATAACGATGAAATAGGACCTCCTTTTAGTGTTCCTAAAAATAAGGTAGAGAATTATTTTAAAACGAAATTTAATATTGAGCTCAAAGAGACATGTCCTCAGGAAGCGAGTGTCCACACCGATAAAATTCAGAAACTCAATGAAAATCTCTTTTGGTTAACTCCATTGGAAAAAATAAATGATTGAGTTATCAAAGCTTCAAACTGTTGCTCAAAATGGAAAGAAAGAACTAGCAGATTTTCTTTTAGAAAACCTACCTGTTAAACCTGAGCATATTGAAAAAATTTTAAAAGCTTCAAAAAATACTATTCTTGGGGATCATTATCCTTATAAGCATAAAATTGGTCGTGAAGAGTATGAAGATGAACTATATCTATTGCAAATAGAGCTCATCAAATGGCAAAAGCATATTAAGGCCACTCAGGCCAAGCACGCAATTGTATTTGAAGGTAGAGATGCTGCCGGTAAGGGGGGAACTATTAAGCGCTTTTTAGAGCACCTTAATCCTCGTGGTGCTAGGGTCGTGGCGCTTTTAAAGCCTTCTGAAAAAGAACTAGGACAATGGTATTTTCAGCGTTACGTGCAGCACCTACCCACAGCGGGAGAAATCACCCTATTTGATCGTTCTTGGTATAATAGGGCCGGCGTGGAGCGCGTAATGGGCTTTTGTACTCAAGAGGAATACCAGATATTTGCTAAGCAATGCCCTTTATTTGAAGAGATGCTAATTAGCTCTCATATCCATTTAGATAAATTCTGGTTTTCAGTAAGCCAAGAAGAGCAATTGAGGCGCTTTATGGGACGCCTTATGGACCCGCTTAAGCAGTGGAAGATTAGCCCTATGGATATCTCAAGTCTTGGGCGTTGGAATGATTATACGCTAGCAAAAGAGTATATGTTTCATCATACTGATAGCGAAATTTCTCCGTGGATCGTTATTCGTTCTGACGATAAAAAACGCGCCAGATTAAACGCTATGAAGTACATCCTGAATAAGTATGATTATGAAGGTAAGAATCAAAACCTGATCGGGCAAGTCGATAAAAAGATTCTTGGCTCAGCACTGGATATATATGAAGAAGGTGAACTTGAACACCGAGAGCTTTTGAATAAAAAAACGAAAATTCGCTAATAACTACATTATTCTGTAAGGAATTTATACTTATCCGTGTTATCCTTGAATCAACACTAAAATTCAATTGGAAAACACATGAAATTTCTAATCATTTTGAGTCTGTTTTTTGGCTTCTCTTTGCATGCTTCTTCGGAAGAGGAATGTGACATGTCTGTAGATAAAGAAGTAATTACTTTGGTAATTGAAGCAACCAAAAAGATTCAAGCTTGTATCGAGAAGGAATCTGTAAAGGATTGTTTGAAAGAGGATAAGTTTGATTTCAAGATAAATCTACTTGCTTTTAATAACACTGATGGTGTTACCGCCTGTGATTTTTTCGCAAAAGATAAGGTTAAAGAGTGTAGAAGTACTTTGAATATTCTCTTTAAGGATAAATACTTAAAAGAGCGGAAAAATCTTTTGGCAGGGCAAAATCGGTTTGATTATTTTAATAATTTTGTATTTAGTAATGTTTTTTTCGTACCAAGCGATAAAATGCTCCGAGATGATGTTGTTATTGAGCCATGCTTCAAAGCAGAGCATATTGAAAGTATTAATAAATTTTTGTTTGAATTGTTATTCGTAAATTACAATGACAAATATCGATTGTTGCCTGCTGTAACTCTTAAAAGAAGAAATATGAGTAATCCTGAATCAAGTAAAACATTGTTTGAACTAAAAAAAACAAGGTTCATCATTGATGAAATTATTTATAAGGTTCCACCTGTGGATTAGCGGTTTCGTGAAATGGAAACTAAATAAGGAGAAGAGTTTGAAATATTTAATATTGTTTATTTGTTTGATATTTCAGACAGCGAATATCTCAGCTGAATCACTAGCTTTTTTACCTGATGTGCTGGTTTATCACCCTCTAGATAATTTTGCTTCTTATGCAGTAGAAAAACCTGGTTTGATTCCAATTAAAAATAAAATTGAAAAAACATGCCTGTCATTATTGAAAGAATCTAATCAATACAATCTGTCTTTTGATGCTTATCAAAATAGAGATCAACGTTCTTTTCTGTACCTCAATTTCTCACTCGTTACAGTTGACTACTATCCGGCAGAGATTGAGAATAAAAAATTTATTGATTGTGCAAAAGAACAAATTACCACAGACTTCAAGATTAATATTCATAAGAAGGAGGTTCAAAAAGCAATTAAAAAAATCGGTTATTTTGGTAACTATCAAGAGAAACCTTTAAAAATATTGTTGCGAATTGATTATGGATATCCGAGTTTTAAACCATCAGATGTAAATAAAGCTATTAAACAATCCAAGAATAAGAAATAGGGAGTCTTGTGAAATCATCAATAATTTATGGATTGTTATTTAGTTTTTTCATTCCAAATACCTATGGTTTCTTCTATTTCATAGATAAGAGTACGTTAGATAAGGCAGCTTTGGACTATAGAAAACTAACTCCTGAAAATCGATCGTATGCTAAAACCTACTCTTTTGCAGATCTGAAAGTGGGCTTGGATACGTTGGAGACTGTTGCTGTCCACGAGGAACTTAAAGCAAGAAAATTGCCCTTTGAACGTAGCTATTACAGGAATGATGAAGGTAAATATAGAAAATCTTACTTGACTATTGAAGGGCCTTGGAATTTTTTTACCTTTGTGAATGGAGAGATGAAGAATCTGACAGAAACTAAAGCTCTTAACAATTGGATGACTGGGTTTTGTAATATGAGTCCTAGTAGTGATGCTTTTAGCCTGTTACTTGGTGACAATCTTTCAAAAGTGGATTTGGAAAAAATGTCTATAGACTTCAAAGAAGCGGATTTTGCTATTGTAGGGGCTAAGTCTGTAACGAAGCCGAAGCTATTCACTCCTGATTCACACAAAATTCTAACCGTGAGTGATATGATGGGGACGTATCCTCAGTACTTGGATCTTATGGAGAAGCGCTCTATTGATCTAATTAGAGACTGTTTATTATCAACTCAAGATAAAGATCGTACTCGTTATCATCGTCAATTTTGGAAGAAAGGAGTTAGTGGAGATGTGGACTGCACAAAATCGGTTGCCGAATATAATAAAATTAGAACATATAAAAATGCAAAATGCTTTATTGTCGAGTCTGATAAATATCTTTTTTCAGGCTGCGAGGTTGATTTTGGTCGTAAAAATGTAGGTTTTTTTAAGAATAAAGAGACGGGAGTTGTTACGAGAAGAAATCCTTTCGAAATCCGAGATATTAAAGCTAATAAATATGTAGACTACCTATATGAAATAGACGGGGAGCTCTATGAGATTGAAAAGAAAGAAACAGTCGTGAGAGCTGCCAATACTTATGGAGACTCACATAAGGGATTGGCTGCAAGTTATGTTTCTAATTATCGAATTCATGGATACCTTAAAGACGATAGTTTAAAATCTTTAAAAACGAAGCTTCGTTATGCGAATATGGATCTTGTTCAGTATAAGGCTTATTTACTTGATAAAATTATAACCAGATCTGCTAGTAATCCCACAGAGCTTTCGAGAGAGTTAGATGCATTAGAAGCGTTTCGCACTAAGTTTAACTATTATGATCAATTGCTAAAAAAAGAGAGCCCGACTAAAGAAGAAAAAGAGTTTCTTAAAACTCCTAAGGAAGATTTTTTACTCAAAAATTATAATCACGCTTATCTATACTATGCAATTGATGAGAAGAACTTTAATCCGCAGGTAGATGATATATCGTGCACGTCAGACTAACTTATGTGGAAAACATTTGAGATTTCTAATAATTTTAACGCTGTTTTTAGGATGAGAAATAAAAAAAGGCCCACATTAAGTGGGCCTCTTTGTTTAAGCTTTCTATTGCGGAACTACAGTCATGATTTCAGACTTGATCTTTTTACCTTTGAAGATATAGTCGAGTTGAAACTTCACATTTTTCCCTCTACCAGCTAGCCATAGAGTGTAGCTGAAAGAGACTTGAGTGTTTCTACCTTCACGTAAGCTTCCCGTTCTAATGCTCTTATTGTTCAGGTTTTGAACATATTGAGCAGTCTCAGGTAACGCTGAAATATTAATAGTGTATCCTTCTGGTAGGTTTTCTACTTTAGGAGCTATATTAATATTTACGTTGTGAAGGACTGTTCTGTTTCTAAATCTTGTTACAACGTTTGGAGTACGATCAAACTCTAAGCTCGTATTCACTGCAGGGTTGGTGGCCGTAACGGCGTTAACGCTAAACTTCTCAACACGTCTGGCGTTATATAAACCACCATTTAAAATAACTTCACCTTCAACTTTGATTGGCTGACCAGATCTAGCTCTATTATCGATGGCAAAATCGATTTGGTTGAAATCAATTGTTTGATTTCCTGGAGCATGGTTAATGGTGAACTCTTTTTGAGAGAAGTACGCATTTCTCGTGTCAGTAATTTTAACCATCACAGGTGAAGTTAAGCTTTTAGGTGAAATATTTTTCAGCTTTAATTTAATCTTAGCTGCACTTCCACCCATGAAGTCTGTATTTTCAATAGATGATCCTTTCAGCGTTAATGTAGCGTTATTGGCGATATAAGTGTTAACCTCTTGATTCGCTTCACCTCTAGCAGCATTAGTTGCACTTGGAATCTGTTGATTGTACCCATTATCATAGGCTCTAGCATAAGCTTGACGATAGATTTCTTTTTGACCGTCAGAAGTACCTTTTTCTTTTGCTACAGGGTACGAGATTTTATAACCAGACTCGTATAGCGATTCGATATTGTTAGTGACAACATCTTCAACTTTTTGCTCAAATAATGACTTGTATTGAGATTTAAAGTTTGCGAAGTATTCACTTTTGTAACTTGATTCAAAAACATCGTAGAACTCAGTTTCACATGCCTTTTTAAATTCAGCTACATTTTTATAAACTCCATCACATTCAACTTGTGTAAATGGAATTTGAGAAGGAGTTTCATAAACTCTTTCTGGGTTAGAAGTCGCATCCTTTTGAGCTACCACTTCGGATAAGTTAGACTTCATGGTATTGATTTGCGCATCAAGGCTTGTGTTAATTTTTAATGACTGCATAACCTCTTGCGCACTAACAGGCTTAATTACTGCTAATAGATCCTTAAGCTCTTTTTCTTTTGCTTCGATTCTCTCAATTTCTTCAGCAGTTGCTTGAGCTAGCGGGGTAAAAGAAAGGTTCTGAGATTCAAGCTTAGCCGCAAAAATTTGATTAAAAAATTGAGGTTTTAAAGTTGTATTGGCGTAATCAATTGCAGCTTGTCTACCAGCAGCGCTACCTTCTGAAATTCCTCGGTCTTGATCAGCTTCTGATGCATATCCAATATCGTAACCATCATTATATCCCTTGATTTCAGCTCTAACTGTTGACCAATAAGCCGCTTGAGCTTGCGCTAGAGACATACCAACTTGAGAGCCAAGATTGTTTGATCTCATCGATACATAATCATTACTATCTTGTTTTGCGATCGAGAAAGCTGCGTCAGTCTGGTTAGCACCTAGAGATTTTGCTTCTTGTAGTTTTTGCGAATAATACTCTTGTCTAGAAATATACTCTTGGTATTTTCTATCACGACTCATAGAGACTGAAGATTCTTCAGATTCTAGGTCAAGGACGTTGTTATTGTATACAACGATTTGATCTTGAACGACGATTAGTTCATTATCTAGTCCGTTGATACTTCTTCTGTTACTAGCAATTCTATTTCTTAAAACTGGAAGTGTTCTGTCGATAACATCAAGTCTGTCTAAAGAAGCATTTAATGCATTAGAGTTGATTCTTAGCTCTTCTCCTACAGTTCTTATTCTTTCATTGATTTGATCGAGTCTAATTCCTAGTTCATGAAGTTCACGAGACTCTCTTTTAAGAACTATCTCAGCATCTGTCTTAATTTGTGCAGCATTTCTTGCGTTAATAACGGCACTATTGAGAGTCGCTTCTCTTGACTGCATATTAGCATTAGCAGTTTTTAAATCTTCTCTTCTCGTTTTTAAAGTTTCTCTATTTTTTTCAAGATTTAGCGTTAGAACTCTAATTTCTCTTGGAAGCTTAGTTTTATCCGCATTGAGGGTAGCGATCTCTTTTTTTGTTGTGTTGACTCTATTCGTAAATGTAGTAACTTCACCGGCAGCTGTTTGTACGACTTTATTTTGTTCAGCAACCTGACGATTTGTTTCAACCATTTCTTGTCTTACGGCTAGGGCCTGTTCAGATCTTGGTCCGTGTTCACGAGCTACCTCTGCCAGTTTAGTTCTTAAATCAGCAGATTTTTGTTTCAGAGTTGTTAGTTTTGTGTCAGCTGCTGTTTTCGCTTTTTTAGCATCTTCAAGTTTACCAGATTGTCTGGAAAGTTTTTTCTCTGCATCAGCTAGGCTTGATTCAATATTTGCAAGTCTTTCTTCTTTCGATTTTAAACTTGCAGCGTCTGATTTCACACTGTCTTGTAGTCTAATTGTTTCCGCGTGAACTCTTTCTCTAATCTCTTTTGCTGATTGATAACCTCGGTTGGCGCTATCAACTGCATTATTTGCTCTTTGTAATTCATCACTAGCTTTATCAAGCCTTCTTCTGAATGGTTGTAGTCTTCTATTTTCAGAATTAATATTCGCCTCAATCGCAGTTCTTCTCTGACTTGCCCTTTGTACTCTTGCATCTAGATCATTTACAATCTGAGTGAGGTCAGAAGTCTGAATAGTCAGAGCTTGTCTTTCATCCATTAAAGCATCAATATCAGCTTGTGCTGTGATATTATCATCTTGCAGGTTTTGGATTTGATTTTGAATTTGGATTTCTTTTTGTTGAGATGTCTCTAAGTTTGCTCTCGCCTGATTTAGGTTAGCGGTAACGATTTCTAGATCAGCACTCAGTTGTTCATACTGAAGTTTGTATGGCTCATAATTAATCTCATCAGGAAGATTGGCCATAACAGTCATTGGTGCAAGCATTGGAATAATGAATAGTGTTTTTTTCATGAAAGAATCCCTTGTCGTTTGAGTCTGTAGAAGATTGCAAAAAGCAAAACGTAAGCTGGGGCCCTTATAGATGAAAAGGGGATGAGGTGCAATAATGCACATAATATTAGGTAATATTTATAGGCGCTAATCTACTTGGTTACGATGATGTAATCCGCGTAATGACCGTAGTTTTGATCGTATTTTTTGAAATTTGTTATCTCTTCAGAAGTATTTAGGCTTTCAGATGCGAATTTAAAAGTATGGATCTGAGAGTTTGTAATTTTTTCAAGGCGCTCAATTGTAGCGTCTCTAAAGTCTGTATGAAAAGAGCCAGCAACAATGAAGTTTAAGGCTTTATCACTGTGTAGATTAATCTGGTGGGCCATAACTGAATCAGTTAAACATTGAGCTGTAAAATAAGCTTCAATTTTATCGGCTGGTACATGGGCACCCATGGCCTGAATGAAACGCTCACGGTACCTCTCGTTACCAACATAAAAATGATCTGGGACTAGAGTAGAGTCAATAGATCTAATCCCACCTTTAATCACTTGTTGTTTATAAGAGCGAGGAAGGTTAATTCCATACAATTTTCCGTCATTATCTTTTATCGCTTGAATAATAGGTGCGTATTGAAGGTTTTGGGCACCAGCTGTTTGCTCAATGAATTCTTTAGCATCTATTAAATTGGCCAGGAATTGAAAATAGACTTGATCGGTTTGAGTTTGATCAGTGTGATTGAGAAATTCCCAGTGAACAGAAAAATCACTAGTACGCCTTGCCTGGTTCACTTTTTCATTGATGATTTGTGCTTGTGCTTTTTGAATTGGCGGATGATTATGAAATTCACCTAAGGCAATCGCTCCTTGATCCGGTAGTTCTGCAATAAATTCTTCCATCGATAAATAGCGTTGGCTTTTAGGATGATAAATCTCTTTAATAGAGGCAAGAGAACAACTGGTATAAAGGACGATACTTAATAGGCTAAATAATTTCATGCCTAATTAAAGCAAAAAGGTATCTTTTGGTCAAAAACAGCTGCAACTAGAATTAAAAATATCACCTGAATTTAGGCACTTACTGCCTTTGTCTGTGATACATTGACTGATATTTTCCCAAAGGTATGCGCATTCGCCACTTGAAATAAAAAGCTCTTCTTGGAGCTGGTTATTTTGGTCAAATAGGTCGAGCTTATTAAAATAGCTCTGGCAATCAAGTACATAATGATAATTAGTGCTTTTAGTATTCGTTATTTTAAACACTCCTTCAAAGTCGTCGTAATTGCTGATTTGGTTCACGATTTTGGAACTTGCAATAACTGCGAAACTGCTAAAGCAGGCCAATATGAGAATGAGTGTTTGTTTTTTCATAGGTACTTATTCGGAAAACATAACTATTCTCCGAATAAATACTTTAACTATGGCAAGGTTTGCTTAGTGACGATGAATTTTATCTTTTACTTGAGTTTTGTGTTTGGCCAGTTGCTTTTCAATTTTTGCAATTGCCACATCAAAAGTTTTGTAAAGGTCCTCGTCCGAGGCCTGGGCATTTAAATCGAGGTTCTTACCTGTAAGGTGAATATGCGACGACTGTTCATGTCCTTGTACTTCACATGTCCAAACCACTCGAAAATCACCTTCAAAGTACTTTTTAAGTTTCTCAGCTTTCTCGCCAATCTTTCCCTTTAGCGCTTCAGTTGAATCAATGTGGTGGAAATTAATTTGTAAGTTCATACAGACTCCTTTGCTTAAGATATTACTCTTAATAGAAGACAATTATATGACTTTGATCATATTGTGAGAAGACTATGACCATGTTTTGAATTGTCATTTTAATGCAAACTTTAGTCAAAGGAGTACAAATGCAAGAGTTTAAAACATTAACAGTTGATAGCTTTACCACACCATGTCCATTGGCGGTAAAAGAATGGACGAGCTTAAAAGAAGTTAATCATATAATGAAAGATTCGCAGATTCGACATCTTCCAGTTCTTGATGGCGACGGTATTTTAAAAGGGATCATAACTGAACGAAATATAGTCCCCTTATTACTTGAGCTAAATAGTGAGCTTAAGGCGAAAGATATTATGGTGGATAATCCTGAGTCTGTGCGCACTGGAAGTCTTTTAAGTGAAGCTGTCTTTTTGATGTCAGAAAAAAAGATCGGCTCGCTTTTAGTACTAGATGAGCAAGGCAAACTAGATGGGATATTTACTAGTACTGATGCCTTAAATGCCTTAGTTGAAGTATTGCGTGGTGAGGTCTTTTCTTAATTGCAATACTCAATTTTATCTATACACTTGATAATATGAGTATTGTATTTGAAGTAAAAAATCTAAAAAAGAAGTACGGCGATTTTCTTGCGGTAAATGATATTTCCTTCTCGATTGAAAAGGGAAAATGTTTTGGTCTTTTAGGTCCAAATGGCGCAGGAAAATCTACCACCATAGAATGCATAGAACAGATTATCGACTATTCTGAGGGTGAAATATTCTTTGAAGGAAGTCTGGTTCAAGAAAAGACGTTGGCAAATTTCGGAATTCAATTTCAGCAAACCTCATTGCCCGCTAAACTAAAAGTGAAAGAAGTTTTGGAATTCTTTAGTTCTCTGTATCAAGACGCTAGAGATATGAGTGAGCTTATTGAGTTATGTCACCTAACGCCATTTTTAAATCAATACCATGATAAGATTTCAGGAGGACAGCGCCAAAGACTTCTACTGGCGGTGGCCCTTTGCCATAAACCTAAATTACTTATGCTCGACGAACCGACCACAGGACTTGATCCACAAGCGAGACGAAATTTATGGGAGCTAGTTAAACGTATTAAACAAGAAGGCACGACTGTTATTCTCACCACTCATTATATGGATGAAGCGTTTGAGCTTTGTGATGAGATCGGAATCATGGATCACGGTAAGATGATTGCAACGGGTAATCCTAAATTTCTTTTAAAAGAAACTTTCGAAACCACTGTGTTAGAAATTCCCTTAGAGGTCATAAGTGAAGAGCAAGTAAACTCACTCTCTAGCGATATTCATATTGGGGATCGCTTTTTTGAAGTCACGGTTAAAGACCTTAATGCGGCCTTAGCAAAACTTGCGGTATTGAACCTGGATTTATCAGGAATCAATATTCGTCAAAAGAATTTAGAAGATTTATTTATTCACTTAACTGGAAAGGATCTTCGCTCATGAATTTTAGTTTTAAAAGAGTCCTCGCTGTTATTAAAATTAGAAACCGGGAATTTTATCGCGATCTAGGGGCCCTTGGTTGGGTTATCTTGTTTCCATTAATCATGGTTTTAACTTTTGGTTATATATTTGATGTGGATCAAGGTGAACAATATAAGGTAGGCTATTGGGGTAATTACACCACGCCAGAGATTCCTCATATCCAATGGGTTAAATACAGTTCACAAGAAGAAGCTCTGGAGAAATTAAAATATCAAAAAATAGACCTTGCGATTACTGTCGGACAAAAGCCCGCGGTTTTATGGTCAGCGGCAAAGTCTCCCAAATCCAAATTAGCTAAAGAGATAATGCATTTGCATTTACTACCTAAGCACACTTCTCCTTTTTATGAAGAGCAAATAGAAGGTCGGGTCCTGACATACCTAGATTGGGTTTTTCCCGGAATCGTAAATTTGAATATAATGTTTATGGGACTTTGGGGAGTCGGATGGGTCATTGTTCGGCAACGAAAGCTTGGAGTTTTAAAACGCTTTAAGGCCTCCCCTTTAACTTCATTTGAATACTTACTGGCGCAGATGCTAAGTCGACTCATCGTTATGATTGCTTCGTCTGTTCTAGTTTACGGTGTGGCCAATATTATGCACCCATTTAATATTGAAGGTAGCTATCTTGATTTAATGATCTTTTTTATCGCGGGATCGATGGCGCTTAGTTCGGTGGGGTTTGTCTTTGCTGCACGGATGACCAGTGAAGAGCTTTGTAATGGGATATTAAATTTTATCACTTACCCTTTGATGTTTATTTCAGAAATTTGGTTTAGCTTGGAGGGCTCGCCTGAGTGGGTAAAGCTTATCGCAAATTATTCACCACTATGGCAGATGACTGATAGTATGCGAAAAATCATGTATGAAGGAGCGTCGCTTGCAAGTCTTGCAGGATCTCTTATTTATCTGATTGTCTTTGGATTTGTATTCACTTTGATTGGTTCATTACTTTTTAAATGGAATAAAGAATAAGCGTTTATACCATGGCTTTTTAGGGAATTTTTTAATCCAGTAGTACTGGCCTTCCCTTTTGATTTTTTTTACTCTTTTATTGGATTCTAGTTTTTTTAATTCCTCTAAGAGGTCTTGGGTTTTAAGTTCTTGGTTGAGTTGCACGAAGTCTGAGTCGATATCTAAAAAGATCATCTCTAAGCTCATTTCATCATAAAAAGACAGAGTTCTCAGTATCTCAGTTGAGAGATCTTCCGTCGTTAAATTAGTCGTCGCATTCATTATTAAATTATACTTGCTGGTGCTATTTTGACCACAGGGCAAAAATCCAAAGAAAGATTTATATCGCCCAAAAAAAACTTTGATCTTTTACTCAGATTAAAACCCAGTAGAAAGTATAGAAAATCATCATTTAAGCCTATAGTGCCATTTTGACAGGGGGATACCCAGCTGAATGTAACTTTAATTTGCTTGAGAGGAAGAGTTTACTATGTGAAAAAGAGATCAGGAAAAGAGAACACAGGGAGTAATTTATGAAATCACTATTTTTATCAGCATTTATTTTATTTTCATTTAGCGCACTAGCTCAAACTCAACTTATTAGTGGAGATTATGGTGTAAGCTTAAGAGACCGTCACGGAAACCTTCACCACTGTACACTTGAGGTTTTAAACCTTGAAGCAGAAGAAACTTTAAGATTAACAATCCAAGATTGCCCACCGCCAGTAAATAATGTACCGCTTTATTATAGCCCTGAAGATAAGTCTTATATCTCAGATAAAATCTATGTAACCACGAGAAGAGGTGGATACAAAATGTACGAAATCGTACCTCTAACTTCAAGCTCACTTGAGATGATCAGCTACCGTGAATACGGAGATGGTGAAGTTGGAAAACCAAGAAGAATTCAAGCTAAACTAAAATAATTTTAAAGCTCTCTAACTAGATCATAAAATCAGCTAGTTAGAGAGCATCCTTGTTTGAATATATTTCAAGGCTGAAGCTAATTTTCAAGAATAATGATACGCAAGCCCAAAGGGGACTATGTCTTGAAACTAATATGCTTTTTACTATTTGCGGTGGCAAATTCATACGCCTCCATTATATCCATCCCACTGGATAATTCTGAGTATGAGTTACAACCTGCAGAGGACCTTGTTTATCAAGGCCAGAGAATTTCAAGCCTTGAGGTGATGGAGCTTGAAGAACAGGGACAAGACCTCTCTCTTTTAAATCCCTATAATAGCAGCCTATATCAAGAAAACTCCCGGGAACTAAAAAAACTCAATGTAGAATCAGGGGATGTTATTTTTCATTCCACCCTTAAATCTCCAACTGAGTACTACCGTGCATCCGTAAATATCAACGGTAAGAATTATACCATTAGTGCATCACTTTATAATCATCAGACCTTGATGAGGGCCGCACTTTTAAACCTTATTGGATATCAATCTATTATTCCTGAATACCGTGAGGTTTTAAGACTTAATTTTGATTCCGTTGAGCAAAAAGAACAATTTAAAACCTCCCTTGGTCAGGCCACATTGCTTGCCAAAAAACGTTGGATAAAAAATATTGAGTCGGATGATGATTCGAAACTGTATCTAGACCTTTCTGGAATTTTAATTGAACCTGCAGATCTTGAAGCCGTACCAGTTTACTGGCCTATTATGGAAGCTTCCAGACAAAGTAAAAGGCGAATCTTTCGGTCTTTAAGTTATCTCTACACTTTGACTGATTTTCCTCAACAGATTAATCGCATAGGTTGGGACTTTGGAAAAATCTTTAACGGAAAACTTATTTTAGATCATGCCTATGGGCAGGCCTTCAATGCTGTCACAATGAATGATTTTAAATGGATTCATCAAAAAATCTCTAATCTCTCTGAGAGAGAAATTTGGAATGCAGTCATTGAAGCGCAATATCCAAGAAGTATATCAGAGTTAGTTTTTGAGAAATTGAAAAGTCGAATTAATTCCATCTCAAAACTTGTAGGTCAAAATGAAAATCTCAGAGTCAATAAAAACTTAACTATTCCCTTTGTTGAAAACGGAAAACTGCTCTCTTTTGAAGATGATCGTTATGTTCCTATCTTTTGGGAAGAAGATCCTCTGTCTCCTTATAGATTTTCGGAGATATTTAAACTTTTTAGGTCACAAATTACGTACGACTCGATGTCTGAAGTTTTGGAAAAAGGCGTTCAGAGATTTCTTCCTAGTATAAGCTCAGGGGACGCGTTTGAAGAAATCAGAGGCCAGATTGGTGACTATGTTCACAAAGAAGGTTTTGTGCCACTCAAACTTTGGAGTTTTCCAACTTATCAAGGCTCGGTGGCCGGGAATAGGTCCATCGTTTTTGGACAATACCTAGGAAATAATGCTCCCATCCAGTTAGTTGATAATATCCAATACCGCATGAGTGTGGGGCTCTTTAGTTATCTAAGCGGCGTTGGAAGTGTAGGGCAGATAACTCCAACCGCTAATCTGAAAGCTAGTCTGGTTAGAAGTTATTCTCATGTGAGAGCGATGCCGGATTTAAGTACCGCTACTAACCAAAGTTTAAAAAAGCTTTTTGTTCCAGGCCTTCTTAAAAAACTTGGAAAAGTTTTAAAGGACAATATCGAGTGTTCTGTTACAGAAAAGGCCTGGTATGCAGAAGAGATTGTTTCTACTTTTAGAACTTGGGTCGTCTATTACGATAAAACTGACGGAAAAGACGCAGCTATTAAACTGCGTGAAAAACTAATTGCCGAAGGGGTGGACGAGGGTGCCATTCTTTTGAGTCCTGTCAGTCAGGAAGAAATTTGCGAGAGAGAGATTTCTGATACTCGTACCAAAAATATAGAAGAATTTATTAAAGAATTTGCTCTCGATGAGACCTTGACTATTTCAGATTCTCTCTCTCTTGGTGGAGAGTTGGGGGTAAAAGCGGACTTAGGTGGAATAGATCAATTGCGAGCTCAAATAGCAGTGGGAAGAGAGAAAGCTCTTCTTCGAAGTTATAGCATCCGCAAAGTTTCAGGAGGGATAGAAGTCACTCTTCAAACTCAGAATAACCTATCAACTTATTTAGAAGAAGGTCTGAAGTTTTATATCGATATCATGACCAATACTACAGAATGGCTTCACGGTAAGATGATTTCAAAGGTCTATAAAATACCTCTGGAAAATATTAGTGAAAAAGAGCAGATCGCTGCCATTGATACGCTTCGTGAAATTTTTCTTAGAAATTCTTTCTCTAACCTGAAGTATTATTATAATCCAGTAGACCTCGATCATACCGCTAATGTTAGGCTTAATACGTTTAGGTTCTTTTGGAAGAAAACTGAACGTCTCTTTATGAATCAAGAAGTGAAAATCGAAATTCCAAAAACGGCGACTAATATCGAAGAAGAAGTTGAAGAGGAATCATCTGTCTGGACTCCGCCTGTTCCGGAGATTGGAGAGGATGCTGCTGATTCATCTACCAGAACCGTTTTTAGTGCAATGAGTTTTAAACGTAGCGGATCTAATTATCATAACTTCTTAGATAGACTTCTAAACAATAGGTGGAGTTGGCTTAGAATTGGTTCTACTGATAGAGATCCTGGGAACTCAATCTATGGTAGTTCTAAAAAACGCTATTACACCACTGAAACAGAATTGACTTCTGATAGACCAGAGAACACGACACTTAAGGTAGAATATGCTCATACGGGATGGTCAGCGTCACCGTCCACTATTGAATCTATGCTACAAGAGCATGAGAGCTATTTACGTTTTCCGGGTGTTAATTTCAGTATTGACCGCGGTTTATTTGCTCAAACAACAGAACTTCGCTCATATGATATTAGAACAACAATCATTCTATACCCGAGTGCTATTGATAAAATTAAAAATATTGTGACGAAAAGTTCTACAGTAGAATTTCTCACTATGCTCAAAAGAATCTATGGCGCTAAAGATTGGGATCGCTATTGTAAGCGTATGTTTAGCTCTCGTGGAGAGAGAGGTTCACATATTCTCAGAGATGGCCGTGATAGCTATTGTCTGCCACACAAATTCAGTGGATTAGTAGAGAGAAGAAATTTTGGTTTCTCAGAAGATCGAAAAATTAAAACGAATCAAATCCATTATATGTTCGGTGTTCTTTTTGAAGGTCATGATAAGTCCAAAGTACTTGCTGAAATTGGGCAGGAAAATTTCTTTGCAAGTACCTATATTGGCGGTTACAGAAATGGCGATGTTGAAGGATACCTTGTTTATACTTCCGATACTGTGGGTACCTATCAAACGGATTATGGGACAGGGCTTTTTGATTCAATCAGTGCAAAACTCGGGTTAACTCCGTACTTAATTAGAGGGATGGCCTACACGCCGAATATGTAAATGAAGATTCTAATTTGTTTTCTATTTATTTTCCAAACGGCAATGGCAAAAGACTTAATTGTTTATCCCAAAGCTAAAAAGTCTAGCGAACTTGAAGCGGCAGTTAAATCTCAAGGTTTAAGTTTTACTAGAGTTTTCTCTGATACTGAAAAAGAATTCTTAGGAACCGACACCCAGATAGCTGATGCAATAAAAGTTTTCGGTGTAAAAGATGATAAAGTTTTTTCTGAAAGTATTGCGGGTCTTTCGCTTAAAATAGAACGTACCCAAAAACTTGAATTTTATAATGAGTATGAAGGTCTACAATGGGCACTTCATAATACAGGTTCACCTCTAAAAGTTAAGCTCACTGATATCGATACCATTAAAATTCCCGCCCTTCCATCAGAGGATATCAGGATTGAGCAGTTGGAAGAAACTGATAAAGAAATTCTCGTCGCAGTAGTTGATAGTGGGATCGACTTGAATCATCCCGATCTTGCATCTCAGGTTTATAAAAAAGAATCTGAGTGTGAAGCGCTTAAGCAATATAATGCATGTCTGGAGAGTTCAGAAGATAAAAATATTTGTGAAGAAAAATTCGCTAAAATAGATACCGATAATAACGGCTATCCTATGGACTGCCATGGCTGGAATGTGGCGGCACCAGTAAACGAATTAACAAAGATTCAAGGAAATCAAAATACCCAAGATCAAATTGGTCATGGGACCTTTGTTTCGGGTGTCATTGGAGCACTTGATAATAATATTGGTGTGCGTGGGGTGATTCAAAATGTAAAGATTCTCCCAGTTAAAGTATCAGGCTCTGATGAAGAAGTAGAAGAAGAAAACGCCACAGATATCTTTGCTAAAGGTATACTCTACGCTCTTAAAAATAAGGTCGATATTATAAACCTCTCTGTGGGATGGGCATCCAACGAGGACTCTCTTTTAGTGACAGAGATGATCGAGCGGGCGCATAAAATGGGAGTACTTGTGGTCGTGGCCGGTGGAAACTCAGCGCATTCTAATATCACTTACCCTTGTTCATACCATGAAGTGATTTGTGTGGGATCGCATAATCCTGATGGTGAGCTTTCTCATTTTTCAAACCGAGGTTCAACAATTGATCTGTTGGCCCCAGGCAGAAGGATACTAAGTACCTGGCCAGAAGCTTTAAGGCCCATAGATTTTGTCTCTCGCCATGGTTATGAGTATAAGGACGGAACAAGTTTTTCAGCTCCTTATGTAGTGGGCGCTCTAGCGCAGCTAATGAATCATGGCATGAACTCTGAAGAAGCGAAGGTGGCATTACTGAGAGGGACTAGAGATAAAAAAGCACCTCTCGTTTTAAACGGAAATCTGGATATAAAAAACTCGCTTAAAATAAAAAGAAGCAGCTTCATTTATCCTTTTAAGAAAACGCCGGCGCTAATCAATTGGGAAAAACCAGAAAAGAAGCTGGTCTTTAGGCTCAAGAACTATTTAGAAGATTCTAAAAATATTAAAATTCAAATTCAGCATGAAGATTCGGCCATTGAGCTTCTTACTTCAGAGTTTATCTTTGAAAAATGGAATAAGGACGAGATCAAAGACTTCGAATTGTATTTCAAAGCACCAGCCGAGTACGCGAGTGATTTGGTGTTTCAGGTTTCTATTGCATCTGACTCCGAAAAAAAGAGCTATCCCTTACAGGCGATTGGTTTAAGTGTCGTACATGAAAAATTCAAAAGGGAAGACACTGAGAGCTTTATGCTTAAAAGTAAGGTTGACCTCTCGAAAGTGAGCTTTAAAGTTTTTGACAATATTGATGAGTATCACTCTAATGAGTTTTTAGTTATCGATAGTCAAAGAGGAAAAGTGCGTATGGCACTTATGAAGTTCATTGATAACTCGTATCGAATCTCTAAGTTTCTTCCAGTTCCGCTAGATGAAGCGCTCATCGCTCAAGCAGTTCGTCTTGATATTGATCAGGATGGTACCCAAGACTATGTTGTTATTGGTCTTAAGCGAAATGAGGATCAAGAATGGGTGAGTCATTGGTTTGTATTAAATGAGAATTTCAAACCTAAAGAATTTGAAGTGGTTAAAGATAATGTGCTTGATTCTAAGATTGCGCCAATTACTGATAAGATTAATTGGATTAAAAAAGATGGGCGCTATATCCCAATTTGGATTGCTAAGGGATATATCCCTCAAAAAGACCTTCCGGCCTTTGATCCTTGGGAACCTAATTTCATTAATACATTTATGAGAAGAGTCTACTATCTTGATGGGGAAGAAATTCGCACCAAGAGACTTATGCAAGACGATACAGAGTATGCAGCACTCAGTTTTTTGGCCCAAAGTCCTGATCAAAGAAAAAACTCACAACTTGAGCTTATTGTTCACCCAGAGATGGTATTTAAAAAGACTTACTATAAGGTTAAACTTGATCATTTTAACTTAGAAAATGAATACCTCCTGCCAAGGTATCATGATGTAGAGTTTCTCGATCCGCTTGTTTCTAATGATGGTGATTCTCTCATTTATAGTGAGTTCGTCCCAAGTTCAGGTAAAACAAGGTTAAGTCTTTTTTCTAAAGATTCAATGAGTGTCTCTCAGCACACATTATTTTATGAAAATGTCTTTGATACGATTCAAACCGTTTTCTCGCAAAATTCCGACGGCAGTTTTTTTGCGCTTACAAAATATAATCTTCTCTTTAATGACGGACATAATAATTATCTTAGTGAATCCCGTAACACAGATAGGCTTATCCAGTACAAAAAGGTTCTAGGTAAGAACGCAATTTATCTCTCTGGGCAATTCACTCCAGGGTTTAGTTCAGAGTATATTGAATTTGATGGAAGTGAATTAATCCGCAAGGCGCGCTTTAGATTGCTTCCATATGGAAGTTGTAGTGAAGTTGGCTTTCATTCTCAGTATTGGACCAAGAAAAACTTTGTTATTTTTTATTGCGATCAAAATAAAGCGCTCCATTTTATAAATTTATAATTTTTTTAGTAGTGTCAATCTGACCTATCTGAGAGTTTTTCGTTCGAATCGACTTGAAATTCATCTTTTTTAGCTCTAAAAGTTAATGTTTTGGATTCATATTGGCACCGAATTTCTTACTTAAACTAATCACCTGTTAGATTCAATCTTAAATGCCCGTAAAACTTGATTTTTTGAGTAAGTTTTATTTCTTTGAAAAAGAATTTCTCTCTTTGTAAGGTGCAAATAGGAAAAAAAACGAGAGGGACACTATGAAAAATTTGATTATGATGATGCTCCTGTTATCGATGTCAGCTGCAATGCTTTCATCATGTACAGGAACTGGTACAGGTGGTTATGTAGACGATGATTACTGGAGTGATGATGACTGGTGGGATGATGATGACGACTGGTATGACGACGGTGATGATTGGGATGATGACTGGGATGATGATTGGGATGACGATGATGACGATGATGATGACGGTTGTTGGGACTGTGGTGATGATTGGGGTTGGTATGACGATGCCCAGAGAAACGAGCATAGCACTGATATTATGGGTGATGTAGCTTCTAAAGAAGAGCTAAGACTTGCTAAGACATCAGAGTTTTTTACCAATAAGTTTAATCTATCTGAAGAGCAAGGTTTAAAGATTGCAAAAACACTTCAAGACTACGGTGCGATTAAAGAACGTACAGCTTCAGATCTTGCAGAGTTCTCGCAACAACTATACGGACTTAATCCTGAAGAGATCGTATCAGGTGTATCTTCGGCTCAGGTTGGAGATCATACAAAACTAGATGCACTAGTAGATAAAGCTGCAAAAAGTTTTAATACGACTTCACAAAACATGAGAGAGATTATCAAGTCACTCCATGGAAATGCGCTGAAAGAAAACGGCATTGAATTATAAGTAAACTTGGGAGGTGCTTTTTAAGCACCTCTTTTTTTGGATTTAAATCATGAAAAATATTTCTTTATTAATAATAACCGCGATGATTTTTACTTCATGTCTTGGCGGTTCAGGTTCGGGTGGCGGAAGCTATTCTGGGGGCGGAAGTTACTCAGGCGGTGGTTACGATCCAGTAGATGACGATGTCTATGATGATTGGGACGACTATGATGACTATGATAGCGGTTATGATGACTACGACTCTGACTATGGTTCAGGTAGCGATGACTATGATGACTCCAGTAATGATGATTGGTGGAATGATGATTCTGACGATGATGATTGGTGGAGTGATGACTCAGACGATGACTGGGATGATAGCTGGGATGATGACTGGGACGACGACTGGGATGACGGTTGGGATGACGACTGGGATGACTGGGACGACGACTGGGATGATGACTGGGACGACGATGATGATGGTTGTTGGGACTGTGGAGACGACTGGGGTTGGTATGACGATGCCCAAAGAAATGAGCACAGTACTGATATCATGGGTGACGTTGCCGAGGCACAAGAAAGCCGAATCAATAAGCTAGGTGAGTTCTACTCTAACAAATTTAACCTCTCGGTTGAGCAGGGTGGAAAACTGGCCAAGACACTTACGGATTATAGAGCTTTGAGTCAAAGAACGGCCGATGACCTAGCGGAATTTGCTCAAAACCTTTATGGACTTAATCCTGAAGAGATTATCTCTGGATTATCTTCAGCTCAAGTAGGTGATCACGGTAAGTTAGACAGTTTAATTGGTAAGGCAGCTAAGAGTTTTGACACAACAGAATCAAATATGAGGGAAATTCTGAAAGTTCTTCATGCGAAAGCATTAAGAGAAAACGGTATTGAACTCTAATTTTCACGTTCTCATAATTGGCCTCTTTTTAGAGGCCATCTTTTATGCTAAATGATCAGCATGATAAAATTTCGAAAAAAAGTACGCGTTAATGAACCTGTTTTTGTCGTGGATTGGCTCGCTCAAGAGATTGACCTTTCTAAAATGAAAATAAAAAAAGCAATCTCTCTGGGTGGACTCTGGATAAAAATTGGAAATAAGCCGAAAAAGAGAGTTAAAAAAATCAAGACTGAACTCAAAAGCGGCGAGTTTATAGAGTTCTTTTATAATCCAAAATTAGATGTAGAAAATTTCATTGCTCCTGAAGTGATTTATGAAAATAACTCTTTTGGTGTGTGGTTTAAACCGGCAGGGCAACCAGTGGCTTCCACCCCTTATAGTGATCAAGGTTGCTTTGATTTTTTTGTGAAAAAATCCCACCCTAAAATACACCTAATAAATAGACTTGATTTTGAAGTTTCAGGGCTGGTTATCGTTGCGTATACTAAGCATGCAGCGGCACATTTTAGTGAAGAACTTAAAAAAGGATCAATTCAGAAACTTTATCACGCTGAAGTTCTTGGAAAGCTTACCGATGATGGTGAAATAAACCATGTGCTGGATGAAAAAGAATGCTTAACTAAATACAAAGTCTTAGGGCATGGTACAGATAGTACATGGCTTGAAGTTGACTTAGTCACTGGAAGATTTCATCAAATAAGAAGACATCTTGATATGATCGATCATCCAATTATGGGTGATCCAAAATATGGATATGATAATGCCGACTCAACCGGTCTTAAGCTGCAAGCAATCGCATTGAGTTTTCCATGCCCTCGGAGTGGGAAAACTATTACAGTAGAAGTTCCGCCAGAAAAAAGAATCTATACTCAAGGATAAAAAAATGAACAGCTTTTTGATTCTCCTACTTAGCCTCACTTTAAATGCTCAGGCAAATTTAAATGCTCAGGCCAAAAATTATCCTGATCATTGGTGGAAGCCGGTTACTGATCTTGCTAGTTGGGAGATAGGGCCTCAAGCAGGTGAAAAAGGGAAGTCCGTCGTACTTAGTAAAAGAAATGAATTGGGTATTCTTTCTAATTTCGCTCACACTCCTTTTGAGTTGGATGGAGTTAAGTATCAAAGTATTGAAGGGTTGTGGCAGTCGATGAAATTTCCTGAAGAAGTCCTTGAAGGAGCCAAAGATGAGAGAGTTAAGCTCGCTAATTGGAAATACACTAGAGCTGAAGTCGCTCAGATGGTTGCCTTTGAAGCTAAAGAGGCGGGCAGTTATGCTAGCTCAATCATGAAGGCAAATAAGATCAACTGGGTTAGCTATCAGGGTAAAAAAATGATCTATAAGACCTCTAAGAAACTAGAGCATTATAAAATCATAGTAAAAGCGATGAAGGCCAAGTTGAATCAGAATAAAAAGGTAGCAGATATTTTGAGGGCAACTAAAGGCTTGAAGCTTCTTCCTGATCATAAGACCATGCCGACAGATCCGCCGGCATGGAAATATTATCAAATTTGGATGGAGTTAAGAGATAATTAGAGATCGAAGAACACTCGGTATGACCCACCAAAAGCTTGCGAGCTACCAAGGTCTACATCTTGAGTTTTTAAGTGTGTGATCTTTCTCAAAGCAATAGTCGTGTAGTGACTACCTTTGTCTTGAGCTAATTCAAAATTATTCACATCGAGATCTGTATTTTTAATTTTCATTTTAATAGTGATTGATCCGTCAGTATTTGCAGTGAAGTCAACTTTTGAAACGATATTATAGTTCATATCATAAGCAACCATTTCACGTTTTTTATCTGTCACAGTTACTGTCTTTTCAGTAACTGGCACGAAGTAAGTAAAGACCGTTGGATTACTTTCTTTTACAGACATTACAAACTCTCCAGCAACTTCATTACACTCTAGAAACGAAATTTTGTATTCAAGTTCAGTCTCTTCAGCAGTTGAATTAACTTTTAAGTCAGACATGATGTAAACTGTTTTTCTTTGTGATTGGAAAACATCAAATTTTGATTTGCAAGATACATTTTGACCGTCTCTCATTCTAAGGATTTCTTGAGACATGGCCTGTTGGGCAAAAAGCACCGATAATAAAATAAGTAATTTCATTGAAAAATCTCCCTGTTAGCATTTAGCTAACACGGAGATTTCACTTTGAAACTAGGTATGAAAAAATTACTCAAGATACACTGCGTTCTCGTCTAATTCAGCAACATAATTTTCTTTCTGAGGTGCTGGAGTGCTGTCTTGGAATAAACTTATAGGCTCAAAAATGAATTGATCATCTACTGCAACCATGGCGCGGTAAAGCACTCGTCCTTCATCCTCCATTCTTAGTCTTCCGAGTTGATAACCAATATATTTAGGAGTCGTAATTTCTACGGTGTAATTATCAACAATTTTCCAGTCAACGCCCGCTTCAAATTGAATAAAGTCGCTTATATTGTCTGCAGACAATCCAATATTAGTCCCGCCAATTTGTGAGATACTGATTTTCATACTGTCAGTGATGAGTGCTTGGATAACAAAGCCAACATCATCTAAATAGTCTTTACAAGTTTCACTCATTCCATCTTTATACCAGTCGGTAACTTGAATACTACTGAGGTATTCGATAGTAATACCATTAAGCTCTACATTTACTAAGTGTGATTTATCTAGTCCTAAACCTGCAGAGAACAAGGCACTTCCAAAGATAGTAAAACCAAGGTTACCTTGAAATTGGTAGTTATAAGTTCGATTAAAATGTTGGGTATCGTACTCTCTTGTTAAAACATCATCGGAAAAACACTCGTTAGCAGGGGCAACATAGGCAAGGGCGGTTGGTCGTCCTGCTAGCATGACTCCTGTTCCCGAGTTTTCAAGGGGATTTTCATAGCCAATGAAACCATACTCTTGAACCAGGCCGTTAAGTGCACTGATTGGATCATCAGTGATTGGTTTTTCACAACTTGCAAGTGAAAGCATAACAGCAGATAAGGTTAGCACCTTTAGGGACTTTTTCATGGGGACCTCCAGTCTTTTGGAACAAAGACTTGTTTAAAATGAATAGTTAGATTGAATCTTAAAGAATCGATCAGAATGATATCGATAAAGCATGCTAACATGGAAATGTCGCGCTGCATAGTGCTCTTGGGAAAAATTTTTTAAAGTTACTGTGATTTTAATATTTTAAATTTTGAAAAACTTATATCCAGTTTGCTAGTCCGTACAAAGCTCAGTAGGTAACTGCCATGAAAAGTTTATTATTTTTGTCACTCTTTATTTCGTTGAAGGCAATTGCCAGTTTAAGTTCTCCTTTTCCCTCTTCAGTTGAAGGTCTAAGCATCAAAAACTCGCATCAGGTTTCTCATAATATTTACAGAGGTATGAATCCTCTAGGAAAAATAGATGAGCTGATTAATTTTGATATTACCGATATCATCATTTTTAAAAATCAGACTCGTACTGAAATTGATGATCAATACTTGGAGATGGAAAATAAGTCAGCTCAAATGATGAGCCTGCAAGTAGACTTTCTCTGGCACAAATATCCTTCTTATAAAGTGGCCTGTGAGCAAACTCTTCAGGCGTTAACGCTTATGCGAGAAGTGAATGAGGATTCAAATAGAAAATTATTTTTTCATTGTACTGTGGGGGAAGACAGGACTGGGCATCTCGCAGGTCTTTGGCGCATGCTCTCGCAAGGTTGGAGTATGCGAAAAGCCTTCTACAATGAAATGTGTGAAAATGGTTACGCCAACGGTAATCCTCAGAAGCCTGATTATGTTGTAGGGGAAATCCGAAAAGATTTAACCCCTTTATTTATGTATATGGCACAAAAGATAGAGTCAGGAGAATTAAGTTTAGGTGTATTATCTAAAGCAACCTGCCAAGACGAAATTCCTGCTCAAAAAATTCTACGTTGTAAAAGCTCCTCTCGCTACTCTTCAGATTCAGAATAGTTTGAAGTATGGACCGCTAATACTGAACAAGCTGCTTTCGCGATTAGCTTATCATCAAACGTTCCACGAATCGAGTTAATGAGTGTATGATCAACTGAGCCTAAAACGAGAAGATCGTATTTAGGAGTTTCATCAATTAGCGTTTGCAATTTACTTTCACCCAAAACAACATTTGTAGAAGGTGCTACATCAAACTTCTTTCCTAAGTCTTTTAAGTAATGAGTCTCATAGTATTTTTGTTCATCAGATGAATTCTTATGGGCAAAACGTACAAGAGTCACCGTCGCACGAAAAACACTAGCTAGATGGTTGGCCGTCTCTAATACCAGTGCATCGTTTCTATCATTGTCGATATACACCATAATTTTTCTAATATACCTGACACCTGCATCTCTGAAAGTAGCAAGGTTACTATGAATATGAGATTTAAGCCACCCAATAGGGTTGTGAAAGGTGATCCCACCTTTTTTCTTTCCTCCCCATTCAATGAGTAGCCAACGGCAATGCATCCTTTGAGATATTTCATAAACTGTTCTGGAAACATCATGGGAGACAACTGGGTCAAAGGTAATCGATTCATTTTTTTCATTGGCCATAGCAATGATTCTACGGCGAAGAGACCTAAGCTCTGGTGGTTCATCCATCATATCGTGTAGATCAGTTTGCTCTGGGATCTCAATAAGTCTTGTGACTTCTATGTCGGTATGATGACCTAGGGCAATCCCCATTTCAATTAACATTTCAGGTGATCTCTCGCGTCCAAATAAATTGACGACAACATCAGCTTCCCCTTTGGCTTCAAAGGAACAAAAAGCACCTTGCTCATAGGAATAGCTTTCAAGAAGGTCATTTCTTTTTCCTCTAATACCTATGACACCTTTTCTAGTGGTTCTTTTAAATCCGTAGAGAAAATAAATAAGGACTCCAGGAACGGCAATCGCACCGATGGCAAAAATGGCGACATTCCCCATCGCAACGAGAAGGGCAAGGCCTGAAACAATTCCAAAAGTTTGCATCAAAGGATATAGAGGCGATTTGTATTGAGGTTTGTACCACTGAACTCTTGCTTCTCTTAAAACGATGACGCAGACATTTTCAGCGATATAACCTAAAATCATAAAAGCCGAGGCAAATTTAGCAATCTTCTCAACATTAAAAAATAGAAGAACGATTGCTACGATAATTCCTGACAAGAGAATAGATACGATTGGTGTTAAAAAGGTTTTATGTAGTTTCCCAAGAAAAGCAGGGAGAAGATTATCTCTGGACATCGCAAAGGGAAAACGAGACCCAGCAAGAATTCCAGCGTTAGAAGTGTTGATCATTGTCAGTGCGGCCACAAGAGCGAAGATAATTCCAATTTTGGAGTTACCGACATCAACAGCCAGCTTATAAATTGGCTTCATCTCTCCCGAAATTTGATCAATTGGATAAACACTTCCAAGTACAAAACTAACCGCACAGTAAATAATCGTTACTAAAAATAGTGACGCTAGGATACCTCGGGGAAGATTTTTTTCAGGCTCTTGCACTTCTTCAGCAATAGCAGCGATCTTGGTGACACCTGCAAAAGAAACAAATACTAGGGCAGCGGCACTAAATAATCCGCCACCACCATTAGTCATCAAAGGCTGCATATTGGCCATATCCCAATGAGGAATTGAAAAACCACTAAGTGCTGTAAGACTTACCAGCGAGATAAAAAGTATTGCGGTAACAAATGATGAAACTTTACCAACTCCAAGAATATTTAGAAGAACAATTATAAAGAGAAAGGTTAAGAAAGTTATGTCTTCACTGAATGAAGAAAATACAGAAAGGTAAGCGGCAATCCCAATGAGAGAAAAGGCAGCTTTAAAAAGTATAGAGAGAAAAAGCCCTAGCCCTGAAACTGTTCCGGCCAGCGGTCCGAAAGTTCTGTCTATATACACATAAGTTCCACCACTAGTTGGCATCGCCGTTGCGAGCTCTGCTTTCGATAAAGCCGCAGGCAGAACACAAACAGCAGAGAGTAAGAATGCTAACCATAACGATGGACCAGTGGTCGCAAAACCAAGACCTGGTAGGACAAAAATCCCCGAACCTATCATTGAGCTAATACTAATTGTTATTACTGAGAATAATCCTAATCTTCTATCTAAACTTGCCATGATAATAGTATAGGAAAAAAAAATCCTAAGTCCCAGAAATTTCGTTATATATTACTGACAATAATATAAGGCATTGAAATTACGACAGAGAAGTACAAGGCATTAAAATTACGTATTTGGAAGTAATAAACTCAAGTATCTAGTAAAATATCCCGACAGGTAGTTGATGAGGTATTTTGTCATTTTGATATTAATTTTATGCTCTATAACTTTCCATGCTTTGGGAAGCGACAGGCCTATGGTCATTGACCTGGATATAGAAAAATTAAAAAAGATGTCTCATCACGAAGTTCAAGAGCTTCGCTATGCCTATGTTCACTTTATGAAAATGGTGGATAAAGATTTTAAGGCGAGACCTTTTACCGAGCAAAAGTTTGTTCAGACTAATTCAACGCTCGAGTTTATTGAATATCTACTTGAAACACAAAAAGCATATGCCAGTGATGGTAACCCCAGTGATACCATGTGTTTTTATGGTGGATGGCCTTCGGTTTCTCCTGCCAATCCTGATGGGTCCCGTTCAAATATCTGTGATGCGCCTTGGACTAAAGAGGAAGATCCTCTTTTAAACGGGTATAATACCAAATACCGAAAAGATAGTTTTTGTGGTTCAGCTGAATACTTCAGATGTAACCCTGTTTTGTATGGAAAGCCTCGAGAAAACTCACCCAATATTGTGAAACCCGAGGGGGGAAGAGAAACAAAAATTGCTTTGAAATCTTTAAGTCCTGAGAAAGGATTTTGTGTCAGTCTTAAAAAGCCTTCCGGTGGTTATGACACTCATAATATTGCCCAAAGATGTGCTGATGCCTCCGCTCACCAAGTTGATCAGATGATTAATGATTTAAGAGAAGATCTAGAAAAAAATGGGGAGGATGGAAAGCTTTGGAGTGATTTCAAAAAAATGCATGAAGATATAATGGGTGAAGGTGGATTTTGTGACACCTATAGACCCTCTTTTACTACGAAGACTGGTAAGCACCATCCCGCTTGTGAAAACCTAAAAGAGAGACTTGCGGCTTTAAGTATTTTTCCAGGTTCAAATATTCAGGCCAACCAACCTCCGGCTGCTGAGACCAGACTTGTGAGTGCGCCTAACGGTAATATCGCATTGGCGGTTATGCAAAAATGCCAAGAAGAAGTGAATGAGGGTGAAAGAGATCATTATAATAGACAGTACTCAGGTTTTCTTGCCGATGGATTAAAGCAATGTGGAAATGCATCTGAAAAAGACCTAGAGCAAGTTGCAGGTTTTAACGAAAGCATGGAAGGGATCGAAGATCTTTTAGAAGTTTCAGAAAAAACTCAATTCTTAGAAGATTTAAATGACACTAATTTTTCAGAACTAGTTAAGGCCACATTGGTATCTGAGCATCAATATGGGCTAATCAATAAAGGACCTCTTCCCGTTTTAAAAGAAGATGGAAGTGCGGATATTGATAAATTAATGCAAAAGGTTTCTGAACTTGTACCAAACGGATTAAAAGAGAAAACTCGTTCAGATAGGTATCGTAAACTGGCAGAAGAAGTTGTGGCCGGTTTCAATCAGCATAAAGACAAACTTAAAAGGGAAGACACTGCTTCTCTTATGAGTAAGATCAAAGCACAGGCCAGGGAGCTTAATTCTCTTTGTAAGGATGTGAATAGAGACTATAGAAAGTTTAACCGCGAACAAGGAAATGAAAACCCAGAGGATTGTACCGAATGGGTTTTTAAAAGATGCTCAGCGAATAGTGAATGGATTGAAGGCAGAAGATCACAAGTTAACCAGGCCATACAAGAATTTATGGCCAGATCAGGCGCTTTTTCCATCGCTGGGACTGATGCTTTTAGAGAAAATGGAATTGACCTTGAAACTGATTTTGCTGAAAGATGTGCTGAAGATGCAGGAGCAACTATCTTCAATAGTAATATGGATTATTTGCAATTAGAAAAAGCTGTTGCTGAGTCTAAAGAGCAGATTAAATCACAATTTGAAGATCTAAATGACAAAGAAAAAACACTAAATAATCTTATGAGTAATTCTGACTCTGGATTTGAAGATGCGATTGAAGACTATATGAAAAATGATAGGAGAGTTGTGTTATCGGCTCTTTTAAATACATCACCTGATAAAAGAGAAATGGTTTTTAATAGGGCGATGTATGTTTGTAAACAAATAGATGAAACATATAGCCTTGATGGTTATAAACGCTGGGGAAGTGCTGCCGTTTCAGTGGCTTCATTTGCCGTTTGGGGTGGTGCTTGTCTTATCTCAACTGTCGGTACCCTAGGTCTTGGTAGTGGTATTGGTTGTGGAGCTGTCGGGCTTGGCGCGATGGCGGTTTCGACAACTGCGACTGTGGCCATTTCCGGAGTGAATTACATGGATGCTGTCGACAGAAGTCGGGGCGCAAACCAAAATATGGCCTCAGCTCAAACTGATTTTACTCAAAGAATGGTAGACGCAAATGCAGCTGATAATCAAAGTTCACAAGCTATTACTGAGGGGGGGCTTGCGGTAGGGTTTGCTGCTACTGGACCTATTTTTAGAGTGACCAGAGCTGGTTATCAATATGTGAAAGCAGGGTTGAGTTCTAGAGATTCAGCAGGGAAAGTTTTAACTGTTGTAGATGATGTGGTCAGTAACGCGGATAATATCGTTGTACCTATTAATGGAGCTAGCGATAATGTCATTAATGTCGGTGGAGAGCTAATTCAGATGGGTAAAGATGGTCATTTCGTTTATAACGGAACTCAGATGGCCATAAATAAATCAGGTGAAATATTTAAAGTGGTAGATGGAGAACTTACGGAACTGGTTGGAAGTGTTTCGGAAGGAGGACTTCGTTTAACTGGAACTAACACGGCAACGGGTCTGGCGCAAAATGGGACAGGGATTGGAGCGAGAAGTACTGGGCTTAGTGCTACTGGTACAGGTTTAGAAGCAACTGAAATGGTACCTATGACTTTGACTTCAAGTGGGAAGCTAAATGTCGGGGGAGATATTATAGACGTGGCGGATAATGGAATCTTTGTACTGAGAGGAAAAAGATTTCATTTGGACCGAGCTACGGGAGATGTATCAGCACTCAATGGAACCGCGGGAGATTTATTACTACAAGGTGAAAATATAGGTAACATCGCTAGAGGAATAGAAGTTGAAGTCATAAAGAGAAGCAGAGTGAACTATCCAGCAGTTCAAGAGGGAATGGAAGTTGGCTTTCCTAGGCAAGCTCCATTTTATAACCCACCTCCAGGCATAACGGGAGCGGGGCAAGGAGCTTTACCAAATTTAAGTCAAGTTGGAAGTCGCGAGTTAGGAGCCCATGCTGGTAGGCAGATGGCATCGCAAGCTGGTCGTGAAGTTATGAGGCAAGGTGATGATCTAGTAGAATTTGTACCTCTGCAAGTTATGCGAATGGGAAATAAAATCAAACTGGATGCTACCCTTGGGGGGCAGCACATCAATCAAATGATTGATATCGCCAAAGATGGAACCTTTGTTTTAAACAGAATGCGGATGCAAGTTGATGATGCTGGAAATGTTTGGCAGATTTTAAATGGTAAACCTTCCGTGCTAGTAGGTCGTTTTGATAATAATATTTTTGTGCAAGCTTCCCAGGCAAGAGTTGGAGCTACTGCAGATGAGCTAGCAGAACTAGCATCGAAAAGAATTGCTTCTATTACGGACCTAAAAGGTAATGTGGTCGGTTTAGGAGTTCGTGAGTTCACCGGTCAAAGCCAAAGGGGCAAGGCAAAAGACGAAGCAGAAAATATTCAAGCAGCTACTAAGGTGCCAATTACCTATTATACTTTAGAGGATTTGGTATCAGTTGAAGAAACTGACGGTGCAGCCAATGTGACTACCGTATCCGAAAGTGGGCGCAAGCTCTTCCGAGTTCTAACTGACTCAACTCTTTTGCCAAGTGAGGCTGCTGCTAAATATGAAATTAATAGTTCAAAAGACCTACAAGCGGTAACTCCGGAGATGGCTAGAGAAATATTAAATGAGGTCTACCCTGGTGGCAATATTGATTTTAATGATCCCGGCCGTCGTCAATTTGCTCTTCTTCGTATAAAGAATGGTTATCATTTTGGAGTAAAATCTAGCGCTATTTCAAAGCTTCCTGAGATTGAACAAATGATTTCTCAAGACTCTTCCGTAAAACAGGCTTTTGAAGATTTAAGTAATAAGGAAAATAGATACCTAGAAATTTTAATGCGAGAAGCTGCTAAGGAGCAAGCTTCCAACTAAAGGAACCGAGATATTATCATTTAGAGGCATAAAGCTTTCAACCAAGGCCAGTGTCAGGGCAAGAGTTAAAACTTCAATCATGGCAAAATCACTCGTAAAAGTGAAAATGACTGCGGCAAATATAAAATAAGTCACCAGTCCCACCCAGGACTTATGTTGGTATAGTTTTATTTTTCCAAATTTTATCCCCATAAGGCTGGCCAAAGGATCTGCGATAGCGACTACCAGAAGAAGTATTGCTGTCTGGGAGGTAGTACTGAAGATGAGAGCAAGGCTAGCACCTAAAAAATAGGCGGTCATACCCGAGAGAGACTTTTCTTCTTCAGCTCGTGCTAAAAGCCTAAATTTTTTTAATAAGATTGTATTAAATTTATGAGAGTAAAATCTTGATAAGTCGGTAATGACACCCAGAAGCGCGATAAAATAAAAAATGTTTTTAATCGCAGGATTATCGATATACTTCAGTGTGAGAGCGAGACTTAGCCCAGTCATGGCGTGTACGACTTTACGCGCTAAGTGAATATCGGTTTTTGTGGACAAATTTTCCATATAATCACTCAAGTTTAAACTAATTTGAAACAGAATCAAAACAGGTTAATATATCTCATGCGTTTATTTATGACTTTTTTACTTTTTTTTGCTGGAGCGGACTTATTCGCTAAAATCGATGATGGTTGGAGAAAGATCTCTCAAAAAGATGGCATTAAAGTTTATACAAAACAGACAAAAGACAGTCCGATTCAGTATTTAAGAGCAAAAGGTAAAATCGAGGCCAGTGTCGAAAATATTTGCGCTATTCTTCGAAATGTAGAGCATGCTACCAAGTGGACTCCAAACCTTTTGGTGCGAAGGTATGTGGAAAATATATCTGACACCGAAGCAATTTTATATGATGTGAGTAATATGCCATGGCCGGTAATCGATCGGGAAATGGTCTTGCATCATAAGCTTTCTACTTCAGCAGATAAAGAGTTTTTAGTTCTCAGTTTTAAATCGATAGAACATCCTTCCATGAAAAAGAAAACGGAAAATATCAGAGCACAAGTAAAGCTTGGAGAAATTAAGTTTAAGCCAGTTGATGGTGGAGAGAAAACTTATATAGAGATGACAGTTTTAGTTGATCCAGCTGGTTCCATTCCTGTATGGGTCGTAAATCTATTACAAGTATCCATTCCTTATGATTTTTTAATGGCGCTAAACACTTTTGCAGTCGACACAGAGTTTAAGCCTCTGCCAGGTGTAAAAGCTTTAATTGAGGAAGTAAAACTCAAAAACATCGCTAACCGCTAATTGCTTAAAATCACGTTAAAAATAAACAGTATATATTTCATGGGTCTACCCAAAGTGGATTCTTCTCGCTAGTATTTCGATCACACACTAGGAGAAAACCGTGAAATATCTTATCTATTTGAGTTTCAGTCTTTCGTATGCGTTCGCTCATACCCATCATTTACCGTTAGAACTTACCTTTGAAGAGTCGCAAGCGATTTATAGTAAGCTTGAGAAAAACCAAACCAAAGATGGGACAAACCTTAATACGCCATATATTCAAGGTTCCATTGCTGGTGGAGAGAAAATGAGTCAATGGCTTGCGCTGATCAATAAAAATAGAACTGAAGAAAATAAAATTAGGCTTACTAGTAAAAAAACACAAAGAGGTATTCCGGTAGAAAAACCTTCAAAATATGGGCCGAGTACTATCGAGGCAGACTTTAAAAAATTGATTCAAGCTATGCCAATTGAAATGGCACAAATCATTTACGGTAAAGACTCTATTCAAACTTCACCCATCGTTAGTGATGAAGATTTTATTACTTGGGCAAAGAAAGTTTCGAGACTTTATCAGACGGCAGTAAGATGGATGAGCTATCAGAGATGGCTGCCTCAAATGTCACAAAGAAAATACAAAGATATAAGAGGTTACTATCATTTAAATAAAATAGCTGACCTTGATCGAGTTCTTGAAGGATACCAACAAACAACAGCTGACGAGCAGCAGAAGTTAGCGGAGCATTTGAACGGAATTTGTCTAAATTCTCTTCGCAATGAAGCTAAATGCGAGAGCAAACTTAAAAAAGCAATTGCAGCTGATCAATTGGTCGATTTTAAAAATCTATACTGGAATAATAGCAAGAAGGTATGGGATAGCTTTTTTGAAATTTCTGATCCAAGACGTGATGTTACCTGGGATAGTCCAAATGTGATGCATGTAAAATTTAAAGATCCAAATAACGATACGATCGCAAACTGGTTAAAAGAAAATGTTGAAGACGAATTTCAAATTCCTCTGAAAAATTGGCGATTAGAGATGAAGTTTGAGCGTTTTGGATTCGGCCTTTCATATATAGAGTTCCAGAAAAATGTGACTCCACATGTTTCTGGGGGAAATAAAGTGGTTATGGATGCTAATACGGCACTTGAAGAATACGGAGTGCGTTGGACCATCCGCCATGAGTATGGGCATATCCTAAGACTTCCAGACTGCTATCATGAATTCTATGATGCAAAAAATAATTTAATGATTAACTATCAGCTCGATACTACTGATCTTATGTGTTCTCGTGCTGGACAAATGAATGATCGAATTTACGAAGAATTGAAAAGAGTCTATTATAGACCATAATTATGAAGACTTATCAGATTATTATTATATTTGCGGTGGCCGTTTTTGCGGCCATTTCTATTATTTTATTCCAAACTTTTAGAGTGAAAAGAGTCAATACCGTGTATCAGATCAAAGGCATGAATATCTGCTTTGTTGCTGATCAAAATTATAGCTTTGAAGCTAAGTCAGGTGGTTTCGATTATTTTGCCGGTGAAAATAATGGTGAGGTACGATTGATTAACAGTTCAGATTTTTCAGAGGGCTTCACCCGTTCAAAGGTCAATGGAATTGACTATGCGTATTTTAAAGATAAGAATTTTAGAACTTACGAGTATAGGGTAGGTAAAGAGATGATTTTGAGAGATCATTTTCTTTATAAAAAACGCGCACCGGTTCATATCACACCCTATAGAGATGAATGCTCTGAGATGAGTACTCTTTATAAGGTCGTTGAAGTCGGTTTCTAAGGAGAGATGATGAAGTTTTTAATGGTTTTAAGTTTATTAATTAGTAATTCAATAGCAGTAGCAGGAGTAAAAAAAATGGTAGTAATGAAGACAAATCATGGTGAAATTAAGATTGAACTTTTTGCGGATAAAGCACCTAAGACAGTTGAGAACTTTCTAAGCTATGTAGATGATAAATTTTATGATGGAACTATCTTTCACCGTGTAATTGATGGATTTATGATTCAAGGTGGTGGCTTTGATAAAAATATGAAGCAAAAAGAGGTAAAAGCTCCTATTAAGAATGAGGCTAAATCAGGACCAGGTAATACAACTGGAACACTTGCAATGGCGAGAACAAACGATCCTCATTCAGCGACGGCTCAATTTTTCATAAATGTAAAAGACAATGATTTTCTCAATTATCAAAGTGACGCAAACATGGGTTATGCAGTATTTGGTAAAGTTGTAGATGGTATGGATGTAGTTAACAAAATTAAGACTGTATCGACAACGACTTCAGGATTTCACCAAGATGTACCGGTTGAGCCTGTGATTATCGAATCAGTTAAAAGGGCAGACAAATAGACGCTTTAATAGACAACGATAAATTAGTGAGGAAGGCCTGGGAATTTGCTTATAAAGGTAAATCCCTGGCCTTTGTCAGTTTTAGCTCGGTAGATGAGCTTTTATCCCATCCAAAATGTGGTGAGATCAAACGAGTTTTTATCGATTTTGATCTTGGACTCGAGAAAAATGGCATCGAACTTGCCGAAATCCTTAGAGAAAAAGGTTTTGATACAATCTTTCTCGCTAGTGGTAATACAGATGTTGCGCTGCCCAAGTGGATGGCCGGATCAGTTGGTAAAAGACCTCCTATCTAATAAATATTTTACTAAAAACTAGGCAACTCGCGCTCAAGGTTATATACGCAGAGTGTGAAATACTTCATTTTTTCAATACTTTTATTCTGTTTTCAGGCAATCGCTCAAGTTGATATCCAAGTTGATGGGCATAGAAGATTCTATGAACTTAAAGGCGAGAATGGAATTTCTGCCCAAGACGCTAAAGATGCTTATCCATTAGACTGTAGACAATATCCTAATCGTGTGATCGATGGGCCTGATGGTGAAATGGGACCATCTGGAGAGGATGGAGAAGACGGACAAGATGTATACCTTCGATATGCGAATATAGTGGATCTACAGAATATTGCTATAGACAATTCTGGTGGTATTGGCGGTAAAGGAGGCAAAGGCGGTGAGGGAGCTTCTGGTTGTAATGGCGGAATTCCCGGAATGCGTGGGCCGCGTGGAAAGGATGGAGCTCATGGGGACTTTGGGAAAGTCTACCTAGTCAAAGAGGAAACGAATCTTCCTCGGGTTAATTCCACCAAAATTTTAACTCTAGAGGCACTGGCCAACGGGGAAAATAAGTTAAGTTATTTGAAGTGGCAAAAGCATGAGGGTTTAAAGGATCTTCTGCACTTTTCCTCTAATACTTCAGACACCTATTACACATTTGATAAAAAAATTGAAAAAAGAATTATCATTCAGTGGAATAATTTTCGCGATATATCTCAGTACCTGCATACAAAAATTGGAGTTGATCTTTCAGATGACGGAGTTCAATTTAATGTTTATCGCGGACCACTTCTCAAATACCGTATCGTAGAAGGTGATGATTTTGCAACGATCATTATTGAACAGGTATTTAGCGAAGAAAGTTTAGTTAATTTAGAACTCGGAAAACTTCGTAGTTCACAATTTGATCTCACTTTAGAAGTGGAAAGAAAGTATAATTTAAGTATTCCGCTTAAAACTACTTTTAACCTAACTTTGTATGCCGTTAATCCGCAAAATGGTGAATTGCAACTTATTGGTCATTTTCCTATGGGAGATAAATTTGTAAGTTTCGATGTCGATCGGTTCAATCTCTATATCGGGAAACTTAACTTCCCTGCTCATTTCAAACAAAAAGGCACGAAATTAAAAGTCTTTTTGTCTGTATACCGTGAAAATTTAAAACAGCGCCGAACTTATGTTTTAAAGGGTTTATTTCGAATTTAATTTTAAGGAGTAATAAATGCGCTTAGCAATTATATTATTGATTAGTTTAGCAAATGCTTTAGCTTCTCCTACTCAAAAATTTATTCCTCAAAAAATTGAAGGACCTGTCGTTGAAGTGTTAATTGGTGAGCTGAATCCCTTTGTTGGAGACTATTGCGTTGTCATTATCAAAGACGTTGAATCCGAAAAACTCTATGGGTTAGTAAGTGATGAAGGACCTTCAGGTCCACTTTGTGATGACGCTGAAACTATTGAGCGCGGGTGGATGGTCGGAGCCTATAAACCGAATTTAGCGTCATTGAAAAGCTCTGATCTGATTGGTGCTCTAAAAGAATACGCTAATATTGTTTTAAAAAATAAAGAAGTCTTCTTCTTAAAATACGATGCAGGATTGTCCTTTTTAGGAGAGTCATTTTAATCAGGCGATTTTTCTGAAAGGTCTTCCCATTCTGCATAAAGATTATCTAATTTAGAGCTTTCCTTATTAAATTTCATTTCTAAATCTTGAAAAATTTGATGTGAATTTTCTTGTGTAAAATCAAATGCGGCCATTTCTTCTTTCATATTTTCAACCGTTTCTTCTTGTTCTGCAATTTCATCTTCGATTGATTTCCAACGCTTCTTCTCATTGTAATTCATGCGAGGCTTAGGAGCGCTGACTTCCGTAGACGTTTCAATTATAGACGTCTCAGTTTTTTCTTCAGTAGTCGTTTTAGGTTCTAGGCTTTCAATCAATTCTTTTTCAAAAATATAATCGGCGACTTGGGTATAACCTCCATTAAAAACAGTAATTGAATTGTCTTCGATAAGCCAACTGACCTGACAAACCTTGTCTAGAAATGATCTATCGTGGCTAATAATGATGACAGGTTGAGAATATTCAATCAGAGTCTGCTCAAGCATCTCGATACTCTCAATATCTAAGTCATTGGTAGGCTCATCAAATACCCATAGATCCGCGCTTTGTTGCATGAACATGGCCAGTTGAAGTCGGTTCTTTTCTCCGCCAGATAGTCCCTCGCATGGCCTATTGATTTGATCTTTAGTGAATAGAAATTTTTGCAAATAACTATTCACATGTTCAAGTTTTCCAGATGGCAGATGCACATGATCTTTTCCATCTCCAATGATTTCAAAAAGAGATTTGCTGAGATCAAGCGATTCTCGTTTTTGATCAAATACAACAGTCTTGATCTCTTTGGGTTGGTGAAACCGACCTGAGTCTAGATTGTATTTACCTTCTATAATTTTAATTAGAGTTGATTTACCTGCACCATTTGGTCCAAGTAGTGCCACTTTATTACCTTTATATAAGGAGAGGTTTAAGTCTTTTAGTAGTGGTTTGTCATCGTGGGAAAAAGCACCATCATTAATTTCCAATAGAAGCTTAGATTTATTTCCACTATGCTCAAGGTTTAAGTTGAGTCTCTTTTTGGAATTCTCCTTAAGTTTTTTAATATCTTGTTGGAGGTTATTAAAGCCTTCTACTCTTTTTTTCGATCGAGTGCCGCGCGCTTTGATTCCTTGGCGCATCCAACCTAGTTCTCGTCTATGCTTGTTTTCCAATTTATCTAAATTCTTTGCGAGCTCTTTTTCTTTTTCCTCTTGATATTCTAAGTAGTCGAGGTAACTTCCATCAAAGCTCTCTAGGCTACCTCTTTCAATATGGAGGATCTTATTAGTTGTCTCGTTAAGCAGGTACCTATCGTGACTTATAATCATATAGGTCTTCTGGGATTTCTTTAATTCTTCTTCAAAGAGCTCAATCGTCTTGGTGTCTAAATGGTTGGTCGGTTCATCCCAAAGAATTAGACTCGAAGGAGCAGATAGACCCATAGCTAACGCCATTTTCCGCTGCTCACCACCAGAGAGATTGGTAAGGTTTTTATCTAGATCGTTTAAATCAAAGGTCTTCAAATAAGAGAGGTAGCTTTGTTGAATTTGCCATCCTTTTAAATGGTCAATTTGATCCAATAGGTTTTGCTGACGATTGAGGATTTCTTCTGTTGCATTGTGAACCATCTCATCTTCTAGCGCCTTTAACTCCTGGTGCAGTGATTTTAGTTTTGGATATAAAGATAAATAAAAATGAGTAATATCTAAATCGAGATGTCCTTGGATATCCAGTTCTTGGGGAATACACAGAACTGAAAATTCTTCATTATTCGTATCAAATAAAAATGGAGGGTTTGAAACGTCTGGAGATACTTCTCCCATAATGATTTTAAATAGGGTAGATTTCCCGTGTCCATTAAGGCCAATCAAACCTATGCGATCGCCTTTGTGTACTGAAAGTTTTGCGTCTTTAAATATGAGTTTTTCACCGAAGGCGAGGTTTAAGTTTTGAATTTGAAATAATATGGCCATTCATGGAGTATAATGTTTTTTAATCAATCGGTCTAAGAATACATACCTTTTGGTCCAGTAGTTTTTCAAACTCCATATGAACTTCTAGTGAGGTCATATTCTCAAACAGGCTTGTTTGATCCATAGTTAGGCGACATTGAAATAAAAAATTATTTTCACGTTGCTGAGTATAATAGCAATAGTCTTTTTCTCTTACTATTGAATGAATAATTTGTTCTTTTTTGGTAAGCGCATGAGGTGCTATGCAACGATAGAATTGACAGGCACTAATTTGTTCAGCTAAATTGGAGCAATTAGTAACTGAGGCAGGTTCCCTGACTACATCTATCTGAAAGGCACCCTTTAAAATTTCATCTTCAAATTTTACTATCATTGAAGTGTCGATTTCGATTTTAGGTTCGTATCCAAGGATACATTCGCCCATATTGCAGGCTTTTTGTAAGACTTCTTGTGCTTTTTCAGGCATCTCTTCTTGGATGACATTTCCATATAGAGCACAGGCAAAAGCTTTATCCTGCTCACAGGCAGCGCGTAAAAAACGAAGAGATTCTATTTCAGCAGGCTTTTTTTCGTCTGCTAAGCTGAGATTTACTCCGATAAGAAATATTAAAAGCACAATTTTTTTCACTTCTAACTTATCGGAATTATAGGGAAAATACTTGAGCTAAAAGGTGTAAATAGCTGATTTTGCTACCTTTTGGTGCACGATGTCTATCCAAAGTCATTTTAATTATCTTAGACTTTGAGATTCATTAAATAAGGAGAAAATATGTGGCCACCGAAATCCGTCGAGGTATTGAATCTAGTTGGAGGTAATTGGGTTGAAGGAAAAACTCAGGAAACTGTTCTAAGTCCATATACAGGTGAAGCATGTGGAACTGTTCATTTTGCTGACCAAAAAATAATAGATGATGCTGTTAGTGCCGCAAAATTAGCTCAAAAAGATTGGGAGCAAATGCCGCTAAAAGCACGCTCGCAAGTTTTATTTAAATTTCGTGAGATACTAATAGACGAGATTGATGAGATCTCAGAGATCGTTTCTTTTGAATGTGGAAAGACTATAGGTGAGTCAAAAGCCGGTATTATGAAAGGCATTGAAGTCCTTGAATATGCACTTAGTCTACAAAACTCAGATGTCGGTGGAAAGCTTGAAGTTTCTCGTGGCGTATTTTGTGAGTATAGAAGAAAGCCACTTGGAGTTGTTGCCTCAATCACACCATTTAATTTTCCAGCAATGGTTCCTATGTGGACGATTCCTATAGCAATAGCTCTTGGAAATGCCTATGTTTGGAAGCCTTCAGAAAAAACTCCTTTAACGGCCAAGTTTGTCGCGAATGCTTTTGATAAAGCAGGACTACCAAAAGGAATTCTTTCTGTGGTTCATGGTGGAAAAGATGTTGTTGAGGCAGTCATCGATCATAAAGACGTGAAGGCGATAGCATTTGTTGGTTCGTCACCAGTTGCAAAAGCCGTATACACTCGCGCCACTCAGAATGGAAAGCGGGCACTATGCCTTGGTGGGGCGAAAAATCATATCATACTTCTTCCTGACGCTGATCTTGAAGTAAGTGGAATGGGAATTTCAGATTCATTTACTGGATGTGCAGGACAAAGATGTATGGCCGCCTCAGTTTTATTAGCTGTTGGAGAAGTCACAACACATATTCAAAAGATTAAAGAGAGAGCTGAATCTCAAGTCCTAGGAGAAACCATGGGCGCAATCATAACTAAAGAACAATTGAGCTTTTTAAATGAAGCTATTGAACGTGCTGTAAGTGATGGAGCGACTTTGCTTTTAGATGGAAGAAAAGCTCAGGCCCCTAAAGGTTATGAATCTGGGTATTGGATCGGGCCAACTATTCTTGATAATGTAAAACCTGGTTCTGAAGCTGCAACCAAAGAGCTTTTTGGACCAATTTTAAGTATTATTCGTTGCCAAAATATCACAGAAGCCATTGAAATTCAAAATACTAGTCCGTTCGGAAATGCTGCAAGTGTATTCACCAGTTCAGGTCCGCTGGCTGAAATGGTTGCTCAAAATACTAGCTGTGGAATGTTCGGTGTGAATATCGGTGTTCCTGTTCCACGTGAACCGTTTAGCTTTGCAGGTGTCAAGGATTCTAAATTTGGACACGGTGAAATAACAGGGCAAGGAAGTCTCGATTTTTGGACTGATCTGAAAAAGATAACTACTAAATGGGAAATGCAATCCGATCACAACTGGATGTCATAAGGAAGATAATTATGGAAAGAACATCACATGTCGTTTTAACGTCACATTCAAATCAAGTTTTTAAAGATACGCCACCAATCGAGTGGGGAGCAAAAGATCCTGAAACAAGAGGTCCAATTATTGCCACTATTTCTGAAAAAGAAAATAGAAACGCTATTGGTAGTCACTCTGGGTCTTACACCGTTTATCGTGCACTCTCAATTGCTTCTGGTGCGTTTCCTAAAATGCATAGACCTCAGCTCACAAACACTGAGGGGACATTTCATTTTAAATCTAATCCTTCATGGTTTGATAAAACTAAGATTGTGACACTTGACCCTTTTGGAGCCGATGTAAATATTCACTTCAAAAAATTTCTTGAAGAAGGTTACAACGTTAAGCCTACGATTGCTGTCACTCAAGCACACTTGCATATCCCAGAAGTGCGTGATGCGGTTAAAGAAGGGCGTCTAAAAATTGATGGGAAAGTTGTTAAAGAGGACTATTCTGTTAAATGTACAAAAGTGGCACTAGAGCCCGTTTGGTATCTTCCAGGAATGGCCGAGAGACTAAAAGTTTCAGAGGGTGAGCTTAGAAAAGTTCTTTTTCAAGAAACAGGAGGAATGTTTCCTGAATTAGTTACCAGACCAGATTTAAAAATTATGCTTCCACCAATTGGAAGTACGACGGCATATATCTTCGGAAACCCTGATGACCTTCAAAACCCTGACGTCGAATTAACTTGTCGAGTTCACGATGAATGTAATGGGTCAGATGTTTTTGGTTCAGACATTTGTACGTGCAGACCTTACCTTACATGGGGAATTGAAGACGCTGCAAGAACTGCGCAAAGAGGTGGAGTTGGTCTAATTGTTTATTTTAGAAAAGAAGGTCGTGCTCTTGGTGAAGTGACGAAATTTTTGGTTTATAACGCTAGAAAAAGACAAGAAGGTGGAGACAGTGCCAAAAACTATTTCTACCGAACTGAATGTGTTGCCGGTGTTCAAGATGCCAGGTTTCAAGAATTTATGCCAGATGTGCTTCACTATCTAGGTGTTCAAAAGATCCATAACCTACACTCAATGAGTAATATGAAGTATGACGCCATCGTGGGATCGGGCATTGAAGTTGTGAATAGGCTATCTATTCCAGAGGAATTAATTCCAGCTGATGCCATGGTTGAGATTGAAGCGAAAAAAGCTGCAGGTTATTTCACGGAAGGAAGTATTAAAGCCGAGGATGATCTGCAAAAAGTTCAAGGAAGGAAATTAGATGAGTAAGTTTAGCCAAGAAGATGTGGACTATATTCTCTCAGCAAAAGCAGTCAGAGAGACCACAAAAAAGCTCTATGATTATGCTAAAGCTGGAAATACTCATTTCGTTATAAATGAGGAAAAAATTGAAGCTTGTGCTGATTATGTACTAGAGGTCATTCATGCCAACTATCCGACTCTTGATATTCCTTTTCATAGTCGTTGGGGGCATTTCAAAGTTGGAAATATTAATAGGGAAGAGTTACTGGAAGAAAGTTTAATTGGTTCAGACGAACTAGAAATTGCCAGAACAAAACTCGACCTTGTTATCACCTCTGTTTTATTGGATGCCGGAGCAGGAGCAACTTGGAAGTATACAGAGTCTAATAAAGAATATAGTCGCTCTGAAGGCTTAGCTGTCGCAAGCTTTCATATGTTTATGGATGGGAGCTTCTCTCAAGAGGGTATTGCTATCGCTGATGCAAAAGGCTTGATCAATTTCAATGCAGAAAAACTTGAAGCCGGATTCCAAGTCACTGATGCCAATCCTCTTTTAGGTGTTGAGGGAAGAGTTTCTCTTATGAATCAGCTGGGAAGGGCCATTGAGGATAATCCTGAATTCTTCAGAGATGGAAGACCTGGTGGGATCATTGATTATTTAATTGATAAGCATGGGAAAAGTTTTGAGGTTTCAGATATTCTTAATGCTGTTCTTTTAGGACTTGGACCAATTTGGCCTGGAAGAATTATGGCACAGAATACTAATCTTGGAGATACTTGGCATTACAAAGCTTTTGGTGAACTAGGTGTGAACTCGATTGTATGTTTCCATAAGCTTTCGCAGTGGATGACCTATTCTTTAGTGACTCCAATGATAGAAGCAGGATTACATATCGATGGAGCTGAAAAATTAACTGGTCTTGCAGAATATAGAAATGGTGGTTTGTTTTTAGATTTTGGAGTGATTAGTTTAAAAGATGCAACACTTTTAGAGAAAGCCCATGAGCCAAGCTCTGATTTAATTATTGAGTGGCGTGCTTTAACAGTTCAGCTTTTAGAGAGAATTGCAGATATTGTTCAAAAGAAATTAAAGAAGTCAGCTCAAGATTTTCCACTGGCCAAAGTTCTAGAAGGTGGAACATGGTGGGCCGGAAGAAAAATTGCAGCAGAAAAAAGAGATGGTACAACCCCGGTTAAGATTGCATCTGACGGGACAGTTTTTTAAAAAAAAAGAGAGTTAGATATGAATAAAGTAAATGTTATTTCTCACCCACTTATTGAGCACAAATTAGCTTTTTTAAGAGATAGCAAAACAGATAGTTCAGAATTTAGAAGAATAGTTGTAGAGCTCACTAAATTTTTAGCCTTTGAAGCGACGAAAGATCTTTCTTTAGTTGAAAGTGAAATAGAAACTCCAATCGCAAAAGCAAAAGTAAAAAAAATCTCGAATGCTCCAGTGATTGTATCTATTTTACGTGCAGGAAATGGAATGATCGATTCTGCACTTACATTGCTTCCTTTTTGTTCAGCAGGACATATTGGGATTTATCGAGATAAATTTATCAATAACACTGTAGAGTATTATTTTAAAATGCCAGAGAATGTGGCCGGAAAAGAAATTTTACTTTTAGATCCACTACTTGCAACAGGGGACACTGCGGTAGCATCTATTGATCGTTTAAAGCAATACGACGTGGGAAAAATTAAGTTTTTAACTCTACTGTCTTCAAAATACGGGCGAGAGAGAATTCATCATTTTCATCCTGATGTGGAAATTTTTACTTTAAGTGATAAAGAAGAGTTGAATGATAAAGGATACCTAGTTCCTGGTCTTGGAGATGCAGGAGATAGACTTTTCGGTACTCGTTAGTACTCGCCACTTTTATCAAATTTTCCTTGTTGAGTAGATTGAAAGAAAAAATAGTTGAAGGCCATGAAGATCGCTGAGTTTTCATGGACCTTCAATAGCGGTGAATTCCAGTTGGTGGCGTTATCATAAAGACTGTATCGATATCCCACGATGCCTACAAATTTCTCAGTACGATAAACGAGGCTTGTGGAAAAATCTTGTGAGATAAATCCACCTTTAGCATTGAACCTTTCCCTATCAGCAGTAACATCTTTAGATTTCACTTCATAGATATAGTCATTAAGCGCTTCAGTTCCGTAGTTTAACTTATAGCTCAGACCAAAACGCCAATTGTGCCCAAGGTTTTCTCTATAATCTAATTGAGGGATAAAACGCTGTCCTTGATCTTTGGTAAAATCAAAGTCAGTGGATAAAACAAATCTAATCGGAAATTCTAAAGATAAAATTCTTTGGTCAGATTTATAAAAAAAATAGGTGGCACGAGGTCCTGCTTCAAATTGCCAATCTAGATCATCCATGCCCCGTCTTGCATCGTTTTTTTCAGACTCTAAAGGGAAAGAGGCACCAAAGCTAAAGTCGAAATCCCAATTTTCTAGTTTTAAAAATAAAGCTCTCGTTCCACGACGATCATTTTTAAGAACATCACCTCTATAGATAAAAGTTGGGACAGCAATAGATCTGTTTCGTCCTTGTTCTGACCCATCGTAGTCAGGTATGTAACCACCGCCGACGGCAAGGCCGATTTCATAAAGAGGTTTAGCTTGAACTTGAAAGGCAAAAAGGAGCAGTAATATAATTTTCACGTAAATCATTTTACACTAAGAGTATGTTTAAAAATAGCGTGGTATTTATTTTGCTTTTAAGTATAACTCTTGTCTGGTCTCAATCAGATTTTCAGCCTAGTGAAAATGAGTTTGATTTTCTTGAGGATGAAAATATTCAAAATGAACTCAATAACGTTGGAAAAAAGATAGAGAACATCACCGAGGCCAAATCGAGTGGCGTAAAAAAAGATATGACTCAACAGGATTGCATCGATCTTCTCGAAAAGGAGCGCTCATATATGCAAAAGGATATCTATCGCTTTGCTACTGGTAATACAATTACTAGTCTTGACTTAGATGGAGAGCCAACGAGTGGAGCCGTCGGAGATGAATTTGGCCGATGGGCGAAAATGGGTCTGTCTGCAGAAACTCAGTTTAGAGTTTCCAATGTTAATATGAAGTGGGCCGTTCACGCTGATCCTAGATGCGGGCCTTATTTTAAAATCAAAAAAATTGATTATGTAGATTTTCATGAAAAGCGCTGTAGAAGGGCAAAACTGTCGATTGCTGCGAAGGGTTACAGCGTTTTATTCTGTAAAGGTGATAATAAATTGTACGTTGATCATTTTAATAAAATATAGTGCATAGAGTTATATAAGCTTAACTTAACATTAACATTAATTTTCCTTTATATTTTGTTTTTATGTAGGTATTGTATTTAAAAATTCACAAAAGAGAAAGTTATGGTCAGATTCTTTTTATTAGTTTTAGTTTTAACTTCAACTGCTTACGGTCAAGGAAGATTTGATGATCGTTACCGTCAAGAGCTATTCGAGATGGTTAGCCAAAATCATCATTCTGTTGGGAGCTATTCTTACGCACGTAAAGTCGTAATTCAGGAGCTTCACCTTAAACAAGACAATCAAGGTTATTTTGTTAAAGACGTTTACTGTCAGAAATTTTTCAGACAAAACGTTGGTCCTAACAGAATGCCAAGTCACAATGATGTTAATATCGAACATACGTGGCCGCAAAGTCGTTTCAACCATGGGATGAGCAAAGGGATGCAGAAAGTTGATCTTCATCATTTGTTTCCATCTGATTCAAGGTCGAACAGCTCAAGAGGAAATTTATATTTCTCTCAATTTAGTAAAGATGCAAGAGCCGTTTACGGAGATTGTAACGCTTCTAAAATGGGAAGAATTAGCGAGACTGGTGCTGATGGTTTTGAACCACCATTAGAGCACAAAGGTAACGTTGCTAGAGCATTGTTTTACTTCTCAATCAGGTACAAAATTAGAATTCCAGCTTACGAAGAATTCTTCTTAAGACAATGGCATTTAATTGATCCTGTAGATGCAGATGAAATCGAGAGAAATGACACTATTGAAAAGTTTCAAGGTAATAGAAACCCATTCGTAGATGATCCTCAACTTACAGATCTAATCACAGATTTCTAGAAATATTTAGGCGGTCTTAGTACCGCCTTTTTTTTGATTTGGAGAACCAGATGAAATACTTGTTCGTATTGGCGATGCTTTTTAGTTTTAATCTTAGCGCTGAAGACAAAATTTTTTGCTCACTTATTAAGGCCCCAAAAATTGTAAAAAAAGTCGAAGTAAGAGTTGATTATGATAAAGCAAAGCACTGTTCTGTCTCTTGTAGTCTTAATCTTTATTGCAATAAAACGGAAGTGTATATATTTGGGCTAGGTAAAGAGTTTGCGGATTTGCTAGGCGCCGGAACACCTGATGCCAAGGATATCGCTGCCAACAAAATTGGTATTTCCTTTAGTGAATCAGGAAGCGCAAAGACAGAAGATGAATGTATTGATGTTTGTGTCGATTACGACTGGCGTGAACTTTAAATAGCTGATTTTACTAATTTATTATAGTTGTTTAAGATTTGTTGAGTAAGATTCCCTGAACTTGTTACACCTACTATGTATGATAGGAGGTAACATGCGATCAAAACTTTTATTCTTTTTTCTATTCATCAGTTTTAGTTCAATGGCCGAAGTTGCGACCTTCGCTGGGGGCTGTTTTTGGTGTATGGAGCCGCCTTTTGAGAAACTTGTTGGTGTTAGCAAGGTTATCTCTGGCTATGCTGGTGGAAAGGAAAAGAATCCTAGCTATAAAGAAGTGGCCAGTGGAAAGACTGGGCATAGAGAAGCTGTTCAAGTGCATTACAATCCTGAGCTTATTAGTTACCAGAGACTGTTAGAAGTTTTTTGGATGCAAATAGATCCAACTGATGGCAATGGGCAATTTGTTGATAAAGGTTTTCAGTATACTTCAGCAATTTTTCCTCATAATGAAAACCAGCGCAAACTAGCTGAAAAGTCAGTTGATATTCTTAAGAGTATGAAAAAATTTAAAAAAATCGAAACTAAAATCGAAGACTTTACAAGTTTCTATGAAGCAGAAGATTATCATCAAGATTACTACCGTAAAAATATCTATACCACCGCAAAATATAAGTATTATAGAAATGCATCTGGACGAGATGATTTTATAGAAAGATACTGGAAAAAAGGTGAGCGATTTGTTTGGAATGACGATTACAAAAAACCCAAGGATTTAAAAAAGAAATTAACTGAGCTTCAATTTGAGGTAACACAGCATGAGGCCACTGAAAAACCTTTTGAAAATTCTTATTGGGATAATAAAAAAGATGGGATCTATGTTGATATTGTAACAGGTGAGCCACTTTTTAGTTCAAAAGACAAATATAAGTCTGGCACAGGATGGCCTTCTTTTTACAAGCCAATTGATCCCAATTATATAATTGAACTTACGGACTCTAAACTATTATCAGAGAGAATTGAAGTGAAGTCTAGGTATGGTGATAGTCATTTAGGGCATGTTTTTAATGATGGACCTAAACCAACAGGGCTTAGGTACTGTATCAATTCTGCGGCACTTAGGTTTATTGAAGCAAAAGATTTAGAAAAAGAGGGTTATGGAGAGTTTAAAAAGCTTTTTAATTAAAACGATACTATCAGGCTTTATCATAGGAGCTGCTTCGGCGGCAGCTCCAGATTTAAGTTCTTACCAATATAAAAGTCGCTATCTCGCCGAATACTCAATATTTAAAATAGATGTTCAGTACATCGGTTTGCATGTCTCTAAAAAATATCAAAATGCTAATGAAATCATTCAAGACTCATCAAATAAGGTTCTAAAAGTTGAATACCTTCGAGAACTGTCTCAAACTACTTTAAAAAAAGCTTGGGGGGTTAGTTATGAAGCAGTCTTGGGCGAAAACAATCAAAAGTATAAGGATCAGATAAAGAAGATTAAATCATTTACTCGCGATGTTGATGTAGGTGATATTGTTTATGTTGTCTTTTCAAAAGATGGTTTAAAGTATTTTCTTAACGACAATATGTTAGGGGAGATAAATGATCCTGAGTTTGCAAAAGTGACTCTTTCGATTTGGATAGGAGAAACTCCAGTCGATGATGATATGAAAGAGGGAATTTTAAAAGGGATAATTGGTAAGTAGATGAGGTTGATAATTTTTTTTCTGCTTTTAGGATGTTCTAGTATGAATTTTAATAAGTCTGTTGATTATGTTGATTTGTCTCGTTTTGATGGAGACTGGTACGTGCAAGTTGTAAGACCAACAATTTTTGAAAAAGAAGTACATAATGGTATCGAGCATTACGACTTTGATGGAGATAAGGTAAAAATAAAATTTACTTATAATAAAGGGAGTTTTGATGGTGAACTCAAAACTATTACGCAAAAAGGTGAGGTCTATAATAAGAAAACAAATTCTCACTGGAAAGTGTCTCCCTTGTGGCCATTTAAATTTGATTTTTTAGTGATTGCTCTTACTGACGATTATGAGTGGACTGCAGTAGGGGTTCCAAGTGGCAAGTATCTTTGGATCATGTCGCGAAACCCACACCCAGATAAAGACAAAATGACGAAGTTTATAGAGCAGGTCACTGAAACAGGTTATCCTATGAATGACCTCGAGTATATTAAGCATGAGTAGAAATGCAATTTTGATTGGTGCCACAGGTTTAGTGGGGCGAACATTACTGAATAAGCTAGTGAAACAATTTGATACCCTGTACCTACCTGTAAGAAAACAATTTGATTGTGATGAACCCAATATTGTTTTTCTTAGTTTTGAGCAGGCCAAAAATTTAGAAGTGGATTCATTTTTTAACTGCCTTGGGACAACGATTAAAAAAGCTAAGAGCAAAGAGAATTTCGAAAGAATAGATAAGGGAATTCCACTTCAGATTTTAAATGATAATCCTAGGATAGAAAATGTTTATAATATTTCTTCACTTGGCGCTTCTAAAGACTCTACCCATTTTTATTTGAAAACCAAAGGGAGTCTAGAAGAAGAGATTAATCAGCTAGGTAAAAAACTTGTCATTCATTACCATCCATCTATCTTAGATGGAGATCGTGAGGAAAGTAGACCTCTTGAATATGTGGGCATAAAGGCAGCACGGGTTCTTAATTTTCTTCCCGTTTTTAAAAAATATGCACCAACTAAGGTCGAAGATCTCGCTGCTATAGTTACTAAGGATGCTGCCTCTGAGCTTGTAGGCGTGATCACACGTGAGTCTATAGAGATAAGTAAAATTTCTTCTTAGCAAATCTCTTTCCATTAACTTGAATCTCAATATAATGTTCGCCCTCGTAATGAACACGGGTAGTTACTTTTTTAAAAGAAATATTTTTTAAAAGATCAACCTTGGACTTATTTTTTATATCTCTTAAACGAAAAACTTTTTCACTATAAGCGCCATTGGATTTTTTATAATGAATAATATATTCAATGAGTAAGTTTTGCGCTTTGGGAAGTTTTATTTGTAACTCAATAGGAAGATTATCACCTTCGGTAATTTTATCTTTTAGAACTTTGAAATTTAAATCAATACTTTTTGGGATGGGTTTATACCCATGAAGCTCAAGAGCTCTTGGGTGGGCTTTTTTGAGTAGTGTTCTAGATGCGTGGCGCTTTACCCAGTCTGAATTTTCATTCTCTTTAAAAGATTCTATTGTATCAAAAAATAGCTCAGTATCTAATTTAGAGATATCATTGAGATGATTGGCGACGCTTTTTCTTACATATAAACTTTCATCATTTTCAAGGCCTTTGATGAGCTTGATGTTTCGCGCTAGATTCTCATTTATTTTAGCTACCTTAATGCCCCAAGGTAGATGCGGCCTTGATCCTTCACTAACTAAACGCCTCACATGGTGATTCTTGTGTTTTTTCCACGAATGAAGAATCTTAAAGGCTTTTTTATCATTATGTTCAATGAAAGGTCGGATACAAAATTCTGCGGTGAATACTTGAGTTAGGTGCTCCATTGCATGAAAAGATGTTTCGAAATGCTCAATTCCGTTATTTTCAATATATGTTGTTAACGGCCATACTAGAAAGCCTGATAATTGATCCTCAGTCGCTTTGAGTATGATCTTAATATTGCGCTCATAATTTGGTGTTAAATGCTCAGTCAAGGCCTTACTGATCAATTTGACCCGATCTTTAAGTTCAAGCTTATTTATCCCTTGAGTAGCGTCTTTTATAAATTGATCTCGTTTGAATTCAGAATAAGCAGATCCAATTGCATCTGCAATCTCAGTCACAGATTTTTTTTGGTATAAATTTTTGAATGGTTCCATTTCCAAATTTTAATTCTTTTGCTATGAAGTTGTCATGAGCTTAAAAGAAAAATTTGAATCTGAAATTGAACAATGTGACTGGGATATGCTGGCACCTCACCACGAACGAGGCGCAGTTTTTATCGTTGGAGATAGCGCTGACTTGGTAACAGTAGCAGAAGCCCTGGCCACGGATAACGTATCACAGGTAAAGATCTGGCTAGATAATGGTGATTTCTACAAATTAGAAGATACAAGTTCTTTTGAAGCTGAACCATATAAGAAACTTGGTGAATTTCTTATTGTGCAGCCTTATGTGCTGGTAAAGCTTCTAAAGGTTGAGGCTAACTAGTCTAGGTCTAAGTATTTCTGAGCGACTTTATCAAAATATTGCATATTAAGCTTCGCAAAAGCTCGTTTTTCAACATAGCTTCCTGGGTAAAAACTTTTCTTAAAACCGTAGGCCACAATATCTTTAAGTTGTTTTAGAGGGATCTCAAAATTATCTAGTGCCAGACGATATTCTTGGCTAACCGTGGTGTTTGAGACTAAACGGTTGTCAGTGCAAATGGTGGTGGCCATTCTATTTTCCAGCATATATTTGAATTTATGTTCTTTAATATCTTTTATGTTTGGATTCGTTTGCATATTGGAAGTTAAGCAAACTTCAATAACAGTTCTTTTATCCGCCATAAAAGATGTTAGGTTTTTAATATATTCTTCTTTATTGGTAATATTGGGATCAAGAATTCTTTCAGGCATAAATAATGAGTAGCCGTGTCCGATCCTATCCGCATGACACTCGGTGATGGCTTCAAAAATACTTTCTGCACCATAGGCCTCACCTGCATGAACGGTCTTATGCATGAAGTGCTTATGAGCATAGGCATAGGCTTCAGAAAAATTTCCAGCAGGATATCCTTCTTCTTGGCCGGCCAGATCGATTCCAACAATAGGCAAAGCTTTTTCATCCCTTAGCTTCACACAGGCTCGAACCATCTCCATCGCCGCAAATCTAATAACCTGACTTGCGCGAGAGAAGCTCATCATTTTAAAAAGATCAGTGTAATAAGGCGAAAAACCCTTAGGACCAAACATTCTCATCGCACAACAGATAATTCCGTAATGAAACTCAGGCTTGCCTTCTGATTTGACTGCGGTCGAATTATTATATTCTTTTTTGGCGCGCTCTAATCCTTTATTACAGGCCTGCATAATCGACTCAAAATCAAGGCCTGCCTCCAGGTCAATCAGAAGCTGCGGAGCAAACCTGACTTCAATATAATTTACACCTTCATTCTGATTGTCGATGGCAAGCTCATAGCTGGCGCGTTCAATATTTTCGAGATCACGAAGAACATTACAAGTGTATTGAAATCCTCTTAGGTATTCTCCAAGGTTTGCGTAAGCTGGTTTGAAAACATCGGCTTTAAGTTTTTCAGGGTCGTCACTCGGAAGTTCAATTTTTAGGTCTTTGGCCATTTCAATAATGGTTTCTAATCTTAAGCTCCCGTCTAAGTGCAAATGAAGATCTGACTTGGGCATCTCTCTAATGAATTCATCTGTATATTTCATTTTAAAATCTCTTTTGCTGCTTTTTGCATGCGCTCAATAAAGGCATCAATATGTGATTCTTCTCTTGCATAACAGACCCGAAAATATCCCGGTTTGTTTAGTCCTTGCAAAAGGCCAGGGGTCATATTGATTTTGTATTTATTCATGATGTCTTCAAAAAGAGTTTTCTCATCTTCAAGACTCTTGCAATAAGAACTTAAATCCAGCAACATAAACATTGCAGTCTCGGATGAGATAAACTTAAACATTGGAAGTGCTTTAATGATTTTTTCACGACAATGTTTGAGGCGACTTTGATTAATCTTGAGGTATTCATCTAAAAATTGTCTGTCTTTAAAAATATTTTCTATATATAGCTGAGTGGAACTGCCAACGGGATAAAAATAGCTTGAGGCTCCCATCGCCTTAGTAAGTTCATCATTATCAGTATAAAAAAATCCCACTTTATAACCGGCCAGGCAAAAGTCTTTGGCCACACCGTAGAGAAAATGAGTTTTAACACCTCTATCTCTCGCTTTTTGAAAAAGTGAATCATGCTTTTCTCCATTGTGACGAGAAAGCGCATAGATTTCATCCGAAATTAGGTGAAGGTCATTTTCTAAGCAAAATTTGATGACATCATTTTGAAATTCCTCAGAGATTGATTCTGCAGTCGGATTATGAGGATGGGTGATGAGCACCGCTTTTACTTTTCGATAAGCCTTCAAAGCTTCCTTGAATGGAGCGATTTCATGGTCAAAATTATTTTTTGGATCTAATTGGACAGGAATAAATTCGCATTTAAAACGCTTAGTGAAATCATGCTCAAATCCAGTGTAATAAGGAGCAGGAATTAGGATTTGATCTCCTTCATCAAAAAGGCTAAAGCTCAAGGACTCACAAAGAGATGAAACTCCGTTATTAATAATTAATTTTTCAGGGTCTAATTCTTTAATTCCAAGATAATCATGAAAAAACTTAACACTCTCTGTTTTAAGAGAAGAAATCCCTCTGGAGTCACAATATTGAATATGTTCTTTTTCAATTTTGATGGGGCGGTTTAAAAAATCAAGAAGCATATCGCTCATGAGGTGATTTTCAGCAATTCCAAAATTTAAAAAACCATCTGGGTTTTCTAATGAATAAGGATCAGCAAGACAGTTTAAATGTCCTACAACGATGGCCGAAGGACTCCCCGTTAATTCTTGTGCCCTCTGAGAAATCATGCCTTATGTTCCTTTAGTTGGGTCATGACTTGAAATAATTCCATTCCCTGATGCACACAACTAGATGGGCAGCGGTTAATGATTATCCCGTCTTGTTCAGCTTTAACTGTTGAGCGGGAACTTACAATAGGATCGAGTGGGTCGATATTTTTTAGATTATAAAAGCTCGCAAGAGTATCACCTTTTAAAAATCTTTGACCTGGTTCAAAATGATAATCTACCAGTCCACCATTGGGAGAGTAGATCGTTTTATAGTTTGCAAGGGCACAACTATGAGAGTCAATCTTGTCAGGTGTACCTTCAAGAACTCCTTTGTAACGTAGATAATTCACAATACTCTCTACATCTTTAGAGGCGGCGTGCATTTGAAACGTCTCTTCTGAGCCAAACTCAAGAGTGAATGATTCTATATCCGGTTTCACTTCTCTACCAGAATCCTTTAGGGCATTCATTAGGTGTACCCAAGGCATAAATGCAGCCTCGTCCATCGCACCACCAAATTCGTTAGGAATAATAAGGTTATGTTTAAACTTTAAATAATGTGCAATTTCTTCTTCATACTCTGCCGCATATAAATAACGAGTGGCCACAGGACCAGTGTGAAGGTCCAAGATACCGTCTGCTTGCGAGGCGAGATGTTGAAGTAAAAGGTTTAGCTTATTATTTTCAGAAAGCTTTCTGGTCTGAATAAGATGCCCGATATGTTTTCTAAAAATTTCATCAAGTTGTGCTTTGTAGACAACTTTTAACTCGTGCCATGGAAGACTGTCGTGATCATCTAAAAACTGGGTTAAATCAAAACCGCTAGCCGTGATGATATCCACATAGTTTCTATTCCAATTATCACCTGTGACTGGGTTATATCTTCCATAGGTGTAGGTGCCATGTTTATTATTGGTGGCGTAGGGATTCGCAAGTGGAATAAAAGTAATACTCCCTTTGACACTTGTGCTATTAAGCAGATCCATTAACTGTAGGATGACGGCATTTCCTTGCAGTTCAGCTCCATGCACTGATGCTTGGATATGAATATGAGGACCCGGAGAACCTTTTAAGGTATAAGTTTTAAGAAATAATTGCTCACCTGTGGCAAGCTCTTTAATAGGGTATTCGTCGATACTCCACTGCATATTAAATCATCCAGTCGTATGAGGTTTTTGGAGGTCTAGGTATCATGAGATCGCCATTGTATGAAATGACTTCTCCAGGAAGTTTATGGCATAGAAAATATGGCATAGACTCAGTAAAACCATAGGCTCCCGTTTTGTGGTGAACTAACCAGTCGCCAATCTTAATATTCGCAGGCAGTTCAAACTCTCCTAGAAAATCTAGTGCTGTACAGAGAGGGCCATGCACATGAAATGTTTTCTTTTCAGTTGATTCATTATCTAGGGCTGAAACAGGGAAGTGCTCACCAACTAATGCGGGTCTAGCGATATGATTAATACCACCTTCACAAACCAGAATATTTCTTCCTCTGACTTCTTTTATATCAATAATTTTATTCAGGTAATATCCACACTCAGCAACAGTATATCGACCGAGCTCCATCCAAATCTTTTTTAACTGATATTTTTTTTTGATGGTTTTTAAAGTTTTATGTACTTCACCGAAATCAATTCGGTTAGTAGAAAGGTCATAATGAACCCCAAGACCACCACCAAGGTCAATGATTTCACATGGGATATTTAGTTTTTCAGAAAGCTCAAGGCATTGTTCAGTAGTTGTAGACCATATTCCTTCTAACTTAGAAACATCGAGGATATTTCCCCACTGAAATGCGTGAAAGCCTTTAATATTTATATGCTTAGTTTTTGATTGATCAAGCTTTAGCCATTGTTCGGAATCAATACCAAAAGGGGTGATTTCATTTCCACCTAGGACACTTTTTCCTTGGTCCCAACTGAGTTGGACTCTTAATAGAGCGTCTACTTTAGTATCGAGTTTTTCACAAACTTCTGATAACCAATAGGCTTGGTTTAAGCTTTCTAGTACAATCGTCCCCACACCATTTTTAACCAAGTGCTTGAGGTAGGACTTAGATTTTCCAGGGCCTGTTGCGATAATATGATCACCTTGAATTCCAGTGTTAAGTACCTGGTGAAGTTCTCCACTTGAGGCGACATCAATACCAAATCCAAGATTTCGTAATACTTTTAAAACGGCACTCATGGGGTTGGCCTTGCAGGCATACCAAAGAGTTATATCCGGATCTAAATCCGTGGCCATACTTTGTAAGTGATTTTTTAGCGCGTCTAGATCATAGAAAAAAAAGGGGGCATCAAAGCGATCAATAACGCTAATTAATCTCTGATACGCATCAATACCCAATCTCTTTTTCATTATCTTAAAAAATCCTCTAGCTTTAGAGAATCATCTGTTTTGGAATCTCTATATTTAACAATAATGGCACAATTAAGACTTAAGCCTTGCTCTTTTGCCCACGAAAGTTTTGAACTAACAGGACGACTACCCGGAACAACCACAGCTCCCGCTGGAATAATACCGTCAGTAATTACTGTTTCATTTACAGCATCATAAATTGGAGTTCCTTTAGATAAGATAACTCCAGGAGCGATAACCGCACCAGTAAGCACTTGAATACCTTCTACAATTGAAGCACCAGCTCCAATAAAGCAATTATCTTCAATAACAACTGGAGCAAGTCCAATCGGCTCTAGCACTCCACCAATTTGTACTGCGGCAGATAGGTGAACGTTTTTCCCAATCTGAGCACATGATCCGACTAGTGCGTGAGAATCAACCATAGAGCCTTCATCAACAAAAGCACCAACATTAACATAGGCCGGAGGCATGATGATTACACCAGCTTTGACACAGCTTCCACGCCTAACGCTTGATCCACCAGGAACCATACGAACCTTATCTTCAGGAGTGAAAAGTCTTGCACTCAAGTTGTGCTTATCTACAAAACCTTTATGTCCTGTTTCGCTAAACTCTTTTAGTTCACCGGCTTTAAATGCGGCAAGGATAGCTTGCTTAACTTCTGTGTTTGCCACCCATTTCCCATCAACTTTATTAGCTGATCTCAATTCACCAGTTTCAAGTTTATCTAATACATCTTCCCAGTTCATTTTCTTCCTTCTATTTAAATTTATTTTTTTTGACTCTTATACCAGTTGCGAACTAATTCAGTCTGGTTTTTTACTAAACCAAGGTCTTTCATATCACCTTCATATAATGGCGGCATCATAGTATTGTGATGGATTCGACCCTCGCTGGCAAGAAGCGCTTTGGCAGGAATTGGGTTACTCGCACAGAATAATGAGTTAGCGGCTTTAGACCATAATTCTTTAGCGTCGAAACTCTTATCTAAGCATTGCTTAACGTATAGATTTGTCTCTTTAGGCCATGTGTTACTTGCCACAGAAACTAAACCAACTGAACCAGCAGCAACAAACTCTGGAAGAAGTCCGTCATCACCACAATAAACTTTTCCACCCTTGGCACTTGCAAGGTATTTTGCCATAGTTTTGGCACTTCCACTGGCCTCTTTAATCGCCCAAAAATTCGGGTGCTGAGAAAGTTTTTCCACAGCACTAAAGCTCAGGTCTTTACCAGCTCTTCCCGGAACATTATAGAGCATAACTGGTTTTGTAACCGCATCCATTAAAGCTTTAAACCATAGGTATTGTCCTTCATCACCAGGTTTCGCATAGATCGGAGTTACCATTAGGTAGGCATCAATATTTTTTGTCTCTAACCAGCGACACCATGCTAGTTGATCACCAAAATTATGACCACCAACACCAACCATAACCGGCACTTTAGGTTTTAACTCTAGTGAGTATTCTACAATTTGTTTTCTTGTCTCAAGATCAAGATTTAAAGCCTCACCAGTTGAACCTAAAATAAGAAGACCGTTTCCTGCTTCTTCTTGTTCGCGAATAAGATTTTCAAGAGCTGGGTAATCTACTTTTAGCCCTGGAGTAAGAGGAGTAACGAGGGCAGTCCATAAAGAGTAGTCATTCAATTTCATAAATTATCCTTATATGTTGAGGTGTTTTTTTACAATTTCACTAAAATGGGTCAGACCCGTATCAATACTGTCATCACTTAAAACTTTCTGTGCACTCCAAATAGCACCTTGAGCAAATATGGCGCGATCAAGGGCTTCATGAGTTAGTTTTATTTTTTCTACCGGAGTTGTCATTTCCACATGATGATAACCAACTACATCTCCTGTGCGTTCTGCCGTAATTTCACAAGGGGCATTAAGCCATTCCTTCCAAGAAAGAGCTGTTCCCGACGGAGAGTCTTTTTTGTGAACATGGTGAATATCGTGGATATTAAACTGTATATCATCAAAGAGATTTTTAGCTTTTCCCAAGTACTCAATCATGCTCTTAACAATATTCATTCCAAGTGAAAAATTATGAGCGCGAACCCATTTAAGATTTTTTTCTTTAAGTTTTGCGTCGATATCTTTTGGCCAATCAAAACCAGTTGATCCAGTTACCACTGGAAGCTTTGACTCAATTAATACATCGATGTACTCAACAAACGCATCACCTGGAAGAAAGCTGATAACAACATCGCACTCAGAAAGTTTTTCAAGTGTCAGTTTATTCGATTGATTGAAGATAACCGTATTTTCGTGTAACTCAGAGACTTTGCCTCCAGTTTTTCCGGCACCTAGTAAAGCAATTTTCATCCAATAAACTCCTTATGAAGTTTTTGGATCGTAGTGTCTGCTTCGTCATTTCGAACGAGCACATTGAAATTGTAAGGAGAAGCCCCCAAGCAAACAAGTCTCACGTTAACCGACTCTATTGCACTGAACATTCTTTTACCCAGACCTGCTTTATGAAGCATTTCATTTCCAATCACAGAAACTAAGGAAAAACCGGCTTCAGAACTAACTTCTCCAAGCTTAGCTAGCTCTTCAATCAGCTTTGAGTTTTTTAAGTTCGTTTCATCTGTAGAAATCGCTACGCTAATTTCAGAGGTGGAAACACAATCAACTGAAATCTCATTATTAGTAAAGACGTCAAAAATTCGTCCCATAAAACCAAAAGAATTCATCATCTTTGGAGTTCTAATAGTTAATAGTGCTTGGTTAGATCTTTTTGCAATCGCACGAACTAAAGGTTTGTCAGCAACCTCTTCTCTGATCCATGTTCCTTTTTCATCTGCCGCATAACTTGATCCAACAAATACAGGAATTTTTTCACGCATGGCCGGAACGAGAGTAGAGGCGTGAAGAATCTTAGCTCCGTATTGGGCCATCTCACCTGCTTCATTATAACTGATTTCATGAATAGGCTGAGCTTGCTCACAAATTCTTGGGTCAGTTGTGGCGATCCCTGCGACGTCTGTCCATATTTCGAGAACATCAGCCTTTACTCCTTCAGCAAAAAGCGCTGCTGAATAATCCGATCCACCTCGGCCTAATGTCGTGGTAAAGTCTTCATCGTCAGATCCAATATATCCTTGTCCTACATAAGTCGTTTTTCCACCAAGCTTAAAATAGGCTTCGCAGTTATTTCTTATTTTTGTAATATTTGGTTTTGCTCTACCATATTGAGAATTTGTTTTTAAGATTTTGCGGCTATCAAAATGCTCTACCACCATATCTGGCCAAGTCATTTTCAGAGCTTCAGCAAATAGAAGAGAAGAGAGTCGCTCTCCAAAAGAAACCATCCTATCTTTTGCTTTCTCAGAGCATTCTCCAAGAAGAAAAATACCTCTCGTTAAAGTTTCAAGGTTATTTAAAAGCTCTCTCAGTCTTTCTCCAACAAGTTGATCATTGGTAAGGTTTTGAAGAATATCAAAATGACGTTCACGAATCGTAAAAAGTTTCTTTTCACATTCGTTCCATTTTCCCTCAACTGCTAGGTCCACTAGTTCATGAAGTTGGTCTGTTGTTCCATAGGTCGCAGAAACTAGAGTGATGCCGGCGTTTTGTTTTTTAGAAATAGCGGCTGATCTTAACATTGCTTCATGATCTTTCATGGAGCTTCCACCAAATTTTGATACTACAATCATGTCTTTCCTCGTAAGAATTTTTTGTTATTATACCTATTGGAGAGACGATAAGACAAAGTTTTGGGAGGAAAAACTCGTTCTCAAAGCTCTCCATGAGGTATAGGTTCTCATGACAGTAAGTAGGTCTCAATCTCACTTACCAATCATAGTTTTCCCACAACTATGATTTCGGCATTGACCTCCTGGGTAAGCTTCTTCGATTTGGGATCTCCACTTACTTACTAGGCAACGCACCTCTTTAAGTGAATACAGTCTAAGCAAGCGGAGAAAAAAAATCAAGTTTACTTTCAATAATTTTGCGAGAAAATGGGCGCAATAGGAGATTTTTATGAAAAAAGTTGGAATTGTAGGTTGGAGAGGAATGGTTGGTTCCGTATTAATGGACCGTTTTGAACAGGAAAAGGATTTTGATAAGTTTACTTCTTATCTTTTTTCAACTTCTCTTAAGGGCGAAAAAGCTCCCGAGCTGAATAATATAGCTGATACAATTTTAGACTCTGATAATATCGATGAGCTAACTGAAATGGATATTATTGTGACCTGCCAAGGGGGAGATTATACCAAAGATATTCATCCAAAGCTTCGTAAAGCTGGATGGAAAGGAATTTGGATTGATGCCGCCTCAGCGAAAAGAATGGATGAAGAATCAATTATCGTTTTAGATCCAATCAACAAGTCTCAAATAGAGCAGGGTTTAGACTCTGGTGTAAAAGATTTTATTGGCGGTAACTGTACAGTAAGTTTAATGCTTATGGGCCTATCAGGTCTATTTAAAGAAGGCCTGGTTGAGTGGATGACCAGCATGACTTATCAGGCAGCTAGTGGAGCTGGTGCAAAGAATATGCTCGAACTACTAGAGCAGATGAAGTTTATTTCTGGAGAGTTTGAAAAGAACCAAAGCCTTGCGGCTCTTGCGGTAGAAAAAGAAATTCAATCACAAATAAATTCCGGAGCGTTTCCTAAAGATAATTTTGGATATCCTCTCGCTTTATCTCTACTTCCGTGGATTGATACAAAAGTAGAAAGTGGACAATCGCGTGAAGAGTGGAAGGCACAAGTCGAAGCCAATAAGATTTTGGGTACTGATAAAGCGATTCCTATGGATGGTACATGTGTCCGAGTAGGAGCTCTAAGATGTCATTCTCAAGCTTTTACCATTAAGCTTAAAAAATCAGTTGATCTCAAAACAGTCGAAAGTCTGATCCGTGAAGGAAACGAATGGGTTGAGTTTGTTGAAAATGATAAAGAAAAAACCCTAAGCAAACTTACTCCGGCCAATGTGTCAGGAACCTTAAAAATTCCAGTAGGTAGAGTTCGTAAAATGACTATTGGTGATGAGTATTTAAATGCCTTTAGTATCGGGGATCAGCTACTTTGGGGAGCAGCTGAACCGCTTCGAAGAACTCTTTTAATGTGCCTCTAGTTTAGAGACCGATCATTTTTTTAGATAATAATCTTTGAGCAGGAGTTATATGATAAAGTTTTTTCATATCAGTAATTCCCTGCTCTTTAAGTTTTGAACGCAGTAGCCTTTTGTATGAATTCACTATTTGATAAGTATCAAGATCGTCGATTGTGACGCTAGAATCTTTTGCAGGCAAGGCATCATTTTTATTTTCCATAATTGCAGCCTCTAGTGAGTCTGCTATATCGTAATGCGTATATGGGTCTAGAATATCAAATAAGAATAAATTAGGTAGGGTCGAGGTTGGTATTGCTGCTCCTGCAAGTATACCTGAAACTGTTCCCACGCCTTCGGCCGAGTAACCAAGGCGTTTTACGTAGTAGTACTTCCCGACAGCATTGCCAATTCTATAAGCATTGAAAGGATATGAAACAACGATTAAAATAGCATCTAGGACTACTGTTCCATGACCTTCATACTTTTTCTGCTGAATCATATCTACAATATCGGCTTTATCAAATGCATATTTTACAGGAAAAAAATCCTTACAAGTCTCGACTGTGTTTTCAATTTTACATTCTTCAAAGATGAGTTTATCCGAATCTTCAGCTGCAGAGATTTTAATGCTATGGTTAGGAGTTTCAGCTCCTTGGACACGAAGAGCATGAGCTTTGGCGAATGTAAAAATTAAGGCGAGAGTAAGTAGCTTTTTCATATTCCTTCCTGTGTTGTTTTTTTCGGAAGATAACATAAAATAACGTTGTGTTGCACTGCATTGTAAAAACTACAAGTTATACTTAAATAGCCTTGTGAGACCCTCTGTTCCCCCTTTTAATGGAGAAAAATCGTTGTCTTCGATAATGAATAAAGACTTATTGATTAAACTTAGGCCTTCGATTTTTTCATAGTCAGATAAACTGAGTTTCAAAAACTTTTTTTTCTTCACTTCTTTTTCAGGCTCTTGCAAAGTGACCTGATAAATTCTCTGCCAGGACTTGTCCCCAGTTTTTCCGTTTTGTTCTAGCACCAAAAAGTCGTTTTCTTTTAGGTGAGTGATGGCACCCAGTTTTTTACCTTTTTTATGCATGCGATAGATATAATACTGAGTCTCATTTGTTTTAGGATTAAACGACAGAAGATAGTTGTCTCTGGAATTTTTAGTAAGAGGACTTTGTAAGACGAAAAATAGTTTTCCATCGTGAAAAGTAATTCCTTCAAAGCCACGATTTTTTCTGCGCTTATTTAAAAATTCAGGTAGACGTTTTTCACCTAAACGCTTGGATCCATTTGGTAGAACCCTTCTGATAAAATAGCCTTTTTCATCAAATTCAACTAGAGATGGGCCATACTCTTCACATAGCCAAATATGGTTTTGATCATCGATCGCAATTCCTTCTGGATCTATACCGTAAGGATCAAAAGGAAGCTTTACTTTATTTTGATCAAAAGCATCTTCGTCGAGTTCACTTAAATTAGGTAGTCCCGTGGCACCTCGGCCTTTTAACTTAAGTGGTATAATGGTTTTAATTGATTTCAAATCCTCACTAAATTTCACTACCAGCGGAACATATTTTGGTACAAAAAAGGTTCTATCGTCTGTTCCATTGCCATCAATATCCATTTTAGGAGAGTTTGGACCTCTATCAGTGACAGCGTAGAGGGTTTTATCTTTATAGAAGAGTCCTGAAAGGCCACCGATTTTATTATTATGTTTAATAAGGTGAGTGGTGGGGGACTGATTACAGGCCATTAAAAGACTTAAAATACTTAGTAATTTCAGCATGTTAAAATGCTAGCTCAGATGTATGAATAGGACAATGTAAAAAAGAAATGCTGCGTTGCGAAAAATGTGTTTTAGAATTAAATTCCGTCCATGAAAAAACTCAACTCTATCGTCCTTTTGTCATCTCTATTAACCTCAACCTGCTTTGCTAATAGTGTCTTGGATTACAATGCAGTTACATTTGAAAAAACTTACAATAAGGCCAAAAACAATGCTGTCATTCATTGTGAGTACAAGTACTTTATCGATGTGCCTGAAGTACAAGTTGTGGACCAAACTTTTGTGCCAGGCCAGTATGCTTCTGCACAATTTAAAATCAAAGATTCTCTACTTACTCTTACCGCAAGAGAAGGTGGTAAGAAAGGTGTTGTAGATTTTGATTTAGATGGCACAAAATTTCAAACGAGTATGATGGGACTGGATGGAATTCAGATTAATCTTTCAAACCTATCAGCTAATCAACAAAAACTTGCTAACGACTTTAATCTTAATAGCCTAAATTGTTCTCTTGAGCTGGGACGTGAAAGCCAATATGTGATTCATGATCCTGAGGTTCATATCAATGTTCACCCTCATCCAAAATATGATATTGATGGAGAAAGTTTTCCTGGAACTCAAAGAGAGTTAAATGTAGCAGGAAGAGAAACTTTGGTTTTGCTAGACGATTATGTGGGGAATTTGACTCAAGCTAGAAAAGGCAATTTCAATGACCTGTTAAATGGGCAAGCTCCTAATATGAGGTATAATCCATATGATTTTGATATTCCAAGTTTTACTTTTCCAAATCAGGCAGAGTTTAAACTCTCACAAGCAGGACATAATAAATATATTATAAAAAATCCTCAGCAAAAAATTGTTTTTACTGGGGGAAATCATAATTACTGCATCTTAAATAACACTAGAAGGCTGCTTCATGCTTTTTTTGAAAACCCGGAGCGACAGTCTATTCGCTTTGAATACATCACAGACTCAATTGTGGTTCAAAGAGGTGGGACTTTTATAAAAGGTGGAAATATTCCAAGAAGGGTGTTTAAACAGTCGAATCAGCTGAAAAATATGTTTAAAATTATGACCCTAAAACAGCGTCAGGACTATATTCAAGGTTTTTTTAGGTATTTTAGTTACAGTTATCTAAACGAGAAACAGTATTATTATGGAAAGGCCAATATCAGTATCACAGGGGTTGAAGGCGCTGAGTATTCAGAAACTGTTGAAGGTAAAGGTCGTGGAGTAATAAATATTGAGCTTGTATTTATCTAAGTCTATACTCTTTGCATGATAAAAATTTTAATTGCATTTCTTATAAGTTGTGGCGCACAAGCTGCGCCACTTGATCTAAAAAAACTTGATATTCAAAGCGGTCTTCATTTTGACTATGTCGATGGAGAAGATATCAGGTCTCGTATATTTGGTTATCGTTTTAGAGTAGACGCCGAAAAGGCACTCTCAGATGATGTGATCTTGTTTTTTTCTAGCTCTGCTATATTAGAGACAGGATCCAACGAAGTTGTGGCGGACTTAACAGAATTTGCTCCACTTGAAACAGTCGTTCTTAATCAAGGTGGAGTGAGTTACACACCAATTGAGTTATTAAACTTCAAGGCGGGCGCACTTTCTCCGAGAGAATATAATTCACCGCTACTACTAACTAGTTCTCCTGTGATAGGAATTCAGCAGACAGTTGATTTTGATTACATCTATTTCAAAGCTTTGCAGGCGATTCCTAATAATAATAGGCTCGCAAGAAGAGTAGGGACTTTGGATAATGGTACGCCTTCATTTTTCATGGAGACTCTAGGTCTTAAATATAAAGAGAATCTTTCATTAGAGGTTTCACATTTTTTCTATAAAGACCTAGCGCCTAATATTGCGCTTAAATCGCGCCAAATTGGAAACTCCGTAACAGGCACAGGAGAGCAGGCTAAATTCAACTATGGCTTTTCGGGGTATAATGTGGCCTTACGTTCAAAAGTTAGGCTTGGCTCTTATGATTATGGCCTATATGGACAATATATATTAAATGACGAAGCTCCAACAGATAGAAATCTTGGCTATATGGCGGGGGCATTATTTGGCGGTGAAAAGTACCTTTTAGAAGTTGAGACCTTTCGAAATGAGACTGACTCGGCTCCTGGCTTCTATAATAGTAAGTATTATGGCCATAATAATATCAGTGGTCAGGCGATAGGTCTGCGTGCTGTGAGCTCTGAATTGAACTATCAGATTAAGTATTATGATTTTAAGCCGCTTGAAACTAACTCAATTCAGTTTGATACTCAGATCCTTACTTTCAACTTAATCCTTAAGTATGAACTTTAAATTAAGTGTCTATTATTTAAACATCGCTTAAATATTAGACACCCTCTAAAAAAAAAATCACCTATTTACAGCCTTTTGAGTATCACTCAAGGCCTCATATTATTGGAATCATTTTTGCACTATTAACATATGTGTACTTTGTTTAACTTTTTATTATGGTGGAAAATGAAAAGATTGGTTTTATTAATTTTATTTAGCTTATTAGCAGGCTGTAGGGAAAACGACGTAAAAGACGTGAACAGCCGCAACGACTCAGCAAGCTTTGATTACGATCAAGTGCAGGTGGTTTCCTTTGAAACACGTGCAAGCGATGAGCAATGGCCAGATCTGAAAGATACGGCGGTCGTAAGTTTGAGGACTTGTTTAGTTGATGCACAGTATGTGCAGCCAATCGTTGGTGAGGATTTTCAAGTTCAATCTGAAAACTCAAATGAGAAACCAACTTCAAATTCCAACGGTTGTATAAGTTGGGACGAAAAATTCAATTTCAATTATATAGCTGACGAATCTTTTCTTGAAGTCAACGGAACTATCAAAGGATTAGATAACTTCAAAGGAGTTAAGTCTTATTCTGTAGCATTAAACCCTTGGGCAAAATCTGGGTTTGATTTAGAGTTTAGCCGTTTTGAAAAAGTTCGTGATATTCGTGCGGGTTCAATGATCAATGAATCTGTTCAGCATTTAGAAACTTCTAGCTTTCAGGCCACAATTCTTGAGAAATCATTTACTCAAGATAATACGATTCTGAAATTTGATATTGCTACGACACCAGAAATTCTAAGACGTGGTATAGATGGTAATCTACTTCGTGAGGCGATTACAGGAGGAAATTTTAAAACTGAGTTTGTTATTATTGCGAAAAACATGTCCACTGGTAATAGAGTTATTGTTGCTGATGCGACTAGAGAGCAATCAATTAGAGAAGACGGAAAACTAAGGTCAGCTGTAACTTTCGAACTAAAATCAGGAGTTGATCCAAACTCAATTATTGAGCTTGGGATAAGAACAACAGCTCTAAACGATAAAGTCCTACTAGGAAGCGATGAAGGGATTATCACAATTAAGCAACTTGATGGAGTTATGAGTGGTGAACTTATAGATATTCCTGTTCCTTTAAATTTGATCTCTCAACAGAAAAATCAAAAAGGACTGGTTGTAAACCCTGATAATTTTGGGTTCGTAATTGATACGATCAATATTAAAAGAGGTTCAGAAGTTGGAGCAAATTTAAATCCAAATTTGAACGAAAGTGATGTTGTGGCCATGATTGATCTTAGAATGGTTGATCCTCTTATTCATACTGATATTAAGAATCATAACTATCAAATTGATGTTATTGATGTAGAAGATAACTCAACTCTTTTTACTGATGAGAAATCAACTAACTCAGGAAGTGGTGTCGTTAGTTTTAGAGCAGAAATTCCTTTTAGAAGATATAACACAAGAAGATGGAAGGACTATCTCGTACGTGTGAGAAGTAAACAAGCACCTTATCAGAATATTGTGAAAGAAAGGATTATTCATATTAACCCTTGGTCTAGGGCAGCTGATTTTGGAATCGATTCAAAAGTTGGAACTCCGCCTGAAGCGAGTGAGGATAATACTGGATCAATTTATATTTCAGAATTTAGATACTGGACTGAATCTGATATTCCTGAAAGCTTTCAATTAAACAAAAACTTAGATTTGAAATTTAATAAGCAATTGAGACTTGAGTTCAATCCAAAGATTTCAATGTCACATGACTTTGATGGTGGCGATGGAATTGGATACCCTCCAATTGTAAATGGAAAATACAAAGTAAGACTTTTAATTCTTGCTCCAAAAGAACCTAGGTCTTTTGATAGTTCACAGGTTATTGACTTGAATAAATTCAAGACACTTACAGCAGGTGAAACTGAAGTCACAGTTAAACAAGGTATTGTAGATGCAACGATCGATATACCCCTGCTTTTTGCTGACCTGATGATTTACTCTACAAAGAATCTTGCTGTTATTGAGATGAGAAGTATGGATGAGGAAGTAGAGTTGAAACCTGGGTATTTTGTAGGTGACTTCGTTGGTTCGATCAAATCAGGAACTGTGAAGAACTCTGAAAGTAATCATAAGGTTTTATCTACTGGGAATGTTGATATTGCAAAAACATTAATTGCAAAGATATCGAGCGTGCGTGAGAAGCTTGCCAATATAGAAAATACTCCAGAGGGAAAAGCAGACTATTTTAAAGAATTTACTCAAAGATTGAGAACTATTACGCCTAAGGCACAGGTTTTTGATCATGCAAACTATAGACTTACTCAAGTAGATTCTGAAGTGGAGATCTTCGACACAGAAATCAGATTAAAGCGATCTAAAAATCTTAAGTCTAGTGTGCGAAGAATATCTGAACTGGTAGATAATCCAGTCAATGCGAATCAAAATGTACTGGAAGAGCTATGTGGTCTTATGTTTGATAAGAATGAAAAAACAGTAGAATTGCATCAATATCCTTCAGGTGGTCCTAGTTCAGGGATTGGTATCGCTAATGCTCCAGTGGAGATGGTAGAAATTGGAATGCATTATAATGATTGTAAAAAGAGGCCATTTGATTATATGGATTTCAAAAAGCTTGAGCACGTTCAGGAAATTACTGAGCAAGCTGTAAACACTAATACAGAAAGCTTAAATCTTAGTCGATCGGAAGCATACTTCATGTCTAGAGGACAGAACTTCACCCAAATGACAGGGGTAAGAGAGTCTGATTATTTTCAGTATGGATGGTCTGCTGGATTTGGAATTGAAGTTGGTAAAGTTCTCCATGGATCTGCAGGTTTTGGTGCCATGGGTGGAACAAGAACAGACGTTTATACAGTTGACCAAGAATCAGAAGTATTGAGTAAATTAAAACGTATTATCAACCAAGATGGATCGGTGATGCCATATGAAAGATACGATATTCAATTTGGTGCGAAAGTAAAATCTTGTGTGTTTGTCACTGGTAAGCGAGTTGAGATTCAACTGCCTAGAAGATATACCACGCATACTTTGTTTGATTTGTTTTCAAACAAGGAGCCTGCAAGAGGATTGATTGAATCTCCAAAAAGACTTTATATCTGTAAACGTGGTCATGAGGATGTTAGCAGACAAGAGAGTTACTACTTTGTAAGAACTCAGTTCACTAAAGAAGGATCTGCAGATATGACTCTTATCAGAAACTCATACCTGAATGTAATTAGAGGTTTTAAAAACTTTGAGGCCTTTAGAACCATCCAGATTGAGAATGATAGACCGTTAATTATTCACGAAGTTGAAGATGATGGTGTAGAGAAACGCTACAAAAATTATATCAACGATAGAGGAGCGGGACTTCAGTTTAAAGATAGAATTGGAGTGGGATTCCCTGGACTACTTGAATAATAATTAAAATACACGATCCGTAATTAGGTCGAGTAAAGTACACACTTCTATAAATGGAGCTGAGTTTTCCCCTAGATTCAGCTCCTTTTTTAATTCTCCAGCAATTTCATGGCATCTATCAAGATATTCTTTCATTTTTGCCTTGGCGGTGACGATACTTTCTTCAAGTAATATCTCTTCTTCTACATTTAGTTCACTGATATCATCTAATTGAAGAAATTTTTGAGCTAATTCTGGATGTGCTTTGCCTAAAAATAATAGAACAAAATTGATATTATTATTCTTAAAGTCGAGTCCATAAGTCTTTTGGCTTAGTTTGTTGAAGTCGATAATATCGTCAGACATTTGAAAAATAATTCCAAGTTTCTCTCCAAACTCTTCAAATAGACGGTACACTTTATCACTAGCATCAGATAAATGTAGTGGAGCGACAAAGCCCCAGCGAAAAAGTGAGCCGGTTTTCTTTAGTGCTAAAGTACAATATAGATTTAAGGTGATCTTATAGGGATTAGTATTCTCATACTGGATCCATTCGCCTTCAACTAATTCTTTAAGTGTATGGGTAAGTTCCTGCGTGAGTTTTGGCATTTGGTAGTCAGAAAGTTCGTGAAGAGCTCTCGCTAACATATAATCACCAAGAAGGACTGATTTTTTGTTATTAATTAGATTTGGAATCGATGGGTGCCCCCGTCTAGTATGAGAGTTATCGATTACATCGTCGTGAGTTAGAGTCGCATTGTGTACCATCTCAACTATACGACCTAGTTTCAAACAATCCTCATCGCTAAGATCGAAAAACTGACCTGTAAGGTATAATAGTCTTGATCTGATATGTTTTCCGTCAGTTAAGCCTTTAAATGAAAGATCTTTAATGTCTGATTTAATAACTGAGTTATCAAAGAAAAAATCATCTAACCTCAAGTCACTCACTTAGGCCTCACCTTTTGTCGCTGTATAGAGGTATGTGATTCCTCCCATAACAGGTTTATAAGTAACTTCAGTAAAGTCGGAAGATTTTTTGATGATTTCAACCATCTTCTTTCCTGATGGAAACTTAATACTACTATCGATTAAATATTGATAGGCTTCCTGTTTATTAAATATCTTTCCTACCAGTGGAATAAAATATTTCATGATACCAAAATAGATTCCACGGAGGATTTTGTTTTCAGGTTGACCAAATTCAAGAATACATAGTTTCTTTGAACTGACTCGACTCATTTCGCTGATTCCCTTCTCCATGTCCTCTACATTTCTAATACCGTAAGAAATTGAACACACATCGAACTGGTTATCTTTAAAGGGTAGTTTAGTCACATCTTGTACTTGCCAATCAATTTTTTGCGTCTTTTCTTTAGCAAATGAAAGCATGTTGGGAGAAAAATCTATTCCGGTGACCTTGGCACCCGGATTAGCATTTAAAAAACTGATAGCGATATCACCAGTACCAGTTGCGCAATCAAGCATGGATTGTGGGTTATTTTGAGATAACTCTTTTATTAGTTTGTTTTTCCAAACTCTGTGAATCCCAAGCGAAAGAACATCGTTTAACAGGTCATAATGACCTGCGATGTTGTTAAACATATTTCTGATTGGTTCTGCTTGAGGCATTATAAAACCTTTTTGCCGAAGAACTGACCCATTTCTGCTAATTCGCGACGAATTTGATTAAGTTCTGCTGGGGTAATTTGTTGATCTTTATCTGAAAGAGCCAATGATGGGGTAGGGTGGCATTCAATTAGAAGTCCATCCGCTCCGGCGGCCATTCCTACGTGAGAAAGTTTTCTTACCATAGAGGCGATACCACTAGCGTGAGAAGGATCAACAATTACTTTAAAATTGGTATTTTGTTTTAGATAAACAACAGTATTGATATCTAGAGTATTTCTCGTGGAAGTTTCGAAGGTTCTAATGCCTCTTTCACAAAGAAGAATTTTTTCTTCACCAAGATCTGGCATGTAGTCACAAGCATTTAACCATTCTTTGACTGTTGCTGAAAAAGCTCTTTTAAAAAGTACTGGCTTTTTAGCAGCATTTAACTCTCTTAGAAGGTCATAGTTATACATGTTTCTGGAACCAACTTGGAAGATATCAACCACGTCTACAAGATCTGCAATTTGACGAGGGTCTGTCACCTCTGTGATAAAATCAAATGGTCTTTGTTGTTTAATCTTAGCGATGATGTCTACACCATCAAGGCCCAAACCTTGAAAGGTATTTGGGTTGGTACGCATTTTATAGATTCCTGAACGAAGAACATTAAGTTCATCAGTACTTTTAAGAACTTCTTCCACTTGTTCATATGATTCTAATGCACATGGGCCGGCAATAATTAAAAATTGTGAATCATCTGCAAGGTAATCATCTAGATTGAAACCCTTGTGCTTTGAGTTAGAAGTCTCTTGGGAATTTGCATTTTCATTTAAATCAAACATTCGCATCTCGTAAATACTAGCAGCATTTATTGTATAATTGAACCCTATAAGCTATTGTTGCATCCGATGTCTAATACACTAATAAACCCTCTAGAGATAGATTGGGATCAGTTTTTATCCAACGGATACATGCTTCAGGAGCCGCATAGTCATACCATCTGGGGAGGATATGGGCAATCTGATTCTAGTAGTTTATCCTTTTTTCATACCGGTTTTTTCCAGCAAAACTCGCTATTTCAGACACCTGCCAAGGTTTTTAAGATTTCACTCTTAGATTTTCTCGAATTACTTGCGCTCAAGCTCCCAGAGAAAATCCAAATAGAAAAAATATCAGATATCGATCAGGAATTTTTAGCTGATGCGAACTCACTTATTGAAACTTTAAGAGACTCCGCAAATAGCCTGAAAAAAATTGTTCCTGTTACCTCAGCTACTTATAAATATGTTGGACATCCATTGAGTGCTGCACTTGATTTATCGAAACTACCAGGCTTTTTATACGGTTTTTGGAATCAAGAGAGAGGGATATTAGGAAGCTCTCCTGAGCCACTTTTTGTGAGATCCAAGGGGCAAGACAAATTTTTGGCCTTAGCAGGTACTATTAAGGCAAGTCTCGCTGATGCCGCAGAAAAACTTTTAAACAGCCAAAAAGATCGTGTTGAGCATGATTTAGTTATTGAAGATATCTCAGAAAAATTAAAAGCAATTGGTTATCAAAATTTAGAAATTGGTGAAACAGAAATTTTTGAGTTTGGCCCTTTACTACATTTAAGAACAGAGATTCAGTGCACTTCCAACAAAGTTGATGTTGGTTCATTGGTTGCTGGTCTTCATCCTACTGCCGCATTGTTAGGGTTTCCTAGGAAAAAGAGTATTGAGTTACTAAAGCGTCAAACTCATTTCAATCGTGACAGCCTTAACAGACTGTTTGGTGGAGTTCTAGGACTTACTAGTGAAGAGCTAAGTTTTGGCCTAGTTATGATTAGAAATATTCAATGGCAAAATGATCAAATCTATATCGACTCAGGTTGTGGGATTGTAGCCGACTCCGATGCTGAGCTTGAACTGCAAGAAGTTCAAAATAAAAGAAATGCCATCTCCGGTCTTTTTGGTGGTGAGAACTCATGATTGCAAAACTACTAACTGAACTAGGTGTGAGACAGGTTTATTTTGGAGCAGGGGATAGGAATTCAGCTTTAATTGAGAGCTTAAATGAGTTTGATCTCATTTTTGGGCTTGATGAGAGATCTATTGCTTTTGAAGCAATGGGTGCCGCTAAAAACTCAAGACCGGCAGCAATCTGTACTACATCTGGAACCGCAAGCGCCGCCTGTTTTCCTGCACTCGTTGAAGCCTATTACAGTGATGTGAAATTGGTTGTCGTCACAGCTGATAGGCCAGAAGCCTTGCACGGAACTTATGCACCTCAAACAATAGAACAAAAAAATCTCTTCGGCCGTTATGCACGAAGTTTTTTTCATCTGGATGAATCTAGTGTTCTGCCCGACTTGAATGATGTGAAGTTTCCGGTTCATATTAATATTGAAGTGAACAAAGAAGGTCTAGGACCTAAAAAACATTTTTCATTAGCTGAAGTTTTGAAAACACCCCGAAAAGTTCTTGCCTACTTTTCTGAAGACTCGAAAAAGTTTAGAGCAGAGTTTGATTACCTCACCCAGACGAAGGTGCACACATACGTAGAGGTTTTAAGTCAGTTAGGTGAGCATGGTTCCATCCGTTTTGAAAAAGATCTTTTAAAAAACGCATCTAAATTTGATCTAGTGATTAAGTTTGGACGAACACCAGTAGGAAAATTTTGGAGACATTTAAATACAGAATTTAAAAGTATTCCTGTTCTCAGTTATCAAAATGATTTTTCAGGTTGTCACTGGGGTGAGAGGATCGAAAGCTTAAGTGAAGTCAGTTTTGATACGGTCTCAAATATTGAGCAAACTGAAGAGGCTGTTTTTCAAAGGCTTTTAATTAAATACCCAAACTCCGAGCAATCTCATTTAAATTTACTCTTAAAAGAATTTAGTCGCGATGATATTTTATACGTCGGAAATAGTATGCCAATTAGGTATATGGATCTCTTGCATCCTGTTCAATTTGAAGTTGTCGCTTCAAGAGGAGCAAATGGTATTGATGGGCAAATTTCCACAGCGGCAGGCATTGCTAGGACTACCTCGAAAACAGTCCATTGTATCATAGGTGATTTAACCTTTATTTATGATTTTAATCGCCTCTTTTTTTATCTTCCATCTAACCTAAAAATTCATGTGGTCGATAATAGAGGAGGACGCATTTTTGAACGAGTTAACACAGATAAAAGAATGTATTTAGAGCATGAAATTGAACTGAAAAAATACTGTCCAGTAGATGTGAATTTTATATACCCTAATAATATTGAAACAAATAAATTTTGGGATGATTGGAATGAATTCTAAGTTACTTTGTCTTCATGGTTTTGCAGGCTCTGGTGATGATTTTGGCTTTTTAGCAGATGACTTTGATATCATCGCTCCTAATTTAGATGAACTTGTTTCTTTGGAGTTTAATGGGCTGAAACATAGAATATTGGTTGATTACTGTAAAGATCAGGAAGTCAACGTGCTGGGGTATTCATTTGGAGGGAGACTTGCGGCAAGGCTTAAAATCGCAGCACCATCCCAAATCAAACAAACGATAATTTGCTCCTCCCATATGGGACATAAAAAAGTCCCGCAGGCGAGGATCGAGTTAGAAAGATCAATCGTTTCAAAATTAGAAAACATGAATAAAGAAGAGTTTTTTGCTTTTTGGAATGAGCTTGATTTATTTCGGTATGATGATAAATCTAATGCTTCAAATGCAAGCCTTGATATTTTGAAAATGTATTTTACCAATTATGGTCAATCTATTCAGCCTTACCTTTTAGATGATTTAATGAAATTAAAAAATGAAATTACCTTTGTTTTTGGTCAGAAAGACAAAAAATATTGTGAGTATGCAAATGAAAATCTCACAGGATTCAATTTAGAATTCATTTCCTCCGGGCATAGAGTATTGCAAAATCAAGAAGCGATACTTAAATTATTAAAGGTCATAATATGAATATAAAATTAGTTCTTTTAGGGATGCGGCCAAAGACTTTAGCTGCTGCTTTTGTTCCACCACTACTTGCTCAAGCCTATGCAAGTTACGAGGGATTAGGCATGAGTGTGTACACTTTATACTGCCTTTTTCTTGCATTATTCCTGCAAATTGCCACGAATTTCTATAATGATGCTGTTGATAGTATCAAAGGAGCAGATGAAAAAAGAGTGGGACCGCAAAGATTAGGGGGACAGTTTAAAATTCCGGCGAAAACAATCTTTTTAGTAGGACATATCTTTTTAATCCTCGCATTTTTGTGTGCGGTACCGATTTTTCTAAAAGGTGGTCTTTTTTATGTGTTTTTAGGCATTTTAAGTGCATTTTTAGCTTATGGTTATACGGGAGGACCTTTTCCTTTAGCTTATTTGGGGCTAGGAGAGCTTTTTGTATTCATCTTCTTTGGACATGTGGCGACACTTGGAACCTATTTCTTAATTTCAGGTAAACTTGATTTAAATATTGTTCTAATAGCTTCAATTGTAGGATTTTTGAGTTCAACTTTAATTGGTATTAATAATTTTCGTGATAGGCATAATGATAAAGAAGTAAATAAAAGAACTCTGGCAACCCTAGTGACAGAGTATCAATATTTAAAGTTGATGGATGTCTTCTTATTTGCTCCTTATTTAATAAGCTTCTATTTTACAATTTTTGAAAAGCTAAGTTTTGTAGTCGTTCTTTTGGCGGTGGGTATTACTCATAAAATTCGCTTTATCTTGCGTTACCACAAAGACCCAACCGAATTAAATCAAGCGCTAGGTCTGGCCGGGAAGCAGTTAATCGTATTTTCGATCTTATTTTGGTTAGGAAGTCTGTGGAAATCTACGCTCTAGAATATACTCTTAATCCTCTCCGTAGTCTAAATAGGTTAGGAATGAAACCTCGAAAAGGGGTGTTACTTCGAAATGAAGTTGGAGGATTCTGCGATTATTTTCCATGGGAAGAATTTGGAGATCAAAGTATTGATTCTTTTTTAACAAGTATTAGAGCGGGAAATATTCCTTTGTTCGTAAAAAATAATTTTCTATTAGAATTGGATAACTTACCAGAATTTAAATTTTTAAATCACTCATTATTTGAAGCAGATAGCAAGTGTACTTGTGTGAAGATAAAGTTTTTTGGTGATTATCAGCGTCTCGAAAATGAAATGAAAAAAACAGAGGGAAAGATTAGGTTGGATTTTAATCAGGGATTAGAAAAAAATGATTTCTTTTCATGGTTAAACGAGCTTGATGAAGCTCTGATAAAAAAAATTGATTTCATAGAAGATCCTTATCTAAACCACGAAGAAGATTTTTTTAGGGTGCCTCTCGCTTTTGATTTTAATCCCGCACCTAGCAGTAAAAAAATTAGTGTGAAGGTTTTTAAGCCGTGTCGGGAAGCATTTGATACGAGATTCGCCGAAAGATCAATTTACACTAATAATATGGGGCATGAGTTGAATCAAATTATAACTTATGCATATTTAGCTAAGAATGAACAAGCTCATGACGATCACCATGGTATCCTCATGCCGAAATTGTATGAAGGTCAAAATGATCTATTCTTGGCCGAAGGTGATCGATATAGTTTAGATATCCATCGTGCGAAGCTATTAATTGAAGGTTTAAAAGGCAAGCCATGGCAAAGATTAATTTAAAAGAATTCTCATCTGGAGAAAATCTCTATTTAGTTCCTCCCTATATCAAAGATCCAGTGCGATTAATAGACGTTTGGAAAGCTCAAGGTTTAGAGGGGCATGTCTTTATTTGTTCGTCAGGTACGACATCTCAAGAAAAATTGAAAACATATGCGCTTTCTAAAAAAAGTATTCTTGAAAATGCAAAGGCCGTGAACGAGTTTTTAGGAGCAACCAAAGATGATATTTGGCTAAGTTCTCTGCCTCCCTATCATATTGGAGGTCTCTCTATTTATGCACGTTCGTATCTATTGGGTAATGAGCCAATCGAGCTGAAAAAAAAATGGAGTGCAGAGGACTGTTTAGTAAAGGCATCTTATTTTTCAGTTGTCCCACTTCAACTATATGAGATGGTACAAAAAAAGATTAAGGCCCCTCATTGGCATAAAGGTGTTTTTGTTGGAGGGGATTTCCTAGCAGATCATCTTAGAAATCAAGCATTGGAGCTTGGCTGGAAAGTTATTGTGACTTATGGAATGACCGAGTTTTGTTCCCAAATAGCTTCGGAATTTGTAGATGAAAATTTCGATGGCCTAATGCGAGTTCTTCCGATCCATAAAGTCGAGGGGGAGGCGATAGAGTCTAAAAGCTTGTTTACTAGCTGTATTCTTATTGGCAGTGATTCCTTTGATGTCTTCCCGTCCAAACAACCTTTTATTCCAAATGATAAATTTGAGTATGACAAAAATCGTAATTCTATTAGACCTTTAGGTCGAAGTGATGACTCTTTTAAACATAAGGGTAGGCTTTTTAATAAGTTTGAAGTTCTTAATCTTGTTCAGGAAATCTTAATCGGATTAAATTTACTTGATTCAGCTCAGCTTATTCTAGAAGAAGACCCAAATTATGGCAGGATACCTGTAGTCCTTATAACTAAAGAAAACCTAAAGTGTGAGCTTGAAGAAAAACTTTCTGTGTCTAAGTGCCTGAAAATATTGGTCTTTGAAGTGCGCGTTGTAAAAGAGCTACGAAAGACTGCCGTAGGTAAAATTCCTAACTTCTGTTAAACTTGAAGTTATGAAAACCCTATTAGTTGTAGATGACGAAGTTGATATTCTTGAAACCATAATCGATACTCTTGATATTGAATTTGACGATAAAGTGACTATTGATAAAGCAATTAATGGTGTGGAAGCTTTGAAATTGTTTCGTGAAAAAGTTTATGATTTAGTCATAACTGATTTAAATATGCCAGAGATGAACGGTATAGATTTTTCTATTGAAGTAAAAAAACTTAACACTGAAATGCCGATAATCGTTTTTACCGGACATGGTGATGTTGAAGAGTTATCTAGGTTAAATAACGTCGGTGTTCAGGCAATGATCAAAAAGCCCTATGTTGAAAAACTGGTGGAAGCGGTAGCACAGTTTATTTAATTAAACTTGTCATCAAACATAGGTAATGAAAGCGGTGGGGTCTAATACGATTTCACCTCGTCCTTCTTTTTCTCTAATTAATTTTAACAATTGATCCTGGGCCTTGCATACAGCACTTGCTGGTCTCTCTGATTGTAGCTTGTCTAAGAACTCATCTTGCATTCTCTCTGTCACTTCGGAGAAAAGTTCATAAATAAGCTCTTTGCTTGAAAGCCTCAGGGCAACAGCGAGAAGTTCGTGCTCAACCTCTTTGAGGAAATCAACTTTCATTTGAACAGTCATATACCTGAGCTTATCTAGGTACTCGATATTATCTTTTAAGTTGTTTGCAAGAACTTTATTTTTTTGTTCAACGTTATTTAGGATTCTTGTCTGTTGTTCAAAGTCAAGGCCACAATAAAGCTCCGGCTTTAAACCTTGAGATTTAGCCTGTTTGATTTTAATAATACTTGAAATACTATTATAGCTAATTGAATCTAGCTCATCGTCAAAAACCATACCAACTTTATAGAGCCCTTGTTCTTTATTTGAATAATCCTCAATATAAACAATTCGCACTTTAAAGGGTTCAGGAAGTTTTTGATCTGTCAGATTTACAATATAAAGATTTTGGTTTTGTTTTAAGTTTTTTACAGCAGTTTTTTCCACCACCATACCAGCTCCAGTAGTAGATATATCTAGGAGTACACTTGAAATTGTAAAAGCCGGCTGTCCATTATTAATCTCTTCAGAATGGTATGTGATATTTTTGTGGTCTTGGTACAGATAGCTATATCGCTTCGTTCGGCGTTTCTCATAAATTTGAATTTCTGCTGGATGAGGAAAGTCAAGGTATTGCCCAATCCTAGTGTACTTCTCTTTTTTAAAGATAACATCAAGACCTGGGATATGAACATAGAATGGTTTATCATTTTCGAAAAGGTCATTCGATGGAAGTTTTAAGATTTTAATTTTGGTATGAGTCTTTGTTATCTCAACGATCTTTCCTTGATATGATCTTCTGTTTTCACCTATCTGTTGCCATAGGGTGAACTCAGTATTATTTTCAAAAATAATTCCGAGGTAGGTTTGAATGAGATCCTTTTGGTAGGTTTTCCAATACTGCATAGGTATATTATAAATTGATTTAAAGATTAAACAAAGAGGTGAAATTGCAGGTTATTTACGAAAATAAAGATTTCTTGATTGTGTCAAAACCTGCAGGCATAGAATATCATGGAGATAGCGGATTAGTTGCGCTTATTCGTCAAGATAATGCGCAGTTAATAGGAGTTCACCGTTTAGATAGAGACACAACAGGAGCGATAATTTTTGCCAAAAATAAGGAAGTCGCCTCTAAGCTTGGACTCATGTTTCAAAACAGGGAAATTTCAAAAACTTATATTGCCCTGGCCGGTAACAAACCTAGTAAAAAACAAGGTATGATCTCTGGCGATATCGTGAAAACTCGTGGTGGGTCCTATACATTGAAGCGCTCTCAAGACAATCCGAGCATCACTCAATTCATGTCGAAAAGTTTGTTCGATGGGGTTCGACTTTATTGGCTTATACCGAAAACTGGTAGAACCCATCAATTAAGAGTTGTTCTTAAAAGTTTAGGTGTACCGATTCTTGGAGATAAACGATACGGGGGGGACTCATCCGATCGAATGTATCTGCATGCTTTCAAGTTAGAATTTGAGTGGGAGGGTGAGAAAATTATTGTGGTTGATTGGAATCTTGTGGGTAATCTATTTGAAAATAATTTAGAAAAGATAAAAGAAATTGTAGGCCAGATCCAATAGTCCCCTCATCGTTATCTGTGTTTAGGATTTCATGAATGAATTTAATATTGGCTTCTGGATGCGCTTGGGTTGATAGGTAAGGAAGTGTTTTATGTTTGATGACTTCAAAATTAGATCGCTTCGAGCTCGCAATAATTTCAAATTGATCGCTTAGTTCAAGAATCGCTTGCTCATGTGCATAGGCAAGTTTGACTGTTTCTCCGGTTTTAAAATGATCAAAGTCTTTATTAAACTGGATTTCACGAACTTCTTTAAAATGAGTCTGATCTGTTGTGAGGTAGCTAACCTTACTTCCGTAGAAATCGGCCATAAGTTGATGACCAAAACAAATTCCCATCACAGGAATTCCCTCTTTTAATTTTTTATCAATGAATTCGGCAAGGGGCCTATGCCAAGAAAGCTGGTGGTCCACATTGGAAGCGGACCCCAAAATTATATAAGCTTTAGTTTTTTCTGCTACTAACTCAAGACTATCAAGTCCATAGTGAGATACCATATGGTAGGTAGCAGGAATGTGCGTATTTTGTACGAATTGATTGAAACAATGATGTACTGGTGTCTCAATAAAACAATCGATAAACGCGATCATTCAAAATTAAGCTTTTTTACCAGCCTCAATTTTCGCTTGGATTCTAGCTTTTTTCTTTGCTTGACCTTTTCTACGCTTCATTTTTAAAACAGATTTTTTTCTTCCCATTCCCATGATTTAACTCCTTAAAATTTGATGGAATCTAAATTAATTGAGTTTTCTATAAATGGCAATAACTTTTTGCGTTAAAACGGAATGGTAATAGTAATTTTGCCAGCTGAAACATCAGTTTTAGCATTTAGTGCGGTGCACGCTTTGGTGAAAAATACATCTTCGTGTAAATCTTTCTTCACTGGGCAAGTAATAATATATTTATCGGCTTGTTTGTCCACATTGATCTGTGTACTGGATTGTTCCAGCGTGACTCTCACTAAATAGTAATGAATCATAAAAAGATACTGAACGTTTACAGATGTTTCTCCTTCTGGAAACAAGAGATCTAAATTATGCTCCTCGAAGGCCATATTGATATATTCAAGCGAATTTTTTAACGCATGCCATGTTTGGTAGTGGTGATCTCCCATTGCTACTTTATAGTAATCCCGAAGACCCTCAATTCGATCCTTCATCCTTTCTGTACCGGATTTCATTTTATCTATAGACTTCTTTAATCGCTCAATATCGACTTGATCTTTTTCAAGTAGAAGCTCCAGAATACTTAATTGTCCCACTATAACGCAGAAAGGGTTATTTATATCATGGATAGACCTAGAGAGCATTTTCGAGATGTCATGAAAGATTAATTCTGCAGAGTTTTTCATATGTTTATTATAGCAAACTTTGAGATTTAAGCATCAAGATAAAAAATCATCTTGAAGTCTTTTATGCATAAGCTTTAATAGCTCTTCAGTGTCCATTTCGAGCTTTTTTTGGGCAAGGTCATAAATATAATGGATAGACCTGGGGGAGTCGTCAGTCTCAAGTAGAATTGAATCTAGGGGGTAGTCTTTTAGGTAGTTAGAATTGAGGCCTCTTTCACCCAAGGAAATAAAAGTTTCAAAATGGGATTTATACTGATTAAGAATATTAAGGTTTTTATAATAGTCGTGGAGAATCACCTTGCCCTTAAAATTAAACTTTGTCAGGAGCTTAAGGGAGTCGCTATAAGTTTTTACATTGTGCAGGACTATAAGCTTAATATTATATTTCTTTGCCAGTTTTAAATGATAATTGAAAAGGTCTTGCTGTACTTCCAGGGAAGTTTCTATATTGCGATCCAGTCCAAATTCACCTAGGCCTAAGAAATTTGTATGAGAATGATGTTCTTCTAATTTCTGGAGGAGCAGCTCTTTTTGTTTTTCAATTTGAGAAATATCTATATCCCAAGGATGAATTCCTAGGAAAAAATAATCTGACGTTTTTATGTCATTAAGCTTTTCTATGAACAAGTTAATCACAGATGGGGCAGGATTATGAGTATGAAAATCAACTAGCTTCAAAATCTAAGACCTTTTTTATCGCAAAGCTTACCGCAGCATTTGCAAAGGCAGCCGTGACAAACCCTACAGAGCCAAGACCTGATTCACAATTACTAACTGTCCCGGATTTAAACTCACACTCTTCAGTAGATGTTACACCTAATGGAATTTCCGTAGAGAAAACTACAGGAGCGCGGTAGCTTCGTTTGGAATTTTTGCTATAGCCGTATTCCCTTTTTAATTTTTTCTTCACTTGAAATAAAAGTCGGTCATTGATCGTTTTATTAAGATCTGAGATTTTAACCAAAGTTGGGTCGATTCTCTGTCCTGCGGCTCCAACGATGATAAAAGGTAGCCTCAATTTTTTACATTTTTGGATAATCAAACACTTATTTTTTACGCTATCGATTGCATCAAAAACAAAATCATATTCTTCGGTAATAATATCATTGATTGTTGATTGGGTGAGAAAGTCTTCGATAAGTACAACATTACAATCTGGAGAGATGTTTAAAATTCTCTCTTTCATAACTTGGATCTTGGATTTTCCAATGCTTTTATGATCGGCATGAATCTGGCGGTTGATATTAGTGACGCAAATCTCATCTAAATCCACCAAGGTAATATTCAAACAACCTGAGCGTGCCAAAAACTCAGCTATCCAACTTCCTACCCCCCCAATTCCAATGACGAGAAATTTGCTCTTGGCGAGCTTTTCTAGCCGCGCTTCACCAATTAAATTTTTAACTCCGTTAAAGGCATTTTTCATGGGCGACAATATAAAAGAAAAACTTAGATATGGCCAAAAACAGCATCAAAACTAATGATCATCCCAGGTGTCCGAACAAAGTTTCGATCCCTTGGGAAGTTAGTAAATGGAGTGACATCCATATAAAGCCAGTTTGAGTAGACTCTTCTTCTGTAAGTCATCTGAAGAATATAATTGGTAACGATGAAATTGGGCTCATTCTCACTAATAACGTGTGCGTGGTAAGATAAAGCAGAGTGTTTAGTCAGTTTTTGAAAAAGCGAAGGGCCATTTTCAAAACGCAAAATATAATCTTGATCATTCCAAAACACGTTATTAACCATCCTGAGGATAATTTTTCTCGTTAGTCTTTTATCGAAATCCATATCTAGATCGGATGTAACTCCGGTTGTGTTAATCCATCTAACTCTTTCATGTACCTTTAAAATCCACTCCGTAAATTCAATTGTTTTTTTCGCCCCTAAACGAAGGAAAACTTTTGGCGGAACAGAGGCGATGATCCCCGTATCTTGATAAAACTTGATCCCAGACTTTTCAACAAGGTATCTGATACCCGCAGCTGAGTTATTGTCATTTGGGCGCTTGGTATTTGGAGTCGCATTCCTTGCTTTTGAGGTTTCAGATCTCGTATCTTGGTTCTCATTTTCAATGAAAAGCCTTAGCCGTTTCTCAGTACGAGGTAGGATTAGACGGTAATTTATTTCAGGTACAACGACTGGACCACGAGCTTCTCTGATAAAAGTGTCAAATTGGATAATCAATTGTGACCGGTTAACTAGGTCTCCATGTTGAGAATCCGCAAAAAAACCATCGATGGAATCGGAAAATTTAAGGACCCTTTTTGATAAGCGTTGATGATACTGATCAAGTAAAGACTTCTCCGACTTCTCTTTTTTCTCTTTTGCGAAGGCTTTTTGTGTTGAAGCAGATGTCGCTACGAATAAAAAAACAATTAAATAAAAGAGAGACCAACCGCGCATGCCGAATATTATAAAAATAACTTAAGCATAAGTCTAAACTCTTTTAAAAGCATTTTTGTCTCAGTAAACTAAAATTGAATAAGGAGATTCATATGAAAGGGATTTTACTTCTGTTACTGAGTTTTAATATTGCCGCAGCCGATGTGGGTTTTGAACGAGGCGATACGATCAAGACGGACGAAATTGAAGGTGTTGTATCTGTTACTTGCGAGGAGAATGGTCAAACGAGATCAATGAGTTTGAGTTGTTATGATATAGCTCTTATCGGAGGAGCTTACGGCAAAATTATTGTGCGTAATGGGATGATTGATGCCGATTGGGTGAAGCTTAGAAGAGAGGGGACAAATAAGATCAAGGGAGCCGCTTTCAATTCTGAGTTACAACAGACAGGGAGTAATTTTAATTTATGGATTGCCACTCTTTTTCAAAGGCCGTTATTGAAGAAAGGGAAAAATCTCATCCATTATGAATTTACAAAGAAAAATCAATCTATTGAAAATGGAAGTTTTGAGGTTGAAGTTGTGGAAGGAGAGTTTAGGACTTGTGGTCGAGGTAGTTTGTATTATTATTCTTCATGCCCGCCATCAAATATTATTTGTGGCGAATATTTTAGAAAACATAATTATTGTAGATAAAAAAAGGGGAGCTTAAAGCTCCCTTTTTTAATTATAAATGTAATGGTCTATTATCAGTCGCCGCTAAACAAGCTTCTTTGAAAGCTTCAGTATACGTTGGGTGAGCATGACAAGTTCTCGCTATATCTTCAGCGCTTGCTTTATATTCCATCGCTAAAACAGCTTCAGCGATTAAGTCTGCACATCTAGGTCCCACCATATGAACACCTAAAATTTCATCTGTTTTTTCATCCGCTAAAACCTTGATGAGGCCATCAGACTCTTCAGATGCTCTCGCTCTTCCAAGTGCTTTAAAAGGAAAGGAGCCCTTTTTGAAAGCTCTACCTTGCTCTTTTAATTGTTCTTCAGTTAGTCCAACCGAAGCTACTTCTGGCCAGGTGTATACAACTCCAGGGATGAGGTTGTAGTCAAGATGAGGCTTTTGACCTGACATATACTCGGCAACAAAAACACCTTCTTCTTCCGCTTTATGAGCGAGCATAGCGCCTTTAACAACGTCTCCAATTGCATAGATATTCTCAATCGGAGTTTGTAAGTGATCGTCAGTTGGGATTCTTCCTCTCTCGTCTGTGGCGAGTCCAATATTTTCAAGCCCCAAATTGTCAGTGTAAGGTCTTCTTCCTACAGAGACTAAACAGTAGTCAGCATCGAGAGTAATCTCTTGTTCTTTTTTCATATCAGTAGCCTTAATAGTTACTGAATCACCTTTATTAGTCACATTTTCTACTTTATGAGATAGGTAGAAATTGATTCCTTCTTTTTTAAGAACTTTTTGTAGGTTTTTCCCAAGCTCCTTATCCATCATAGCGATGATGCCGTCCATATATTCAATGACAGACACTTCAGCTCCTAGTCGTCTATAAACTGAACCAAGTTCAAGCCCAATAACACCACCACCAATAACAACTAAATGTTTTGGAACCTCTTGAAGTTTAAGCGCTTCAGTAGAAGAAATTATTCGCTTTTTGTCGATTTCCATTCCTGGAAAACTTGATGGCTTAGAGCCGGTCGCGATGACCGCTTTTTTGAAACTAACTTCTTCCGTTGAACCATCATCTTTTTTTACTGTTAACGTGTTTTTATCTTTGAAGCTTCCATGGCCGTGAAAGACATCAATCTTGTTCTTTTTCATTAAGAACTCGACACCTTTACAGGTGGCATCTACTACATTTTGAACTCTTCCCATCATTTTCGGTACATCAAGTTTGACATCGCCAACCATGATCCCATGAACATCGTGGGAGTGAACTGTACTGTGATATCTTTCAGAGGAATCTAGTAATGCTTTAGATGGAATACACCCAACGTTTAAACAAGTGCCTCCTAGCGTTGAGTAACGCTCAACAATTGCGGTTTTCATTCCAAGTTGTGCACATCTGATGGCACAAACATAACCACCAGGACCAGAACCAATAACAACTACATCATAACTCATTATCTATTTCCTTTTATAAATCTAAAATCATTCTTGCAGGATCTTCTAATAGATCTTTAACAGTCTTTAAGAAGCCAACCGAGTCTTTTCCGTCGATAACTCTATGGTCATAAGAAAGAGCAATATACATAATAGGTCTAATCTCAATTTGACCGTTCACAACCCAAGGTCTTTCCACAATGTTATGCATTCCTAAAATTGCTGATTGAGGAATATTTAATATTGGAGTTGAAAGCATCGATCCGAAAATTCCACCGTTAGTGATAGTGAAAGTTCCACCGCTCATTTCATCAAGAGTAATTTTTCCATCTCTTGCTTTACCAGCTAGTCGAGCGATTTCTTTTTCTATATCAGCTAGTCCCATAGATTCAGCGTTCTTTAAGACTGGAACTACTAGTCCTTTGTCAGAAGATACTGCAATCCCCATATCAACATAGCTTGGAATAACTAGTTCTTCTCCATCAATTTGTGCGTTAACAAGTGGGTGGTTCTTCATGGCCAAACAACATGCTTTGGTAAAAAGAGACATAAAGCCTAGTTTGATTCCATGCTTTTTAACAAATTGATCTTGGTACTTTTTACGAAGATCCATGATTGGCTTCATGTCAACTTCGTTAAAGGTCGTAAGCATTGCTGTAGAATTTTTTGCTTCTGTTAATCTTTTTGCAATTGTCTTTCTTAGGCGAGTCATCTTCTCTCGATTAATTTCTCTCGATCCAGAAACAAATACTTGAGAAGCAGACGGTGATTCAGTTTTCGCTGCAGGTTTTGATTCAGTCGTTTTAGGGGCGCTTGCTGATTGAGCATCCGCTTTCGTGACTCGACCATCTTTGCCTGTTCCAGATACCTGATCAGCACTCATATTTTTTTCCGCTAGGATTTTTCTTGCTGCTGGTGAAGCAATTCCTGCTCCTGAGTTATCAGATGGAGCTTCAGATTTTACTGGCTCCTGAGTCGCTGCTGATTGAGAAGCTTCTTCTGTTTTAGGTCTTGCTTCTCCTGCCGCAGATTCATCAATCGTTGCGATGACTGCGCCAATTTTAAGATCGTCTCCCTCTGAGGCAATCAAAGAGATTTTTCCACTTACTTCCGCTGGGAGCTCAAGAGATGCTTTATCAGATTCGACTTCACAAAGAATATCACCCTCTTCAACGATATCTCCATCTGATACACTCCAAGTTGATAGAGTGGCCTCTTCTACTGATTCACCAATTACGGGAATTTTAACTTCTGTTGCCATGATTTAAATCCTTATTTTTTAAAAGCTTCGTTAATTATATTTTGTTGTTCTCTTGCGTGTACATATCCGTACCCAGTTGCTGGAGTTGCACTCATTGGTCTCGCAATAACTTTAAAATTCATAAAAGTCTTAAATTCTCTAGTCATTAAGTGTGACCAATAACCCATATTGATTGGTTCCTCTTGAACCCAAACAAATTGTGCCCCATCATATTTTTTAAGTAATGATTCAACTTTTGTTTTAGGGAATGGGTATAATTGTTCAATCCTTACAATGGCGATGTCATCCCGATTATTTTCTTCTTTATAAGCGAGTAGATCGTAGTAAATCTTTCCTGAACAAAAGAGAACTCTAGAAGTGTTTTGAGTCTTGCTGTCATCAATAACTTCTTGAAAGCTTCCTTTGGTAAATTCTTCTTTTGTTGAGGTACAAACGGAAGCTCTTAAAAGAGACTTTGGGGTGAAGACGATAAGTGGCTTTCTAAACTCATATGCTTGTTGCCTTCTTAGAAGATGGAACATATTCGCCGGAGTTGTTGGATTACAAACAATCATATTGTCTTGAGCACAAAGTTGAAGGTATCTCTCAGGTCGACAGCTTGAATGTTCCGGCCCTTGCCCTTCATAGCCATGTGGCAGAAGCATAGTAAGACCACTCATTCTTTCCCATTTAACTTCGGAGGCTGAAATAAATTGATCCACAATAACCTGTGCAGTATTTGAGAAATCTCCAAACTGTGCTTCCCAAATATTAAGGGACTTTGGACTGGCCAAGCTGTAGCCAAATTCAAAACCTAGTACCGCATATTCAGAGAGGTGAGAGTTATAAATTCTAAATTCACCTTGCCCATCTTTGAGGTGACCTAGTCCGCAAAATGGCTTCGCTGTTTGCTCATCAAAGAGCATACTCATTCTGTGAGAAAAGGTACCTCTAACGACGTCTTGTCCTGAAAAACGAACACTATAGCCTTCAGTCAGAAGTGAGCCGTAAGCTAACAGTTCTCCCAGCGCCCAATCTAGTCTGTCTTCGTCGTAAGCTTTCTTGCGCTCACTCATAATTTTTCCGGCTTTTTTAAGCACGTTAAAATCTTCTGGGGGGGTAGTGATTTTTTCTACGATATTATCTAGAACATTAAGGGGAACGCCTGTGGATGGAGAACTCTCGAAATCCTCTGGTTTTGACCAGCGAAGATCAAGCCATTCGGTATGTGGACCTTTCTTTCTAGCAAGGACTTCATTATCTTTAACAGAATTAAAGCGATCTGAGAGCATGTCTTTAAATTCTTTCTCCATGCTTTTGGCTTCTTCTTTGGTAACCTGATGCCAGTTGATGAGGTTTTCAATATAAAGCTCTCTAGGTGTTTTCGCTTTTGAGATAAGACCATATAAGCTAGGCTGAGTGTATTTCGGTTCATCACCTTCATTATGTCCGTGTTTACGGTAACAAACCATATCCACAAAAATATCGGTATTAAATTTTTGCCTAAACTCAATGGCAAATTCCATCGCATAAACAACACTTTCAGGATCATCTCCATTGACGTGTATAATCGGCGCTTCAAGAGTACGAGCGAGAGAGGTACAGTAGTGAGAAGAACGGCCATCATGCCAATCTGTTGTAAATCCGATTTGGTTGTTGATGACAAAGTGGATAGCACCGCCACATTGGTAAGCTGGAAGTTCAGCCATTTGTAATGTTTCGTACACAACACCCTGACCTGCTACAGCAGCATCACCATGAATAAATACTGGTACAACAGAATTCATGTCTTTGTTATAGCGGATATCAGCTTGGGCACGGGCATAACCGAGTGCTACCGGCGCTACAGCTTCAAGGTGAGAAGGGTTGTGCATAATTTTAAGGTAAGCGTCTTTTCCGTTACCTGTTTTCATGATGGATGAATAGCCTTGGTGATACTTCACATCTCCACCACCTGTGTGAAGAGCTTGCTCATCACCTGGAGTAAATTCTTTGAAAATAAATTCATAAGATTTACCAATGATATTCGCCAGAACATTTAGGCGTCCTCGGTGGGCCATTCCAAAAACAAATTCTTTTGCTCCAAGATCAACACCTTTAGTGATCATAGCATCAAGACCCGGAATGGTAGACTCTCCACCTTCTAGCGAGAAACGTTTTTGTCCGATGTATTTTGTTTGAAGAAAATTTTCAAAAACGGAAGCTTGATTTAGCTTATGAAGAATTCTTCTTTTTTGATCCATAGGAAGGTCAATCGTATGGTATTCCTTTTCAAATTTCTCTCTTACCCAGCGGCGAATATCAGTATTGTTTGAATGATAATATTCGAGACCAATCTTGTAACAGTAAATTCGGCGCAAATGATCGATAATGTTTTTTAGTTTTGTCTTGCCCAGACCTAGAAATTCACCACATAAAAATTCTTTATCAAGATCAGAATCGTTTAGGCCGTACTCAGAAAGATCAAGTTTAGCATGTCTATCTTTTCTAGGACGAATAGGGTTGGTGTCTGAAAGAAAGTGACCTCTTGCTCGGTAAGCTTGGATTATTCTAAATACATTTAATTCTTTGGTAAATTGTTCTCTAGAAAAACCATCTGCACCAACGGCTGAATCACTTGATTGGAGTTCATCAATTTTATACTCAAATCCTTTAAAGAACACCTGCCAAGATTCATCTAGATCTTGTGGGTTTTCCTTGTATGTCTCGTACAAATTATCCACATAAGCATTGTCCGAGCTTAAAAGGTGAGAGTAATCATTTTTTGTTGTCATTTTTAGAACCTTTTTATTGAACTTCAATTGGTTTTATTTAATCCGAAGAATTAAGCTTTATTTTGTGCCTAAATTATATTAATTATGAGTAAAATTAGCAATTTGTATTCGAACAAAGGTTAGATTTTGAGAAATCTTTTAATTTTATTTTTTATCACTTGGGCGTGTTGTTTTATCTCTTTAGCCGAAGCCAAATATGACAAGTTTAATTCCGACTCAAAATGTCAGTTTAAGCAGGATGATTTATGCATCGTAGTAAAATTCGAAAATGGTATTTCTCGAAAAAATGACTCACCATTCGAGATTAAATTCACAGAAAAAAATAAAGCTGTGCTGAACAAACCAGAGCTTAAATTATGGATGGTGATGAAAAACGGGCATGGGCATGGTTCGGAAACGTTAACAATTAAAGCATCAGATAAAAAGTTTGCGGTGAGTAATGCGTGGTTCATGATGATGGGACAATGGTCAATCGTTGGTTCTATTAAAGCTGAAAGAAAATTATATAATTTTTCACTTCCTATTTGTGTGGGCCGAACTGCAAGTGAGAGTCATTTAGGAGAGTGTAAGTGAGGGTAATAGCCTTAGATGATGAAATCGATGTGCAGGTTCTTTACGAACATTTCTTGGAAGAGGAAATTGAGTCAAAAAAAATCGATTTTGTTTTTTATAACGATCCTAAAAAATTATTAGAAAGTTTACAGCCGAGTGAAGAGACAACTCTTTTAATGACAGACCTGCGAATGCCCGGTCTAAGTGGTTTTGAAGTGGTTTCGGCGCTCATCCAGAGGATGCCTAACTTAATGGTTTTTATAATCTCTGCTCTTGAGGTAGATTTAGAACATCCTAATCTCGATGGTGTGAAGTATAAGAAGCAATTCGCAAAACCGTTGAACTTTAATTTATTGCGCGAGGAAATCTTAAGTTTGTTATGAATTTTTTACTAGAAAATGCAAATATCATTTTTATCGTTTTGTCAGTCCTGGTACTTGGTTTGAGTATTTATTTAGGGATTTTGCTATCTCAAGTAAAAAAGAAAAATGACAAAATGAGAGAAGAGAAAGAGAAAAAAGACCTTTTTATTAAGGATAGTTTAAAAGTTATAGCACTTGCCACGATTCAAGGGCAGTGTGACTTAAGTGAATGTTGCATTAGAGTAAAAAACCTTATCGACTACTTTCCCAAACTAGCAAGCAAGGCAGAATTTCAGGTATTTCAACAAATGTATGAAGAGATCAAAAGCTTTCCCACTCATGAAAGAAGACTTGAGCAGTCTAAGCAGCAGATATTCCAACAAGATTCACTTCGCTTCAAAATTGAAGATCGCTACCGTGAAGATATGATTAAGTCCCTAGATTTGTTGCGCACCGAGGTGGATGCTCTCACCTAACTCATGCATTTTACGTAGAGAGTTCTACTTGTGGTAGAATGACGCATGACAAATTTAAAGCCTGTAAAACTAGAAGAGATAAAGTACAACCCTGTAGAACTCTCAGAGTTTTGGAGGCGCTATTTTGCGGAATTAAGCGTAGACTTCAGTCGGTTATTTAGCCGAAATACCGCGCAAAATATCACAGCTCGCTACCTTCATCGTGATGTTCTTCTTTTAAATGAGTATATGAAGACAACTTCCCGCTCTGCTATCATGCAGCCTTTTAAGATTTTCCCAGAAAATGAAATTGGCTTCATCTATCTTACGGGAGAGCTTTGCAACGCTTTGATACATTATATGTTAGGTGGGCAATCATCTATTGATGACACTGTTCATTACCTCTCGCAATTCGATGAGAAACTTTTAGGTAATATTTTAAGCGAAGTGAGTCTTTTAATCGAGAGGCACCTTAAAAAGTTTAATAATCAGCTAAGATTCGAAACTCTTGATCCTGTTCATCTAAGCTTAATGGAAATTGGAATTGATAGGGAAAGACTTTTGAGTGTTCAGCAGTTTCTACTCGTAACTGGACAGAATACATTTGTGATGGACATCGCTTTTTCAAACAAATTTCTAGAGGGACAAGCTTTAATTTAACTACCAAAAATACGTTTCTCTCGCTATGATGCTCCTTTATTTAAGGAGAACATTATGAGTGATTTTAAACAGCAAATCCTTGCCGGGATCCCTAATCATCTTCCCCCAAAAAAAGAATATGACCCCAATATTAATCACGCCCCGAAAAGAAAAGATATTCTCTCTATTAAAGAAAAAGAACTCGCACTAAGAAATGCTCTTCGCTATTTTCCAAGCACGATGCATGAAGAATTGATTGGTGAGTTTAAAGATGAATTAAATACCTATGGTCGAATTTACATGTATAGGTTTCGTCCTGATTACGAAATCAAAGCTCGTCACATAGAAGAGTACCCACATCAATCGAAACAAGCGGCTGCTATTATGTTGATGCTAACCAATAATCTAGATTATGCCGTAGCTCAACACCCACATGAGTTAATTACTTATGGAGGTAATGGAGCTGTTTTTCAAAACTGGGCACAATATCTTTTGACCATGCAGTATTTGGCCACAATGGATGATGAACAAACTCTCGTCTTATATTCCGGTCACCCACTAGGACTTTTTCCTTCTCATAAAAATGCACCAAGGGTTGTCGTGACTAACGGTATGATGATTCCTAATTACTCTAGTCCTGATGACTGGGAAAAATTCAACGCTCTTGGTGTGACTCAGTATGGGCAAATGACTGCGGGCTCTTTTATGTATATTGGTCCACAGGGAATTGTTCATGGAACCACGATTACAGTTTTAAATGCCCTTAGAAAAGTTGCCGGAGGTGAAACTGCAGGTAAATTATTTGTTACCGCAGGACTCGGCGGAATGAGTGGAGCACAACCTAAAGCAGCGGTTATCGCTGGATGCATAGGAGTGGTCGCAGAGGTAAACCCTAAAGCAGTGAAGACACGTCATGAGCAGGGTTGGGTCGATGAGGTATTCACTGATTTAGATAAATTAATGGATAGAATTAGAATCGCTAAGGAAAAGAAAGAAGCGGTATCATTAGCCTATCAAGGAAATATTATTGAATTATGGGAAGCAATAGATAGTGCTGGTATCAAGGTTGAGATTGGATCTGATCAAACATCTCTCCATAATCCATGGGCGGGTGGATATTATCCAGCTGATATAAGTTTCGCTGAAGCCAATAAAATGATGGCCGAAAATCCAGTTGGCTTTAAACAGGCAGTACAGGAATCTTTAAGAAGACATGTGGATGTGATTAACAGACTTGTTGAAAAAGGAATGTACTTTTTTGATTATGGTAACGCTTTTTTGCTCGAATCTTCGAGAGCTGGAGCTGACATAATGAAAGATGAAACTCATTTTAAATATCCAAGCTATGTGCAAGATATAATGGGACCAATGTGTTTTGACTATGGGTTCGGACCATTTAGGTGGGTTTGTACTTCGAATGATCCTAAAGACTTGGCAAAAACAGATGAAATTGCCAAATCAGTTCTGATGGAGCTTGCACAAACCGCTCCGGAGGAAATTCAATCCCAGATGAAAGACAATATTCGTTGGATTGAGGGGGCGCAAGAAAATGACCTCGTCGTAGGTTCCCAAGCGCGAATCCTATACGCTGATGCTCAGGGGAGAATAGAAATAGCAAAAGCATTTAATAAGGCCATTGAAGCAGGTGAGGTATCTGCTCCAATTGTACTTGGTAGAGATCATCACGATGTCAGTGGAACGGACTCACCATATAGAGAGACATCTAATATATATGACGGATCTCAATTTACTGCAGATATGGCGGTACAAAATTTTGTTGGAGATTCTTTCCGTGGGGCCACATGGGTATCTCTTCATAACGGCGGTGGTGTCGGTTGGGGGGAAGTTATTAATGGTGGATTTGGAATGGTGATCGATGGCAGTGTGGAAAGTGAAGAAAAGATAAAGTCTATGCTTCATTGGGATGTGAATAACGGTATTGCTCGAAGAAGCTGGGCCAGAAACTCTGAGGCCATTTTTGCTATTAAGCGCGCCATGGAGATGGAGCCTAGGTTAAAAGTGACACTTCCAAACCTAGTTAGTGACAAATTGTTTTAGCACGCCCGTGCTATAATGAACCGGTGCGTTATCTTTTGTTAAGATTTTACGAAATATCAGTAACTTGCGTTGGCACGGTTTTAGCATATGTTAATGGTAACGATAAACAAGGAGATGTTTATGAAGAATTTATTGTTACTATTGATTATTTTTACTGCTAGCGTTCAAGTTATGGCCCATGAAGTGGCAAGTGTAGATGGTTCAACTACTGACACTATAGAGTTTTGGATTCTAGAAGAAGTTAAGTAATTTGACCATTTCAAGGAGGATCGGGAAGGACAAGGATGTCATTAATTCCCTTTATGGACATGCTTCATCTGGATGAGAAGCAAAATACCAGGGATGGCCATTAGCGAGCATATAATGAAAAAGTTGAAATAACTTGTATGCTCGATGATTTTCCCTGAAAAACCGGAAAAGAAGGTCCGGCCAAAGGACGCCAAGGAGGCAAAGAGGGCATATTGTGTAGCGGTGAACCTTTTGTTTGTTAGACCCGCCATAAATGCAACCATTGCGGTAGTACCCATTCCGGAGCTAAAGTCTTCAAAGGCAACCACCATCGCGAGACTCATCTTAGTTGCAGAGAGGCTTAATGTTGAAATAAACGCAGTTGAGATGGCCTGAAGAATACCAAATACCCACATTGACCTATAAATTCCTATCTTAAAAATTACCACGCCTCCCACAAATAGACCGGCCATGGATGAAATAAAACCAATTCCTTTTGTGATCTCTGCAATGATCTTATTACTAAATCCCATATCCACGTAATAAGGTCCAAGCATAGAACCTGCTAGGGAGTCACCCATTTTAAACATGAGAATAAATAGAAGAGTCCAATAAGCGTAGTCTCTTGAAAGAAAATCTTTAAAAGGAATGACAACGGAATCAATTAAGCTCGAGGGTGCACCTTCGTGAACCTCTGGTTCATCGGCAATAAAAGTTCCGATGATACCAATAGACATAAATGCCGCCATCATCATAAACATTTGATTAAAAGAAAAATTCCAAGTGTCTGGATCCACCACCCATAATCCAAAACCAGAGGCTGCAAGCATTCCGATCCTGTAACCGTATACACCGATACTTGATCCTATACCCAGCTCTTCATCAGGTAAGATCTCTCTTCTATATGCATCAATAGCAATGTCTTGAGTCGCGGAAAAAAAGCATAAAAGAAATCCTGCGGCGACAATATATTGAATACTACTCAGAGGATTACCAAGAGTAAGAAGTACTAGACTAAGGATGATTCCAATTTGAAGAATCAATATCCATGATTTTCTTCTTCCAAAACCCGATGGAGTGTATCGATCTAATAAAAAAGCCCAGATAAAATTAAAGGAATAAGGAATAGTAAGCCAGGACATATAACCAATTGTGGTCAGGTCAATTCCCTCACGTCTTAGCCAAATTTTTATTGAAGAGTAGAGAAGCATTATGGGAAGACCACTGCTAAATCCAAACAGTAATACCACCAGCATTCTTCTACTCTTTAGAGCATTTATTAAATCAACAACTCTCAAAGCACTCAATTATAAAAGACCTTTTAGAGCCTCAGCTGATTGAGAATCTACTTCTGCGTGTAGAGAGTTACCATGGGCATCCATTGTGATTACAACAGGAAATTCTTCAACCGATAGCTCCCAAATAGCTTCTGGTGAACCAAGGTCACGCCAATATACATTGTCTACGCTCTTTATCTTTTCTGCTAATACTTGAGCTGCACCACCGATCGCATGCATATAAACACATCCGTATTCTTTACAGGCCGCAAGTGTTTTTGGACCCATTCCGCCTTTACCGATGACACCGATAATTCCGTAGTCACGCATAACTTCCCATTGATATGGCTCTTCTCGAATCGAAGTCGTAGGACCTGCAGCCTTAACCTCGTAGGATCCGTCTTTATTTTCTAAAACAACTGGGCCACAGTGATAAATAATTTGGTTTTCTAAGTCCACAGGAGGTTTTTCACCCTTGTGAATTCTATGGTGAACAGCGTCTCTTCCCGTAAAAAGCTTACCGGTAATGAGAACCATATCTCCAACTTTAAGGTCTCTAATATCATCTTTTGAAAAAGGGTAGTTAAGTTTTTTCATCTCTATTTCCTAGTATAACCAGTTCGCAATATTATTATTCTTATCAAGTTTTACACCCTGACGTCTAAAGGCCCAACACATATAAGAGATCGATACATAATATGAAGCAGGAAGCCTATTAAGATGACCAATTTTACAAGCAAGGAGAGTGGTTTTTCCACCAAAGCCCATTGGTCCGATACCAAGCTTGTTAGCTGTTTCTACGATATCTCTTTCTAGGTCAGCTAATTGCTCATTAGGGTTTGTATCATTTAACTTTCTTAAAAGCTGGTCTTTAGCATGAACATGTCCAGAACCTCTATCGCCACCAATACAAACACCTAATGTTCCGGGACCACACCCTTTTCCTTGTGCTTTTTGAATCGCATCCAAAATAACTTTTCTAACCCCTGCTAGGTCACGTCCAGCATCTAAAGCAACATATGGCATTGCATATTGAGCTCCAACGTTTTCACACCCACCACCTTTAAGCATAAGCTTAATTTCAGTAGTTGATTTTGCATGCTCAATAAAATGAATTTGAGGGTGGCCTGGACCGATATTCATCGTATTATTTTCCCCTGTTAATGAGTTAACAGAGTTTTGTCTTAGGTACCCAAGCTTAGTTGCTTTCACGACTGCTTTTTCACAGGTCTTTCTAAATTTGTTTTGGAAAAAGCCTGGTGGGTGATAAACCTTAAAAACAATTGTTCCCGTATCTTGGCAGATAGGCTGACTTTTATTTTTTGCTAACTTAATATTGGCTTGAATAATATCCATTGCATATTTCGCAGAAGTATTTTCCTGTTCTCTCTCAAGCGCGCTCAGAATTACATCTTGAACATCATCAGGGATAACAGTCGAAGTAATTCTAATTAACTCTAAAAGAGCAGCCTCTAAATTTTTTTCTGGATTGAGGGCCACTACTTTTTTGGCTGGCTTTTTCACCGTTTTTTTCTTAGTTGCTTTTTTTGCTATTTTTTTCTTAGCAACTTTTTTGGTTGCTTTCTTCGCTACTTTTTTCTTAGCGACTTTCTTAGTTGCTTTCTTTGCTACTTTCTTCTTAGCGACTTTCTTCGTTGCTTTTTTCTTTGCGACTTTTTTCTTGGCCATTTATTTACACCTTAAATTAGAGTTAAAGACAAAGTAATCATACCTAAAGAATAAGGTTTTTACAGTTTTTTAACTTGTTCGCTGTGTTAATTTTGACGGGGGTTTGTAAAACTCGTTAAACTTTAAGAAGAACCTTTTAAGGAGAGTTAGATGAAAAAGTTTTTTGTACTTCTAATAGTAGGATTATTTAGTTTTTCAATTGTTGCTGCTGAGAAAGCCAGACCATGGCCTAGGTTAACTGTGTGGCCTGATAGCGTTGAAGTGTGGATTCAAAATTATGATAACCAAGATTACAGATGCTCAGGAAGTGTTTGGATTCGCTACGCAAGTGGTGCTTCTAGATCAGAGTTTATTTCAGTTTCTGTTTATGCGCGATCAAGTGCTTTTAGACGATTATACAACTACAATAGACAAGATAGAATCGTTTCAGCAACTCATACAATCAACTGTTTTTAATCTATTATAAGAAAGGGGGAGTGATCCCCCTTCTTTGTCTAAACACCATCTCACATGAATTGAGTGGTGAAAAAGACTCAAAAAGATAGTCTTTAATCCTATTCTCAAGAGCTCTATCTAAATTTGTACTACTGCTAGTCACTAAATCAGAAAAAAGAAACTTATCAAAATTATTATAGAGATTTCTAAAAGTCCGGTAATGACGAATTGAAAAATATTGTCCAAATGACTTGGAGAGATTGGGAAGCACAAACCCTCTCCAGACTTTTGCAAAAGTATGAGGGGCCATATCCTGTGGCATCCTTCTGAAGTGATAGAATAAATCCTCCATGTTTTGCGAACTAGCAAGCTTTGCAAACCATACTTTTTGTTGTGCTAAATTGGTAATGAGATCCATATGACTGGCCTTATTACTAAATCGCAGAAGTATTGCGGCCATTGTATCAATATCTCCTGCACGCTCAATTTCACTTAAAATTTTTAAAGCACTTGCGATCTTTAGTTGAGGTGAATCTGCAATATATTGAGGCACATATTTTTGGTATACTCCTCTCTCTGATAAAAATTCGACTAAAGTTTGATAGGTTAAGTTCTTTTTATAGCCCAATTTTTGAAAAAGCCTTGAAACTGCTGTTGATTCTTCGACAGTGAGAACTCCTCGTAGTCCAGCAATATTAACGTCAACGAGATAGTCTTTTCCAAAAAAACTTCGATTGAAAAATGACTTCATTTCTTTAAAAATTTTATAGTGCTCAAAGGTATCTTTAAAACCTAAAGTCTTTAGCATGTACCTGTATCTGGCGAGGCTTCTAACACTTGCAAACATAGTGGTAGAGACGGAAGAAAAAGGTAGTGCAAATAGTAGACTTCCGATCGCCACCTCTCCTGTAGAGATTAGAATAAGGGGAATCGTATAATCGACTTGCATGGCCAAAAGGTAAAATAAGCCAACTTGTAAACCAAATCTTCTGGCACTATGAGACAGCAAGGCCCCTTTGTTTTGGAAATTTTTCTTTAAGTTAGTGAGAAATGTACTTAAGTGCTCCGCCAATTTTTTAGGTTGGACTGACATCATAATTGCTTCGGTAATATTCTGTTTGACTCGATCTCCTAGTTGCACACTTCTTGCATTTATGGCCAAATGAGCGGCTCTTCTCAACCCTGTTGCGGTAGAGTCATGCTGTGCAAACTCACCGCCTCGAAGTTGAACTTCTTTGATTGATTCAAGAATTAAAGTATTGATCTCAAGATCCTTGGCCAGAACTTTGTATTCAGCATTTGTTAGATCTACCTCTGGAAGCATTTCAGCTAAAATACTTTTGTATTCGTCTTGCGCCTGAACGATAGAAGTGGATAAGATTAATAAAAAAGTCAGTAGATACTTCATGGGGCAACAGCTCCATGACGATAGATAAACTCACATGGTCCTATTGCGGCCATAGATTCAAAGATAGTCGTGATAAATAAGCTGCGTTGTTCCCCTGTGAAATAGTTTCTCTCCGGGATTAGTGTCGGTCTAATCTTAGTTTCAAAATCTGCATTTATTTGCCTGAAAACTCTGAAGACTTGAATGCTAGATTTATCCCCTAGGTTTTCAGATAGCTTAGGGAAGATATATTCTCTCCAAACTTTCTCAAGAATCCTAGGATGAAAGTCTTCGGGAATTTTCCTGATATAATGGTAAAATTCCTCAAAGTTTTTCGCGTTTGCAACTCTCTTAATCCAGGCCCTATGATTCCTAGGGATATCAATATTTTCAGTTTTGTGTATATGGCGCTCAAAGCGTTCTAAAAAGGCATGAGTTATTTCAGGCTCTGCGTGGTTTTCTAGCGATGTCAAAAGAGTAAGCAACTTTATTTCTTCAGATGCCCGGCTTCTTTTCAGAGCATTAGCAAACTCTTCGTATTGAGGATAGTCTTCAATAAAGTTGAACATATTTTTTAATGTGAGCTCACTACTGTATTTTGACCCTTTGATCTTTGAGCGAAGCCAGCTGTCTTTTTGATAGGAGACAATATATTGTTTCTCATCAAAATGGGCATTCACAAGACTGAGTTGTTGCATAAGACCTTTGTTATATAAGTCTGCAACATACTTATTGAGCTGATATTGATTCCTAGCTTCAGCAAGACCAAGCCTTTTCGTAAGCGCCAAATTTTTTACTGTGTCCTTTATTAATTTGAAAGGAAAGATAGTCACCGGAGATATCGGAGCTGAGAGCATTCCAATTCCTAATGCAAAATTTCCCGAACCTAAAACTATGAGGGGTACAGTGGTATCAAGTTGAATACTAATAAACTTTACTATTGAATAAAGTAGTCCCTGAGTTCTTGCAGTTGATACCAGAGTATTTGCCTGCCACGAAGCAAATCGCTTTGATAATTCAACCAACGCGAGAAGATTATTTTTAATAATTGGTGGAGTGAAAATATTTTTCACTGCCTCAGTGAATCTAGTCTTTTGGATTTCATCTCGAAAAACATAATGAGTTAGACTCGTTTGCAGGATGATGTCTCTAGTAGCTGAAGTGGCCTGATTTATATTTACAAAGGTCCCACCGTCAATTCTAATTTTTTCAACTGACTCGATGATCATCGATTGTAGTTTTAATTCATTTTCAATACTTTTTAATTGTATATCTGTTAAAGTTTGTTCATGGGGAACCTCGGCCAACAAATCAGCAAGAGGATTATCTGATGCCCAGACTAAACTTGTCGAAAAGATTAATATAAATAGCAAATATCTCACAGTTAACTTATCGGAGATAAGGGTATCTTTATAAGAAATGAATTAAATCACTCAGGTATGTAGGTGGTTAAAATTACGATTCTTCGGCAAAGAAAATAAAGTTTTCTTTATAATAAAGAAATAGGAGGTCTTTTAGGTCTCTATATTTATCCACAGTAATTTCAAATTCTAAATTTTGGTCAAAAATAAATTTTAAATCATTATATTCTGAACTGGTTAATGAGATAATTTCATCGCCAATACTAGACTTGTATTCCTGGTCATTTTTGATTGCGATAAATTTAGTGAGCTCATTTCGATAGAGCGCCTCCGATTCAAATCTTTGACAAAATTCTTCAAAATCCAAATCAGGGTTCGCCTCTTCAGCGCCAAACCTATTCACATATTTCAAAAGAGAATTCTCCAAAAGGGTTGAGGATAAAAGGTGCTCAATTATTTTCGTTTTAATTTGTTCGAAATCGTTGGACTCAATTAAATTATTATCTGAACGTTTTTTAAGCTCTGGAGTGAAATAAGTTTCAGCATTGTCAGCAGCTTGTTGCATGAAAACATCTAACAAGTTAAGTGACTGTACACCTATTGAGAGAGAGAGTCCTGCTTCGATTGTATGCGCCTCGTGTGCTACACCTGCAGGCACATAGAGCATCTGTCCTGGATTTAATTCAAATTCTTGATCAGGTAAAAACTCACTTAGTATTTTTAAAGGTTGATCCTCTTGATAATGTTCCTTAGGACTATATTGAGTTTTCCACTTTCTCTTGCCTGAAATTTGCAGGAGAAAAACATCATAATTATCAATATGTGCCGGTGTTACTGAGCCAGTAGAGGACAAACTTCCCATAATATCGTCGAAGGCCCACTTTGGAAAACAATCAAATTTCCTTAAAACATCATTAATATTTAAATTATATTTATCGAGATTATGAACAAGTAATGTCCAAGGATAATTTAAATTTTGAATTTCTTCTTCAATAGGTGCGTGTAAGATTTTCCATTCGTTCGCTTTGATAAAGAGTTTACTTAGAAAGTATTCATTCGTGCACATCTCAAACATGTCCGAACTTGTTTCATATGCCAAACCATTTAGATCAACTTCTGGGAGCGCGTCTCGGAAAAAGTAGCATTTTTGAGAATGACTTGCGTTAATAAAATCTTGGGATTGAAACTGCTCGCTTAAATTTTTCATAGGGGCAATGTCATAATGCAAAAAAAAGAAAAGGTAAATTATTTTTCTTGTTCTTAACACAGTGAGCGCTAATACCTGTCTGAATTATTTCTTGATTGTGTTTGTCGATTTGTGTTGAGCTATGGTATTTAAGTGCTTAAAATAATGCTAAATTTTTAATTTAAAATCCAGTTGAAGGAAACGGCTTATGAAAAAACTTTTAGGCGCATTGGTAGCCTTTGTTGCTTTCGGCGCATTCAGTGCTTTTGTCGTAATTCAAGCTCGTAATTTAGGTTACAACCAGGGGTACGCTCCTGATCAACCTGTAGCATTCTCACATGCTAAGCACGCGGGTGAATTACAAATTGATTGTCAGTATTGTCACTACGGGGCTGACAAGGGGAGACATGCTAATATTCCACCTACGGAATTATGTCTTAACTGTCACTCTAAGGTAAAAACTAACTCTCCGGAGATCAGAAAACTTCAGGCATCTGTTGATTCTGGTGAAAACATCCAGTGGGTTAAAGTTAATTTTTTACCTGACTTTGCTTATTTCAACCACGCTCAACACGTAAATGTTGCGGGTGTTCAGTGTCAAAAATGTCACGGGCCGGTTGAGGAGATGGAAGTTTATTATCAACACGAAACTCTGGGAATGGGTTGGTGTATTAACTGTCACCGTGAAAATGGAATTGCTCCTCCTAAGGATCATCCAGAGGTAAACGATTCTTATCCTGCTACTCAGGAAGGTTATCCTTCTGGAGCACATCTTTACCAAGGTAGTGGTAACGGTGGTGATTGTAGTAAATGTCATTACTAGAAGTTAAAGGTAGATAATATGAGTAAAATAGAAAATGAATCATGTGGTACCGGTTGCGGATGTGAATCAGCACAACCGACATACTGGCAAGATGTAGAAAATAAAGTTGTTAGTAAATCTGAAATGATGGAATTCAAAGATGGTGAGTTCGATAGTTTTTCTGTAAAGAAATCTAGACGTAACTTCCTTAAGATCATGGGTTACTCTGTTTCAGCGCTTCCTCTTACAGGTTGTATTAAAATACCGGTAAGAAAAGCTCTTCCTTATACATACAAGCAAAACAGCATCATCCCTGGTGTAGCGAACTGGTATGCATCAACATTTAATGGTGAGCCTGTTCTCGTTAAAACTAGAGAGGGGCGCCCTATTAAAATCGAAGGTAACGATAAATCAATCGTGGGCTTTGGTGGTACAGGTGCTCAGTCACAAGCTTCTGTAATGTCTCTTTATGATAGCAATAGACTAAAAGAGCCAACAGTTGAAGGAAAAGAAGTTTCTTGGGAGCAATTTGATAGTTCTCTGAAAAAACTATTGAGTGAAGTATCAGGGAAAAAAGTACTTGTTACAAAATCTTTAAGATCTCCGAGTGAAGTCGCTCTTATTCGTGAGCTTAAAAACACTCTTGGTATTGAGCATATCGCATTTGATGCTTATTCTCAGTCTGGTGAAGCTCTTGCTAATGAGGCAACTCATGGAGTTTATACTCTTTCTGAGTATGATCTAGAAGCTGCAGATGTGGTTGTTTCTTTTGGAAATGACTTTTTAGGATCTCACAGATCTAGCACAAATAACTCTAAGAAATATTCAAGAAGAAGAAGCCCTAAGCATGAGCTTGGTATGAATAGACATATTCAAGTGGAAGCGATGATGAGCTTAACTGGTTCTAATGCTGATTACAGATATACTAGATCTGAGCAGGATCAAAGAGATATTCTTCTTGCACTAGTTGCGGAGTTTGCTGGTTATTCTCACGCTGCAAAAGCTGAGAACAAAGAAGTTGTGGCCCAATTAATTAAAGAATTAAAGGGAGCAAAAACCAGTTTAGTTTTAAGCGGTTCAAATGATAAAAATATTCAAGTTCTTATCAACGCTCTAAATAATGCTCTAGGGAACTACGGAAAATCAATTTTCGTAGGGAATAAAGAGTATGAAGTAATTGCAAAAGATTCAGAATTTAACTCTTTGATTTCTCAAATGAAATCAGGGCAAGTTGGAGCAGTAATGTTCGCAGGGGTTGATCCTGTTTACGCGCTTGGTGAGTCTAAGGAGTTAACTGACGCTCTATCAAAAGTTAGAGTTAAAGTTGCAATGGTACAAAGTGAAACGGCTACTTCTAAGCTTTCAAACTTTGTTGCTCCAACAAATCATATCTATGAGTCTTGGTCAGATGAAATGGTATCAAGCCAAGAACTTTCAATGGTTCAGCCAGTAATTCAACCTTTATATGGGACTAGAATGTGGACTGAGACATTAATGAGTTTAGCTGGAAAGTCTGGAAGCTTTTATGAATTTATGAAAGCTAGATGGAATGGAAAGATTGCTTGGAATAAGACTCTTCATGATGGTGTTATTACAATTAATAATAGTCCAGCTTCGACTTCTTACAGACTAGGTGATGTAAAGGTTTATGCAAACCTAGTTAAAAACTACAAAGAAGGTGCTGGTCTTCAATTCTTAGCATTCAAAAGTTATGCAATCGGTGACGGTGCTCTTGCTAATAACCCTTGGTTACAAGAACTTCCGGATCCAATCACTAAAGCAACTTGGGATAACCACGCTCTAGTGTCGCCTAGTTACGCAAAAGCTCAAGGCCTTGCAACAGGTGATGTGGTTGAGCTTAAGTCTGGGAATACTACTTTAAAACTTCCAGTTATTGTTCAGCCAGGTATGGCACAGAATGCTGTAGCCGTGGCCGTAGGTTATGGGCATAAAGTTGGTGGTAAAGTTTCTAAAAATCTTGGGGTAAACGCTTACGCTTTAACTAAATTTGTGAATGGTTCTTATCAGTACAATGCATCTTTTGGTGAGATGAAAAAAGTTGGAACTGGTGCAACAATTGCTAGGACTCAAACTTATCAATACATGGAAGGTCGTGACATCGTTAGAGAGACGACTCTTGCTGAGTACACTAAAAACCCTAAAGCTGGTAATACAAAAGTTTTCAAGTTGGCTGATGTTGATATCTATCCTGAACATAAGAAAGATGGGCATCAGTGGGCGATGGCAATTAATATGACAAGTTGTACAGGTTGTTCTTCTTGTATCATTTCTTGTAATGCTGAAAACAATATTCCTGTTGTTGGGAAGCAAGAAATTGCAAATAAAAGAGATATGCACTGGTTAAGACTAGATCGTTACTATAAAGGTGATGATAATCAACCAGAAGTTGTACACCAGCCAATGTTATGTCAACACTGTGAAAACGCTCCTTGTGAAAACGTTTGTCCAGTACTTGCAACTGTGCATTCAGCTGATGGTTTAAATCAACAAATTTATAACAGATGTGTTGGAACAAGATATTGTGCAAACAACTGTCCTTATAAAGTTAGAAGATTTAACTGGTTCAACTATGACCGTGGTGAAGAAGTAGAAAAAATGGTTCTCAACCCAGATGTTTCTCAAAGAACACGTGGGATCATGGAGAAGTGTTCTATGTGTATTCAAAGAATTCAGGAAGGTAAACTTACTGCAAAACGCGAGCGTAGAGAGCTGAAAGATGGTGACATCAAGCTTGCTTGTCAGCAGTCTTGTCCTTCTGAAGACGGTATCATTTTTGGTGATATGAACAACCCAGATTCAAAGATTTCTAAGTACCTTGCTGATGAAAGAAAGTACGTAGTTCTAGAGGAGCTGAATGTTCAACCAAGAGTTAACTATTTAACAAAAATTAGGAATAAATAAGGGATTATTATGTCGGACGTAGTATCAGAACTAAGACAGAGACTTGTTCCAGAAGATAGAACGTATAAGCAGATATCTGAGGACATTTTAGACACCCTAGAAGAAGCTCCTTCAAAAGGGTGGTTAATTGGTTTTTCAATTTCTGCCCTCATCTTGACCATCGGTTTTTTAACTGTTGCGTATCAAGTTGGTACTGGGATCGGAACTTGGGGACTTAACAAGACTATTGGATGGTCATGGGACATTACTAACTTCGTATTTTGGGTTGGTATTGGTCACGCTGGAACTCTTATTTCAGCGGTTCTTCTTATCTTTAGACAGAGATGGAGAACAGCGATTAACCGAGCAGCTGAAGCGATGACAATTTTTGCAGTTGCGTGTGCGGGGATTTTTCCTTTGATTCATGCCGGTCGTCCTTGGTTACTTTACTGGGTTTTTCCTTATCCAAATACACATGGTTCTTTATGGACTAACTTTAGATCTCCGCTTCTTTGGGACGTTTTTGCGATCTCAACTTACTTAACGGTATCGCTAGTATTTTGGTATATGGGTCTTTTACCGGATCTTGCATCAGTTAGAGATAGAACAAAATCAAGTATTAGAAAGTTGATCTACGGATTGCTTTCATTTGGTTGGAATGGATCAAACAGAACTTGGCATCACTGGGAAGTTATGTCACTAGTTCTTGCAGGTCTTGCAACTCCACTAGTTCTATCTGTTCACACAATCGTTTCTATGGACTTTGCAACTTCAGTAATTCCAGGGTGGCACACGACAATTTTCCCTCCGTACTTCGTAGCGGGAGCGATTTTCTCTGGGTTTGCTATGGTTATCACTCTTCTTGTTATTACAAGAAAGGTTTTGAACTGGGAAAACTATATCACTATGGGGCATATTGATGCTATGTGTAAGGTTATCCTTGTAACTGGTATGATTGTTGGTCTTGCTTATGGGACCGAATTTTTTATCGCTTGGTACTCAGGAAATGAGTATGAGAGATATTGTTTCATAAATAGAGCAACTGGTCCTTACTGGTGGGCTTATTGGTCAATGATTAGCTGTAACGTTATTTCACCTCAATTTTTCTGGTTCAAGAAAATGAGAAATAACCTAGTGGTTGTATTTATTCTGTCGATCGTTGTTAATATTGGAATGTGGTTTGAACGTTTTGTTATCATCACGACTTCATTACACAGAGATTTCCTTCCTTCAAGTTGGTCAATGTATTCACCAACATGGGTTGAGATCGTAACCTTTATTGGAACGTTTGGGCTTTTCTTTACCTTGTTCTTCATCTTTATCAGAGTATTACCTGGTATCGCTGTTGCAGAAGTTAAGTCTGTTTATAAATTTGCAAGGCATGATCATTAGGAAGGAATATGAAAAAAGATTTTATAGTAGCTATTTTTGATGATGAAGAAAAACTCCTTAAAAGTGCTTTTAAGGCGAGAGATAAGAATATTGATATCTATGATGTATATACTCCATTTCCGGTGCATGGTTTAGACGATGCGATGGGAATTAAGCGCTCATTTCTACCATATGTAACATTTGGTGCTGGGGCGACAGGGTTATTATTTGCAGCTAGTTATCAGGTTTGGACGATGGCAATTGATTGGCCAATTAATGTTGGTGGTAAGCCATTTATCTCTTGGCCTGCTTTTCTTCCTATTACTTTTGAATTAACTGTTCTTTTTGCAGCTCACAGTACTGTTCTAGCGTTTCTTGTTTATAACAAGTTATTTCCTGGGAAGAGTCCTGTAATCATGCACCCTGAGCAAACTTGTAATAAGTTTGTCGTTGCGATGGATAAGGATAAAGTAAATTTTGAGGATGCGAAGGCTCTTTTTGGAGAGCATGGTGCCTTAGAAGTTAAAATTCAAAACGTGGATATGAATCCATAGGAGATAATATGAAGGTTCTATTACTCAGTTTAATATTGGTAAGTTGTTCAGGGGGAAGAAACTCAACGGGTTATTCTTTGATCAACGATATGATGCATTCTGAAGCTCTTGAAGCATTTGCACCAAGTACTGTTTTTGAAAATGGTCAAGCAATGCAACCAGCACCTGAGGGAACAATCGCAAGAGGTTGGCTTCCAGGGGAATTAGATGAGCAAGGAAAATTAATAGTAGTTAAAAATCCACATGAAGGTCCAATGACTGCTTATGAGTGGAAACGTGGAAAAATTTTGTTTGAAAGAACTTGTTCAGCTTGTCACGGTGTTAAAGGTTATGGAGACGGTCTTGTTGTTACTAAAGGTGGTTTTCCAGCTCCTCCGGCATTTGCAGGCAAGAAGAGAAGAGATGGAAAGAGATGGGCTCGTAAAAATGACAATGGTGAATATGAGACACCAAGTGGACATATCTACAGAGTAATTACTGAAGGGTGGGGGAACATGGCTTCTCACGCACAACAGTTATACCCTGAAGATAGATGGCTTGTTGCTGAATATGTTAGAGAGTTCATTATGAAGGGTGGATCTCACCACGGCAAAGAAATTAAAGAAGTAATTGGAGAGTAACGTGGAAGGTAAATACGTATTTGAAGGTAAATTAAAACAAATTTCATTAGTACTTATCGCAGTTGGAGTAGTTGCTCTTGCGGTTTCTTTTGGATTGAATTCTTATGTAGGTTGGGTTGACTATTTAGTGTTCTCGCTTTATTTCACAACGGTAGCTGTTTCGAGTTTATTTCTTTTAAGTCTTTCTGGTGTTGTTCAAGCAAGCTGGCTGACTCCGTATAAAAGAGTGCCTGAAGCGATGTCTGCGTTTCTACCTGTTGCAATGATTCTAATGATTGCAAGCTGTGCTGGTCTTCATTCAGTTTATGAGTGGACACATAAGGAAGTAGTAGCAAATGATCCAATTTTAAGTGCAAAAGTAGCTTGGTTAAATGAGCCAAGATTCATTATCACGATGATTCTAATTTTTGCTATTTGGAACTTTATTGGTTACAGACATAGAAAAGTGTCTGAGCAAATGGATAGTGCTAATGGAAAGTCAATTGCTGAAAAGCACCTTGGGTTCTCTGCAATTAGTATTATTCTTTTTGCTTTAACAATATGTATCGCGGCATTCGACTGGATTATGTCAGTAGAGCCACATTGGTTTTCAACTATTTTTGGTGTTTATATCTTTGCCGGGTCTTTTGTAAGCGGTATCGCTTTCATTACTCTGGCGGTGATTACGCTTAAAGAAAATGGATATTTTAAAAACTCTGTTAACGAGAATCATTATCATGACCTTGGGAAGTGGATGTTTGGTTTCAGTGTTTTTTGGGCCTATATTTGGATTTCTCAATACCTACTAATCTGGTATGCAAATATCCCTGAAGAAACTGAGTATTATGTGTTGAGACATCACCACTGGAATGGATTGTTTTTCTTTAATCTGTTTATTAACTTTGCAGTTCCTTTCTTTGGATTAATGACTAGAAAGGCAAAGAGATCTCCAGCGGTTCTTAAGACAATTGCTTCAATCATTCTTTTAGGTCACTTTTTAGACCTTTATCTAATGGTTGCACCTAAGGTATTTCACCACCATAATCTTCATATCTCTGGATATGGTGTGGTTCAAATAGCACAACTTGTTGGTGGTTTTGGACTTTTCATTTTTGTTGTCGGAAGAGCTCTTTCGAAGAGAAAATTAGAAGTTGAAAATGATCCTACTTTTGCAGAAGGAACTCATTTACATCAATAAATTTTGATATACTTGATACAAGAGGGAGGTCAGTAGATCTCCCTTTTTTTTTGGCAATGACATGGAATTTTCAAAAAGAATTTTAGAGCGAAAAAATATATTTATTGGAAGCAGCGCCGTAGGCGGCGATTCTTTTGATTTTAAGCTGCCTGTTTTAAATGAGTGGGTGAAAGTTAAGTATGATGTAAAAAGCGAAGACGAGCTGAATATTTTGTCCATAGAGACTAATTTGAAGGGAAGCTACGCCAATATCTTGGATGCTCTTATGGAGCTTGTAAACGGCAGGCCAATAGGGTCACTCAATCGTATAAATTCTAAAGAGCTGGATCATTTTTTGCGGGATGAAAGGTCTACTCCAGCGCTAAGTTTTTATTCTCCTGAGTTTTTAGATCTATTTTCTTTAAATACGGCACTTTATAAAAAGCTTAGTGGAATAGAGGCCAAAGAATTAAAGGCAATAGATAATTTTTTTGAATTGTCTTTTTCAGAGCAGATTGAATTTTTGGAAGAGGTCATGGCCCAGGGCCTTTATGAAAATCCAAAGTTTTTTAATGTGGAAATTGACCTAGAAGATGTTGCCGATGAGGAAATTACTTTGGCAGTGAATAAAAAACTCAGTGCCGAAGAAAGTACCTTGGTCACTGAGTTATTTAAAAGTTTAATTCCTAATTTAAAATCAATCCGCTTTAAGGATTAATCTGGCTGCATCCATTTGAACTTTAGCAGACCCAATTGAACTAAGAGTCGCTTCTCGTAGACTTTCGAGTTCTTTTAAATGTTCTGCTAATAAGTCTTTTTCAAGTTTCAATTCATGCAGTCTATCCATTTCTTTTTGAAAGTATTTGTCTGCATTTTCAAGCGAATCAGTCTTGTACTTTGTCACTCTTGCTTTTAATTGCCCTTTTGAGGCATCGATTAAGCGCTTCAGTATGTCTTGAGGAATTCTGCCCCAATCAAAATCTGGTGCGGATTTTAACGTGTTTTGATCGATCAGTTTTTTAGGGATTTCTCTTGTTACATCTTTTGCTTGCACATCAATGAGTACTCTTATTGGAGTTAATGGTAAAAAGAGGGAGCTTCTGTGCTTCATTTCATCAACACACTCAAGCGTGTAAATAGCTTCAAGGTATAACGGGGCCTTAACCTTCTCAACAAAAGCAAAAGAACAGTTTCCTAGAGGAGTTTTTAAAAACAAATCAAGTGCGCCTTGAGCGATAGGACTTTCCCAGTTTAATAAATGCAGGTCATCCCTTGCACTGGCCTTGGCGCGATTAGTTGCGTAGCTAATTCCTTCTTGCGGTAGACCTGGAAACGAAGGGATATACATATTATCTAATGGTTCAAAAAATACTGAGCCAGCATCTAAGTCTTCGGCGCGGATACCCACCTGCTCACATACCTCCTGAAGAAAAGGTAGGACTGGGTTTTGAGATTCAAATTCCGTTATTTCACTAACAATTTTGTCTGCGGAATCGTGATTGTATGAATTTCTTTCGACCAAATAATTTCTACCTAGTGCCAACTCTTTTTTGAGCTCTAGGTATTCTGCCTGCATTTTCTCAATGGTCGAGTTGAGTATTTCTTGATCAAATTTTGATTCGACTAACTCACGAATCTTTTCTCTGTTATTCTGGTGAAATTTACTTACAGCAAATGATGGAGCATCAAAAATTTCAAGCACATCGTTGTAGTAGCGAAAGATGATTTCCTCAAAACTTTTTGTAATGTATGGGATATAAATTTGAATAGGGTGCTGTTGACCGATTCTATCTAGACGTCCAATACGTTGCTCGAGTTGTTCTGGAACTCGAGGGAGGTCAAAAAGAAATAGGTGATGGCAGAACTCAAAATTTCGTCCTTCAGATCCAATTTCCGTACAAAGCAGCAGTTGCGCTCCTTTTTCATCAGCAAAATACGCAGCTTGCCTATCTCTTTCTAGTAGTGACTGCTCAGAATGAAAAACTGCAATTTTAAGGTTCGCAAGTTCCAAGAGGTTCTTTTGAATTTTTAAAATAAGCGCTTTAGAGTGAGCAATTATAAGCATTTTTTCATCTGGGTGTTTTTTCATCCAGGCCAGAAGATGCTCAAGCTTTGAATCAAAAACAAGCTTATCTGAAAGCTTTCCATCTGGAGAAATAGCGATCGGATTTTTAACTCTTTCTTTAAAAAGATTTTGATGCAAACTTGCTCTCGCGTTTCTATAGTACGATCTACCTGTTCCATGAATATCGATGATGGTCTGAATGGCGTCATCTAGGTCGTCAATATTAAGGCCTAAATAGTCTTGGAGCTTATCGATATCATTAGCACGAATTAACTCAGAGATTTCAAATGATTTTGTTTGCTGTTTTTTAAAGCGCTCAAAATCCTGGTATTTGTCTGGGTCTAGGAAATGAAGCTGGTTAAATAGATTTTCTTCCCCTAGAACTTCGGGTGTGGCCGAAAGTAGTACTTTTGCCACAGCATGTTTTGTGAGGTCATTAAGGAAATGGAGTTTTCCCTTATAGTCATTTTGGTGAGACTCATCAAAAATAAAACATTGCCAATTATATTTAGGAAGTTCTTCTTGGAACATTTCAATATTTTCATTAAGTTCATTCAGCCCAATAATAAGAAAATTACTAAATTCAAAATCAGTTTCCTCAGACCAGATAGAGAAACTTAAATAGAATTTTTTGTAGAGTTCAACAAACCATTGGTTAACTAAACTGCTTGGCACTACAATTAAGCATCTATCGATCAGTTCCTTTTTTGCTAGCGAATTTAAGATCAAGGCGGATTCAATCGTTTTTCCTAGACCAACCTCATCACAAAGCATGGCCCTAACCGGTAGAGTTTTTGTCGCTTTACTGGCAACAAAAAGCTGATGGTGAATAAGTCGAATACTACAACCAATAAAGCCTTTGTGCGGAAGTTCTTGGTATTTTCTTTGGGCAAGATAGCTTTGGTAGCGAAGGTTAAAGAATTCTGGAGGATCGAAATTTTTGGCGAGAATTCTGTCGGCACAAGAATTTAAGTCAATTTTTGGGTGAAGGTGCATCTCAGGCACTACTTCTTGGGTATCTGTAAGATAAAACAAAACTCCGTTCATCTCTTGGACATCGGCGACAATGGCACTTATTCCATCTAGAGTTTTAAATTCATCACCAGCTTTCAATGAGAAGCGTTTAAGAGGTGAATGTTTTGCGTTATAAGTTCTTTTTTCGTTAGCGAGGGGAAAGCTCAAAGTAATTGTTTTTGCCTCAATTACTTCCACTAAACCTAAACCAAGTTCAGGCTCACCCTCGCTGTACCATCTTTGACCATTTATAAAATTTCCCATGACGGGTTTATAAACCATTTTGACCCATTAGGCCGCAAATTTATCAGCTTTTTGAAATTTATAAGTTCTCAAGGCCTTTCTTATTTTGTTCTGATTCTCAGGGTCATCGAGTTTAAAGTAATGTCCTTCAAATTTTAGGACATTTTCTTTGATAATCTGATTAATTTCATCCTTAAAGGTATCTTGAGTTAAAAGCTCTCCAAGTAAGCTTAACGTTTTAAAAGGTAAATTATGGCTTGCTCCGGCCACGATCGCCCTGTTAGCAAAGTAAAACTGACCCAAGTTCTCCCAATCATTATGCCAATTTCTTTTTATCAGTTTTTTCGACCAACGGTTTCCTTTTAGGTATGCATATTTGGCCTGGCGACTTACGTTTTTTAATTGGTTTTTTGTCCATACATCAGCTAAATTTTGAAAATTAAATTCGAATTTGTTCATGAGATCCTCCAGTAGAACATCTCTTCTCGACAGTTTGTGGAGGGAATTAAGCTAAATTATTTTCTTAATTAATTTTCTGTTAGATATATTTTATTGTTGGGAAAATTTGTTTATAATGGCCTCTATGAAAAAGCTTGAAGATTTGACTCCGATACAATTTGAAGTGACTCAAAAAAATGGGACTGAAGCACCATTTGATAATGAATTTTGGGATTTTTTCGAGCCCGGAATTTATTTAGATATTATTTCGGGCCAACCCTTATTTTGCTCTCTCCATAAATTTCCTGGAAACTGTGGCTGGCCTTCATTTTATAAAGCGATAAATTTTGATCATATTGTTTTAAAAAATGATGATTCCCACGGTATGAGAAGAACAGAAGTTCGCTCGCAAAGTTCAGATTCGCACTTGGGACATCTTTTTACGGATGGACCGGCACCTACTGGACTTAGATATTGTATCAACTCAGCAGCGCTTGAATTTGTATCAAAAGAGAATGTGCTTGGTAGCGATGAGCTGAAAGCGTATCATCATTTTTTTGAAGAAAAGAATTCAGAACAAGTTGATATTGAATTCGCCACACTTGGAGCAGGTTGTTTTTGGGGTGTTGAAGCTATATTATCCAAAACAGAAGGTGTTTTGAAAGCTACCTCGGGGTATGCAGGGGGATCAACCACCAATCCTACCTATGAAGAGATTTGTAGAGGCGATACAGGGCATGCAGAGGTGGTTCAAGTTGAGTTTGATTCCAATCAAATTAGTTATAAAGAGCTTTTGGAGCTATTTTTTAAACTACACGATCCCACGACTTTAAACAGACAAGGGCTAGATAGTGGAACTCAATATCGTTCGGCGATTTTTGCTCACACACCAGAGCAAGCTGAAATGGCCAAAGAGATCATAGAGGCGTTAAATAATAGTGGTGCTTATGCCGATAAAATCGTTACGGAAGTAAATGAATTCAAAACCTTTTATCCAGCAGAAGAGTATCATCAAAAATATTATGATAAGAAATATAAGGGTGGTTTCGGCCCGATTTGCCATTTTGTAAGAGGAGTTTAGATGAGTAAGATTTTGGTATTTGTTGCGACAAATGGAACTAATAAAAACCTAGCCGAGAATATTGGTGAAATTTTAAATGAACATGGCCAAAAGTATGAGATGGTTTTTTTAGAGTCTGAAAATCTACCGATGTATACGACTACAAGGCAAAAAGAAGGTTGCCCTAGTCGAATTTCAGAAATTACTGAGGCTGCAAAAGCGGCAAAAGGCTTTATCTTTGTCGGTCCGGAATACAATGGTAGTATGCCGCCTGTTTTTAATAATCTCATGGCCTGGTTAAGTACATCTGATAAGGACTGGAGAATGGCGTTCAATGGTAAATTTTCATTACTTGCCACTTCTTCAGGTGGACCCGGCATGAAATATCAAATGGCGATGGGACAAATGCTCAACCATATTGGCTCAGTCGTTATTCCGAGAATGATTTCTGTTAACGGGGGCAAACCTTTTAACTCGGAATCTGCAAATGCAATCATTAAGCAATTTCTTGGTCACCTCTAGGTGCTAGTTGTTCTTGATGCAGGAACATTAGGAGATTTGGAGCTTTCTGGATTGCCAGAAAATGCGCAGGTATATCAACAGACACAGGCGAGTGATTTAATCGAGCGTTGCCGAGAAAAAGAAATTATCGTCACCAATAAAGTTATTATTGATGCTGAGGCAATGAAAGCTCTACCTAGGCTTAAAGCAATCATAGTAACTGCAACTGGCGTTAATAATATTGATACCGACTACGCACATATGAATGGTATCAAAGTTATGAATGCCAAAGGTTATAGCACAGATTCTGTAGTTACTCATACTTTTGCAATGGTGTTTAAACTTGTTCATGATTTAGATGATTATTTGCAATTCACTCAATCGGGAAAATGGATTGATCATTCGAGCTTTACTTACTTCAACCGCTTTCACGAGTTAAGTGCGCTAAGATGGGGGATCATTGGGCTTGGGAATATTGGGCAAAAAGTTGCAACTATCGCCCAAAGTTTTGGATCCACTGTTCAGTATTATTCTACGAGTGGGAACAATAATCAGCAGGCCTTTAAACAAGTTGAGCTAGACGAATTACTTTCAACTTCTGATATTATTTCAATACATGCTCCCTTAAATAAAGATACTAAAAATCTATTATCACAAAATGAATTAGAGAAATTAAAAGCCAATTGTAGAGTTATAAATGTCGGTCGTGGTGGAATAATAAATGAAATGGCATTAAGAGACTTTTTGAAGAACAATGAGAAAAATATTAAGTTCGCCTTAGATGTTATTGAGACGGAGCCCATGAATGCATCTTCAGAGTTGGTTGAAGTTCTAAATAATAAGAACTTGATTTTAACACCACATGTGGCCTGGGCCTCTGTTGAGGCGAGAAAAACTTTGTGGGAAATTACTCTAAAAAATATTCAAGAGGCAATTGAGTGCTAGGTGAGGTGCGTTGATTTGTGTGCGCGCCGAGTTATTTACCTTATAACGTCATGAAATGCTTGGTAGTGCCGGTTTTCTGGGGTTTTTCTTGGATTTAACTTTGACTTTTTTCCGATCTAAATTAACAATTTTATAAGTGTTTTATGACAAGGAGATCAAACATGGCAAAGAAAACTGCAGCTAAAAAAGAAATGTTACTAGTTGGTTCTAAAACAAAAGAAGCTCTTAAAGGTGCTGGAAAAGAAACTTTTATGGTTTCTTCAGACGCTCTTGAAGGTCTAAATGAGTACGTTTACTGGCTAGTTGAGCAAGCTCAAACAAGAGCAAAAGCTAATGGTAGAAAGACTATTAGAGCTCACGACATCATGGCAAAGTAATTCTTTACTTTTAAATATGGGTCCCTCTTAGAGAGGGCCTGTATTTAAAAACTTCAACATTAAAACAATCAAAACACCCGTCACACTTACATACTCCCACATAATAAAAGTCCATTTTGCAAGTCGCTTATGCGCCAAGAGATTGTCAGTTATGCCTAATCCATAAGTTGTAAAGATAAACGGAAGAGAAATGACTGAGGTTAATAAATGGGTTCCAAGCAGGATCAAGTAGAGCACTCTAAAATCTTGGTTACGAAATACAGTGTGCCCAACACTCATATGGTAGAAAATATAATTCACTAAAAAAAGTGCCGAAAAAAGCAGGGCCAAATGAATCATCAGTACATGTTCAGATTTTTTCTTTTTTTTGATGAAGTAAAAAGCAACCGCCAAACAAATTGCTGCACCTAAATTCATTAGTGCATTTATCCATATTTGAAGCTCAGTATCATATATGGGCGCGAGCTTGTGGGGATTAAAATAAATAATAAAGACTAAAAAAATCTCTGCGACAATGGCAGTTAAAGAAGAGAGTGCGATAACTTTCGTTTCAGACATTCATGGCCTCATAGAATTTATAAACCATTCTTATTGCAGCTAAGAACAATAAAGATTTAAATATTATTTGAAAAAAGTTTTCTGGTAGGCTTTTCAAAATTTTAACTCCCACAAGGCTTCCTAAAATAGTGGCGGCAGACATCAAAGTGATAAGTAGTAAAAATTCACTGTAAGCAAAATCAAGGCTTAGAAAAAGAGGAATTTTAAAAAGATGCGTGGTTAACTGTTGCATCGCTTTGGTTGCGACAATCTCTTCTTTTTTTAAATCAGAGCGGAGGTAGAAGATCGCAAGTAATGGACCTGTAGCACCAACCAATGCTCCCTGGATGGCACTGAAAAAACCTAGAATTGCCCATTGGTAAGATCTTAACCTAATCTCTGGAAGATTTTTGGGCTTAAATAGCGCCCAAAAAATAAGTATCGATAAAAATAGGTAAAGGTATTGAGTTTTTTCTATTTGACCTAAAATGAAATAAGCGGCAACAAAACCAAGAGGTGCTCCTAAGATAAAAGGCCAGAAAAAATCCATCCTCACATTTTGGCGAAGATACCAACAACGCGAACTATTGCTTACCAGCTGCACGACTCCGTGAATGGGGACAATGGACCTAATATCTAAAAAAAAGGTCATAAGTGATAGGAGTAATACTCCTCCGGCCATCCCGGCCACGCCTGAAATGATGGATGTTAAAAATGCAGAGATAACGAGGGCAAAAATCATAATTACTCTTACCAGTTAAATAGCTAATATTAAAGACTTTTTATCTATGTAAAAACTGCATACAACTTTGGCTCTAAAACCGAATTTGAGTTATAAGGAGACATGGAATTTCCAATAGTTTTGGCCACATTGAATGATATCGTAGGAATTTTAGACTTGTATCAACTTGCCTACACAGGTCTTTATCCAGACAGAAGTTTTCACGGACCTCAGGAATTGAGGCAATCTCTCTTGGATGATTCCAAGCGAATTTATCTAGTTAAAGATCAGGGTAAGGTAATTGCTTGCTTACTTTTTCTTTACAACGAAGAGTATATGTTAGGTAAGGCGGGAGGGGCAGTGGTTCATCCTGATTATCGTGGTCATAATATCACTCAGAAAATGATCGAGTTTGGGATTAAAGATATTCAAAATAGCACTCGAGGTCTAGAAGTTCTTTATATTACTACAAGGACTGTACATAAGGCAGCACAGGTTTTGACTGCCAATATGGGGTTTAAGCAATTAGGGATTTTTCCTAATGTTCATAAAACTAGGGATTATGAAACCCATGCATTGGCGGCGATGTATTTTGGTGATGCACTTTCTAAAAGGTATGAGAGTTTTGAGCAGCATCCTGATATTTATAATCTTTTTGAGATTGTCAGAGAGAATATTAGTTTGCCTGCGATGAAAAAAGCAGATCTCTGGACTGAGAAAAACTATTACGGGGAAGTTCCTGCTTTGGAAGTGGTAGACAGTGCTCCTAGTTTTACTCAGAATCGTTATAAGAAACTCAAAGCAAGTAACGAAATAGACTTAGCCTTTTTTCCCTTTCATAAACCGAATTTATGGATCACTTCTCCTGCTGAGAATATTGAGCTTTTCGCTTATGTAAATGAGTACGACAAGCATTGCGTGATCCTTGGTTGTAAGATCGACCGGGAAGTTTCTTTTACGGATCTATTTTTAAAAGTGTCTAACCTCTTAAGAGACCGAGGGATTCGCTATATTGAAGTCATAATTCGGGCCAACCGAATGAATATTCTCAATAAAGTCTTAGGAGCAAAGTTTATTCCTTGTGGTTATTTGCCAGCCTTTCAATCAGAGGGGGAGAAACGCTATGACTATGCCGTCTTCAGCCGCTCATTTGAAGTTTTAGATTTTAATAACTTACAACTTACCGGCGCTAATGAGCGGTATCTTAGAAATTATATTTCTCTTTGGGAGAGTAAATTCTTAGGGAATTATTTTAAAAAATGAAAACAGATGAACTAATTAATGCACCTGCATTTAAAAAAAACGATGTCCTTTTTTTAGATTCACTCAATGAAGCGATCTCTGTGCATAGAGACGGATGTGATTTTTTTAAATTCTTACTCGAAAAAAATAATTTTAAAAAAATTGAGAGTCTGGATGATTTAGATAAACTTCCCTATACCATGGTTAATCTTTTCAAATATCATGAAATCATCACCGGGCCAAAAGAGAATATTGTCTTGACCCTAGGAAGTTCAGGAACATCAGGGCAAAGGAGTCAAATTTTTTTAGATCAGTGCTCTTTGGATCGAGTAAAAACTCTTGCCTATAATGTTCATCGAGATTTAGGAATAACTTCGCAGAAAAAATATAACTATCTCTGTTTTACCTATGATCCTGCTGTGGCAAGCGATGTTGGTACTGCTTTTACTGATGAATTATTAACAGGCTTTACTGATAAGGCAGAGGTTTATTATACCTTTCAATTTGATGGTAGTGAGTTTCAATACGACGAAGAAAAAACTCTAGCAAAGCTTAAAGAGTTTGAAGCCTCAGAGTACTCGACTCGTATATTAGGGTTTCCAGCCTTTCTTTATGAATTGATTGCAAAACATAATTTAAAATTAAACCTAGGTGAGGATTCATGGGTTCAGACCGGTGGTGGTTGGAAACAAAAGGAAGATCAAAAGATCGAAAAATCGGTCTTTAGAGATTTAGTGGCCAACTCCCTTGGGATACCAAAGTCAAATATTCGGGATCTCTTTGGAATGGTCGAACATGGGGTTCCTTATGTTGATGATGAAGTAGGCCGCCTAAGGATTCCTAATTACGCTCGAGTTCTTATCCGAGACCCTAGGACACTGGTCTGCTTAAGGCCTGGTGAAGTAGGGCTCGTTCAATTTATCAGCACCTATTTAACCTCTTTTCCATCAATCTCTCTTCTCACTACAGATTGGGGGAGGATTTTAGAAGACGAAAAAGGCTTTTATTTAGAATTAATTGGTAGGGCCGGTGTCTCAAAAAATAAAGGTTGCGCCCTTAAAGCTTTGGAGTTGATGTCATGATTGCGAAATCCGTAAAAGATGTCACGCACTATCTTGAAACATTTCCTGCAAACCTACCTAGCATCAGCGAAATTTTGCAGGAGTTTCATACGCTGCAAGAGGTTTGGTCTGAGCAAGGCGAATTCGGTAAAAAATATGCAGGAACTGATTTAGAAATTATTGGTGATCTTTTCGATTCATTTTCACTTAGAAAACGCATTCTGATCGAATTAGGGGATGAGTACGCACTCGATGGTTTTACTCATCGAAAAGGTTTTAAAGGTCGTGTACATTATGCTCCTCTTGGTAAGCTTTTGCATATAAGTGCATCTAATATTGCTCTCGGACTGATTGATTCGATGATTATGGGTGTTCTGAGTAAAAATATAAATATCGTAAAGTACTCTGACATAACCTCAGACATTGTTATAGAATTACAAAATTCCCTTGAAAAATACGCTCCTCGGATTCACTCACTGGTTTGTTTTTTCAAATATAGGGGAGGCGATAAGGCAATTGAGAAGCAATTGTTTAACCTTGTTGATGCTGTGATTATATGGGGTGGCGAAGAGGCGATCAGAAATGTAAAAGAAAACTTAGACTATACTAAAAAACTTATCACTCATGGTCCTAAGATTTCATTTCATGTTATTACTCAAAAAGGTTTAGAAGACTTAGACTACAGTCAGGTTGTAAAAGATATTACTTTTTATAATCAACAGGCATGTTCAAGTTCACAAAATATTTATTTAGAAGCTTCTATTGATCGAAAGAAGTTTCTGAGCGAATTAAAAAATGCATGGTTTTATACCAGAGAAAATCTTGATCCAAATGAATATGTTGAATTTTTAAAAGAGAAGCAGCTAGATCTATACCAAGAATTTTTAGGCAATACTCCTGGAATCTTTACTGAAGATATGAGTGCAAGCTTAAGCTCGCATAACTTTCCAGAGCCGACAGCACTAAATGGATCGGTCAAGATAAAAAGTTTTGACTCATTAAATAGCTTAAAGAAAAGTCTTAATGATTTTCGTTTTTATTTGCAAAGCTGTGGTCTTGAAACCGGTGTAAAAGAGCGAGATCAATACGCTATTGCACTCTCACAAGTGGGTGTTAGTCGCTTTTGTAGAGCAGGAGAGATGCTAGAGGGGACGCTCGGTGCTCCCCATGATGGTGAATTTAACCTCATGAGCCTTACTACAATCGTTAGCGATAGCGGAGAAGATGAAAAAAATATTTTTGAAGGCTATTCATATGCATCTGGCGGAACAACCGGCGCGCCAAAGTTCTCTCGTTATACCTATGACGAATTCTTTTTTACTTCAAAAGCACTTGGTCGTTCCTATCAAGAACTAGGACTAAAGAAAGGGGATAAGGTAGGAAATCTTTTTGCTGCCGGTAATATGTGGTCTTCATTCAACGCCATTCAATTGGCGCTAGAGAGTTTTGGTGCATGGCAATTCCCGTTTGGTTCCAATATCGATCCTGCTTATTTTGAAACTGTTGCAATGAAGTTTGGATTAAAGGCCGTCTTTGGGATACCTTCTTTATTAAAAGATTTGAGCATGCAAACAGCAGGTCTTAAAATTGAAATGGTTTTTTATGCAGGAGAGGCTTTGAGTTTATCAGCTAAAAAACAGATTCAAGATAATTGGGGCGTGAAGCAGTTCGTCTCTGCAGGTTACGCAAGTGTGGATAGTGGTCCCATTGGTTATCAAGATCCAAAAGGAGAGACGGGTGAGCATATTCTTTTTGATGAATTGGTGCACTTGGATATAAAAGACGGGCAAGGTTATATAACTTCTAAGTTGCGTGAAACAGAACCAGTGGTTGACTATCCCTGTGGAGACCGTATCGAAATTCTCCCCAGGCAAAATGATGGCAAGATAAGGTTTAAGCTATTAGGCAGGGCCGATCAAAAGATACTTATTTGGTCTTCAAGAATTGAACTCAGTGATATTGAAAAAGCTCTTTTTAAACAAGGTTTGAATTGTGATTTTCAAGTTCAGATCAAAGAAGATGAAGAGGCAAATGAATATCTGGTCTTGGAAGTTAAAGATGATCTCGATCGAGAACAGTTCTTGAGGGATATCTATCAAATTGAAGATTTAAAGCAAACCAGAAGCTTTGACTACGTTTCTAGGCACTTGCAATTTGGCAGTGGCAATTTTTTGAGGAATTCACGAACGGGAAAAACCCCTAAGTTATTAGATTTGCGTAACTGAAAAACTATGTTGCTAGGCGTTATTTATTTTGCTAAGCTGAATTTGACAGCTAACCCAGAATCTCTAACCTATGGCCCGAAAATTGACAGCAGCAAATTACAAAAAACTGTGGAGCGAGGGAACTCAAACCCGGTTATCAACAGAAAATTACGATTCCTACTACAAAAAAGCGGTAGATAGCTTGTGCTTGAAGGCAGATCTTTGTGAAACAGCAGATGATTACCTGAAAACGATTTGTGAAGGAATGCAAGATCTAATCGACCAAGGGGTACCAAAGGCCAGTATCATTAATCATCCAGTGGCGCTAGCAAAGCTTCTTCGACTCGGGGAAGATATAATGGAAGTGAGTTATCGAAAGTCTGAGCTATTCTATGTTGGGGTCTTTATCGATCTTAAGATAAGCATGAATTGGTTTAAGAAGAAGTTCTATCAAATGATTGTGATGTTAGTTGATCAGATATCGCAACATGGCAAAGATCTGCCCGAAAAATTAAAAGACAAGTTACGAGAGATGATAAAAAAAGAGAACTATCCTCTTTTCGCCTTATACTTTCTTAAGTCTAACCCTCCCAACTTAAAAAAAGTCGCTTGATTGGTTTAATTATGCCAAAATATCCCCAAAAAAGGGGTTAAATAATGGGTAGATTTAGATCTGGTGTTCTTTTTGGTGATGAAGTTCTTGAGCTTTACGACTATGCAAATAAAAATAAATTCGCAATTCCTGCGGTCAATGTAGTGGGAACTAACTCCGTAAATGCCGTCTTGGAGACAGCAAAAGAATTAAATTCACCGGTAATTATTCAATTCTCAAATGGTGGAGCGCAGTTTTTTGCTGGTAAGGGTCTTAAAGGTGAGGGGCAATTTGCTCAAGTTCAAGGCGCCATTTCAGGTGCTCTACATGTTCATCAAATGGCAAAAGCTTATGATGTACCAGTTATTCTTCATACCGACCACGCGGCTAAAAAATTATTACCATGGATTGATGGTTTAATAGAAGCTGGTGAAGAGTTTTATAGCGAACATAAAAAACCGCTATTCTCATCTCATATGTTAGATCTATCTGAAGAAAGCTTAGACGAGAACTTAGAGATTTCAAAAAAGTACTTAGAGCGTTTTAAAAAAATTGGAACTCATATTGAAATTGAACTGGGTGTAACTGGTGGAGAAGAGGATGGAGTAGATAATACAAATATCGATAATTCACTTCTCTATACTCAGCCAGAAGAAGTTTCGCGTTCTTTTGAGGAACTAAAATCTGTAAGCCCATACTTCACAATTGCAGCCTCATTTGGAAACGTTCATGGTGTTTATAAACCTGGTAACGTAAAATTAACTCCGATCATTTTGAAAAACTCTCAAACTTATATTCAAGAAAAATTTGATACTGGCACCAATCCAGTGAATTTTGTTTTTCATGGTGGGTCAGGTTCTTCTCAAGCTGAGATTAGAGAAGCGATCGATTATGGTGTCATTAAAATGAATATCGATACAGATATGCAATGGGCATTTTGGGAAGGGGTAAACGAATACTCTAAAGCACATAATGACTACCTCCAATCTCAAATTGGAAATCCTGATGGAGATGATAAACCAAATAAAAAATATTATGATCCAAGACAGTGGTTGCGTGCGGGCGAGAATAATTTCGTGACGAGACTAAAAAGATCTTTCGAAGATCTAAACTGTATTAATAGGAACGCGTAGGTTTTTAAAATGGAAGTTAAAAGAAAGTACATTCGGTTTAATGCTGATCCAAATACTTTTGTCGCTGTCAAAATAGGTGAGAAAGACCCTATTGGTGGACTTGCAATTACCGAGTCCCGCGGAGGCTGCTCGGCGGTGTTTTTGGCCACCAACGAGTTTAAAGAAAATAATATGTGCTATATTAAAGTTGGAGATATGGCACCAGCAAAGGCTGAAATTAGATGGACTATGAACGTAGACAAAGACTTGGTCAAAGTTGGCTTCGAATTTGTAGACTAAATCTTTCAATTATAATGATAATAGGAGCTTCACTACCATGTTGGGGAAGCTCCGTTCAACTCGGCTTTGGAAGTCTAACTCCCCACTTCTCTACCTCTAAAAAAAATTATTGCAATCAATGGAATAACACTGGCATTATCGCTAATAAAACTTACTACCTACGTTTTAAGACCGGAAGTGTAGGCATGACTTATATGCAAGGAAATGACTCAATTTGCTCACCGATTGAAGGGCTCTTTGGTCATTATACTTTCTATGATGATGGATGGTGGGAGTATGGTGTGACTTTTGGAGGTTATGCTTATGACCAAAAAAACTGGGATGAGCATGCAGCCTCAACGCCTGCGGCGATAGACGCACCTGAGCCTGTGAGAATTGATTATAATGGGAGAGATATAGTTCCAGTGCTGGCCCTGGATATTAGTGTTAGGCTTATTAAGAGACCTAATTGGTCTTTAAGGTTAAATAACCTATTTACTCCCATCATCTTTAATCACTCCATCGCATATGAATATAATTTCTAATTTACTGGTAGATCAAAGTTTCTACTTTTGGTTTTGTTTTTTCTTCTTTTTCGTTATTGGGTTTATGATAAGTTCTTTTAGGTTTAGGCTCTTCATTTTTAGGCGACTCAGAACTAATTTTTCTAAAATATTTTCGCGTGGGTTTTGAAGAACTTTTAAAGCTTGGAAGTGCAAGTTCACGACAGATCGTCATTTTCTTTTTGGTGGTAATTCTAATAATTCCATCTGATTGTCTGACGGATTCAACTTCAATTTTTTCACCATTCAAATAGACGTAAGTCTCGGCATAACATGGGAGTTGGAATAGTAAAAAAAAGATAAAAATCCTCATTAATTAATCTTAAACTGAAATAAAAGGACAGCGAGGAAAAAACGTGTTTTCAATGTTTTGGGAAGAAACTCAGCAAATTAAGCGGCATTATTTGATGGCAAAGAAGTAGGAGAGTCCGACTATATTTCCTGATGTTTTAATATGAGAATCAAGACCTTGAGTTTTTCCGGTAGTATCGTCTTCGAACTGGGTGAACTGGTTTTTATAATGCTGCATATTGAGCATAAGACCGCGCCACAAGCGCAAACTGATACCAAACGCAAAGTATTGTCCGAAGTAGCGCACGTCTGAATTACTGTTTGGCTCAAGGGTGGAATTTAAATATGTCGTTTCAATTTTAATTCGATCCCAAAGATGGAATCCGATAAAGGTACCTATACCACCTCCGTCGTAGATCTTTCCTGTCTGGGTTGCAAAAGAATCAACGAAAACAAACCTCGATTTTTCTAGGCTTAATCCCGCTAAAAAATAATCCCCCATATAACCTAAGTTCAGGGCGGCACCTTCAGCGTTGTAGGAGGTTTTAGTTTGGGCAACCTTTAGTTGCCCATTATGAATTTGGTATTTTGGTTCTACTAAAAAAGCAGCATTGGCAAAATTGCTAGTCAAAAGACTAAGCAGTATGGCCAAAGACCCTTTCTCTGTATTCGTCCATTTCAAGAATTTCATCTCTAAAAATCGCCACTCTGTAGTTTGCTTGGTCTTGATTAAGGGGTTCTAGTGATTGAGGATCAAGCATATTAGCTTTGATCATAAGAGGCATTTCTTCTGATTGAAATGGTTCTTCTACTCTTAGAATAAATCCATTTTTCATGAGGTAATAAAAGGCTGAATTACCCCATTCTGCTGATAAAAAATTAGGCTTCTTCGTCATCGAATTAGATACTAGAGACATGCTTTACTCCTTAAAGCTTTTGCCGATCCATCATGGATCTGACTAAATTCTTTCACGTCAAAAACTTAAAATCAAATATTTTTTTGAGAAGTGTCATAGGGGCATATATGGTGACATTAAGACCTGAGGTGTCAACTTATCACCTAGTTAAGTGTTTGATAATACAACAGTTAAACTTGGCATCAGCCATGCATATATAATTTGCGGCGGTGGTGTGAAGCACAGGATGTGCAAAAGATCCAAGGAAGGAGAAGACACCATCAAGACACAAACAGGAGTAGATTATGGATACATTAACAGGAGAGGTAATCGTTGTATTAATGGCCACTTTAGGGCTTGGAAGCTCAATTATTCACTACGCTGCGTTCGCAAAATCAAGTGCGAAACAAAAGGCACAAGTTCAAATTAGAAAAGAAAAAATAGACTAGGTTTTCTGAGAAAGTTATGATGCCTCCATGGTTTATATAGCTTTCTCATACCTAGGTCTTATTTGCTTGGGTTTTATCGATAATGCCCGAGGCCCTGTTTATCCCCAAATTCTTCATTATTTTCAAATAACAAAAGCCGAAGGCTCATTAATATTTTCCGTCGCATCTCTTGCTTCGTTCATGATTGCAATACCTGCCAAGAAGTGGGTTAAATCCATCGGAATTGTAAAGGCCACTAAATTAGCACTTCTGCTAGATGCGATCGCATGTATAGGCTATAGCTATTGTCCTCCTACGAGAGAAGGCTACAACCTGTTAATTCTATTCTCTCTATTCTTTGGACTGGGAGTGGGGCTAAAATCAATTTCATTAAATTTAATCATCAATGTGGCCTATATCGGCCCTCACAAGCGGAAGGTTTTTTCTGGATTGCACTCAATGTATGGAATCTCATCTCTACTTGCGCCACAGATAGTAAATCTCTTATACCTTCAAGGATATAGCTGGAATATAGTTTTTCGTTTTATGGCCATATTCCCCCTAATTACCTTTTTATATTTTATCAAGTTAAAGCCAAAAGCAGTCAAATTGCCAGAAGCCCATGAGGACGGAAATTTACCTCTCTCACTTATAGCTGCGATGGGAGTACTACTAAGTTTTTATGTGGCAAGTGAGATTATTATTTCAAGTCGACTAGTGCTATTTCTGCAGGAAGTGCATGGGTATAGTGAAAGCCTGTCTTCCATTCATTTGAGTTTATTTTTTGGAGGCCTCTTGGCGGGTAGACTATTTTTTAGCTTCAAAGAGGTGAGTTTAAGTTCATTAAGTTTATTAAAAATTTCGGCGCTAACTACTATCTGCTTAGTGCTGCTTGGGACTCAATACCATCCAGTTTTTCTAAGCCTATGCGGCCTTAGTATGTCTTTTTTCTTTCCTTGCGCGATGAGCTTTATCTCTGAGCATTTTTCTCAAATGGCAGACTTACTGATGGCCCGTAGTATGCAGATTGTGGGTTTTTCCTTAGTAAGTTTTCATTATATTTTTGGCCTCATTAGTACTTATTCGACGGTTGAGTCAGCTATGCTACTTCCCGTTTTACTTCTTGGTATTTCGAGTACCATTATGTTTTTTGATCGTAGACTTGTGGAAGCTTGGGGGAGAGATTAAAATATGATTATGAAATATTTTTTTATGATTCTCCTGGTAAGTTCTTGTGCTGTAAAAATGAAAAAAGATCAGCCTAAGCTTGTATCCGTAACTGAAATCAAATTTCAAAAACCAAAAAACTGGGCCGACGGGTTTTACCGCGATACCATTTTTAAAATTAAAAACCCCAAAGTTATGGGAGACTATAAGCTTCTAGATACGATTTGTAAGGGGCCTGATATGGATTATGTTTCTCATTATCAGGCGGTCGAGCCTTATCCAATAAAATATAAAAAGAATCCAGTAGTGATTCAAACTGAGGATGGCTTCTCAAAAAAAGTTTATGTTTCAAAAGGTGTATGTAGAGAATTGACTCTTTTAAAGGCTCCAAAAACCAGTAAAGAGGGAAATATCCGGATAAATATCAAGGAAATGAATATCGATTATATTTATAATTTTGGGTCGTTTGTTAGAGATATTACCTTTCGTACCGCTTTTAAAGATGTGGAGTTTTACGTCAAATAACCTGACAGTCGGAAATTTTTCTACGATATTGTTCAAGTAAGTGTTTGAATTTACGTTTATTGTGATGGCCTAACACTTGCAGCTTAATTGGTATGAAAGGGTTAGTACTATTAGTTTTATTGGTGTCTTGTGGCAAAGTAACTTCTGTTATCCAGCAAAGAAATAAAGTGGTGGTGATGGATATTGAACCTGCTCAAGCTGAAGATTATGAATACGAATTTATTAAGCTTGATTGCACCACAGGAAGCCATTCCTTCGATACTTTTGTTAAAGCTTGCAATGCCCTTAAAAATGACGAAAAAAACAATTCCTGCGCTGAAGATGATAGAAAAGACTTATTTGAATCGGCAGAATGTCCTGGAGAGTTTTCTAGCTAATATACAAAATTAAAATGCATTCAGACTTGGTAAGAGAACATGAGTTACTCTTAAGATAAGCACAGTCCCGGCTCCTGAAACTTTAGATTCTTGCGAACCAACTCCCATCACTATATTCACATTTGATACACTCATCTGATAAATCAGAGCGCTGAATTTGTAGAATTCTTTTGAAAATTCAAACTCTCGAAAATCAAAGGCAAGACCTAGGATATCTTTGTTATCGAGTTTTAAACCAGCAAAATAGTTTTTCCGAATACTATTTTCAAAGTTTGGGTTCACTTCAGATACCCATTCATATTCAACCACAGGTAGACCTGCTCCAGTTGGATCATTATAGCTATTTCTAAATTCAGTGTAGGAGTGGGTGGCAAGAAAGCTTTTGTAAGCGAACGCAAGCTTTGCCCCTAGATAGTCTTTTTTCATATTTCCTTCACAACGAGTCGTTTCGCAATCATGTGCTGTGAAGGAATCATATCTTGAATACAATTCTTTATGGCCACCGTAAATCCCAATAAAAGATACTGGGTAAAAAGTGAGTGCGGCATCGTAGTCGTTTACAACAACTGTATGTGTTGTATTGATTGATGGCCTAATTAATCCCGAAAAAGGTGAGCCTTGGGCCCCCCAAAGAGGTTGTGAATAACCAAGGTTTGCTTCAATTGCCCCCCCAATACTTGGGAAACTTCTAAGAGAGCCTCCATATTTAAAGTCAACACCGCTATGACCTTTGGTAGGAAGAAGGATTGATATAAACAAGAGGATTTTAAAATAAGTCGATCTCATCTTTTGATATTCATATACCCTTGTGGAAAAAACTGATTATATGGATCGTGTTTTTCTTTGAGGTTTTTAAAGACGCTAAATTGGGTCTCACTCCAAAAATTTTTGATATAAGGTTTTTTGATGACACCAATTCCATGCTCAGCAAAAGGTGAGGAGTTAATTTTTAGCAGTTCATCATACATCTGTTCTAGATATTTTTGGCATTCGTCAGCCTTGTCTTTAGTGGGCATAAAATTGAAATGTAAATGTGAGTCACCAAAATGCCCAAAGAGATTGTACCTCACTCCCTTATGGGCAAAGCCTCGGTAGATCGCTAGAAGCTTATCAAAATCTTTAGACTCAACCTGAACGTCAGTCCCTTTTTTAATAACTCCCATACGTGAGTTTTCTTCAAAAACAGCTCGAGGAATAGAGGCCCTAATATGGTGAAACTTAGAAGCTGTTAATTCAAAAATTAATTCTTCATTTAAAAAACTTAAGTCTAATAAAAACTTTTCATAAAAATCGTCAAACTTATCCGCTATGACTTCAAAGAAAATGGCATCCATTCCTTGATTTGGACGCTCTTCAGGAGGAAGAAATGAAAATGAGTTTTCATCAATAAGCTCGCATAAAATAACTGAATCTCTAAAATTTTGGATTTTACTGTTCACTTCCAAGTGAGGAGCATCATTCTCTTCCCATTTAGGAAGAAGCATAAATAAATGCGTCACAGATTGATCAGGAGCTGTTTCTATTATCAGTTCGGTAATGACTCCTAGCTGTCCTTCTGTACCAATCAGTAAATCTGTCTCGTTTTCAAGTCTTGGAAAAGGGGCATTTTTAAATTCGGCATATTTGGCAAATTCCTGATCGTATTGTTCTTTGCCTTCAAAATGGTCGATACTTTTATCGCGCCTTAAAACTATCGTTTCGGCTTCAGAGTTTAAGTAAGTTATTTCACTTATTTGGGAGCGAAGGTTTCCGAAATGAAAGCAGCGCTCACCTGTGGCACTTGTGGCAGCACCGGCGCTTATAAGAGCTAGCTCCTCAGTTGGAGCTGTTTTAATCGCTCTTGAATTTGCTTGTAGAAATTCCCTAGCATCCTTCCAACTTACAGGACCCTTGATTTTCAAATCTCCATTTGCAAGAAGTTCCATTTCGCTGGGAAGTTGAGAAAGATCGGCTAGAAAGAAATCATCATTTTTATAAATCTCCTCTAATTTATCATAGGGTATTACGGTTGAAGTTTGAGATGAGTAATAGAAAGTTGGCTCGTGAGTTTTAATATGAGCTTTTAGCTCATCGATAGTTTTAAACCGAATTTTTCTTAATGCCATAATTTATCTCGTAAAAAGCAGTTCTGTTGCAGTGCTTTGGTTAGGGGTGTATTTATAGCCGTCTAGGTCAAAAGTTTTTATTCCCTCAACGTCAGTGATGTTGTTTTTAATGATAAATTTTGCCATCATGCCTCTGGCCTTCTTAGCATTAAAACTAATAATTTTTAGTTCGCCATTTTTATTTTCTTTAAACACAGGGGTGATGAGTTTACCTTTTAGCTCGCTAGTTTTAATCACTTCAAAATATTCTTTGCTAGCACAATTTACAATGATTTCATCCTTACTTATCTCCTGGTTTAGGAGTTCAGTGACGTCATTTTTCCAATAGTCATATAAACTCTTAAATTTTTCGAACTTCAATCGAGTCCCCATTTCAAGTCGATAAGGCTGAATCATATCAAGAGGTCTTAAAATGCCATAAAGGCCAGATAGAATTCTTAGTTTGTCTTGAGCTGCTTTTATTTCGCTTTCGCTAAAGCTTTGAATATCAAGCCCGGTGTAAGTGTCACCGTTAAAAGCAAAAACAGCAGCTTTGGCCAAAGTTGTATTGGCTTTTGGCCTGTATGTTTGAAAACGCTCGAAATTAAGCTGAGCAAGATTTTGGCTAAGCTTCATGAGTTTTGCAAGCTCAGCAGCTGAGAGGCTTTTCATATGGACCGCTAGCTTATTGGCTTTTTGCAGCAATTGTGGCTCAGTGGTGTAGTCAATAGGGGTTTCAGTTTCAAAATCGAGTTTTTTGGCAGGGGATACTAGTACTTTCATGACTTAGATATTGCCATAAAAAAAGGCCCTCTAAAAGGGCCTTCGAGTTATCATTTTTTAGTCAAAGACTAGAAAACTTTAAAGATCTGGATTCCACCACCAAGTTGGTCTACAGCTTTAACACCCATAGTATCGTGTACTAAGAATGGAAATACTGAAGTCCCAGCAAGGTTCATATCAACACCTACAACTAAGTCAAAAGCAGTTGTTTCAAGTGCTGTATCAGCCTTTCCGTTCATATGAACATGTTTTGTTTCAAGGTCAGCTCTGAACACATATTTATCTGATAGGTATTTGTTAGTGTACATTACCCATGAAGACATATAGTAACGGCTTGTTTCATCTGTTGGAGCCTGCCCTTTTGTATAGATTGTTCTTGTATATGCAGGAACAACTAAAAGACTGTTATAGTCATCAAAATTATGTGAAATGATGATGTTTGGCTTTAGTCTTACAATTCTATCTTCATCAGCCTGAGAGTCTCTAGACGTAGGAAGTTGAAGAGAAGGAGTCAAACGAACAGATGTTGTATCATTCGCGAATAGGAGCCTCTGATAAGTAACTCTAATATCGTCTTCTTCAAAACGGTCACCTTTTCCATTTTCATCATATTCGTCAGTCAGTCCAAAACGAATTTGAAAATTGAAACGGTCTTTGTCGTTTAAAGTGTAACGGATGTTAAACATGTTGTAGAAATAAGTGTCAGGAACATTTCCACGAACTTCTTCGTTTAACTTCCCTGTTCTTAAATCTGACCAATAAAAATACGACATATCATCAGTGAAGGATTTCTTCTTTGCGGTGATGTTTGTCGTTGACGTTGTGCTTTGTGCGAAAGCAGCTGAATACGCCATTAATGCCGTAAGGGCGATAACTTTTTTCATGACTGTTGCTCCTGTCTATGTAGTTCCATTTTTCCCGCGTATTAAGTATTAACTTAAAAACACGTAAGTTTGTAAACTTATTTTGCGAAATGTAGTAATTACACGCCGCGTGAACAACAATCTCTTCCCACTTATATTGATACCGATTTGTGTAAAGCTCTGGCAATCAATAACTTAGGCAATTTTGAATATTAAGTAATTTTCAATACTTATAGAATGTCTTTTGGATTGACCTCGTGCCATTGGCCGGGAGAGAGATTTTTTAACTCTAATTTACCCACTTGGTATCTTATAAGTCTCAGTGTTGGATGCCCAATAGCTGCACTCATACGGCGTACCTGACGGTTTTTTCCTTCAGTAAGGATCACTTCTAGCCATGAAGTAGGAATATTTTTTCTCTCTCTAATGGGAGGATTGCGAGGGGGATGCCCCGGATCAGCTATAAGTTTAACCTGGCAAGGCTTGGTTATATAGTCTTGAATAAGTAATCCTTTTTGCATCTTACTCAAAGAAGCTTCCGAGGGGATACCTTCAACTTGGATATGATAAATTTTTGATTTCTCCATTTTTGGATGAGTGATCCTCTGATTGAAGGCACCATCATCCGTGAGAATTAAGAGACCTTCACTATCTTTATCAAGTCTTCCGGCAGCATATACTTTGGGTGGAAGACCGAAACTAGATAATGTTTCGCCTTCGCCACTAAATTGGCACACTACATTGAAAGGTTTATAAAAGGCAATTGTCGTCATATAATGGGTTTAGCGATTATTTATCAATAGGAAAAGTCATATGGCAAAAATTATAAAAAAAGAAGAAGTAAATATACTCTGGTCGGATGAGCCGGGATTTGATCCGAAGGCAAAAAAAAAGGTTGCTGAAACTGAAATCGAACCTAGTGAAATGACTCTTGAGATTAAGCGTGAAAAAAAAGGACGCGGAGGTAAGGAGGTTTGTGTGATTTCAAATTTCCCGGCCAATCATTCCTATTTCAAAAACCTTACTAAAAAACTAAAACGACTTTGTGGAACCGGTGGAACTTTTAAAGCTGATAGCATAGAGGTCCAAGGAGATCATAGAGAAAAATTAAAAGAGTACTTAGAAGGGCTAAATTTTAAGGTTAAATTTACAGGTGGTTAATAATTCTAGCGTAATATGCCGTTTGCCAGTAAAATATTGATATATGAGGGTTTTAAATCAGGCAGAAAATCAAGACGAAATAGTGGATCTACTACGGTCGACCCATGAGAAAAAATCATTCTTGATTTTATGGCAAGTTATTGATGGTAAGCGCTCAATCCACCCCATTTACATTCATGACAGCTCAGACCTAACAAGTGGCTTTGAAGTTATCTCTGCAAGAGAAGGAGAGTTAGCTCTGACCTCGGATGTAGTCTTCTTTTTCTGCAAGTCTAAGAATTTCATTTTTAAATCCCAGCTGAATTCTCAAAACGAAAATCTGGCCACCATTGAACTTCCGCAGGAGATAAAACTACTTGAAGAATCAGAACAGGAATCAATGGGAGATCTCATTGATGTGTTTAACGAAGAGAAGATCTTTGTAGATGGACTAGGGCTTGGTAATCAAACCTATGAAGAGCGTATGGTAAATGGGCATGGAGAGGCCAATATCAACCGTGAAAAATATATGGTTGGAAGAGGCGACGTAGATAAACTTTCAACTAAAAGATCAGATTTTCATCAAACCGAGAAGCTCTCCACAAAATGGGCGGTTAAATCCATGTCAGCGGCTGATACAGCTCTATTTGAAGAGGAATTATCCTATATAACCTTGGAAGAAGAAGATAAGCAGTTTGAGGGGATGAGGTCAGCACCTAGGGCAAAGCCACCTGAAGGTAAGATGGTTACCGTCCAAGAGTTAAATGATACTAGGCCAAAGGGGACTTATCCACTATATGATCTATCTAGGGGGGGGTTTGCATTTCTGGTATTCAGTAAGGATGAGTTTAATGCAGGAGAGACGGTAAAAATCTTAGCATTTGATACTAAAAAATTTGATGAGCCCATGCTCGCCATTGTTAAGTCTGTGCGAGAAGCCGACCAGATGGGAATCCAATACAAAGTCGGCTGTCAATTCGATCAAGAATAATTATTTTAATTTGTCGTATGCTTCTTCGTCATAACCAAAGCTAATGACTTTTTCGCCTTTCATTAGAATAGGTCTCTTGATCGCTGAAGTTGTTTCCATGAGGATTTTATATTTTTCAGCAGCTGGCGCCGCTTCAAACTCTTCTTTAATTTTTCTATAAGTAGGCCCTCTTTTATTAACCGGCCAATCCTCAAAGGCATCTTTCCAAGTTTTAATTTGATCCTTGGTAGGTGGTGTTTTTTTGAAATTGACGAATTCGTAGCTTATTTTCGCGTTGTCCAAGTGATTTATGGCCTTTTTGACCGTATTACAGTTGTTTATCCCAAATATCTTATACATATTCCTCCTTATTTTATGCTATAATTAACATTAGTTAATTAATTATGCTTTTAATCTTAAACTAGTTTGGCTAGCATAATAGGAGACTTTATTAAAAAAGGAAAATTATGAATTACTATGCTGATGAATCAGAATGGAAGTGGCTTTTTAAAAATGCCATAGATTGGGATCGAATCATCCCTTTGTATTACCCTGAATTTCCAACTGCGGATGGGTTTAACAACAAAGAAGAAGTTATAGGATTCATTGAAGAGCTCATTACTGCTACCGGTGATTGGGCCGGAACATCTGTTGCTAGTCGTGCGCGTGCTTTAGATGAAAATGGAGCCGGGACGGTTGAAGACGGATGGACTAAACCAGGTCCTGAATTAACTGAATTCTATAATGAAGCAAAAGAGCTTTCTGTTTTTGGTCTTTCAGCTCCTGTTGAGTATGGCGGGATGGGAGTACCAGCGATTGCAGGACTATTAGCATTTGCTCAAGTGAACAGAGCTTGTATTTCATCTGCTACTCAATTAGGTTTTTATACATCAATCATCGATATGATCGAGAGATTTTGTGATAAAGAAGATCGCGATCGTCTTATACCAAAAATTGTTGCTGGTGAGATGTCTGGTTCAATGTGTTTAACCGAGCCTGGTGCTGGTTCTGACCTGGGATCGATAAAAACAATTGCAAAAAAGCAAGCTGACGGAACATACCTTCTAACGGGTAATAAAATCTTTATTACTAACGGTGGTGGTGGTCTTGGATTTGTTCTTGCAAAAGTAGAAGATGCTCCAGAGGGACTTCATGGTATTTCACTTTTTTTATGTGAGCAAGAAGTAGATGGTCAACAAAACTATCAGATAGTTAAGAATGAACACAAGATGGGTCTGCATGGATCATTCACTTGTTATATCGCTTATGAAAATTCAAAAGCTAAATTAATCGGAAAAGAGAATCAAGGTTTCCGTTATATGCTTCACCTAATGAATGAAGCAAGATGTGCTGTTGGTCTTCAAGCGCTAGGTGGGATTGAGGCCACTCTTCATTATGCAAGAAAATATGCTGAAGAAAGAAAGCAATTCGGAAAAAATCTTCTAGATCTTCCTTTATACGCTAGAAATATAAAAGATTGGGAAACAGAAAGAGATGCTTTTAGAGCATTGATGTTTGATTCAATTTCTTATTTTGATCAATACGCAAAGTTAGACCTTAAAAAGAGGCACGAAGGTCTCAATGACGCTGAAACTAAGCAATTAGAACGAGCTAAGAAATGGGTAAGAAGAAGAACTCCAATAGTTAAAGCTTATGGAGCTGAAGCATTTACTCGTTTATCAACTAAAGGGATTCAGGCCCTAGGTGGATATGGGTTTATTGAAGAGTATGATGCAGCTAGATTTCATAGAGATTCATTTGCTCCTCTTTTATATGAAGGAACAACTCAGATTCAGGCCTTAATGGCGATGAAAGACCTTATGAAGTTTGTCATGAGAAATCCAGCTAAGTATTTTACTGCGTTAGTAAATGCAAACCCTGTAGCAAACTTTTTTGGAGCTTCTACTGAGGCAGAGTCAAAGTTCAATGCTGCTCAATACGAGTTTAAAAAGAATTTCGTAAAGCTTCTTATAAAAACGCTAAAACCTGGAACAGATACAGATAATCCAGGAGAGTTGAGAAAGTTTTTTAATGCTAAAGAATGGTTAAAAGAAGAGAACGTAATGAAGCTAATGGTTCATGCGGAAACAATTCTTTTTGCTCTTTCTTATATCGAAACTTTGCGTGTACTTATGGAACATGCAAATAAAGATAGTACTAGGTCACAGCTTTTTGAAGATTATCACAAGCTAGTGACACCTAGATTTGCTGAGATCTATACTGATTGGTCTATGTGGTAAAATAAATTTACGCGGGGGACATTGCTCCTCCGCTCTTTTTGATGTTGAATCGTCAAATGAAAATTCTAAAACTAGTTCCTTTAATTTTAATTTCTCTTTCACTATTCACAGGCTGTTCCAAACAAACCTTCACAGGCCTTTGGAAAATAGACCTAAAGCTTCAGCGAAATAGCCTTCCTTTTATTATTGAACTGAAACAAGACAAAGATGAAATTTCGGGCGTTCTTTATAACTCAGATGAAAAACTAACTTTAAATGGAAAAATTGTAGAAGAGCTTAATGAAAATTTGGCCATCATAGAGATTGGGCCTCATTATTCAGAACTTAGACTTAAGCTCGATGGTGACACACTTGACGGAGAGTGGGTAAGAACCAATAAGGAAGACTATAGGGTCGCTTTAAAAGGTGAGAGAATCAATAGTCCTGATTGGCTAGTGAAGTATCAAAATGAGAAACCCGATTATCAATTGGAAGGTAATTGGAAAGTAAAATGGGATACAGACAAAGAGGGCCTTGGGGTCTTCACTCAAAATGGAAATCGGCTAAAGGGTTCCATTTTAACTAATACTGGTGATTATAGATTTCTTGAAGGTTATATCGAAAAAGATCTTGTGCGCCTGTATGGTTTTGATGGGGTTTTTTCTTTTATATTCGAATTAAAACTTCAATCGTCAAAATTTTTTAGCGGGAATATGCTCTCTGGTAAATCCTATCAAACTTCGATTCAAGGGGTTAAAGATCCGCATTATGCACTTTCAGATCCATTAAATATGACTAATAAAACCAATGATAAACCTATTGGTAAGCTTGGTACAAGTATCTCGGGAGAGTCTATTGATTTAAGCGAAAAAAAATATAATGATTCTATAAAAATCATTCAACTCTTTGGGTCTTGGTGTCCAAATTGTGTAGATGAAACAAAGTTTTTTAATCGTTGGCGCAAAGAAAATAGTGAGCTGGCAAAAAATATTCAATTTGTGGCCTTAGCTTTTGAGAATTTTAAAGATGAAAAACAGGCCATCAGAGCTTTAAAAAAGTCAAAAGCTAAACTTGAAATGGATTATCCTTTGATCCTTGTTGACTATGATAAAACGATAAAACCTCAGGATGTGCTTCCTATTGATAAGGCACGTGCATTTCCCACTACATTGTTTTTAAACAAAAAGAATGAAGTCGTTAAAATTCATACAGGTTTTTCTGGACAAGCGACGGGAGCTTTCTTTGAGAACTTTGAAAAATTATTTACTCAGACCGTAACTGATTTATTAAATAAATAGCCAGTGCAGTGATCATCGAAGCTGCAAGCCCATAATAGATGGGTTCAATGGCATTTGGGAATATGGTAAAGTATAATGTTGTGAATGCTCCCAAAATAGAAGACGCCATAAAAGCGGTTGTCTTAAAGTTTTTAAGAAAATAAAATCCGAGCATGGGAAATAATAATGCCGCACTTGATAAACTCCCCAGAAACTTCCATACAGATTTAATGCTACCATTACTATTAAAAGCTAAGGCCAGAGAAATAAAGGCAATCATGACAATCGAGATCTTTTGAGTTCGAGTGCTTTTACTTTTTATAAGGTCTACAGAAAATGTACTACCGGCCAAGAAAAGGTATGAATCCAACGTTGATAAAATAGTGGCCAGAAGTCCGGCGAGAAAAAATCCCTTTAGTCCTATCGGTAGAAGATTAAGGGAGAAGTTAAAATAGTCCAAGGCTCCAGTTGCTTTCGCATACATAGCACCAACTGTTAGGGATATATCAAAAATTAACCAGATTAATGTCGATAGTAGAATACCTTTTTGTGCCGTTTTTACATCCATGGCCGCATAACTTCGCTGGTAAAAATTTGGATCAACCAATGTTCCAAATGCAATAAGACCCCACATGAAAGTTTCGCCCAGGCTTGATTTACCAGTAAAGCTAAAATAACTTTCAGGTAAAACGCTGAGTTTAGTTATTCCAAATTTGAAAATAGCAAAAATAAAAACCATGATTACACTGATGAGCATCACAAAAAATTGCACAATATCAGAGTAAACAACTGATCTGAAACCGCCAAAAAGGCTGTAGCTTAAAACAGTCAAAAGCCCAAGCACCATTCCCAATTCAAAGTGGATATCAAAGACAAGACTTAAAAACTTTCCTAGAGAAATAATGTAGGCAATCGGAAGTAGGTTGAAAATATTTAAACTTGCAGTCCAGTTGCCTGCAAACCTTCCCATACGACTTGATACTAGCTCTGGGAGCGAACTGTAGGATTTTTGTTTGATTTTTGGCAGGATAAAAAGTGCAAAAACAATATAACTTAAGTACCAGAAAACTCCTTGAGTTATGAAGTTATAAAGACCCTCATTAAATGCTATTTCAGCGACTCCAAAAATACCTCCATACCAAGTGGCGACTAATGTTGCGGTAAAAAGTGGAAGGGTAAGTTTTCGCCCCATAAGTAAATGATCAAGGAAATTATTTTCTGAGCGTTTTTGAATACCAAAGACAACGCTAGCAATTGTCGCACTCAGAACGAGAAAAAAAACGGCGAAATCGATTAGCTCCAAATTTCCCATTTGGACTCCTCAATAATTCGGTGCTGCTCTCGAAGTTGCGCTAACTCTTGTTCCCAGTATTGATGGGTCCCAAAATTAGTGAACGCTCGCTGGAAAGATTGATCTTTAAATCGAAGGGAAATCCATGCTGAAAAATGAATAATTCTAAGCGACCTTAAAGGCTCGATAAGTTTGAGCTCTCGTTGGTCAAAGCTGTTCATGGATTGGTAGGCTTCGAGTAATATACTACGCTGAATATTGGATTCTTGATCTCGGCCGGGAATTGTCATCCAAATGTCTTGAACAGCTGGGCCCATACTCATATCATCAAAATCAATTAAAAAGGGTCTGCCTTGATTCAGAAGAATATTTCCATGGTGGCAGTCCCCATGCACTCTTTGATAATTTATATTTTGAAAAAAGTCTTTGCTGGCTTCAAAAATATCCTCGCAAACTTTTCTATAAGAGCTTTGATATTCAAGTGGAAGGTATTCTGAGTCGAGGATAACAGCTAAGTTTTCAACTCCGAAGGTATTTATGTCCAAATTTAGTCTGTGATTAGCAGACCTTGTTTTTCCGATGCTATGAACTCTAGCAAGCAGTCTTCCCATTTGTTCTAGTAGTTCATCGGTCCATTCATCGCAGGCCCTACCTCCCATTTTTGGGAATAAAGCAAAATAAAGACCTTGTTCATTTTCAAACAGACTAACACCATCGATTTTGATTGGTGCGATGACTGAGATTTCACTTTCTAAAAGATCAAAGAGAAAATCGTGTTCTTGTTGAATTTGATCTTTACTCCAGCGGCCAGGTCGATAAAATTTGGCCATGAGGAAGACTTCAGATACATTTTGCGCTTTTGGATTATCGTACTCAATTTCATAAACACGGTTTTCCATAGAGGCCATGGGCTGTAATCTGCCCGTGACCTTATATCCCAATTTTTCAATTGAGTTTAAAACGTGATCAGGTGTAAGTTGATCAAAAAACTTTGTTTTCTCGTTTCCCCAAACACTTGATCCTGTGGGCATCTAAGCACCACAACATTTTTTAAATTTCTTTCCTGAACCACAAGGGCAGGGCTCGTTTCTACCTACCTTAGGTTGAGTTCGAGTTATAGGTCCTGTACCTACTATTTGTCCTTCATCGTAGTACCAAGTGTCTTCAATATTTTTGAAGTTTGCGATTTCATGATGAAGGTAATCATTACCATTTTGATCAGCATATAGAGCTTTAAATTCAACTGTCCCGCGTTTTTGACCAGGCTCACCTTGTTTAGTGCTAATTACTTGTAGACCTTTCCACTCTGAAGTTGTGGCCCACTCTCTTGCTTCATCTGCATTGAAATCTTTAGTGCCTGGAACGTGTGTCTCTGCAATAAAATTTATTTGATTTTTAACGAACGCACTATATCTTGCCCGCATAAGCTCTTCAGCGCTACTAGGCTTTGCCTCACCTTGGTGAAAGGGTTCACAACATTGGTTATATTCTTTTTCAGTTCCACATGGGCATGCTTGCACGTTCTATCTCCTTGAAAAGTAGAAATTTTGACAATTTTTATTGGCAAAGAATAGGCCGAAAAATTCAAAAAATCAACGACTTAAGTGCTATTGAAGAGTTTCCGATAGGATCACTATAAAATATTGTTTAGAGGTTGTTATGTTAGTTTGTCGTGTACTTGTCATTTTAGTTTTATCGTTTGGGTCAATGCTTGCATTAGCGGCGGATGCACCAAAGGTAAATCTTGATTCAGATGATATCAGTGAAATAAAGACAGTACTCATCGAAAATATTTTAGAGGAACAATTTCAAGCTGCAGAGGGAAATACCTATCCTGAGGGAGAGGCACCCTATGAACCAAAAGCAATGTTTGAACCTTTCTATGGGGAAATTACGAATCTATACACAAGAGGGATGGTCGATCCGGCCACTTATCAATTTTTTAGCGATGAGTACCAAAACCTCTATACCGTCTCAATTAACGATCCCGCCAATCAAGTACAAAATGGAGTTAACCCGGACGGCACTCCACATATGGAAAGTCCCGACCCAAAAGTATTTTGGACCGAAAAATATCAAAACTTATTGAATACTTTCTTTTCTCGGGTACAGGCAAATATTAGAAGCTGTGTTGGTATAGGAGTTAATGCTACCACAAGAGTTTGCTGTGCTGGTCTCCAACGTCATACTTATCTAGGTCCTAAACCTAATTCATGTAAAACATCAGGGGCAAGTTGCAATACGCAGTCTGAATGCTGCTCAGGTGCTTGTGTCAAAAAAAATCTCACAGACCCTGGTTATTGTATTTCATGGAAAGCTTGCTACCAACCCAAAAACCTGGGTGATTCATGTGATCCAGTTAATGATCCAATCTGTTTAAATAGCTCATGTGAAAATTATGATAAAGACACTACTGGGCTTAATACTTGTAAAAAAACAGGGGAAACCTGTGATGGTTCTAGTCCGGCGGGTAATAATGAATGTTGTTCTGGAAAATGTAGCCTTAACAATAAATGTAGCGAAAATTTTAGGTGTGCAAATTGTGTTGGTGCTGGTGCCTCTCCTCAAAATGGCGAGACATGTTGTCCGGGGACCTATCTTGATTCTCAAACTAATAAATGTAGAACTAATTTCATGCCACTGGTTCCAATTCTTCAAACGTCTATAGAGAAAATTGTCGATTTTATTTTTCCAAGCGCTATGGCACAAGAAAATTTTAGTCGCGGCCAGGAAGAATTAATGGAGAGGCAATCAGCAAAATGTCGAACTCAGTTTCGAAATGATGCCGCAAAGCTGCAAGAATGTATGCAAGATGTTTCAACTCGAACCGGGGGAAATTTTCAAGCAGATCAAACTAATATTCTTTCGATTGCGGAGAGAGAAGAACTGGATCGGTTACGTGCACAATGTACAACAGAGCATAGCTCTGGTAGCCAGGCCCATTCAAATTGTATGCAAAATTTAGTTAATAAAGCTGAAAAATGTTTTCGTGATAAAAGAGGTGAAAATCCTGATGCCGCCAATTGTGAAGGTGTTGATTTTAGTTTTGTCGACACAGCTGGAATTAAAAATAATCGCTTTGGAGAACTAACAGAAGAAGAGCTTATTTCTTCTAAATTAGCTCCTGCAGTTAAGGCAAAAACTTATTCAAATATCGATAAATGTGAATTCTATTCTTATAATGATAATTGGAGAGATGCTTCAGAGATGGAAAAAAATGCTGAGGTTTTTTTAAGAGCATTTGAATTCACTTTTTCAAATAAAGGAACCCAAGACTATTGGGTGGATAAAGACGCTAATTACCAAAATATTTTTACACGTGCGAATGATGTGGCCAAAAGGTTTCGTGAAAACCGCGGAAAGATGATCAATAAAATGGCGGAAATTGACCGAAAGATGTCCTGTAAATGTATTGCTATTTTTGGTCCCGATAAATTTGAAGCGGATAGAAAAGCTTACTTTGATCAATACTGTGAAGAAGAGAAAGCACTCCTCGCAACTAATCTTGATACCAGTGTCGGTAAAGACGTAAACTTCGATGGAGAGTCTGCGGATGTGGCGAGATCGAGCCTTGAAAATATCGAAGATACCGAAGATACAAATGAAAAGAAAGTAGAAGAAATCGATAAAGGTGCCGCAGGTATTTCTCATGAGAGGCTTTTGATTGAATGGCTTGCTCTTCGTAGGGATGCTCAGCTCGAGAGATTTGTAGATAACTCAGAATTAGAAGCCAATTTAAATGACCTCTCCGAGTTCATATCTAAAACTGATTTTGAAGAAGTGTGGAAAGATGAAATTGGAGATGGAACCTATCTTAATCGTCATCAGCCACCAGGTGATACTGTTCCAATTTATAACTGGGCCTATAAGTATCCAAAGGGCTGGGTGAGATTAGTGGCAATTGCTCTGGTTATTGCTGCTCTTCCTGTGGCGATATTTGCATCTGCTATCGTTGCCGGGGGGCTTGCTGGGGGAGGTCTATTTATGGCCATCGTTGGAGCAGCCTTTAGTGGTAAAGGTACTCCAGGTGTAAACGATATTAAATACGTAAATAAGAAGTCTTATAACTTTTTTAAAAATTGGGATGGTTTTACTCGATACTATATCGGACCTATGTATGACAATAATTCTCCAAAGTCAGATACGAGATGTGACATTTTTGCAAAATCATCGGCGTGTTTAAAATCAGCCTATTCATTTCAAATGACTGATATGAAATACCTAGACCATCTCAACGGGAAAAGACATTATTTGATTGATCCTAAACTTCCACTTTATGTGAATCCAGACTCAATATCACTAGAGAAAATGCCGGGTCTAACTAAGACTTGGAAGCAGATAATGAATGATACTCGTAATGAGGGACTTGCTTTTTTAAAGACAACAAAACCTGGATCAAAAAGCCTCAGTGGTTTTGGAGATCGTTGTTATAAGAGTAATTCTAAGAGTTGTTATAATTTTACTAGCACGAACTTTTCTAAAAGAGATGTTTTTCAAGAAGCTCTTGAGAAAAAATATTTTATTCCGTTTAGAGGGAGTTTCAGTGCGGTTGAATTTACTGATTCAATGAGGAACCAAATTAAAGATGCTGCAGTCAAGTATGCACTTTGCTATAGTATGAAACCAAGCGGAGCAGAAAATCCTAATGGACTTGGAGTCGAAAATGACTGTGGTATTGAGGGAATGGGGGATAACGACTTAGGGTTTGGCGCGCTCTTTGAAACAACTGCAGAAGCTGAAGATTTTGCTGAGTATGCTCTAGAACTTCATTATGTTTATTCTAGTATCAGCAAAGATACAGAGATGGGTTATCCTCTTTTGGGGGCCGAAACCTATTTTGCGTTAGTGGCCTATAATATGAAAATAGTTGGTTCTATGGCCGCAGCAAGGACAAATAAATACGCAGAGACCTATGACCTTTATGTCGCCGATTGGGAGAAAAGGCTAGGTGAGTATACTTCACTGGGTGAAGCCAAAGATGGAATTAAATCTAGAAATATTACTTACTCCCAACGATTCTTTGAAATTTTTGGAGAGTTTCAATTTAATGGTTTAGATAATATTTCAGACATAGATCAAAAAATAGCTAATGCTCAAACTGATGGTAAAAAATTTAGTACGGGTGAATTGAACGCTTTGACAGCTGCTAAGAATAAGGCGATCCGAACAAATAAAGATTTGGAGAAGCAGAAGAATTTTATTGCGGCCACGAAAAATTTAGCGGGACAAGAACTAACTTTGAAAAATCAGAATAATCAGTTAGCAAAAATTAATAAGCCTCTTTCAAGTTTCGGTACGGCAAAACTCGGTGGACCGTTTGGATTTAATAAACTCAATAAATCAGTGGCGGCATTAAATAAAAGTATAAATAAATTAAATAATCGAAAATTCAAATCAGGAGATGATACTCCTACATCTAACCCATTTAATATGCCTAAATATGACTTTAGTAGTCCTGGTTATAAATCTTCGGCATCAAGTTCTAATGAAGATAATTCCAGTGTGGGTACTAATGATCAAGGCTTCTCTGGTTACCAAGCGGATGCTTTAATTAATCAGTTGAATAAGGATGATAGCTTAAAGAAAGTCACTGGAGCAGATACCTTATTTAGTATTGTTTCGAAGGCCTACAAAAGAAATTATGGTAAGGTTTTAGTTCGCTCTAAAAATGGAAAGCTCCAAGAAGCTAAAGTTCCGGTGGAGAATAAAGATTCAGGTCTCAGCAAAGAGCGTAAAGAAGCGCTTAAAAATTTACTAGATCAATGATTTCCAAAGTTAACGGGAATGGACTTGTTAAGTTTCTTTCCGTTAACAGAAATTATATTCAAAGTACCACCCTTATGTTCTTTAAGAGGGTCTTTATCCATAGGGTTTACAAAGACATCATAGGTAAAGTTGAAGACTACCGATTTTTTACCGCTAAGTTTGGCTTTTTTAAATTCTATTCTTAAAGTAGGTTTGTCCTCGAAAACCACTCCATACTTAAAAGTCGAATCTAGTTTTTTATAGTCTGGATGATTCTTAATTGAGTAGTTAAGGGGAAAGTATTTGTGGGGAGCTACTTGATAAGTCCCTTGAAGATCGCAGTCTTTATTATAAGTAATACTTTCTTTGAAACTTTGCTGAGTAAGTAGACTTTGAGTCCATGCTTTTTTATTGAAACCACAACCACTTGTCTTCACCGATGACTTTTGTCCCAGGCTAGGAACAAGTGATTTAATAAGGTCTAAGGTCTCTTTTGAGTCTTTATTTTGTGCCTGAGCTGCATTAATGGAGATCAGGGTTAATACTATTATCTTCGTCTTGAGCTTGTGCTTCAATAAATTTAAATAATCCATTTCCTATGGCCTTTATAGTGTGGCCATAATTTTTTAACTTTTTACGAAGATTGTAAATATGCACATCAAGAGTATTTGGGTGAATGGCAATATTCTTCCAAATAAGTTTAACTATTTCATTTCTATGGAGAGTTTTATCTTCGTTATGATTGAAGCTCTCAATAATTTTTATTTCTTTGTTGGTGAAGTCAGATAGGTTTAGTTTTAAGGCTTCAAGAGATTTTGTTGATTCGTAGATCTTGTCTTCGATCACTTGTAAGTGGTGCTCCACTTTTGCTCGAATTTCGTTTTGGTTGAATGGCTTAAGTAGGTAGTCAACCGCGCCAGCATCATATGCATTCGAAATAGTCGAACGGTCATCACTTGATGAAATAACTAGATAAGGTGTATTAAGAGTTAGATCTGATTCGTTTAGCAGTTTAAAAAAGTGCCCATCACTTAGCATGATATCTGCAATAATTAACTGAGGAAGATTTCCGTCTTTAACATATGCTTTCTTAAAATCTTCAAAAGATAAAAAGAATGTTAATTTAAATGCTTCTTCTGGAAAGATATTGTGATAGATCGGTTGTAAATCAACGACATCTTCAATAATCCATAAACTTTTTGTACTCATCGAGGTTGCTCCCATTATTCTCTTTTTCTATTCTGGTGGTATTTGAAAACCAATGCCTACTAAATCTCTTGCCAAGTCAATTAATGGCAACCCCGTAATAGCGGTATGATCACTGGTTTCAATAAATTCCATTAGACTTATTCCATTAAGTTCTAATTTATACGCCCCAGCACAGTCAACAGGATTATCCATAGTTAAGTAATTCTTAACCTGATTAACATTGAGTTCTCGCATTCTTAGAGACGTTTTGTTTGTTTTTACTATTTCAAAATCATCACCAACAATGGCATAGCTGGTGATGAGAAAATGTGTTTTTCCAGATAATTTCATCAATTGTTTTTCTGCGTTCTGTATACTGCCTGGTTTGCCCATGATTTCTTGCCCTAAAACGCAGACTTGATCAGAACCTATAACTACTTCGCCGGCTTCAGATTTGATACTCCTGGCCTTGGCAAGTGAGAGTTGACGCGTGAGCTCTTCAGGGTCTTGGATTTGGCTTTTTAGAATTGACTCATCATAACCTGATGCCGCCACTTCAAATTGCAGTCCTAGTCGCTCTAGTAGCGCCTTGCGGTAGGGAGATTTGCTTGCTAAGATCAGTTTTTTCATAAATGTGTAAATACCCCAAGGGTTAGAGCTATGCAATTGTTTACTTATCTCGATTATAGGCCAGATATCCACCAAACTTGTTTTTTAGCACCAAGTGTACAAATTATTGGCAGGTTTTCAGCCGAAGAAAACGTCAATATATGGTTTAACACGGTGATTAGAGCCGACGTAAATTTTATTACAATTTCTGCTAACACAAATGTCCAAGATTTATGCATGTTGCATGTTACTGAGAAAAACCCACTAATAATTGGCAAAAATGTCACTGTCGGACATAGTGTCATTCTTCATGGTTGCAAAATAGAAGACCATTGTCTAATCGGGATGGGGGCAAAAATTCTCGACGGAGCTATTATAGGTGAGGGAAGTTTAGTTGCTGCCGGTTCCGTCGTTCCTCCCGGAAAGATCTATCCTCCTAACAGTTTTATAATTGGGACACCGGCCAAGGCGACCCGGGAATTAACTGCTAAAGAGTCAATGCAGGTACGCAACCATTATAAAGCCTATGTAGGCTATGCTAATGAGTATAAAGATACCAAGAAGTTTAGGCTAATTTCTCATTAGCCCAAGTAGGTATAAGTTTTTAGAGCATGCTCGTAAAAATCTGTTAGCTTAACTCCAATACGCGGCTTGATTTTACCATGCTTTATATTTTTATCTACTTCAGCTTTGATCAAACGATTCATTTCATTAATATCATATTGCATGATTTGAAGCACTTCACTTGCTGAGTTTCCGTTGATGATTTCTTCAATATAGAAATCGGTTGGATCGTCATCGTCGCAATAGATATGGACTTCGTTTAACCTTCCAAAAAGGTTGTGCATATCTCCCATAACGTCTTGGTAGGCACCAGTTAAAAAGAACCCGATAAAATAGTCTTCACCTGGAACACGTTCATGCAATGGAAGCGTCGATAGCTGGCCCTCATCGCTTATGAAGCTTGTTATTTTTCCGTCAGAGTCACAAGTAATATCTGCTAAGGTACATTGAGTGTTAGGCTCTTTATCTAAATGAGAAATAGGAACAATAGGAAAAACTTGATCGATTGCCCAGTGATCAGGAGCTGACTGGAAAAGAGAGAAGTTACATAAGTACTTGTCAGCAAGTTCCTTTTTAAGTTGCCTGATCTCTTGGGGGACATTATCTGCTTTTTCTGTGATGATGATGATTTTGCGGCAGATATTCCAATAGATAGTTTCTATCTCAGAACGTTCAATTAGATTGAGTACGCCCAGTTTGAAAGCGGACACGCCTTCGTCTTTAAGGATGCAGGCATCGTTATAGGTGTCGTAATAATTGCTAAGATTAAGGTCTCTATAAAGTGATTTAATATTTTTTACTAAGCGGTGATCTTTTTCTTTAGCTGCAGTATCAATCTCTCTTGGTTTTGACATGCTGATTTCGCCAAAAACATTGGTGATGACACAGGAGTGGTGAGCAGCAACTGCACGCCCTGTTTCAGTAACAATATTTGGATGTGATATATTGTGGATATCACAAATCTCTTTGATATTGTACACAACGTCCGCGATGTATTCCTGAAGAGTGTAGTTGGTGGATGAACCTTCAGAAGAGATACTTCCATCATAGCTAATACCAACACCACCGCCAGCATCAAAATACTCAAGTGGAGCTCCCATACGAACCAAATTGACATAAATATGAGCACCTTCAATTAGGCAGTCTTTGATTGTTCTGATGTCAGGGATTTGTGATCCAACATGGTAATGAAAAAGTTTTAGATAATGAAGTTTGTTTTCAGCTTTCAACAGCTCAACTAGCTGAACGACTTCGGGTGCCGATAGCCCAAATTTTGCAAAGTCTCCCGAAGATTCTGCCCATTTACCTGACGCTTTTGAACTTAGTTTAGCTCGAACGCCAATTGTTGGTACCACATCTAGTTCATCGGCCATTTTTAGAACCTGATATATTTCAGAGAATTTTTCGATCACGATGACCATATTACGACCAATTTTAGTCCCAAGCATGGCAAGCTTCATATACTGTTCATCTTTATAACCGTTTAAGATGGTTAATGCTCTGGGGTTTTTGTTGTAAGCAAGTACCGCCATAAGTTCTGGTTTAGATCCAGCTTCTAGTCCGTAATTAAAATCAGATCCAGCATCAGCAATTTCTTCTACAACCTCACGCAGTTGATTAACCTTGATGGGATAAACTCCATAGTATCCACCTTTGTAATCAGCTTCTTTAATTATGGATTCAAACGACAAGTTAAGATCTCTTACTCGGTCTCTTAGAATGTCATGGAATCTAACCACACAAGGAAAACCCAAGTTCTCATTTTTCACTTCCTCAATAACTTCTTTGATATTAATTTGAGGACCTTCAGGATTTTTGGTGGGATATACACAAAGATCACCTTGGGTGTTAATGCCAAAATAACCATCTCCCCAACTTGGAATCTGATAGAGTTTACTTGAGTCTTTTATTGTCCACTGCGTGCTTTTTTTAGTCATGCGCGGATAATAATGAATATTAGAATTTTTGCCAATTCTTTTTTATGCGTCTTGCAAAATATCGTACAGTTTACGCTGGTCTTCAATGCTAAGCGGTTTAATCGTCTCAACATTAACTCGTTTAATCCCTTTATCACTTATGACTTGGTCCATCATTCGGAGTCTTTGCGTCATCTGCCTGGTGGTGAAAAGAAGCCATTTAGGAAGTTGGCTTTTAAGAGCTTGGGGAGGAATTTGCAATAGCTCAGTATCTTCGATAGCAATAACATCAGCAGAGCGCGCTTGGTTGTCGAAAAAAGACATTTCACCAAAGTACTCATTTGGACCGATATAAGCAATTGGTGTAACCCTATGACCAGATCTTGAACATATAAGGAGTTTTCCTTTAAGAACAAGGTATATATCTTTTTCTTCATCACCCTCGCGACAAATAACTGTATTGGCTGATTTTATAATTTTGCTTGCTTTCATCTATCTAATTTTAACAGCTTTTGGATTTTTATTGCAAGTACGTCCGTAAGTTTGCCTAGGTAGAAATCCTGAGGATAAATTTCTTCGATAAAAACATGATTATTTGTGGATTCATCCGCCAGATAGGAATGATAATCAAAGGTGGGGAAATTATGCTTGCTAGCAGCTTTCTTCATAATTTCATTGTAAATCGGATTACCAGTTTTAAGACCACAGTCCATGGCCACAGCTTTCTCCCCATAACGATGGGCTTGAGTATAATCATTTAGTCGATAAAGGATTTGAGAATGCATATAAAGTACTTGGGCATTATTAGGATAGAGAAGAACTAGCTCACGGCTCAAATTGAATGCAGATTTAAAATCTTTTTTCTGAAAGCTGTCTATCACGGTTTTTAACTCGAGCCTTCCTTCTTTATCAAGCGAGCCATAACAGGATTTTTTGGGAGGGCGTTTTAAATTTATTGGAGTTGTGACAGGAAGAACAAAACTTGCTCGTTTCTTTGCGTATTCAAAGAAATTGTTCAAACTAGCTTCATAGAGCTTAAATAAAGCTTTTTGATGATAGAAGTGAAGATCTGCGGATACCTCATTTTCACGTGGCCTAATAGTAGGGCCTAAAACTTGATAATCAACATTTTTGTATATGAGCCTCGACATCTCGGGGAAAACAATTAGCAGGGATTGTATATTGATATCGTTATATAAATCGATATTGCTTAAAGTGTTTTTTAGGCTCTGAGGTTTAATAAGTTCTTCAAAGCCTTCATCAGAATTACTTAAAATAATGGTTAAAAGTGGAAGCCGGTCCATTTTTTTAAAAGCTTCTAATGAGCGGTGTATGTTCTGACCTTCTGAGGTAACGTACTGAATCTTTACTGTACCAGGAATATGTTCCGATATTTTTTTTGCTAGTTGATCTTTGAAAGTTTCCAGTCTCGAAGCCATACGGTCACCGATTATCAGTATAGGAGCCTCATGCTTAATAACTTCTGGCATACTTCTAAAAATAAAAGGATATGGGATGATCGTGGCGAGGTTTTGACGATATCGGTTGTAGAAAAACGCAGTTGCGATTAAAACAGGTAAAACTATAACAATTATAAGTACTTTCTTCACTTAATTCACTCTATCACTTGTCACTTAACACGAAATCTATTATCTCATAGGTTCTAATTAGAGTGAAGGATGCATTGTGTCTAGAAAAATTATAGTTCCCGAGCTACTCGCACCGGCCGGAAGTCTAGAAAAACTTAAAGTTGCGATTGATTATGGTGCAAATGCTGTTTATTTGGCCGGACTAAAATTCGGACTGAGAGCTGCTGCCGACAATTTTACCTATCAAGAGCTGGAAGAAGGTGTCAGTTATTGCCATAACCATGGAGCAAAGGCCTATGTTGTATTAAATGGATTTCTACACGATAAGGACCTAGAAGACCTTCCAGAATTCGTAAAATATTTAGATGAAATTAAAGTGGATGCTGTTATTGTCTCGGATTTAGGAGTCATTGAAACCGTAAAGGCAAACTCAAATCTAGAAGTTCATTTATCAACGCAAGCAAGCTGTTTGAATGCCGCTAGTGCTAAACTTTGGAAAAGCTTGGGGGTTACCAGAATAGTTGTGGGGCGCGAAGTCTCAATAGCAGAAGCTAGATTGATTAAGGAACAAGTTGATATTGAGATAGAGATGTTTGTCCACGGTTCAATGTGTATGGCCTACTCTGGTAACTGTACGATTTCCAATTTTACCCAAGGTCGCGATAGTAATCGTGGAGGTTGTGCCCATAGCTGTCGATTCGAATACAGTTTAGATCAAAAACAGAGCAAGGTAACTTCGCATTTTATGAGCTCTAAAGATTTGAATGGACTGAGACTTATTCCAGAATTCTCGCAAGCAGGAATTGACAGTATTAAAGTTGAAGGCCGAATGAAAAGTCATCTTTATGCAGGTACTGTATCGAAGGTCTACGCCGAAGCACTTAAAAAATATCAAGCAGAGGGCGAGCTAATAGAAGAGGATATTAAAAGGTGGGAGAGTGAGCTAACCAAGTTTACCCATCGTGACTACGCGGCAGCAAATCTAATCGAAAAAGCCTCGAGAGATACCATTTATAACGACCGTGAAAATGATGGAGATTATGGGATGCTGGGAAGAGTGGTCGAAGCCCAAGATGATCATTTTGTCATGCAAGTAAGGCACGCTTTTTCTCCTGGAGATCAAATAGAAGTACTACCTTTTAGTGGCGAAAATATAACAATCAAAATCGAAGATATTTTTACTTTGGGTGGAGAAAAAATCGAGAAAACAAAACCTTCTACTTTAGTGAAGATTCCCACCAACTATAAACTTGCACCAAATTTCATCGTCAGGGGGCACAAATGATTTACACTCCTTATGTCGAAAATAAATCTGGCATTGAATTATTAAAAGATCACAAAATTGACGAAGTCATTATTGGTTGCAAGGAATTATCTCGCGCAAGCAAGATTTCTTTCGAGGAAATGATAGCGTTGATTGGAGAGTGTAACAACCTAGGGTTAAAGGTCTTGTTAGAATTTGACATCCTTGTGAGCGAGCAGGATTTTAATCGAACAATTAAGATATTTGAGGCAATTCCACTGGACCAACTTGAGGCGGTTCGCGTACAAGACGTGGGGCTTGCTTATTATCTTTTAGAAAACACTGATGTAGATCTGCACCTTATAACAGAGACAGGAAATCACAACCTAGTTGGCCTTAAAAAATGGGAAGAGATTTTTAAATCAAAGCTTAAAAGACTAGTACTTTCAAATGAGCTTAGCTGGGAAAAAGTAAAATATTATCAAGAAAATCTGAGCACCCCAATCGAGATTTTAGGTGCTGGTAGAATCCTATTATTTTACACTCCAAGAAAACTGGTCTCAATCTATGATAGGTTTGAGTGGGTTGATGATATCATAGAAGTAAGTGCTACCAGTGAAGAGTCTCCGCATAAAGGTTTTCCCGTTCTAGAGAACCAGCATGGGACATTTATGTATCATATGAAAGAGCTTTTCTTATTGGACAGACCAGATCTATTAGAAAAATCAGGGGCCAATTTTATTAGATTAGATTTCAGGCATCAGCCTGAAAAGCTAAATACTTGTCTAGATCTCTTAGCAAGTGGAGCTCCTGTTGGAGAGTTAAAAGAAAAAGTCGCTCCAAAAAGTATCCGAGGATATTTTTTAACGAATAAATCAGATGTTTTATTCAAGAAGTTAAAGAATTACCGTATCCAAAGAAAAGATAATGATTATATTGGCGAAGTTATCGACTCACAAAAAGGTGGATACTTAGCCATTGACCTGAAAAATTCCTCAATCGGTCTTGGGGATACAATTTTGATTATTAATCCCGATGGGAAAGAAAAAGAGCTTGAAATTAAGACTCTTAGAAATACTCAAGGTCGTGACGTTTCAACCAAAAATTCAGGACTTGTTTTAACAGAATATGTTTCAGGAATTTGGGTTAAGGCTCAGATATACAAAAAAAGTGCGCAAGACGAGAGTCATCCTGCGCACTAATTAGAGAGAGAGTCCTCACATAGTGAGTTTGTAATTTTAAATTTTAGTTTGATCAGTCTTTATAGGGGAGAGGAGTTATGCTCCTCTCCTTTTAGTATTGGCACAATCTTGAGCCATACTGAGGTTTATTTCTTGAGTCTAAGTAGATTGGGTAGAATCTTAGTATATATCCACTTTGATTTGTTTCTAGCCCGATATCCATTGCTGAAATTTCAGATACTGAGCAGTTTTGAGATACATTCATTACCGGTGCTGTACCATATTGGCTAACAATATAGCCTCGAGCATTCGATCCTAGGTATGGTCTATTACAAGCGAATATTTCAATCACTGGTCTATTGTTTTTTACAGAGACGATACCAACATCGCCTTCACCTGTTATACCAGCATACATACTATTGGCATTTACATTTAGGCCGTCCAGTGTGACGACAATTCTTGTCCTGTTATTCGTAATATTACCAGTATTGTAATCAGTACAAGGGTTTTCATTTCTAAGAATATCAATCCAGTTTGAAGGAAGTGACATAGAACCGTTTCCATAACTACCCCCTGTTGGGTATCCATAATTAGATGAATTGGAGCTGCTTCCTCCAGATGATTTGTTTTCTTTACCACAGCTTACTAAGAAGGCCATGGTGACTAATGTCAGTAATGACACTTTCACTAATTCTCTCATTTTCATAACTCTCTCCTAAAAAGTTTTTTTAGTATTCTCTGGTAACTATAGTTTCAAGATGTGTGCCAAGTTTTATGACGTAGTTTTAGGGAGTTAACTAGGGGGGTGGTTGTATACTTTTTTTATAGCGTATAAAAACTAGACAATTTTAGGAGTTAAACAGGTGATTTTTTAAGGAGGAAATCCCTGTTTTAGGAAAATAAAACCCCTATAAAGAGTTTTGATTATCCCGATGCTTAAATTTTTAACAGAGTAGTGTTTAAATTTTAGTCTATATCTTTTGCATTTGTCGTTATTAAGTTTTGAAAAATGCTTATCTGAGGAGAGTCAAAGATTTTCGAAAACTAAGAAACGAACTTTAATACCATTTTGATTGAAGTCGATAAAGCGAGACGGATTGAACTGAGAAGCATAGGGGTGTGGAATTATAATCCCCAAACGATCTATATTTCTGGAGAGTAATTTTTCCACTAAATCTTTGAAAAAGGATTTTTTATGCCCCTGGATTTTTATGCGCTTTCCGTAAGGGGGATTGAGTATTAGATTCGGGGCTGGAAACGAATCAAACTCATTCATATCATAATTTGAAAGAGTTAGGTTCTTGATACCTTTGATTCCGGCAATCACGCTTTGGTCTCTATCGTTACCAAAAGCAGTTAGTTTTCTAGTTTCATTAATTTCTTCAATTTTTTTGGGAGCATTCTTCCAATATTGATAATTGAATTCTCGCTGTGCCTTGGTATAGAAATTTAAATACTCCCGTAACAGAGTTGCACTTCCACACATTGGATCAAAGAGGCAGTCCTCAAACTTTTCTGGCATAAGGAATTTGACTAGGCCTGCGGCGAAGTTTTCTCTAATTGCAGCATGTCCTCGATGGGAAGTTTCACCGCGCTTGTGTAGGTGTTCTCCCGTTGTATCTAATGAAATTGTGAGTGTATCATCATCAAAACGCAGGTAAATATTTTGATCTGGTTTAGTTTGATTTAAATGAAATCCCGCTAGTTTGTGATTCTTTAGGTGTTCTTCGATGGCCTCCCGGGCCGTTTCTTCAATTTTTTTGGTATGAATTAAACGCGATTTCGTACTTTGAGCTTTAATCAGAAAATTGTTTTGCTGGAGATAGTTTCGCCAGGGAAATTTTACTAATATTTGATAGAGTTTTGGCAGGTCTCGACATTTTTGCTCTTTCAGCCTCAAAAGAATTCTTGAGGGAATCTTTAACAGATGATTAAGCGATGGGATTATCTCGAGGGAGTCTTCAATTTCAAACCCCCCTTTTAACAGGAATATTTCTCCCAAATAGAGATGGCCCAGTTTTTCCTTGAATTCAGAAATCGCAAGCTCTTCAAATCCAAGCGGGCAAATGATAAAAATTCTATATTTCTCCATAGATAACTCTATAGAAAAACCAGCGGCCCTTGTCATTAGTAAGGAGTCCAATTATAAGAATTCCATGCAAATTTTGACAGGACATACTCAAAATAAGGTTAAAGACCGGATCGAAGTAGACTATGGAGTCATAGGTCAAAAATTTTGGGTTAGGGCCAAATACCGTGGCCCATTTAATTTAAATAGGGATTTCTCTCCTGATGGTTATAAGAATTGGGAACTTTGGAATTTCGATGTGTTAGAGCTTTTTTTAACGAGGACAGATTTAAGAGTTCCGTATATTGAGCTCCAGATTTCTCCTTTGAATCAGAAATTGGCTTTACTCATAAATAATCCACGCAAAAATTTTGAGTTTTATTCACCGGCGAGCTTTAAATACAGCACGGAATTTACAGGTGAGGTTTGGAATGTTTATTGCGAGCTAGATGCTACGGATATTCCGGGGAATTCTCATCATTTGCGAGGAAATATCCATTGCTGTCTAGGACCTCAAGAAAATAGGCGATTTTATGGCCTAAACATCAATCAAGATGATAAAGCAGACTTTCATAAACCTTTGAACTTTATTTATCTAGGAAGATTTGATGAGTGCTAAGCTGATTCTAGTTCCCACTCCAATTGCTGATGACCTACTTTGGGATGAACTTACCAAAAATCGCTTAAGTGAGGCAGTCGCGCAAAATGCTGCCATTGTAGTAGAAGAGCATAAAATCGCTCGTCGCAAATGGATAAGTAACGGTCTTGATAGAGAGGCAATAGATAAGTTTTTATTGTTAAACGAACATACTCGGGCCGAAAGCTCACAAGAGGTCATTCAGATTTTAAAATCAGGTCGAGATGTTTATCTTATGAGTGATTGTGGCATTCCCGCCTTTTGCGATCCCGGTCAAAAACTAGTTGAGAGGTGTCACCAAAATGGGATTCAAGTCACTTCACTGCCTTTTTCCAATTCAGTCATACTAGCGGTTGCCTTGAGTGGCTTTCCTAGTGATAGATTCATTTTTGAAGGTTTTATCCCTAGAGATAATAGAATGGGGGCACTGAAAACGATTATTAGAAACAAAGAAACGACAGTGTTGATGGATACACCTTATAGGTTATCTAAACTCGTGAGTGAGCTTGATCAACTTCAGCCTAATAGGGAAATATTCTTTGGCCTGGACTTGAACTCGCCTTCAGAATTACTTGTACGAGGGTCTATAAAGGATATAGTCAAAGCGTTGAATAACATAAATAAGCGGGAATTCGTGGTAGTATTAGGGCCAAATGACAGACGATAGAAAACAAGACCATATTGATTTAGCCTTCAAATCTACGCCATCTACTCAATTGCAGACAGGGGCAATCTTTTATGAACCTTTACTTGGCACGATGAAATCAGATCTAGGAGCCTCATCCTTTGAGTTTGCTGGTGCAAGACTTAAATTTCCTTTCTGGGTTTCTAGTATGACGGGTGGTACTGAAAAAGCTAAAAATATAAATGCAAACCTCGCCAGAGCCTGTAGAGAGTTTGGATTTGGAATGGGTCTAGGTTCCTGCCGACCTCTTCTTGAAGATAAACGTTGGGAAGATTTCTCTATAAGAAGTCTTATCGGTGATGAGGCACCTCTTTATTCTAATTTTGGTATCGCTCAGCTCGAAGAATTATTAGATTATTCGCAAGCTTCAAAGCTAGATGAAATAACCAAAAAACTACAGGCCACAGGAATTATCATTCATATAAATCCACTACAAGAGTTCGCACAGCCTGAAGGGGATAGATTTTCTAGACCTGCTTTAGACAGTATAAAAAGATTTTTGGATGAAACATCTTTTCCAGTCATTGTAAAAGAAGTTGGTCAGGGAATGGGTCCTAAAAGTCTAGAAGAACTGGTTAAACTTCCATTAGAGGCAATTGAGTTAGCTGGGTTTGGTGGGACAAATTTTACTTTATTAGAAAAGGCCCGACAAAGAGGAATAAGTGAATATCACGCAAAGCATTTGCAAATGATTGGCAGTATCGGACACACTCCCTCGCAGATGATCGAATGGATAAACGGCTTTGATTTTGAACTTACCTGTCAGAGCTTTATTATTTCTGGCGGAATCAATAACCCTGTTGAAGGTCATATTCTTAACGAAAAATTACAGTATAAAAGTGTTATTGGAATGGCATCGCAATTTTTAAAATTCGCTACTGGCGAATACACTGAATTAGAAAATTATATTAACTCACTACTTGAAACCTACAAATTATGTAGTGAGTTTATTAGAGGATAATAAAATGAAAGAGATCTCAGGTTTTTCAAAATTAACTAAAGTCGAGAAGATTGACTGGCTAAAAACTCAACTTCCAAACGCTTATTCTTTAAACGTACTTCCGGATTACTGGTTAGCTGATAAATCAACTCAAAAGCTAATTGAAGAATTTAGTGAAAATACTATCGGTAATTTTATTCTTCCATACGGGATAGCTCCAAATTTTCTTATTGATGATGTCGTTTACGCTGTTCCATTTGTAATTGAAGAAAGTTCAGTCGTCGCCGCCAGTGCAAAAAGTGCAAAGTTTTGGTTAGATCGAGGTGGATTTAAAACAAAAAAAATAACGACTCTAAAAAATGGTCAAGTTCATTTCTTTTATAATGGTGATTATGAAGTGCTGGAGCAGGTTTTCGAAGAAAATAAAGAAGCTCTATATGAAAGTGTTCAAAAACTAAATGAAAACATGGTTAAAAGAGGTGGAGGAGTTAAAGATATTTCTTTAAAAAACATGTCTGATAAACTCGAAAATTTCTATCAACTTTTTGTGACATTTGAAACTTGCGACGCTATGGGGGCGAATTTTATAAACTCTATCTTAGAACAATTAGGACAACTGATTGATCAGTGGGATGGTGTTGAAGTCAATATGTGTATTCTCTCAAATTTCAATCCGGAATGTAGAGTTGAGCTTGAAGTTTCTTGTCCAATTGGAGAACTAAAGGGGGTGGCCAAAGGAGTTGCTCCAGAAGATTTTGCTAAACGTTTCAAACAAGCTGTAGATATCTCTCATGTGGATATAAGACGAGCTGTTACTCATAATAAAGGTATCTTTAATGGGATTGATGCTGTTATTTTGGCCACTGGAAACGACTTCAGGGCCATTGAGGCTTGTGGTCATGCTTATGCTGCGAGAGACGGAGAGTACAAAGGGCTAACCTATTGTAATATAGAGAATGGTATTTTTACTTTTGGAATCGATATACCATTAGCACTTGGAACTGTGGGAGGTCTGACTAATTTACACCCAATGGCCAAAGTTTCACTCGAAATGCTAGGGCATCCCGACGCCGCTCAACTGATGAAGATTGTCGCTGCGGCAGGATTGGCACAAAACTTTGGTGCGTTAAGATCATTGGTAACCACGGGAATTCAACAAGGTCATATGAAAATGCATTTGTTGAATATACTCAATCAACTCAATGCATCAAGGGATGAAATCAAAAAAGCTAAAGCTTATTTCGCTGATAAGACGGTGTCGTTCTCTGGAGTAAGAGATTTTCTTGCCAAAACAGACACTCTGCATTAGCATGTGCCCTCACAGAGCTACACGAGAAAGACAAGAGAGAACAGATGAGCAATAGTTATTACTACGGACACGGCAAACTACTTTTGACGGGCGAGTACCTCGTTTTAGATGGTGCCAAATCCCTTGCGCTTCCAACTCAACTGGGTCAACAAATGCATGTGCAATACCGACCAAGTTCTGACCCGAAACTATACTGGAAAAGCTTAGATCAAGAGGGGAAGGTATGGTTTGAGGCCACCTTTGAATTATGGCATTTCAATATCCTAAGTTTTAACGAAGAATGCGTTTCTATTGATAAAGTTGAAGCTCTTCAAGGTATTCTTAGGCAGGCCAGGGCCCAAAATATTCATTTTTTAAGGGATCAATTAGATAGTTATGTGACAACTAAACTAGAATTTCCATTGGAGTGGGGACTTGGAACTAGTTCTACACTTATATACAATGTGGCCCAATGGGCATACGTCAGTCCGTTTGAATTATTAGAGAAAACTTTTGGTGGTTCAGGTTATGATATTGCTTGTGCTCAATCGTTTGGACCGATAATTTTCCAAAATTTAAAACAAGGTCCTCTTTGGGAGACGGCCAATTTTTATCCAGCATTTAAAGATAATATTTACTTCATTTATCAAAACAGAAAACAAAATAGTCGCGAGGAGATCAGCCGCTACCGTGCCTTAACCATTGAACAGAAACATGAAGCAATCGATAAGATCAACAAAATTACTACCGCCTGTTTAGATTGTATTGATTTAAAAGAATTCGAAAATTTGATTTTTGACCATGAAAGTGTGATCTCAAAAGTGATAGACAAACCAACAGTTCAACACGATAGGTATTCAGATTATTGGGGAGCGATTAAATCCCTCGGAGCATGGGGCGGAGACTTTATCATGGTGACAAGCTCGAAACCAAAAGAAGAGGTTGAGAGTTATTTTCGTGAGAAAGGCCTAGATCAAATTCTTTCTTATGATGAATTGATTCTGCAGAATTTTCCCAAATTTAGTACATCGAGTGAACCAAAATTAGAATCAGGTCAGGCCCTTGGAATCCTCTAGTAAGTTTAGTTTAAGTAGTCCTTCGAATATTGCATTTATTAAGTATTGGGGAAAATACGGTAGGCAACTTCCCATGAATGCATCGATTTCAATGACTTTAAAAGAGTGCAGAACGATCTTTGATGTGGAGTACAGACTCGATGGAGCTGGAATTGAGCTTTATTTTGATGGCGAAAAAAATGAGAAGTTTGAAAACCGCTTCAAAAAAATCTTAGTAAGTATCGAGGACGTTTATCCTCTAGCTGAAAAATTATATCTTAAAATTAATTCCAGAAACACATTTCCTCACTCCGCGGGAATAGCCTCATCTGCCTCGGCCATGTCGGCATTAGCGATGTCACTTTTAAAAATTGAAGAATCACAAGATCTACAAAGAGCTAGTTTGATGGCCAGGCTTGCATCTGGATCAGCTTCTAGAAGTGTTTATCCAAATTATTCCGTCTGGGGGAACCACACTCTCATTGAAAACAGTACAAATGAATATGCGGTTGAGTTCAGTGATTTTCATCCTGACTTTTCTCAGATGTGCGATTCAATTATTATCGTTGATGAAAATGAAAAATCAGTGTCTAGCTCTGCAGGGCATAGTTTGATGAATTCCCATCCTTATAGAGAGGGAAGGATTGATCAGGCAAATGAAAACTTTAGAGTCTTAGTAAATGCTATGAAGAGTGGCGAGTTTGCTGATTTTGGAAATATTTTAGAAAATGAGGCACTAAGTTTACACGCTCTTATGATGAGTTCCGATCCTTCTTATTTACTCTTGCGACCAAAGAGTATTCAGGTCATTGAGGAACTTCGGATCAACAGGGGAGAGCTACCGATTTATTTCACAATTGATGCCGGGCCAAATATCCATGTCATATATCCAAAATCTATAGAAACAAAAGCAAAAGATATCATTTCAAGTATTATATCCGAGCTAAGCTTGACAGTTATTCATGACGAAATTGGGCAGGGGCCAAATTTTGTCTAAAATTTCTGGTGATAAATATTTTTCTTCAAAACTTCTTTTGTTTGGCGAGTACGCTATTATTAAAGGGGGGCATGGGCTGGCGATTCCGTATAGTGAGTTTAGAGGTCAATTGGTATTAGGTGAAAAAGAGACTCATAAAAAATTTTTTGAGCTTTACGATTATATAAATAAATCTCCACTTCTCGCCAAAAAACTGGATTTAAAACGATTTAAAGCGGACCTTGATAAGGGTCTTTATTTCGATTCAAATATTCCTCAAGGTTACGGAATTGGAAGTTCAGGTGCTTTATGTGCAGCAATTTACCAAGAGTACTGTACTGAGAAAAGAATTGCGAAATTAAAAGAACTGCAAGACTATATGGCGTTGATGGAATCTTTCTATCATGGGACGTCTTCAGGGCTAGATTGTCTAATTAGTTTAGTTGACCAAGCTGTTTATATTAAAGACCGTAAAGATGTATCAACTATTGATTGTCCGCTTTTAAATGATTTAGGGTTTTTTTATCTTTTGGATTCGAAAATAGAACGGAGAACTTCGCCGTTTGTGTATAAGTTTTTGGATCGCTTTGAGAACGACCAAACATATCGCGAAAAATTTGAAAAATTTATCGAAATGTCGAACGACACGATTAACTCATTTCTTAAAGCGAAACGAGAGAATTTCCTTTTTAGTATTGAGAAGCTTTCTGTAATGCAAAGAGAAATCATGCAAGATATGATCCCTGAGAATATACGTGAGTTTTGGGATCAGGGTTTAGAGTCAAAGAAGTATTTTACTAAACTATGTGGTGCTGGTGGTGGAGGCTTTTTTCTAGTATATTCTAGTGAGAGACTAGAACTAGCGGAGTTGAAACAAATAAAAGATGGAAAGCTTTAGACCGGCGGGCACGCTGAAGCAATTTTTAAGTGACCTTAAAAGCTCAAAAGATAATAAAAAATCACTAATGGTCTGGCAGACAGTAAAAGATAAAAAACATGTACTGCGCGGAACATATACGAGTCATTCAAAAGATAAAGAGAAGACGATCGTTAATATTGAGTTAGATAAAAATCACTCATTTGATCAAGGCCAGCCCATATATCTTTTTGAAGAAGTAAACGGAATCCTATTTAAAGGCGAATATCAGTTTTACGTGAATCAAAACTTGAAGCTGGTCATCGACGATAAAGTTTTCTTGAGAGAAAAAAGAAAGTCCAATCGCTTTGCTTTTCATTATAGTAATGTTTCTGTTGCGGTAAAATATAGCGATGCTGATTTTGAATTTTCTCTTAAAGATGTCAGTGATAAAGGTTATTCCATTTTAGTTGCCAGTAAAATTGCCAAAAGTTTTATCGTTGATAATGATATTGATCTTGTGGGTGTTCATGGAATTAAGCTTCCGCGTGAGATCAAAGGGAAAATTGTACATGTGACAAAATCTCCCCATAAGGCAGGAGGCAATAAATCGATTGTCGGAATTAAATTTAATAAAAAATCGAAGTTATTTTCAATAATAGCGAAAGAGATGGGGCTCGCTTAAGGAGCCTCATCTCTTAGTTTTACAAGACTAAGTTTAACTGCTTCTTTTAAGTGCTTGGCCGGCATAGTTTCTTTAATTTCAACTTTCCAATCTTCAGAAATCATCGCCGCTTTAGCTAATTTTCTTTCAAGATGATTGAAGTCTTCAACAGTTTGCCTAACGTGTTCTGTGACACCCATTTTGGTTTGAATTCTTTGAACAGGTGCTTGAGCGTGAATGTCTTCTAGAAGCTCTCCAATTACTTGGAAGCGCTCCTCTGTGCTATAGGTATGGAAGACAAAGCCACTGCTCTGCATTTGATTGGCTCTTATTTGAGTTCCACTTAAAAGCCAATTTCTGGCATTGGCCTGACCGATGATCGCGGAGAGCTGGGAGATCCCTCCGGAAGATGGCATAAGACCGATTTTCGCGTGTTCAAAGGAAAGTTTGCTGGCACTGTTTGCAACTCTAATATCACAAGCTGTCACAAGTTCACTGGCCATATTTAATGTGCCCATACCTAAATCAGCAACAACGATTTGAGGTAGGTGCATTAAACTAAAACATATCTTCTGTAGTCTTTGAGTGTATGCTTCTAGTTTTTCTAAAGTAAAATTTCTTAGAACTTCTGGATCGATTCCGTGAGATAGTCTTTCACTTCTAGAAAATAAAACGATGGAATGGATTTCAACTTTTCCAGTACACCAGGCCATTAGAGATTCAAATTCAAATAAGAATTCCCAGCTTAGATAATTGCTTGGAGATTGGTTGAATTCAACCCATAAAGTGCGAGTGTTTTTGTCCAAGCGGACGTTAAAAGTTTGGTAATTGAAAATAGAACTCATTTTCCTTCCTTGGTAAATTGTTCTGGCATCCATGCCTGGGTTAATTTTTTCGCGTTTGAAATTGAAAGTCAAACCAAAGAATAAATTTGTAAGAAATGAATAACTTACAAACTAAAACGGTAAATTATTCTCATTTGAAGTTGAGAGAGGAAAAATGCTAGGAGAGCTTACGCTCTCCCGTTTTCTTCTAGGAATCTTTCAGCTCTAATAGCTGCTTCACAACCACTTCCGGCTGCTGAGATGGCCTGGCGGTAGTATGAATCTTGGACGTCACCACAAGCGTAAACGCCTGGTACATTTGTATCTGGGTGCTTACCAGCTGTAATAATGAAACCATGGTCATCTAATTTTATTTGGCCTTTCAAAAAGCTAGTGTTAGGAGTGTGACCAATACCCATAAATAGACCGTCAGTTTTTCTTTCTGATACTTCATTTGTTTGATTATTAAGAACCTTGATTGCAGTGACACCTGAATCATCAGCGATAATTTCTTGTACTTCAGAATTCCAGATCACGTCGATTTTATTATTATCAAAGACTCTTTCTTGCATTGGTTTAGATGCTCTAAAAGAATCTCTTCTATGAAGAATATAAACATGGCTTGCAAATTTAGATAGGAACATGGCTTCTTCCATTGCCGTGTCTCCACCACCAACGACATGAACGATTTTATCTCTAAAGAAAAATCCATCACATGTAGCACATGCACTAACACCTTTTCCAATCAATTGCTTTTCATTTGGAAGTCCTAGGTATTTTGCACTCGCTCCAGTTGAAACAATAACGGTTTGAGCTTGAAACTTTTCTCCATTTTCACAGGTAATAGTGAATGGCCTTTTTGAGAAGTCCACATCGGTCACTTGGCTAGTTAAGTATTGAGTTCCAAATCTTTCCGCTTGTGCCTTCATCTTCATCATGAGGTCTGGCCCCATAACTCCGTCAGGGAAACCTGGGAAATTTTCAACATCAGTTGTAGTTGTAAGTTGTCCACCTGGCTCGTGGCCCATAATAACAAGTGGATTTAAGTTAGCTCTAGAAGCGTATAGCGCAGCTGTATAACCAGCAGGTCCAGAACCAATAATGATTAGATCACGAGATTCCATCTACATTCCTTTATTTTTAGATAATTTAAATTAAAACTTTAAAATTAATTTTCGGTATTTACACCTAGACGTTTCTTGATTGTATCTGGGCGATCGTCTTTTTCAGGATTCATTTCATACCAAGCTGAAACAGACATTAAGTCATCTTGATTTTCAACCTTGCGAGTAAGATAAAATTTATCTCCCGTAAGTGAACATTCGTATTTGTAAGTGATTTTTTCTTTTTTTCTTTTAGCCATAATATCCTCTTGGCTTATTTATAAGGCATAGAACTAGAAAACTCAAGCATTTAGCCTTTCCCTCAAGTATATTCTAGGAAAATTCTTTTCAAATGACGCTCAAAGTATAACAATATAATTATAAGTATTTACGGACAAAGGTTATGGATGACCCGTAGAGTTGTACTATTTTTGATTTTAGCACTCAATTTAAGCATAGCAAGCGCCTATGATGATGGTGTTGTGCGTCTATTGCAGGTTTCCTCTAGTGGTAGAACCCTATACCTAGATCGGGGTACCGTTGATGGTGTTAAGGAAGAAGAGTACGGAGTGCTCCTTTATAAAGAAGAAGTGAGCCTAGGGAAATTTGCGGTAAAACCCGTAGCGAAGGTGCGTTCAGTAAAAACCCTGTCAGACGAATCAGTCTGGATTGCCTATGAAGTTTTTTTAGAAAAAGTTCTAGTGCAAGGGGCAAAGCTTCAACTGCTATCGGAAGCCAATATGTTAAAAGGCAAATCTAGGTTGTCGGCTAAGCGAACAGAGCTTGTCGTTAACAAAGATCCTGCAAAAGAAGTGAAGGATTTTCTCTTAGAGGGAGATTCCTTGGCCAAGAAGAATCAAAATTACAAAGTAATCGAAAAAACTAAGCCAAAAGAAGCTCACCAAGATAAAGATGTGGATCTCATAGATGTCTCCGAGTTTGAAAACCGCTATGGGGATGGGAGATTATTTATTGATGGTATTTATAAGAGCCCTTATGCCCGTGAATTTAGTGATCGCAAAAGAGTGCATGCTTTTGAAAAGATGGTGGTGGCCTATATTAAAAAAGCTAATAACGAAGAATTTGAAGCCAAGAATTTAGTAGATCTCCAAGAGAAAGAAAATAAAGTTACTCAAAATACCTATGATGAAAAATCAAATGAGGCCCTCGTTCAAAGAAATAAAAGAAGAGCATTGTACCAACGGCTTCGAAAAAAAGGTGCGCGTTGGTCTAAAGATTACAGTGATCAGGAGCTTAGTGATATCTTAGAGGCGATGGATATCGAATACGAAGTGGACCGAAGAAAAACCTTACTTGCTTACAATTTTGAATATCAGGGTTATGTCTCATTTGGCTTGAATCTTATAAACAATGAAAATATAAACGATCCAGAAACTACGGAACAATCTAAATTTGATATCGAGGTTGGGGCCGAATCGTACTTTTTTAAATCCTTTAAAGATTTAAAAACTCTCACAATAGAATTGTCAGGCAGAAGAGCTGTAGATGCTTTTTATGGGGGAGAGTTGAATGCGAGGAGTACTGAATATAGCATGGCCGCGCATTTAAATTGGTATCCATTTAGGAGACCAAGTGCAATTGAGGCAAATATCGTTTATATGGGTGTGTTGTTCCGTTATGGTTTTGCATTTTTATCTAATAATACAAATAATGAAGAAGGTTCTTATCAGGTTTTTGGAGTTCCAGGAATTAGGGCCGGCTTGAAATATAATTTTTCCAATAAATTCGGTGTGCGTATGACTCTAGGTTTCGAGGAACTTAGGGCCGAAAGGATTGAGCGTAGTGATGATTCAGGTACGCTTCCTGACAGAGCAAGGTATTATGATGGAAGAATTGGTTTTGGACTTAGCAAGTTTTTTTAAGGTGGATATATGAAGTTATTATTAGTTTTATTATTAATCACATTTTCTGTTTTGACTCATGCTCTTGAGATAGACGAAAAGTTAACTTTAAGAATTGTTAACACTTCCGAGTCAAAAAAAACGATCCTAATAAATAGAGGTGTGGAAGATGGTATTGCTCAAAACGATCATGCAAAATTTTATGTATCCTCAGGAGTTGTCGCGAGGGGAGTTTGTATTAAGCTTTCACCTACACGTTCAGTATGGTCTCTGTACAGGCTAGTTAATGCAGACTTTATTCGAGATGAGCAGGTAATGAAACTTAAAGTAACCCCAGCAGTTAAAATTACCAAGGATGAGTCACGTATGCTGGTAGAAGATGATACGGCAACTAATACTGTTAAAGATCCAAGGGATTTAGGGATTCCTCTGGCCGAGGGGGCGAATGACCTGACTTTTGATCAAAATGCCAAAGTCGCAAGGGATATGGATTTCAAAGAAGATGTTTCACTGCTAGCAAAGAACAAAGAAATTTATGCCATGTTTAGCTATAGCGCTGCTACAGAAAAAGTTTCACCAGACAATAATCTCGATGAGTATACACGTGAAGTGAATAATATTCTATTTCGCGCTGGTGGAGAGTGGTTTTTTCCGCGAGAAGATGCTTGGTATACTAGGATTTCATTTATGGCCAACTTCACCATGGAGAGAAAATCGATTCAAGCCTATCAAGGAGCCGCTACAGAAGAAACTAATAATGAGTTTGGTTTTGGTGTGAACGTTTTCCCATTTAAAAGACCTTCTCAAACGGAGTCTTTGATTCATTATTTTAATTATACTTTTAGCTTGGGGACGAGCTCCTCTAGTTTTCAAACAGGTTCTGAGGCCGGAACTGGAAGTGAAGCCGATGATATAGTAGATGGCTCTGTTTTGGCGAACTCATTTGGCTATGGAATGCGCTATTATACTCCAAGTGGTTACGGGGCGAGGATAGAATTTTCCTATTACTTACGAGGAGAAACTTTTGCAGCAGATTCTTCAAATACGACATGGATTAAAACAAATATAGGTCCAAGAATCTTAATGGGGATTTCTAAAAGATTCTAATTTTATATTTTCTAGAATCTCTTTTAACTCTTTATCCTCTAAGTGATCAAGGGAAGGAAGAGACAATCTTCTCGAGATTAAGTCTTCTTTAGTCACAACAAATTCCTCTTGCAGGATCTTTTGAATATCACCTTTAGTAACGTTCTTTTCAAAAGGGTTTTTTACAATAGAAGTTACCCTAAGTGGTGCAAGGGTGAGCTTTTTGTTGTGAGCTACTCCGAGCTGCTTAAATATTTTGGCATTTAGGTCCTGTGCCATCTTTCTAAATGTCGTGTATTTACCACCAACTATGACATGAACACCTGGTTTCGGTTCGTAAAGCTTATGATGTCTAGAAGTTTTTGAACTCGACTGGCCTGCTTTAACCAAAGGTCTAACCGCTGCAAATTTTCCAAGGATATCAGTGTCTTTAACTGGATCATTAGGAAAATATTCAAGTAGGGTCGCTTTTAAGTATTCAATTTCATCTTCAGTTGGTTTGATATTAAGAAAATTCTCACTTGGATCAAGTGGTATTTCCGTAGTCCCCACAAGTATCGTTTCTCTTTGAGGGATGACAAAAATAATTCGTCCGTCATTTGTTTGTAAAACTATCGCTTGATTTAATGGGAGTGCTGACTTCTTTAGCCAAAGGTGGGTTCCCTTGGATGGAAGTAATACAGGCTCCCAATTAAAACCTAATTTCTTCAAAACTTGGTCAGTGAATGGGCCTGTGGCGAATATTATTTTTTTAGAAAATGCAGATTCCCGCTCTTTTGTGAAAACATCCTCATAGACGACTTCAAAATTATTGTCTTCACCTTTGACTTCGATAACTTTTTTATAATTTTTAGCGATACATGCTTGGTTGTTAATTCCATCGTAGATGCATTCAAGCCCCAGCTTACTGTCGTCAACAATACCGTCAAAATACATTCCAGCCCCTCTAAGATCTTTTGAATTTAGGCCAGGAAGTTTCTCCAGTGTTTTTTTAGCATTAAAAGTTTTGTGTGGGCTATTTTTAAAAATAGAAAGAAAGTCATATAAAAAAAGACCTACTCTCATGAAAAATAGCGGCCATTTACTGTTTTTATAAACTGGAAGAAAAAAAGGAATTTCTTTACTGATGTGTGGAGTGAGTTTAAGCCAAAGGTTTTTTTCCTTTAGAGCTTCAAACACTAAAGCGAAATCAAGATTTTCTAGGTAGCGAATACCTCCATGGAGCATCTTACTACTGCCTTGACTAGTTTGAGAGTTGAAGTCGGCTTGATCTAATAAGAGACAGGAAACATTATGCAAGGACTGCTCACGAAAAATTCCAGCGCCTACAATTCCGCCACCTATGATGATTGTATCGAATTGCTTTTGTGTATTTTGATTCATTTTATTACTTTAATTTCTTTCTAACCAAACAAGGTTACCACTACAGACTACTTGGTATTGTGCTCCACCCTCGAGGTAAGAGTCAATTGAGATTGGCGTGATAGTGAAATTTATACCGATCACTCCGTTAGCTTTCTCTTCAATCGCTTTAACTCTTATCTCTTCAAGTAGATCTTTATATATAGAATCTAGGTTATAATTTTGTTTCTGAACAGAGGGGCGGACTGTGATATCTCTTAGATAATCAGGTTCAGATTGAGAGGCAAGGTAGTTTTCACGCTTGAGGCGTAAACGGCTTATTCTTCTTTGATCCTCAGGAGCGATATTATCAATAATTTCATCTTCCAGTTGAGATGATTTGTTCAGGTCTGTTGCATTCAAAACCGTTGAATGGGTAATGACACCAATATGCTTTTTGACCACGTGGCCTTCTATTTGGTTGAGAGTGGTTGTCATTACTAAAGAGTTGTCTAATAAGTCTTTGGCCTGAAAATGATGCCTTTTATTTTGGTTGAGTACCTTCTTGGTAATTAGTCCACGGTCTTGAGATTCATAGCTCTTCGGCGGATGAATTTCTTCGGTGAGGCCCATTAAGATTTCACAATCGAAAACTCTAAGTTTATGACATACGATAATGGCCACATATTCACTAAGCCTAGGAATGAGTACTTGGCCATGAGCGAGGTTTTCGCGCATTGATTCTCTATTATCGGCAAGGTTAAATTCTGTTAGCACATCTAAAATTCCTTCAATATCTTCATAGTATCTTAGGTTTTTTACGATGATACTAAAGGGAGGGTTACCCTCGGCAGAATAGTCTATATGGAGCTGTTCTTTTGCAAAATGAGTGAGGTCTTCAAGGGGCTCTGGTTCCTTCCAGCTTTCTATTGGCTGATGCTTAATTTCCGTTTTGGTCATCTCAGTCTTAGTGAACTCTGGTTCTTCTTCAGGTACTAATTCAGCTTCAGGAGTCAATTGGGAAGATGAGAGTTTAGTTGCAGTGAAGCCTGCATTGGTTAATTCTGGTTTCCAGGCAGTTTCAGGCTCAGGCTCATTTTCCTGTTCAGGCTCATCGAGATATCCTTGATCATCTTTAAATTCTTCGTTTTCTTCCAAGTTTGCCTCTGAGAAATCATAGCTAGGCACTTCGGAGTCATTTTCATCAAGTGCACTATCAAAGGAAGATTCGAATTGAGAGGATTCAAATTCATCTGCAAATTCATCTTCAAGCTCATTTTCAGGTTGATCTTCCAGCTGATCAGAAACCTCAGGAGGAAGCTCTGTTGGAAAATCTTCTTCTGGGTCACCTAAATTTTCAGACGGAAGATCGGGAAGATCAGATAGACCCATTTCGCTGGCCATATCTTCAAGAGAAGGAATATCTTCCTCGTCTTCTTCATCGTGATTAAAGTCTGCTAAGTCTTCAATCCTGGTGATATCTTCGTCGTCTGAACTCACTTATGCTCCGTGACAGTGCTTAAATTTTTTACCTGATCCACAGGGACAAGGATCATTTCTTCCCACTTTAATTTGTCTGCGCTCAACAGGTGTAGAGGCTGCAGCTGCGGCGGCAGCTTCGGCAGCTTCTTGAGCTCTCTTATGAGCTTCTAGTTGCGCCTCTAATCTAGCTTGCTGTTCGCGCTTTATCTCTTCAATTTCTTCTTGAGTGTATAGTCTTACGCTAAAAATACGTTCTACACAGGCACGACGAACTTGTTCCTTCATCGCTTCAAAGAGATGGAAGGCTTCTCTCTTGTATTCAACGAGAGGATCTTTTTGAGCATGAGACCTCAAATTAATCCCTTCTTTTAAATGATCCATGTTGAGAAGATGATCCTTCCAGAACTGATCAAACGTAGACAGAAGAACTTCTCTGATCGTCACAACAACTTGCTCTTTTTCATAGGCACTAAATTTATCATCAAGTGCTTGATTACCTTTACTGATAACATATTTTTCAAGTTGAGAACTAAAATCTTTAGAACACTCATCAACGGTTAAATTAAGCTCTGTAGAGAATAAACCGTTAATAGAGTTATTGATAGCTTCCCAGTCCCATTCATTTAGTGGAGCTTTTTTATCTTGAGGTCTAAGGCTCTCGACAATTTGTAGTGACACATCTTCTATCATCTCTTGAAGAAGTTCTCTGTTGCCATCGTCATTGAGGATTTCTCTTCTTAAACGGTAAATGACTTTACGTTGTTCGTTCATAACATTGTCAAAATCGAGTAAATGCTTTCTTATATCGAAGTTATGACCTTCAACTCTTTTTTGTGCTTTAGCAATTTGGTTACTTAGAATCTTAGCTTCAATAGGCTCATCTTCTTTAAGACCCATTTTCTCCATAAGACCTTTGGCCCTGTCCGACCCAAAAATTCTCATCAAATCATCTTCAAGAGATAAAAAGAATTTTGAAGCACCTGGGTCACCTTGACGACCTGAACGCCCTCTTAGTTGGTTATCGATACGTCTTGATTCATGTCTTTCCGTTCCGATAATATACAGTCCACCTGCAGCTTTAGTTTCTGGGGTTAGCTTAATATCGGTACCACGACCGGCCATATTCGTTGCAATGGTAACAGAGCCAGGTTCACCGGCTTTAGCTACAATATCTGCTTCTCTTTGGTGTTGTTTCGCATTAAGAACTTCGTGATTTACACCCATTTTGTTTAAGTAGTTAGAGATGATTTCTGATTCATCAATAGTAATCGTTCCAACTAAAACAGGTTGCTTTCTTTCGTTACACTCTTTGATTAATTCAGCGATGGCGCGATATTTTCCTTTTTTATTGGCGTAAATAACATCTGGATGATCTATTCTGGCAATCGGTAGGTTAGTAGGTATAACCACAACTTCTAGGTTATAAATCTTTCCAAATTCTTCGGCTTCTGTATCCGCTGTACCAGTCATACCGGCAAGACGGTTATACATTTTGAAATAATTTTGGAATGTAATTGAAGCCAGTGTTTGGTTTTCAGATTTAATCTGAACACCTTCTTTCGCTTCAATCGCTTGGTGAAGACCGTCAGACCAGCGAGAACCTTCTTTGAGACGACCGGTAAATTCATCAACGATTATTACCTTTCCATCTTTTACTACATACTGCTTGTCGATTTCAAAAAGGGTGTGAGCTCTCAGAGCTTGGTTAATATGGTGAAGTTTATCCATGTATTGAACATCATAAAGGTTATCAATCCCTAAAATTTCTTGAATCTTTACAACACCATCATCTGTTAGAACTGCTGTGTGAGTTTTCTCTTCTACGGTATAATCAGTTTCAGGGTTAAGTTTAGGAATGACTCTATTCATTTGAACATAAAGGTCACTATTTCCTTCTGATGGCCCAGAGATAAGCAGTGGAGTTCTTGCTTCATCTATTAATATCGAGTCAACCTCATCAACAATACAGAAGTTATGATCTCTTTGAACATAATCATCAAGGTCAAACTTCATGTTATCTCTTAAGTAATCAAACGCGAATTCGTTATTTGTTCCATAAGTAATGTCACATTTATAAGCTTCTTGTCTTTCTTCGTCGTCCATATCGTGAACAATACAACCAACAGTTAATCCCAACCAATTATAAAGAACACCCATTTCTTTAGCATCTCTTGAAGCTAGGTAGTCGTTAACCGTAACTAGGTGAGCACCTTTTTGAGAAAGGCCGTGAAGATACATAGGAAGAGCCGCCGTTAAAGTCTTACCTTCACCGGTTTTCATCTCTGCAATCTTTCCTTCACTTAGGACGATTCCCCCCATGATTTGAACATCAAATGGTCTCATTCCCAGTACTCTCTTTGAAGCCTCTCTAACTGTTGCAAATGCTTCAGGGAGAATATCATGTAATGTAGAACCGTTTTTGAGTAGTTCTCTGAATTTTGGGGTTTGAGCTTGAAGTTCTTCGTCGCTCATCTTAGTCATTTTTTCTTCATACCCATTAATTTCTTTGAGCAATGGTTGAAGGGCTCTGATATCTCTGGTTTGTTTCGTTCCAAAGACCTTCTTTAAAACATTATTAATCATATATATACTCCGCTTATTCTAAAATAAAATATAAAGGGTCAACAGCAATGCCATTTACCCTGACTTCATAATGCAAGTGGGGACCGGTTGAGTAACCAGAACTTCCAACTTTAGCGATCATATCGCCTCTAGCTACTCGCTGACCATTTTTTGCCACGATCTTTTGAGAGTGGGCATAAATAGTTTCAATTCCATATCCGTGATCAATTTGTACAAACAAACCAAAACCAGCTTTGTTACCTGCATATGTCACAACACCATCAGCAGGGGCAAATATCGGTGTGCCAAAGTTTGCTCCCACATCAAGACCTTCATGCATCTTTCTCACACCTGCGGTAGGTGAGATCCTGTGGCCAAAATAACTAGTGATCCATCCAGTTGTGGGAAGAATGCTTGGAGTTGAGCGAAGAATTGACTCTTTATCCAATAAGTGTTGATCGAGGTTATGTACTTCTACTTCAAGTCTTTCTGCCAGAGTCTTGATCTTTCGAAATTTAAAGTCAAAAGATGCATATTCCTGAGAGAGTTCAAAACTTTTTTTTACTAGATCGGAAAATTTTCGGGTAATTTTATATTTTTGTGTGAGACCAAAGTTTGCAGCAATTTTTTCATCGTAGAGTTCTTTCAATTCTGTGAACTCTGGTGCCTTTTGATAATTCCTTAAAATATCTTGGATGTTTTGATCTTCAAAATAAGTTTCTTGTTGGACGGCAGGTCTATTTTGAGAAGGGTGATCATCCATCATCATGTCTTGTTCTTCTTCGCTGGCCGGATTAATTGGAGCTGCTTTGGTTACGTCTTCTAGACCTGTTATGATTCTAAGTTTTTTCTCAAATGTTTTAATTCTTTGTAAATCATCTGCGATCGCATTAACCTTCATCTGAAAAAGTTGAATTTGTTCTCTGAGTTGACGGTTCTCTAAGCTTAAATGTTTATTTTCTGAAATTTGCAGATTAATTCTTCTGTAATCATAAATTAAAATACCAGAGAAAATGGTGAATAGAACAAAGATGATCGGTAGCGATCTTACAAAGATTCCAGGAATTTTAATCGATCGAACCCCTTTTTCCTGCTCAGGAACGATCATTATCGTATAGTGCTTATCCAATTACTTACTCCATCAAGTTAGAAGTATTTTAGGCGGCTTTTAGTAAGAAGGCAACAATTACACCAAGTTACTTTGCAAGTACTAATACGACTGAGATATTATCCTGTCCACCATTGAGATTAGCTTGATCAATCAAGCTTTTTACTGCAGCGTGTAGGTCCTCATCTGTGGCGTTCCCTGGGTCAGAAATTTTGCTGTTGATGATATTTATTATATCAGCGTCAGCTACTTTGCCATGTAGACCATCGGAGCAAATCAGAAAAATATCATTTTTTGAAATCTTATATTTGTAGGTGTCTACTTCAACTTCTTTTTCAAAACCCACCGTTCTAATAAGGACATTTTTTTGCGGGTCTAGTCTTGCTTCTTCGCGATCATAGATTCCTAAATTTAATTTTTCTTGAACCAGAGAATGATCTTTGGAGAGTTGATATATTTTCTTTTGGTTGATTAGGTAGACTCTAGAGTCACCAATATTGGCAATATTCAAATGCTTCTCATCGAGTAGGATGCAACTAATAGTTGTTCCCATTCCACGTAAATCAATATTTTTTTGCCCAAAATCGTAAATCGATCTATTGATATGCTTGACTGAATCTCTCAGGAGTTGTTCTACTTCAACTTCTTGCGAATGTTTCGCGAAATATTGAGGGAAGAGTTTGACTGACATTTGTGAAGCAATATCTCCGCCATTATGTCCGCCCATCCCGTCTGCTACGGCATAGAAATGATACTCTGGTAAAAGACAAATCGAATCTTGATTCGTCTTTCTTTTCATACCTATATCTGAGCCACCAAAAGCTATAACTGGCAACTTACCCTCCAAGTCTTTGAAATTAAGTATTATTATATCTATTATAAAAATATGTTCAAACAATTTAAAAACCGACCGATAAGCACAAGTATAAAACCAGATAAATTGCTGAAATAACAAATAGTTTCATGTTAGAATAAAAGAGCCTTTAGGAGGGGATTTATGAGCATAGATATTAATAGTTTTATGGAAAAGAATTATTCGAAAAAAGATTTTTCACACCTACATTGGGAAGGTAGTTTTCAAGACTATATCGACCTTGTTGTTAAAAATCCTCATATCGCACGTAATGCATTTCAAAGAGTGCATGACATGATCCTCTCATATGGTACTTCAACTTATACCGAATATAAAAAAGAAATAACTCGTTATCATTTTTTCGATGATCCAATAGAAAATGGTAAGGACGCAATCTTTGGTATCGATGTGCATTTAATGAAGCTAGTGAACTTTTTTAAATCAGCCGCTAAGGGATATGGTACAGAGAAGAGGGTTCTACTTCTTCATGGTCCAGTAGGTTCTGCTAAGTCATCAATCTCAAGGCTCTTGAAGAAGGGATTAGAGCATTACTCTAGAACCGATGAAGGTGCTTTATACACATATGAATGGGTTACCGATGAAGAAAGCGAAATTCTTGGAGATGCGAAAGTTTTTCCTTCGCCGATGCACGAAGATCCTTTAAAGCTTATTCCTCACGAAGTTAGGGCCCAGTTTTTAGCTGAATTAAATTCTCAAATTGACTCCGATAGAAAAATTAAAATTAAAGGTGAAGTGAATCCGGCTTGTCGTTTTATTATGTCTGAGTTCATGAAGAAGTTTGATGGTGACTGGAGAGCAGTTATGAAGCATATCCGCGTAAAAAGACTTCTTCTTTCAGAAAAAGATAGAATTGGTATTGGTACTTTCCAACCAAAAGATGAGAAAAACCAAGATTCAACAGAACTTACAGGTGATATTAACTATAGAAAGATTGCACTTTATGGATCTGATTCTGATCCAAGGGCCTTTAATTTTGACGGTGAATTCAATATTGCCAATCGTGGTATCGTTGAATTTATCGAGATGTTAAAACTTGATGTTGCTTTCTTGTATGACCTTCTAGGAGCTTCTCAAGAGCAGTCAATCAAACCTAAAAAGTTTGCACAAACAGATATTGATGAAGTTATTTTAGGGCATACAAACGAGCCTGAATTTAGAAAACTTCAATCAAATGAATTTATGGAAGCTCTGAGAGATAGAACGGTTAAAATTGATGTTCCATATATTACAAGATTGGATCAAGAAATTCGAATCTATAATAAAGATTATAATAGTGAGACAATTCCGCATATGCATATTGCGCCTCATACTCTTGATATGGCCAGTATGTGGGCGATTCTTACTCGATTAGAGGAACCTAAGAAAGCTGACTTAACAAGGCTTCAGAAACTAAAACTTTACAACGGAAAAACACTTCCTGGTTATAACGAAGATAATGTTAAAGAGCTTAGAAAAGAAGCGAATAGAGAAGGTCTTGATGGTATTTCTCCTCGTTATATCCAAGATAAGATTTCAAACGCTCTAGTCAAAAACTCTCATGCGGGATGTTTGAATCCTTTTATGGTTTTCAATGAGCTTGAGTCAGGGTTAAAGCATCATGGTTTGATTAGTTCTCAAGACCAACTTGATCACTTCAGAGAAATGTTAGCGGTTGCTAGACAAGAGTATGAGGACATTATTAAAAATGATGTGCAAAAAGCGATTAGTGTAGATGAGCAGGCAATTGAAACTCTTTGCGCTAACTATATCGATAATATCAAAGCTTACACCCAGAAAGAAAAACTTAGAAATAAATATTCTGGAAAGCTTGAAGATGCTGATGAGAGATTCATGCGCTCTATTGAAGAGAAGGTGGATATTGCAGAAAGTATTAAAGATGATTTTAGACGTGAGATTATGAATTTCATTGGTGCCTTGGCAATTGAAGGTAAGCAATTTGACTACCGCATGAATGAAACTCTACAAAAAGCATTAGAATTAAAACTTTTTGAGGATCAAAAAGACAGTATTAAACTGACAACAATTATTTCAAATGTTGTTGATAAGCAAACTCAAGAGAAGATCGATGTTGTTAAAACTCGATTGATTAAGAATTTTGGATACTGTGATATTTGTGCAACTGATACTTTAAATTATGTTTCTAGTATTTTTGCCAAAGGTGATTCAATTAAAGGATAGGAGAGGCCCTTGGACCATCCAATAAAACGAGATCATGCCAGGTTCAAAAGAATTGTAAAAGGTAAGATCCGAGACAATTTAAGAAAGTATATTTCGCAAGGACAGCAAATCATTCCTAAAGGTAATGATGCTTTTAAAGTTCCTATGCCAAGTATTGATATTCCTCGCTTTAAATTTGGTGACAAATCAGAAGGAGGAACCGGGCAAGGCGTCGGAGAAAACGGTGATCCGGTAGATGGACAGCCTGGCGAAGGTGAGCCGGGACAAGGTGAAGCTGGTGAAGGTGAAGGTGCGAAAGAATTAGAAGTTGAAATGAGTGTTGATGATCTGGCAAAGATCCTCAGTGAAGAATTAGAACTTCCTAATATTGAGCCTAAGGGTAAGCAGCAGTTGTCATCAACGGTGGATAAATACACTTCCATTGGAACAGTGGGACCTGACTCTCTTAAGCACGTCAAAAGAACGTACAAAGAGGCATTGAAGCGACAAATTTCCATGGGTGTTTACGACCCAACTAACCCTAAGGTTGTTCCCATTAGGAAGGACTACCGCTTTAGAAGTGCCGACACTAAAATCGAGATGGAAAATTCCGCGGTCGTTATTTATATGATGGATGTTTCTGGCTCAATGGGTGAAGAACAAAAAGAGATCGTTCGGACTGAGTCTTTTTGGATAAATCTTTGGCTTAAATCACAGTATAAGGATATAGAAATTCGCTATATCATCCACGATGCAACAGCAAAAGAGGTAGATGAGGACACGTTTTTTAGGACTAGAGAAAGTGGTGGGACACTGATTTCTTCTGCTTTTAAACTTTGTAAGAATATTATTGAAGAAGATTATAATCCAGCAGAATGGAATATTTATCCTTTTCATTTTTCTGATGGTGATAACTGGTCAGCCGATGACACTAAAATTTGTCTGCAATTATTAGATGAATTTATCTTGCCTAACTCGAATATGTTTTGTTACGGACAAGTTGAGAGTCGCTATGGATCAGGGCAATTTTATAAAGACCTTGCTCAAAAGTACGGAACAGAGCACGAATCGGTGATCATGAGTAAAATCAAGAATAAAGAAGCAATCCTAGATTCGATTAAAGAATTTTTAGGAAAAGGTAAATAATGTTGAGAACCAAACCCTTAAGTAAGGAATTACTTGAACTCCAAAAGAAAGTACAAGGCCATGCAGACGAGTTTGGTTTAGACTACTTTCCGCAAGTTTTTGAGATGTGTGATTACGACACGATAAATATTCTTGCCGCTCAAGGTGGTTTCCCTATTCGGTATCCACACTGGAAGTTTGGTATGGATTATGATCAGCTCTCAAAAGGTTACCGCTATGGGATGCAAAAAATTTATGAGATGGTCATAAACACCGATCCTTGTTACGCCTATCTTTTAGAAGTAAATAATTGGCTCGATCAAAAACTCGTTATGTGCCATGTTTACGGTCATAATGACTTTTTCAAAAACAATATGTGGTTTTCCAATACTAATCGCAAGATGATGGATGTTATGGCCAATAACGGCTCTAAGATTAGAAGGTATATGGAAAGACACGGAGTAAATAAAGTTGAACGCTTTATTGATAGAGTTTTGTCGCTAGAAAACCTACTTGATATGAATATGCTCTTTGAAACTCAAGATGTGAAAAAGAGTCGTTTTGAAAAAGAAATGGCCTATCGTGAAGAGCGTGAACATGGTGGCTATGTTGTAGATGATAGGTCTGCGGCATTAAAGTCTTATATGCGCGCCAATGACCGAAATCGTTCTGATGATGAGATACAGCGTAACTCTGAAGAAGAAGATATGGTCGCCGAGAAAAACACTTCAAAAGGTATGAGAGATATTCTTTTGTTTCTTATTGAAAATGCTCCAGTAGAGGAGTGGCAAGCCGATATTATCGCTTGTCTTCGTAATGAAGCTTATTACTTTCTACCTCAGAGAATAACAAAAATTATGAATGAGGGCTGGGCCAGTTATTGGCACTCGACTATGATGAATCAGAAGGTGATGGACCCTTCTGAGTTTATTGAGTTTGCGAAAAAGCATGCTGGTGTCATGGCCATGAGTAAAAAGAATATCAACCCATATAAAATAGGAATTGAGCTTTTTAGGGATATTGAGTATCGCTGGAATACTGGTCGCTTTGGTAAAGAGTATAATGAGTGTACTGATATGTATGCGAAAGAAAATTGGAATACCAACGCGAATTTAGGCCGAGAAAAGATCTTTGAAATTAGAAAATCGCATAATGATATTTCCTTTATCAATGAATTTCTAACGCCAGAGTTTTGTAATAGGCAGCAAATTTTTACTTATAAGTATAATCCAAGAACCCAGAGAATGGAGATTGATACCAGAGATTTTCAGGCAATAAAGCAGAAGCTTCTTTCTCAGTTAACTAATTTTGGGTCGCCAATTATAGAAGTAGAAGATGCCAACTACAAAAATCGTAAAGAGTTGCTATTGAAGCATGTTCATTACGGAGTTGACCTAGACCTCCAATTTGCTCATGAAACGATGTCGAATCTCTACGCAATTTGGAAAAGGCCAATTAATCTTTCAACTGCGTATGAAGATAAGCCAGTGATCATCAGCTTTGATGGCAAAGAAATGAAAGTTACAAACGCCTAGAGAAATAAACTTCAATTAAAATTTGGCCTTGGTGTAGGTTTTAACTACATCTTGGTCAAAATAATTTAAATTCATTCCCGCATCGAGAGTGATTGTTTGTCCATTAAGTCCACTTGAAAGATCTGAGAGTAAGTACAGAGCAGTTTTTGCCACTTCATTGGTCTCCAAAGCTTTTTTTCGAAGTGTTAACGCTTCAGCAAAAAGGTAATTATCCAAGTAGTCAGGAATCCCGGCTGATGCAGAGGTCTTTAGTGGTCCTGCTGCGATGGTATTCACTCTAATATTAGAAAACTCACTGAATGATTTGGCCATATAGCCAGATAAGCTATTGAGCATCGCTTTGATAGGTCCAAGATAGCCATAGCTTGTGGCCTTAGTATTTGATATGGAAATAGTCAGTAGAGATGCATCATCCGAAAATATATCTCGTAATGCATTAGAAATTTCAACAAAAGAAAAAGCACTGATTTGCGTGGCCTGGAGAAAATCTTCTCTCGGAGTTGCAAGAAAATCGGGAGTCGTAAAGTTGGCAAATGCAATAGAGTGTACCAAACCATTAAGCTCATTACAGTGCTGACCAATGCTGTTTTTTAAATCATGGATATGATCTTTATTTTCAACATCTAATATTAGTACTGGAGAGTCCGTAAATAGTTTTTGAATTTTTATTTGGTGCTCTTCTGTTTGCGCAGTAAGGATAAGTTTTGCGCCTACTTGCTCAAGGTTTTTAGCAATAAAATAGGCCACACTTTTTTTGTTGGCGATTCCTGTAACGAGATAAGATTTGTTTTCTAAATTAAGCATTTTCCACCAATGTACATGCAAACTCTATGATGAGTACTTTTTTATTTTGTTCATTTGAGACAGTTGATTTAAAAAATGCCGCTTGCCCCATCTCTTCGACTAAAATTGTTTTTGTTTTGACTAACTCGTTTGCTGTCACCATGTTTTTAAACTTAGCGGACTGGATTCTACTTACGACTGCCAAGCTTTTGATGCCATCTCCAGCGCGGATACCCATTAAGGCAGCAGCGGATTGAAAGCAGTGTTCTGAGAGTATAACTCCTGGGACGATTGGGTTTTCTGGAAAATGTCCCTTGAAAAAATCATGATCTGCATGAAAGTGATAACTTGTTTCAATGGTGTCTTCTTCGAAAATATATTCATCTGAAACAAAGAGAAATGGCTCGCGTTGGGGGATAAAGTTTTTAATGCTCATTATAATCCACCAGAAATTTCTAAGGAGGCACCTGTGATATAGCTTGCATCACTACTTGCTAAAAACTTCACAGCAGCGGCGACTTCTTTAGTTGTTCCAAATCTCTTCATCGGTACCTCAGACTTATATTGCTTTACTAAATCAGGGTCAAGGTCACTTAAAAGCTCTGTTTCGATAAACCCAGGAAGAACATTGTTGATAGTGATATTTCTCTTTGCCACTTCTTTACTCATTGATTTTGAAATAGCAATTTGTCCGGCCTTAGATGCAGCGTAATTGGCCTGTCCCGGAAGTCCGAGTTGCCCTCCAATTGAAGAGACATTAATGATACGACCGTAGCGTTTTCTCATCATATGAAGAATCGCTTGTTGAGTCATATTAAAACTTCCTTTGAGGTTTATATTTATGACATTATCCCATTGCTCCTCAGTCATAGAAGCGCCTAGGTTATCTTGTCTTATGCCGGCATTGTTTACTAGAACATGAATTTGATCGAAGTCCTTGGTGATCTCAGCAAAAAACTCTGCGCAGGCGGAACTGTCTGCCACGTTGAACTTTTTAAGAATGATATTTTCTCTAAAGGGGCTTCTTTCTTTAAAATCATTGGCGGCTTGATCATTGCCTGCGTAAGTCGCAATGACTTTGGCTCCTGCCTCTAGAAAAGATTCGGTAATTCCTTGCCCGATGCCACGAGTTCCACCAGTTACAATAATAACTTGATCTTTAAAGTCCATTCTTTTTATCCTTTATATAAGTAGCTTTCTACTTCGTTGGCCTGAATAACGCCGTAGTTTGCGGCACCAAGCCAGCCTGACATGATAATTCCCACTGATCCTGCATGAAACATACCTTGAATTTGGTGGTGTAAATTCATACTCACATCGAGTCCTTCAAATTTAGTCCCAAATGAAGAACCGTGCTCATGGTGAGTATATTTTTTTATTGTTCTTGGTGTGGCAGCATCTATAAAATCGATTTTGTTTCTGATATCAGGGATATACTTCTCTAGGCAGTCAATTGTCTGAGAGATCATTTTCTCTTTTTCAGTCTCGTATTGCTCATCTTCTAGGTCGGCCCAGTCCTCCCAATTGGCGTTGGTAGAGGAGACAATAGCGTAGCGAGGCTCATCATCATAAGGGCGTCCTTCTGGATAATAAACGCTAAAGGTTCGGGAGCTAATTTCCATACTCATTAGAGCTTTAGTATTGAATTCAGGGTAGGTCGAAGTGAAGACTAGATCACCTATATAAGGAATTGATTCACCCGGCTTAATTCCCATATACACCTGACATGACGAAGAATTAAGTCTAACTGCTTTTGTTTTTTCTACAAACTCAGGACTTAGATGTTCACTCCCAATCATAGATAGGACAGTCGTTTTAAGGTTTGCATTAGAGAGTACTGCTTTGGCAGGGATAAGCTCGCCCTTAAACATAACACCTTTGACTTGATTATTTTCAATAACAATTTTATCAATCTTTGCGTGCTTTTTGATGTCGACATTATTATTGATGAGTTCATCTTGCATCATTTTGATTAAATGATCAGTACCACCCTTGAAAGTGTAGACACCTTTTTTCATAAAATTTGAAAAAACGATTCCATAGGTTATGGCCGGATCATCTAGTGTTGAGCCATTAGCATAGACAATGGGCTCCATTAAAAACCGTACTATGTCGTTTCTTCCTGGGAAGAACTTTTCGAAAAGTTGGGCGTTTGTCATCTCCTGATCATCATAAAAATTCATACCCTCAACAAAATCGTAAAAAGCATTAACCTGGGATCTTTCAATTTTAAAATGATTCACCAATTTTTCAGTGAAATCTTCCCGAGTAAATTCTGATTCGATTTCGTATTGAGGATTGAGAAATTTGACCCCTTTGAGTTGAACAATATGATCGGCAATTTCTTTGTTCCAATATTTACGGCATGTTTTTTTCATCCCAAAAGGGAAGCCGTGAAGGGAGATATCGAAGACGTGTTTTTTGTTGGCACGGTAAAACCAAGTGGCAAAGCCTCCCAATTTATTATGTGCCTCTAAGAGAAGGACTGACCTGCCAAGTTTTGCCAGTCGGTTAGCAGCAGTCATCCCGGCCAGACCGGAACCAACTACTATCACGTCATATGACTTAGTAATTTTATCTTTTGCTTTAAGTAACATGGCGGAAATTCTAGCAAAACTCCCATCCCTTTGTAAGCCTTATTTTGTTGTCATAGTTGTAATCGTCCAATCATCGTCTACACCAGGAGGATTATCCATCCAATATTGGCAGTTCTCGATCATTCGGATTGAGGCTTTATCTTCAGGCACCACGGAGAGCACCGCTTCAAACAGTTCCCGCGCCTTGGCAAATTTACCTTGAATATACAGATCATATGCATTTTTAAAATCACGCAGAGCGTTTTGATGCAGCATAAGAGGGTGGTAGGAGTAGAGTACTTCGTAGACACCAACTGGCTCGGTTTTTCCTTTTACTCTAACTTTATCGATACAACGAGAAATATACTTTTCACGATTCATTCTCTCATAAGTAAATTCAGATATGAGGATTTGGGCACCATAGTACTTACATAATGACTCAAGTCTAGCGCCTAAGTTCATATTATCACCAAGTGCCGTGTAAGCGAAAATCGCATCGGATCCCATGTTTCCTACGGAGCATTCTCCGGAGTTTAGTCCTAAACCAATTTTAAATTCAGGTAGGTTTTTTTCAGCAAACTCAGCATTAATTGCAGGAAGGGCTTCAAGCATCCTAACGGCACCCTCCATCGCTTGGTTAACGTGATCACCGATATCTAGAGGTGCTCCCCAGAAAGCAACAATGGCATCCCCAATATACTTATCTAAGGTTCCGTTGGTTTCAAAAACAATATCCGTCATCTCTCCCATGTATCTATTTAGAGCTGATGCGAGCTCTGTAGGAGTAAGCTTTTCAGAGATGGAAGTGAAGTCTCTAACGTCGGAAAACAGACAGGTAATATCTTTTCTATCTCCACCAACTTTTAGTTTGTCAGGATTTTCTAACATATCGTTAACAATCGCCGGTGCAACATACCTAGAAAAAGCACCCTTGATTTGTTTTTTCTCGGCCGAAGCTTTGGAAAAATTGAGTATGGTAATAAACGAATAACAAGACACATTGGCGATGATAACAAATAGTAGTTTTAAGTCGTAATTTTGCGGGAAAAAATAATATTTATCTAGTAGTAAAATTCCTAGAATAATAACAATTAACGATGTGATATCAAGGATAGCATTATTAAAAAGCATGATTAAACAAAGAAGTACCACCGAGCCTATTAGGATGCTAAGTGTATTTTTCATCGTTTCATCTGGGCCTTTGTAATAGTCATGCTCTTGTAACATATGTGCTAGGGTCATGTGAGCGTAGACTCCAGGTAGGATTGGGCTTATAGGAGTATTTCGAAGGTCGTGCCAACCAGCTGCACTTGAACCGACAAAAACAATTTTATTTTCAAAATCGATATACTTATAAGGCTCAAGTTGCTTCAGTCTTTTTTCTAGTTTTTCAAGCTCTTCTTGATCTGGGTTTTCGGACTTTTTTATTTTTGCAATTGATGACTGTATAAATTCAATCGTAGCAAAATTGTGCATATCTTTAATCGGCCCGTCTTCTTCTTTATGATTTAGAAGAGTCCAAAGACTAACACTTGGAAAATAGTTTTTTTCACCTTTCCACTTGATTTTTATTTTTCCCTGACCGTTGACGAAAACTCTACGGTCGGCATCACTTGAATTTTCCTTCAAGTAAGAGTTACCTTCTAAATTGGGATCAAACTCAAAGCTTAGTTTATTACTCTTAACAGATGCCCTGTAGGCAGCAAGTCCTAAAGATGGAAGAAATAGTGAACCTTCTAAATCATTTGAAATGGAACGACTAAAAAGTGTGTAATGACGATAAACTCCATCGTAATCTTCAGAGTTATTGATATAGCCTAGCTGAGTTTGAGTTTCTAAAAATGATTCATGAACAAAATTAGACTTGTCTAGATAGTTAATTGGAAACTTCGTTTTTCCAGAATAATTATGATCTAGTTTTTGGTTTTCCGCATCATACTTTTCATGAAAACGTGAGACGGTGATCATAGTGTCTACTAAGCTAAAAGGTGGCTCCAATGCCTGAGATGGGTCTGTTGTATTAGTGAAAGCTAGAACTACTTGGTTTCCATTAACTGACTGGAACCTATTGATCGCGTCAATCAGCAATTGATCATAATCTGTCTCCTCAGTTCCACAGGATAGAGATTTCTCTGGAAAAAGAACATCAAAGGCAACGACTTTAGCTCCAAGTGTATTTAGTTTATCAAGAGCCTGGGCCCAATAATTTCTCGGTATAGGAAATGTTCCTATTTCACTTAGAGAATTATCATCTACTTCAAGCAGAATTGGGCCATCGATTGGAGTAAGGTTTTCTCTATCGACATAGGACGCCACCCTTAAATCAGAAAAGCTTTCTTCCCAACTCTCAAAAATAAATAGTATTTGGTAATATAAATTACTAGTAGCCTCTTTGTGGTCAACATTTTTCAGTTGAAAATTCAATATGATGACTAGAGCACAAAAGCCTGTCACCGCTAATATACCTAAAAGCCTAATAAAAGCGGGGAAGAACTTTGAAAGTTTATTAAGTAAACTATCCATTGATTACCTTTTTTGATATGAATTCTTAAAATTTAAGAACTTATCGGTATAATTCGCTAAAATTAAAAGGATTTTCCATGATTGAAGAATACAAAATTAAATTTAGTTCACACGTAAAAAAGCTTCAAAACCAAATTTCTGAACGTATGCAGGACCTAGATATTGAAATCGAACTCAATGAAGACAGATGGGTAAGAGAAGATCACAAAGGCAACCCAGGCGGGGGTGGGATAACTCGCGCTTTTCAAGGGCAGACTTTTGAGAATGCTGGAGTCAATACCTCTGAAATATTTGGCGAGATAAATCCTGACTTCGCTCAAAAACTTAATGGCTCGGGTAATGAGTTATGGGCGGCCGGAATTTCTTTGATCCTTCACCCTAAAAATCCCAAAGTACCTACGGTGCATGCTAATTTCAGAATGATCCACCAAGGTGATAAATTCTGGTTTGGTGGCGGAGCTGACCTGACACCTTTTTATCCTTATGAAGAAGATTTCTCATACTTTCACGGTGTATGGAAGAAAGCTTGTGAGCCATACAATTGCTATGACTGGATGAAGGTTGAATGTGATAAGTACTTCGTAAATCACCATCGAGATGGCGAAATGCGTGGTGTTGGTGGGATCTTTTTTGATCACTACAATACTGGGGACCTAGAAGCCGATTTTAATATGGTGGTAGATTTATCTAATCATTTTATTGAATCATATTTTCCATTAGTAGAGAAAAGAATGAATGAGAGCTTCACCGATAAGGATGAGGACTTTCAACTGCATCGAAGAGGCCGCTATGTAGAGTTTAATCTGGTTCACGATAGAGGAACATTGTTTGGTCTTAAAACCAATGGAAGGACTGACTCGATACTTATTTCATTACCTGCGCGTTGTAGGTTTAGTTATAAATACGCACCAGAAGAGGGCTCAGAGCACGAGAAGATGTTAAGCTATTATTATCCCAAAGACTGGTAATGTAAGTTTTACATTGAAAGAGACTAAGTGGTTCTGATTTGGGAAGAAATTCCCATGATCAGGACTTTTTTTATTTATTGTATTCTTACTCTTAATAATGTTTACGCTACCGATTATCAGGCAATGGTACATGACTCTCTGCCTGATATTCTTTCAGAAAAAGAATTTTCTCTAGATTTCAAAAACACACTTGCGAAGCATTCTAAGAATAAAAACATCATTTTCTTAGGGGAGTCTGATCATTACTTCGCGGAGAAATATACTTATCGTTTGAAGTTCATTCGCTTCTATCTTGAGAAAGGAATTTACAACTTAGTGGATGAGATGGGGCAAGAGGATTCCTTTTGGGTGAATGAGTATTTAAAGACAGGTAATGAAGAATTATTAAACCTATTAGGGCTTTACGGCTTCAGCTACGGAAGTGAGCCAAAAGATTCTAAACGCAAGTTTGTTGTGGCATCTAAATTATATTTAAAAGAATTGTATAAATTAAAGCAAAAATATCCCAAGTTAAATTACAGTGGTTTTGATTTAGATATGAACCCTGGAAATTTCTTTCTACGTTTTGACCGGTCAAAAAAGGAGCTGAGTTTTTGTAGCTCCAAACTAGTTGAGCTTATTGAGGTTTCAAAAAATGATCGAGCAGAAATTAAGAAGGCCTATGGTTATTTTAAAACCATTCAAAAGAAATTGGCTAAATGTCTAGGGAGAAAATTACACAATGAATTTTCGCATTATTTGTACAATTTCATGCAAAGTTTGCGTTTTCCTCAAATGCTAAAAGAAGATGTCATGGAGGCACTTGCTTGGCGAGAGAAGCGAATGTTTGAGTATGCAGATAAAAGACATAAGAGTGGTGATCGGTTTATCTACATGGGACATAATGGTCACCTAATGAAAAATGGTGATGAGTTTTTAGACCTTAGTGGTAATAGGCTTTGGTATACAATCGGAGAGTATCTCAATCGAGACCTTAAAATTCCAAACCTTGCCATATGGTCGATTTTTGCCAAAGGGACCCATAGTGGCCATGGTTGCCCGCAAGGTGGTGAATGTTATTTCGAAGCTCCAAGTGAGAGCTTTGAGGCCAATATCTATCGCCTTAGTCCTAAAGAGAATTTACTCATAAACGCGAAGTCGCAATATTTTACTGGTGAAAAAATATTGACCTTTGAGAACGGAATCGACCCCTATAAAACTGCTTTTTCAAAGGAAACAGATCTTATCTATTTTATTCCTGAGATTTCTGCGTTTCCTTAACCTTGTCAACTGCGTCTAGTAAAACATAGATATGCTCGACAGTGGTTTTTGTATCTTTGATTTTGATGGTAGCATTGTCTTTATCGAGTTCAATTATTTCAAACTCTGACTCAGAATCTTGCATCATACCGGACTCGTCCGTTATTTCTTCAGGCGCTTCTATTGTGAAACTTAAGTCGAAATATTTATAGGCAGCAGCAGCACCTAAAAGATACAAAAATCCTCTTGAAGCATTGAACTGATAATCTGGTCTAAAAGGGTCTAGCGTTTTTGCTTTTTCAAAAGCTTGCTTAAGGTTTTGATTAAAAGCAGGATCCGCTTCTTGAGTCAGGTCTAAAAATTTTGTAAATGCTTTTTGGGACCTAGGATCTTGGCGCCGTGCAAGTGTAGTTAAAAGCTCCGGGTTACTGGCACTTAAACTTTTTAAACGCTCTAGGCTTTGTTCATAATTACTACCCCTGAATACTCTGTTGATAAGGGTAAATTGATTGAGAGCAATTTCCATATCGACTAAATAGCGATCCATGACTTTTGCAAAAGCTTTAAACGGCACGACCGTTTTTAAAACTGAAGCTAAGTGAATGCGAAGCTTAGGGACGGTAAGGATATCTCTAAGAGCAGCTTTGAGTTCAAATAGGCCTTCCGTAATTATGCTATGTTCATAGGCAACCGGGGTAGAGTTGATTAAATCATCTATCTTTTTAAGACTAGGTCTTCTAAGATTTCTAAAAATAGGAAAACGAAGTTGCTCATCTTTGGCACCAACACCAAGTTGTGAGATCAACTTGTTCAATTGCGCCTGACAACGTTCTGAGCAAAGCGAGGATTTCTTTAACTCCAATAGGTGGTCAATGACAAGACTATACTTCTTGTAGTTTCGCCCTAAGTACCTTGCTGTTTTTTTCAATTTATCTTCGAGGTGGTCTCTAATGGCATCTACACTGGCGTTAGTGTTTTTTTGTAAGTCATTAATAAGGTCGATCATAAATGGATCGTCATGAAATTCTCGCCTTAGCATTGGGATAGTATCACTTTCAAAATGTGAGCGAAGTGCAATGCGATTTAAGAGAGTCTGAGATTTTTCGAAGGTGTAAAAACTTGCTTCAAAAGAGCGAACAAAAGGAGACCATTCTTTTTGGACCATAAAGATATTACCTTCAAGAAGTTTTTCATCATGGACAATTAATTTGGAAATATAAAATCTATCAATCTCGACCATTGATGATTCAAGTTTTCTGGCCCTAATTTTAGCTATAATATTTTGCATAGTTTCTATTTTGGAAACTCTACTTAATTGAGCTTCATCAACTAAATTATGAAGTCCTCGATACTCTGCAGAGCATGGATCAAGGGCGCTAACAGGCAGGATTGTAAAAGTCATTAAGAGGAACAAACTCAGTTTAAACATGTGAATTTTATCGGAATTTTGGAGACCTTTCTTAAAAAAAATAGGTGAGTCCAACACTAAGTTCGTCTAGAAGGTAGTAGTTCCAAAAGCCACCCACCATAATACCTGAGTTAAATGCATATTGAGCGCCTAGGAAACTATCGTTTTTATCTTCTTCTTCAACGAATTCTTCAAGCTCATAATCATAGGTCTCTTTAAAGGATTTTTCGTGTCTTCGTCCATAGGAGAAAATCCAAGTCTGATAGAAATAGCTTAAATTCCAGATATTCGACTCGATATCACCGATCTCTTGCTCATCTGAAGAGGTAATAATCTTTATATAATCAAAGGCCAGGTTAGAAAACTTTATGCCGTAGACAAAGTTTTGAACTTTATATTCATAATCATAATAATTATCTTCAGAGTAATATACTCTGGAACTATCACCGTATTGATCATAAACTCTCTGTATGCTGTTGCTAAAATCTCGGTAGAAGCGATCACTATATTGTGAGTATCCAAAGCTCAGAATCTTATTCAGACTGAGACTGAAACCAGCACCGTAGAAATTTTCTTCTAGTTCCAAATGCCGTCGCCACATCAAGCCTATATCCAGTGAGAGACCATTTTTTTTGTTTCCCCCAAAAATATTGGCCCCTGTTGCCAATACAAATTTATCTTCTTTAAAGCGCTTATGCTTTAGAAACCTACTACGATAGTTTTGTGTGTCCTCAATTGCAGTGTTTCCAAAAAATGTCCCATCGTTAGGGTAACTAGCGATGGCCCCACCAATTCGGCCTGTTCCATAAACTAATCCTACTTGAGTTTGTTTATTGTATTCAATTGTTTCAATTCCCCAACCTTTGTTAAGTGCAATTGCGGCGGGGTTTGAGAAAGCAGCTGCATTTACTGAAGGTAGTGATGCACCAGCACTGCGAGAAAGTGAGCGTTTAGAATTATTACAATTATCCAATTTTAAAATTTTACAAATATTGGGCAGACTTGGTTTGGTCGCACAAGAAAATAGAAGAAGAAAAATTAGATAACGCATAAATTAGTAGAAGTACTTATAGTAGATTCTAACGTGGGTTCTTGTTAGTTCAAACTCGGCATTTTTCACAGGTATGGTTGAGTTATTAACTCGCGCAAATAATCCCAAAACTTTATTATCCCATTGGTATCCGTATTCAAAATGAACAAAATTACTAAAACCTGTGACCACTCTATTATCTTGTTCCAATCCGGAAAATCTCTGGTCTTGTGCTTGGTAGCCGATACTGATGAGACCTGTGATAAAAAAATCATAAAAAGTGTAGAGTCCTCCATAGCCACCATGAACCGCCATACTAGCTGTATTGAATTCTTTTAGTCCATATAGTTGATCGAAGTTAGCGGCAAATTCTTCAGGAATAAGGCCTCCATCAGCTCTCAATTGAGATCTATTGAGACTCAGCCCATAGAGCCATGAACCCGCGGATTTCTTCTTTTTTTGTACGGAGCTGAATGATTCAGATAGATTAAAATCATCGTTGGAGAAATGATGAATGCTTGCTCCGTAACTATAGCTATTGGCCTTGGGAAGATTGTCGTCGGCGACTATATCGTCTTGAGTAATGTAAAGTCCCTGATAATTTTGATAATAGAGTTCCCAGTGAAAATTTTTATAGAGTCCAAATGCTTGAAAATCAAAAAGGCGTGACTCTTCAAAATCTTTTAACTTATCATCTTTTTGTTGGACGGCAAGAGAGAAGGTGAGCCATTTGGTTTTAACCCCCATGCCTTGAAAGCCTGATATAACTGGTTCGTAGCTTAATTTGTCTTTGTTTTCTTCAAGCCCATCGGATTCACTTTCAATTGTAAGCTCATAGCTAATATTGGGGGCTTCAAAAAAAAGCGACTGGCCTTCTACAAACTCAAGCTTTTCTTGGTTAAAATGAATAAGAGTCGCAATCGCTAAAAACGCTAAGATCATTATACTTCTGGCGCAATATAAACTTCGATTTCAGGGTCATATTCATCTCTTAAAATGGCACGGATAGCCTCAAGGGTTCCTGTTGTTGAACTAGGACAAGTTCCACACGCTCCTTGATATTGCACCAGTAAAACATTATTTGCAAAGCTGATTGTTTTTAAATCACCACCATCACCTTGCAGTCCTGGTCTGATTCGGTGGTCTAGAATTTCTTCAATTTGTAAAAGCTCAGGAGGAAGATTTTTTCTTCTTTCTACTTCTGGATCGTGGTCTTTAAATTCTGGATCATGATCTTCAATCATATTTTCGATTGTAGTCGTAACTGCTGGCTCGAGGCTCTCCCATGGTTCAAAAGTAAATTTTGAAATAGTGACTACGTTTTCAAAAAAATGCACTTGATCGACACCACGAAGATCAAAAAGAGCACTCGCCAGAGGTACATCTTTGGCCTGCAGAGGATTTTTGAATGATGTTTTTCCTGTCGTTTTCACTTCACGATCTAGGATGAATTTTAATGCGTTAGGGTTTGGTGTTGGTTGTACAGAAATCATAATTTATCCAAAAATTTCAATAATCTTTTTTAGAGATTCAGTTAATTTATCTATATCTTCTTTAGTATTATAAATACTTATCGAGGCCCTCGCAGTCGCTGGTACTTTGAAGAACTCCATCAATGGTTGAGTACAATGATGTCCAGTTCGAATCGCAATTTTATATTTATTCGCCAAAGTTGCAATATCATGGGGATGAATGCCGTCGATGACAAAAGATAAAATTGAGGCTTTTTCTTTTGCGGTACCGATCATTTTAAGCGTTGGGATTTCAGCAAGTCTTCTATGCCCATAATCAAGCAGGTCTTTTTCGTATTGATAGATATTATCAAGTCCAAGATTTTGCACGTACTCAAGAGCTGGTCCAAGTCCTAAAAATCCTGCAATATGAGGTGTACCTGCTTCTAGTTTATGAGGGAGAGTGTTATAAGTGGTCTTTTCATAAGTGACCACATCAATCATGTCTCCACCTCCATGAAAAGGTGGCATGGCATCTAAAATATCAAACTTTCCATACAGAACACCAGTTCCGGTAGGAGCAAAAATTTTATGTCCCGAGAAAGCAAGGAAATCACAATCAAGCTTTTGAACGTCAACTGTTTGATGGGCCACCGCTTGAGCTGCATCCACCATAAATAATGCAGGTGAGTTTTCTCTCGCAAGCTTGATCATCTCTTCAATTGGATTGATTGTACCCAATGAATTTGAGATATAGACCACACTGATGATCTTAGTTTTTTCACTCAAGAGTTTTCTGTATTCATCAATCAAAATTTCACCATTTTGATTGATAGGGATAATTTTAAGTTTTGCTCCCGTTTTTTCCGCTAGCATTTGCCACGGCACCATATTAGAGTGATGCTCCATTGCAGAGATTATGATCTCATCTCCTGCTTTGAGATTCGCTTCTCCCCAGGTTCTAGTGACTAGGTTAACTGATTCTGTTGTTCCTCGGGTGAAAATAATCTCTTCTCTTTTATGAGCATTAAGAAACTTTTGAACGATATCTCGAGTCGCTTCATAGCGAGTGGTGTTTATTTCACTTAGATGGTGAATCCCTCGGTGGATATTTGCCGTTTCTTCTGTATAGTATTTTGTTACAGCGTCTATTGCAGCCTTCACCTTTAATGTCGAAGCTGCAGAGTCAAGATAAGTAATCTCTGATAGGTTTATTTGAGGAAAATTTTCTTTTACAGTTTCAAGCATTATTAAGTCTCTATAAATTTTCGATGAGTAAATTTCTTATCGTCTCATTTTTGGTTTTTAGTATTACATCCATAGCAAAACCTTGAGCAAGCATTGCTCTGGCTTTGTCTCTTCTAATTCCTCTAGACTCGAAATAGAAAAGCTCTTTTTCTGATAGCTGACCAGTCGTTGAGCCGTGGGCACATTTCACATCATCTGCATCTATTTCCATTTGAGGTCTTGAGAATGCTTGCGCTTTAGGAGTTAAAAGTAAGTTCTTATTTAGCTGTTCAGCTGCTATTAAAAGCGAGCCTTTATTGACCTTGACTTTACCTGCAAAGATTCCTTTTGATTGGTCGTCAATAATGCCTTTATAAACTTGGCGGCTATAATTATGAGGAGCTGCGTGCTCGATATAGCTTGAAACATCAAAATGAGATTTTCCTTTCGGTGTATACAGTCCATGCATATCCGCTTCAGCATTTTCACCGTTGAGTTTTGCCGAAATATTAAGTCTCGTGAGCGCCCCACCTTTTTGCACGACAACCTGACTGTAGCGAGCATCTCTGCCCAGCTCATAATGACTCTCTAGAAAAAATATTCCTGCCTCGTCCATGTCTTGAAGAAAAACATGCTCAAAGCTTTTATTCTGCTCAATATTACCTAGGGCGTGCACATGGTACTGTCCTTTTCCACTGAACTTGAACATCACAGCTTGATCTGTAATTTGCTGCGATAAAAGTACAATATTCACTTGCTCTTCTTTAGCGTTATAAAACTCAACTAGCGCTGGCGCGCTTTTTTTATCTGTTTGCTCTAGTGAAATAAAAAGAGTTGGAGCAGCATTAATTAATTTGGAAAGAAATTCTTCAGAAAAATAATGTGAGCGCTCGTTAAATCTACTGATTTCATCTTCGAATGATGCTCTCAAAACTAGGGAACCAAGTTGGAATTCACCTTCGAATTTTGAACCATAGATTTTTAACGTTTCAATATCACCTTGGATTTTTTTAGGTGATTTAGATTCCGAAGATACAGAAAAAGCATGAGGGTAGAGACGTGCTAGATTCGTATATTTCCAAGATTCTTCTTTAATTGTTGGAAGCTCGATTTCTTTTAACTGAGTTTGGTTGAACTCTTTAAACTCGAGGGTTTCAGTTAGAAAACTCATTATTCAATTCCTTCAATCAGCCAATCGTATCCCTTTTCTTCTAGCTCTAAGGCCAAAGATTTGTCTCCTGACTTAATGATTCGTCCCTTATAAAGTACGTGAACAAAATCAGGCTGAATATAATCAAGGAGTCTTTGGTAGTGGGTCACTAAAACAATAGCATTGTATTTTGATCGCAGTGTGTTTACGCCTTTTGCGACAGTCTTAAGTGCATCAATATCAAGTCCAGAATCAGTTTCATCAAGAAGGGCCAATCTTGGATTCAGAAGTAGCATTTGAAGGATTTCATTTTTCTTTTTTTCTCCACCTGAAAAACCTTCGTTTACTGCTCGATCGAGAAAATTTTCATTCATCTCAAGAATAGGGAGTTTAGATTTCACATACTCTCTAAAATCCTTCTCATTCATGATGTCTGCACCTTGGTGCTCACATAAGGCATTAAAGGCTTCATGCATGAAAGTGATATTTGTAACACCTGGGATTTCGACTGGGTATTGAAAACCTAAAAAGATTCCTTCTCTGGCCCGGTCAGAAGCTTCAAGCTCTGCGATATCAGTCATTTTTCCATTGATTTCAAATTCGACAGACCCTTGAGTTACTTCATAGTCAGGATGACCCGAAATAATCTTTGAAAAGGTGGATTTACCAGAACCGTTTGGGCCCATGATAGCATGTACTTCACCTGGCTTTACCTCAAAGTTTATGCCTTTAATAATTTGATTGTCTTCTACATTTGCGTGTACATCTGATACTTTTAACATTTTTTATCCTACTGAGTTTTCTAATTTCATTTCTATTAATTTAACCGCTTCTACTGAGAATTCTAAAGGAAGAGTCTTGAAAACATCCTTGCAAAATCCATTTACGATAAGTGAGATTGCTTTTTCAGCGTCAATCCCTCTCGACTGGAGATAGAAAAGTTGATCTTCACTAATTTTTGAAGTCGAAGCTTCATGTTCAACGGTTGCCGTTGAGTTTTTTACATCGATATATGGGAAAGTGTCCGCCTTACTCTCTTGTCCAATCAGCATCGAGTCGCATTGAGAGAAGTTACGTGCATTATCAGCACCAGGCATAACCTTTACTTCTCCACGGTATACGTTTTGAGATTGATCAGCAGAAATACCTTTGGAGATAATTGTGGACTTAGTATTCTTCCCGATATGGATCATTTTAGTTCCAGTGTCGGCAAGCATTTTGTTATTGGTAAGGGCCACTGAATAGAAAGCTCCTTGAGAATTGTCGCCTTGAAGAATACAGCTTGGATATTTCCATGTGATGGCCGAGCCTGCTTCAACTTGTGTCCAAGAAATTTTAGAGTTAACTCCACTACATAGACCACGCTTAGTTACAAAATTATAGATTCCACCTTTTCCTTCTTTGTCACCCGCATACCAGTTCTGAACTGTTGAGTATTTAATCTCGGCATCGTCCAATGCTATTAGCTCTACAATAGCAGCATGAAGTTGATTTTCATCTCTTTGAGGAGCGGTACAACCTTCTAGGTAATTTACAAAACTTCCCTCATCAGCAATGATAAGTGTTCTTTCAAATTGACCTGTCTCTTTGGCATTAATTCTAAAGTAAGTAGATAAATCCATCGGGCAGGTAACGCCTTTAGGGATGTAGACAAAAGATCCGTCAGTAAATACTGCAGAGTTAAGAGCAGCATAAAAATTATCAGTGGTAGGTACAACTGTTCCCATGTATTTTTTTACCAAGTCAGGGTACTTTTCTACAGCTTCACTTATCGAGCAAAAAACGACTCCAACTTTTTCAAGATCTTCCTTCCAAGTAGTCCCGAGAGAAACTGAATCAAAAACCGCATCAACGGCAACACCTGAAATTCTTTTTTGCTCTTGTAGCGGTATCCCAAGTTTTTCAAAAGTCTCAAGTAGTTCAGGATCAAGATCATCTAAACTTTTAGGAGCATCTTTAGTCGACTTAGGTTTTGCGTAATAATAAAGATCTTGGAAATCTACAACTGGCACATCGAAAGCAGCCCATTTTGGATGAGTCATCTTTTGCCATTTGGCATAGGCATCTAATCTGAAATCAAGAAGCCATTGTGGTTCGTTTTTCTTTTGAGAAATTAATCTGATGATATCCTCACTCAAACCTTTTGGGAATTCTTCCATTTCGATATTGGACTCAAAACCCCACTTGTAGTCTTCTTTTAGTTTTTCTTCTAATTCTTCACTCATGGATGACCTATGTTTTTTTGTATGAATTGAGCTGGAGAATCCTGCAGCAATTCTTTAATGGTTAAATTTTTAAAAAATGAATTGAGGTAATCATTTAATTTGGTAACTGGACCTGAGATGGTGCAAGTTTCTATTAAATTGCATTTCAGTTGATTGCAATTATGCTCAAAGCTTTTTCCTTCAATCATTTGAGCAAGACTTAGGTAGGGAAGGGCGGAAAGTTCGCAGGCCAGTAGATATCCTCCGCCTACACCTTGGGCAGATTTTAAAACTCCGTGGTTATTCATTATCTGCATAACTTTAGAGGTTGAGTCAAACGGTGTGTGATAAAGGTCGCTAATCTGCCTTGCGCTGGAGTACTCTCCAAACTCAAGTTCGTCGAAATGTTTCAGTACGATCAAGGCGTACTCGATTTTTTTGTTTATTTTAAACATAGCTATGTGATTTCAGCGACTTACTAAATAAGCCTATTTTATACTTATATCCTATCATTGGTAACATGATGCTATACTATTAGCAACTGTTATCTAAGCTAAAATTAAGCTAGAGGGGCATTTCACGCGGCTCCAATCTAAGGCATAATGGAAGTTATATGAACGAAACCTACCGAAGTCCAGAAAGTAAAAAAGAACTTTTCTCACTATTTAATCGAGAGGATTGTCAGGGTGCTTTCGTCTGGGTAATGGAAGGTGTGAGAAGGAAGACTTATCCAATTGAAGGGATGGAACTTAACCTTCAAAGTGAAACCCTTTACCTGCGCTTAAGTGATCAATTTGAATTCAATGGTCAGCCGTTTATCTATATTTATCATCCTTTTAGAAAAACAATTTCCAAAGCAAAATATCTAGCTCATCATGATAATCATATTTCTCTGCACGTACCCGATAGTGTGAAAACTCTCGACACTCGCATCATGCCGAGATTTAAATTTAGGCCCAAAGACGAGAAGTATGTGGTGATTAGATTTGAGTCTCCCATCATGACTCATGCGACCCAAGAGCTTAAATGCCAGCTGATTGATATCTCTCAGTCAGGACTTGCGATCTGTGTGACCCATAAAAATAGAGAATTTCTAAAAAATTCAGCAGTTATTGAACTTACCCATTTGGGTAAAATAAAGCTTCCAAAGCCAATTCTCATTAATAATGTCTATATGAAACCTTTTAGTTTTAAATTAAAAGGAAAACGAGTCACGGCCAATAGGGCAGGTTTTGAATTAGAGGGAAGTCTTAAGAAATTTGTACTAGCTGGCTTTACGGATGGAGGAGGAGCGTAAGAGCTCCTCCTGAGATTTTTATTTAAGCGTTCTTAAAAGATTTTTCATTTCTTCCCAAGACTCCTCATCAGCTTCTTTATTATAAGCAAGTGGTAGTCCAAACTTCTTTCCTTTTTCGGTAGCTTCAGGATTGGTGAAAGCATGTTTAGCACCCTCGTAATTAATAAAAGTAAGGTCTAAATTAGCTTTTTTCGCTTCCTCTTTAAGGTTTTTGATATGCTCAGGTTTTACCATTGGGTCATCAGCACCGTTTAATACTAATAATTTTGTTTGGCTATTTTTTGGAAATTTTTGGACACCACCAAGTCCTCCATGGAAAGTTACGGCAGCTTTGAGGTCCATATCCATTTGAACGGCTTGAAGGACAACTCCTCCTCCAAAACAATAACCGATGGCCGCAAGCTTATCCTGGTCTACTAGCTTATTTTCTTTCAGTGTGACAAAAGCCTGCTTAATACGCGCTTTAGCTTCTGGCATATTCTTCATGGTTTGAGTCATGAAAGCGTTGGCTTCTTTAGGGTGATCCACATTTTTTCCTTCGCCATACATATCAATCGCAAATGCTACGTATCCAAGCTCAGCCAATTGATTTGCACGCTTTCTAACGTACTCATTATGTCCCCACCATTCATGAACAATAATCACCCCTGGTTTTTTCTTTCCGTCATCTTTGTAAGCGATATAGCCCTGTAATTTAGTTGTTTCGGTTGAGTAATTCACTTCATTTCCAGTGATTCCTGCAGGGTCTTTCGTTTTAGTGCTTGCGCAGCTAATCAGAGCGAGTAATAAAAATGGTATTAGTTTCATCGTTTATTCCTTTGTTTGAAAGATTAAAAATCGTGTTTGATAAATGCTTGTAAAATTTCAATAGCAGTTTCTAATTTATCATTTATAACTTCTTTTTGTTTTTTGTTAAGGGTGTCTAAGAATTGGTTGATTAGTCTTAGTATAGGTCGGATATTAGTCTTGAAGTTTTTCTCAATAGTTTTTTCCACTTCTAAATAGGCTTTTTGGATCAGTTCTTTTTTATCAGGCTTGTTTTGAGCAGTTTTTAATGCGTTGAAGAGGGTAACATTAGTTTGATGTCTGCTAGTATTCCAATCTAAAAAGATCTGTGCAGCTTCAGCTATGATTTCCTTTTGGCCTTCATGAATTTCTCCAAAAAATTCTTCAAATTTCTCAGGAGACTTCTTTTTGTAGCGCTTTAAGGTGAGTTTTTTTTCTCTCTTTTTTATTCTTTTTTCAAAATCTTTAATAAAAAGGTCTAGTTGTTTATCACTCATCATTTGGGTGTATTTTGAAATGATTTGAGTCGATTTTTGATAGGCTTGAACAAAATTTTGTCCAACTGGTTGGTAGATCTCTTCTGTTATCTTTTTAGTTTTCTGTTGCTTGAGTTTTTTTAAATTTTCAACAATCACTTTAACCTGTGGTTTAAGTTCGTTGAATGTTTTGGACACATCTTTTCCAAGTTCGGTTTCTTGTTTTGTGTACAATTGGAGACGGTCAGCAGTTTGCGAGGTAACATAATCATCTAAAGTGCCAATGAGAAGACTACCAAAACTACATGCCATAAGAAAAAAGAAGATTAGAAATTTCATAGCGAAATTATAGTGAAAACTACGCGTGGTAGATAGCATAAAAATGGCAAGCGGCTCCTGCCAGCACAAATAAATGCCAAATTCCATGATGATAAGGAATTCTCCTTACAACATAGAAAAAAACTCCAGTTACATAGAAGGCGCCACCTAAGGCTAGGGCCCTAAAACTTTCTGCAGGTATTTGGTCAAGAAAATCAGCTTTTACTAGAAAGCACATAAAGCCAAAAAACAAATATAGTGCAAGTGACATTCCTCGCTTTTTATATTTCGATTTAAATTTGTAGAGAACACCGGTGCAGACAATTGTCCATACCAAGGCTAGAAAAGGGTATTTAAATGGGCCTTGCATATTGATCAAAACAAAAGGAGTGTAGCAGCCTCCCATAAAGACATAGATGGCTGCATGGTCGACTTTTTTGAAAAATTGTTTGTGATTTTCAGGTCTAGCGAAATGATAAACACTCGAGGCGCAAAAGAGTGCTACAAAACTTGCTCCGTACACCAGGTAGCCTAATATCTGAATTGGAGAAAGTTCAGGCTTTAAAAGTAGCATGATCGTTGCTGCGGCGCCCATTATGATTCCGGGAAAATGCGTTAAGACATTAACTCTCTCTTCAAATGGATACAATTCTATTGAGATTTCAGACATAGATTAGACTATATAGTCGAAATTAAACAAAGACAAAGAAAACTTATATGCTCTTATATAAGTTTTCCTTAAGTGACATATTATTTTAACTTTAAATTTCTGGCCAAACGAAACTTCTTTTTGAACAATAGTTGAGCGACAAAATCAAACAAGGGCATTTAAAAATGAAAGCAATTACTCTGGCATTATTACTTCTTACCCAGTTAAGCATTGCGGCTGATAGTAAAAAAAGAACGGACTTCTCGGTGATGACTTATAATCTTGAGAATCTTTTTGATACTAAACATGACCTTGGTAAAAAAGATTGGACCTATCTTCCATTGCGCTTTAAGCAAAGCTCGAAAGAGGTTCAAGCTTATTGTAGAGAGCTTTCCCAGTGGTATCAAAAATCCTGCTTTGAGCTAGACTGGAATCAAAATGTTTTGGACAAGAAAATTTCAAATCTCGCACAAGTCATTAGAACTCACAAAGATGGTGCAGATGTTTTAGTTTTTCAAGAAGTAGAGAATATAAATGCTTTAACTCAATTAGTGAGTAAGAAACTTAATGGCCTTGGATACAGAGAAATTGTACTTATCGAAGGGCCAGACTCTCGTGGAATTGATGTGGCGATTGTTTCAAAATTTCCACTTATCTCAAAAAAATATCATCAAATTAACCTCGCTCCTCATAGTGACAGGGCAACACGTGGGATACTTGAAGCGGTATTTTCAGTAAGAGGTAAATCTATTGCTGTCATGGCGAATCACTGGCCTAGTCAGGCCAATAGTGACCTAACCAGAATGCAAGCGGCAAAGGTGCTGCTAAATGCAGCCGCTAAAGTTAGGGCCGATTATGTGGTTGCTGCGGGTGATTTCAACACAACTACGGATGATGATATTAATGCTTTGAAATTGAAAATTGAACCAGCGTTTATTGATACAGAAATTTATGGATCTGCTAAGTCCGCTCCCGGTACTCACTGGTATAAGGGAGAGTGGGAGTCACTTGATAAAATTTATCTCCTCAAACAAAAAAATAATATGACCGTTTCAGAGCATAAGATCATCTTTGAAAAATTTATGCTTAAAGATGAACATTGGGTGGATGATGAAACAGGTGCACGCAGATTTGATTCGGATATTCCTAATCGTTTTGATCCCGAGACTGGTTTAGGTTACTCAGATCATCTCCCAGCGGTCACTACTTTTAGATTATAGAGTGTAAGATCAAGATAATAATCGCTGTTACGGCCAGTAGGGTATTTCTAGTGGCCACCATCATCTTGGTTGTTTTAAAAATTTTATCTCTAGAGTTACTCCCAATGATATTTGGGAGTGATTTTTGAATATACTTCGAGTACTTACCATCCTCCATTACAAGTATCTTGATGAAAAAGAGAATCCCTACAAAATAGTATTGCATATGGGGGATGCTTGGCAGAAAGAGCCTAATTAAAACATAGGGAAGTATGATAAAAGCAGTAAGCGAAGCTAAAATTAAAAATTGTTTTTTTAAAATCCAAGTTGTTAAGTTGTTACTGCTTGCTTGAGCCATGGTAAGTATTCCCTCTTGTGGTATTGATCTTTTATGATCTCCAGGCCAACTCCGTCTGGTTGGTTCTGAGTGCCAAGACATTTTCTAACAACTCTGGCCTTTAAAGTTATAGGTGAGTCCAATAGAATTTGTAAATCAAGTATTTCGTCCAACTCAATTTCATCTAATTGATAATCTTCAGTTACTTTGGCGAATACTCCTGTTTTTGACATATTTAAAGTTTCAGATGTGATTTGTAATCTATCGCTATGAATCTTAATTGGCTTTTGCATATTATAACGAGTTGGAGTGAGCCACCATCTAAGTCTTGGTTCGTTAATAACGGCCTTAATCTCTTTCGAGTAAAAAGGTTTTAAAGATAGCCCAAATAATACAAAGCTTAATGCAACTTGAAATAATGTATAATCAGATCCGTACAGGCCAACAACTGCATTATTGGCCAGAGTGATAAGTAGAAGGGCTGGTATAAGCTTGTATACATGCCGGTTCATCATCATCGTCAATAAACCTGTGACAAACATAATGGCCATAGTTAACAGATTCAATGGCGTTAACATAGCGAGAGTTCTTTCAAATTCAGATAGGGGAATATCGTAGATTAAAAAAATTTGAAGCGGAAAGCTTAAGGCTATAGCGAATGCGAGATAAGGAAATAGCACTAGGTAAAAAGGTTTATTCTTCATGATCTCCACCTTGATTAAAAGAGTAACAATAACTCTTGATATTCATTACATATTTTCTGGCCTCGTTTAAAGTTTCATCAAAAAGCCATTCTTTTTCATTTCTCTCAATCGCTTTTCTCACTCGGTAAGCACCTGAGTTGTAGCTAGCAAGTAAGATATCAGTCATAGGAACATCTTGTTTAAAAACTCTGCTGAGAAGCTTTTGTTTTTCTTGATTTTCCCAGTAGCGAGCGAGGTAGTCCAGATAGATGATTCCGCCTTCAATAGACTTACTCTGATCGAGTCTCCAATCGTTACCTGAATGGATGAGCTGGTTTTTTAGTCGAAATTTTAAGTTAAGAATAGATAGTTCACCAAATTCTGGATAAATTTCCCAATCCTCTTTAACCCTTGCGATTTCTCTATGGGCCACAGGGGTAACTTGAGTTAAACCAAGCGCTTTCGCAATTGAAAGGGCGGTAGGATTAAAGGAAGATTCTTGTGCTATCAATGCGGCGATAAGTGATGGGTTATAACTATATTTTTGAGCGATGTTGATAATATTTGATTTAAGAGAAGTATTAATTTTAAATGGGGCGATTGAGATATCAGCAACTTTTAATGACTTTAAACATTCAGGAACCTCAAGGTTATGTACAAGAGGTGTATTTTGATTTTTCGGGTAATAGAGAAATGAAATTTTGTTGATATTTCCTGGTAAAAGAGAAAGGTTTTTAAAATGAATAGTAACCGGATCACCTTTTTTCTTAGGTAGAACAATTTCTTCAGTCTTAAGCCATCTATTTAACTTTTTATTATTGTAGACAATTTCGTATTTAAAATCCCTTAGGCTAAATTGAGGATCATCTATTTTAATCGAAAGATCGTAAGGGGAGTTATAATACTGACGGTCAGGACTCATGCTAATGTCGATGCCGTGATTTTCAAAATCACTTGAGTCGGCGAGGCTAAATTCTTGGCTGATAAATATATCTCCACCAAATGGATTGGTCGGGCCGGCACAAGAAAAAAAATTCAAAGTGAAAAACACAATTAAAATGAATCGCATCCTTCCTATTTTACAAAATTTTAGAAAATTAAGGTAAAAAATAGTGTTTGGTAAGGGATATTTATGTATTTTTAATGGCTTATGTAAATACTCAAGCTAGTCGATCTTCCTTCCTGGACTTTATTTGCAAAAAAAAATTGGTATTATTTATAGGTAACCTATTAATAATACGAGTCGCATTTGGATACCAAGCAAAAGATCTTAAAAACAGCCTTACAGTTATTTACTTCGCAAGGATTATCGCAAACTTCGGTGCAGCAAATTGCTGATAATTGTGAAATAGCTCAGACCACTGTTCTTTATCATTATAAATCTAAACAAGGTTTGTTATTTCATCTGATCGACGAGGCGATAGCGCATAATAGAGAATATTACCAAAGAACCAGAACTGAGCAGACTAATCCTGTAGAGGGACTAATTGAATTTTTGAAGTCCAATATCACTTGGTGCTATCAAAATCGCAGTGAGGCGCATGTACTTTTAATGTTATTTAATTTTACTAAGACAGACTGTGCGCTTAAAGAAAAAGCGACTTTGGTTATTGATAATGGTCGAAAGATTGTGAGAGAATTCTTGGCGGAAATACCTGGAGTTGAAGATCCGGAGAGTTTAAGTGTTTTTTTACAACAGTATGTTAATGCGGCCATGTTTCAGATCTTAGTTCGATTAGATGTTGATGAAGAATTTGAAAGAGATTTAGAAAATATTGATAAGTTTACGCGAAAGCTTCTATCGTAGGATGTATCATGCAAAAGTTTACAGATAAATTTACCACCGCTAAAGGTGAAACTCGAGCGTGGGTCGAGTTAAATAAACTGAAAACTCTTTGGTTTAATACGGGAACTCGTTGCAATCTATCATGTGGTAATTGCTATATCGAATCTTCACCCACTAACGATAGGCTAAGCTATATTAGCGCTAATGAAGTTCAAAGCTATTTTTCAGAAAAGACTTTTCATGACGTCGAGTTGGTAGGTTTTACCGGCGGAGAGCCATTTTTAAATCCCGAGATTATAGAGATTTTAGAGGCCACACTTAATGCGCAAAAAGAAGTGCTGGTACTAACAAATGCCTATCGGGTTTTAAAGAGGCATTGGAGTCAGCTTTTAGAGTTGAAAGACACTTACAAAGATAGGCTAAGCATTCGAGTCTCACTTGATCACTTCTCTAAAGAAATTCATGAACAAGAGAGGGGGGAGAATACTTTTAAGCCTACGTTGCGGACAATTAAAGAGCTAGTTGATTCAGGATTTAATGTTTCAATCGCCGGGCGCGCTCTTGCACAAGATTCGATCGAGCAGGTAAGAGAAAGTTATCAAGAGCTTTTAAGTGCAAATGAAATCAGTATTGATATGGGCAAAAAATTAGTGGTATTTCCTGAGATGATTGCCGGAGAAGATGTACCGGAAATCACTACGGACTGTTGGGGGATTTTAAATAAAACACCCGAGATGCAAATGTGTTCAAGTGAAAGGATGATCGTTAAAAGAAAAGGCGATGATTCTCCTGTGGTGCTAGCTTGTACTTTACTTGCTTATGATAAAGAATTTGAGCTGGGTAAAAAACTTGATACTGCTCAAAAGAAAGTCTATCTCAACCATGAATTTTGTGCGAAATTTTGTGTTCTTGGTGGCTCAAGCTGCTCAAGCACTTATTAGATAATAGAGCGCAAAGATTGTTAGAGACAAAATACTAATTTGAAATAGAACTTTTTGTGCGGCTCCCCCTTGATATTTTTTAGGGACATCAAGTTTATACAAAACAATATAATTTAAAATCGCATATATGGGCGCTATGACAAATGATAAAGTTGTCGCAAGATCAACAAGAGGTCTCATTCCGTCGAGATAGAAAAAAAGAATCCCGCTGGCTCCAATCACTGTGATGAATAACCAAATTGAGTAGGTGTTTTTTCTTTTAAAGCATATTCTATCGGCTTCAGCCAGAATTCTTGGGAATGCATCAAGACAGGTTAAAGTGGTGCTAAACATAGTGGTAAAAGCCGCAATGGCAATAATTGGACCTGACCAATCTCCAATGACCGCTTTGTACAGACTAATTAACTCACCAGCAAAGATGGTTGCTTGAGGTGAAAAACTATTTCCACTGCGATACATTACCATTTCACCCAAAATCAGAAATCCAACAGCTAAAACTGCGGTGGCAATATAGCCAAAATTAAAATCAAAGATGGCATCCTTAAAGGTTACTTGATTGGATTTCTTTTTCTCTGAAGTCCACATACTTTGCCATATAGGCACATCAAGAGGTGCAGGCATCCAGCCAATAAGTGCGATTAAAAAAAGCATATGCCCATTATTTTTCCATGAAAATTCTAGTGCCATATCTGGTTTTGGAAAATCAACGAATTGACCTACGATCACACTTGCTATTGTGGAAACTGATAAAACTGCGATAATGACTTTTATAAGGTTATCTAAGATATTGTATTTTCCTACAAATAAAATTATGGCCGAAAGAATGAGAAGAATAGTTGAAGTGAGTGCGATACTAATATCCAGACCTAATAGGTTTATGGCCAACCCACCTGAAACAATAGTGACAGCTGCTTGTACGGTGAACATAGTGGCCAAGGTCGCTAAGTAAAATAGCACCATAATTGGCTTACCAATATTTCGGTAACCCTCGAGCAGAGTTTTACCTGTGGCCATAGTATATAAAGGTCCAACTTTAAAAATAGGGTATTTGATAAGGTTGGCCAGAAGTATTATCCATACCAGTTGATAACCAAACTCAGCCCCCGCTCTAGTAGACTGCACTAGATGACTGACACCAATTGCCGCTGCTGCGTAAAGAAGTCCTGGTCCTAAATTTTTAATTTTTTGCATGTTCTAACCTAGCAAGGATTTGTTTGATGTCTTGATACAGATCTTCTTGGCCGTACCTAGCTCTTTGATATAATTCAATCGCATGTAAATAATCTTCGGAGTTTTCAAATCGATCGCTGTGAGCCTTGAGACCCTTTATCGTGTTTTCTTTAAAAATATCAATCTTATGCTTTTTCCCAAATTTATATAGAAGTTTATCCAGTGGATGATAGTACGCTTTATGCTTAGGTCGATTAAGGAGGTAGATGATTGCGGAAATAATGAGAAAAATAAAAAAGCCTAAGATATAGAATGCTTTTCTGGTGAGGTTAAGAGACTCCGAAAGTGATTTCTGTTTATTCCTATCAAAGTTATCTAGAAATAAACTGACTCGGTAATTAAGATTATCAAAAAAACCTTTAATGCTATAATAGGCTACTGAGGCATAACTTCTATTTTCTTCAATCGCTCGTGAAACACCAACTGATAGGTATTGAGATCCCCCAAGATTCACTCTGTCAGGGGCCACAAAACCAGTGGGATCAATTGTATTCCATTGTTTGTTAGCATAGTATTCCACCCAGACATGAGCATCGTTAGATTTAATTAAATAGAATTTACCCATTTGATTGAGTTCCCCACCTTGAAAGCCACTGACTAAGCGAGTAGGTACCCCTTTCATACGTAAAAGGATTCCAAATAATGAGGCAAAATGGCTGCAATAGCCCTTTTTGGCCCTAATGAAATCACTGATCGTGGTAAGTTGTCCGGGGGATAAAGTGTAAGAGTAGTTGTCTTTGATTATTTTTCTTTTAAATCTAGAAATAAATTCCTCTAGTTTGGGAGAGTCAATTTCATTGAAAAAAGCCTGGACTTCTTTTGGTTTGAAGTTAGGAAGTTGTAGGTATTTTTCCTTGTTTTTTTCACGTAGACTTAGATTTGCAAGACCATTAGGAGCTGAACTCGCTTCAATAACAGCTTTCTTTTTTTTGCTGTAACCTTTAAAGGTAAAATTCATTTGATCTTTGTAGAGAGCAAGATTTGAAGTTTTAACGTCCATTGGCGTGTTTAAAAGAATAATATCCCCGTCAAAGTCTTGTTCAAATTTTATGATCTGCTCAATAGTTCGAGTCGGTTTGGTGTATTCAATTTTCTGAAAGATTTGTGAGACCGACTTCCAGTTATAACCATCTGTATGCTCTAATACCCTTCCGCGCCAGTAAAGGGCTTCTGGAGGAAGAATGGTACTTAGTTCAGCATAAAAGGCTACTTGCGAGGATAGTTGAAGGTTGGCGGTCGTGGAGTTATTAACTTCTTTATTATAGCCAATTTTTCCTTGAGGGATGAAGTTTGCAGTTGGTAGAAATTGATAAAACCTAGGAAAGAAAATAAAAAATACAACAGTCAAAACAGTAATAAAGAAAAATTGATTCTTATAGCGCCATAGGCTTAAAAATAAACTTTTTAAAGACAGTGAGCTTTGGGTTTCATCAATGATAAATACAATTAATAAGGATAAGATCGCGTAGCTGATATAATAAAATGATGAAGTAAAAAGCGCAAAAGATCCCAACCAAAGAAAGACAAGGTAAAACTCATTTCTTTTAGCATGTTTGTTTAAAAGTAATTGTGAAACGAGAAACACGCTAAGATTTGGAACCATTGTCTCAGGTATAATAAAGAATCCGACCGTTTTAAAAATAAAATACGTTGCTGCAAAGTTTATATAGGCGAGGATTTTCCAAGGTCTGAAAAATGTAATACTCAATAGCGCGATTGAAAAATAGGCAACCATCCAAGGCAGTAAAAAATCGTAACTTAAAAAAAGCGCAGGTATCAGGATAAATGTTTTGATGTCATCTCTTAATTTAAAGGACACTGATTTGCTCCAGTGAATATTGGTGGTGGTACCCGCCCTTGGAAAAATTGAGAACTTTTTGAGGGAGAACCAATTTCCAACTATTACCCTCTTTAAAATGTTTATCGATCAAATAGGCCATGTACTCAAGCTTTTCTTCGTGTTCTCCGGGAAGGCTAAAATAATTAATTTCAATCGCTTCTTGACCGTGATCAATATGTTTTTTCCAATAGAGAGAATCAGTTCTGGCAAAGACTTTCCAGTCTATTCTCTTTGAGCTCATGCCATTTTGATAGGGAATATGAAACTTAAATTCTGACTCACTATAATCAATTTGTTTTTGCTCACTAAGACCTTGCTTTAGTTGTGCTGTGAATTTTTTGGCGGGATAAATATAAAAATCCGTATGAATTGGAAAATAGCGCCAAACATAAAAAAGCCCCGAATGCCCGTAGGTAAATAACTTTAATGAATTAAAACGGTAATGCCCTCGCTTTATATTGAGTAACCTAAATCGATTGCTGCTTTCGGTTTTTTCACAGCCTTTATCAGTGGCGAGCTCAATGAGATTTTCACCATCATATCGTTGAAGTTTAATTTCAAGTAGTCTACTCGCTTCAGGAGTAATCTCTTTTTCAAATCCAATATTTAAACACGCCGGATGAGAGAGGAAAAAACTTTTAATCTGAGCCTGAGTAATTTTTGTTTCCTGAATAATCTTATGCGTTTCAAGCATATTGATAATGAGATAGGAGACCATGATGAAGGCTACGATTAAGGCCATATTATTAGAATAAGAGAGGGCCATAAGAAAGATAAAGAAATTACAACCCACAAATTTAAGCCCCAACTTCGTGGGAACGATATATACCTTTTTTCTTTTTTCGCTATAAAAATCTATGCGAGAAAGGGCCTTACTAAACATGACCTAAGATTTCACCTGAGAGTTTGTGCTCATAATTAACATCCGAGTTTTCCGGGTGCACTAATCTGTGTCCTGCTACATAAGGAAAAACATAATGAATATCATCTGGGATGAGATAGTCTCTCCCATTTAGGTAGGCCCAAGCTTTCGAAACATTAACAATGTCAATTCCACAGCGATTACTAAGGGGAATTAATTCTTGATTAGATCGACTCCAATCAAGCAGACGATAAACAAGTTCATATAAGCTATCATCAACTTTTACTTGAGATGCCTCTCGCTGGGCAACGACTAGTTCAGAGGCGCCCATGACTTTTTCCACTTCTTCAATTTGCTGTTCACGATTTTGAATTTTTAAAAGTTCTAAGGTTGATTCTTTGTCGGGGTATCCCATTTCAAGCTTCATTGAAAAACGATCTAGTTGGGATTCAGGTAAATCAAAAGTTCCCACCTGCATTTGTGGGTTTTGAGTTGCGATAACGGTAAAGTATTCTGGCAATTGATAGTTCGTTCCATCAACAGTAATAACTCTCTCTTCCATTACTTGAAGTAGTGCACTTTGTGTTTTTGGTGGGGCCCTATTTAGCTCATCCGCCAGGATTAATTCGCCAAAAATAGGACCCTGGTGAAAATTAAATGTCTGGGTGTCTTTGTTAAAAATAGGTGAGCCGATAATATCTGCGGGAAGAAGATCATTGGTAAATTGAATTCTTGAAACATCAAGCCCTAGAGATTTACCCAAGAACTTAACTAAGGTTGTTTTCCCAACTCCAGGGGAGTCTTCCAACAGAGTGTGGCCTTTTGCTAATATATTACAAAGAACCAATCGAACCTTGCTTTCTTTACCTTTAAGCACATGACTGGAATTGCTGACTACTTTATTTAATTTTTCTAAAACCATGAGCTAATTGTAGCTGATAATTATAATAATCAAAACCTAAATAAGAAATTAGCACCAAAGGTTGAATCAGACAGAGTTTCGATTTCATCACCTTTATAATAAGTTGAGTAAAGTGCTATTCCTGCGTTGTTAGAAAAGTATAAATTAAAACCATAGGCTAATTGTAGGTAGGTAGCATCATACTCTTTCAGTCTGAAATTTCCATAGTCTTGGTTGAGTTCAATATCAGCCGAGTCGGTGGAAACGGAGTTGATTCGAGGAGCTATAAAGAGTTCAAAGTTTCTGGAGAAGGTTAGGGAGGCAATCATTCCTGCGTAGTAGAAAGTGGATGATTCCGATGAACCGTAGCCTAACTCCATAGCAAGACTTGGTCCAATTTTATTATTGATAAATGAGTATTTGGTATAAAGCGCGGTAGTGGCCAGGGAGCCAAATTCCATGACAAAACCCATGTCAAAATCAGGAGACAATCCAGTTCCAATTCGCAGATTAAAATTATTATTAATATTTCCCACTTCGAATTGAAAATTTCCGGCGCCAATGGATCTGCCAGAAGTTGTGGAGCTAAAAGGTGCAATAGAGCAGCTGGATAACGTTAATATAACAAGAAAAATTGAGATCGCATTCTTCATCATTGTAGTTCAAATTCTCCATATATAGGGTAGTGATCACTCGCCGTTTTGAAGGTTTTGTATTCAGTATCAGGCGCTTTCAAATCCATCTTCTTTGGATGAATAATTTGGGCATCTTTAATTTTTATATTATTGGAAACCACAATATAGTCCAATAAAAGTCTGAGGGGTTTTTCATCAAATCCTGGGGATTCGTTAGTAAAACTTAGCTTTTCAGCCTCCATCCATAATTTGGATTTTTTAAAAAGATTTTTTAGGACTGAACTGCCTTCAGAGCCATTATCGAAAACTGATACATTGAAGTCTCCCATCGCAATAAAATAAGCATCACTTTTAAGGGGTTGAATACTTGGAAGGTTTACCTTATGATCGGTTTTTCCAGTTAAATACCACTCTAGAAAACGCAATTGTTCAGCATTTCGGTAATCATTCACAGAATATTTATTGCCAAAATGATAGCTTGGTACAGTGTGAAGTAAAATTATATGAACCGCTTTTCCCTCAATCTCGACTGTAATATCTGAAAAGTTCTTATCAAATAATTCCATATCCAAAGGGAGGTCGCTTCCATCAGCTTGTTTAAATTTTGAAAGATCAAGGTTTGCGTTAAATTCTTTCCATTTTAATTCTGAAACGATCACTTCAGAAATAATTTTATATTTTGTTAAGACGCCAGTGGAATATTGAGCTGGAAAAATTCCAAAATTAACTTGATCCGCGTGTGATCTAGCACTAGCTTCACTCGCCTCAATAAAATAGGTCTTATCTTTTTTTCTCTTTGCATTCATCCCTGTATTTGCAGGGTGAAAACTTTGATAGTTAAGTTTATCAGCACCGATTAATGATTTTAGTTTTGAGAGGTTTTCACCTTTTGTTTTAAAATCATTATTTGGAATTCCTAGCATATCATATTGGACTTCATTTAAAGAGATGATGTCAGAAGAAAATCTACTTAATATCTTTTTGACTGCATTAATTTGATTATTGCCCGGGGTTTTGATCTTAACAGAGTCTAATTCCTTTATATTGTAATGAATAACTTTAAAGCTTGCCTGGGCCATAGGAATCCAAATTAGGGTTAATAAAAGGTATTTAAACATGAGTTGACCACCTGTGTTGATGGTATTTTATGTTTTAATTTTCAGTTCGACAAATCTTTTAGGCTAGTCTTGACGTTGCGCCTTTAGCTATTATCTTAGTAGTTGAGATAACTTATTTAATCTCTAATAGGAGTACTTAATGTCGTGGTTTAAACGTATCTTTTTCTTTTCTCTGGTGAATATCGCTATGATCGTGATGGTTCAGATCATTATGCATATATTTGGTGTTGAGCCTTACCTTAACGCGTATGGAATGAATTATCAGTCTCTCGCAATTTTTTGTTTAATCTGGGGATCTGTTTCATCTTTTATTTCTTTAATGATGTCCAAGTGGATGGCAAAGAAGATGATGGGGGTTCAGTTAGTGGACGAGCGTGGTCAATATGCTGATCTCGTTAATATGGTTCATTCGCTAGCTAGGGCTGCAAATCTTCCAAAGATGCCTGAAGTAGGTATTTATCAGTCGCCAGAAGTAAATGCATTTGCGACAGGTCCTTCTAAGTCTGATTCGTTAGTGGCCGTTTCAACTGGTTTACTACAAAGAATGAATAGAGAGGAAATTGAAGGGGTGCTTGCCCACGAAGTTTCTCACGTGGCCAATGGTGATATGGTTACCATGGCGCTAGTACAAGGTGTTGTGAACGCTTTTACCATGTTTCTTGCGCGAATTGCAGCTTTTGCGCTTCAAAATGTTCTGCGCTCTGATGATGAAGAGGGTGGTGCAGGCGGAGTCAGTTATTTTCTGTCCGTTATTGTTTTTGATATTTTATTTGGGATTTTAGGTGCGATGGTTGTGGCTTGGTTCTCAAGGTTAAGAGAGTACCGCGCAGATGCAGGGGCTGCTAGACTTGCTGGGAGAGGACCAATGGTTTCAGCTCTTCAGAGATTGCAAGCTGAGTTTGGACAAGACCGTTTTGTCAAACAAGATGAAGCCATGGCAGCTTTTAAGATCTCTTCTAAACCTACTGGGGTTAGAGCACTTCTTTCAACTCACCCAAGTTTAGAAGATAGAATTGCTAGGCTTCAAAGTGGTAAATTTTAAGTCATTTATATTTATACTTGGGATGATTTCATCGTCATCCCAAGCGATCGAGCTATCTGATTTTAAAACAGATTATTGTACTTATTTCCCTGAGGGAACAATTGCTAGTCCAAATCTTTGGAAGGATTGTTGTTATGACCATGATCTGCGCTATTGGTTTGGGGGTTCACAAAAAGATATGGATTTATCTGATGAAAGGCTTAGACAATGTGTCTCTATCAAAGGGGGAAGTTTTGTCGCCAATCTAATGTATTATGGAGTACGAGCAGGACATCGATCTCCGGTTAAAAATAAATACAAATGGGGCTGGGGCTTCGGTGATCGCGAAATAAAACCCTTAAATGCGGCTGAAAAAAGAATCATTAACCAAGCGCTTGATTCCCTAGATCTTGACCCTAAATATCTCCAGGAATTTAAGACTTTTTACCAGCTGTAAGTAACCGAATTTTTCTCATTAATTTTTCAGGTTCATAAGGTTTTGAGAGAAAGAGAATAGTCGCATCTTCTGTTAATATTTTTTGTACCTGAGGTATAAATCCACTTAGGACTATAACCGATGTATTTTTATTTAAAGAAGATTCAATATTTCTGAGGTTGTAAACGAATTCCGCCCCATTCATTTTATGCATCATATGATCAGTTATAATGATATCGTATTGTTTCTCGGTTATGGCAATAACAGCATCAATACCATCATTTGCCGTATCTACCTGAGCATTTTCAAAATTATTTTTTATTAGTTCAGATAGAATTTCTAAAATTTCCTGCTCATCATCAACTAAAAGAATATTCATTTAAGCCTCAAAATTGTTTTTTTGTATTCGTCCTTAATATTATCAACGATTTCTGCGACAGAGGGAAGGTCTTTTATAAGCCCACAGATTTGGCCAGCTTCAAGTTCACCTTCAATAATATCACCCTCAAGCATTCCAGAACGCGCCCTTCCACGACCTAAATGTGCGATTAGGGCATCATCATCAGCGCAAGAATCCTCAAGTTTTTTGATGTCTTCATAGAATTTATTTTTTACTAAACGAACTGGAACTACATTTTTCATCATTAACATCGTAGCGTTTTCGTCAGAATCTACTAGTAACTTCTTATATTCCGCATGAGCAGAACTTTCTTTACTCATCATAAATCTTGTTCCCATCTGTACTGCATCTGCACCGAGCGCCATTGCGGCTACTACAGACGAGCCAGTTGCAAAGCCACCTGCAGCTATAATAGGAATTGAAACGGCGGCTCTGGCCTGAGGGATTAAAACCATAGACGTAATTTCATCACGTCCATTATGTCCACCGGCTTCAAAACCTTCCACCACGACAGCATCAACTCCGGCATCTTCACATTTTTTGGCCAGGCTTGCTGAGCTAGTGACATGGGTTACAGTAGCTCCGTTATCTTTTAGAAATTTAGTAAATTTTTTAGGAGAACCAGCACTTGTAATAAAGTGCCTAATACCTTCTTCAAGTGAAATCTCAATTTGCTTTTCGATATCTTTATATAAAAGCGGAAGATTAACACCAAGGGATTTATCTGTAAGTGTTTTAGCTTTTTTGATTTGTTCTCGTAATAGGTCAGGCTTCATACTGCCGGCACCAATAACTCCAAGGCATCCTGCATTTGCGGCAGCTGCTGCTAATTTTGCACCTGAAACCCAAACCATTCCTGCCTGAATGATAGGAAGTTCGATTTGATATAATTCATTTATTGCGGTTTTTTTCATTCATATACTCCAGGTAATTTTCATCAGTAATAGCCGAGACAGGACTTCTCTGCAGTCGATCAATTATTTCTTGGTCGCTTTTCCCGCTAAGGTCAGCGCGAGTAGAAGTTCTCTTAGGTCCAAATTTTACACCAGACTGCAAGCTCCAACCAGCTTCAAGCATAGACTTTCTTATTGATGAAGAAGCAGAATAGGTACTCATCCTTACGCTTTTTTCAGAGATATTTTTCAAGGCTTTAAACCATTCGACTGTCCAAAGGTCAGCATTTTGTCTGGGACTAAAGGCGTCTTGATAAATCGCATGATATTTATTTTTAAGGTCTTTAATTCTTTGTTTGGCATCACCAACAATAACCTCAACTCTTAAAGTTTCGCTCTCAACGATAAAGTCTGAATCGATTTTAGTATAAGGTAATCCGAGCCTATTAAGGCTATGCTCTGCTAGCTCAGGGTCGATTTCAAAGCTCGTAAAAAGAAGTTGTGAATCTTTACAAACTTTCATCGTCTCTTCTAATCCGATACCTGTTCCAAATCCGACTTCTAAAATATGGATACTGTTTTGCTCGGATAAAAAATCTGTAACTTTACAACCTTCAATATAGTGCAGACGGGTTTCTGCGCGTGCTCCATGAGTTGAGTGGCAAGCTTCTTGGTAGCGTTCAGAATACAAAGTTGTGCTGCCATCTTCGGTTTCTATTAATTTATAGTTTTTTAAATTCAAAACAATCCTTTAAGATAGATGTATGCATAAGGAACTATATAATAAAGCTTATCAAAAGTTTACACCTGATTTTCTTAGTGACGAGACACGGGTCAGGAGATTTCTCGCGGAAAATGCCGAGAGTTACCTGCGATTTTTAGAGCAACACAAAAATCAATTTGATTATATGACACAAAACTCCAGCGCATTAGAGCTAGGTTGTGGTCTTGGTTCGTTAACGAGTCACTTGATTGCGGAGTTTGATTCAGTTGTGGCGGTGGATATTTCTGACTTAGCCGTATCAATGGCAAAGACTATTCATGGTGATCAGGCCAAGTTTTTAGTGGGAGATGCTTGTCGGATTGATTTGGGTGAAAAATATGATTTTGTTTTCGACTCTCATTTATATCATTGCATTACGACGCCCAAAGAGAGAATTAAGTATTTAACCAATGTTAAAAAACACCTCAAAGATGAGGGAATTTTTTTGATGGAATGCATGGTTTTTCAGGACAGACTTCAGATTCCAGTTGGATATAGCTTCGACGAAAATGGCATACTTTACCAAGAAATGGACGGTGAAGATGTGCCAATAAGATGCATCTTAAAGAGCTTGGAGATTGAAAAAGAGTTTCAGCAAGCGGGTTTGAAGCTCAATTATTTTTATTATCATAACGAGCTATCCTTTCAGGTCTTTGAAGATTACCCGTCGTATCCACTCCATTTTTTGCCAAAGACTATTAGACTGTCAGCTAAGAGCAATTAGTTTCACTTGAGTAATTTAGCTGTTTCCAGTTAAAATATTTAAAAAATATCAAAAACAAAGGATTACAGATGACTTACCCTTGGTACTCAAGCTATCCGGAAGGTGTGCCTGAAAAAATTAATGAGAAAGAATACAATAGTATCGTTGATTTAATAGACCAGTCTTATGAAAAGTACGCGGATAAACCAGCTTTTCATTGCATGGGTAAAACTTATAACTATAGCGAAATTGATCAGCTTTCAAAAAAATTCGCTGCCTATCTTCAACATAATTTGAAGTTAGAAAAAGGCGCTCGTGTCGCTCTCATGATGCCAAATATTTTGCAATACCCAATTGCACTTTTTGGAGTTTTAAGAGCGGGAATGGTAGCTGTTAACGTAAATCCTCTATATACAGATAGAGAACTTGAACACCAACTTAAAGATGCTGGAGTTGAGGCGATCGTTATCTTTGAAAACTCAGCTCATATCCTGGAAAAAGTTAGGGCCAAGACTAGAGTTAAGCATGTGATTACCACAGGTATTGGAGATCTTCTTGGTTTTCCAAAGTCTTTGATCGTAAACTTTGTCATTAAGCATGTGAAGAAAATGGTTCCTGATTGGACTATTTCTGATGCCGTTAATTTCAAAGATGCCTTGGCCCAAGGTGATGAGTCGAAATTTAAAAAAGCGACGGTTAGTTTAAGTGATACAGCATTTTTGCAATACACGGGTGGAACAACTGGTGTTGCAAAAGGTGCAGAGCTTACTCATGGAAATATTGTGGCCAATATGATTCAGGCGAGAACTTGGATAGGAACGGAGATAGAAGAAGGAAAGGAAATTATTATTACTCCACTTCCTCTTTATCATATTTTTAGTTTAACTGCGAACTGCTTTGTTTTTAGTTCTATTGGCGCTCTAAACGTTTTAATTACTAACCCAAGAGATATTCCAGGTTTTGTAAAAGAGCTTTCTAAGTGGAAGTTTACTGCATTTACAGGAGTTAACACACTTTTTAATGCCCTTTTAAATAGTGAAGATTTTAGAAATCTTGATTTTAGCTCACTTAAACTAGCACTTGGTGGTGGTATGGCGGTTCAAAAAGCGGTTGCTGAAAACTGGAAAAAGACGACTAAAAGCACATTAGTTGAAGCTTATGGTTTAACTGAAACATCTCCAGCTGCATGTATCAATCCATTAGATATTCCTGATTATAATGGGACTATTGGTGTTCCTATACCTTCTACTGTGGTTAAAATTTTAGATGATGATGGAAATGAAGTTCCTCAAGGAGAGCCGGGAGAGTTAGCTATCTCTGGTCCTCAGGTTATGCGTGGTTACTGGAATCGCCCGGAAGAGACTGCAAAGGTTATGACTAGTGATGGTTTCTTTAAAACAGGTGATATTGCAGTTATGGATGAAAAAGGATTCTTTAAAATCGTAGATCGTAAAAAAGATATGATTCTAGTGTCTGGATTTAATGTTTATCCTAATGAAGTTGAAGATGCGGTAGTGACTCACCCAGGTGTTTTAGAAGCTGCTGCGATTGGAATCCCTAATGAAAAATCAGGGGAAGTGGTAAAACTCTTTATTGTAAAAAAAGACAAAGCACTTACTGAAGATAAGGTCATTGAGCATTGCCGTTCTGTTCTTACTGGATATAAAGTTCCAAAGATTGTTGAGTTTAGAGATGAACTTCCAAAATCAAATGTTGGAAAAATCCTTAGAAAAGACCTTCGAAATGAAGAACTGGCCAAAACTAAATAAAGCCAATATCGCCCCCTTATAAAGGGGGCTTTTTTTTGCCATATTTCCTTTTTTAACCCCTTGAAATCTTATAAATCTAGCATTGAATCCCATAAGGATTTATAATACTTATATGAATTTTAAATACCTTATTTTTCTCAGTCTAAGCTTTCAAGCTCTGGCGCAAGAAGCTCCATCATCCAAAGAAGTCGAAACCTACCTCGAAGCGATAAACGATAAAAAAATTGAAGAACAATTGCTGGCGACGGATAAATTCAACAAGTGTAAAACTGTGAGTGAGACTTTAGAAGGACAGCAAAAGATCGATACATTTGAAAGCTGTATGAAAGAAGACTTAAATAAGTATTCAGACGAAGAAATCGAAGAACTAGCTAAAACCCTTGATATGAGATCCTTTAATAAAGAAGCTTCTAAGACAGCAACCTCAATCAAAGAGTATTTAACCCTAAGACTTCGTAAAGCTCTGTTCGGTGTAGAGGATCTTGAGAAGTCTAACTTCAAAGATCGAAATTTCGTCAATCACGATGTTTTTTATAATCTCTACGCTGAACAAATAGGAAAGAATACTCTCTTGGAAGTTTCAAGATATTGTTTGGAAAATTTTGCTGTAGACTCCGTTGAAAAAATTTATTGGTCAAAGTCTATAGAAGTGAATGGTACTAAAGGAATAGTTACTGCAATGGTTCCTGGTTTTACACTCACTTCTTCTGAAGAGAAGAATGGATTTCCAGTTTATGAAAATAATATAGAGGAAATCGATCCAGAGTTGTATAGGAATTTAGCAGCAACTCCAGGTTTTTTTAACCGAAATGCAAAGTCAGGAAAGTTGATCGAAACTCAAGTTTGTAATTTAAGCACTCAGGCAAGATGTATAGAACGATTTAAAGATGAAAAATTTAAATCACTTGCTCTTATAGAAGCTCTTAAAGAGGCAGAATATCAGCTAGCCAACAAGGTAGGGGGCGGAGACCCAAGAGAAATGCTAGAAGCAAATTATAAATTCTGTGCAACAAGTGTTATTAGCGGGATGTGCGAAATGTACAAATGTAATAACGTTTATGACAGTAGTCTCAGAGATCAGAATAAATGCCAAGATAAATTTGGTGACAAAAAGGCTAAAACAGAGGGGCAGCATGCCTGCGGAGTCTTGCAGAGGCTTTCTGATTATAGAAATGTTCTAAAAGCAACAAAAGATATCATCGCTCAAAACAAAGCTGCGGGAAGTAGTAGAACCGGTTTTAAACTCGGGGATGTTTATAAAGGAAAATATGAGTCTCAAGGCAAAGATACTGTAGATCGACTGACTTCGATAAGTTCGCAGGAGTTGACTAATAAAGTTTCAGATATAAGTGACTCTGAAACTTATGCTGATGAATTAAAAGAAGCTTGTTTAAATGATCCAGAAAACCCAAATTCTGGACTTAAAGCGGGAGCTGTCGAAGCAAATAAAGATTGCGAATTATTAGCATCAAATCTTAATGACGAAAAATTTCAAAATATTCAAGAAAAAGAAATTTCAGTTACAGAACTGCAAAAAGAAAGGCTCTTGAAATTAGGAGAAGATCCTTCGCTAGAGGACTTAATGAAGTTTTTAAAAGAGAATGGAATGAGTGAGTATATAATTCAAGAAAAAGATGGAACTTACTCAGGTAAATTCGCTAAAATGGCAAAAGAAGAAAAGACCGCAGAGATAATTGATGCAGTTATTGCAGAAATTGAGACTCGTAAAAAGACTACTATAGAAGGGATTAAAGAGCGTTTTTATAGTCAGACAAAAATTAAAGCCCAGCCTGAAAACGCTGAAGAAAATACTAAATTCGAAAATTTGGCGGCTGAAGAAGCTCTTGCTGATATTGAGACTCATAAAAGGCGGGTAAAAGCTCTTTTCGAATATTCAAATATTGTGTCCTCTTATCTTTCTCTTGAAGATGAGCAAGGGCAAAAAATAGGAGAGAATTCAACTGTTAGAGAAGTGGAGCTTGCAAACCAAGACACAGATACAATTAGCAAGTATTTTACAGATAGTAGTAGTGGGTCATCGGCTGGCTCTTCTGCGAGTAATATTGATTATCTACAAGCAATTGATGCTGTTATTGGAATTAAACCCGCCACCGAAGATGATACGGAGCCTTAAAATCTCTTAGCACTTATAAACTCTGGGATCTTGCGGCCGAAAATTGCGTCAACCAGGCATTTGGCACTATGAAAAGCAAGACCAAGACCATGAGCAGTAAAGCCGCCTAAAAAATAGACTTGCTCATCACCTTTAATCGCTCCGACCATTGGCTGTCCATCGACACTGAAGCCCATTATTCCACTCCAGCGGTGAGTGATTGCAGCACTAGAAATATTTGGAATATGCTTTTTTAAAAAATCTTCTAAGGCATTTTGGATAATATCAGAGGTTTCATCAGAGTAGCCGATCTCAGCATCTTTTTGTAATTGTCTAAAGCCTCCGATAATCATTTCTCCACTAGGAAGCTGTCTAAAATAATCCAAGACAAAATTTGCATAACAAGGTCCCTCCATAAATCTCTCAACTGGAGCTGTGGCCAGGATCTGACCTCTGGTAGGAAATATTTTATCCTTAAAAAATGGATGAATAAGCGGGGAGTAGCCGTTTGTTGCAAGCACGACTGCGGGAGCAGTAAAGCTTCCCTTTTTGGTTCTAACTAATTTATTCTCGCCACTATTATCAATCGAAAATACTTCATGATTTTCGAATAATTGAAATTGATTTTGTGAAAGACAAATCTCTTTTAAGCGATTTAATAATTTAAAAGGATGAATGCTTGCATCGTCTTTATACTTGATTCCACCAACAAAGCCTTTAGCACCCAAGCGCTTTTCCACATCTTCTTGAGATAGAACTTCAACGTTAATCTTCATCGAATTCATCAATTCAAAAGAAGTTTTTAGTTCCGTAAACTCTGTCTCAGTTGAAGCAAGAGAAAAACTTCCTCTTTGCTCAAAATCCAGCTCACCTTCTTGGTCTTTGATAATTTCCGCTTTTAGAAGCTCAAGGTTGGTCTCAGAAAACTTCCAGATTTCTAGCGCCTCTTCCCTGCCATGTTTTTGAATAAGACGGTTAAAATGCTCAACCGAGCCACAAGTAATAAAGCCAGCGTTTCTTCCTGTCGCGCCATCACCAATTTCAGACTTTTCTATTAAAGCGATTTTTAGGTTGGCGTTTTCTTTAACTAGCCAATAAACAGTCGATAGTCCTGCGATACCGCCACCAATGACAACGATATCAAACTCATAACTTGGATTATTTAGATTCTGCCAATAAGAGACACTCATTTGTATTCCTAGAGTTTTAGTAGCATCTCAGCGGCGCTACATACACATCTGTTTTCAATCCCACAGCGAGGACAATCATATTCATTAAAATACCAAAAGCGCTCGTGAACGGCGATTTTTTTAAATCCCATTTTTTCTAGATACTTTTGAGAAGAATTATTAGGAGACTCAACCCAAGCATGGGCAACCACTGCTTTGGCGTTCATTTTTTTTAATTCAAAAAGAGACATCTCAGAGAGTTTGGAGCCAATACCTTTATTCTGATATTTTTCATGAACAAAGAGGCTTTTAAAATAGGCCACGTCTTTTATCTCTTCGTCCCACGCACCGACGGTGAGTTGGTTCATGTTTTTAAAATCGATCCATTCCCCTGGAGCATAAGTAATCCTCGCACCAATAATCGTGTCCTCAATTGTGGCCAGAAAACTTGCATTCATATCTCCTTTTATACCTTTTAACAGGTTTAAACGAAGTTCTTCTTTGGAGAAATAGTTTTTGCCAATCCAACGGTCGGTAAAACGTAAAAGTTTATCCAAGTCTTTTGGATTAGTATTGCGATAGGAGATTTTAAAATCTGTCATTAAGTAAATTTTAGCAAATAAAATGGCCCTATTCAGCTAAATTTTACCATTTAATTTGGCTACCATCCCAATGATAAAAAGAACCCGAGTTTTCTAGTTTGGATGCTTCAATAATTTTTAAGATATTAGCCGCGGTTTGTTTAGGTGTATGTATTTTATAGCTTGTATGCTCAGCAAATGGTCTTGATAACTCGGTATCGGTAGTACCCGGATGAATGGCCAGCACGATACAATTTCTTCGGTTGCGCTCAAATTCAATAGAAATGTTTTTTACTAGCATATTGAGTGCTGCTTTTGAGGCGCGGTAACTATACCAACCGCCAAGTCGATTATCATCAATACTTCCAATCTTTGCCGAGATATTTGCAAAGGCTGATAATTGTTGATTGAACTTTTTCTCAAAATGCTTGGCAATCAATGGAGCCACTGTTGCATTGACTCTCATAATTTCAAGAAAAGAATCTTGATCAAAATATTTTAAGCTTTTTTCAGGCCAGATATTTTCATTATGAAGCATACCTACACAGTTGATGATTAAATCCACCGATTTAATTTTAGAGCTCAAACTTTCTATTTCTTTTTCTTCACAAGGATCGACTTGAATCGCGGTAATATTTGAACTTAAAAGCTCCCTTGCTTTATCTGGATTTCGGTAGGTCGCAATGATTTTTTTTACTCCACGCTCTTGAAGAAGCTTACTGATCTCTAAGCCAATTCCATGGCCTGCGCCCACAATAAGTGCTGTATGAATTTGGTCAAAGTTAAAGCCCATATAACTATATTAATCCTAAACGGGATCATTCGCCATGGTGCGTGTTGATGTCCAACAAAAGTTAATATCCAATAAAACCATGAAAACAATAAAGTCTGAAAAAGACATAAATTTTCTTGTTGAGAGCTTCGATAATCAGACGCTACCACACGATGATTGGCATCATTTAGAGCATATTGCCGTGGCGGCTTACTATCTTCATCATTTTGAATTGAATGCTGCGACTGAAAAAATTAAGGCGGGCATCAAGAAATTGAATGACGCCCATGGAGCCATTCAGACTGAAAATTCTGGTTACCACGAGACCATAACCGTATTTCTTATGAAAATACTTGCTAAGAAATACCAAGAAGTGGGTGAGTGTAGTCTTTGGGAGAAGTTTCAGATAGGTAGAGAGCTTCTTTCTAACCTGAATTCGTTTTTAATTGAGTACTATTCACCTGAGTTAATAAATTCTTGGGAGGCTAGGCTTAATTGGGTTAGTCCTGACAAACAAGATATTTGACCATAGCTGATCAATTAAATTACCATTACTGCATGAGTAAAACCAAACTAAATATCATATCAAAATATAAGATCACTAAAAAACAATTGCTTTGGATGTATGAAAATATCCTAACATCAAGAGCAGTTGATGACACTGAGATTAAAATGAAAAAAGCGTCTCAAGCCTTTTTTCAAATTTCAAGTGCAGGTCATGAAGGCATCCAAACAGCCTCAGCCTTTTCGCTTAGAGCATCTCATGATCAATTTCTTTGTTACTACCGTGAGAAAGCAATTTGTTTAGGCCTTGGGGTGACTCCCTATGAAATGCTTTGTCAGGCCAACGGCAACACAGGGGACTCTGCGTCCATGGGAAGACAGATGCCGGCCAATATGGGAAATGCCAAACTCAATATAGTATCCCGTTCATCATGTACAGGTTCTCAATTTTTACAGGCCTGTGGAGTGGCCCAGGCTCAAGATGTATTGGCCGAATTAGGTGAGGGCCCCTCTGATGTTATCACCTATGTATCCTGTGGTGATGGAACAATTGCTCAAGGAGAATTTTGGGAGGGGCTTTGTACCGCCAGCGTAAATAATCTGCGCGTGCTTTTTATGGTTCAAGACAATGGCTATGCGATTTCAACTCCAAGCTGGGTTGGAACTCCAGGGGGATCCATCTCTAGAGCACTTAAAGAATTTCCCAACTTAAAAATTATTGAAGTCGATGGAAATTGCCCTATTCTTTCCGTGCAGGCGATGGAACGAGCTAAAGAACATCTGATTGCAAATAAAGGTCCGGTACTGGTTCACGCAAAAGTCACAAGAGTTTATTCACATTCTCTCTCCGATGATCATAAGTTTTATAAAACTAAAAAGGAATTAGCAGCTGATCAGAAAAAAGACGTTATCCCTAATTTCAAAAAATTTCTTATTGAAAATAAATTTGCTACTGCCAATGGTTTGGAAAAAATAGAAAAAGCCGTAGAGGACAAGCTAAAAAAAGCGAGAGCTGAAGCCTTGGAAACCCCATGGCCTTCACCTGAAACGAGCTGTGATTATCTCCTCAGTAGTGAAGTTGATATTACGGATCGAAAGATATTCAAAGAAGAAATAGACATTCAATCTTCAGAACCGTTAGCAATGGCGCAAGCAATTAATCAGGTTTTAAAATCAGAGATAAAAAAGAACGACCGCATGATGGTCTTTGGTCAAGACGTAGCAGACTTTTCAGATGTGGAAAAATTTGAAGATGAAACTCTTGCGGGAAAAGGGGGAGTTTTCAAAGTAACTAGCGGGGTTCAAAAAGCGGCCAGGCCTTACCAAGTTTTTAACTCGGCTCTAGCTGAGGCCAGCATTGTAGGACGTGCAGTTGGTATGAGTATGGTTGGTCTAAAACCAGTGGTAGAGATCCAGTTTTTCGATTATATCTGGACTGCTTTTATGCAGTTAAAAAATGAGATGGCCACCACTCGCTATCGTTCTGGTGGAAGTTATAAATCTCCAATGGTAGTTAGAGCGGCGATTGGAGGATATGTAAAAGGGGGAGCTCTTTATCATAGCCAATGCGAAGAAAGCATATTTACGGCAATTAAAGGTCTGCATGTCGCTTTTCCATCTAATGCAAAAGATGCTCAAGGATTATTGAGAACAGCAATTAATTGCGATGACCCTGTAATGTTTTTTGAACATAAACATCTTTATTATCAAGGATATAATCGAGACCCTTATTGCGGTGACGACTACATGATTCCCTTTGGAAAAGGTGAGATCAAAACAAGTGGAAGCGATTTAACAATAATCACTTGGGGGGCGATAGTAAATAAAGCAGTAAGTGTCGCCAATAAGCTCAAAGACAATGGCATTTCCATTGAGGTCATTGATTTAAGGACGCTGGCACCATTTGATAAGGATATCATTCTAAAGTCTTTGGAAAAAACAAATCGAATTCTTATCGCACATGAAGCTCCACTAACTTGTGGCTTTGGTGCGGAGATTGCAGCATGGGTTTCCGAGCATGGCTTTGGGCACCTAGATGCTCCGGTAAAAAGGCTAGGGTCAAAGGATTGTCATATTCCATACAATCCTGACCTAGAAACTGATATATTAGTTCAAACTGAAGATGTAGAGCAGGCGGTAAAAGAGCTCTTAGCTTTCTAAGCTATCAAATGCTCTTTTGAGATCCGCTTTGATGTCATTTGGATCCTCAAACCCAAAACAAAGACGCACAAGCTTTGGAGTGACTCCCATATCTTTCTTTTCATCTTCATTCATCGAGGCGTGTGAGCCTGAATAAGGTTGTGCCACCATTGAAGTTACACAGGCCATTCCAGTTCCAGTCCCAAATAAAGTCAAACTTCGCATAAATTTTTGATAAGCATCTTGTAAGTGCGGCTTAAATTCAAAGAAAATTATTCCACCATAATTGGTTAATTGCTTGCCATCAATCTCAGGGAAATAGATTTTTTCTATTTGTGGAATTTCTTTTAAGAAATTCATATAGTCTTTGGTGATAAGCTCGTGCTCTTTCATTCTTAGAGTTAAGGTCTGCAAGCTTCTTCGAAGTAACCAAGCACTATGAGGGGCCAAGATTGCTCCCGTGTAGAATCTTTCTTCTCTTAATGTTTCGGCGAGATCTGCATGATTAGTCACAATAATTCCTCCCATAACATCACTATGGCCTGAGAAGTATTTTGTCGCACTATAAAGAGAAATATCCGCTCCGTGCTCAAGTGGTTTTTGAAATAGAGGAGTTGACCAAGTATTGTCCACTACTACGAGAGCATCTTTGTTTGTGGCTTTAACCTTATCACTTACTTTTCTGATATTAATGGTTTTTAAAAACGGGTTAGTGGGCGTTTCAAATAAAACCATGTCTGTATTATTAGGAATATCTTTGTGATTTTCTTCAATCGATAAATCGAGAACGACTAATTCAAATTTTCTTTTTTTAGCTAGTCTTTGAAACAATTTATAAGAACAGCCATAGATGTCTTTATTAATAACAAGTGTCTGGCCTGCTTCAAGAAGGTTTAAAACTAGCGATAAAGCAGTCATCCCTGTTGTGACTGATATAGCATGGTCTGCACGCTCAAAAGTGCGCACAACTTCTTCAAATTCACTCGAGTTAGGGTTGGCCTTTCTAGTGTAGAAATACGGTGAAGTATTTTCAAAAGCACTGTTTTGGAAAATTGGCGTCACGGAAGGATCTGCTCCTTCCAATGACGTTTTTATTTTTAAAGCTTTAGTTGTTTCGCTGAGGTTATTTTCAGACATAATAGTCTACCTTACTTCTTCAACAACTTCTGAAGTTGGAAAATGCGCTCTATCAAGAACAGGCATAAAAGAAACTTTTGTTTCGCTATCCCAAGTGACTTCAATTCCAGACTCTTCGCCAGTTGAACGAGATACGATAACGCGACTTAATCCACCTTCTCCAATAATATAATTTCGAACAATTTCTGTTCCCATATGTCTTACCTGAAGATTAATCGTTCCTTTAAAATCTGGAGGTGAAACTAAGTGTAAGCTTTTTACTTCTTCATCCCAGTTGTATTCGCGAGTCGATTTTGTCTCCCAAGACTTTTCGCTTCCAGCTTTTGCTGTTAGTCCTTCAAAAGGAAATTTTACGGAAGATTTGGTTCCACAATTAGTACAATTAGAATCCTGAGTTAAACCAGTAATAGTTGTAGTTAAACCAAAACGTTTAACTTGAGTATGATCACAATCATTACATTTAGTATCAGCAAGTCCATCTTCATAAACGTTACCGATATAAACATTTTTCATTCCCATCTCAACAGCGATTTCTCTTGCTCTTAAAAGACGATCTTTAGGTGTTCTCTCAACGTTTAGGTATTTATAAGCTGGGTGAAATCCAACAAAATGTAGCGGAACATTCTCATCTAATTCATTGAGCATCCAGTCTACAGTTTTTTTGATGTCTTCATCACCTTCGTTTCGTGCAGTCACAAGAAGCTGACTGATTTCTAAGTGTTTTCCACTATTATATACTTGCTTAGTGGCATCGAGCATCGGCTTCAGTTCGCCTTTGGCAATTTTACGATAGAAATCTTCATCCATTGATTTAAGAGAAAGACTGAAAATATCAATAACTTCAATTAATTCTTCAACTGGTTTCTCATTAATATAGAAAGCAGACTTGTATAGATTTACTAAGCCTTTTTCTTTTCCAAGCTTAGCAGTGTCATAAACAAATTCGTGCCAAACAACAGGGTCATTATACGTCCAAGAAAGAACTTTGATATCATTTTGGATGGCCATATCAACCACTTGTTCTGGAGTGTAAAACTCAACTACTTTTGGGTCGAGATGCTTTACTTGACTTGTTTGCCAGTTTTGGCAGAAATCACAAGCAAACATACATCCAATATTTCCAAGACTTAAAATTCTGGCACCTGGCATGAAGTGATTTACTGCTTCTGTTTCGATAACTTCTTCAGTAGCGGCTACAGACTTTCCGTAATTGAAGGTGTGCATTTTTCCTTCAACATTTCCTCTTACTTTACAGAATCCCATTTGAGTAGTTTTGAGGCTACATTCTCTTGGACATAATGAGCATTTGACTCTCCCATTATCCATTGGTGTCCAAAATTTTGCCTCTTTAGAAGTGCTTCGCCAGTCTTGCATGATTTCATCCTTAATTTCGTTCTTAATTTATTTCTCAATCTATTAAATTTCAAAACATCTTGTTTTGCGGTGTCTAGTATATACACAGAATTTCTACATTCCTAGTGTTGTTTTCCGACCAAAATGACACACTTGTCTCCAAACTTTTAATGTACTATGCTTTTATAGACTCAAGTATTCGAAGGAGATTAAAATGAATAAGAAGTGGGTTTTTGGAGGTTTTTTTGCCTTTTTAGTGGTCGGATTTAGCTTTTATCAAGCACAAAATACTCAGAATTTTAATACTCCTAACAATAACGCAAGAAAACTTGCCTCAGACACTCAAGTATCTCTGGCGTATCTTTCTGAAAAATATCAATACAATGGAAAAGAATTAACCTTAGATGATCATATCCTCAATATTTCAGATGCAGCTCAAATTCAACCTTTAGCAAAAGAAATTATCTCATGGGATAAGCAATATAATCCAGTTAAGGATGGTAAGAGAGTCATTAAAAGAGAGCTTCTGAGAGTTTACGCCATCATTGCTCAATACGTAGAAGCTAGTGAGGGCTTTATTTATCGTTTAAGAGATATTAGTGATAAAGATATGGGAGTATATGCGGCTTCTTTAACGGCGCTTAGAAATATTAAATACGTATCCAGCGAAACACCATCTCATATAAATGCTCTTTTTGATTACTTGACCAACCCGAACCCTGGGAAAAATATTGGTGGTCAAACTGGTATTTTTGAAACTCCAAGCAGCCTTTCAGACTATCTAGTAAAAAATATTGCTCCGAAATTGGAAAGATCAGTTGATGAGCTTGGAGAGTTGATTCAAGCGGGATCAGTAGAAAGACCTCTTTTTGTTACGAATCTGGCGCTAAGTCACGGCAGAAGAATCGCAAGCATCATCAAAAACGAGCCAGATAACTCTAATGTCGCATTAGATAAAATTGTTTTAGCTGGACATCTGTATGGCGCAATGGCTTCAATCGAAACTTTCTTAGGAAGTCTTTATTACACTGCTAGCTTTGATTTAGACGATACTTATCGTTTTAATAACAAGGTTTACAAACAAGTCTTTATGAAAAGAAGTTTTTCAGGGATTTCAAGCTTAGTTGGTAGGGATCTAGTAGAATGGAATAACTTACCAGCTCCTAAAGAACTTAAAAAATATGTTTTAAGTGTCAGAAAAGGAAGACTAGAGAGAAAGGCAGGAAAACCAAGTGCTGTTAAAGAGCGTGTTGCTTCTAATTTTTTAAGATTAAGAGAAATAAATTATCTTGCACAATCAAAAGATGCTTACAAAAATGCGGCTGAACTTGATTACACCTATCATATGACACTTTTAAATCTAGCTTCACTTCCAAGCCAAGAGAGCTATATTGTAAATGCTAGTGTTTTTGATGGACATTCTCACGGACCGCTTGAGGCGATCAATATTAAAAGAGAATTACTTAATTCTAATGGTCCAGTAGAAGTAAAAAACTTTACGACCAATGAAAAAATAATGATCGACGTGAGTAAGTATTTTGATCCAGAAGTAATGAGCGATCTAGTTGCCTACATGCCAGATGGATTCAACCAAGAAAAAGAATTCTATGGACGTGGTGATAATATGAAATGGAATTATATGTATGGACGCTCTGAACATTGGCCGAATCCAAAGTTTGGAGGAATTTTTCCTAACGGTGAACAACAAGAAGTTCGCAAAAACCTAGCTACTGTTTATCAGCACCCAGCATTGACATTTCTGTCACCGGTGATGAGTCTATACAGATAAGAATTTTTTAAAAGTAGTCTAAATGAGATTTTATATGGTTGATCGTGTTACCAGCATGGAAGTTGGTAGCACTATTGAAGGAATCAAATGCTGGAGTATTACTGATGAATACTTCAATGAACATTTCCCAGGGTTTCCTGTTGTGCCGGGAGTACTCGTCACAGAATCAATGGCACAGCTATTAGGTACCTTAGTTGAAAAAAGCTATGATGAGAAATTTCCTGATACAGACGGAATTTATGCAGTTCTTACAATTGTTCACAAAGCAAAGTTCAAAAAATTCTTAATCCCAGGTGATCAGGCCATAATGAAGGCCAAGTTAAACTCATTGGATAAGCACACTGGTTCAGGAACAGTCAAAGTCTATGTCGATGATAAGCTTTGCTCTAGTGCTGAATTATCTTTCGGATTAGTTCCAAGAACAGAATTACCAAATCCAAAGCTCGCAGAAATTAGAGAAGAGTATTTCAATATTCTGTTTAATGCAAAAAGAGTCCGCGACCAACTCGGGGACAGGAAGCTAAATAGAGAATGATAGTTAAAGACGTCTTTATAAGTTCCATCAGCTTTCGCGTGCCAGGCGTGAAAGATCCAGCGGAATTAAAGAATTCAGACCCAATATTTGAAACCGCTAGCTCTGTTATAGGTGCGAATAACAAAAGCATCAAAGTAGGACTTCTAGAGCTAAACAGTAAATCCAAGAATATCGATTTCATGCCTAAAAAAAGTGACGCGAAAATTATGCGTCCAGATGTCATAGCTTCGACCATTTGTGCCCAAGAGTTGATACAAGGTATTGAGCTGACGGAGTCGGATTGGAAAAATACATCTTTCTATATGGCCAACGGCTTTTGTTTAGATAGGCTTAGTGATCAAATTCAGGAAATGAGTGCCATGTACTTAAAACCTGATGGCCTTGAAGAGAATATGAGTAAGGAGCAGATTGCGATAGTGAAGAACCAAGCGCTCTCTCGCTTTACGCCTCCCTTATTTGTCTTGAATGCCCTAACGAATGCAGCTCAAAGTTTTTGCTCTCAATACGGAGGCTTTAAATACGATAATACGACCCTAGGTAATACTTCCCAGAGTACAATCTATAACCTAGAGGAAGCGTGCCTTGATATTATGGAAGGCTTTAGCGATAGAGTGGTTGTGGGTAGTTCAAATGGAGCAGGTTTTTATTCTGGCTTTAGTAAACAAAACCGTACTGCCGGAGAGTTATTTGAGTCAGAGGCCAGTGCTTTTCTATTACTAGAAAGTAAAAAAAGCCTTCAAGACCGAGGAGCAAAACCTTTGGCGAAGATAAGCTTTTTGGAAGACTCAAAGACAATTCCTAAGCTTTTTAGTGTGAATGATTTTAATGAAGACCAAAAATTCTTAGAGAGAATAAATAAAAGCGAAGTCTGCTATTATTCAGGTGTTTCCTCTAAAGCCGATTTCGAAGAACAAACTGAACTGGTAAAAAAATTCTATCCAGCTGGTAAAAGCTTATTTCAGACCTGGGGTAATTTTGGTGTGAGTTCACAGTTAATAGATATCATTCACGGTATCAGTGACAAAACAGCTCGTTTTGATTGTTATAATAGAGATCTATATGGGCGTAGCTCAATAATCACAATTGAGGTCATTGATGAGTAAAAACCGTGTATTTGTTCTCGATTATGAATCTGTGACGCCTCTTGGAGTAGGACAAGAAGCGATTTTTGAATCCCTTAATTCCAATTATATGGGTGGCCGTGAAGTGAGTTCATTTTCAACTGAGGGGCTTAAAAATCATGGTGCCGCTGAAGCCGAACAAGATCTATCTAGGTTTTACCAAGATGAACCAGAACATATTCAAAGAATTATTGCCTTTGATCGCAAATTTGAACTCATGTTCGTTAATTATAAAATTTTTAAAAACAGACTCCTTGAGATTTTTAAAGATCACGATCCAAAAAGGGCAGGAGTTATCCTTGGTGTTGGTCTAGATGTAAGTCCTATTGAAAAACTAGAACCTTATTTAGAAAAGTATATGGATAATCCCATGAATGCTTTTGAGAAAGTTCTCATTGAATTTAATTCTAAAGAAGAAAAAGCGCTTAGTGTTCTTCAAAATCCACTGGATTTATCGGCATTATACTTAGCTCAAGAACTCTCCCTAGCAGCTTTTCAAAAAACAGTTATTACAGCTTGTACTTCCTCCACACAAGCGATCACTCTCGGGTATAAGGCCATTAGTAGGTCTCAAGCGGACGCTGTCTTAGTCGGAGGAACAGATTCAATTATAAACCTTATGGCCTATGTTGCTTTTGGTAAGCTAGGAGTGATCTCAAACAGTGATAAAGACCCTAGTTTATACTGTAGACCTTTTGATCATAGTAGAGATGGAACATTGGTAGGGGAAGCTTCAGGACTTTGTGTCTTGGCCAGCGAAGAATTTGTTAGAAAACATAACTTAAAACCTAAATTTGAAATCCTAGGTTTTGGAAATACGCTAGATGGACATAAGATTACGAGTGCAGATCCTAGCGGAGATGGAATGAGGCGTGCTCTATCTATGGCCATTGAAATGAGTGGAATTAGTCCAAGCGATCTCGATTATGTAAACCTTCACGGTACTGCGACAAGGTTAAATGATGAGCTCGAACTGAATTCATTTATGGAAGTTGTAGGTGAGGCTGCGAGTAATATTACAGTGAGTTCTACAAAATCTCGCCACGGGCATGCTATTGCCGCTGCAGGGATTCAAGAATTTAATCTCCTATGTTCATGCATGGAAAATGATTTTGTACCAGGTAATATGAACTTAGAAAACCCAGTCATTGAGTCAGGTATTGACCTGCCAAAAGCTAATAAGAATAAACCTCTTACTGTGGGCATGACAAATAACTTTGCTTTTGGAGGGGTAAATACTAGTATTATTGTAAAAAAGTTAAGTAATTATGAATCTAGCGTTGAGTGAAAAAGTTGTCCTTATTACTGGATCTAATGGCGGTATCGGTCAGGATATTTGCTTATCTTTTTTAGAGGAAAAATCCCAAGTTGTTGCTCTTTATAGAGGCTCATCAGATAAACTAAAAGATCTTGAGAGCGAAATAGATCAAGCGGGACTATCTAGAGAATTTTACCATCCCATGTCAGTCGATCTTTCTTCTGGCGAATCAATCAATAAATGCATTGAAGAAATCATCCAAAAATTTGGCCGTATTGATGTGCTAGTAAATAATGCTGGAACGACCATGGAAAAGCCATTTCTTTCACTAAAAGAAGACGAGCTTGAGTTGGTTTACGAAGCCAATATGCTTTCATTAACTAAGCTCACTCAACGAGTTTTAAAAGAAATGCTTATATTGAAATCAGGAAATATTGTTAATGTTTCATCCGTAGTCTCTAAAAGATATGGCCGTGGTGTTTCTTATTATGCTTCGATGAAAGCCGGAGTGAATCGCTTAACTCAAGTATTAGCAACAGAGATGGGAAAAAAGAATATTAGAATCAATGCCGTTTGCCCTGGTGTAATTGAAACCAAATTAAGTGGCGCCCTACAAGGACGTCATCATAAATTACTAGTCTCAGAAACGCCTCTTAAGCGTTTTGGGAAACCAACTGATGTGGCCAATGCCATCAAGTTTTTAGCATCAGATAATGTGAGTTCCTTTATCACTGGTGTGACTTTAGATGTTGACGGCGGAATCGGACTATAATTCAAGGAGAATGCTTTATGAATATGGAAGAAGTTTTTGAAAAAGTTAGCGAAGTAATTGTTGATGCCTCTGATGTTGAAGCAGATGAAATTAGCCTTGATAAACGACTGATTGATGACCTAGATATCGACTCAATTGATATGATGGAGCTCATCTATAGTATCGAAAAAATCTACGGCGTTGAACTTGAAATCGGAGATTTTGAGGGTGCAATGAATCGTGAGATGAACGGTGTGCCTTTTGCTAAAGATAATATCATTACAGATGAAGGTCTTCAAAAGCTTAGAGAGCTTATGCCGGAGGTTGATCAAACTAAAATTCAGCCTGGGCTTGCAGTTTATAATGTTCCATTTCTTTTTACTGTAGAATCACTATGTAAGCTCATTATGAGAAAAAGTGCCGCCAAGAACTAATGGCGCTAAAAAAGATCTATCGTCATATTACGGGGGAAAAACTATTCTCATTTAATGATGATATTGGCCAAGTCCCCATTCTTGGGACAACTCTGTCTCGCCATCAGTTATCTGTATGCCAAAGTTTAGGGCTGGAGTTAATTGACATACAAGATTTGAACGAAATCTCTGAGACAGAATTCTTGTATTTTAAAGAGAATTTGTTTTTTACCAAAGAGTTTCTGAAATCAGCGCTAAGCTCAGCAAATTCTAACTCCAATAAAGCGAGATTCTGCTTAAAGCGCAATGATTTTATTACGACTTATATATTTGATAATGATCCTGAAGCCTCTGATATTTTAAAGTTTGAGATTTATAAACACACTACTGGTGACGCTGAAGTTCAGGATGAAGTATTAGACCAGAAAGTCTTTGACCAATACTTCAAGGTTCCTAAGCAAATTGATAGACGTGGGCACCTATACTTTGGGCAGTCTGACATGTTTGCCTCCAGTATTATTTCACCCTTTCATCTTTTGTATTTGAATTTAGCCTTTAATTTATCTCGAACAGTTCCTATGCAGAAGCTTCTCCCTGAGTGGTTTATCAAGCGCTTTATTCCAGTTGGTGGTTGGGTCTATTATAAATCATTGAAGACCCTCAATAGGTTCGGTAAAAATTGTTTAATTCACCCAACGGCGGTAGTTGAAGGTTGTATCTTGGGAGACAATGTAAAGATCGGAGCTAATTGCGTCGTGAGGCTAAGTCATATCGGCTCTGGAACGACTTTGGAAGAGAATGTTACCTTGACCTATAGTGTTCTAGGAGAAGACTGCTATATCGCAAATAATAATATTGTGAATTTGTGTATGTGCTATGAGAGTGTGTTTCTTATTCATGGCCCCTACCAGTTTTCCATGTACGGTAAAAATGTCGGCGTTATGGCCGTTATCAACTGTGACTTTAGGCTTGATCAAAAGCCTATAAAATTCATGAGCTCTCGAGGTCTTATTAATTCGCATTCAACTCTCCTGGGGATTTGCTATGGGCATAACTCTGTAGTTGGCGGCGGAAATATAATAGCTCCTGGAAGAATCGTTCCTAATGATATCAAGATTACTCCTCCAGAGAGAATTATAATCTCTAAATTCGACAAGTTTTTAGGAAATGACTAGTAGATCAATCGCTCAATTTCTTGTTTCAAATAGAAAGAAACTCTGGGTTTTTAGCCTCATCTTTTTAGCGATTTCTATAACGAGCTTTTTAAGTCTAAGAATAGATGGAAGCTTTGCCGGAAATGTAGTTAAACAAAGCCCTTATTATATAGCCGCACAAAAGGTAAAAGATATCTTTGGTATGAGTAATACCGTTCAGCTAAGGATAACTCCTAAGAACGATACAAGTCTGCTGGAGCTGGGTAATATAACCGAATCCATTATTAAGAGAGTCACAACTGAGTTAACTGAAATAAAAGCAGACTCGCTATTCGATTTTAAAGACTATTTTTACTATGAGAAAGTCGAAATGACTGACCTCGCAGTACAAAGCTTAGAGAGGCTCAAACGGCTCCCATTGGCGCGAGACTTTATATCTATCAGAGGTGGTAGTATGCAGGTCTTATTTCATGTGCCTGATCAATTTGAAAGTAAAAAATTTGATGCCATCTTAGCTGACTATAGCGATCAGCTCGCAGGTATTACACCTTTTAGCACATTTCATATAGAACATTCAGTGGCCAAGTTTATTGAAAAAGACCTGACAATTTTATCAACTGTAATGATTGTGCTTTCCCTGATTGTTTTGATTATTATTTTTAAAAGCTTCCATTATATATTTATTAGCTTGGGCTTTTTAGGGGTTGGAATTATACCTTGTGGTATTGCCTTCTTTGTCTTTGATACCAGTATAAATATCATCACTATTTTAACGATCCCCATTCTTATTGTCCTAACATTATCTGATATTATCCACCTGCTATCTGGTTTAAAACTTGCAAAAGAGCCGACATCCTTGGAGCGAGTGAGGCACACTATTGAAAGTTATGTCATCCCATCTTTTTTGACCTCACTAACGACAGCAATAGCCTTTTTGTCTTTCTCTCTTTCTACGGTTCCGAATATGAGGCAATTTGCCTTGGTAAGTAGCTTAAGCGTTATGCTCACATATTTTGTCACTTATATGATGGCGCCATATATTTTAAATAAGCTTGCAGACTTCGAGCTTAAAAACAAATCCTCATCGCAGAGTTTGTTTTTATCAAAGCTTTTGAACGCTCTCCATGGTGTTAAAAAAGCTATTTTTGGTGTGATGATAATAATTGTCGTAGCGGGGTTATACTTGATAGGAGAGTTAAGGTTTAAAACTTCAAGCGATATCTTCTTTCCTAAAAATAGCGACCTCTATCAGACTCATGAAGACCTAAAAGAAGACTTTTATTCACTTATGGTATTAGATGTATTAATTAAGCCTGCTACCAATCCTGTGAATATTAAAGATTTTAAATGGGATAGAACGGCTCTGCCCAAAGAGATTTTTATTCTCTCTAAAAAGATAGAGCGACTTGCAAAAGTTGAAAGAGTCACATCTCTTGGCAGTATTATGGATTATTTCTTGGCCAGAGGCGAAAAAGTCTCCAATCTCTCCAATTTAAATTTTAAAAACTCTTATATGAGTGGTGATTATCAATTAATGAAGATCTGGTTTAAAAATGCGGATGATGCTATAGAAAGTTACCCAGAGATTCAAAAGATCTTTGCTGAACATCAGCGTGAAATTGATTTCGAATTTTCTTCTCCCGTTTTACTGAATGATCATATTAATAGCGTGCTCTCGGAAAATATACTTAGCTCGCTTATTACTTCTGGTTTGCTCGTTTTGATATTGATCTATATGTTATCTGAATCATTTAGAGTCACTATGATTAGCTTTTGTGTGAATATCATTCCACTTCTTAGTATACCTATTATTTTTTCTTTGTTTGAGTTTAACCTAAATATCATTACTTCTATGAGTATAATCATCTGTTTAGGGATTATAGTAGATGATACAATACATGTTATATTTAGGTATAAATCGGGGATGGAACTCTCCCATTTATTTTATGGTATGCTGACAACATCGATTATACTGATTATCGGATTTGGGATGTTTTCCTTTTCAGAATTTATCCCTTCTCAGATTTTAGGAATGGTTTGTTCAATCATATTTTTAATAGCGGTGCTTGCTGATATTATTGTTCTGCCTTGGGCCTTAAAATTATTTGCGAGGGATTCACATGTTCTTAAATAGTAAACTCAATATCGTTAACTTATTTACCATTTGCTATTTAGTATCATCTATTTTTTATCTTCCTTTTGCGACGTTTAGCTGGCAATTACTGGCCTTTGCGGTTTTTAATTTCTTCTGGTTTGGACTGGCCAGTTCAATGTACTATCACCGCTGTTTAACGCACAGATCGTTTAAACTTGCTTATCCTGTCGAAATTTTCTTTTTGATAGGAGGCTTAATAGGGTTGGGGGGTGACCCAATTAAGTGGGCCGCGATACATAGATTTCACCATCAAAAATCAGATCATGACGATGATACGCACTCTCCTAAGCACGGCTTTTTCTGGTCTTATTACGGCTGGGTACTTCATCATGATTTGCCTTTAATAGAGGAGTTAAAGCATAAAAACTCTAAAGACTTGCTTGAGAAAAAGCATCTCTACCTTGCTCAAAGTATCGTTGCAGAATCCCTACCACACGCTATTTACGTTGGTGTTACGGCGCTATTTTTTGGTCTTGATATGGCCATAATTGGCATTATTTTACCTTGTATTCTAAGTTATCACGCGCATTGGATGTTAATTGCATCACTTTGTCATATTCCGCGCTTTGGCTATAGACGCTTTAATATGCCAGACAATAGCCGAAACCTACCATGGCTTAGTTTTTTAAGTTTTGGAGAGTCACTTCATAATAACCACCATAAATATCCAAATTATGTGAATTTAAAAAGTGCACCTATGGAATTTGATATCAGTGCTAGTTTTGTGAGTTTCCTTGAAAAACTAGGGCTAGCTAGTCAGGTAAAAAGGACAAATTATGACAAAAAATAAAATTATCGTCCTTGGGGCTACAGGCTATACTGGTAAGATAATTTGCCAGCAATTAGAGAAGAAAAATATCAGATTCTCTGCTGGTGCCAGAAGCCTCGCAAAACTTGAAGAAATGAAATTTGAATCCATTGAGCAATCTATTGAATTTGATATTTTAAACGAAGATCATTTCGATAGAATTTCAGGCTTTAATATTGTCATCAATTGTATTGGACCATTTAATATCTATGGCCGAAATTTCATCAAGTATCTTTGTGATAAAAATATCGTTTATCTCGATATTACTGGGGAGCAAAGTTTCCTAAAATATAGCTTAGAAAATTGCGGTGATTCAACTAGCTTATTTGTTCATTCATGTTCTTTTGAATCAGCATTAGTTTGTATGTTAACTAATATATTATGCGATAAAGAAGTAGAATATGAATCGATTGATTCTTTTTATGGATTCTCAGACGCAAGGCCTTCGCCAGGTACGAGATTCACGATGAAAACACATCGTTATTTTGACAGTTTTTACGTAAAAAATGGTGTGCTATGCACGGCTGAAAATGGACCTGATCTTAAAGAAATATCATTTCCTCATTGGGACGCAGAGTCCGTGGGATGTTTTACGCCATATCCGGAAGTTCTGTATAATTTCCGAAACTTTAAGGTTAAAAATGGCGCCAGTTACACTTTACTTGCAAGACCTGATGCAGTCATGGCCCAAAATATTCAAAGGTCTAAAAAAAGCTCAGAGAACGCTACTGAAAAACCAAATTTTGAAAAACTCATCCAAAAAGCAGATAAATCAAATTATATGGGACCAGAAAGCGAAGATCGTGAAAAACAGAAGTTCTTTATTGGTGTGCAGGCCATAGCTGATGAGACTATGAAAGTTTCTCAAATCGAGCTTACTGGCCTTGATATGTACGGGTTAACAGCGGCATTAATTGTTGCTGCCGTTGAGTATTTCGGAAAGCATGAAGTCGATATCCAAGGTGTTAAATGTATAAGTGAGATTTGGGATTCTAAAACAGTATTAAATGAGCTGTCGGAGAGTTATCAGTTAGCGCAATACACGGCGTAAACTATAGACATTACGCAGCAAAAATAGTCATATTTCACGATAATGTTTCTTATCGTGCACTGCATTACTGTCTTGTTTAATTTAGAATTAATATCCAAATTTAACGATTCTCTTCAATTCCTCATCTATTTTTTCATCTTTAACATCTTTTAGGACCTCTTCTATTTTTGAAGTTGTCGCACTCATATTAGCGTAACCATTTTCCAGCAATCGTTCGCTCATTTTTAGCAGTCTATACTGTGAAACTCCGTACATTTGTTCAAGTCGATAAAACTGATCCATAGTATTGCAAACAGCTTCTGGTTTTTGAATTCCTGGTTGCAAGTAATCTAAATAATTTAAACCAGCGTCTTCTAGATTTCTGATACAGCTTATAGCGTTTTTATCAGATTCGGATGTCGTTTCTGAAACACCGAATTGATCTTCTAACTTCATCAACCTATTAGTTTTAGCAGCGCGCTCTGCTTTCATCATTTCAATCATTTGTTGCTGCTGTTGTTGGAGTAAATTATTGTCCGTGGCCTGCGCAGAAATTGTTCCTAATAGTAGCACTGTCGATAGCATTGCTTTCATGGCATTCTCCAATTAATTAATTTTCATGAGAATTTTAACGAAATTTTTCGTGACATTGGGGAAAGATATTCAAAACAAGTATTATTTTCCCTGTCAGTTTTTTAGACAGTTTTGAACTCAGGGAAGGTTATCAATAAACTCTAAGAAGCTGCCTTGATTAGCGCCTCTAATATCGAAAACTGAAATATCTGTAGAGTCAGCAAATTCTTCAGCATCAATTATTTTTACCTTATATTGATTTGAAGTGGATGGCCTAACTACCCCATTAACAACATCACTAAATTGCGACTGAATATATTCACGTGTCGTCAATGCAGCGTCTTCAGCGAAGTCAAAATCATAAATTCGCCCTTCATATTCAAGCACGTAATGCCTAGACCAAGTAGTGGCACCAGACTCAGCTGTCCGTACTTTTTTTGCATGTTCTTTAACACCGCCAGTAGTTGTTGCTGTATAGCCTTGGGGTCTCGTTGCATTGTTCGCATATAAAGGAACATATTCTGGAGCTTCGATTTTAATGACTCGCGCCTTGGACATATCAAAATCAGGGTAATTCACACGAGCATACCGAATAAGTTCTTGGGTGTTATCTCTACAAGCATAAGAAGAAACATTAATGCCACAAACACTCACTTCATCAGCTTCCCTGTAGCTAGCTTTAACTTTTGAGACAATTTCTTGTAGCTTTGCGCCCGTCTCTGTCATTTCTTCTGCTGTTGAAGCTGAGAGAGCACTGGTTTTAAAGCCTATTGATGCCTTTGCTTTATCCATAAATTTAACAACTCTAGTTGTTGGGGCAACAGTTCTTAAAAATGATCCCGCTCCAAGACCTGCAGCTGGTGCCATTAACAGTTCTAAGGCATATCTTTGTTCGGCACTGGATAAGCTTTCAAAGTCCGCCATGAGTTCATTATTAAGCGCGCTAGTAAAGCTTCTATTTCGCTCAAATTTGGTGTCGCTGCTTGCGATACTAAGGTTAGCACCAGTCATTAAAGCACTAGCACTAAAACAAAGACCGAGTCCCACACCTGTCCATGCACTGGCCAGGCACCCAACACCTAATGCTCCCGCCGCCCCCAATTGAAGGTAGCGATTATTTTTATCTGACTTTAACTTTTGACTGATAAGATGCTCTGCCATCTGGCAAAACCTTGGGTCTTCATTGACTAAGTTTTCTATAACAGGAAAAAAGCCCGCAAGCTCTTTAGCATCAAAATCCTCTTCGAGAAGTTCTTGGTTATTTTCAATCATCTCACTTAGTGCCACAGAAATTTCCTTATTAGATGGAGAATTAGAGTTAACTAGCGCCATGATAGGCGCATTATTAAGGGCATTTGTGTAAAGGTTTCGATAGGTCGATTGAATTTCATCTCTTAGGCCACTATCGATGTGACTTCCTAATTGTTGCCTTTTTTTCTCAAAAATATCTTGAGCCTCCTTGCGGATAGAATTATCAATTATAACTCTCCCCCCAAAGGGATGTTTCGTTTTAGGGAACTGAAACAAGTCAGGCTTGTCCGCACCAAATTGATACCTTATTGCCGTATTTTCCTGAAACCCCAGAACTAAACCCAAGTTCATATTATGCCAATTATTACTTATCCCTTGTTTGATAGAGGATATAAGTTCTTGGCAGCCAGAAAGGCTTGGTTCATCAAAACATTTTTTTTGTAGATTTAGTTTAGAGAGGTTTGCCCTGGCAGCTAGCTTGATTCTTTTGTTGGCTTCACTTAGTAGTGACAAACGAGTTCTTTGAGCAATAGTATGCTCACTATACTCCTCAATGAAGTCATCCATGGCCCCAAGGCTTGGTAGTGGCGAGTTCATCTCACAGTAAAAATCGGTTTCCACTGATTTGGTAAGATTATGCCTTTGGGCATTCGTGACTATAAGTGAGGGCTCATTGCAGCTTTTGAAATGCTCGAATACTTTAGGCTCATTCGCATAAGCAGAAAGTAAAAACAAATGAAAATAAAAGATGGTAGAAGTCCCTAATCTCACAGGTATTTATCGGAGATTAGGGTTTAATTATTTAGTGTGCGCCACAGCCTAATTCTACGTCGTAAACCTGCTCCATATGACCTCTAGGAGCCTTTACCATGCGAGGACTTAATAAAATTTCTCCGTGTAAAACTCCGGCGTTATCGAGCTGGCAAATACGACTTGCTTTCTCGAGTGTTTGAGCTGGTGACTCTCCTATTGACCCTTCGACTTTTACTTCAAAGACTCCACCGGCATGGATCTGTAAGCTAGTTATTATCATCATCAATCCAATAAAATTCTTCATACTTAATCCTTTTTAGCAGCTTCCGCCATTGGCGCAACCGTACTCATGATATAGAAAATCGTTTACAAATTTCGCGTCAGAACTAAATTCTTTTGATGAAAGAATTTCTCCAATCTCTAAGATTTGTGGTCCATAACCCTGAAGAAAATCTAACACTACTGGCTCACCACAAGTATCGGTTTCACTTCTATAGTAGTTTTCATACAGGGACTCCTCAACTTGTTCTTCACTCATGTTTTCAATATCAGCAAGTTCTGTTTTAAGCATCTTCATGCGGTAGTCCATGATCTCTTGCTCTCTGCCCTCAATGCAATCATCAGCAAGGCTATTGAGAGAAATAACTAATAATAGAAGGCTAAAAAGTTTCATATAGTTCCTTTTAAAAAGTTTGAGAGTTTATGCCACAAAATGACGCTTTGCGCTACCTTTGTGAAATAATTATCAACCTATCAAATTTTCTACGTTATACTTTTGTCAGTGAAAATTAAGAACGAAACTGACATTCAAGAATCTAAATTCTTCTGTATTTTGCCATGGATACACTCCCATATCCTGCCAGACTCTACCGTGCTGCCATGTTGTGTTTCTGACTTCTCCCTTCCCTACGGGAAATTAGAAGACAAAACTATGAAAGAAGTTTGGAATGAGGCACCTTTCAAGGATATGCGCCAGAAGATGCTGGATGATAAGCCGGTACGAAGTTGTCATAATTGTTATGAACTGGAAGCTGGGAAAATGGGCTCTATGCGCCAGCGAATGAATTCCTTATTTTCACACCATGCAGATCTTTTGGTAAAAACTGAACCAGATGGAGCCTTCCAAGATATCGAAATGAAATACCTAGATATTCGTTTCTCAAACCTCTGTAATTTTAAGTGTCGAGGCTGTTCTCCATTCTGTTCCAGCCAATGGTTTGATGATTATAAGGAGCTTTGGGGCCAAAATATTAACGATCAAAAACTTGTTAACCTCCATGACAAGGCTCCTATGCAAAAAGCAGAGCTAGATGAGTATTTAGAAAGCTTAGAAATTGCTTATTTCGCCGGTGGTGAGCCACTGATGATGGATGAGCATTATTACTGCCTAGAGAAACTAATTGAACTTGGTAAGGATATCCCCATTCATTATAATTCTAACCTTAGCGTTTTAAAGTTCAAAAAATATGATCTGCTAGAGTTATGGAAGAAGTTTTCAAAAATTGACCTTAATATTAGTTTGGATGATATTGAGGCTCGTGGAGAATATTTTAGGCATGGCCTTAATTGGGAAAAATTTCAAAAAAATCTTCTATTAGTAAAAAAAGAGATTCCATACGCCAGGTTTCAAATCACATGTACCATTACTTTATTTAATATTCATCGTATCCCAGAAATACATCAAAAATTTATGGAATTAGATCTTATTGATGAATATGGCTTCACTTTAAACCCGCTTCAAGATCCTCTTTATTATAGGACACAAGCTCTGCCAAAAGCTGATAAAGCGAAGATCACTAAGAAACTGGAAGATTATAGTGATTCTCTGGAAAAGCTTTATCCGGGTAAAAAATGGAATGATTTTAAAAATGGTATAAACGGAATCCTCAATGTCATGAATAAATCGGACATGACTAAAGAATTGCCTCGATTTAAAGAAGTGACAGCAAAACTCGATAAAATAAGAGGAGAGTCTTTTACCCGGACCTTTCCTGAACTCGCCCATATATTTCACAGTAGCTTCATGATTTTCGTTCCTATCAAAAACCAAGAAGTCCGTATACAACCCTTAATTTGGGCATTAGAAAAGAAGTTAATGTCGCGAGCCGAGACGATTATCTTTGTTGATGAAAATAGCCAAGATCTATCCATGCATGTGTTAAATCTTGAGTTACCTAAACTTCCCATTGAGCATAAACTCATCCGTTTAAATAACGAAATGGGTAGAGGCTATTCATTTAAAATTGCTGCTGATTATGCCACGGAAAGAAATATAGATTTCCTGCTTACTTTAGAAGAAGGATGGGAAGATTGTTTCGAAGAAATCGAAGAATTAATCAGTAATCAAAATTATACAAATTTCGATTTAATGATTGGAAGTCGACATTCTGATCGAAAGAATTTAGGTCATTTTATCGATAAGTTAAGTAACCTACTTACCTCTTTAGTCACCAGGTCCAATGTACAGGAGACTAAGGGTGACTCTATTCATCTAGTTAGATTAGACTCTATCAGAAATTTAGAAATTCCTCGTAATAATAATTATTTTTATTCTGTGTTACTTAAAGTTTTAGGGAAGAAGAAAAAAGTTTTTTACACCAAGGAAAATCAAGTTATCAAACATCGTTCTGTAGTGAAGCTAAATTCGGCCCGTATGCTAGATGTTTTATCTAAACTCACAGGCCATATTTTTAAAAAGTTAACTTAGTTATAATTTATTGTAGATACCGGTCCATATGATGAATCATGACATAGATCCCAAGAATAGAACTGTTCGGCTTTAAGCTTTGAAAAACTTATAACATCGGGACTGTGTCCATATTCTTCTTTTTCAACAGTGATTTCTACCGTGTATTCAAGCTTTTCTTCCTCATCACAACCACCGCCTTCAACGATCATTTGTGAGTGGATAATAGCTTCGTATTTATCAAGTTCTAGACTGGCCTTAGTTTGCTTTATTTTAACCGATCTAGTGGCTCCGTTAACGCTTAATTCGGCCATCTTTTCAGTTGGGGCAAACTTTAGCATTTCAATTTTAATACTGTCGGCCACAACATTTTGACTCTCACGGTTGCCATAAGACCTTAAGTCAAATTCTTCAGTGGACTTGAAAACACGAACTGGATTAGCAAATGCACTACTTAAGGCAGCGGTCACTAAAAATAATCCTAAAAACCTTTTCACTGTATTCCCCTTATTCCAAATATTTCGAAACTGCTACGGTCTTGCAACCGATCTCTTGTGCTAAATTACTGCCCCCTGAATACAGGTAGGCTAAATTACTAGGTTCTCCATTTAAAAATAAGGAGAATCCTTTTCCGTTTTTTTGAACTTTATAATTCTGAATGAATAAAGGTTTTGGATAGTCGTCTAGGCATGCTTCACAGTATTGATCGAGGATCGTAAAGTCGTAAATATCTGCTTTTTTAATGAGATTAAAAGCTGCGATGGCCTGATCTTTAGTGATGACTTCACATTGATTGATGCCCGCATGAACACCTCTCAGTGTAAAAATCATAATCCCCATTATGATTAAAAACTTCATAGTTCCCCTAGTGAGGAGATAAGTAATACAGAAAGCTATTTTGTGCAATGCAATCTGTAAGCTTTACATTGCCGATTTGGCCTGGGCCACGATTATTTTTAGAGTAAACAGGCCATTTGGCTGTCTTAAAAGTTCGGAATTAAAGATTTTGTATCTCTGTTGCATATAATCGTATTCGAGATCTTCAACTTGTTCCATCTCTAAGTCATTGATAATGATTAAGAAAGCCTCATATGCTTGGTCTATACCAAATTCTTCATAAGAATTGAGATCCAAAGCGGTTTTGGTAACATTCATTTTTTTACATCTTCATCTATAACGGTGTATTCCGCTTCAAATGCATTAGGATCGGATTTAGGTTTTTTTTGCTGATTTTCTAGGTTCTGAAGCTTGGCCATATTTCTGAATAATACTCTAAAAAGCCACACCAGCCCTACAATAAAAAGAATCTTATATATCATCTACAATTCCGATTCAGGCCATTTATTCGTCGGAGTCTTCGTCACTTGAGGCCTGATTATCTTCGGCCTCTGCCTGCGCAGCAGCTTCTGCGGCTGCCTTAGCTGCTGCCTCAGCTTCTTCTTGCTTTTTACGAACATAGGCTTCTTTTTGTGCTTCGACTTCTTTCGCTTCTGCCTGTCTTTGAGCTTCTAAATCCCTAAAGAAAATATCATTGATAAATCTTCGGAGTTCTTGTCTCTCTTCCTCACCTATACCATGAATAATCCCATAATACTCGCTTTGAATTTTAGAATATTCTGGCACATGGCATACCGTGATGAAAAAAGGAACTGAGAGATGTAGTCTAAGTACTGTTCCTGGCTGTATTTCCTCTTGAGAATTAAAATAAAGGTCTTGCTCGGAACAGGCAATCAAAGTGATATCTGAAGCAATTTCAGCGTAACTGAGGTCCGCTGATTTATCGATATAAACATCTCCTTCTTTCGGGCTTGGAAGATTGGGAGATATTTTTTGTTTAAACATCTCTGCCATTTTTAAAACGAGATCTACATTCATATCTTCTTTTATCGCCATAATATTTTGATAATTAAAAATCTTCTGCATATAAGACGAGTCGTACTCACCCGTGTTAAAAACGATAATAATGGGTTTAAAGTCTGTCATTACTTCGTTAATTGTTTTGATTAAATGCTTAAACATTCGAGAATCGTTATAAGTATGGGCAATATCGGCGTTTGCCTCCATTTCCTCCTTGGTAACCTCTTCCATGTTAAAAACGATGAATTGTGGCTTAATATTAGTGATCTCTTTCTTGCAATTCTCCATAAAAGGCTGACACCTAAATACTATCGAATAAGTATCAGTTTGTTTTTGTTGATCAAAAAATTTGCCTTCTTTATCGATAACATAAGCTTTTAAAAACTTTGGATGAGACTTCGTTTGGTTTTCAGCCAACCATTTTCCTAATGCTTTTTTAGAATTTTCCATATTTGCTTGGCGCTGTACCTGAGCAGTCTCAAACTGTTCTTTGGTCATATTATCCGTTTGATTAACTGGATCAGCATGTGCCATTTGCATAACCTGCGTGTATTTATAATTGTAATAAATATTTTCTTGAGACTGATCAACACACATAGTGAGGTTAGACTTTATTATTCCCTGACGATGCCAAAAATTATTTAATCTAATCATTTGCTTCGCAGACATTTGATAGTTTGATTCTATACGAATGAAATTTTGATTGATCATTGAGACTTTTGCTGGATGAAATGCTGGAATCATGTCTTCCATCTGAGCTGTTGCAAACCCGTGGTCCGCTAATTTCTCAGGAAAAGCAAGTGCATTGATATCATAAATTATAGATTCAAACTCAGAGGATTTTACGTGCATACAGTTTATTGTTGTCAAAATCCCACGGATAACATGCGTGCGCGCTTGCTTATATTCACATAGTCCGATGATAGGTACAGGTTTATGAGTGTTTTGCCTGGATACTATTCTCGCTAAATGTAAAAAGGCCTGATCATTGATTGAGAAATCGATTAACACAATTTTGGGTTTTTCATCTCTAATTTTAAGTAAAAAGCTTTGAATTTCTTCTGGCGTTTCCGCATAAACTTGTTCGAAGACTGAGTCAGTACTAGCTACAGCATCACGATATTTTTCTTCGAGATTGGCGAAAAAAGTTTTGTCTTCCCCTATATAGAGAACTCCAGATTGCTTTTTTTCTGTATTATCAGTGCCGCTTTGAGATTTCCTATCTCCAGTCATATGTCTCCCAGTATAAATAGTATAACCTATTGGAAATAAAGAAAAAGCGACTTAAGTAGTTTTTAAGGTGTTAATCGTGCTCGATAGAACTCTAACCATGGAAGAAAGCTTGAATCGAATCTATTTTTTAACTCAAAATAACTCAATCGCTCCTTCAAATATTCTGGATGGACTTTTCGGGAGTTTTTGATGAAGAAATCCCGGGCGTTAAATTCATTTTCACTTTTTAATTTTAATTTATAAATTTCATAGAATTTTTGATTCTCTTCAACAAAAGAAAAATCCAGTCCTTCGAATTCTTTACCTTCTAACCATTGGTAAACTTCTTCAACATGAGAGTGAATACAGAATACGATCTCCATTCCAGAAACTCTTTGCGAATACAAATTATTTAAAATTTTAATTGCAAGGTGTCCGCCTATGCCGGCCAATATAAAGCTGGTTTGTGGAGTTATGTTAAATTTCGTTTTTGTTGCATCTTCGCATATAGCGGTATAACCATTCGGAATATCCGTAGTTTTAATTTTATCAATAATGGACTCTACTACGTCTAATAGAATGACCTCTCTTGCAGTAACTGAAAGTCCGATTTGTCCATGGTCACAGCAAAGGTCATACACCATCAGTGCATGGTTACCTACCATATTTGCTATTGTTTGAATTCTAAGAGATCTCACCTACAGGAAATTATCATAGTTTTGATTAAATTTCTTGTCGTTTTCCTCAGTAAAATATTTTCTTACGAAATACTGCCCTGACCTAATGGTTTCAATAAATTTGAAATTTTCAAGTCGATTGATTGTTTGCTGAAGTACATCGATTGTAATTTCTATTCTTTCGGCAATATCAGTATGTGAAACCATCGGAGTGATACCAAACTTTCTATGTAGATTGGCCCGACACCAAGTTACCCGGTACAAATACATCAAAACCAATGTATCAATTCGATTGAGTTTAAACCTAACAAGAATTTCATCAAAAAAGAGATCGGGAATTTCAGAGACAGAAGCCATCGGCTCGCTAACTGCGGATTTAACTTTCGATTCCTTCTCACCATTTTTTCCATTATGGGTTGATAAAATTGAGCGTAAATCTTCCATACTGCCCTCCTAGTGTAGGTTACGGAGTTTGGTAAGCAATATCAAGTTAAATTTATTTAAGGGAATTTAATTCCCCTGCCAGTTCGACATTACGTTTACTTGCAGCGCTCAATGCCCGAGAGAAAGACTCTGCAAAATCTTCTTCTTTAAAGACTTTCACAGCCTCGATGGTGACGCCGCCTTTACTTGTTACTTTGTTGACCATTTCGCTTAGACTATCGTTCGATTCACTCATAAGTTTTGATGAACCTAGGAAAAGTTGGTTAGCGATACGCCTGGCCACAGAACTATCTATTCCAGCGTCTTGCATGAGTTCCTGTAAATAAAGTGCAAACTGAAACACGTAAGCAGGACCAGAACCCGCATATACAGTTAATAGGTCTAAATCTTTTTGGGAGACAACTTCTACGATTCCACAAGCACTGAATGCATTTTCTATTTCTTTTGGAAATTCAAATTTTTCACTGAAGCTCGTTAGTAAGATTCCTGCCCCAACTGCACTAGGAGTATTTGGCATAATTCGACACACATTTTCAGTATCAAAAGCTTGCATCAGCTTTTCAATCGTAATTGCGGTAAGTATAGAAATAATCTTTTTACCTTTTAAAAGCTCTGCATTTTCTTCAATAAAACTTGGTAACTGCTGCGGTTTCATCCCCAGCATTATATATTCGCAATCAACTAAGTGCGCGATAGAATCGACTTGCTCACCACTAACCTGCCTCGCTAACTCAACCGCCTTAGTCTTGGAGGGAGTGAAAGTTTTAAATTTTATCTCTGGAAATTTTTTATACATACCCAGAACAATTGCACCGGCCATGTTCCCACAACCTATTACTCCTAAACTCTTAATCATAATGTTAACTCCAGTGGCGCTCCGTGCCTCATCGTATTGATAGCAAAAGACCTTGTGTGGGCAAATGTATCAATACCTTGTTCCCATGTATTTCTATATCCAGTGGTAAGAATTTTAACTAAACAACCATCCCCACCTTTTTGATAGATCAAATTCTTTAAATCCGAATCAATCTTTTTCCCAGTAAAAATCACAAAATGATACTTTTGCTCGGTAAGAATATTATGAAGACCATTTGAGCTGACCTCTCCAAGTGAAAGATTATAGCTAGACACACCTTTGAGGTAGCAAAGCTTTGTAAATTCTTGCCATTTTTTATGGGCCTCTTTGTTTGTGGCCAAAATAGTCAAACCATTTCCAATAACAAGATTAATTAAGATATCAATTACCGCCTGCACCTCTAATTTATCTTTATCATCAATAAGGATACCACGCCCCAGAGGCATATCTTTTTTGTTATAACTGATCTGTCCTGGTACATAGCGATTGGGAAATTCTCTTTCGTGTAAATTGAATTCACCGCTGTCCATAGATTCATAAAGTGAAATCAACTTTTGTTTATCCTCATCGGAAATAAGACTAAAGTACACTTCAAATTGATTAATTAAACTTTGTGTCAGTCTCTTTATATTTTCGAGTCGTCTCTCAAAAGAAAGTTTTGAAGGATGTGCGAAATAAGGAAGTTCAGTTTGTTCAACTTCGCCAAAAATTAACTCTTCATTCGCATCTACTTCTTTGAGCTTATTGAATTGGTAAAGATACTCTATACCTCCAGCTTTAGGACCCGTTCCACTCATTTTAAAACCACCAAAAGGTTCAATAGCAACTCTTGCACCAGTATTTGGTCGATTAATATAGATATTCCCAGCCTCTAGTTTAGGAGCAATATAATCGATATCATCTTGAGACTGACAAAAAATTCCTCCGGTGAGTGCATATTCAGTGGAATTAAATATCTCAATTGCTTGATCTAATGAATCATACCCTATCAAGTGGATTAGAGGACCAAATACTTCTTCTGTCGCAACTGTTTTCTCTGTCAGCGCTATATGAGCAGGTAGCTCAAACAGAGATGGCGCTACACAATATCCCTCATACTCTTCCCCTGATCGATCAATATGAACAGTTCCACCAAACTTTTCACACTCAATTCTCGCTCTCTTCGCCATTTCTCTCACTCTATCGGCATCTTCCTTAGAGATTAAAGGATTCACAAAAGTTGCAAACGATGTAGAAGGTCCAACCTTGATATCTTCAATTGCCTTGATGAATCGTTTCAAAAAGGCATCTTTAATTTGGTTATCAATGATTATCCGAGAAGCCGCTGAACATTTTTGGCCTGCATGAGCAAATGCTGAATAAATTATTCCACTTACAGTTTCATCTAATTCACAATTATTCGTTACGATAATTGCGTTTTTTCCACCCATTTCGGTGATGGCAAATTTATTAACTGCTTCATAATTATAACGGGATGAAGTTCTTTGTGCAGAGATTTTTTTATAAATCATCTCTCCTACGGCACGGGAGCCTGTAAAAACCACTCCAACAGTTAATTCATGATCAACAATGGCAGCGCCAATTTCCCCTGCGCCTAAACTAATCTGTAGGACAGATTCTGGAATACCAGCTTCATAGGCCAGTTCAACCAATTTCTTTGATATGAGCATCGTTTGTTCTGCGGGTTTTAAAATAGCACAATTACCGGCAACGAGAGCGGCCACTGTCATTCCACATGGTATTGCTAACGGAAAATTCCAAGGAGCAATAACCCCTACAACACCTCTTGCTGAATACTCGCCAGTAGCTTCGATTTTTGCTTGTTCACGAATATAAAAATTCACAAAATCAATCGCCTCATCAACATCAGCAGTGGCTTCATCTATCGTTTTACCTGCCTCAATCATGATTAAACTCGACAACTCAACTCTCTTTAAAAGCATTAAGTCCGCTAGTCTATGAAGAGCGGCAAACCTCTTTTCTTGGGACATCGACCAACTCTCTTTTTGAAACCCATCAAATAAAGAATTAATTTTTTGATCCACAGTCTGCTGAGTATCCATTTGAACTTTTCCAATCGTTAAGCTTGGATGAGAGCTAGATACCACCGAGAAATCTCCCTCATTATAATAGAGCTTACCATCCTTAAGATCTTTTAAATCGTCTTTAAGCTTATTTTGTATCAGCTTAAAATGATCTTCTAGATAAGAGCGTAGCGGAAAAATATTTCTGAATTCTTTGGTTAAACTATTTAGAGCTTCATCATTTACATAGGCATTCGTTTCTTTTTTCTCCGTCAAAATTTCATAGGGAAGCCTAAACAGATTGCCTTTTTTGTGTGACCTCATAATAGTTAAAACGCCTACTTGAGATGAGTTTTCCATGATACGTCTAACAAGATAGGCCATCCCAACAAGTAAGTCCCCAACAGGAATATAATTTCTCGTCGGCCAATTCATTTTTGATAGACCAATACTAAGAGCTTCGTAAGTCATATGTAGGCATTGATGTTCAATCACAGGTGCCTCTGGAAACATCTTTTCTCTTAGGGCTTCTCCGAAGCAGTGATCCTGAATATTATGTGAGGCGATGGCCAGAATAAGCTCGTTCGAGTGCTTAAGTGCAGTATAAATAAGTTGCCTAAAATGCAAATCAGTTTCTTCTTTATTTAAATACTGAGGGGCCATAAAATTGTGGGCTTCTGCCTCGATCGTTTCCGCGTCCCAGTACGCACCCTTTACGAGTCTGATGGGCATTATAATTCCGCGTTCTTTTGCTAGCTCAATCACTTCTAAAATATGATCTATACCGTCCCGTAAATAGGCCTGAACGACAATTCCAGTTTGGTCGTAATCTTTAAGTTCCTCAGTTTCGAGTAAAACCTTCCTGTATATTTTAAAAACAATATCCCTAAAGTGATAATGTTCAGCATCGATATTAATAAAAACCTGATTAGCTTTTGCTGTATTTAAAATTTTTATCAGTCGTGGAGCAACTTGATCGTAAGTATACAAAAAATCCTGAGGTTTAAAGTCGTGAGCAAGTGCCGAAACTTTTATCGAGACATGAGAACGATATAAGTTCGCCGCATTTTTTTCACCAGCAATATTATTATTGTTTATACCTTCAATGATCTCAAGAACTCTTTCAAGATAGATATCTGCTTCAGTAGTAGACACAACTAACTCACCTAGCTGATCAATTGTTGAATCCCTACCGCTCGAACGGAGTCCTCCTAAAGAACCAGATGCTTTTTTTATATCTTCTCCTGCGATAAATCTTTTTGCCATCATCGAAACGGACCTACGTAGTCCAAAAGCTAAAATCCTTGCAGGAAGAAATGTTGAAATTTTTAATAAAATTTTTGTCGCAAAAATATAATGGGAAGGCAGTGCTCTTTTTTGCCCTTTCAGCCCTTTTTGTTCAGCAAGTGCGGAATCATGAATCAACCGCCTAAGAGTTTCAAGAAAAATTTGTTTAACTTCATCACCATCTTTATCATGATCTAGATTGGGCAATATTGCTAAAAATTTTAAAAGATGAATCCTAATTAGCATATAATTTGCTGTGAGATCCAAGCCAAAATCAGACACTTTTTCGAAAAGAGACTGCTTATAGGTGTTTACTTGCGATACCAATTTTGCTGCTAGCTCTTGTTCTTTAACATGAACGGCCTCAAATTCGGGTTCGATAAAAAGCGGAAGATCATGATTCTTTGAAATAAATTCAATAACCATTGGAGAGTCAAATAAAGGCAGCTCCGCTATTAATTTGGCATATTCCTCTAGTTCTTCTTTTTCCAGAGGATCAAAAGATAGTATATTAAGTTCATAGCTTAATTGTTTTGATGCTAGCCTGATAAGCTTTTCTTCAGGGAAAACTCCCACGATAAATTGGACTGCTCCTGATTCGACCGTCCATTTAAATGGCTTTTTCTCATCGCGCTTTTGAGCAAATTTTATCAATTGATCGATTTTTTCGAGGTCATTTTTAATGAATTCGATGTACTCGGGGTAAGCTAATAATTTCCAATCTTGGTACTGAAGTTGTTTAATTTTATAGAGCGTCATCCGCATTTTGTAACCGAATCACTACATTAAATAAAGCTAAATTTGACGGTATTTTCACACAGATATAGAATTGTCTTATGCATTATCTCAGGACCATTTTCTTAACAACGCTTTGCACCTTCGGCACGTCTTTTGCTGCTAAGACAGCGTACAATATGCAAGACCTGCGAGTGTTAAGCTCTCAACAGAACTACCAAGAGTATTTTATTCATGCCAAAGATTTAAAGCCTTCTCTTAGGAATGAAGAATGGTCAAAAATGACAGAGCAAATGGGAATCGGTTATCTCGAATTCCTCAATACTAGGCCCAAATTAATTGAAAAAGATTATCAACTTGTTTTAAGTATTTCCCAATGGCCAATTTTTAAAAATGACGAGTTTTTCCGCGAAAAAAGAGACCAGTACTTTTTAAAAGAAATTAGTAATTGCCTTGGCTCAGGTGAAAATGACTGTATAGAACAAGCCGAGCATATGTTTAATAGCTATATTCATAACCATAAATTTGGAGTTAAATTAGTTGAACTACTTTACCCCCGCCTAATTGGACCGCAAAAAGCTTGGTCATTCCTAGTCAAGATGACAGAATCAGAGTTTTCTGAATTTTTTTGCGGGAAATCTCCAGTTGACGAGATCGTTACAAGCCAACTATTAATCACACAGGACTTGCAAGCCGTTCACCCTGACTGTTTGAAAAAATTAAAACCTTATTTAATTCAAAGCTATTTCGAAGTAGCACCAAAATACAGTGAAGATCTCTACTCACTATTAAAGAAGTTAAGCTTTACCAATGAAAAAATTGATCTTCATTTTAAGACACAACAATTTTTAAAGGGTAAAAATTTAGAGATTACTCCTTTAAAAAAGCTCTCTCAAGACTATAAACTAAGAGAAGAACTCGTAGATTTATTCTCAAAGGCACCTCATTTGGTCGACGATGTTTTGGGGGACAAAGTTAAATCTAAAAAGCTCTCCTACATTAGAATTATAGATCGTTATATGCCCGAATATTTAAATTTATACACTAATACTTGCCTAGACTACCTATCAGGTAAACGCAGTTTTGCACTAGGAAACCCAACACCTAATTGTCATGAATTATTTTCTCTAAATCAGGAATTAAAGGTAATTTCTTCCGAGAAACAGCGCAGATACTATAAATTTACAGAAATAATGAGATAAAAAAAGCCTCCATTTGCATGGAGGCCGTAACTTATATTCTTAGCTTAGGTGCTGAGAAACTAGTTTTGTCATTTCGAACATTGATACAGTTTTCTTTCCACCAAATACTGGCTTAAGTTTATCGTCTGCATTGATGTTTCTTTTATTCTTTGGATCTTGAAGATTGTTCTTCTTGATGTAGTCCCAAAGTTTCTTCACAACTTGAGTTCTCGGAAGAGGCTTAGCTCCTACGATTTCAGCAAGCTCTGCAGAAGGAGTAAGAGGTTTCATGAAAGCTGCATTTGGCTTTCTTTTAGTCTTCTTAGCAGCTGCTTTCTTTGCAACTTTTTTAGTTGTTTTCTTAGCCGCTACTTTCTTAGTTGCTTTTTTAGCTGCCACTTTTTTAGTAGTTTTCTTAGCTACTTTTTTAGCTGCTTTTTTAGTTGCTTTCTTTGCTACTTTTTTAGCTGCTTTTTTAGTCGCTTTCTTTGCTACTTTTTTAGTTGCTTTTTTGGCTACTTTTTTTGCTGCTTTTTTCTTAGTTGCTTTTTTAGCTACTTTTTTTGCAGCTTTCTTAGTCGCTTTCTTAGCTACTTTTTTGGTCGCCTTTTTCGCGGCAACCTTTTTTGTTGCTTTCTTCTTTGCCATTTATTCCTCCCAGTAAGTATTTATAGCAAACTTATATTTTTTTAACCCATTCAATAAGAGCACCGTCTTCGATTGAATTACCTGTCTTGGCGTAATCGTGTCCCTCATTTAGAGAAATCATACGAAAGTTATCTCGAGGAGTATAGTTATAAACTTCATTTATCCCATTTTCCTTAGCGTACTTTTCGTAAAATTCTTTAATCTCGTGAGAGTAACCATTACCTTGATGATTGATTTTGATCGGAGTGTTTTTCGTGAGAAGCACTGGCCCGTTCTTTTTTAAGAATAAAGCGCAAATAATTTCTTTGCCACTTTTTACGGATACAAGCTCCCAGCCTTCTTTAAGCTGCTTTTCAATACTGGTCTGAGTCCATTCATTTAAATCAGTGAAAGCCTCTGTATTAAAATTATAAACTTCTTTGATTTCATCTTTTGTGTGTCTTGTTTCGAATTTCAAACTGCTGGTCATTAAACTACCTTTTTGCTAAGACAATTTTACGCAGAAGTTTTAATGAAATCAAATAATTACTGTAAAAAAATAAGGTATTAAGAAACTTTAAGGAATATCCGTACTTCTCAAGATCTTAAGTGCTGATGGCCAGAGATGTATTATTAAGTTAATATCTCAACCAAATACATTGGAATACAAATGAATAAAATCATAGATTTATACAAAAAAACCGAACGTCTTCTATCCGACGTGAAATTCGCAGTCGTCATCATAAGTCTTTTTACTATCTCTCTTATTTATGGAACTTTCATGGAAAGTTATCACGGAACAGACTACGCTAATCGCCTTGTTTACAAGTCTTGGTGGTTTATGGGTATTCAATTGGGAATGTTTTTAAGTATATTCATGGCCACCGTCGTACGCCTACCAGTAAAAAAACGCCTGTATGGGTTTTATGTTATTCACGCGGGACTCATTATTCTGTTTATTGGTTCATTTTTTACCTATATCAATGGAATCGACGGTCAACTTCAACTGCTCCCTAATACTCCAAGCTCAACTGTTTTTATTAATGACGACATCTTACGAGTCGAATTTAAGAATTTAAAAAGAACGTTTCAAATGTCGCTTCCTTATAGTTACGGTAAGCAATCATTAAATACTCCTATAAACCCAGATGTTGATAAAATCATTAGAGTGAAAACTTTTATTCCATTTGCAGAAAGAGACATTCAATGGGTAGGCGATGAAAATCACCATTCATCCCAGCACTCGTCACAATATATGCTATTCAATGAGAACTTCTCGCAAGATGTGACTTTGTCCCTGAGTCCTAGGTCTGATTATAAATCATCAGAGAGAATGGGTCTTTTAAACGTTCATTATATGCCGGAGTTTCTTAAAAGCTGCTTTTCCAATGTGGGGACCAGTGGTTTTGTTATTTGGAATCTAATCACGAGCCAATGTTATACTCCTGAGGACAAGGGATACCCAATCGGGAAAACAGATAAAGGGGCAAGATTTGTGGCCTTTACCCATGGGCAGACGCTATTAAAATTTTTCCCTGACTTCGCCCCTGTTGCAGTTAATGACGATTTAACTAAGAATGAAAACTCTCCATTTAGAGTTTTGTCAGCCGACTTATTTAAAGATAAACCTAATTTATTCCTCTTTGGAAAGTCTGTGGCCTATTTTAAGAAAAGAAAAAAACAGTGGATGGTTGAAGACCTATCCAATGATAATATAGTTTCACTTCCTTGGATGAATTTTAAAATCAGACTGCTAAGGCATAGTAACGATACCTTTCCTATTCAGATTCCTAAGGCAGTCACTCCAGTTCAAGACAACGGAAAAATTATAAAAGGCAATATCAAAGCGGTAGAAGTTGAGGTTGGTGGTAAAAGTTATTGGGTGAGAAATGATGGACCACTTGAGCTTAGTAACAGCAAACTCAACGTTAGGCTGCAAATTCTTCCAAAAGAGATCAAGCTTCCTTATCAAATAACCCTTGAACGATTTAAAATGAATAAAAATCCAGGGACGAATGATCCTGCAAGTTATGAAAGCTTTGTTCAATTACTAGACGGTAGAGGCGCGACTGGAATTGAAAAGCACCATGTTTATATGAATCATCCACTAAAGTATGACGATTTTACTTTTTACCAATCTTCTTACTTTCCAGTTGGAAGGAATGAAGACGGTAGTGAACAATTTGGTTCGGCGTTTAGTGTGAACTATGATCCAGGAAGATTTTTTAAATACTTAGGCTCACTCTTTATAGTTTTGGGCTCAATATGGCATTATATAATTAATCGTAAAAAGAAAAAGGTTCTTGTATGAAATGGATTTTGGCCTTCACCCTACTACTCCCCTTAGTTAGTTTTGCTAACGATTGTGATGCTTTTAAAGAAGAAAATCCTGTACTTGCAGGAGGGCGTGTTAAGCCTTATTTAGTGCTCGCCAATGAGAGTATTAAATTTCTTACTGGAAAGTCCAAGTTTAACGATGAAGCTCCTACCCTGACTTTCTGTAGACTGATGCTACAACAAAGAACAGGCACTGAATTTGATTTTCCAATTCTAGTTGAGCATGTAGATTCAAAAAAGCTACTGGGAGTTGAAGAAGGTAATAACACTCAAACTGCTTCAAGTTTAGTTCTGAAAAAAGACCTTATACGCTCAGAAATCATGAAGCAGAAAGAGTCAAATTCTTTTAAAAAAGACCTAAATAAAGTATGGGCGAGAGTTGATCTTTACGAAAAAATTGTTTCAGGTAATGCCTACACGGTATACACCGGGAGTGAAGAGAACTCAGGATGGAGTCTGCTTAGCAATTATATGGATCAAAACCTTCCAGAATTAATTGAAAGTTCTGTGATCAAGTACAAGACCGAGCACGATTCGAAATATATGCTCGAGTATAAATTTGCTAAATCGCACCTTTTCTCTTACGCCATGTTAACCGCTCTAATTGGAATCTTTTTAGCCGTTTTATTTAAATCTATGCGCTGGGGTGTTATCCTTGCAGTGTTCACCTTGTTGATCGAGGCCATTGGTATCGCTATCAGAGTCATAATCTCAGGCAGGGCGCCGATAACAAATATGTATGAAACAGTTCTTTTTTCAGGCTTTGGTGCCCTCACAATTGCGCTAATTGTGCTTCTCTTTAGGAAAGATAAAACATTCTTACTAGCAGGCCTCGGATACAATATCCTATGCCTCTTTATGATGATGTTTGCAAATAATATGCTTGATAGTGCTATTTCTCCTTTGGTTCCTGTTTTAAGAGACAATTTCTGGCTATCAACTCATGTGACAACGATTATACTCTCCTACGCCGCCCTTGCTCTCAGTTGGCTAGTAGCTAATATGACCTTAGTTAAAATGAGAATTGGAAGCCTTACTAAAGCCGACTATAGATACTATCAAGACCTAACTTATACCTGTATCAAAATAGGAATTGTTCTTTTAGCCGCTGGTATTATTCTTGGCGGGGTTTGGGCAGACTACTCTTGGGGACGTTTTTGGGGGTGGGACCCAAAGGAAACTTGGTCTTTAATTGTCTTATTATTTTATATGGTAATAGTTCATGGAAGGTATTCAAGCTGGATAGACACCCACCGTTTTATCGTCTTATCAGCGGCAGGCTTTATGACTGTTATGATGGCATGGTTTGGAGTTAATTATATCCTGGCCTCTGGTTTACATTCTTATGGATTCTCAGAGGGTGGCGCAATTTTCCTTGGAAGTTTCTTTTTAGTCCAAACCATCATTATTTTAATCTGTGGAACGAAGAAGAATTTTAAACAGGTTTCAGCATGATAAAATTAAGCCTCCTTATATTGAGTATTACTCTTGGTTCTTGTCAGACTGCTCCCAAAAAGAGTGAACTTGGTGAAAAAGAGGGATTTGATTTTTTTGAAGAGAATATCTCCACTAGTGCGGTACTAAACCTAGGAACAACTAGTTTTATTAAGGGCTGCCTTGCAGGCTTAAAAACACATGTCTTTGAAAGAACGAACGGAAAAAAATTAGAATTTTGTAAGGCCGCAGCTCACGCTCATGAGATGGAGCTACGGTCCTTATTAGAATAGCTTGTTGGTTAATAAATATTCCCGATAGCGATGCTACAACCACTATCGACTGAATTAAAATTTTCCAACTCAGCTCTTTTCACCGGAGCTGAGCCATTGGCACCCACCCAAGTTTTATCTTCCATATAAATTGTTACGCCAGTCAAGTTAGTTTTACAGCTACGGATTAAATCAGCTGCACTATTGCCTTCGGCGTAAAAACCTTCATTCCCAATCACACCGTAAGCAATATACCTAAATAAGCTTAATGGCTGAGGAGTTTTAAGTGAAAGTCCCATGGCAAGACCTGTGATAGCGCGACATTTACTTTCCTTGGTTCTAATAGAGATATCAAAATTATCTACGCTAAATCTTTGTTGAGTTTCCATTTCCACCACTACAATTTCTCTCGCCCAGTCATTTGAAATAGACTGCATACATTGACTATAAATGGCCTGAGGCTGAATACCCTCTAGTGTTAATCTTTCTCCTTCTAATATTGCTTGAAACGTAGGAAGGGCGTAAGGAATATGACCGACCTGTCCCCGAGTTGAGCGACGTCCGTACCTGTTATGAGTTGGTGCACCTCCATTATATCCTCCAGAGTCTCTTCCATACCTAGGTCTAGGCGTCGGCGCAGGTCTAGGAGTAGGTATTGGCATGGGTCTTGGTGTAGGTCTAGGATTTGGATCAATTGTGACGTAATCACTATCACCACCTCCATGAGAGTAACTAGTTTTGGAAACTTCTTTTAATTGAAGGATCGCCTGCTGAACTTGAGCGAGCTCTGTATTAGATTTTGCTTGAATATTATTTTCTAATAATTGAACCGCCGCATAGGCGTCGTCAATAATTTGCTTCTCGATTTGGGCCCTAACATTACGCCTTCCATTTCTTCGCCCATAATCGGCAAAACTTACGGTTGAACTTAAAAGAATTACGGCTCCTAAGGCCATAGCTTGCAATTTCATATTGATCTCCTGGTTGTTTTGAAACTGGTAGGCATCAAATACCTTTAGGCTGCTTTTATCTCCACGGAGAAAATTGAAAAGACCCTGAAAAATTTTCAAAAATAGATTAAACTATTCCTATGAAAAATGAACTCGTGGATTCCATTGAAAAATCAATCGCTGAGCGCGATGAGAAAGAATTCTCGCAGAAAACGGACGAATACTTCAAGCTTCCTCTAACTGAAACTGAGAGCATAGGAGCATTAAATTGGTATTTTCGAATAGGACTTTTTCGCCAAGGTTTAAAGCGGGCATTGACTCTGCAAGAAAGCTCAACTTTGCCCGGTTTTTTTCAAATACCTATTGCACGTTTTTTAAATTCTTTAGGTTTAAGTTTTCATGCCATTGATATGGTTAGAAACAACACGTCTGAAAGTATTGAAGATTTATTTTTCAAAGCGAGTATCTACTATACCAATTATCATTATCAAGAAGCTCTACAAACCTATGAAAAAATCCTCACTCTGACTCCTAATTTTCTGCAAGAACAACCGCCGGCCAGAGTACTAGGCTATTGTGATACTCTAAGCGCTACGGGGAAAGCAGATAAGGCTTTTGAAATAGCGCAAGATCTTCTTCCTCGCGCGACTAAAGATATTGATATCTTCATTATATTCAGTGCATGTGCTGAATACCTTTGTGTCCTAAGAAGCTTGAGTTTGGTGCCAGTGCAACTAGAGGCTGCCCGCAAGTTTATCGTAAAAAAAGAAAAGAAGATTGATTACGCTTTATTTGTAAAGTGGCAGGGAGTTTATTTTTGCCTCAATAATGAAAGAGATAAAGGACTAGCTCTCATTAAAGAGGCGATTTCGATCTTTCAACAACTAGGAATAAGAGAAGAAGCGTGGTTTGATTGTATGTATTCTCTCTATGAGTTCGGTGGAATTAAGACTGATAAAATAATCAAAATAATGAATTATCCGGGATTTCCTCCTAAGCTCCGTGAAATCTGGTGTGAAAAATCTCCAATTCTTTCTAGAGAGCATAACCTTCCCGTAAATGAGAGTGCTAATCTATTTATCGATTTTTTTGCAAATGAATACAGGCTGGCTGATGTTTGGCATTGGTCACTCTCTAAAGAATTGAGCTTATTATACTGCGTAGCCTATGCTGGAGAACAAGGCCTGAGCTTTCCTAAGGCTTCGCTAAGCCTATGGCCTGATGAACCCTTTTCCTATCTAAACTTTGAGGACCGACTCTTTAAGCTCATCAAAAGATGCAAACACAAATACAAAATAGAAATCGTTGTTAGGGATCAAAGAATCTATGTAGTTGAACCCAAAGCTGTTGGTTATCTTGGGGAGCCCAAATTAAATAAACCTAGTTTTCTAGCAAAAAATCTCCGTTTCAAGGCCAAGGATGTCTCAAATTACTATCAAATAAAAAGCTCCCAATTAAGCCAATGCCTTAATTTCTGGATCGAGAAAGGCTGGATAAAAAAACAGGGACATGGCCCTAATACCTCCTATATTAAAGTATAATTATTTCATCTAAATTGACTGAGAATACACCTGTGGTATGACTCTATGCATGAATACTCTAAAGTCTATCGCTACCCTTTCAATACTACTTCTAAGCCTAATGGCCTTTGCCAAAAATGGGATTGACCGTGGAGGCGGAGGTGACCATATAGAGCCTGAAATCAGGGCGATAGCAAAGAGTATTCATGAGTCAATTAAAGACATTCCTCTCTATCGTGATTTTTACAAAATCCCAATGTCTAAATTTGAGAAGCTTATCAAGAACGCTGAAATAGATACGACTTATGATGAAATCACAGTACTCAATCAAGAGACTGGAGAATATGAGATAAAAACCGCTTGGAATAACTACAAGGATCTAATAAGAATTAATATTTCTCGCTGGGATGCTATCAGTTCACCTATTCTCAAAAGACGACTAGTTTTTCATGAGTTCCTAAGCCTTATGGAGCTGGAGTGGAATAATTATTATGTGATATCCGATACGCTTTATGCGGATTCTAACCTAGTGCCTCAAAAAGTTGAGCTGGGTATCATGGAGGAACTAGATGAGCATCAACGTTATTTCGCAATGAACTCTGTGCCTAAGGGTTCTAATCGAGATATTGATACCTCGCTAATTGTATTAAATAGCGTTTATACTTACAGTATTGAAAGGCTTTTAGAGATTTATAGCACGTTAAGTGAGAGACCAGAGCTATTAAGTAACGAACGTCAAATTGCTAAAACTCAATACCTCATACTAGATATTATTAAGCGAGCAAATATGTTTATGCAGGACTATAATTATGTGCAGGCCCAAGCTCCGGCTGATGCCATATACGATATTCAGCTTTCTGACATAATGCTTAAGAATATACAGGTTAGTGCCCTATCACTAAAAGTATCAGACTTAATAGATAACTCAGGTGCCTATCAGAATTACCTGCGCAAAGGTTTTAACTCAAATTCAAGAGAGGATCTATTACGCATGACTCGCCAATACCGAGAAGAAACAAAAACAGCTAGAGCTGCTTTAAACACTACAATTGAAACTCAACTACTTATTTTTCAAGACTTGAAATCGGATAGAAGCTTAAATCGAGGGTTAAAAACGCGAGCGAGATTTCTGGAGCAACGTTTTATCATCACTCAAGAATTACTGGTACTGACGCCACAATAGAGACCGTGTAAAAACTTCTCTATCTTTTCGTTTTTCTCCATAGAGAAAAATGCTTATCAAGGGTAGTTTCCTCTTAAACAACTGGAGGAAATACCCATGAAAACAATCTTTCTACTTTGCTTATTTTCAATTAACTCAGCTTTTGCTTTTCAACAGATTTATGAAAACCTTGATAAAGCATCAGAGAATTTAAACCGCGATTATGACAAACTTCCTGCTGAAAACATCGCCGAAGTGGATCAAATTGCCATTCAAATGGAAGAGCTATCTGCTAGATTAGTAGAACTTTCTACTTATGTTGAACAGTCTCATATGGCCAAAGTAACTGTAGGTAAGAAAAATTATTTGATTGAATTCAAAAATACTGACGACTTTGCTTCTCAATGTGAACAACAAGTAGATGTTCACAACTGGGGAGAAGAGCTTGTCATGGTTCAATTTAATAGTCAGTCAAAAAAAATGAAAACAGTATCACCAAATCCTCTATACCGTGATAAGGCGGTGATCTGTAAGGTTGCTCAGGCGCTTATGACCGAAATCGCTCCTAAAATTATGTTTCCTGAATTTGATAATATAATCGTTGGATGGTTTCATTATCAACCACTAATAGCAGTGGGAGAAACTCACCAGGAAAAAATGAATTTTTGTGAGAATTTCGTCCATGTAAAAGAACGTTTTCCCTTCCACAAAATGATGGTTAAATACGCTGATGAGGTAGGTGGTAAATACAGAATGAAAGACAATTCAAATGGAAATTCTTGGTATGATGCCCAGGCAGTATGTCGAGAAGCGATGACCCTAATGTTCTAATAAAAGATGGCCTCTGCTAGGCAGAGGCCATCTTTTATTAATCGATAATAATATAAGGATTAACTAATTGACGCTTTAAAAGAGATCTCATTTTAGTCTCTTTATTCATATCAAAGTATGCCATTAATGCACCCTCTGATCTTCTTTGCTCTTTATAGTATGATTCAATAAAGCTTTCAGCCTGAGATTTTAACCAGTTTGGAAGTGGTAAGAATCCAAGACCTAATTGCCCAAGATTTAAAAGTGATCTGAATCTTCTTACCTTATCTGGTTGTTCGTAATAGTAAGCCGTCGCCATCTTACCAGAGAACTTATGCTTATTTACCATAAGGTTTTTAATAACTTTCTCACCATCTTCTACTGCTTTAAAAAATCCATAGCTAAGTCTTTCACCAACTTGGTCAAATTCTCCAGAAGTTCTTCTTAGACGATTGTTTCCTTGTCTAACGGCTCCGTAAAAAGCATTCCAACCATAGGTATCCCAAGCTTTGACAATCTTATTACTTTCAAGAACATTTAAACCAATTCTTGATTCATAAATAGAAGAAAAGATATGGTCAGCTTCAATTTTTGTTAGTCCTAATTCAGACTCTGGAACCATGTCCATATAATGAAGAAGCATGTTTTGATAAAAAAGTCTCTGCTCTAAAACTTGATCATGAACTTGAACAATAATAGTTGATACTAGATTCAAAACCGGTACATTATCAAATTGCTTTTTAGCGAACTCTAGAGCTCTTGTTACAACTTCGTAAGTCACATTTCTTTTAAAGAAATATCTTGGATCTTCAGTACTCGCAATAATTCTTAAGTCTAGTACTTTCAGTGCTTTTTTCAATTCATCACTGAATTTCTTGAGAACACCACGGCTTTCAACCTGTGCGAAAATTTCATCTACTTTTACATTTTTAAGATTTTCAATAGAGTCTCTAACCGCCCAAATGCTCTCTTGAGCCTCTGGTGATTTATCTGAACTCTCCTCTAAGTGAGCGATAAAACCTTCTAACTCAGCATCGTACCCCTTTTGCTGCATACGACGAATTTCTGATTTAATATCGTTTTTAACTTGCTCAAGGTATGGTCTTAAAGAGAAATTAGAAACCATATTCATTTGAACATAAGTCACCTTACCCGATTGATCTTTCTCAAACTTAAAATGCTTATTAAATCCCTCCAGACTCGCAAAGCAAGAAAGACTCGTCAGCATAACTGCAAGTGCAATTAATCTTACCATTAGAAACTCCTTTTCAATTTGGTGTTAAATCTATTGTAACTCCCCTCTGAATAGGCCCCAAGTAATGTAAGAAAAAGAAATTATTTTACCGAATAAGTGAACTCTAATTGAAGTTCTTTTTGACCAGAGTCCTTAGGTATTTTTGGAAATTTATCTAACGACATAAACCAGCTATCTACTGCTGCATGAACTGCAGGCTTATTAGATTTAATATTAAGTAGATCAAAATGGCCTCTGCGCTGGATTTGAAAGCGAAATAATACAGAATCTTTTTTGGTCATTTTAATTTTTGGGAAGAGTTCCTGATTAAAAAAATCCACGATAGTTTGAATATACTTTTTTAATGCTGGGTTATCATCAGTAGGTTTTGTACTAATGAGTTCCACTTTTTCAGTTACAATCTTTTTACCATGAAAAGACTTACGAACTTTTTTTTTCGTCACTTCATTTTTTTTAGGTGAAATAATGCGGACATCTTCGATACTGAACTTAGCATGAGCATGAAAAGTTAATAATAACATCGTGATAACTAAAATCTTCATTTCTGCTTAGGCTCCATTGGTCTTCGACCGACTGGCAAGTCTAAGTCATGATCCATCGCCCAGCGGTCTTTTATAAACTCTTGTCTCTCAATTTTATAATGATCAAGAGACTCGTCTAAAGTTTTAAGCTTACTTTTAAGTTCTGTTTGCAATAAAAGACTTTCTTGTTTTTTCTGTATTAAATTATCAATCGCTAATTGTTTTTCTCGCAATAGATCGTTAATTCGTTGATCATAATCGGCTGCCACTTTCAATCTTTGTTGATCAAAAGTCCAAATAAACTTATTGATCCCGGCGAGCTGTTTTAAAAAACCTTCTTTTCTTAAAATAAGAATCTCACGGTATTTACTGGCTTCAAAAACTCTATCAGCAAGTTTTCGAGAGAAAAAATTAATTTGAATTCCTCGAGGGATATAAGAACGACCCTGCCAACAAGGAGCAAAGTCCTGGACGAATAAGCTGAAATAATTATCTTCAATAGTCCTAAGAGATCCGCGACAAAACTTACCAGTATCCTGATTATTTACTTTAAAATAAACAACGTCTCCGGCCTTGAAAAACTTAGTGTTATCATTTTCCACATGCACTTTAAAAATTGTGCCTTCGTTATTTCTATCTGTGACTCTTCCCATAAAGTTACTATAGTCAACTTTAGGGTCAATGAAGTTATTATTATCTCCTAGGACGACACCCTCAGCAGGTAGATTTGGAGTGGCCACAATGGCCATAACTTCCAAAGATAAAAACAATAATGTGGAGACAAAACACTTCATTACTTCTATTATGAGGCAAAAGCTTAAAAAATATAAGGGGGAGCAATGGAATTTTTTATTGATACGGGAGATATCGAAGAAATCAAAGAAAGTTATTCTTGGGGTTTAATCGATGGTGTAACAACAAACCCAAGCCTAGTTGCTAAGACAGGAATTGACCAAAAAACTCTGATAACAAATATTGCAAAAATTGTAGATGGCCCGATTTCAGCTGAGGTTATCTCAACAGACTCAGAGGGAATGCTTAAAGAAGCTTATGAATTAGCGAAAATCCATGACAATGTGGTTATTAAACTTCCTATGACCATTGAGGGAATGAAAGCTTGTCATCAGCTATCAAAAGATAAAATTAAAACGAATGTGACACTTATTTTCAGTGCTAACCAAGCTCTTCTTGCTGCTAAAAACGGTGCAACTTATGTTTCACCATTTATTGGAAGGTTAGACGATATCGGGCAAACGGGTACTTATCTGATTCAGGAAATTCGTCAAATTTTTGATAATTATGGCATGGACACTAAAATTCTGGCCGCTTCCATTAGACATACTGATCACCTTAAGGCATCGGCTTTATTAGGCTCTGATGTGGCCACAATTCCATTTAAAGTGTTAAAACAACTATTTAACCACCCTTTAACTACAAGTGGTTTAGAACAGTTTTTAGCAGATCACGCAAATTCTCAGAAATAACATAATATTTCTCTCAAGTATTACCCGTATTATTCCGACATGTTTTGTAAGGAATAAACGGGGCATACTTGAAATATACACTCTTTCTTTCATTCATTGTTTTATTTGGCTGCCAGCCTACTGAAGAAAGTGCAGACTTAAGCCCAAACACCACGACAAAATCTAGCGCAAGTGTAGAACCAACTAAATGGTCTTCAATTGAAGCTTTTCCATTAAAGATAAATTTTGGAAGTGACTTCAATCAATCTGAAAACAACGCTTTAGAGTCCGCGACCTCTAGCTGGAATAGTCTTAATTCAAACTCAATCACCTATTTTGAAACGGGGAAAAGTAATTTCTCAACCAGAAATAATCTGGATGAATTCAAAGACGCAGAACTGGGAATTTATAAGATATTTAATTGGCCAGACGATATGCCAGGTACTGCACTGGCCGTAACTCAGATTTTCGGAAAACGAACTTCTGGTGGTTATATAAAAATTGATCATGCAGATATATTGATTAACTATGACTTTTTTGACTTTAGTTCTGATGATAGTTCATGGGGATATGATCTTGAAACTGTCGTGGTACATGAGCTTGGTCACCTACTAGGACTTTATCACGAAAATACTTCTGCTGATCATTCGGTAATGTACCCTACTATAAGTCGTTATCGCTTTAACAGAACACCACATGAACACGATGCTGAAAACCTATCAGAAAAATATCCTCTAACAATTAGTAAATCAGTAATGGCCGAAGCTACTTCTACAGAAGAAGAAGTCATTCTTCTGCTTGAACTACATGCTGACGGGACGGAGGTAAGGAGAATAAAATGAAAGTATTATTTGCATGCTTATTAATTTCAACGACAGCTCTGGCACGTACAGGAGATGTTAGTTATGCCTATGAAATAGAGAGGCAACTTGACTTCAATACTGAAAGGCAACCACAGTCAGAAGATAATTTAAATTCAGAAGATTCTGAGCAACCTGAAGTTCAGGGGCAAGAACTAGAACAAGAACAATAGAACTAAAAAGGCCCATGGATATGGGCCCTTTTTTTATTTAAAATCAAATGATTCTGAAGCGACGTTTCGAATGACTACATCTTTTTCACCTGCGTAGTTCAGGATAAAAGCAAGATTCAATAAAATAACAACTATAACAAATTTCATATCAATAATATCGTTTTAATCAATACTAAACTTAAGTTATTTTTTACGTCTTTTAGATGATTTATTCAGCTTTTTGTATACCTGTTTCTTTTGGTCCTCTTTAGCTTTCATAATCTTTTCTAATTTCTCAGACACGTCGTTTAGCTCTTTAATAAGCTCTTTTTTGATCAAGGCAGGACTTTTTACGATTTTTTCATAGTCTTTGATCTTCTTCTTATCCTCAGTAATTAGTAACTGACGCTTGTTCACTTCCTCTTTGGTCATACGATAAATGGCCATATCTGCTAGATACTCTGAGTAATGAAATTTCTTTTGACCTAGATATTCAACGAATGCTTTTCTATTGGCTTTCTTTTCAGCTTGAGCATAATGCTTTTCTTTAATGAACCTAATGATCTCATTATTTTTCTCAAGTCTTTCTTTCGCATCATGGATAAGAAGTTCATACCTGGTTTTGACAACAGCAAGTCTTTTGTGAGTGAAGATTTCAATAATATCTTCCGGGCCATCCAAAACCTTTACCCCGCGCTCTGAAATCAAAGTATAGTTAGGACTCAATGAAGTTGAAACCCCCATAGTTTTTTCAACTTCAGCTAATGTAGGTTGCTGCCCGCGTTTAAAAACTAACTCGATCATGATTTCGTTATCAACAGAAGAGTCGATATAGTCTTTAATAAAATCATTATCAATATGCTTATTTAAATGCTTATAGATTTTTTTGGCATCATATCCACGAGGAAGTTCAACGATGTAAATCTTGTTATCAATTTCTTTGAACCCCATTTTAAAATGAACTTTACCAGTTTTTTCAAATTCAGGTTTTTCTGAGTAATTCCTAACCCATGGTCTAATTTTTTTAGGGCTTCCTGTTTCAATACATTGAATCATGGATGCCACAATATCCTTATGGTTGAAGCTGGGAATAACAGAAGAAAATCCTGTTCCAATTCCTTCCGCACCATTTAAAAGCATGATGGGAAGTTTTGGAAGTAGCCCCAAAGGCTCCATTACTTTTTCATCGTAATTGGGCACCATTTGAACTTGGTTCATATCATCAAAAAGAAGCACTTTCGCTACTTCACCAAGCTTACATTCGATATACCTACCAGCTGCTGCCTGGGTTTCCATTCTTTCCCCAAAATAACCTTTCTTATCAATAAGCGGATAGTTATTTGAAAAGGTAAAATCTTGGGCCAAATTAACAATAGAGCTCTCAATTGAAGCAGGTCCATGCGGGTGAAGTGTCAGTACTAACCCAGTTAGTCCTGTAACCTTCATAAGCCCTTTATTTTGATTTCTCCAAAGAGTGAATAAAATTCTTCTCTGAGAGGGCTTCAGACCATCTTGTAGGTATGGTATGGCTCGATCCATTAAAGTATAAATCTGATAATTTCTATACTCGTCTTTTACAATTTCTGTAAGTGAAATTTCTTCTAAATCATGTAAATATAAGTCTTCCATCTATCTTCTCTTTGTCGCTTTTTTTGCAGTTTTCTTTGCCGCTTTTTTAGCGACTTTTTTTGTTACTTTTTTTGCCGTTTTTTTCGCTGTCGTTTTTTTGGTAACTTTTTTAGCGACTTTTTTAGCCTTAGCAACTTTTGGAGCTGATGATTTAGACGACTTACCAGAAGTCAGTTTATCACCAGTGTAATCTTCATGATCTATTAAAAGGTCTTTTCGAAGTTGAGTGTCTTTTCCAAAACAAGTATGCATAGTCAACTTAGCATCTTTCTCATCCTCGATGATGATCTTAGTATAAGAATCACGTCCTAAAACATACTTAAATGCCTCTGGACTCATCTCCCCTAGCCCCTTATTTCTTTGAATTTCTTTAATCTTTACTTTGCCCTCTCTCTTAATTTTCTCAAGTTCGTTCTCACTTTCAGCATAAATAGGTTCTTTATCAGTGATCACTTCAAATAGAGGTGCCTTGGCAATTTGAATGGCTCCCATTTCAAAAAGCTCAGGCCAAAAAGTGTAAAAGAAATTTGTGAGGAGTGTGTTAATATGCCCGCCATCAACATCCGAGTCAGCCAAAAATACGACCTTTGAATAACGAAGCTCGGATATATCCTCTACCTTCTGACCAATAACTAAACCTACAGAAGCCATGATATCTGAAAATTCTTGGTTATTTAGGACGTCTTTAATAGATGCCTGAGTTACGTTCATTGGCTTACCTCGAAGGGCAATACCACCTTGATACAGTTTATCTCTAGCTGAACGAAGACCACCAATTGCCGAATCCCCCTCACATATGAATAGGGTGCAATTTTCTCTGTTCTTTCTCTCGTTGGCATCAAGTAGTTTTTCAACTCGTTGTTTTTTTTGTTTACGACCTTTTTTAGAGGCGTCTTTAAGAGCGGCAAACTTCTGCCTACTCTTAGCTCTATCTATAATTAACTCAAGATAATCTTTATTATTTCGCATGAACTTGGCCATATACTTTGTCATATGCTGTTCAATGGCTTTTTCTAAATGATTATCACGAACCAGTTTTCTTTTAGTCTGAGACTCAAATCTTGGGTTAGGCATAATTATACCGATGACAAAAGTCATCCCACCTAGGATATCGTTATCAGTCAAAGTTACTTTTGCTTTTTTAGCATCACGTTCTAATTTGTCTTTGAGGATATTAATGAAATATCTTTTCACTCTATCGTGATGAAAACCACCATCATAAGTAGGAGTAGAGTTTACGAAAGAGATAAACTTCTCTCTATCTTCAGACTTTTTATCTAATACAACCGCTACACTTAAATCAATTAGCGCTTTATATTTTTTCTTTTTGAGATTTAATCCCTCGTAGACAAACTTATCATCGATTAATAACTGAGCATTATTTTGATCTATCCTTTGAGCTAATTCAAAAAGACCTTTCTTATAGTGAAAACTCTCCCCGTTAAAAACAAATTTTAAACCAGGATTATTATAAGCAAGATCGACAATTCTTTTTCTAAGAAGCTCTTTATCAATCACATTATTCTTATAAACTTCTTTGGCCAATACCAATTCAATCTTTACACCTGAAGCACCTTTAAATGGCTTGGGTCTTGTTTTTGAAGTTTTTAAGGCTCCATCTAAAAATTTATATGTTTGTTCTTTTTTTGAATTGAAATGCTTAATGGTAACAATGAATTCGTCGCTAGTGAGGCATGTAGCAGCTGCACCAAGTCCATTTTGCCCTAGAGTCCGATGAAGATATCCTTTTTCATCAACTTCTTGGTCTTTAAATTTAGACCCGGTTCTAAACTCGGTGTAAACCATTGGTGCTTTATCAATCGGAAAGCCAATTCCATTATCTGAAATTGTGACCCGAGTACCATCTTCAGAAAGGGTTGTCTTAACTTCAGTTACATGACCACGGTAAAATTCATCAATACAGTTATCGAGTATCTCCTCAATCGCCTTTGACTTAGCCTGATGAAACTGAACAGTTTTAAATTCAAGTGATTCTTGGGTATATACATAGGTGTCGAGTTCTTCGATATCATTTGAACCAAAAACAAGTGTAACCCTATTTCGACAATGCCAACGCTGATCCTTGGCCTCAATTTCGGCCTCTTTAACTTTAGTACCTTTTCGTACCGCCATATGCGCAAATCCTTAGCTTTTAATGTTTTCAGTGATTTAGGTTAAATTGCGTGAAGCATTGTGAAAAGTCTAATTGCGTTACAAAAGAAATTTGGCATACTTATATTATGGTAAAACTAATTTTTATATTATTTTCGTTTAGTCTTATTGCTCATGCCGGGCCTTTAGATTCAGAGCTACAAAAATATTTATCAAAACGTTGGAAGTTATCTGAGACTCAACAAGACTATCTAGATAAAGGTAAAATTTTGACTAATGCCGATGTTACCAGTTCTACAGGAATTCAAAATTTTGATATGCAGGCCACGGCCATGCACAAAAAACGTTGCCGGAAAGTCATTAGAAAACTCTCCCAATTTGAGTTGTATCCGGAATGGATCTCGTTTATTAAGCAGCTCAAATACAATGACGAAACAAAATTGATGACCATGCATGCAGATCATCCTCTCCTGCCTTTTCCCATGATAGTACACATAATCATGGAGAGGCCTAAAAAGACAGGCCGCTACCGTTTTCGTTTTCCGACGGGAATTTTTCGTGGGCTAGCGGGCTATTTTGAAATTCAAGAATTCAATGGCCGCTGCCATTTGTATGCTGAGTCTCATTGGGCGGGTAAACAAACCAAAATTCCGGACTTAGTGATCGAAGTTTTTAGTGAAACCCTTGCAAGAATTGGAGGGGAAATTCTCATGAGAAAATCTCAATAAAATCGGTGTAATAACTCAACGCTTCTTTTATTTCTTCTAAAACAGAGTATATTTCTGCCATGGAAGTTAAACAAATAGACCCAAAAGATACCTACCCGATTCGTCATGCCGTCCTTAGGCAGGGTCTACCTATTGAAACCTGTCATTTCGAAGGTGATGGAGATGAGTTCACCTTTCACTTGGGAGCCTTTATTCAAGATAGGCTTGCTTCCGTTGCCTCATTTTATTTAAAATCCAATGATAAATACCTTGAGCCTTATCAATTTCAACTGCGTGGAATGGCCACTTTAACTGAATTTCAAAAACAAGGCCTGAGTGCCGCCCTACTACAGATGGCCTTTCCTATCATCAAACGAAATCATGTGAAACTTTTATGGTGTAATGCCCGAGTGGCCGCAGTAGGTTTTTATGAAAAAATGGGTTTTGTTCAGGATTCTGATGTATTTGAAATTGAGGGTGTAGGTCCTCATGTTCTTATGCATAAAACTATTTAGTACTCAATTTCTATTTCACCTCTGGAAGGATGGAGGCAAAAGCGATTTCTAGTAGCTGCGTCCACTAGACTAGCTTGATGTTGATTACAGGACTTCTCGCTTTCGAATTTTCTTATGGGAGCACAGGGAAGTCTGGTTTGATTTTCCTTTAGTGCAATATTTCGGATCTCTCGGCATGCTTCGTATTCTGCTTTTCCGCTACAGACCCAATGTCCATCGATACAGTTATAGATCATATAACTGCCCCGTTGATAGAGCACTGATAAATATGGATCGCTCAAAAGTATGTCTTCATTCTCATTTCCCCCCTTCAGGCCTTGCGCTTTTACAATAGGAGCTAAAACACTAACGAGTCCTAGAATTAGAAAAATTTGGCGTGATAATTTACCCATAATGATATAGTATCGACATATTCGCCAGAGGACTTAAGTATGCAATTTAATTACCACAACAAACTGTATTTTCAACTTGCTACCCAATTAGCCGAACTTGTTAGTCAGAAATTTGATACCCAAGTTGAAATTGGAGACTTATATAAGCTATTTGTTTTGCCACCAAATCCAAAGCAAGGTGACCTAGCATTTGGCTGTTTTATACTTGCAAAACAACTCAAGCAAGCCCCTCCAGCGATCGCACAGGCGTTGGCGCAAGATTTTAAATCAGACCTTGTTAAATCCTCTCAAGCTACTGGTCCCTATTTAAATTTCTTTTTAAATCCTGAAACTTGTAATCAACTTATTTTAGATGAAATCCTGAGTGGTGAAGCCTTTAAAAAAGAAATCATTAAAGAGGCACCTAAAACTATTATTGAATACTCTCAGCCAAACACTCACAAGGAACTCCATGTGGGACATATGAGAAACCTTTGTTATGGAAATGCACTAGTAAGACTTTATCGCTACTGCGGAGTTGAAACTATTGCAACGACCTTCCCTGGTGATATGGGAACTCACGTAGCAAAATGTCTTTGGTACTATAAAAAACATAACACTCAAACTCCTCCAGAAAACCGAAAAGGCGCCTGGCTTGGAACTCTATATACAGCCGCTAACAATCTACTTGAAGAACAACGAGGCTCAGATAAAGAGGAAACTAATCGGCAAGAGCTAACTGCGATTTTACATGAATTACTTGCAGAGAAAGGTGAATACTTTGAGCTATGGAAAGAAACTCGTGAGTGGTCAATTGAGTTGATGCAATCTGTATACGACTGGGCAGATGTAAAATTTGATCGTTGGTACTGGGAGAGCGAAGTTGATGCTTCTTCTGTCGCCATGGCGAAAAAATATTATGAGCAAGGAATTTTTGTAAAAGATGCTGGAGCAATAGGAATTGATTTAAGCGAGGATAAGCTAGGTTTCTGCCTATTACTCAAGTCCGATGGAACAGGATTATATGCAACTAAAGACGTGGAGCTTGCACGGAAAAAATTTGAAGAATTCAATGCTAAAAGAAGTCTTTATGTAGTTGATAACCGCCAAGCACTTCACTTCAAGCAAGTCTTTAAAACACTCGAGAAAATCGGGTTTGAGCATGCAAAAGACTGCCACCACTTGCAATATGAAATGGTTGAACTAACTGATGGGGCCATGAGTTCCAGAAAAGGAAATATCATAGCCCTGCAAGATCTAATAGACCGCATGGTGGCGACTATCAAAGAGCAGTATTTAAATAAATATCAAGATGAATGGTCTCAAGAAGAGATTGATAACACGGCCAATACAATTGCAGCTGGTGCTATTAAATACGGGATGAATAAAATAGATTCAAACAAAAAAATAGTTTTTGATATGCAAGAATGGCTTAAACTTGATGGGGAATCAGGCCCATACATTCAATATGTTTATGCAAGAATTAACTCAATGCTGGGCAAACTTTCCGATGTTAAACCAGCTAATTTTAATCATCTAACTCATGAAAAAGAATCTGCTCTCATCAATCATTTGGCAAAATTCAATCAAACAATACAAGCAGCCCTAGAAAAGCATGCAACTCATATGATCTGTCAGTACGTTTATCAACTGGCAAAATTATACAACTCATTTTATGCAGACTGCTCTGTAAGTAATGCTGAAACAGCTGAGTTAAAGTCGGCTAGATTTGGACTAAGCCAAGCTGTGGCCACCACGGTTAAAGAAGGAATGGCCATTTTAGGAATTGATGTTCCAAATAGGATGTAGAAGACCCTAAAAGACTAAGCTTTAACTGGAGCCTTTGATCTTCTGAAAAGAAGATAGGCTCCAACTGCCGCCATCACTAAACTAAGAACTTGCCCCATATTAAGCGTCATCGAGTTTTCAAATGCGACTTGGTTTTCTTTAAAGAATTCCGTAAAAAATCTCCAACTCATTCCCCCTACTAAAATGAATCCTACGAACCTACCTTTAGGCCAGACTTGATTATATTTCTTGTAGAGATAGAAACAGATCAATGAAATTGTCGCATATCCAAATGCTTCATATATTTGGGTGGGATGCCTTGGTATTGGAAAAGCTTCCGCTTTATAAAATTTAAAGGCCCATGGAATATCCGCAGGTTTACCTAAAATTTCTGAGTTCATCAAATTCCCGATTCTAATATAGGCACCAGTAATTAATGAAGGTGCCGCGACAAGATCCAGAAGCCACATATAATCAATCTTCTTAACGTTGCGGTTAAATAACCACACCCCTATCATCACCCCCGCAAATCCACCATGGCTGGCCAATCCACCTTCCCAAATTTTAATAATCTCAAATGGGTTTGAAAGATAATAACTTGGCTCATAGAAAAGACAATGTCCTAATCTTGCTCCCACAATAGTCCCAATAAGCATATGCGTGAAAAGTGTTGAAACTTCTTTTTTAGTAAAACCCGCTTTAACCATATATTTTGAGACGTATTTTTCCCCAAGAAAAAAACCGATAACAAAGGCCAGGCCATACCACCTAGGTGCAAGCTCAAAACCTGCAATATTTAGGCTAAAAATTTCTGGAGAGACATTCCAATTAATCATATAAAACTCACTATTGAATAAGATTTCAAAATTATAGGATAACTTACACCCACATCATAGGCCCAAGCAGCTAACTTGTCACAAGGAAGCTGGTACTGATTATCCCAATGGTTAATAACAAACTCACAACGACTATTGTCTTCTAATACATCAACGACTGTAACCCAATGTAGATATTTTCCCCCAGGGTTTTGTACTAAAACCCCAACTGGTATTCGAAAATATTTTTTATTAAAGCGATCTATCTCCAATAGATTGGGGTGAGAAAACTTTGGTACCAGTCTTTCTTTGATGTCATCAACATATGATTTATGATTCTTTTGAGCCGAGTAACTCCAAATGCCTAGAGCTTTGGGACAAGAATCTTCTAGTCTTGAGAAAACCGATTTCATTCCCCGCTCCAGAGTTTTAGGACGCACGCCAGGAGTGATATCTCTCAAATATTTAGTGAAATAACTGGCCGGATCAACGGACTCTTTACAGAGACTAAATAGTGAATTAGCACCAAAGGTTTGACCACATTTACCTTCCCAACCACCGATTCCTCTGGCCTTAGGTTGAACAAATGAAACAGAGTTATCTTTGCAACGTCTAAGTCCATTTTCTCTTAAATCAATTTCTTTTTCCCAATCGAGATAAGCGACCTCGCATTTATCCGTCAAATAGATTTCCCAGGATTCTTCTAGAAATGACCTCTCGTGTGTATCTGCAATAATATAGCGCTTAAAAATATCGGCTGCTGAGGCAGAGGTTAGAGCAAAAGGGATTAAAACACTTAACAATTTTAACATGCTAAAATTCTAAGAATTTGCGCACGGAATGTACAAAACTTCTTACAAGAGTTTTCTACTCAGTTTTATTAATGAAATTGTTGAAGAATTCTTCTCTCAGGTCTAGTAAGTCGCTGTAGTTCTCTTCTCCACCTACTAGTTCTTTCAGCTCTTCTTCGCGTTTGAATTCATAATCAAACATTTCTTTGATTTTTTCTTCTTGTTTTGCGAGTGTGATTGATTTTCGCATATTTTGTAATTCTTTAATCGTTTTAAGCTCTAAATTTAAATACTTTTCTACTTGTACACCTTTTAAGCGCATTTTGTAGATCATCGTATTGTCGGCTTTGAGACCCCATTCTCTTTGAAAATCTGCCGATGTCCAAATATTTATAAATTCTTCGGTGTATAAAACATTTTCTGTTAGAGTTGCTTTAAACCCAGGCGTAAGCTTTGGATCAAATACCGGACGATTGTCTCTCGCCTGCTTTAATTCTTCGCTAAACATCTGTTGAGCTGATTTTTCGACTTCCAAAGCTTCTCCAGCTGAGCTCACCAAATCTGTTAACCATTTAGGTTGTGTGATCATTAACATTAGTAAAACAATTCCAAAAAAAGCACCTACTCCGATCTTTATCATGAAGTCGCGGCTTTTTCCTCTCCCAAACGAGCTGTATGGGTTTAGTAGATCCAAAACAGAGCTTTGTGCTTTTTGTCCTCCGCTAAGAGTGGCTTCTACAATTTCACGAATAGAAGTTGCCTCAAGTGTAATCTCTTTTGCAGACAGTTCTTTTCCACTCATTTTCTTAAGCTTTAAAGTAACTAAATTCTCAATATTCATTGAAATATCAGCAACGGACTTTTTCTTCCAAAGTTCAATTTCTTTCCTCGCCTTTTCTTTGTCTGACGATATTTGCTCTAAGGCCTGAGCACGCAATTGATTTAGATTTTCTGTCTCATCTTTTTTCAATGTCTCAAGTTTGATAGCTTCAATCTTTCTTAGTTTTTCTAATTCGCTACTTGTATCGGCTTTGATTTTTTCTTGCTCTAATTTTAAATCATCAAGCTCTTTGGCCACTCTTGATCTAGTTTCTTCAAGTTCGATTTTTGCCTGTTTTTTGGCCTCAGCAAGAATTTCAACTCTATCTTTTTCAATCTCATCTAAGGCCACCTGTCTTTCAGTTTTAATTTTTTCCTGGAGCTGATTCAAATCTAATTGAGACTTTTCAATTGCCTCATGATTCTCCTCGAGAATTGATTTTGCATGAGAGATTTTATCATCCAAATCTTTTCTCGTGGCTTCGAGTTCTTTAAGGCTATTTTGATGTAATTCAAGCGCTTTTGCCTGTGCGGATTCAATCAATGAAGTTGCCTTCTCTTGCGCTTGAGTCACAAGCTGAGTGGACTTATTCTGTGCCTGCTCTAAGATTTGGTCTTTTTTCTCTTTGGCCTGCATAACCGTTTTTTCGTATTCTTCAAGTGCGGCTTCTACTCGATGCGAAATTTCTTTTTCTGATTCTAATCGATTTTCTTCCGCAATTTTATACTCGTTATGGGCTTTTGCCTGAATCTCGGATGCCTCTAAAGTTGCCGATTCTATGAGTTCCTCAATTTCCTTTTCTCTTTCATTTCGAATTGAATTGAGTTCTTCATCAATTTTTCTTCGTCCTGCCTCAATTTGGGTTTCGATTTCTTCATGTATCGCGTACAACTCTTCTTCTTTAAGGGCGAGTTTTTCTTTCAATTCTTGACGTTGAAGCGTTAATACCTCGATCTCTTCAACTAGAATCTTCTTGTCTTTCTCAACTTCTTTAATTTGATTTTGTACTTCTTGCTTTTCATTGTATAGGTCATCAACTCTAAGCTGTATTTTATCAAACTCAGATTTGATTCCAGACTTTTCATCTTCTAGTTTTTTTACTTTTCCTTGAAGCTCCTCTTTGTATTTCTGGTCGTCCAAAATTCCAGTTTCAAAATGAAGTTTTTCTAATTTAAGCTTTTCTATTTGTTCAATATAGGTATCAATTTGGGTCGTCAACTCAATTTGTTTCTCTTTAAATTCATTTTTAATTTCAGATTTTTGCTTTTCAATCAACTCCTCATACTTAATGAGTTCTTGATCGAAAAAAAGTTTTTTTGCCTCTAAATTTTCTTTCTGACTTTTAAATTCAGAATTTAGGTCTTCAAGAAATCTCTTTTTTTGCTCAATCTCCTGAGAGATACTTTCGCTCTGAGAAATATAACGTTGTTTATCTTCTTCAAGGTGAGAGATCACTTGTTCTAATTCATTATTTTTAATTTCTAAATCATTTTGTAATTTCTTCAGCTGCGAGAGTTTCGTATTTTCTAGAGACAGTTCTTCTGTCAGTTTTTCTCTTTTATTTTGGATTTCAGCTTCAACCTCTTCTCTCAGGCTTGCTACTTCGTGTTGTGCCTGCTCTCGCATCTGCACAACTTCTTGTTCAACTTCTTTCTTAATTTGGATTGCGGCCACTTTTGCGTCAATTTCCAGCTTTTTTATTTGAAGCATTTCAACTTCAGAAAGTGCTGGAGCTTGCAGTCTGTTGGCGGCATTTTGGATCTCTTGAATGTCTTGCTCAATTTGTGAATCATTGATTAATACAGAGTCAATAGCGACCGCCGCGTTTCCTTGGACATTAGGTATAGCAATTTGTGTCCTGGTTCTTTCCTCAGCTTTAGGTTTTTCCACTGGAGGTGCAAAGGCCACTATATTCTCTTCAAACTCTCCAACCGCTTCAAAACTCAATTCATAATTAATTTTTAAATCTTTAGCTTTTCCAAGGACTAAAAGATCGTCTTTTCTAAATGGATACCATTTATCAGGTATTAATAATTCCTCATTTAAATAAGTACCATTGGTTGTATTCAGGTCTCTTACCCAAAGCTTATCTCCTTCGATATTAAATTCTACGTGACGCCTCGAAAGCTCAGGGTGGTCAATGGTAAGATCACTAGAACTTGCCCTTCCTAAAACAAAATGCTCAAGCGCAAAATCGATTTTGCGCTTAAGACCTCTATCGTGAATATGGAGTTTAAGTTTTGCTACGATGCTTTTTTCTCCGGAGTTTCTTCAGGTGGAGTCTCGCGACTAACATCTTCAAAGTCTTTACTATTTAAAACTCGAACATCACCACCGACTTCGTTTTCAACTGCATTTTCAGCGAGAGCTTCAATTGGGTCTCTATGTTCGTCAAAATCAGGAATATTCTCTGGAAGCGAGTTATTTTCACAACAATCCCATAAAAGTTCCATCGTATTTTCAAATTTATTAACTGTTTTCATGAAAACTTTTTCTGGGTCAAATAGTGTATTGAGAAAGGTCATACTTACAGACAAGATAATACCTATAATTGATGTTGACATTGAAAAGGCAATATTATCAAGAAAATTACCCATAACTTCATTTGCTTGCTCAACATTAGTAAGGTCCATTTCGTTTAAAGTAGGAAGTGCACCCATGATCCCGATAAATGTTCCGAAAATACCGCCAATAATAAATATCCCAGGAAGAACAGATAAAACGTCGTGTGTGGCCTGTACTGGAAGTATCCCCATGATTCTTTTAAAATTAGGATTATTATCGAAAACGTTTTTCGTAATTTCCAGAAAACGTGGTCTCTCTTTTTGATAGCGAAGATGCTTCACTTGTCTAAGCGTTTCTTTAACTAGTCTTGCAGAACCATTTTGGATAAGAAATACTCTATCGCTAAAATCCATAACGATATCAGGATTTCTTCTTTTCATATGTGCTCTAACAACAAAAAGCTCATAATAAGTATTTTCAAGGCATCGCTTCATATAAACATAAAATGATTGTCCTTTTGATTTGAACTTTTCGTCATCCAGACTTTTGTGAACTCTTTTATAGAATTCTTTAGCAAACCATAGTTCCCTCGTAACAGTATAATGAACCAGAAGTCTTAAAACGATTGCGGCAAAAAAAACGGTAATCATTACCGGCAACAAGATGGCCGAAGCTTCGGTGAGAAAATGAATAATGTTTTTTACAAAGCTTTGCATAGCTTCTCCCATTAATTATCTAATTCGTATTTAATAATAACTCTTCTACTTTTCTTACAATCGTATTTTCGACAAAATGCTCTTGCGGACATAACTTGTGCTGGAGCTCTATCTTGATTGAATTCCCCAAAATAACTTTTTCCCGAAATCTTCAATAGTGGTGAAATTCTTTGTCTCTGTTCTTTACTCAAAACCTTTGATGTAATGATATGTCTCTGTACCGACTGTGCTCTCTCAGATGACAGTCTGGTATTGTACTCAATAGCGGCTCTATCTTTAGGATCAAGTGAGTTAGGATTGATATACATTCCCTGATACGTTGGTGACGCAAAACCAATGATATCAACAGACTTAATTTTTTTAGAAATTTTCGGGTCTTTAAAAATTGACTCTGTATAAATTGGCATAAATTTATTAAGAATATCCTTCATTTCAGGCTTTAATTGATGTTGGTTATCTTCAAAGTAAGAATCTCCAAAAGCGAGGATAACCTCCCCTGTACCTTCATTAATTTCTGCTTCAATTCCAGCGTCTTTAAAATTCTTTTTGATTCTTGCTGCCAGTTCTTTTTTGGCATTAATAACTTCTTGTGCTTTTTCAAGCTCATCTGACAACTTACCAAAGTCTTTAGAGAGGTTATTTAAGTTTCCAGCAAGTTTAGTGTTTTCACCTTTAAGCTTTTGCTGCTCTTTTTGAAGTCTTTCTTTTTCTTTTTGTAGTTTTGATTTTACCGATGCCAGTTGATTCTTATCGTCTTTTAAATCATCATTTATTTTGGCCAGCTTTGCGTTAACTGATGCCAGTTCATTTTTCTGTTGCTCAAGTTTATTCTTTTTAATTTCCAACTCAGACTTTTGTAGTTCGAGTTGATTTTTCTGAGCAGCAAGCTTTCTTGATTGTGCTGCCAAAGATTGATTTTTCTCTTGAAGAAGATCTTTATCTGATTCAAGCTTCTTCTTTTGCTCAAGTAGCTTTTCTCTTTGAGAAAGTAATTGATCCTTTGCCATTTCAAGCTTCTGTTTTTCACTTGCAATAGCAGCGTATTCTTCTTTCGCTTTAGCAAGCTTTCCTTGCATTTGGTTAATTTCAGCACCAAGTAGATCTTTCTGTTTCTTTTGATCTTCAATAGTTTGATTAGCACGGTCTAATTGCGCAGAGGCAATTTCTACTTCTTGCGCCACTTCATTCAACTTAGTTTGAACTTGTTTGTTTTCAGCAAGTAATTTTTCTTTTTCTTCTTTAGCTGATGCAAGAAGAGCTTTTACTTTTATATTGTATTGTTTTTTATCAAGCTTTCTTTTTGCTCTAAGCTTTTTTAAGTTTGCAACTTGCTTTTCTAATCCTGTCTGGATATTTTCAATTTCCTGTCTATTTTGCGCTATGATTTGTTTTTTGTTAGCGATGTCTTCATTTAGCTCAGATATAGTGCTTTCTTTCTCTTGGATAATAAGCATTTTTTCAGAGATTTCGGTATTTTTCTGCTCAATAATTAACTTTTTGGCCGATAGATCGTTATCAAGTTCGCTAATTTTAATTTCTTTTTGGGCAATAGTTTTGTCCTTCGACTTGATCGTTTCATCTTTAGAAGCAATTGTTCTCGTTTGCTCTTTAATCTGAAACTCTTGGTCGTCTACAACTCTATTCTTCTGTGCAATACGACGTTTTTGTAAAACGTTTGCTTGAATAATATCTTTTATAATGCGTTGATACTCATTAAGAGCTTTTGATTTATCTTCATTCTCAAGTGCTTTAGCTCTTAACTGAGCGGCCTCGTCTTTATTTTTTTCTTGAAGTAAATCAAGTTTATCCATAAGTCTTTGATAGGTTTCTTGTTCATGCTTTTTGGCCATCTTTTCCATATATTCTTCAACTTTAGCTTCTTCTCGCTCTTTAGCACTGATGGCAGATTGAAGTTCATCTTTAAGGCTTTGTTTTTGAATTTCTTGCATGAGGGTGTGAGTACCAGTCCTTAGATTGGCAACTACATAAAGCATGAGAAAAACAACGGATAAGACCATGAACAAATCGGAATAACTTGTCCAATGGGAGCCGCTGTCCTGGTTCTTTTTAATTTTATCGTAGTCAAAACTCATAGAGATTCCTCGTCTCTTAAATATCGGAACCTTATAAAGAAGACTTAAATATAACGGAGTCATTTTATTCTAGAATTATTAAATACTTTGCGATTCTTGGCAGAAACTAAAGAAAAACACCCTATTTACCAATATTTACACGGAGCGGATTGGCCCTAAAATTTTCTAAAATTTTGGTATGACTTTTGCACAATTGTTAAGCGAGGCGTGCAGATAAGCCTAAAGCTTATCTATTTAAACGAAATCGGTGACAAAAAGTCACTAAAGTGAGGTGTTATGACAGCGGATTTACGGAAGATTAAAAACCCAGTTCTAGTGCAGGAAGTACTAGATGAAATCACTCAAAAGAAAATGTACACCGAAGTCTGGCAACCTATCGGGTCCAATCGGAAGTTAATTTTAGAGGCAAAAATATTAAGACTCACTCCCTATGAATTGTTTTTAGTGAGTAAATCATCTTTTGAAAAATTTGATGCCACAATTCCCACCTACTGCCATATACCCCAAAAATTAACTGTATTTAAATCGGAGATCAACTTTCTATCGAAATTCAAAATGGCACTCAATTATCCCGACTACTTGATCCACAAAGAATTGAGAGAGCTAGAAAGAAAAGATATTATGAAGTTTAAGTATACGGTCAGCTATAAGTTTGGTTTGAATAACCTAAAGCTAACAGAGCCTGGCCATGGAGCGCGTTTAATAAATTATAACTCAAAAGGCCTGGCACTACAGGTGTCTAAAGCTATCATCCAAAATTTTTACCTAGGGGATCATCTAAGCCTTAAAATCCCAGGCCAGCAGCCTATAGTGAGAAATGGGGAGATCAAACATATCACCCCTACCGATAATAACCACGTTACACTTGGTTTGCAGCTATTATAAAATCAGATACTTAAGATTTTATTCTGAAAATCTTACAGATTTGAGTTTTTTTAATGCAACACGCATAATGCGGTGCTATAAGCCCCAGCAACTTAACGTTCTAGCAAGGGAATCAATTATGAAGCACCTTTTCTGGCTATCGGCCATTTTATGTACACAAGCTTTCGCAGACGCAGGACCAATTCCTGTTAATCCAACTCAAAAACTTGAAGACATGTTCAGCACCATACCTGCTGACCCAATGGAAAACTACACTCCGTCTACTGTTTCTTACAATCGCATGATGACCATGTGGAATAATATGAACGATAAAATGGATGGAGATGATTGTTATCGAAGAGCGCATATCTGGGCTTACGACATGTATGATTTTTATGGTGTAAAATCTATGAAGATCTTTATTCACTATACCAACAAATTCAACCGTGAACTTGATAAAATGGCGGATATGTACAGAAGAGACCTCAAAGGTAAGATCGACTACAGAACTTACAATATGCTCAAGTACAATAAAACTTGGGACTACCATGTAGCACCGCTTGTTCAACTTGATAATGGTGAGTACAGAGTACTAGATAAAGAATTAATCATGGCCTACGATGCAGGTTTTCCTTACACGCAAGATGAAGCGTGGAAGCTTATTAAAAGACCGGCGACAATTGATGAGTGGCTTGATGGACTAACTATTAGAGGGGAACTTCTATGGCAAGCAAGAAAAGAAAGATTAAAAATTGATATCAGTAAAGCTTCTGGAAATAGAAGAGCGGCTCTACTTGCAAAGTATCGCGAGCTTGGAATGGATAAATATGACCAAGTTGATATTAAATGTGAAAGAGCTCAGTCAATCGCAGAAGTTGACCTCAACCACAGCAACAACTACTGCTACTACACTATTGCTCCAATGTACTACTACAATGAGATTGATTTAAGATCACTTGCATTTGGTTACACAAATCAAAATTATGCTATGCCAGTTAACTCTAGTGTGTACACTGAGCAAAATTTTGAGAATGGTCGCACCAATTACGTGGTCGAAGATTGGAATTATTCTGAACTAAAAGATGCTGCCAAAGAAATTAAATGGGGTGGTGGCGCAAGTTCATATAAAAGTAGAATTAAGCGCGAACAACGCTAGTAAGAAAATTAAACTGCAAGAGAAGGCCCATGAATATGGGCCTTTTTTATTTGTATTGAATATTTTCCTTATAAAAAATTTGAGAATCAGGCGCAACCGATTTTAATAGCCAGACATTACCTCCAACTATCGAATTTTTACCTATAGTCGTCTCGCCGCCTAAAATTGTAGCATTGGAGTAAATTATAACGTCGTCCTCAATAGTCGGGTGTCTTTTTATATTACTGAGGTTTTTATTTACACTTGTAGCTCCAAGTGTCACACCTTGAAAAATTTTGACTCGCTTTCCAATAATTGTTGTCTCCCCTATTACCACCCCAGTCCCGTGGTCGATAAAAAAAGGTGCCTGGATTTCCGCCCCTGGGTGGATATCGATGCCAGTTTTTCTATGGGCATACTCGGTAAGGATTCGCGGAAAAAGAGGCAAGTCCTCTTTCCAAAAGAAATGAGCAATTCTATATATTGCAATAGCATAGAATCCAGGATAGCAAATAACGACTTCATTTAGACTTTTAGCGGCGGGATCTGTTTCTAGTGCAAATTCTGCATCGAGATTCATCTTTTCTTCCAGCTCCACAATCGCCTGCTGAAACTGAAGTTTTATTCTTTCTTTATCTGTATTTGAGCCCAACTCGTCATGAAGGCAGTTCAGTATTGTATCCAACTGATTCGATAGAGATTGAAACGCTAAATCTAGTTCGTCTAGATCATTGGCCGAACTATTACATAGAGCAGGAAATAAAAGCTTTATCAAGCTATCAGCAAAACTCTCCATCGTATCACGACATAAACTGACATTATTACCTTGGTACTTTCTTTCAAATAAATTTTGCAAAAATTGATTCTTCATTATCTAATATACTAGTTTAAATTTAGACTAAGGAAAAGGCTTATGGACACTAATTCTAATCTTGCAAAACTAATTGGTAACACTCCTATTTTGAAAGTTCCTAGCCTAAGCCATATTAGTAAATCAGAGATCTACTTGAAATGTGAATCTTTTAATCCTGGAGGATCGATAAAAGATAGGGCAGCATTAAAAATGGTTGAAAACGCCATAAAACGTGGAGATTTGAAACCAGGAATGACTATCGTTGAGGGGACAGCAGGAAACACAGGTATAGGTTTAGCCTTAGTGGCCAAAAGCTTTGGTCTAAAAATGAAAGCTGTTATGCCAAAAGGTCAGGCCCTAGAAAAAGAACGCATGCTTGAATTATTTGGAGCTGAACTTCTATTAGTCGATCCAGTCCCATTTGCAAACGAGAACCACTTCTATCATACCGCTAGACGTCTAGGAGAAGAACCTCATCATTGGTGGGCCAATCAATTTGAAAACGAAGACAACTACCTCGCCCATTATGAACATACGGCCCCTGAAATCGTGACCCAGCTTGACTCCAAGCTAGATTTCTTTGTCTGTGCTGCCGGTACCGGCGGAACTATTGGTGGTAACTCAAAATACTTAAAGGAACATATTCCCAACATCAAAACCTATCTAGTTGATCCTGCTGGTTCAGGACTTGATAGTTTTTTAAAGACAGGAGAGTTTAAAGCAACAGGAAGCTCAATTACAGAAGGGATTGGGATCATGAGAGAAACTCATAATTTTTCTCAGTCTATTTTAGACGGAAGTTTTTCAATAGATGACTCTATTTTAGTTTCTCTTGCTCGCTATGTCCGTGACCAAGATGGTATAATCCTTGGTTCCAGTAGTGCCCTAAACTTAGCAGCAGCTTTCAAACTTGCTCTTTCAAACCCTAATTCAAGTGTACTCACCTTCATGTGCGATTTAGGCGAGAGATCATACTCCAAAATGTTTAATGATGACTTTCTTAAGGAGAAAGGAATTTCACACAATATTAAAATTGAGGAAATTCAATCGATATTATCTAGCTTAAGCTAATGTTTATAATCATATGCCAAAATGCTGACACTTTTTGGACTCTTTATAATAATTTCGTTTTTTGCAGGGCCTTTGGATATAGTTTCAATTAAAAGTCTTCTATAGGAGACATTTATGAGAATACTGTTTTTACTTATTTTTATTTTACCCTTTTATAAATACAGCTACGCCAAAGACCTTAGTAAAAGGTCAATAGTAGACACTGTAATTGAATCGATTACAAAATTAGAAAAGCAAAGTAGTGCTATTTCTAACTTTATTGCTGATCAAGCAGTCGACCGACAACTATTAAAAAAAATCTTTCTAAACAAAAACTTTAAACAATTAAATTATGGAAATTTTGAAACCTATAAAGACAATCGTTCCTCAAACTTTAATCTTCATTTGAGTAAGATCAAGTTTAGAGATCTCGAAGATGACCTTTTCCAAGATGATATTTATCTCTATTACGTTGTGACCAACGGAACTTCACCCATGGCCAAAACGACCAGTACCTACAAAAATAATCAAAAAGGTGATTCCATTTTACTCACCCCTAAAGATCGTCAAGTATTCCCACTTTTTGAAGGGCTCAGTAATAAAACCAATGGGATAATCATAGACATCACAATATTTGAATCTGATGGTGATGATATTGAAGAATTAAGAAAAATAACGGACATCATCATTGATTTAGTATTTATTGCTCAGCAAGAAAACAAAAATTCAAATAACTCAAATTATACCGACACCGACCTAAGAGTCGCAATAAAGACTCTCGCCCATTTAATCGCTCAAAGAAATAATGATGATAATTTAAAAACTTTTAGCTTAGACATATTACAAGATAATTTAAATCAATTACCGAAATACAAAAAATTTAAAAAGAGAATCAAGGGATACAATAATGGCTCAAGATGGGAGTACATCTTGAGCTTCAGAAGTTATCTATCTGACAGCATCTAATATATACTGTTTAATCAAATCAACTTCACCTTGAGATAACCGCCCTCCGAAGGGCGGCATTCTCCCGCTATCGACTGCAATATATAGCGAACTAATTTCAGGCTTACCGGATTCAATAAAATTGGCCAGTTTTTTCTCATCACCCATTGAACGATGACAGCCTAAACATTTAGACTCTAAAATTTGCGTTTTAATTTGTTCAAAACTAATTTTCACTGCTGGCGTTTCGCTTTCTTCCTCCGCAACTTCACGCGTACTTTCTCCATGATCTTCCTGATTAAAATCTAAATCTCCGGCCTTTTTTTGATCTAGGGGAATATTACAACTCACTAAAAAAATGAATAAAACAATGAATTTCATTCTCGCCTCCTCGATTTGCTAATTAATTTGTAGCAAAACTCTACTAGTTCTGTTAGGACTTTTAATGAATATCTATCATTCCACCTAGGAATATCAGGGTAATTATGGATGTCATAAAAAGCGAATACGTTTATTTTATTAAGATTTATGAAGTATTAAATATATCAAGAGCAGCTGAAGAGTTGGGGATTCAACAAGCAGGTTTATCAAAAGCTCTAAAACTCTTAGAAAGAAATTCGAAATCAAAATTATTTTATCGTACAAATCGAGGCCTAATACCTACAGATTCGGCAAAAATTCTTTATTCAAAGCTCTGCACCCTCGAAGAAACATGGTCTCAATACGATGATTTAAATATTCATGGAAAAATAAATATCTCCTCCCATCCATTACTAGCTCAAAAATATTTACCAAATTTTATTAACCAGTCCACAATTAGGTTTCCAAATCTTTTTATAAATTTTAAATTTTCACCATCGACTCAAGTAACTAGAGACATCTTAAACTTTGAAACTGATATTGGTATTGTTGTTAATCCTCCAAAGCATAATGATTTGGTGATTCATAAATTGGCAAAAGAAAGAATTATTCTTTGGGGACATGGAAATGACAAAGTCATATATTACAATCCTGAAATGATCGGCATTGCTAAAACATTGAAGTCATTTAAAGAAATGAAGCATATTCCAATTGCAGACTATCACGTGCTCGCAAATATAGTCAGGTTTACCAAGGGGTATGTTTTGGCCCCCAGCTCTCTTCCCATTAAAGATAGGGTACCATTTCAAGAGGTTGCTCCTGTTGATGTTGCGCTTATTTATCACTATGAAAGGGAGAAGTCTAAAGCCTTTGTGGAGTCGATTAAACTTATCAAAGAGTCCGTTTGAGGTGCAATGTTACCTCGGTAAATTTATTTGGGATAGAATCAATCGAAATATGCCCTTCATGCTTTTTCACAATATCATAAACGAGAGACATACCTAGACCTGTTCCTCCGTGATCTCCTTTAGTTGAATAAAAAGGAATAAAAATATTTCTTAAGTCGCTTGGAGAAATACCTGTCCCGTTATCACGAATTTTGATAATGATACTGTCTTCCACAACCTCGGCACTAATTTCAAGTTTTGCTTCGTTTTTAGTATTTTTAAAACGCTGGCCCAGAGCAAAGAGTGAATTATCGAAAAGGTTTATAAAAACTCTTTGCATTTTCTGTCTGCAAGCCTTGAAAACAATTTCTTCATCAATATCGATCGAAACTTGCGGAGTAATAGAATTAACGACAACATCGTGAAGAGTAAGCTTAAGACAAAACTCAATTAGCTTTCTCAAATTAATATCACTGAGTTTTTCTTTGTCTCCAGCCTGCCCTAGCATATCCACTATAATATTATCAGCTCTCATTGCAGCATCGTTAATAATTTGCGCCATGGAAGCTATTTTCTTATTTGGTTCCTTTTCATTTATATCTAATATGGCCTTTGATGAGGAAATTATTAAATTGAGCGGGTTTTTTAATTCATGAGAAATACCTGCGACCACAGAACCAAGTACCGCGAGTTTTTCTTTTTCAACTAAAAACTCTTGGGTTTGCTTCAGTTGATTCATGGCCTGCTCAAGTTCAATTGTTCTCAGTCGAACGTTTCGCTCTAAATTTTCGACTAATTCAAGAACGGAGAATTTTTCGTATATCTTTGCTATAAAGTCAGCAACAGAAGTGATTAGTCTTTCCTCTCTTTCATGCCACTTAGTTTTTAACTCTTTATATTCTAGACAGAGCACACCGATGGCCTTACCTGCCTTCCAAATGGGGATATCATACATCGATGAAATACCTTGAGGTATAAGATATCCCTCTTTAAAACAACTTGTAATAGGATCATTTTTAGCATCTATAACCTTGATTGAACGTTGCTCTAGTAGTGCCTTAAAATAGGGCCTATTATCTGCCTCTTTGAAGACCTCACCTCTAGTCACCTGATTTGAATCTAAGACAAAGAGTGATTTACACTCAATCTCATTTTGATCTTCATTGAAAAGCCACACCCCTACTCTGTCTACTCCCAAAGTTCGACCTAAGACTTCTGTTGTTCTATCTACTTCATCATCAATTTGGCTCGTATGAACTAAATCAAACTCTCGATTGAGCTTCATAAGCACGTTGTCATAAGTATTTGGCAATTAAATCTCCTAGACTATAATTATGTTTTAACCTACCAAGATAATGCAATACAACTATTCATGACTTATCTCAGACAAGTTAAAATTTTATTATTAAAATGCCATTTAAAATGGCCAAAAAGATGACCCAGCGATGAGGGTTTTCATATAATTACAATAACTTATTAAATTTTATTAAGAGATGCTTTAAACAATACGATAATTAGGTATGAGATACTCAATCGCGATCCCTTTGATTTTTCTATCCTCCTGTTTTTCCCCTGAACAAGTACAAGTTCTTGAAGATCAATCCTCTCAAGATCAATCGATTGTAGAGACTCCAGAAAATACATCAAATCCAGATCAAATAGATGATGATGAAGAAGCACCTCCCTCAGATTCACAATCTTGTAATAAAACTCAAAACCTTTCAAATATAGAAAAACCCACCGGTGTATATACATCGGTACTAACCGGAAGGGCCGTAACCAATACAAACATGCAAGGTGGACTTGTGCGAGTTACTTGGGCAGAGATAGAGCCCAGCCCTGGAGTTTTTGATTTCTCACGAATTAATGATCAGCTGGCACTACTTCCAACAGGAAAGAAATGGAGCCTCGCTGTGCATGGAGGTTGGACTTCAGTAAATGGAAATGCCGTTGGAATTTCTTCTCAGATGTCTCCTTCATGGTTGGAAACAACCTATAATATAGAAACATTTGAAATGAGTTTTAGGCAATCTACAGTCAATATGCCCAAGTACTGGAGTACAACAATTCAAAATAGGCTTGAGATTATGATGAGTGCCCTAGCAGGTCAATATAGAAATAGAACTGATCTTTCCCTAGTTTATGTGCCTCAAATGACTAGTAACGGTGTGGAGGGACATTTTAACGGTGTGCCTGTTTCGACTCTTCTTACGGCTGCAAATTTAAACTCAGGGCAAGAAGATCAGTTTGCTGATCTTTGGGTAAACGCCAGCTTAGCTGCAGCTAAAATAGTGGCCAGAAATTTCGATAATAAGGCCATTGCCTTCGAAGTTCACGATGTAATTGACAGAACCGACATACCAAAAAGAATCATGGATAACTTTCTAACTGATTCCGAATTTGAAAATAGAGTGGGAATTGCTATGTGGTGGCTTAATGGTGATGACAGAGATAGCGCTTACCAAAGTGAGTTAGTTGAAATTATCAAAAATTACCGAGGTGATCTCTACGGTCAAGTCATTGGTAACTCAAGTCAGGACTGTGAAGGGGCATCGAGCTGTGTAGACAATAAAGGTAAAACCTGGAACGGTGGTGGTCGCTTTCAAAATGGTGGCTACGACTCTGTCTTTACTTTAGCGAAAAAATTATGCATGCGCTATATTGAGCCATGGAATTACGAGTTTGAGAACAATACTAAAGACTCTCAGATGCAAGACTTCAATCAGTTTGCATCTGAGAGTTTTGAATGATTTATTCTTTAATTACTTTAATTGATTTAATATTTAAAAATTCATGAAAACTATAGTGGTCATGCTCACGTCCATAACCGCTATCTTTCACTCCACCAAATGGAATATTAGGCCTTGCATTCACAAATCCGTTGATATTCACTTGCCCTGTATCTAAATGCTCTCTAGCGATCTTCATTGCTTTGTCTTCATCGCGGCTAAAAACGCCTCCGGCAAGACCGTAACGAGAAGAATTAGCTACTTCGATAGCTTCATCCAAACTAGCAACTCTAATAAGACTCGCTACTGGTCCAAAAAGCTCCTCATCATAAGCTGGCATTCCTGGTTTTAGGTTTTCTAAAATGGTCGGTTGAAAGAAAAACCCTTTCCTTTTTTCTATATTGCCTCCCATAACTACCGTTGCACCTTTTTCTAGAGACTCCCTAACTTGATCATCAAGTTTTTCTAGTAGATCTTTACGCGCCATAGGTCCTACCTTGGTCGTTTTCTCCATTGGATCACCAAGCTGTGCCTCCTTCATTTCTTTTTTGAATGCTTCACGAAACTTGTCATAAACACTATCCATAACTAGAAATCTTTTTGCCGAAGTACAAGTCTCTCCGTTATTAACAAGTCTTCCAAAAGCACAAGCTTTAGCTGCTTGATCAATATCTGCATCTTCAAGAATTAAATAAGCATCACTACCACCTAGCTCTAAAACTGTTTTTTTCAGATTCTTCGCAGCTAACTCCGCGACTTTTTTCCCGGTTGCGGCACTTCCGGTAAAAGTAACCCCTCTTACTCTCCTATCACTATATAGATCTTCAAGGTCACTAGACTTGGCATATAATGTAGTATAAACACCATTTGGTAGACCTGACTCTGTCAGAAGTTCTTCAATCTTAGCGGCACAACCCCAAACATTTTTTGCATGCTTTAGAAGAGTTGTGTTTCCCGCAATTATATTGGGAATAGCGTATCTAATAACTTGGTAAAATGGAAAATTCCATGGTTGTATAGAAAGGATAACTCCTTGGGGACAATAGGTAACATAAGCTTGTCCTTCTTCAAGCTTTCTTTTTTCAGGCTCTAAAGCACTAGGAGCTGCATCGATACTGTAATTTACGATACTAATACAAAGATCGACTTCTTGTATACCTTGAGAAATAGGCTTACCCATTTCAGTCGTCATAAGCTTTGCTATCTCATTTTTATTTTTTTCAAGTTTCTCTGCAAATCTTTTGATCGGATCAATTCTTTCTTGCAATGATAATTTCTTCCAATTTTTGAAAGCTTCATCAGCAGTATTCAGTTTTTTTGAAATTTCTTCTGCTGTATCAAAATTATAAGTGTTAATTTCCTCTTGTGTTGCAGGATTTATCAATGTCACACTATGATCATCTTGTTGGTACTTAGTTGTTTCGGTTTGCATACATATCCTTCTTTAGGGTTAAACTTGTTAAAATTTTAAGTTGCGGTTTAAGTTAAATAATCGTGATTCGAGTAAGATTTTGTGTAAAAATCTACAATACTTCGAGGTTGAAATTGATTTGCTCAACAATTAATATATGTCTAACAGGGCATCAATATGAAAAAACAAATTTTAGTATCAATTCTTTTAGCAGGGATCATTGCCATTTGCGGTTTTTATCTCTTAGGTAAAAACACCAACCAAAAACTTAAGGTCTCGCAATTTACAGATAATAATGATTATTATACATCTGAGATTCAACCTATTTTTGATAAAAAATGTATCGCTTGTCATTCTTGTTACAACAGTCCTTGTCAGCTGAATCTTACTAGCTTTGAAGGTGTTTCTAGAGGAGCGCATACAGAAAACATATTTGACTTCAACTCAATAGATGCAAAAGAACCAACAAGGCTATACCAAGATGCCAATAGTATAGTGGAATGGCAGAGGCTTGGCTTCTTTAGTGTGACTCAGAAAAAACCACAAGACTTACTCCTGCATTTAATCACAGCGCCTGCTGGAATTGAGTCTGGTCAGCAGAAGAAGTATGACTCTGAATACAGTAGGATCTGTATTAAAGACTCTTCTGAAGACAGCATGGAAGAATATAGGGAACTCAACCCCGCAGGGAGGATGCCTTTTGGACTACCAAAGCTTACCCAAGAAGAAATTCAAAAAATAAAGCTATGGCTCGATACAGGTGCAAAAGGCCCAAATCTTTTAAGCCTAGAGGAATCTATCCGAGAAGATAAAGCACTAAACAAAAGAATAGGAAAATGGGAAGATTTTTTTAATCGAGATAGTCTTAAGGCGAGGATATCGAGTCGCTATCTTTTTGAGCATCTTTTTTTGGCCAGCATTTATTTTGAGGATGAACCTGAACTTTTTTTCAGGTTAGTTAGAAGTGAAACGAAAACGGGTACTATCAAAGAGTTAGCCACCACCTACCCCTTTGATAAACCTTCGAGCAGCTTTTACTATCGATTAAGACCCATTACTCATACAATTGTCCATAAAAGACATATACCATTTCCATTTAGTGCTGAACGTATGAAAAAATGGAATGATAATTTTTATCAAGCTAAATGGGATAAAGAACCTATTGAAATGCCACCATATGGTAGAGGTGCCAGCAACCCATTTAAAACATTTGAATCAATACCGGCAAGCGCTCGCTATCAATTCTTTCTCGATAACTCTGCCTATCACGCTATGACCTTTATAAAAGGACCAGTTTGTCGCGGCCAAACAGCTGTTAATGTTATTAACGACCATTTCTGGGTGCTTTTTGTTGACCCGAAAAAAGATGTATTAGTAAACGATAAGGCAGTCTATGAAAAAGTGACGAAAAACATTAAGTTTCCAAGCTCAATTAAGGATGACTTGGCACCGCTCGTGGATTTCAGAGAAAATTATTGGAAAACTGTAGACGCAAAATTTAAAAGTATTGATGCTATCGATAGCTCATGGCTTTGGAAATCAGACAAAGATAATAGCAATACCACACTGACTATTTATAGGCATTTTGATAGTGCTCAAATTATAAGAGGTCTTCGTGGAAGAATTCCAAAAACCGTCTGGGTATTAGATTACCATGTATTTGAATCCATTTATTACAATCTATCAGCTGGGTACAATGTATTTGGTCCACTCCTTCATCAGGTCAATTCAAGACTTTTTATGGAGATCTCAAGAATTGCTTCAGAAGATTTATTTTTAAGTTTTCTCCCTCGCGATTCAAGAAATAAACTCAGAAAATCCTGGAACTTAGCGGTTCCTGAAAAAGAAGAATCTATTTTAAAAGAAATTACCGACCTACTAGGTTCAGATGCCAAAGAGAAGCTTACTAAAGACTACGTGTACGCGGGTAAACATATCAAAACAAAAAACGAGTTAGAAAAAGAAAAGTTTCTGACTTATTTGAAAAGTACTTTTTATACAGAAAAACAGGTTGTTTCGGAACTTGAAGATAGAGATCAAGAAGTATTCGAACTAGAAAAAATGAAGGCCACCGCAGTCTCGCATCTTCCAGACGCGACTATTATCAAGATTGAAGACGAAGTTTACACTCTTATTCACAATAAAGACCATTACAACGTGGCGATGCTATTTTTTGAAGATGATAGAAGAAACAGAAAAAACGACAAGGCTGATATCATCAAAGGAACAGCTACCAGTTATATTAATTTAATACTCATAGTAAAAAAGAATGAACTATCAGACTTTACCTCGAAGATGAAAACAGCGAAAAACAAAAAAGACTTACAGGCAATTTATGAGCAGTATGCGCTCAAAAGAGATAATGCAAAATTTTGGGATATTTTTTGGAAAATTAGTCAAAAATCGAAAGACCCAATGACCCGCGAACTTGGGGTCTTGGATCTTAATCGATATATTAATTTTTAATTATCAGGCCAATTAGAGGTGTCTATGCCCTTAGCTTCAGAGAAGTACCATTTATGAGCAGCTGCCGCATTTCTGCGCTCTTCTGAATCCAGGCCGTCGTAATACTCACTAACAGAAACTAGTTCGTTTGCGACTATTTCAACAATTTTATCACCCTCTAGCTTAAAGGTAGTATAGTTAACTTCCCCATCTCTTGCTCCAACGAGCCCTGTATTTGTGCTAGAGAGAGCTGCCAGCTTAGAAGTATCTCCTAAGAACATTAAACTTTTTTGACTAGCACTACAAAAATCATCAGAGTCTACCTTATAATAAGTTGTTACTTTTACGTTATCTTCCATCGTCTCAAGTCCCATAACTCCAAGTCCAACCCGCGAACTACATTCAACTTCAGTGACGACTCCTGATACTAAAGACTCATTTGCGAAAGCTGAGATTGATCCCAAAACAAGAGATGCGATTAACAATTTTTTCATAAATTCTCCTTATTTTTTATGACTTAATTCTCTTTCAAAACATAAAGAATATCAGCTCAATTGAAGAAAATTCTCGTCATGTCACAAATTTAGACAGATTTGTTTAAAAAACTACAAATACTATAAATAACTACTTCAATACATTTTTGGGTACTTGGGGGAATATCTGTAAGTCATTAATAATAATGAAAAAAACAGAGCTAAAACATGAAAAAAACCAGACTACTGATGATAAGCCTAATCTTATTATCTTCAATTCAAATTCTTGCAAAGGAATCAAAGAAAGAGAATAAATTTCTTGAATCCTATGAAATTAACTACCTCAAAAGCTATTTAGTACTCAATAAAATCTATGCTCCTGATTTCAAAATAGGAAAAATATTTTTTGATTACTTAAGCTTTGACGATCAAAAGGATATTCTTCACTACGCGCTAAAGGTAGAAGATGTTTACTACACTCACCAAGTAGGCAATAAAACAAAAAACAAAAAGCCTCAAAAAACACCACCCGATATTAATCTTCCCATCAGAAATGTTTTTAATGAAGTTCTTTTAAAAAACATTAATATTACCATCAAATCTGAAAATTTTGAACTTCCTATTCACTTTGATGATATAGAACTTACCAATTTCTCACCTTTAGATAGAAAATCAGTTCTCAATAAAAAACATAATTATTTTGAAGGAAAGGGTAAGGCACTAGGAGGAAAAATCACAATCAATGGTAACTTAAACCCTATTTTTCAACCACTAATACTAGATTTCGATTTCAAATGGGAGAATATCTCTCTTGAGAAATTTAATATATTCCTAGATAAAAAAAGCTTCTTTAAACCAGAAGACGGTAAAGGTAGCCTATATATCGAGCTTGCCACTAAAAAAAATATTGTCGACGGCTATATTCGATTTAAAACTAAAAACCTAAAAGTAGATAAAAAATGGAGAGAAGACGAATCTTTTTTTACAGCGATTAAAAAGAAACTCTTAGGTTTTGGTATAGAAATTTTAGATAAGGGAAAACAAGATAAAATAGATGGAAACTTACCATTTCGAGGTGACCTTGAGGCGGTCAATTATAATTATTTTGAGCTTATTAGTACCCTACTTGGTCATATTCTTGGTAACCCCTATGATGCCAATCTAGATGAATCCATTAACCTGGAGAAACTTGATGAATAGACCAATTATATTTGTTACTGGACCACGCTCAGGTGGTCTGACTGCTTGGATTTTTACGGCCTTAAATGTTTATCTTGCTGGTGGAAAACCAGTAAGAATTACTGCAGATACTAATGTTTCTCAAGACTTTGATGGAATTATCATCGGTGGAGGCTCAGATATATCTCCCTTTCATTATCAAGACTCTCCAGAGAGCGAAAATTACAAATTATCTACCCGTAAAAAATTAAAACTGCTACGTTATCCATTAGAACTTTTTAATTATTTTTTTGGAAGCGAAAATAAATATGATCCCATTAGAGATCAACTAGAAAAAGATCTTTTTGAAAAAGCGATTTCAAAAAAGCTACCTATACTAGGAATTTGTCGCGGACATCAATTAATCAATACAACCTTAGGCGGTAACCTCTATCAGTCTACATTAGATTTTTATCAAGATAAAAACAGAATCAGAACCCTTCTTCCCAGAAAAAAGACTTTTATAGAGTCAAATTCGAAACTTGCAAAAATTCTAGGAAAGAAAACTAAGGTAAATGCTCTTCACGATCAAGCGGTCAAAAGAGTTGCCCCCCACTTGATCCCTGTGGCAGTTGAGAAGTCGGGAATTATTCAAGCTCTTGAATCACAAGTTTATCCCAAACTACTTACTGTTCAATGGCATCCGGAGTATCTCATTTATAAGAAGAAACAAAGAGCTATCTTTGATTGGTTAATTAAGGGAGCAATTCAACATGGATAAGAAAAAGATCTATAAATATTTACTCGCAGCTTTCGTCATCGCTTTTATAGTAGGGATATATATTTTCACACCTATAAATCAATATTTAAAACCTGAAAAGCTAATCGAATTAACTAAAGAGGTACCTAAAACATGGGAGACAGTTTTTGCTATCCTTGGAATCTACGCCATAGCAGGCATCGCTTTCATACCGATTCCCCTAGTCGCTTTTGCCACCAGTTTAATTTTTAATATTTGGCAAAGCATTCTAATAAGTTTAGCTGGTTTCGCTATTGCTGGTTTTTGTGGTTACTTATTAGGAAGAGTTCTGGGTCGTGATTTTTTTGGAAAAACAGTCAAAAAACATATTGAAAAGGTAGAGAAGAAAGTTAATAAGAAAGGACCTTACGCGGTTTTTGCCCTTAGGTTTGCTCCCACCCCGCCTTTTACTATTACCAGTATTATTTCGGGGATCATTAAGATCACTCCACTAAAATACCTCATTGCTTCTACCCTGGGTATTTGTCCCCTTGCACTAAGTGCAATCTTTTTCGGCAAAGGGGCACTAGAGGTCATGAAAGATCCTTCGGCCATTGCGGTTACTTCCTTTATCGCAGCTATCATTCTTTTTATTGTTTATAAGACTGTAAAAGGTCAGATCAATTTTGATTTTAAAAGCATTAAAAAAGTTCTCACACAAATATCACAAGATAAAATCACTCAATCAGCAGCAGCTTTATCATTTTATGGGATTTTTTCCTTAGGTCCGATTGTAGTTATCCTCTTTAATATATTTAACCTTTTAGGTTATGACTCCAAAGCAAGAATTCTAAGCACAACAGAAGAAATGTTTGGGGAAAGAGCACAAGATATTTTTCAAGGAATTGTAGAAAGTGATATTGTGAGTGTGGGATTTTCAAGTGTAACAGGTTGGGTGGCCGGATTCTTACTACTCTATTCCGCCAGTACTATTTTAAGGGTCTTGAAAACAACATTAAGCTCAATATTCGAGGTGGAAAATACAGCCTCAAGCATGTCGGTGATTGGAGTTTTACAATACTTTAAAGAGCGCTTAGTTTCACTAGCGATCATTATCTTTTTAATACTGACTTCAGTGCTTTCTATATTTTCCACCGCACTTCTTGATTATATCAATCAATTAACAGCTCTATACACACTGTTAAGTATTGTGATCAATATATTGATCTATTCAATGCTCTTCACTCTAATCTTTAAACTTACCACGAGAAAAAATCTTGCATGGATTCAAAGTTTTAAAGGTGGGCTTTTAACAGCGGTATTATTCTATATTGGAAAAGATATAATTGCCTTCTCGCTCCATAGAATAAATTCAGTCTCAGTGTTTGGAGCTGCTGGATCATTGGCAATCGTATTGATATGGCTTTATTACTCGTCGATTATCTTATTTTTAGGCGCCAGTGTGACCAAAAACGTTTTCACGGATCATCTAGTTAAAGATTAACGATAATAACCAGATGTTAAATCCTATTACTGAACCTCCAATAAGCGCCGCAAGCAGCCACGTCGATTGCGTGGCCTCTTTAGGATTTTTTCCGTAACGATTTAATAGTTCCACGTTTTTTAAATTTGATTTCCAAATGACGTCTGCGATATCACCCAAAAATGGGATAAGGCCTATGAAAAAGTCGATGCCCATATTAGCTAGCATACGCAGAAGAATAACCTTTGGACATTTCATCTCTATCGCCCTTACGAAAATATAACTCGATAAAGCGGTGGATACTGCGTCCCCTACACCAGGAATTAAACCTAAGATGGCATCGAGACCAAAGCGCATATTTACGAATGGAATCTTAACTTGTGAGTCTAATAACTGAGCTAGTTTCTCCAGATCTTTATTCATAGATTAATCATACCATTGAACAAGTTTTTTACAAACAACTCATACCTTGACCCCAGTGTCATTAAAACTTAAAGTAAAAAAAAGGAGTGATTTTGGGACATTTAAAAAACGGTGATTGGCATAATGATGATGTAGCGACTAGTAACGAGCAGGGTGAATTTGACCGAGAAAAAAGTCTTTTTCGCGACTCAATCTCAGATACAGAAATCGAAAAAGATCGCTTTCACCTTTATGTCAGCTATGCTTGCCCATGGGCCCATAGAACACTTATAACTAGAGCATTAAAAGGGCTTGAAGATTATATTAGCGTTAGCGTTGTCCACCCTCATATGCTTGAGCATAGCTGGACATTTAGTAAGGACTTCCCGGCAAGCACAGGAGATGACCTCTACCAAAAAGATTATCTCTATCAAATCTATCAGAAACATGATCCTCAAGTAACTACTAAAGTCACCGTTCCAGTTTTATGGGATAAAAAGACTCAGAAAATAATAAACAACGAATCCTCAGAGATCATAAGAATATTTAACGAGGGCTTTCAAAAACAGGCTAAAAATAAATTGGATCTCTATCCCAAAGAGCATAGAGCTGAAATTGATAAAATAAATGAGAAAGTCTACGAACCTATAAATAATGGTGTCTACAAAACAGGTTTTGCAAAAAATCAGACTGCGTATAACAAAGCTTTCAAAGAGCTATTTGATGCCCTCGATGAAATTGATCAGCATCTTGAAGGAAGAGACTTTCTTGTTGGCGAGCAGATAACCGAGGCAGATATTAGACTTATCACCACCTTGCTTCGTTTTGATTGCGTCTACTACACTCATTTTAAATGTAATAAAAAACATATTTTTGAGTATAAAAACCTGAAGCGATACTCTAAGGATTTATTTAATAATTTTTCAGCGATACGAGAAACTACTAATTTTGAGCATATTAAAGAGCATTATTATTATTCACATGATTTTATAAACCCGAACAGAATAGTTCCGCTCGGGCCTACAAATCATTTTATTTAAGCAGTTTTTCTAGCAAAGAATCCTGTCATTCGCTCTAAATACCAGTAGATCAATGGGATCAAAACGAAGGTAAAAAACATTGAAGCAATCATACCTCCGACAACTACCGCCCCCATAGCAGCCTTTACCCCACTTGTATCAAAGATCTGAGGAAGAGTACCTGCAATAACAGCTAGGGAAGTCATGGCAATTGGTCTAAAGCGATCTTTAGCCGCTGACCAAAGAGAATCAATAATATTCTCCCCTTGTCTTCGTACCACCATCGTCTGATCTAGTAAGAGAATCGCATTATTAACCGCAAGTCCAACTAGCATAACAAACGCCATCATCGATCCGATATTGATCGTAAATTCTAAAAAGAAAAGGATATAGAAGACCCCTATAAAAGAAGTAAATACCGCTGATACAATTGTAAACGGATGCACAAACGAATTGAGAATCGCGACTAAAAGCATGTAAGTTAGAATAACGGCCATCAAAAACGCCGTCATAATCTCTTTACCAGTTTCGGCCATATTTTCAGCTCTACCCGTAAAGGCATAATCATAACCCTCTTCAAATTTAATCTTAGTAAACTTCTCAGCGAGAAATGCCTGAATCTGATTTGCTGAAGACTTTGAAATATATCCACTAAGCTGAATGATTCTTTTTTTATCTCTTCTCTTTAGAGGAGGTAGCGCTTTTTGAACTTTAAGCTCCCCTAAACGATCAATTGGTAATAGACCACCTTTAGAATCAATATACAAAGAAGATATATCATCTAGGTTTCGCTTAAATTCGTCTGCTACAGTTACATTAATATCATACTCTTCACCCTTTTCTCTATAGACTGCTACATCATCTCCAGTAACAGCTGTTCTTATTAAAGGACCAACATCAGAGTTTGAAACCCCAAATCGTTGCATCATATCCATATTAGGGTAAAAAACGATTTCATCTTTAGGTTGTTTATGTGAAGAAGTAATTGATCTAAAGTACCCAGAGTCTTTCATGATCTTTTGCATTTGCTCTGAAATTTCGACCATCTTATCGTACTCAATCCCTCTAACATCAATAGTGATATCCGCTTGACCTGAAGCACCACCACCCGCACCTCTTGCAAGTGTAATATTGGCATCAGGAATAGTTGCGAATTTTGGAATTAACAGGTTGATAATATCTAAATCACTTCTCGATCTCGTCTCCAAAGGATTAAGGTTTACGATGAGAGAAGCATTTTCAAAACCATCTTCACCGATAATAGAAAGAAATGTGGCAACTTCAGGTATTTCATCAATAAAGCCTTCTATTTTAGTCACAGCATTTACGGTTTCACTAAGAGCACTCCCTTGAGGCATCTCGACTGTTATTCGGATAACATCTTCATCTGAAGAAGAGAAAAACTCTCCCCCAATATATTTCATAATAAACATAGGCGAAAGAATCACGAGAACAATTAATAAGAGACTTGTCTTTGGAAACTTGAAGAGAAAATCAAATACTCTTTTGTATTCACTCAAAAGAAAATTAAGAAGTTTATCAACAGGCTCTACTAAAATTTTATTTAAGATCTTTTTAAATCCACCTTTATTTTTTGAAGACTCCTTTCCAGAATTTTTTAACATAACAGCACAAAGCATTGGAGTTAGTGTAAATGATCCTATCACAGAAAAGATGGTAGCAAATACAACCGTCAGACCAAATTGGTTCATAAACTGTCCAATCATCCCCCCCATAAAGGCAATCGGCGTAAATACAACGAGGTTTGTCCCTGCTGATGCTAATACAGCTAGGGCAACTTCTTTCGTCCCTTCGATGGCCGCTTCTTCAGAGCTTAATCCTTTCTCAATTTTAGACACAACGGCTTCGATAATAACAATTGCGTTAGCGATTAGAGTACCGAGTGCAGTACCGACAGCTAATAAGGTCATCATATTAATTGAAAAGCCCGCAAAATCGACTAAAAGAAATGAACTCACAATAGAGGTTGGAATAACGACTGAAGCAATAAAAGTAACGCTAAAATTCCCCAAAAACATATAAAGAATGGCAACTGTCAGAGCAATACCAATGGCGATATTTTTTAAAGTAGCGTTAGTATCTTTCACAATTCTAACAGTAGAGTCATAGGAGACTTCCAACTTCATGCCATCACTTAAACCATTAGAGATTTCTTCAATCTTTTTTCTCGCATTTTGCGCAATAGTAATGGCATCACCATCCGAGAGCTTATTTAACGCCAGCGTAACAGAACTTTTTGAATTCCACCTAGCAAGAGTTTCAACTTCCTCGGCACCATCTTCAATATCTGCGACATCAGAAAGCTTAATACTAACACCTTCTTTAGTTACGATTGGCATCTGTCTTATGTCTGCGACAGTTTGAAATTCACCCTGAAACCTAACTGTAATTTCATTTTGTCCTTGAGTGATTGACCCACCAGGAACGTTAAGATTTCGTTTGGTAATTGCCTGAGAGATATCCTTGAGTGTAATAAAATACCTCTGCATTAGGTTTCTATTTAAAAGGATATTGATCTGTCTTTCCTGCCCTCCAGAAATATCAACTGACGCCACACCAGGCACCGTAGAAAGCCTAGGCTTAATTGTGTTATCTGCTATTTGATAAAGATCTCTAGGAGACTTATCTTTTGCAGAAAGGGATAAATAAAAGATAGGTGTTACTAATGGATCAAATTTTGAAATAATTGGTCTTTCAGCATCACCTGGAAGGTCATTTAAAATCGCTTCAACTTTATCCTTAACTTCAATTGCCTTAGTATTTACATCGGCAGAAATCTCAAACTCTACCATTAAAAGACCAAAACTCTCGTAGGCATTCCCGTTAATTTTTTTAATATCTGAAATCTCAGCAACAACTTCTTCAACTTTTTTAAGCAATTGAGTTTCAACTTCGATTGGAGTTGCCCCCGGATAAGGCATACTAATACTAACGATTGGATAATCGATCTTAGGAGTGGCCTCTATAATAAGATTCTTATAAGAAAATAAACCAAGAACCACGAAGACCAAAATAAATACAACAGTCATCGCAGGTCTTTTTACGAATGTTGATATCATAAAGTCACCTCACTATGCTCGATCATTCTAATTTGATCGCCTTTTTCTAATAAACTTGAACCACGGACAATAATTTTTTCTCCCTCAGTGACACCTGAAACGACTTGAATAAAATTATTTGCTTTGGCCGCAGTTTTAATATCTTTTTTTCGCGCTACCTTATCTTCATCTATTACCCAGACATAGGGAGAGCTTTCACCTGTTTTCACTGCAGGTGCCGGTAGTTGTAGCGCATCTTTAACACCACCGACTTTAATATCAAGGACAAAACTATCAGTTAACTTCATCTCTAGTGGTTTAATTGTTCTAACTGCGACTTTATAAAGACCAGTTAAATCATCTCGCTTACTTGATTTAAAACTTACTTTTCCTTCGAGTTCGAATCTAGGTACAACTACTTTTTGGCCGATTGAAATTTTATCCCACTGGTTACGACCAACAAAAGTGACTACTTGGCCATTTTGATAGAAGCCTGTGACTCTCTCATAAAAATCTATATCGCTTCTCTTTACGGTATAAACTTCTACTGGTTTTCCGTGTTCCTTGTACTCATTATTTATTGAGATTACTTTTGCCTGCCTTTTTTCTTTGATGACACCGATCTTCCAGTTCACACTAAAAGCAATGAGGATCACTAAAGAGGTATAAAATACAACCCTAGTCATTTGAGACCACCTTTTTTGTTAATTTATTTATATTTGCTTTATTTTGAAAAATTTCAAATTTTATTGACTCGACTTGAATTCTTGCACTCGTAAGAGATCGCTCAGAATCATTCAAATCATTTCTGGTTGCACCACCTGTTTCAAATCTAGTACGCGTTAAATCATAAGCTTGCTTAGCTAGACGAACAGCATCTTTTGCAGCATCTAAGCGGTCTAAGTTTGTTCTATATTCGACTAAGCTTTGATTCAAAGACAGCTCCAATTCCTCAGTTTGTCTTTTTTGATCAATTTCGGCCCTAGTTTTTGCTAAAACTTTTTGTCTCGTTCTAGCACTCACCGCTCCCCCTTCATAGATCGGGATATTGACCATAATACCGATTGAGGTAGAGGTAAAAAGATTTTCATCTTCAGGCGGCATAGAGTCCCCTGTTCCGTTATGGCTTATATTTCCAAAAGCAGAAATACTTGGGTAGTGATAGGATTTTTCAAGTCCCACTTGTTTATCGGCCATATCTACTTTTAATTTTGAAAGTTTAATCTGAGGAGTATTCTGAATCTCACCTCTTAATAGTCCATCATCAAAATTTTTGTAATTATAATCGAGCTTTGAAATTAAATTAGGACGTTCAGTTCTATCTAGCTCCAGAAGCAAATTGAATTGCAGGTAAGCCAGTTCTAAATTCTTTTTTGCATTACTCACATTAGGCACACGACTTGCGATATCTGATTGCATCCTTAAATTATCAAGCCTAGGAACACGTCCACCTTGAAATCTTTTCTCTAATGCCTTTTGATTCTTTCTAGCGTTTCCTATAGAGTCTTCAGATATTTTTAATATGTTCTGGCTTAACTGAACATTATAATAGGCCATCTCCACAGCATATCGTAATTCTCTCTCCAAAACTTTTTTTGCAGTGTTTTGCATATCAGAAGAAATTTTGGCCATTTCTAATGCAGACTTCACTCTTCCAAAACTATAAATGACTTGAGTAATTTGCAATGAAGATAGTAGTTCCCAATCTTGCTTTACCGGCACAGAGGTTCCATTAAATTGTAGTACAGGAGCTTTCGTGTGCCGAATAGTTTGCACCTGAGCTGATACCTGAGGATAAACACTTGCCCAGGCTTCCTCAACTTGCTCTTTAGCAATCTCAATATCAAAGATGGCCTGCTGGATATTTTCACTTTTTTGCAATCCTATATTAATTGCTTCTTCAATAGAAATATCTCTTGCTGAAACCTGCATTGAGAATAAACTCATACTTAAAAAGAATGAGCTAAGCTTAATTTTCTTTTTCATTTTCTTCTCCATATTCTTTCATCCCGAAGGTATATAATTGTGCTAATTGTGATGCGAATTTTTTTCTAAATTCCAAGTCATCTCTAAGACAGACGTTAAACTGATCTTTTCTTTTTTGATCAAAGCTTATAGCGTGAATGATGCTGCCGTAGAATGAAATGGCCATGATATGAGTGTCTGCAGCTGGCGAAACAAAGCCATTTTCTTTTAGATAGATAAAAAACTTCTCAATACTTAAGTAGAGTTCTAGAAACCTTGCTTGGACTACAGACCTATCAAGCACCATTGTTTTTTTAAGTTCGACGATCACTAGTGATATGAGATTAGGATCCTGAACATAGAGATCAATCAACTCATTAGTAAATTGCTCAAGTGTCTTCTTAACCTCAATTGCTGTCACAGGACTAGCGTCAAGTTTTTTAGCAATTCTTTGGGCTTCTTGTCTTAAAGTAAAAAAGCATGCTTTATAAAGACCCAACTTGTTTTTAAAATAATAATTAATGGATGCAATATTCACCGATGCTTCTTTAGCAAGGGATCTGATTGATGTTTCGTTATATCCATCACGGCTAAAAAGCCTTAAGGCCACCTTGATAATTTTGTCTTTCGTTTCATTGTCATTTGTCATAATCAGTCGTTTGTTTGAATTTTGGGGCAAAACCCAAGTAAACCATTTCGTTTACCTAACATCGTCATGGTAAACTGGATAGTTTACCCAAACAAGAAAAAATTTGGTATAATCTAGCTGATAGTAATAATTTCGGGAGATTAGCTTATGTCTGTGCAGAATAAAAAAGAAGATATTATTCAGGCCAGTATCAGCATTTTTGTGGAAGAAGGCTATGATCGCCCAACAATGGACTCAATTGCTAAAAATGCGCAAGTATCAAAAAGAACACTTTATAAGCATTTCGCCAATAAAAGGGCCTTATTAGAGGAACTAATTTTGTATCTCGTAGCGCAAAATGTAAGGAGTACCTTTGTTGACTTTAAGTCTGAGCCTAATTTTGAATCTCAAGTTAAAAACTTCATCTCTCAAAAACTCGAACATTACCTAGACCCTAACGGCCTTAAGCTCTCAAGAATCATACTCGCAGAAAGTTTTAAAGAAGGCGGGTTTATCAAAGAAAAAATAGAAAATATTTTAAGAACAGAATCAAGCTCTCTTGAGTGGATTGACTTTGCAAAGTCTCAAAAATTTATCCCTTCTCATCTGGACAGCTTTGAAGTCCTCAACTATCTGAATAAGCAAATCAGAGGTATGTTCTTTTTTCCTAAACTCTTAGAAAATGATTTTACCTATTCAGATAGAGATATTGAATTAACGGCAAAAACTTTTATCTATTGGTGTCTTCAACAAGAGGCTTAATCATTTCTGGAAAAACTATTCGAAAACCAGGCTCTAAAATTTGTCCTCTAGGGTTTTTCGATATTTCATCATCATAAACCGACTCGCGGATACCACTCAAATAAGAAACACTCTCAATAACTCCTTCAGCTGTACTGAATGACATCTGTAAGTCACGAAGGTAGTTTTTTACTTTTACCAAATGACTCTTTTTATTAGTTTTACTTAGGTCTGACACGAGGGACACATAGCGACCACTACGATTTAACTTCTCAAGAAAAGCGCCTCTCCAATCTAATTCGTTTTCTATTAATTTCAAAAGATCACAGCGTTTTTTTGAAAAAAGTGGATGCTTAAAATCATAAGCTAAAATATCCAGCATAAATTCCTCATCTATAACACCATCTTTAACTAATTTTTTTATCGCCTCAATATTAGAATAGGCTTTAACCGGTGCATGAAAAGCATATTGAGAATCAGATAAATTAGTTTCCGGAAATTTGCTGCCATAAAACTCAAGTGCATCCTCATACAAATTTCTTTCCATAGTTAAAAATACTTCCTCGTTTAATAGCGGGTTAACAAAAATATCGGCAGAAATCTTGAGGATATTGGTATCCATCGAAGAGTCAGACTTTAAGTTTATTTCAGTAGTACAAAATAGAGGTCGAAGCTTTTGTTGAATTCCAAGCTCTGGTTTAGCAATTCTCTTCATTCCCTTTTTCACTGAAGCGGAAAAATGACTTACATCTTTTAATAGATCAAGATATAATTGTAGGTCATAGGAAATTTTAGACGACCCCATCGGTAGTGGCATCTCCTTTGTCCACCAATCTGAATGCGGATACTCAAGTTCTTTTAAAATAGGGCCCCCACTAATATGGCATGCTGAGCACCGAAGTTTACTTGCTTTTGACTCACCAAGCTTAAGATTCATATTATCTTCAAAGATATCGAAACTATCTCCTCGATAAAACCATGTTGGTTTACTAATCCCCCCTATCAGTTCATAAAAATTATAGGCATTCTTTTTCCAATCATAGGCCATCACCTCGATCAATAACTTCCCCTTTAAATTCAATTGATCCAGAACAATTGTATTCGATTGATTTTTCACCGTGAAATGTCCAAAATAAAGATCCTCATCTATAACTTTTCGACTCATGCTTTTTGAATCGCCAGACATAGTCTCAAATACACTAAAACTTCCCCTGCGCGGATTATGAAAGCCTCTATTGGCCACCATATAACTCTTAGAAACTAATCCATCTTGAGCTAATATCGCTTTAAACTCTAAAACATCTTTCGGACATATTTCGGCATTTTGTACCAATGAAGTAAGCACATCGCTATTTTGTTCGCTCCCTACTATCAGACAATTTGCCCAGCTAAACTTCGTTCCTAGGACAAATATAAAAATTGCTAAAACTTTTAAACTCTTCATCCACTCCTCCTCGTTATGGATTTATTACAAAAACTCTATAAATTTGTATAATTTATTGTTTTTATAGCATCATTGATGTAACAAATGATAATGAAAATCCCATCTCAAAATCTAAGCGCTTTCTATGTACTCTCCCAAGAACTCAATTTCACGAGAGCAGCTAAGTTAATAGGTCTATCTCAGCCGGCATTTTCTCAAAGAATAATGGCCTTGGAGCAGTTTTTTGAAACAACTTTAATCATTCGCGAAAAAAATAATACTAGACTAACGAATGCTGGTGTTAAACTTTTACGCCACTGTCAGACAATTTTTCAGATGGAAACCGACATCATCTTCGATCTAACAGGAAAAAAAGATCATAACCAAATTAGTGGTGAAATTAGACTGGGAGGTTTTTCATCTGTAATGAGGTCGATAGCGATACCAACTCTTGCTTCAATTGCAAATAAGCATTTAAGTGTTTCTGTAAAAACGATGACAAAAGAATTGTATGAACTTCCTGAGCTTTTATTTTCTGCTAAGGTGGACTTTATTCTGCTTAATAGACCAATTCCAAAAGAAGGAATAAAAAACATTCTTGTCGGTTATGAAACGTTAGTTGAAATTACTACAAAAAACGCTAAAGATGTATACTTAGATCACGATGAATTTGACGAAACGACAATTGATTTTTTAAAAAAATATTACCGTGATAAACGCCCGAAGCGAAGCTACCTTGATGACGTGTATAGTATCTATGAAGGAGTAAAGCTGGGTATGGGTAGCGCTATATATCCAAAACATCTTATAACTGATAAAAAAATTATCATTAAAAATCCCAATAAAACAATGAAGTCACCTGTCTACTTAGTAACTCACGACTTAGACTACCAAACGAAACTCCATCAGCTTACAGAGCTAGCGCTTATTGAGTCTTTTTCCAAGTCTTTAAGTTAGTTACTTATAGCGCTCTTGTAGATAGTCTTCATACTTCTGTTGCTTATCAAGTTTAATTGTTCCATCAATTTCGATAATACGGTTACCAACAGATTGCATAAAGTAATGGTCATGAGTCGACAAAAGAACAGTACCCTGGTAACGCTCAACACCTTTATTCACAGCAGTGATACTTTCAAGGTCTAAGTGGTTAGTTGGCCCATCAAGAATAATAACATTCGGTTTTGAAAGCATCATTTTTGAAAGCATACAACGAACCTTCTCCCCTCCTGATAAAACATTTGTACTTTTAAGAGCTTCTTCTCCAGAAAAAAGCATTTTCCCAAGAAAGCCACGGATATAGGTTTCACTTTTATCTTCAGAATACTCTCTAAGCCAATCAATAAGATTATCTGTAGATTGAAAATATGGTTCGTTATTTTTTGGAAAGAAACTCACACCAGTAGTAACACCCCATTTGTATTCACCAGCATCAGGCTCCATTTCTCCGCCTAAAATTGAAAACAAGGTAGAAATCGCCATATCGTCCTCAGACAAAAATACAACTTTATCACCCTTATTTAGGTAGAAGTTTACGTTATCAAGAACTTTTCTTCCGTCTATGGTCTTCGTCAAACCTTTCACTTCAAGTATTTCTTTTCCAGCTTCTCTCGCTTGCTCAAAATGAATGAAAGGATATTTTCTCGAACTAATTGGTAGGTCATCAAGCTCAAGCTTGTCTAATTGCTTTTGCCTAGATGTTGCTTGAGAGGACTTAGAAGCGTTGGCGCTAAACCTCGCAATAAACGCTTTAAGCTCTTTTGCTTTATCCTCTGCTCGTTTTTTCTGATCTGAGCGCAGTCTTTGGGCAAGCTCACTAGACTCTTGCCAAAAATCATAATTTCCAGTGTAGATCGTCACTTTCTTAAAATCTAGGTCTGCAATATGAGTACAAACTTTATTTAAAAAATGCCTATCGTGAGAAACAACGATGACGGTATTTTCAAACTTCATCAAGAAGTCCTCAAGCCATTTAATCGCCATGATATCTAAGTGGTTGGTAGGTTCATCTAGTAGTAAGATGTCTGGGTTTCCAAATAGGGCCTGCCCTAGTAGAACCTTCACTTTTTCTGGAGCTTTCAAATCTTTCATTGATTTTTGATGAAGATCTTCTTTGATCCCAAGACCATTTAAAAGAATCGCCGCATCAGATTCAGCTTCCCAGCCATTCATTTCGGCGAACTCTGCTTCTAATTCAGCTGATTTAAGTCCATCTTCTTCAGTAAAGTCTTCTTTGGCATACAACTCTTCTTTCTCACGAATAAGTTGATGAAGGCGCTGATTACCCATGAGTACAGTTTCAAGTACTGTATAAGAGTCGAATTTAAAATGATCTTGCCTTAAAACAGAAAGTCTCTCCCCTGGGGTGATGCTTACATGTCCGGTATTAGGTTCAATTTCACCTGAAAGAATTTTAACGAATGTAGATTTCCCTGCTCCATTGGCCCCAATAAGTCCATAGCAGTTACCTGGTGCAAATTTAATGTTAACGTCATCAAAGAGCTTTCGCCCCCCAAAACTAAGGGATATATTTTCTGTAATAAGCATAGGTTTTTATAGAGATATGACACCGAGTAGTAAAGGACTTTATTAAATTCCTAATAAGTGAGTCCTATACTGTGCAGATTCTATTAACTAAAGCTTATTTTTGCACTGAATTTTAAACCAACGAGAAGAGCTAAACTGTGCTAATGCTTCAACCATCTTGCCTTCAACAGGTGAACCAATTGTCGATAAATTTACCCCCGTCTCCAGATCGGTTATATTAAAGACCAAATGTCCATTTGAAGAACTTATAAATGCACTCGCAACATTCGAGCCTTGTACACTGTCTAGCGGACCATGGGCATTTAAATTCAAGTCATGAACTATTTCCATATTTAGGCCACTACTGTCCGTAGCGGTACAATCTATTTCTACAGCAAAAGTTCCATGGCAAATAGTAAGGGCAAGTAGAGTCATTAAGTATTTCATTATATTAATCCTTTTTATGTTAACTACCCTCTTACCTCTGCACCCCCTATAAATATACCCCTAACTGAGTTGTGTACTTATTTTCACAGAATTTTATCGAAAGCTACCCGATTTAAAGGCCAATTTTACATAATATCTTTACAAGGGAGATTTCTATGAAACATATTTTAGGTGCGTTACTTTTTTTAATATTCTTACATTCGGCAAATGCTGAAACGAAAAAAACTGAAATTATAAAAATTGAAACCATTGATGGCGAGTCACTTATATTTGCGGGAGATGGTGCAATTTATGAGTCGTCAACGCCTGAGGTATTATCTGCTGCTAAGTCTGCTTTAGAACTAAGAAGAACTGTTAAACTAAAACTTCTCCATACTTCTAATCTGGAAGATGTATTGGGCAATAGAAATATCGTATCAAAAATCATTATTCAAAGTGAGAAATCTAGTTTTCAAAAAATTACCAATACACCGAACCAAAAAGATAATTATGATCCTACTCTATTAATGAGTACCTATATTACTGATGTTGATACATTTGAACAGGCCAATCAATTATTTAAAACTATGAGGACCAGAATGCGAAGAAAGTCGCAATGTTATAATAGAGCACATGTTTGGGCGTGGGAGCTACATCGAAACCTTATAGACGACCAAAGAGTACAGGTTGGGAAAATGTGGCTCTTTTTTACCAAAAAATATATTCGAAATTACAATTACAAATGGTGGTTTCATATCACGCCTTATCTAAATCATAATGGAAAGGCTTTAGCGATGGATAGGTCTTATACGAGAGGCCCTGTTGAAACAAAACAATGGACCGATATTTTTATACAAAGCAGAGAAAATTGTGCCGAAGTAAACAGATATACAGATTACGAAAATTTTCAGGACTCAGGCGATTGCTTCCTTATCAAAACAAGCGTGCACTACTGGCAGCCATGGCATATCGAAAATTTAGAAAAGAAAGGACAATATAGAGATGGTTGGCAGAAATTCGAACTTAAAAAAGCTTATAAGAACGCTGTAGGATGGAGGGCGAGAGTCCCAAATCTATAAGTAAATTATGGAACTCTTCATTAGACGTAATGTCGAGTTCCTCTCTAATATCCCCACTCAATTTGACAAATTTATTAATGCTGAAGAATTGTACCTCACCTTCAAAGATTTTTGATATAATCAGCTCATTTACAAACTTAGACTTAGGGTGAGTACTGGTATAGTAGTTTGCTATATCAAAATCTTTTTCATTAAAATTAGTTGAAAGTTCAAAATTATAGAGTTGAAAAAATTTCAATTCTTTTTTTATAAAAAGACAAAAGCATTCCTCCATTTTCTCAATTCTGAAAAGCCTACCTCCAAAATCATGTTCTTTTCCATTCATATTAATTGGCCCATTCGGAGTATAAGGACCAAATCCAACATCGACTAAATATGAGAAACCTTCTATCACTACAACCGAAAAACGATGAGTTCTAGGTCTTAAATCTGAACTACCATAATTAACACGCGCCATCTGGCCATTGACACTAAAACCCAAATCTTTTAACAGTAAAAAAAATAATTTGTTTAGCTCAAAACAGTATCCCCCTTCTTCATTAAGGATCACCCTCTCAAACAGAGCATCTTCCTTCAAATCTAGAATCTTCCCACCACTAAAGAAAATATCTAGGTTATTGAAGCTGAATTTTGCTAAATGACATTTTATGAACTTCTGTAAAAACCCCAAAGTAGGATCCTCTTTTTTCAATCCAAGTTTATGCAAATATATCTCTACGCTAAACATCTAATACTCCTTATTCACTAAATAAACACCAAAGACTACAATTAATGCCCCAATGACTCGATAGAAATCAATACCTCTTTGTGGTAGCCCAAACCAACCAAAATGCCCGACAACAAGCGATAAAAATAACTGCCCACATATGACTCCTACAAGTGTGCTTGCTAGCCCTAGCTTTGGCATCACATAGTAGACAAGTGTCAACCCAATAGAGCTTATTACCCCTGCAACAATATACAAATGTACAGGTACTGACTTTAATATAGTCCATGATGGGAATGGCCTAACTCCTATTAAAAACAAAACCGTCAAGGCCATAAACCCTGAACTATACAAAAAGAATGTTGAAGCAGTAGGGTTTTTGATAGCAATACTTAATTGACCACTCAAAGCACTTTGAATTGCTATCAACACTCCCGCCACAAATGCCATAAATACTAAATCGGTTCTCATTTAAAGATAGTAGCCCAAGGAATTTACTGATGTAATTTACATATGTTGAATGGAGCTATCTTTTTCTAATTCGGCTTAATTGAGTTTGAGTTATCCCTAAAAAAGAAGCTATATGCATTAATTGTATGCGTCCCTCTAAATGAGGATAATCATCCAAAAAAATTTGATACCTCCTGGCAGCGTCGTCACTGCGTTGAGAAATATCCTGTTTCTCTTTTGATAACACCCAGTTTTGCTCTAGGTATTTAAAATGATAAATTGAAAGTCCCAGATCGGAATGAATGAGTTCACGATACTGAGAAAAGTTTATTTTAAAGAACTCAATATTTTCTAAAACCTCCAGAGAGAACTTATTAGGTTCATTACTCAACTTTGAAACAATATTACCAGGAAAACCATTTTTATCAAAAAAGACTTTAGTTATTTCTCTTCCATCTTGGGTCAAAGTAAATGCCCTAACTAAACCTTTATTTATAAAATAAAAATAGTCTGAAAATTCACCTATTTGCTCTAAATACTGGCCTTTTTCCAAGGAATCAAACTGACAAATAAATTTTAGTTTTTCCCAACTATCATCTGAAAGAGAATATAGTTTCTCTACCTGCTCTCTTAGGTTTTTAAATGCAATTTCAACCCTATTTTCCAAAGCTAAACTCCAAAAAGACCTTTAAGAGCAGCTATTAGTTCATCTTTAGAGATGGGTTTTGCGATGTAAGCATCGACACCCGCTCTAAAGCATTTTTCCTTTTCCTCAACTAAAGTATGAGCACTCATTGCTAAAACAGGTACCGCCACCCCTTTCTTTCTCAGTAAACGTGTCGCCTCTAGGCCATCAAGAACCGGCATTTGTACATCAGTGATAACTAAATCATAAGCACCATTAATGACCTCTTCTATAAGCTCTTTGCCATTTGATACAAATTTCAAATTCAGTCCGAGACCCTTCAAATATTCTTTCAAAATAAACTGCGCGTCGAAATCGTCTTCCGCCACAATAATTTTTTTATCTAATGGAGGTAATACTAAATTATGAACCTCCCGATGATTTGTTGAATTAACTTTTGAAACAGGAATTCGAACCTCTATCGTAGTGCCTTTATTTTTTTCAGAATGAATATCGAATTTTCCGTCTAACTGTTCCACCAGTTTTTTGGTTATATATAGGCCCAGCCCAACACCACCTTTACTTCGACTAAAAGACTCGTCTTCTTGAGAAAATGCTGCAGTTGCACGCTCAAGATAATCTGGATCAATCCCGATTCCTGTATCAGCAACTACAAAATGCAAATAAAATGTGTCCCCTCTCTCCTCACGACAAAGAAGTTTCACATGTCCTTTATCTGTAAATTTTAAAGAGTTACTCAACAGATTGATCAATATCTGTCGAATACGAAAGGAGTCTCCGTGGTAGAGGTGGTGATCTGTTTGTAGATCGATTTTGAATTCAACTTCTTCGCTCTTGCGATTTAGCGAAATAAGATCTTTTAATTCCTCGACCAAAGTTAAGAGATTAAAATCATGAAAATTGAGTAAGACTTTTCCTTCTTCTAAATTTGAAATCTCTAAAATATCATCGATCGTATTCTGCAATAATTCGCCATTACTAATCATTCGCGAAGTGTAGAGTTTTTTATCATCATTATTTACATCCACACGGAGTAGATGAGCATAACCTATGATTGCATTGAGTGGAGTTCTGATTTCATGACTCATATTGGCCAGAAAAGTCATTTTTGATTTCGCCGCAGCTTTTGCATCTTCTAGTGCATTTTCAAGTTGGACCTGTATCTTTGCTAGAACTCTGTTTTGTTTTTCGTTTCGGTATAAAATCAATATTAAAAACAATAGAAAAATCAAAAGAGAAACCGGAAACAAAAAATCTATAAAAAGGAAATATTTTTTTAAAAAGCCAGCTTTTGGAAAAACTTGAATTTCCCACTTCTGCCCATAAATTTCTAAAAAATTCGTTACTTTCCCTACTGAAAGAACATCTCCAACTTTTTCGAAAACAGTTTTATCAGTCCCCTTATCTATCAGACGAATTCCAAGATTATTTTTTATCAAGTATTTTTCGATAGGTGCAACTAACCCATCGGTATAAAAAACTGCTGCTAAATAACCTCTTAATTTATCTTGTCTTTCTTCTACTGTTTCTGGCTCCACCTTTGTTGCGTAAATAGGTATCGTAATAGCAAATCCTGGGTGCTCTTTGTTTTTCTCTTTTGAGGTAAGAAAGATATCAAAGGTATTAGATGCAGCGGCAAGCCCCGAATCACGTGCTAAATACTTAGAGGCCATTCTCTCCTCTGACCAGGCTAAGTCCAACCCAATTGAAGTCAAATTCTTAAATTTTGCCACTGAAAAAAGAACTGGAAAATGCTCCTTTTTCAGCTTTGCAGGTATGTACTTACCAGAAGAATCAGGCTCGACCATCTTAAAGTTCTCTACACCAAGCTCCTTGGCCTTTCTTAAAAATGAACTCACCTCACTTCTCTTCACCCTTGGCTGCCATTCAACTAACAATATCCCTGGTTTATTCTTGATGACTTTTACTGCAAACTCATGAAATACAGAAGAATTTACATCTCCTAATATAGTAAAAAGATTGGCTATTGAATAAAGAGTATCCGTTGACCCTGAAAACTCTTGCCCGATTCCATTTGTTATATTGTCAGCATGAAGCTGCAAGTCTGCTTTAACGGCTCCCATCTGAGCCTCGTAGGTCGCATAGAATGACCACAACACAAAAGTAAGTGCAGAGATAAAAATCACTAGCTTAAGTGTAAGTGATCTTTTTGTATTTTTCAGAATGGTTCTCCTCTATGACTTTAAAAATACCATGAAAAATTTAGAAAAGCTAAAATCGAAATCCTTTGGGCCTGATCCTTCCTTTCCAGATAAACCCATCAATTAAATAGTGTGTCATCTTTGGCAGTGCTAGCAAAGGGACCAACACAACAAGCCAAGCTTCAGTCAAAATAATAGGCTTAACTTCAACTAAAAAATTACGAGTATTCTTCCACAACAAAATATCCCATAGAAATTCTTCAAAATAAGATAGGCCTAGAAGTACAAGACAAAAAAAGATAATCGCCACCAAAAATGATGAGCTATAAAAATATTCTACAAATTTAAAAGAAGACTTAAACTGAGTACTATAGGTAGAAACAAAAATGATATAAAGATAAGGAACACCATGAGCAACGATATTAGTTATACTAAAAATCGTATCACTGTTATAGTAAATAACCCCAAAGTACCATGTCACAAAAGTAGAAAGAACTAAACTAATAGTGCCTAAATTAACTTTCCTTTTTTTAATTATTTCTAATAGAACTTTTAGTAGATAAACTCCTAACAATCCAAACATTAGATTCAAAACAATTTGACTTAAAAGAGGAGAATGATAAATCATCAACAAAGACTCATCAAACCAAAAGAAACTTCTAGGCGTAAAATGCCAATACAAAATAGGCAATAAAACAAATGCTTGAATGCAAAATATATCAAATTTCTTTCCCCCCCCCATTTCATCTTTCCGAGATAAAACTCTAAGAAGTCCATCTTGTTGCCTCATTAAGTGATAAAGAGCAAAATACCCAAATAATCTCCAAAAAATTATCGGGTCAATAAAATAACAAATTGCACAGGCGAAGTAACAAACAATAGGACTCCAAATCATGACTTTTTTAAAATTTTTCGTCCCCTCTAAACTTAGGTAAGTCCGAAAAATAGTGGACCAAAAATGTGAAGCATCAAGCAAAAGAATAGGGACTAGCCAAAAATATGAAAAATTTTCGAAATCAACTAGATTAAAATATTTTGCCCATGCGATAACTATCACTGACAAAGCTCCAGGAAGAACCAAAAAGATAAGATCTAAAACAGGTTTATAAACCCAAGGAGTACTAATTCTTATTTCGACCTCCATGAATTTCGTCATATACAACAGAACGTAAAAAAACATCTGAAGGATATATGTATCTCTTAAGGGTCATTGGGACCAAGGTTTTACTATTAAAAGATACTGCAAATAGCTTATATGCTCTTACATCACGGTCCACTAACTCAGTAAAACCTTCAAGCCAAAGAAGAGAGGTATTAAAAAACTCACATACCCCCTTTAAATCTTTGTGTAAGAAGTATAGAACATGACGATCATCACCGGGGCTCATTCCTATTCCATAAGGAAGCTCAATTTCCGCTCCTTTTGGCAGAGGTGGTTTGGGATAGAAACTAATTGCTCTATCAAAGAACTTATACTTCTTTTTTTTAGACGCTAACAAATAATTGACAGAGAAAACTTCGCCTGGCTCTCTAATATCTAATTGAAATTGATTAAGAATATTATTATCGGCCCGATAATCAATCACTATCTTATCTTCAAAAAGAGTCTTATCATCTTTTATCTGATAACTAAAACTCTCCAATGTCTTAGATTTTATTTCTTCATTAAAATGTTCCAGCAAATATAAATTAGCCGCTATACTCAGCTCACGTGGGGCATTTAATGGGTCGTATAAAACTTCTTCGATTCTATTGTCTAAAACAGTTAGTTCTTCAGCGTATGTTTTTATCGTACTGGGATTAAAGAAACAGTCTTTAATATTCATGACCCACTATTTTTTAACACCTGAGACTTTTCTGTTAATAATCAGGGACTCAATGAAATCGATATGCTCCCCTCCAAATTTCTCCCGATGCTTAGAGTATAATTCCTTAAAACGACCTTTAGCCTCTGCTTTTTGATACTGGTTCCAAATGTTAATTTTTGTACCTAAATTTTCAAGAACAGAAGTCAGAATATCGGTAGAAGCTACTGCCATTTCTCTTTCAAAAATTGCAGCAGTGTTTGCTTCTTCTATTAAAATAGCACGGTCTTTTTTAGATAATGAGTTTAAAAAACTTTTTGAAATAAAAAGAATTCTTGTAAACACTCGGTGCTCAGTAACGTTTAGATACTTACGTTTTTTCAAAGGCAGTTCCGTAAGTTCATCAATTGTTGAAGATATAACTTCGGAGTTTTGTAATTTGTTATCACCATACTCTCCTGCTTGAATCTTGTAATGATCTAGTAAATGCTTACGATACTCATGATTCGAAGTTTCAAGACCTAGTTTTTTTCCTCTAAGATCTGAAAATGAGTTTAGCTCTTCTCCGAAAATATTTACAAAACCACCTGAGTACGTATAGTTGATGGCCACAACTTTATCTTGGCTTAAACGGCTTAATGTTTTCTTCCCTAGTGTTGACTCCATGTATTTAAATACCTGCTCATTATTTTGAAATAGAAAAGGTAAATTCCACAAATTTAGCTCAGGTGCTTTCTTTTCTAAGTTGAAAACAGTCTCCTGTCCCATATGGTAGTAACCCGATTCAACATCTTTTAAATGGTCTCGCTCATCTTGCTTGAACTCTCCGAAACTCAATTCGACTTTAACTCGACCATTAGTTCTGAGCTCAACATTTCGTTTAAAATGTTTTGCAGCCGGTATGAAGTAATGAAGAGGTTCAAGATTTATGCCCCATTTCAATACTTGCTCTGCTGAAAAAGCACTAAAAGGCATCAAGATAAGTGTGAAAACCAATAATGTATTTCGAGTAAAAAACATACTAAATCCTTATTTGCTCAAAGAGCTCAACTTACGATTGGTATTTAAAGATTGAATGAATTCATATTCAGCCTTCGCTTCAGTGGAAAGCTTTGATATCATCATCCGATAATCATTTGAATCGACTACTGACTCCCTAAATGATTGACCGTTTATTTGCAATCCTCTATTTTTAACTAAGCTTAAAGCAAGATCACTAGCCTCATAAACAAGCTTGCGTTCTTTATTTAAGCCCTGAGTGATAAGATCAACTAGCTGATTTCCCCATTTACCAACTGCTTTCAATTTTTCTTTTGAGATATAAGTGGCCCTTGTCACCACTCGGTGCTGAGTTAAGTTTAATACAAAATCGGAAGCATCACCCCTAGCATAGATACCATCAACCTCAGATGATAGAGCTTCAAAACAATTTTCTTTTTCACCTTCTTTGACTACCATTACCCTTAAAGGTTTCATAATGCTTTCATAAAATCCAAAGCTTGGAGCAAAGCCGCAACTAGCGTCTTTTAAATCGCTAAAATTTGAAATTTTCTTCTTGCTATAAAAATGCAGAAAACCTCCTGCATAGGAATAATTAATCGGAAGCCACTTATCATCTTCTATTTTCGCAAGAGTTGCCTGCCCTCGACTTGAGGTCATATAAGCTTCCACATGAGCCTTACTTTGAAACAAGTAAGGAATCTCCCAAATTTTTAATTCTGGTACTCTCTCTGAATAATTTCCAACTATTGTTTGATGAATATCAAATCTTTCTTTTTGAGGTGACTTTAAATGTTCCTCTCCATACAGCACGATATTGACTCTAATTTCGCCATTGGTCTTTTTTTCTATTTTCTCTTTTACTTCCCGAGCAATACGTATTTGATGGGCCAATACTTCATCTATCCCCCACTTCAACTCCACTTCGGCAAGACAATTACCCGTCAAAAAAAGTCCACTACAAAATAAAATTAAAGACTTGTACCCCATAAAATTTCCTTAAAAACTCGTATAAAACAATTAAAACGCCATTCGATCTCGGAGTCAAATATGCTTTGCCTGCCAGATTGTTGCTGAGAATAAAATGCGGAACTGACTAGTTCTTATACACCATCCATAAAAATTTCATTTCATCTTAAACACGTAAATAACAATTGGTAAAATGGGACAAAATATTAAGGAGACCAAGAAATGAGAACACAGGTTTTATCGGCAGCACTTGCCATGACAGTGACATTTGGAGCTTTAGCGAATCAAGTTGATTTTGAAGGAAGGGCTCAATTGTTTCAATCAAATCTACCTGAAAAAGCATTGAGCTCTCATGACTACTTAAGAGAACTGAGCACACAGCCTCAAGTCTTTATAGAGGCTGAAAACTCACCTTATTTCGAACAACTTATGAATAGGGCGTTAGCTAAAGGTGAACGAGGTCAAGATAATTTTCTAGTTATGTATCATCAAACAGAAACTAATACAGATGAATCTGAATTGAGTATCGAGCAGAGAAATTTTCTATACGAAGTCAGAAGTAAACTAAACAATGCTTATATTCAATTTGAGGTTTCAACAGAAACTAGCTTTTACAAGGTTTCTTGCATAAAAGAGTACTCTATTGATTACGAACAACTCTCCTATAAAACGAGATCAGGTTGTTTTCTTCCCGTAAAAAAGTTTAAAGAAATCAGTAAACTAATTCAGTCTTCAAATACTAGTATTAACCTAATTTCTGAAAAAGATGCTGTTTCTATCCTGGAGGGTAATATTCCAGAAAGCTTACGAGAAAATAAAGATCTTCTAATGCTAGCGGATATTTATGGTGAAGAAGCAGCAATTTTGCTCGGAATGGGTTCATATATGTATAATAGACCAATCAGGGCGGTAATCTCTGGTACGTATCTATATTTGATTACCAGTGGCTCCAATACAACCACCGTTTTTGCAGATCTAAAATCAATGAGCGATGAAGACAAAATGAAATATGCACCAGAAACTCTTGGTTCTGAGACAATCGAGTCTAGAATGTCTGAAGACGGAAGTGTGGTCTGTCACCAAAAAGAAGCTGAGAAAAATGCAATCGTCTTTGGTGGATCCAAAGAGACTGAATGTTTATATAAGCTAAGTATTGCCAGGTTCTTAAGTACCATTCAAAGATAATTAATAAGGGGAGTTTATGCTCCCCTATTCTAACTCTAATTTCTTTTCTACTTCTATTTGATCAGACTCATCCTTCAAATTTACACCTGATAGCTTTCTACGAATTGCTTCTTTTACAAGATAAAGAGTCTTTGAACTTGCCTCTTGATAACTAAGCCCATGAGGTGGTCTGATATTTGATATGCAATTTCGATTGGCATCGCTAAGCCCTTTCTTTGCTCCATATGTCATATAACAGGCCAGAGAATCTGGGGAGGATAGCCCTGGCCTTTCTCCGATAATCATTAAAGATAATTTCGGCTTCAGAATTTCACCAAACTGATCTATGACGGCTACCCTTGCATTTGGAATGAGAAAAATCTTTCCACCAAATAAAGTGAGCTTATTTCGCTCCAAATCCGCCGTTAAAGCGTTTAGAAATCCCTCAAGATGATTTGCCGTTGAAAAAGATGAAAGTCCATTTGACACGCAAATTAACACGTCTCCTGTCATATTTTGCGCTCTAAGATGATCAATCGATTCGGGAGATAACAGCCTTCCTAAATCTGGGCGTTTCAAATACTCGGCCCTATCATTAACCCGAGAAGAAAGCACTTCAAATTGGTAATCTAAATCTAGGGGGAGTTCCCAAGGTATATGAACCGCATCGACAGCTGCCGCATGAGAATAAGCAAAATTTAACCACTGCTTTGTAGGTATGCTTCCTCCACTGTTTCCAAGACCAACTCTGGCCTGAGTGAATTTCTTCAAATCTTCAAACTTCATAATTTATTCCAGCTAAAAATTTCGTTTGATCTGAGCTTATTTGCATCTTCTCATTAAATATATTCATCTTTTTTAGCCATGCTAAGAACTCAGGTGCAGGATTAAGACCCAAAGTAGAACGCAAGTATAGGGCATCATGAAATGATGTTGATTGATAATTTAGCATGATATCATCAGCACCAGGTATTCCCATAATGAAGTTACAACCAGCAGTTCCAAGTAGAGTAAGCAGGTTATCCATATCGTTTTGATCTGCCTCGGCATGATTCGTGTAACAAATATCACAGCCCATAGGCACACCTAATAATTTAGCACAAAAGTGATCTTCAAGCCCTGCCCTTGTGATCTGTTTTCCATCATACAAATACTCAGGTCCTATAAAACCCACGACTGTATTCACTAGAAAAGGGTCAAATTCTCGGGCCACGGCGTATGCTCTTACTTCACAAGTCTGAGTATCAACATCAAAATTAGCTCCCGCAGAAAGTGCACTTCCCTGCCCTGTTTCAAAGTACATCACATTCTCCCCAATTGAACCTCTTTTTTGGGCCCTCGCCATTTCATTGGCTTCAGCGAGCATCGAGAGGTTTATACCAAAACTTTGATTAGCTTTTTCAGTCCCTGCAATCGACTGAAACACTAAATCCATGGGAATATTTTTTTTCATTAAATCAATTTGAGTTGTCACATGAGTGAGGACACAGGATTGAGTTGGTATTTCATATTTTAAGCGGATATCATCAATTAGCCTAATTAACCTTGTGACATTATTTGGATTGTCAGTCGCCGGATTAATTCCGATCATTGCATCCCCAGCCCCCATACTTAAACCGTCCATTATGGAGACAAAAATCCCCTTCTCGTCGTCAGTGGGATGATTAGGTTGGAGCCTGACTCCGATATGATTTCTAAGTCCCATTGTTGATCGAAAGCGGGTAATGACTTCACATTTCTTAGCAACCCTAATCAAGTCTTGATTTCGCATGATTTTACTCACGGCAGAGACCATTTCAGGTGTGAGCGCCCATTTGATACGCTCTAATTCTTTATTTGTCGTGGTGTAGTCAAGAAGCCAATCTCTAAACGAGCCCACGGTATGGTGGGAAATTAGTTTAAACGCATCTGAATCAAATTGTTTTTCAATAAGACGTGAAACTTCATCTTTACCAGGATCAATTAAGCTCTCGTTTAAAAAGGTTTTTAACTCTAAATCAGCAAGACACATTTGTGCGGCCACACGCTCCACTTGAGTACTCGCGGCAATTCCTGCCAGTTGATCAGCTGATCTAAGGGGAGAAGCTTTCGCTAAAAGGACTTTTAGGGACTTAAAGCTGTAAGTTAAGTTCCCAATAATTATTTTATAACCCATAAATCTTTAAATCACTTAACTTCTTTCATCTTAAAATATAGAACTGAACCCTCTTCACAAAAGACTCTTGAATAAGCAGCTATTGTAGGGTGAAGTATTCCATTTTTAGGTTCACCTTTTATGCTATAAAGATGTTGAAAACTCGCCTGACTTTGTTCGAGGCAATCAGCATCTTGGGTCAAGCTATAAGGCATGATATCGAGATCTTGGTAGGAAACCATCATTTCTTTCCCAGCATAGTCGCCAATTTGATTAGCGTAATCATCTGAATCCAATCTAACTGCCTGCGGGCGATAAACATACTCTTCAACTTCTTCACTACAAACAGTTGTAAGCTTTCCGAATGCTGAACCATTTTTAAACTCAATAGAAAACTCTAGCCCCATTTTACCAATTAAATATGTTTCTACGTTTTGATCAAACTCATTTAATCGACTGTCAGGACCACCAGAACACTCAAATGTATCAATGACTAGCTTTTTTGGACCTGCATAAGTTGCCAATGAGGTAAAAATTAAGGCTCCCAAGATAAAATATTTCATTCTATTCTCCAATTTTTCTTTATATTGTAGAACAGAATTAGGTTCTATTTATTTGCTGAGATAAACTTTATATAGAGTGTAAAGTTGTTAGACACTTCCTTCTAGTACCTAACTAACCCGCGCCATACTAAAACATAAGTAACCAGCAACACCGTACATAAATCCCCCCCAAAGAGTATCAATTAAGGCAAACTTTAGAGTATACCCTTGCAAAAGAGCTCCATTGGTAAAATCGAAGATTCCGAAAATACAGAGACCTAACAATGCGCCTTTTAAAATTGCTTTGACGCTACCACCCGGGTCGATATCGATAAAGACCACACCTGCAACAATCATAAGAAAATAACTAACTAGCGCGTGCCATACAGAAGCATAAGGCCTCATGAGGTGGCCGATTTGAGTTCGAGAGAAATCACTCATAAAGACTTTAAACCAGATAAAATCTAGAGTTCCAAAAGTAAGTAAACAAATTAGTGCTTTCTTCCATAGCATACGTGATTCCTTTTTTTAAAGGTACACGAAAACTAGAATTTTTAGCTTAAGAATTTATGGAATTAATGTGAACTAAGCTAGACAAAATAGAGAGGGGATTATAATTTAAACAATCGATTTTAACTAATGCCTCATCTTTATCTCGAACCAGATTTGAGTCTAGCTTTATTTTAATTGCCTAATTATTCCCAAACTCCTGCTTCCATACATTTAGCACTTTTAATATTTCCATTAGCTACACTTTTAAGGTCAGATGCATAACTATTTAAAACTATGGATTTAGTCACTTGAAGAACATCAATAAAAGCTTGTGCCCTTGCTTCAGCTGCAACAACTGCCTCTGTCGCACTAGTGGCCCTAAGGTGGTAATGCCTACTCATATCAATTCTATCATCTTCGATAATTTCTTTATTTCTTTCAGCGCTATCAAAAACTACATCGCAATTATATGAAGTCAGCTCTTCACCATCGCTCTTAAAGTCCTGTATATTTTGTGCTAAAACAGCAAATGAAAATACAGTAAAAAACATGAATATACTCGTCTTCATTAAGTCTCCTTCTTTAAACAAATTCGAAATTTAATTTGCAATCCAGATGCCAAATTCAAGAAGGAAAATCAATTATTTATCTATTTTTATCAAAAAAAATCGAATTCGGTGTCTCGATTATAGACGAATATGATACGTCCTGAGTATTTCTATAATTTCTTTGCGTTGTTCAAAATCTTTAGCCATCAACGAGATGGATATTACGTACAAGGCAAAATGAGTACAGGTTGAATTAGCTTAAAAAGTAATCAAAAAAAAAGGGCCGTTCGCTACGGCCCTCCATTTCGGTTTCACATTTACATATTGGATTCTAAACAAGCTTCTTGTGCTCTCGCAACAGCACTTTCTACGCTTTCTGCATTAGAAATATGATGTTCTTTTTTCTCATACTCTTCTGCTTCAGGAGAATTCCATCCATATTTTCGAGTAGCATCGTAATCTGATAGTGGAAAATCAGTCCCCACGATTACACATTGAACATCCACATATTCACCAGCTTGATTCATTCTTTTAACTAGACTGGGTGCCTTATTGTCACTAACATTAACACCAGAATAAGAAGTTCCGCACAGATTTTCATCTCGTTTAAGTCTTAAAATATTGCCAGTTGTCTTATCGATACCCACAACTTTAAGGAAGTCGCTTTTTCGAATTTCTTTTTTGCAGCCTTTTAGATTCATCAATGAATCGATATAAGTGCTAGTATAAACATTCGTATGCAGCGTAAAACCTTGAACATCCTCATTAGAATGCGTCAATATTAGCTTTTTATCTACCTTTGCAATTCCATCCGCATTAGTCACAGTTGTGATCTCTGCAAAATTGTCACTTCCTTTACTGAGGGTTTCTTCAAGTACCATCCTGACTTTTACACCCTGAGAAGGGATCAGCCCTTTATCATGAGATAGTTGAAGAACCTGAACCTCGTTATTTTCCGTACTAACAACCACCGGTTCAGAAAGTTCGCTTAGCATCGCCTTAATATAGGTTCTACAACTATATTCTAGGTCTATATCTTTTCTCATCCAATCAGGAAGTGAGAACCCGTGGCCACCACCACCCATTTTATATTCTTTCGGATCATTATATTTAATACAGCTAATATGAAAATTTTCTCCTGCTACTGAATACAGGGTTCCCTTGTCGTTTACTTTCTTCTTTACATGTTCAGATTTAGATTTTTTTAGTTTTTTGTAAAGCTCCTCATCGCTATCCAATACATCATCTCTTCGATGATAATACATAGATGCAGATGGAGAAACATAGTATGTTTCACCAGCAATATGAGGAAGATTAGCAAAATAGTCTACATAATGATAATTTGTAACAACTCTATCTCCTTTATTGGTGAAAGCATCTCCTGCACCACGGTTTTTTACACCGTCGTTTTTTTCAGTCTTCAAAAGGCTTGAGACATCTGCATTGATTAAGCATCTTGAATTTTCACAGATAATTGCTCTAACCCCCATATCCTCACCTTCAAAGCCTCTATTCCCTACAACTGATTTTAAAATTTCGGCATCTTTACCAGTCGCTACAAAATTATACCTACCGTATACTCTATCCTTTGGGATAGACATTCCTGCGAAGCTGTTTGCAGCCAATACTAAAAGAGGTAAAACCATTAAATTCTTTTTCATATTATTTCCTTATCTACTTGCTTGACTCATTTTTTGTTAGTTTCAATACGGTTGCTCCACCGAGCTCTTCATCATAGGAATCAGAAACTGTTACATGAATCTGGTCTTTAAAGAATTCGACCTTAAAATCAATTTCATTTGTAACTGTAGAATGATTCTCTTTAAGATACGTTTTTTTTCCAGTTATAAAATCGTAAGCTTTATTAATAACTTCACTAGAAATTCCTACCATCTCATATTCTTGGGTCACTACCATTTTAGAATTCACAGTATTACCCTCGAGACTTGTTACACAATTTTCAGTTTCGTAAACCTCGTAGCCAAAACCAACTCTTTCTCCGGTCATATCATCACTTACACAAGAGTCCGCCTTAAGTGGCAATTTCAAAGTCACTCCTTCTTCCAAGTTTCTAATTCTTAAAATCCTAGGATTTCCCTTTCTATCAGGAGAGATAGTAACCCTATAAAGTTCAGGACCATCTTGCTTTAATTCACCAATGGCAAACCTTTTATTAGCACTTTTAGTTTCTAAGTTATATTTCCCTTCCAAGGCAAAAATCCCTTCATCCGCTACACTGGTAAAACATAATGCCATACTTGCTATTGCTACTAATTTTTTCATATTTTCTCCTTAACCAAGTTATGATGGTGTTTAGTAATTATTGTTAATTTTTCTTATAATATCTTTGAAAAAGGTTTTTTGGGGAGCGACTGAAAAGATTCCTATTGCTGTCAAAGTTTTCGACAAAAAAAAAGCGCCATAAAAATGGCCCTTGAGACTGTAGTTTTAATAAATTCTATCTAGTTTTATAGAAATCGAATATTTCTTGAAATGCCATGGATCTAATTTCATCTTTCTCAATTAAAATCTCATGCAAAGATTGATTGTAAATTGTCATTTTGCAGTTACCCGACTTGATTCGATTAATAGTTGCACAAACTTCATTCTGCTTCTTATTCTCAACAACTTGGTCTTGACCTGCTTGAAGTAATAGAACTTCTGTATTTTTCATCTTCGCCAGCTGAAAGTATTTACGCATTTCTCTATTAGCTTGAATTGCTTCCCTAACCCACCTTAAAGTCGCTGAACCTAACTGAAGCTCAGGGAAAAGATTCCATGTTTCAAAGATTTTATAATACTCTTCCTCGTTACTAGTTAGCTGGTTCGTTTCAAAGTCTACTTTATCAAAACTAAAAGCACTTCCTCCAGGAACGTAATCGGTACAACCAGGCCCAAAAGGAGTGTAGCAGCTTAAAGCAGTCTTTGCTAAAGTTAACAATTCACTTTTTTCAAGTTTAATTCCGAACATTGGACTCGTATAAGCGATTTTTTTAAAAGAGTTTTTATAATTTTGAAGATAACCTGTTGCAATTGCTCCCCCCATAGAATGGGCCAACAAATACATCTTATTTACGTTTGTATCAGGGTCAGTTTTAACCATTTCAACAAACTTATGAAAGTCAGAATAATAATGAGAAAAGTCTTCAACAAATCCCTTATGGGGATCACTTAGAAGTCGCTCTGAAAAGCCCTGACCTCGGTGGTTTATGACATAGACAGGAGAATAACCAGATTCGATAAAAGTTTTAGCGATATTTTCATATTTCAACGAAGCTTCTGTTCGACCTGTTGAAACTAGAATTGAACCATTTTTCCCTGAATGGGCGCCAAATTTTGTGAAAACAATTTTTTTGTTTTTTACGCCTTCAAACTCAAAATTTTCCCAAGCATACGAGTTAAGGCTGACTAAAAAGAACAGTGCTACAATTAATTTCATAAATTCCTCCGAAATAATTTGTTTCGAAACTTGTAGCAACTGCCATATTTGTAAACGACTTACACTGACTTACGTGTAATTATTCTATGCTCTCTATTTTAAGCACTCGTTAATTAATCTTTCTATCCCCTGAGACAAGACTTTTAGCTGTCTGTCCATAAGATCTTTTCTTGAAGCGTTTTCAGCATCTACTGTATCAACGGCTCTTTCAAGACCTATAAAAGTATAACTATCACCAGCTTTAGGAGCAGCAGACATTGCCGCATTAGCAATGCTTAATTTAAAAAGTGCATCTGCTAAATATTCCTCTTTTGCATCAGATGTTTCTTGCAGCTGAACAATAGTATTTGCCACAACTTCTCTTGCATACTCCTCGCAAGAGTATACTCTATCTGTATCTGCAAATGATGCTACTGACATCATTAAAATCATTCCAATTAATAGAATTTTCATAAAGCTCCTTTCAAACCATATTTATAAATTGATTATTACATTAAAAATTTTATTTAAAGATAGCATTACTCAGGTATTTTCACTTGATCTTTGAAAAATAGTAAGACTATGTCTAAAAATATAATAAAATCATATTTGTAAATAAACGAAAAAAGGGCCAGATTGAAGGCCCTTTTGATGTATTTAAATTTTAAACGTTGGCCTATTCCTGATCAAATTGAGCCTTTAAAAACTCTTGTTTAATTCCAATTGGCCATAGCCATTTATCTCTTAAAACCAAATCTTGATCAGCTGGTCTCCAGCTTGAAATATCAGTATCCGGATCGAGAAGCTCAACCCTATAAGCTTCCCCTCCACTATATTTGGTTTGTCGAACCTCTAGGATTTTAAATTCAGCGTAAGACCAGTCATTTGATCTATCGACTACGATTTTCACCGGTACGATATCTCCAACCTTTAAACTTGAGGTTCTAATACTTTCACTTTCAAAAGGCTCACAGCTACTCTCGTCGATATCCCACACAACATTTTCATCTGAGCGATAGTTACCTACAATATTATGCTCTCGACTTTTAACAATATTCATCACAATTGAGCCATCAGTTGATTTTCTAACAGTGTATGTATCTCTGTGTTGTTCAATCTCTCCGAACTCTCCTGCTTGTAAAAGAGTGAAAGGATTATAGCTTGTTGAATTACCTAAATTTTCGTATTGGTGCCCTAATATATTGCTGGAGTTTACATCGTATTTAGCACCAAACTCTCTCAAATTTTTTCTAAGCTCAGTCATCTGATAAGCATCTAGTTTACCGAGTAGATCGGAGCTAAACTTATATGTACAACTCGATGAGCTTGAAGCAAAAGTAGTAAGCGGAAGTAATAGTAATGTTGTTATTAAAGATTTCATAAAAAAATACCTGCCTTTCAGATTTAATTTATCTTATCCCACTAAACGTCACCGAGCATAAAGCACTAAACTGATCTTCACGAACCCAGTTATTAGTAAGATTTTCACCAATATATAGACCCCCGTATATTTGAGTACGAAGTTCATTATCTATTTTATATGTAAGCTTGTTATATTCTTCATCAGAAACATCTATACCTTTCTTTCTTTTTTCTTCTAAGATTAGGCCTCTTTGAGCAACTAAAGCTGAGCCTCTCGCCAATTCGATAACTTGCTCACATTGTCTTTCCATTACATCTTTATACCCAAAAAGATAAACTTCATCGAGCTGATATGCGAAAGCAGAGCTGGTGAATATCGCTAAAACTATAGTCAAGATTCTCTTCATAATTTTTTCCTTTTTATGCCTAGTTCTTCTCATTTCTAATTAAACACAGAGTGTAAACGTTGCCTAAAATAGTTTAAGCTTATTCAAGATGAAAGAATCCACAACTAGTAATAATGGCAAGTTTTGAGTTTGTGAGCTAGCTTACTAGCTCTTTTTTTACTTTTTTCTTCTATGCTAATACCCGATTCTACTTCACTATTTAAATGCTCCAGGATTTCAAGACTCCCGTCTTCATCAACCTTAGCTAAAGAATATTCTTCTATGTGCTTATAATGCCCGCCTGTAGTTTTACATTCATTACCTAAGGTAATTAGACACAAAAACGGTCTGAATTGATCATCTGCTACAATGTTTGAACTTGTTAAGCTCAAAACATAATCTCCAGGAACAGGTTTTGTGTTTGTTAAAACAATAAAGTCTTTTCTCTTAAACCGATTTTTAGCTGACAAAAGGTCAACTTCAGTATTATCCTCTATGCCTATATAATGAAGCCTACAGGTACCATTAGCGTTAGCGTTAGTAGATGTTAAAATAACGATGCAAAAAACAGCTAAAAAATTAATTATTCCATTCATGATAAGTCTCCGAGATTGTCCCAAACTGTAGTGTAAATTTTCACTTGTATTTGGAACTTCGTTAATATGTAATTACATAAATCTTATGTGATAAGGTAATTTAATTAATATTACTTTCGAATTGGTAATTTATCAGGGTACTTGAAAAATTCACATACACTGCCCAATAAATAGACAAGATAAAAGGAAAACTTCATTCAGTACCTGTTCTTGTTGAGAGATACTAAAAGCACAAAAGGGCCATATATTGGCCCTTTTGATATGTTTGAAATTTCTTTGTCTTTATGCCTACCACTCTATTAAAAACCAATAGACTTTAACTCTACCTACAAAGTATCCACGAAAACACTAATGGAAAATAATTATTCGTATCTGATACTATAGTAAAACCGTTTAAGGACGATGCAGAAGATTTAGGAGATTGAACTCTACTATTACGTCTATGAAGGTAGTTTTTTGAATCGTTTTCTACCATACTGAATTGATTGCGATACTCTCCAACAGCTTCATAAAACTTACCTCCAAAGATTTCAGCAACTTTTTGCCCTTCTTTGATAGGAGTTAATTCATAATCTTCTACTTCAGAAAATCCGTAACTTGTGCAAACAAAATCAAGTTTCCTTTCAAAACGCATTTCATCAACAGTAAAACCGTTGTTAACTCTATAGTTTTCATGTCCATTATAGCCAAGTATTCTTTTTTCATTAAATCTTGGTCTGATTAGGAGTCCATCTTTTTGAATATCAGCAGAAAAATCTTCTGCAGCAAAAGATAAAGATGAAACTACCAGAAAAAGTCCGACTATAAATTTCTTCATTATTATCCCTCTGATTTTTTTCTAACGGTTTTTTAAATGCCGTAATTTTTTTTTAAAAGAAATTGTATAAAAACTTAGAAAATAATATGCATAAATTGAAAAAGTTCCCCATACTGACCAAAAAATAGACAAAAAGGTGGTTATAGGTGACTACACAGGAGAGATCCCCAAACTACCTGAGGCACAAAATCACAATCGAACTGTAGTCAAGGAAGTGGAGCTTGAAGAAGTAGAACGTCCTCCAGTACCTATTCCTGTTGAGAGATACTAAAAGCACAAAAGGGACGTTAATTCGGCCCTTTTGATATCTTTAAATTTTCTTTGTCTTTGTGACTGGTACTAGGTCAAAATCCTAGTGGCTTAATCACAGATAAATTTATTACCATTATGATCTAAGACATCACCACGTTTCATTAATTTGACTTGATCAATAATAATTGTATTATCCATTTCAGACTTTTTGAGTTGTATTTGCTGAGCTACAGGACATTGCTCTTTCATTTCACCATTTGTCTTAGAAAGACAGAAAACGCCATGCTTTAAAATAACAAGCTTATTAGTTGTGACGCCTTCAAACAAATCTTCTTGGTAGGAGTTGCCACAATGACTTAATTCAATATAAGTCTGTGCGAAAGTAGACATTGATGCCAAAAGCATTAATCCTGACAATAACTTTTTCAAATTTTATCCTTTGTTCATTTAAGTAATAGTTTTCTAATAACCATTGTTCAAAAATTATTTTTTTATATTTTACCTAGATCTAGAGAACGAGATACTTCTATTGAAAATTCTCCTACACTGACCCAAAAAATAGACAAAAAGGTAGTTATAGGTGACTACACAGGAACGATCCCCAAACTACCTGAGGCACAAAATCACTATCGAACTGTAGTCAAGGAAGTGGAGCTTGAAGAAAAAGAAATTCATAAAAAAGAACCTGAAGAAGTAGAACGTCCTCCAGTACCTATTCCTGTTGAGAGATACTAAAAGCACAAAAGGGCCGTTAATTCGGCCCTTTTGATATCTTTAAAATTTCTTTGTCTTTGTGACTGGTACTAGGTAAAAATCCTAGAGATTTTCGAGCTTCTTTAATTTTTCACATGTTGGAATTAGCATTATCGCATCAGAAGTTGTTTCTCTAATCGCTCCCTTTGGCTTATCAAAGAAAACAATTCCTGAGCCTTCAATCTGCTTATTAAGTAATTCTTGCCCATTAGAATTCGTCATTACAATTTTAGAGAAGATACGAGCTTTTCCCAAGTCAGGAGAGCTGTCAAATGTCTCATAATGTAGGCTATAACTTTCTCCATTTAAGACTTGATCATAACCCTTTTGTTCCATAGAAGTCTCAACAGATGTTCTAACCTCAGACCCAACACCGCCAGTTGTCCAGCCAGTAATTTTTAAATTGCAATCAGATGATGCAAAAGATGATAATGATCCTAGTAAAGTTAATCCGATTAATAGTTTCTTCATGTGTAAGCTCCTTGTATTTTTATCTAATAGTAATTGAGCATCATCTGCTCATAAAATCTTTTCTTCAATGGTAAAACAATGTCTTCTCCTTAAATAGATCATTTGAAAAATTTGCTTTCATTGACCAAGTTTTTTACAAAAAGGTCGGAAAAAGGTAGGTATAGGCAAAAACTTATAAAATGTTTTATTTTTTATTCAATAATATCGAAAGGTTAGAAAAGAAATGCCCGAACTACCAGAAGTATCTTGGACTTGTGATTTAACTTTAACAATTTCGTGATTTTATCGGACTGTATTGGCTTTCAGCGTTTTTCTTCTTTCATTCAACTTCATGTTAATTCATAGAATTTCATGTCATTTCACTTATTCGGTGTACCGAGACACCGAGAAGTATTATGCAACCTTATCTTCGCTTATATTCTTTAGGATATTCGACTCTAAATAATTTTGTATTGACTTAAAGTTTAATGTCGAAGGATCAACCTCAATTTCTAAGTCAGTAAAATCATCTCCATCGCCTTTAATTCTCAACCAAAGATTTACAGTATCTTCTAAGAGAAAAACATTATGATCAATACAATGATCTAGATGAACATGCTCGACTGAACCATCACTTAAGAATAAAGTAACTTTTCCTAAAGACTCATCAAATGAAACATTAGCTATATTCATGACACCTCCAAAACAAGCATCATATCCATGTTAACATTACTAATTACGCGCATTCTAGATAGGAAAAAGATACTTACCTTGCTCCATTCTAATCACTTGATATTATTAAAGTACAACAAAGAAAGAGCTTATGGAATACGATAGATACTCAAAACTGGACATACTTCTGACTATAATAGTCTTCTTCTACCCTTTGCTTAGCGAATTTTTAAAATTCAAAGGAATCAACCCCTCTAATACATATTTTATATCAGAAGATTTATACCTAAGCTTTCTAACTTCTATATCTTTATTATTGATAAGATCATTAATATTCTTATTTTTTATAAAGCCTATGACTTCAATACTAGCAAGCTTATTCATAGCACTTCCAACAATATATTACCGCATAATTGACCCAGGCACTTACCTTAATTACGCAAAAGACTTTGATGTATTTCCATCAATATTTTTACTCAGCCTACTATATCTTATAGGCACCCTACTTAAAAATAGATATATTCATGAATGCAGAACATCTATAAGGTTTGCATAATGAACTCACAAGAATACTTTTTTCTAACTTGGTTTTGTTTATTAATAGCATTTGTCTTTTATTGTCTATACTTAGTAAAAGATCAAGTCTTATCAATACTAGGCAAACAAAAAGTTATGCCAAGATTCTACAAGAAAAATTACTCACAAAAAGAGCTCTCGAAAAGATGGAAAACAATAAGCCAAGAACTTCAAGCCCACAAATTAGACAAAGCAGTATGGGAAGAAGCACTTCAAAAAGAACGTGCTCAGCTCACAATTATGCAAAACAGAATTAAGATACTAGAAATAATTGGAAAAAAAGAAGAGTTCCCCTTACATAATATTAGGAAACGTGCCTTTGCTTCATACCATTTACACAAATTTTCCATTGATAAAAACAGCGGCAAAGAAATATTCTTCAACATAGACGAGATTGCCAACTTAAGTGCCATGGCAGGCAAGGACATTGACGAATCAAGCGAAAGCTATTTGCAATAAAATACAACTCATGCACTTTTTTTCAGAATAACTTCATTGGAAACTAACTGGTACAATTTCCTCGAAAACTCTTTAAGTTTCTTATTCTTAATACTCTCCATGCATTCACTCAGGTTAATTCCAATAAAGTTAATCTCCAAACAGTTTTGTTGACGGCTTAAGGCCTGACGCAAAACTTTATTATCTTCATCTAAGACTACTGATGCTTTTTGAAACTGCAAAATTGATTTGGTAAACCTTTCAGTACTAACTATCGGATACACCACGTTGAATGTAATATTTTTGTTTACTAAAGAAACTTCAGGCTGAAGAGAAAGAATAAAAGATAATACTTGATTCCTATCATTTCTATCAATAGATTTACTATTAACACCATTAGATAGTTTATCAAAAGGTGCTTTGTATGGTTTGTATTTACATTCAACCAATAAATAATCAGAATCAGACTCAATAACAACATCAGGAATTGTGTAGATCTTAACTTCCTTCTTTTCAGGAATTTCTTCATCACGAGATGAACTTAACCAAGTCGCTCCCCCCATAAGCAAGCTTCTCTCCTGAGTAGAAACATTGTGTGTGCGTAGCTCTCTAAAGCACTGTGCCACAACGTCCTCAAAAAACTTATCTAATGGGAATTTGTATGCTATTCCTGCATCTTCAGAAACAGAGTCAATCACAGAGTAAAAATCAGCAATAAAAGTGATTACAGAGTGCCATTCTCTATCAAGAGTAACTCTACTCTTTATTGCAAAACACTTTTGTATGTTTTGCCTTGAGGGAAAGATCTCTTCGACGTCAGACAATATTACAAAAAGTGCTTCTAATACTCTTTGATTTTTATCTGCTTTAACTTTTTGTTGAATGTCTTTAAAAAACCCTTTAAGCAATGAAAGCTCAAATATATTTTTCTCTAGACCACTATAGGAACAACTAAACTTTATCGGTCGATGGTTTTTCCTTAGGTCTTTATGTGCGTTCCACCTTCCCTTAATCGTACTCAATTCTTCATCTACATCAACAAAGTAATTATTTGCAATAATTCTCTTTAAAAACAATTCTGTTTTTACCAAAAAAGAATGCACAATTATTTCTAGAGAAAATCCTTTTTGCTCAGATTTTAGAGCAGTTGCATTATCTCTTATATATTTTATATGCTTTATCAGATCGAAGAACTCATATTTTTCCAAGTCATTATTACTATTATCTAGAAGTTCCATAGATTCTTTTAGAAACCAAGGTAATATCAATATTGGTGGTCCGTCTGCTAACTGAAAAATTCCACTATTAAAAAACCTTACGGTGTTATTTTTTGTAAAGTCTACATTCACATCATGTTGTTGCAAAAAACGTAATTTTGCTCTATCACTGCCGATCTCATCAGGAATTTCATCTCTCTCAAAAAAAGTAAGCATTAAGCAACATCCTCAAAGACATTGCTACTTACCTCTGGATTAGCAGAGCCAAGAAACTTTTTAAACTCTGACTTTGCATTTTTAGTAAAACCAAGCCGCCCCAAATCGACCTTGTTTTTCTCCAACTCTATAAAATAACTCTCAACAAAATCATCAACTTTAAATTCGCCTATTATATCTCTTATCAATAGATGCAATTCATTCTTCCAAGATCTAGAGAATAATTTTTTAAATGCATTGTCAACGTTACCTTTATTGCTTGCAACAAATTTTAATTTAAGTAATAAATCAATGCAGTAACTATGACCAATATGATTATCTATGGAAACATCTAAGGATGATAAAGCTGTGTTTATTGAAGAAAAACAGCTTGCAGCAATATTTATATATTTATCATCAACCAGATCTTCAAAAATTATATTTTTGAAACGCTTATCTTTAATTATTTCAAAATTTGGTCCAAGATATATGAACTTGAAACGTCTTCTAAATGCTTGATCTAAATGAGCCAAAGACTTATCTGATGAGTTCATAGCACACAGAATATTAAAATTAGGCGTTAGAGCAAATTTCTCATGACTATATGGAAGTCTTAAAAAAGTTGGCTCTGTCCCACCGAGCCTCTTTGATGTTTCTATTAACGAAAGAGCTTCTCCAAAAATACGAGAAGGATTCCCCCTATTTAACTCATCTACAAAAAGAACAAACTGCTCAGGCTTCTTCGCAGATGAGTACCAAAACAAATTAATTTTTTCATCTTTAGGGAGATTAGCTGATTCATCTATTTCTGGACTGTGATTCCCCGTTGAGAACACTTTCTCTCCATTGTACTCGAAATAACCATCTCTCTCTAAAAATCTATATTGGACAACATGGCTATGACCTTCTTTTATCCAAGTTCTAAGATCCTTTCCAGCAAGCATTGCTTCAACCTTAATACCATATTCTCCAGGCATATAACTTGTTCTTGCTAACTGTCCAATAATCTTAAAAACCCCAGGTACAATTTCATATGAGATTTCATTTTTGCCTTCAGATTGCTGATTTACAGGCCTTAAGCCTTCAAAGAAATCTTCGTAAGAAAAGCTTGGGTGAAATTGTACAGAATACCAGTTTTTATTCTGCGTAGAGCAATCTTTTAATTCGATTGTAGAAAATTGAATATCAGTTGCTGAGGTTTTAACATTTTCACCTGCAAGTAATTGGTTTGAGATAAAAATACTTCCCCTTGTCTTGCCTGTCCCAGGAGGACCATACAGAACAATATTACTTGCATAGATATCACTAGACCTTACACTTCCATCACTACTAATTTCAGAATTTTCAACGATGCCAGTGCCAGATTGTGATCGTAGAAATTCTATGTAATTTTCTATCGTTGTATATCTTCCTTCCAGTGCATTTGTTTTCAATTCAACATCTTCACCATTTTTAATTTGTTTTTCTTGATCCTTACTTAACTTTGATATTCTAACACTTCGCCTACCATCATCTGAATCGAACTCATATTTTTCAAGAAAGCTCAATGTAGATACTACCAAAAACCCTTTCATTGAATCATGATAACAAACAAGTTCAATATTCTTGACTCTTTGCTTTGCTTCATTGAGTGCAATTAAAGTCTTATTAAAAGGCTGAATACGCCATTTATCATCACCTTCATTCGATAAAGGTAAAAACAACACCATTCTGCCTGATCCAGGAAAAAATAAAACTTCAATATCCTGAGCAAAAAACTTCTTAGCGAGGACAAGAGGAATTGCATTTACTTTTGATTTTTTCAGTACATCAATAATACTTTGAATCATGCAGCCTCCTCGCTTTTGATAATACCTCGAACATTTTCTCCGTACTCATCTAGATATTTAGTTTCTGATTTATTCAAACCCAATACGGTAAATATTTTTTTATCAATTTTTTTAACAGTTCCATAACTAGCTCTAATATTGAATTCTGTAATTGTATTATCACCATGTTTCTTTTTAATAGAGTTTAACTTGAATGATTTCATTAATGAGTCTGCATCTTTAAGAATTTTGTTAAATGCAAAATTCTGAGAAATCAGACCAAGCAACTTATAATCTACATGAAAACAATCTGAGTACAATGTCCATAACCAATAATACAACTTTGAGTTGAGCACACTCAATATAATCTTCTGAGATTGCTCACTATCAGTGTAGATAACTTTCAACTCACTGTTTTCTTTACTAGGATCGGTTGAGTTCTTGTAGAACGGTTTATAGTTTATTGCTTTAATAAAATATCTTCCATTACCATAATAATAGACAGGATAATCTGTGCTTGAATTAGAGACTAAATCTAGAAGAGTTCCTGTCTGTGAAGAATTTTTATTAAGTTTATTCAAAATTGATGCTTCAACTTTATCAGCTAACTTTGGCCACAAGCCGTGATACACTAGCTTATCAAGATCTACATCAACTCTATCTTTCAAATTAAGCAATAACGCATTAAGATCATCTCTAGAGCGCCATCTAAAATATCCACCTGTACTATAGACTTTGCATTGTTCTTTTGAATTGTTTTTCTTTGATGCAATAACAATGCTTATTCTCTGATCAACACCTTCAAACATCTTCATTGGTCTAATTGCATAATTTGAATAGTTTATTTCTTTATACTCAGCAGTAAAGAATTCGCGCAAATCATAAATCTTTTTTGAGCATACAAAAGATAAAGGTATAACAAAGCAAAGTTTCCCACCAGGCTTTAGCATGTTGGTTGCTGACTCGGTAATTACTGAATATAGATTATTTGTACTATTGGTGTAACAATTCAAATTTTTCATGTTTTGAACAACATATGGAGGATTACCTATAATAATATCAAATGTCTTGCCATTAAAATGAGAATGTCCTCTCAGAGGATCAATAGCATCTCCTAGAATTAAGTTTGACCTTAAACAACTAATGATATTTTGTTCATAATCAAACTGATGCCAAAACAACAATCTTGAAGTAAAAACAGCAACAGGATCTAGATCTACTCCATGGATATTATTTTTAAAAAATATCCTCTTTGCAGACAATGATACATTTTTCTTTGCTTGAAGAAATCTATTAAACCAATTTAACAACCAATCCGCTGCCCCCATAGTTGGATCTAACACTGTTTGCTTTTCTAGTTTTGCATCTGTTAAATTCCATATTTTTTGACTTGAACTTAAAACATTCTGAATTACATCATGAGGAGTATAAAAAGCACCCTGTTGTTTTTTAGATGCCTTACATTTTTTTAAATATTTTAATTGAATCTGTAGGTACTCAGGAGTTGGATCTTCAAAATAATCTTCAATGTAATCTTTCTGCAATGGAGATATTTTCTCCAAATGTTTTTCTAAACGTTTTTGATCACTTTGAGGTATGAGATCACCAGTTAGAGACAAAACATCTTTTTTAAAACAACTAAAAGTATTTGCTGTTGGCTCACTTGAAAAACGAAAATATCCTGCTGTAGCATCGATTAGCTCAATAAATGATTCAAAGGCATTTTTGTTAATACTTTTAATTGGTTCTTTACGAACTTTTAAATCTAGATTCAATTGCATACTATACTCCTGTACTGTACATATCGGATTTTATTAAAGAAAGTTTCGCTACATCCATCCAGACAAAAGTGCACAGGAATAATTTTCCGAAAAAAAGCTTAAGAATAGGTGAATTCTTGTCAACTCTCAGGATTATATAGAACAAGATCACGAAAACATCTATAATTTCAAATATATATTATTTAAATGATATAATTTAAGCTCTTTCATAACAGTTAACCAAACCTACTACAAAGGCTGGAAATCACCACTATTTAATGAACCACTCTGATAGTGTCTCCTCAATAAAGTTAATGATAAAATGAAGTATGAATAGCAACAAAATCAAGTCGAACAATAAAATTTATAAAAGTGAAGATTACATTACACTCACAAAGTGGAATCCACTAAAATCTAAAGAAGAAACAAATACAGATTACAGAATCAACGAAGAAAAGATGAAACTTGAAAGAAGGCGCCCCATGAGGAAAGGACGCCCTAGATAGATGTTTACTTTACAGGAAGTAGTTCTTCATTATTGATCTCTTTAAAGTACTGTAGCCCAGCTGAACAAAATAAAGCCGCAGCCGCTCCACCTATAAGAGATGTAACTGAACTTGTACCCATTACCAATACTAAGGCTGTGGACAAGGCCATATCCAAGAATAAGGGATGATTTATAAGCCATCTCCATAACCAGGGACTTGAGTCCTTTAGCTTAATAAATAGTAACCCAACACCTAATGTAGTTAATGCTCCAACAAATACACCATTCATCACCATGCCTCCAAGCATAACACCACCCGCTGATAAACCAATTACTGATCCATAAACAATCTTTCTTACATTTTTCATAAATACTCCTTAGTTAAGTTACTCATTAAACACTTCTCAAATGAGTGCCACCTAGCACTCATAAAGGATATTCACCTTTCTTTTTGAGTAAGTCTTCTTTAATTGAATTTCTAATAGTTCCTTCTGATACATCAAGCAGCTTAGAGATCTCTTTATACGTGTATCCCTTTTCTCTTAATGAAATGATTTTCTCCACAGGTCTCGTTTTCTCTCGACCTATCGGTACACCTTTAGCCTTAGCGTTCTTCATTCCATTCTTAACACGTTCAGAAATTAAATCTCGCTCTAGCTGACTGATTGCACTTATAATCGTAAAAAATGCACGTCCTACTGGACTAGATGTATCCACATTCTCTGTAATACTGATAAAGTCTACTTCTTTGTCTTTGAATAACTCCAATGCTTCCAATAGATGCTTTGTTGATCTTGCAAATCTTGAGAATGAATAAACCATTACCTTTGAGACATTCCCACTCTCCACGCTTTTCATCATTTCATTTAAAGCTGGTCGACTTGACTTCGTCCCTGAAACTCCTGAGTCTTCAAAAACTTTATAGTTTTTGAATCCCTTACTTTTACAGTAATCAATTAATGCTCTTCTTTGAGACTCTAAACCTTTCTCCTGCATCCCTGTAGAAGTTCGACAATAAATTGCTACAAACATATTTCCTCCTTAGAAATGACCCCCGGTACCTCGAACGAGGGTCCCATACACGGGTCCCATACGGGTCATTTGATATACCTAGTACCGTCGAAAGAGTGTTAAATTGTTAAATTTAAAAAGATTTAATCTTGACTCATAAACTGTGGTATAATGAATTAATGATCGATACTCACATGGAGCTTGACGAGCTAGAAAACATTCAAATTGAAGATAATAGACTTGCTGAATATCTCTATCGCGGCATTATTCTTCTAACTCTCCCAAGACTGCTGGAGTTGATTAAACAAGCATCTCATAATGAAAAAACTAAAATTAATAAGAGATTGGAGCTTGAAGAGATGCCTGCTCATGCACCTCCTGCATTCATTAAACGATCTCTTCAAAAAAGACTCTTAAGGTCACCTCTAATTAAAACCAAATACAATCAATTCATTATTCTTCTGAGCTATCCAGTTCAGAAATTCACAGACAAAGACAACCTTATAGGAATTTAATCAATATAAATTTTTATAAGGAGCTCGTAATGACTCATTTAATAAAAGATTTTAATTCTTTTGTGGGTAAATTTTTGCAAACAAAAAGAATCGATAACAAAAAGACAATTAAACAAGTTGCTAAGATTCTAAATATGAGACCATCAACTTACAGTGACAAAGAAGCTGGAGTTGGGATCTCGATACTCTTTTTAATAGAATATGCAAAGTTAGTCTTGAATGTACCTGTTGAAATATTTTTTAATGAAGTTAACGAAGCATGGATAACGGAATGTTCGGAAAAGACTAATCCTCTTAACGGATAACTCGTAAATGTTTTTTCAAAGCAGCTTTACGTTGTTAGTTGTACGCATCGGCATGATTACAGTTTCATGTCGGTGTTTACTAACAACAGTCTAGGAGGAATTCATGACTTACAAACTGCTTGGACATTCTGTCCGAATAGTACATGACAAAGTTCGTGTACTTATCACCTTCACAAACGATGAAGGACAAAAACCAAAATTTGATTTCAGCTACCGCATTGCTGATGGCCCAAGTGATTACCTTAAAAAAGCACTCAAAGCTTTAGGGTTTTGCCATGAAATCATATCAAATGGGTCAATTGCTGAACTTGCTAAGGACGTTTCGGAAAACATTCTAAACATCGAAGCTGATTACATACTTGAATTCCACGAGAACGGAAATGTAAAGCGAGCCGAGCAAAAGATGAACTACAATGAGCTTTTTGCGAAGCTGGAATCTAACTGATTTTCAGGGGACTTATAGTCCCCTTTTTTATTAAAACCAAACAATTAGAGAGGGACAATGAAAACCAACAGTCCAATATACATTGCATATAGATTCTTAAAGGAAACTGATCATAAATTGCTACACAACAACAAAGAAATCTATATTTATCAAGATAATAAATATGTAAGAGCTGATTCAGAATTAATAAACGACAAATTAATTCCTTTTCTTCTAGACAATGAACTTGGCGATACAATTAATGAACACAAACTCAAGAGTATCCCCATGTGTATAAAAGCACTTCTAAGAGATGAAGAACATAAAATTGATGAAGCGAAATGGCTTGCAGAAATAGATCAATCAGAAATCAATATCCCCTTAAATAACGGGATCATTTGTGTACATGACCACTCAGGAAAATATGATTTTGAATTTATCAATAAAACTTCAAAAGGATTTTTTACAACTAAAACAATTCAAACAGATTACGTACCTGAAGTTAGAGCGAATCGTTTCTTACAATTAGTAGATGAAGTTCTTCCCGATCAAGACCAAAGAGACTGCTTTCAAGAGTTCATTGGCCTAGCATGCACAAGAGATATGACCTTTGAAAAGCTTATCATTTTATTTGGTATGGGTGCTAATGGTAAGTCAGCCCTATTTGCTGCTATTAAATCAATGCTTGGTAGCGATTGCTATTCGACACTTTCCCTTTCTGACCTTGAAGGAAAAACACCTTATAACCTCACTCAGCTAGAAGCAAAATATCTAAATATTTGTGATGAGCTACCAGAGAATAAAAAAATCAGTACCGATAAGATCAAGAATATAACTTCGGGTGGGGAATTAACAATAAGGCAGATTAGAGAGAAGCCAAGAGTTATTAGAGCATATACTAAACTACTTTTTGCAACAAACACACTACCTGAGTTTGAAGATAAAAGTGATGGAACGTTTAGAAGAATCATCATTTTATATATGCCCAAACAATTTACTGATGAAGCACACCAAGACAAAAGGCTTAAATCAGAGGACTTCTGGATTGACTCCGGCGAGCTGTCAGGAATATTTAATTGGGCTCTAGAAGGATTATTGCGCTTACTCAATAGAGGTCACTTTATTGAGCCTTTAACATCAAAGCAGATTAAAAGTGAATATAGGCTGGATTTAAATGCTGAGAAAACCTTCTTAGTGGAAAATTATAAACAAACCTTAAAAGAAACAGACCAAGTTTCAACATTTGAACTCTACAAGGATTATGAAGAATACTGTAAGGATTTTGGCTTTACTAAATGCAGTGCAATTAAACTTGGGCAGGAGGTAAAGAGAACATTTCCAAAAGCGAAAAAGACTAATCCGATGATGGATCACAATATTGGTAAGAAAGTAAGATTTTGGGTTGGTATCAACCCTATTAATAAGAAAAAGCTACAAGTGGAACACATTAAAAAGATATTAGAAAACTAACGATGTTATCTGTTCCGGTTGTTCCATGAGGTAATTTATGAATGACACAAAAAATCAAGACAGTTCAGGCATAGATGGATATCATTCTCACAAACTGCTCTTTGAAAAACGAATATGGACTATTGATGATGTAGTATTGTTCACGGGACTGTCCAAAGGGACAGTCTATAACAAGTCTGCAACGGGAGAAATCCCAAAGAAGAAACGCGCTGGACGCCTTTATTTTGATCCCGATGAGATTCACGATTGGATCTTAGGAGGTTACCAATGAAGAATCCAGAATACCGCACAGTAAAAGGATACGTAGGTATTAAACAACACCTACGCACTAAAAAGTTTCAAGCTACAGTAAAAGTCGGTCAACAAAGAAAGAAACAATCTTTTAGGACTTTGAGACAAGCCGTGGCCTGGCGTAAAGAGTTTGACCAATCAATTACTCTCCCTAATGGAGAAATACACTCTTCTACTCTTAAGACAGTCTGGGAAACAATGCAAGCAGTACACTTTCCTACACTTGCTCAAAGTACACAACAGATATGGATTAGACGATTTCATTTACTAAGAGACTTAGAAGAACTTAGAATGCATAAAATCACTCCTTCTATTATTACCTCTTGGGTTGAAAGACATGTAGGATACTATAAAAGTGATGAGTATGTAGATTTATGCCGTGGAAATGCGAAGAGATGTAATTTACATAATGAATTAAATCTTCTAACTACCATTTTCAATTGGTACAAGACTCATGAGTCTTTTGAAAGAGAATCCATACCACTTTCTAACCCAGTGAGAACGAACCACAAGAAGAAAAGCTTCATAAGAGTAAAACCGATAAAGAAAAGAGCAATAGAACTAGAAGATGCATTAAAGTTCTTTATGTATCTAAAGCCGCTATATCGTGATCTTGCAATGATTCAGTTTTTTACAGCTAGTCGAATAGGAGAAGTCTCAGGACTTCAGTGGAATAGAATTGATTTAGATCGCAGAGAAATGACAATTATGGAGACTTGTAGTTGGGATATGTCATCTAAGATGTATATCGGATTAAATCCTCATCCCAAGAACAAGGAGCCGCGACCTGTTTATTTAACTGACGAGCTAATTGAGATTCTTAACAGAAGGAAGGCGCAACAAAGGGCTGGGTGTAACTTTGTCTTTCATGTTGATGGTGAACCACTTAATTACTGCACAATTCAAGTTAATTATCGTGGCGCTCAAAGAAAAGCAAAGCTTCCCTACACAGGAACTCATATCCTCAGACATGGAATGGCAACTCTTGCACGAAAGGTCGGCGGTGGTTTAGATGCTGTTATCGCAATGACAGGTCATAAAGATATAAAACTCGCTGATCATTACTCAAAACTAACAAATGAAGTTCAAAAAGAGACATCTCTAAAAGTTATGAGTCACATTAAAAGTTTCAGGATTCAACAAACCCAAAAGTTTGATGAATCCAATAATGTCATTGATATCAGAGACTATTCAAATATGAGCTGAAATGTTATTCTCAGTGCCGAGAGGGGCACTGAGGTACACCGAGGGCACTTTTTCCTCAAAAAAACTTAACAAAATTATAAGGTTACAAGATATATGCCCGAACTACCAGAGGCACAAAATCACAATTTTTAAAACTTAAGGATTTCCATTAGATAGCTGCAATAAAAGGGCTTTCAAGCATTTTCCCATTTCATTTTACTTCATTCGATTTCACGATATTTCACGAAAAAGGTGAGTAAAGTGAGTATGGTGAGCATGGGTAATATGCCTGAACTAACTCAAGCAGTAGCAATTCTTCCCTCTCCTATCGTCCTGTTAAATTGCAGAGAAATTAACTTTTAACAAAGGACGAAAAAATGAGTTTATTAAATGATCTATTCAAAGGAGCGATTGCACTTTCAATTTTAGCACTTGTTCAACATGGGTTTACAGTTAAGGACATGGCCAAAGAAGCTGCCAAAGTTCATCAAAAAGGACTTACTAAATATGGTAGTTACTCAAGAGTACTAACTGGGCATCAAAAGTCATTAACTAAAAAGTAATTAAAAAAACTATCGCATTAAGTATCGCATGCAACACTTTTTTGTTTGCACTGGTGCGATAGTTTCCATCCCCTGCCTTACCTATCTACCTGAAAGTCTATAATCTATCATCAAGATTACCCTTAAAATTTTTGGCATGTTCATTGCCAATTAGATCAATGACTAAAAAATAAACTTTAGTCGAAAAAGACACTGATTAATCCTTAGCTAGACTCCATTTGCCAGAGGCAAAAATCAATTCCTAAAGGATAATTTTATGGATAATCAAATTTCAAAGAAACCTAAAAAATTCACGGCTGCCTATGCAAGAACTTCAACTGCAATGCAAGCAACGGGACTAGATGCTCAAGTTCGTGCATTGAGAAGATATTGTACTGATAGAGACATTACTGATTATGTAATTTATGAAGATGATGGTATTTCAGGAGCAAAGAAATCAAGGCCGGCACTTAATAGAATGATGAAAGATGTTGAAGAAGGTCGGATTGATCGTGTTGTCGTGTACTCCTTTTCGAGATATGCCAGATCAACATCGCACTTACTTCAGGCCTTAAACACTTTCAAAGAAAAAGAAGTTGCCTTTGTCAGTATCACTGAAAATATTGATACTGATACACCTCTCGGTGTGGCTGTATTCTCAATAATTTCGGCGATTTCTCAACTAGAAAGAGATTTGATTCGAGAAAGAGTCATCAATGGGCTAAAAGCTGCAAAGGAAAGGGGGGTCAGAATTGGTAGAAAGAAAACTAGGCCTTCAGCACTCATTCGCCGTTTACGTTCCAAGGGTCTTACTTTCAGAGAAATAGCAAATCTTGCTAATTGCAGTCAAGGAAGTGTTGCACTTGAAATTAAGGAATGGAACAAAGAGAAAGCTAAAGGAAAAACCTCAGAGGTCTTAGATGATAAAATTACAGAGGAACTTAAAGAAAAAGAAATTCCTAAAAAAGAACCTGAAGAAGTAGAACTTCCTCCTGTACCTATTCCAGTTGTTAGATACTAAAAGCACAAAAGGGCCTAGATTTGGCCCTTTTGATATCTTTAAATTTTCTTTGTCTTTGTGAATGGTACTAGGTCAAAATCCTAGTGTTTTAGAGCACAAACACCTGCTGATGTTTTATCGTTCCCAGATACAGATGCAGTTAATTCTCCACCGAGCTGTTCACAAATTGTTGATAATCTCATATTGCTTCTGTCTTGATATACATTATTAACGTTTTGATTAGCTACAGCTACTACAGTAAAATCTTGGCTCTCTTCTTTGTCACCAATCATACAGACAGCGCCAATTGCCTCTTTGTAATAAGCTTTGGAAACAATTGTTCCGTTTAGATTTTTACATTTTGTCGCTGTACCAACAGGGTCAACACGGTTGTTATCGTGTGTTATTACTGGAACATATTCTGCTGCACCAACTCCTATAGAAATTAGCATACAGGTACTTAATAGTAGTTTTCTCATCGTCTTTATCCTTTGCTTTAAAAATTAGATATTGTCCCAAAACTGTAGTGTAAATCATCACCTGAGTCTGGAACTTGGTTAATATGTAATTACATAAATCTTATGGGATAATCTGATTGCGCCACAGACCCATTGAAATCTTTCCATACAAAAATTAAAAGTGTCGAAAAAGAATACGAATTTTTTGAAAGACATAGGCCTAACTGGTTAAATTTATATAATACGACTTATACAACCAATACCAAGGAAGGCCCATGATCACTAAAAATATTGCTCTAAATATCAAGACTTGTCTATCTGGATTATCATTTTCTTTTGATGAACTGATCCTAGAAACTAAAACTCTCTTTGAAAATGAGGGCATTCCAGGCTTTTTAAAGCTTTTAATTTCTTTTATTGATAATATGGTTGTTGAGCACTGGAAAGCCTCAGATGAAGCCAAGTGCTGCTCCTGTCCCCATCTAAATAGATCTGGCCTGCGCTCAAAAACCATCATTACAAGTCTTGGAAACATCACTTTTGAATGGACTCTTCTAAAATGTAAAAACTGCAGAGCCACCCATAACCCCCTAAAAGAGTTCCTAGGAATTGAGAGAAGTCAAAAACATTCAAATGAATTTGAGAAGATCTGCATGGAAGCAGTAGCTGAGAACTCCTTTAGAAGATCAACTGTTGGAATTATTAAGACCAATGAAAATATCAACTTCAACCACCGAAGTCTTCACAGATGGTTTATGGCCACGGATTCAGACAATATCTCTGTAAAGCACGATGATCTAAATGTCGTTCTTGGCGATGGAACAGGCTTTAAGAGGTTTGTTTCCCAAGCAAAACTTGAGCGAACGAATAAGATTAGAGAAAAAACTGGTCAAAAGCCAGTTGAGAAGACCAATCGAGGCGAAGTAAGAGTTGTCATGGGTATTAAAAATGATAACTCTATAGTTCCTCTAGGAGCTTGGACAAGTGAATCCTGGAAGGTCATTGGAAAATCAATTGATAAAGTTAACAACCCCAATAAAAAGATTGCACCGAAAAAAGTTGCCAATATTCTTGTGGCAGATGGTGAGATTGGTTTAAATAATGGTTTAGGAATATTAGCACATCACCAGCAAAGGTGTCTCTGGCATGTTCCACATGAATTAAAGCCTCTTATGAAGTATCAAGAAAAAGCAGAAGATGAAGATATCAAATATACTCTTGATCAAGTTCATTCAATCTTCCAGTTAGAGATCCCTGAGAAGGATTTTGAGGCGGTAACAATTGAAGAAAAAGTTGAACTAAATGAAAAGATTGTCGCGTGTGAGCTTCAAATGAAAATCTTATCTGAGTATCTTGAGCATAAGGGCTACAGCAAGGCATCCACATATGTTTCTAATGCAAGATCAAACCTATTCACCTATTTAAAGTATTGGATGAAGACAGGGGTAGTGACTCCTAAAGTCACCTCAAAACTTGAAAGATTAATGAGAGAGATTGGTCGTAGGATTAAGAAATTTGCTTTTAACTGGAGTGAAAAAGGTTGCGCAAAAATGACTCGAATAATTTTAAAAGTAATAACCGATCCAAAATCTTGGGAAGCTTACTGGGATAATAAAATGAAATTAAGTGGAAATATCAAGTTAAGTTTTGAAGGAGTAAGTTAGGAGCGCACTACAGTTTTGGGACAATATCAA
>CAXRIU010000013.1:0-246973 GCA_964231135.1 Bacteriovoracaceae bacterium
ACCTTAAAAAAAACCAGATAAAAAAGTCGCAAAGAAAACGACGGATAAAAAAGTAGAAAAAAAAGCTGAAAAGAAAACGACGGCTAAAAAGGCTGCGAAAAAAGCCCCTGCTAAAAAAGCCGCAAAAAAAGTAGCGAAAAAATCTACGGCCAAAAAAGTAACGAAAAAAGCTCCTGTTAAAAAAGTTGCGAAAAAAACGACGGCAAAAAAAGCATCTGCTAAAAAGACAACTGCAAAAAAGACGACTGCAAAAAAGGCAACTGCCACAAAAACTGTCGAGAAAAAACCATCTGCAGCAAAAAGACTTCTAAGTAAGGCTAAGGATGTTTTGGCTGGGTCTAAGAAAGAAGAAGTAGTTTCTGAAAAGCCTAAGGCGCAAAAAGCTAAGGCTGCCAAAGTTGAAGAAGCAAAAGTAGAGACAAAAATAGAAGAAAAGAAAGCAGCACCTGCAAAAGCTAAGAAAAAAGAAAAAGTAGCCCTTCCTCCAAAGGAAGAGTTAAAAGAGGTTGAAAATAAGGTTCAAGAAGAAATTGAAAGTCTTGCTGAGAACTTTAACTTTAATGAAATTGCAGATGCTATATCTTCGCTGGACTTTTTTGTTGATCAGAGATCTGATGACTGCGCCGAAAAAGGGTGTGAAAACCTCAGAACGACTCAGCAGTATTGTCGTCTTCACTATATAGCTAATTGGTACGATATTAAGCGTAAACGTGAAATTCTAGCTGAAGGTAAGCTTCAAGAGTATATTGAAGAACTTATTAGTAAGTACCCAACCCAGTATATCGAATCTTTATTGGGTGACCTTCAAGATGATAAAGATTTTTATAAGGCCCTACACGAGCTCAATATTACGAGTGAGTTAGAGTTTGAAGATGATATTGAGGGAATTGAAGGTGGCGATGACGACGATGATGATATCGAAGTTGAGACAAGAGTATTTACTTCAAAATCTCGAATTGATGATGACTAAATATTAAAAATCAAATGCAAATTGATAGAAAAGGAGTCTTATGGGCTCCTTTTTTTTTGCCTGTAAGAGTTACAAATTGGGCGTTTTTTGCGCAACGCCCCCCTTGCCTGTGTTATGAGGAGGTTTTTTTAGGGGAAAAAATTGAAATTACTGCTAGTTCTGATTTTTGTCTTTTTTAATTTGGCAGCTTTTGCCTTTGATACCATTGTAATTCCACTAGATAGAGTTTTGGTTCAAGGAGTTCCAAGATTCAATGTCGATAATTTTCCTAAGACTGAGTTGATAAAATATAAAAATAAGTACTATCGAAAGAATGAAAAACTCTTAGAGTTTTTAGATAGCTTGAATGAGCAAGGTTTAAAAATCGCGGTTGTTTCTGTTTATGACAAAGATATCTCAGACAATATATTAGTCAATCTCAAGAGCTCTCAAGGGGATCTTGCAAGTTCAATGGTAAAGCTTTATTCAGCTGAGAATCTTAAATCCAATTCAATTGATGTCAAAACACTTAAACGCGATCTGGGTAGTGATATTCTCCTGATAGATCATAGTGTGTCTTTATATAAAAACATTCGGGGTGTGGAAGTTATCGATCTAGGACATCAGTATTTTGCTTATAAAGATTTTTCAGATGCGGTGATTGCCTACCAAGAAGGTGTCAAAAGAAGCTTAAATGCAGCTATTATGGCGCAAATTCCAACGGTAGAGAAAAATTGGTTTATAGATAATTACAAGCTTGCTTATTTACAGCTGTATTTTAAAGAGGCGACAAAAATCGATACTGCAAGTTTGAAAGCATTTCTATCTAAAGATAGAAACTGGCAAACGAATATTGCTCTCTCCATTTTGCAGGGGACATTTTCAGAAACCTATTTTGATTATGTGAGTGAATCTTATGTCGTTACTGGTTGTTTTGAATTTGAAACAAGAACGAGAGTAAAGGGTAAAGAAGTCGGTTTAGATAAATGTGCGCCTGGGCGAAAATTTGATTACGCTTGGGAAGAAAAAGAGCGAAGTCGTTGCTTGAGTTTTACCGAAAATAAACTAGCGGTCGAACCTGTTGATCATAGCTTATGCTCAAATCTACATGCCCTAAAAGATCAAAATGGCTATCGGTTTACGACATTGTTTCTTAGAAATGGGAAGCTTGTAGAGTTTATTCCTGAGATTTTGAACATGTCTCCGGGAGATACCTTTAACCAGTCACTATTAAACACTTATGATTCAGTGTTGGTGGCGATAAGTCTTATGCAAAACAAACATGAAGACTTTGAAGAAGATAGGGATAAAGGTGCATACGATTATATGAAAGACTCTGAAGTTGTGATTGCATTTGATGAGGACCTCTATCCTTCTATTGAAAAAAATTGTTTTTTGAATCAGCATCAAGTGAACTCCTCTAATGGAACATTAAATCAGAACCGTAGAAATAATGCAGAAAATAGTTTTTTAGGTATTACAATCGAAAGAAATTACAGGTCCAATTTAGTTATCGATAACCCGCTTCATTGGGTCAGACCTATTTATAGCTATCTCTTTTTAACTAAACCACATGATGGTGCTGAATATGCTCCTTTGAGTACCCAATATGGAAATGTATTTGCGAAGATGAAAGATGAAGTGAAGCACCGTTCGACTTTTACTTTGGGGGATTCTCTGAGTATTTACTCTAGTAATGGTGCTAGCGCTTTTAACCATGTTCATACCTTTCACTTGAGTAGCAAGCATATGCCAGATAAACAGGAGAGCCGCTATAACGAAACTCAGATATGGGGTAAAACCTGTTTTTCAGATGTTGAGTATTTTATGGTCAACTGTGGTAATGGTTTTGCAAATGTTCACAATAAATATATTAATGCGATGAAACAGGCTGGTATTCCAGTGTACAGCTGCCATGCTTTTAAAAACCCTTCAGGAGAAGTCTCCCGAGTTTACCGAGGGACTCAGCTCTAAGCGCAATCCTAGTTAATCTAGCTTTTCACCTTTTAGTAGGATTGCTTCCGCTTGTAGAGTGAGGGAGATGTTTTCACGAGTGATCTTATAAAAGAATTTATCGCCTTTGAACTCATTTTCAGTCCAATTAGCATTGTAGTCGCAATTCTCGCTGGCAAGAACATCATCAACGATCGCGCCAATTAGATCCACCATATTTTGTAGCACTTTTTTGTATTTTTTTTCTTCAGCGATTACGTCGTGGGAAACAAAAATAGACACAGGAGCTACAGTCGCATCAGATTCATGCATCATGGAGGCGATGACGACAAACTCTTTATCATAGAGTTCCCCATAGACATCGAAAAAAGAATTTCTTACCTTGAGTTGCTCTGCGTAAACCTCGTTTAGCGTGGTGTTAAGTCCATCAGTCCACTCTTGAGGGAGTAGTTTTCTCGTGTTTGAGCTAGAAATATCGTATCTTCCAAAATCCATTGCGTTATCCTTTTTAAAACAACGCAAATTAACAGATTTTATAGTTTTCAACAACCTGAAATGGTGGAAATTTGCTGCAAATTTGCATAGAATCCCTGTGTTAATCGTAACAAAGGATAATTTATGAGCGTTTATATTTTAGGGGGAGCCAGAACTCCTCAAGGAAGTTTTCTTGGAAGTCTTTCAACTGTTAGTGCACCAAAGCTTGGAGCTGTTGCAATTGAAGGGGCACTAGCGAAAACTGGAATCGCTAAAGATAAAGTGGATGAAGTATTTATGGGGAACGTTGTTCAAGCTGGTGTTGGTCAAGCTCCTGCAAGACAAGCTGCGCTTTTCGCGGGATTGGCTGAAAAGACTCCGTGTACGACAATTAATAAGGTTTGTGGTTCAGGACTCCAGTCAGTCATTCTTGGAGCAAGAGCTATCATGACAGGAGACGCAGATGTTGTTGTTGCTGGTGGAATGGAAAATATGTCACTTGCTCCGCACTTACTTCCTGGTTCAAGACTTGGAACGAAATTTGGTGAAGCTAAAATTAAAGATTCAATGCAGTGGGATGGCCTATGGGATGTCTACTCTGACCGTCCAATGGGAAATTGTGCAGAGGAATGTGTGAGAAAATTCGACTTCACCAGACAGGCCCAAGATGAATTCTCGATGACTTCTTTTAAAAGAGCACAAGCTGCTCAGAAAGAAGGAGTTTTTAATACTGAGATAGCTCCAGTGACTATCTCAACTCGTAAAGGTGATGTAACCGTTTCCGAGGATGAAGGTCCAAGTAAAGTAAACTTTGAAAAAGTTCCTCAATTAAGACCGGCTTTTGAGAAAGATGGAACAATTACTGCAGCAAACGCTTCAACTATTAATGACGGTGCATGTGCGATTGTTCTTGGTGGCGAGGCTCACAAAGACCAAGCGAAGTTTGTTATCCGTGGTTGGGCATCTCATGCTCAAAATCCTACTTGGTTTACGACTGCTCCTGTTGAGGCTGTTAAGAAAAACCTAGAGAAAACTGGACTAAAAGTTTCTGATATTGATCTTTGGGAAATTAATGAAGCTTTTGCCGCAGTTACCATGGCAGCGATGAAAGAGTTAGAATTAGACCATGATAAAGTGAATATCTTCGGTGGTGGGGTAAGTCTTGGACATCCAATTGGAACCAGCGGCGCAAGAATTCTACTGACTCTAACTAATGCAATGGAGCGCAAGGGAGCGAAGCTTGGATGTGCAGCTATTTGTATCGGTGGAGGAGAAGCACTAAGTTTAATTATCGAAAGGTTATAAATGACTACAGCTGCAGCTGCCAAAAAGAAAAAGGACAATACTTCGGGGCTAAGAAAATTAGGTCAGGGAGAAATTCTTTTTAACGATGGTGAGAAAGCTAATTCGCTTTTCATTATTCAAAAAGGGCAGCTGCGCTTATTCAAACCTAAAGGTAAGGGGTTTATTGAAATAGCAGTTCTTCGCGCTGGTGAAGTTATAGGGGAGATGGCTTATTTTGATGACGACGGTGGAGGAAAAAGATCTTGTTCCGCTTCCGCTATGGTTAGTTCTGAAGTAATCGAGATCTCTTTCACGGCTTTTTCAAAAACAATGCAGGGACTTAACCCTTGGTTTAAAACCATTATTAATACGCTTGCAAATAGGCTTCGTGCTACAAATTCAAGAGTAAAAGAATTAGAGTCAAACTCAGCTACAGTAGCTTACGGTTCTGGTAAACATCAAGGTTATGAATTTTTAAAATCAAATGAAGTGATAAAAATTCTTGGAACTTTGTTTTTAGTTTTTAAAACTCATGGTGAAAATCATGAGGCAGGAGTTGCGATTCACCGTAAAACACTCGATCTATATTCTCACGAGATATATGGAATACTCGAAGCGAAAATGGATGAGATGATAATCATTTGCCAAGACTTAGGGATTTTGAGTCTGCAAAATGATAAAGATGGACTTCCAAAAATTCTTGTTACTTCTGATCTTGACCGAATTCGAAATGTATTTATTTTCTATAATACTGAAAAACACCTCACAGAAGATAAGAAGCTTAAAATTTCTAAGAAGTGCCAAATCTTTCTAGAGAATATTTGGAAAAGAATTCAAAATAATCCAAATACTGATAATGCCATGACACTTGTTGAAGTTGATGACTTTCTTGAGCATTGGAAAAAAGCTGGAAAGCATATTGGCGTAGAACATCTTGCAGATGCAAGGGAACATGGAATCGTAGGCGAAGCTATTATCGCAGCAGACGGAAATGGTCTCTCAATAGAGGTTAACTACATGAAGCTTAAGAAACTTCTTCCACATATTCAGTTCATGAATAGAGTTATTTATTCCAACCAAGATAAATCTACTGTCGCTTAAGTAAACCTTAAGGAGAATTAAGGGCCATATGTACTCATCCTAGTATACAATATGGGTATTAAATTTTTTAGAAGCTGGGGTTTGTGAAAAATAATAGTCAAAAGGTAGTCTCTTCTACAAATGTAAATTTAGATGTTTTTAATGACATGCCGCTGGCAGTAGCGTTTTGTAATGAAGACTTTGAATTACTTTGTAAAAACAAGGCCTGGACGAAGATTTTTGGTGACTTAACTGATCTCAAGCCTATCGCGGCAGATTTTCCGCACTTAGGGCAAGACGGAGATGAGTCAACGGTTGAAATAAAATCTGCAGAAGAAAAGCTTTTAAAGGGACGTCTCGTTCGAGTTAGCAATGAAAATATATTGGGATATTATATTCTTTTAGATTTGAATCTAGGGCTTCGTGATTCACACCAGTCTAAATTGGCCACCTTAGGAACTTTGATGGCCTCAATTATTCATGAAATTAATAACCCCATCGCAGTTGTAAACACCTCTGCGATGATTATCGAAAAAAATATTGAGAAAAAAGGTACAATTGATAGTGAAAAGCTTATCAGCTTAACAAAATCAATCAGAGGCTCAATTGATCGAATTGTAAACCTAGTAGATAGTCTTAAAAATTTTTCTAGGAGTGAAGAAAGTCAAATTTCTGAAATAAATTTTCAAGAATTAGTCCTCAATAATATTCAATTTCTTGCTCCCTTGTTTAAGAAAGAAGGGATAAAAATTAATACAGATTCTAATTTAGATGCGGATGTGAAAATTTTAGGAAAACGTTCAGAGTTAGGGCAAGTTATTATAAATATACTTTCTAATGCAAAAGATGCCATGAAAGGCACCAAGGGCAAGCAAATAGATGTTTTTATTAAAAGTGCTGGAGATGGAGCGAAAGATTCGATTAAGCTAATTATTCGAGATCATGGGACAGGAATTCCAAAAGAAGTTCAACCTAAGATATTTGATGAATACTTTACTACTAAAAAAGAGTCCGAAGGGACAGGATTAGGAATGAGTATAGTAAAGAAGATAGTAGAAAACCATGCTGGGCATATAGAATTCGAAACGAGGCTTGAAGGCAGCGATAGTGGAACTGATTTTATTATTTCATTTCCTGTTGTTAGTTTGAATCGTTAAGTAGCTTTCGATATTCACTGATGAAATTTTCAGGTGTTGAATCAGCAGTAGCTTCACCTGATATTTGTGAAACTCCAAGCTTTAATCCATGCACGGCAACTTCCTCAAGTCCATCAAGGCTAGGTTTATCTATAAAGTCGAATGCACCAAGTTTTACAGCTTCAATCATTAACTCTCGTGATCCGTGTCCGGTGTAGAAGATAAATGGTAAGTTGGGATTGGTCGAGCGAAGTCTCTTTAGAACTTCAACTCCGTTCAGATGCGGCATATTGATATCACAGATCACACAATGGATTTCGTTTTTTTCAATAATATCTAAGCCTTCTTTCCCACTGGAGGCGGTCAATACTTTGTCTGCAATATCCTCTAGCAACATTGCAGTTCTTTCTAAAAGCTCAATTTCGTCATCAATGATCAATAGATTGCCTTGCATTCAAATACCCTGATTAAAAAAAAGTAAATATTTTCGCTATAGTAAACTTAAAATTATAGCGAAACAAAGAAACTACAAATGAGCTTCTAGTTATACTGTATAATTATATCATAATTTTTCAAACAATCTTTTAAAAAGAGTTAGTGATGTTATATGTAGGAATTGAAAATAAGGTTGATAAAACTATTCAAACAGTAACCGCAACTAACTCTTTAGTTTTTCATGCTCTTAAGGATATTCAGCTTTTTTATGAGAAGAATTCAGATGTACTGGACCTTAACTTTTATGAAGTCTGCCCAGATTCTAGGCTCATAATTCTTACTGAGAAATCGAATGTTTCCAATTTGCAAACTTTATTTGGCAAAACCTCTCATGATATCAAAAACCATTTGACCATAATGGGTACGACCGCAATGATTATTCAAAGAGGGATTAAAAAAGACAAAATTGATAGTGAAAAGTTTCTAAGACTTTTAAACAGTATAGAAGCCTCGGTCGAAAATGTTGTTAATCTTCTTAATGACTATAAGAAGCTTTTGCAGGCTCCTAGGAGAAAGTTTAATTACAGTTTTACCCAACTGTCCAAGTTTTTTGATTCAGAAGTTAGATTGAAGCTATTAAATAGTGAAGTAAATCATATTCTTGAGCTGCCTCCGATAGGGAATGAAGTTCATTTCCAAACTGAGAACGCCTGTTTTATGGAGTTAGTTTTGTGTGTTATAGATTCCATTCTTACTAATCAGTTCATCAAGAAGATGAAAATTCTTGTGAAGTTAGAGTATAATACAGACAATAAAAATATTATTTTTAAACTTAGTGTGGATGAGACTAATTTAGATTTTCGAACGATGAATGAACTAGATAAAATTGGATTGCAGGTTCAAGGTGAGGGGGAAAAAATATACTTCGATAGTGGTATCAGTTATGCCGTCCACGAGAATAGATTATGTATTGCAATGGGGGCCTTGAAGGAGTGAGAGAAAAACGTATTACGCCTTATATTCTTAAGAATATCATCTTCTCTTTACTGTTTTTAGTCATGATTCTCGGTGCAATTAATTCGTATGTGATCTACCTTACAAATAAATATGAAGTTATTAGTGAAGATTTTCATAATTTTGCTGATCTATATCAACTCTCACTAACTTATATTTCTAAAAAACGAAATGGCCAGAAGTTAAACCCAATTGATTTAGAAGTTTTAGAGTGGAGTAGCCGTGATTTTATAACGAAGTTACGTAAAGATATTGAAGGTGTACAAGAATTTAAAAATCAAAAATTGCTAATAGAAAAAATGAATCTTTTGATAACGATTACAAAACGTCTAAATACTGAAGATGAGAGTAGTTTAGAAGCTCTATCTGATGAGGTTGAAAATAACTATATTTGGGTCCTAACTGAAAATTCAAAAATACTAGAGAAAAAAAACATAATTTAAAGTGGAATCTAATTTATATGTCTATAGCGACTTTTTTTCTGCTAATTTGGTTTTTTCTGTTTTTAGGCAAAAGATTGAAGCAAGCGATGGAGCCTCTCACCGTTATTACAAGGTTTTCAAAGTCTTTTTCACTTAACGAAGACGATTTAGAAATTGAAATAAATAAAGATTTTTATGAGTACAAAATTTTGACTCAAGCGCTGTCAGAGATGCATCGTCGTATTCTTCATGAAAATCGAATAGTTTCCAACAATGTAGCAAATGATTCTGTCGGTAATATCGCTGAGAATATTGCCCATACCGTAAATAATTCACTAGCATTAATTATCACTTCATTAAAGTTGTTTATCAAAAGATATAAAAAAGGGGGAGTCGATGATGTTCAATTAGCAGTCACTGAGATTCTTTCTCAAACAGAGGATCTTGCTCGGACAACAAAAGAAATTAAGAACATTATCCATGATGATGGTAAGGACGAGAATAGACTGTTTTTCGCTCACGTTATTGAAACTCAAATTTATATGCATTTTTTGAGTTCTTTCTTTAAGAAACAAATTAACTGTGAAATCAATATCGAAAAAGATTTTAAAATTTTTGCAAAAGAAAGAATTGTTTGTTCTATAGTTCAGGTTTTAGTTGAGAATGCTGTTATGTATAACGACGCAGAGTCTCCGAGAATCTGGGTGAATGTCTACAAACAAAATGAATGTGTAATTATTGACGTCGCAGACAATGGGAGTTTACCTAGCCGACAAACCGTTTGTGATTTTTTTATCGAAAAGAAAGAGAATGTGAATTCGATAGGCTTATACTCCTCAGCTATACTAGCCTCTGAAAACAATATGAACCTGGAATTCGTGGTTGAGAATGAAACCAAAATCTTCAGATTAAAGATTTTCAGCGTTGGAGGCAAAAGTGGACTTTAATGTGTTAGTTGCCTCTCGCAATGATAAATGGGTTGAGGAAGTTAGTTCAGGACTAAATGGAAGTGGTTTTGGAACCTCTTCTGTTTCTTTCGGAGCCGATGTTCAAAGAGAAGTGTTTAACCGGAAATTTGTCAGTGTTATTTTAGATGTTACAATTAGACGACATTCTGCCTTTGAGGTTCTCCGGTACCTGAAAACTAATAAACCAAATATCGCTGTAATATTGTTTTTTCCTTCGAAAGAACATTTTAAAGATTTAGAACTATCGAAAAAAGAGTTAAGAGCATTGGGGGTGTCAGACATTTTGATTCATCCTATTGCTGTTGAAAAAATTGTTCAAAGTGTAGAAGGGCAGTGTCAGTTTGAATCATGGCAAAATGTTGCCTTTACGAGTAAGTTGTCTGAAGAGAGTGAAGTTGTTGAATCTGACGTAAAATTCACACGCATTCCAATTGATGAAATTCACATGGGGTCAACAATGATTTTTGACCTTTATGTAAGATTAAAGAAAGACCGCTATGTGAAAATCTTGGAGCTAGGTGACTTTTTTGAAAAGGAGCGAATAGAAGCTTATAAATTAAAGGAAGTTGAGTTTCTTTATTTCAAGACCCAGGATCGGGCCAAGTATATAAACTTCATGAACAAAGTGATTGTAAAAGCAATTAACCTTAGTCAGGTCCAAGCTGAAAAAAAACTTTCATTATTTAAAAATACTGCGGATAAAGTCGTCGAAACGATTCTTTCAGAAGGCTTGAAACCAAAAATAATTGAAGAATGCTCTACGTTTTGTTTGAATATGGGAAAGTTGGTTGAAAAAGATAATGAAATATCTGCTCATATGAGAAATTTAGAATTAATAGATCCTGAGATTTATACTCATACTTTTTTAGTAAGTTTTTTTTCCGTTTTGATTAATAAAAATTTAGAATGGGGGAGTTCAAGAACCGCTGAGATTGTAGGGTTTGCTGGGCTTATTCACGACTTAGGAAAGATAAAACTAAGTCCAAATGTTAATTATTTAAGACCAGAAGCAATGACCAAAAAACAGTTAGAGGAGTACAAAGAACATCCAAGTTTGGGGGTAGAGCTATTGCAAAATTTCTCTCATATCAAAGAGCCAATTCGTCAAGCGATCTACCAACATCATGAACTCGTGGATGGGTCCGGGTTTCCAAATGGGCTACCAGGGATTAGAATTTATCCAATGGCAAAAATACTTGCAGTTGCCGATCGTTTTACTCATATTTTACTTGAAGAGAGAGTGAGCTTAAAGAAAGCACTAGAGCTATTTGTACTAGATAAAGAGATAATAAAATTATACGATCACGAAGTTGTAAAAGCTTTAATTAAAGGTTTTATTGAAAAAAATGAACGAAAGTAAAAAACAGCCAGCATTCATTTATATGGGGAACGATGAGGAGTATTTCAAAGAAATTAACTCAATCGTTGCAAAGAAAACTGGTAGTAAGGTCGCATTTAAAAAGTCTAAGTTGGGAAGTTTGGATTTAGAACGCTACTTGGTTGATTTTGAAATTTACCTTGTTTTTGTAGATTTTAGTGACGAAAAAAATTATCAAGATTTGGTAAAGTATATTCAAAGGCTTAAACAGTCAGAATTTCACCAATCAGTCATGTTTGTGGCAGTTGAGTTTCAACAAAAAAGTGTTGAGTTTAACAGGCAACGGCTGCTTGACGGCTTTTCTCTAATTCTGATTAAGGGCAATGATGATATTCAGTTGATATTAGAAGCTTTTTCCATCTGTTTTAATAGTTCTAGAGGGGGGTTGAAATTTGCGGAAGCCCAACTTGATTCTTTAAGTATCCCTGTTTTTATTCCTGCTGCAGTTGAAAGTATTTCAGCTGATTATATTGATATCGAGACAGACTTAAGAATTATCGACGAAATAGAAGATGGTGTTCACCTTAAGCAGGACTTCTTTGAATACAAAGGTAAAAAGAAATTTACAATTAATTCTAGTTTTGAAAACCTTTCGAGATTTCCTTTTTATAATCATTACCGACTCATTTATCCTTACCCAGGTGCATGGGATGCAGAAGATGAAAATGCCTTGATGCAGGATACAGTAACTACTTATCTTGATTTAAATAGTGAAAAGTTAACTAGAAAAAAAGCTGTGTGTGCTTTTTCAGCGAATTCAGATTTTGTTTTAAGTTTAAAAAGAAAAGAGAATAAATCCGTTAAAGAATTTTTTGTCGATAGTGCTATAAATGATGAACATTTAAATGCTTTCTTTTCGGTGATTGATCTTGGAGTTGTTTTTTATGAAGTAGATGAAGAGCTTTTTGATTATGATTTTTTAAGTTTACTTGTTTCAAGTATTAAAAACTCGGGGCGTAGTATTGTGTTAGTCGTTCTGGGCTCACCTTCTACGGGTGAGGCATTAAAGAAGCTGTATAAAACAGATAATATTATTGCTACATCGAATAAATTAACAATAGAATTGTATTCTCAGTTTGTTGAACTGCTTTCCAAGAAAACCTCGTCTGACGAAGCGGAAATGCTTTGTTTTAATGAGGGAGAGCCTTGCTCTCTTTTTCTTATTGAAGAAATGAAACTTTTAAAAATTAATGAGCATGAGATTCAATTCAAAATAAATTTTGATCTTCCACTCTATAGTTCATTCCATATGAACCTTCCAATTGAAATGGAGTTGTTCGTCACTCAAGTTGATGATAGCCGAGGATTCAAAGTCTACACTGCTGTTATTCATGGTGTGAATTCATTTGAGAAAGAAAAATTGAGGCGAATAGTTAATCAGTTTATTTTTAGTCGACCAAAAGAAATCAATCAAGAAGTCATTGATGCTATTGTTAATAATGATAAAAAACTTAAGTCAAAATCAAATGAAGACTCCAATAGTAAAGAACAAGCCGCCAAAAAGCTTAAGGAAGAGACAGAAAAGGTGGAAACGATTGACTACTCTAAATTTAAGCGTAGAAAAAAATCATCTTACTCTAAGTTATAACTTACTTTCCCTGCGGCTTATAGTAAACGCCGATAGTATCACCGTTAGTGTAGATCGCATTCCCATGTAATTGAATCACATATCCGGACTGATTTACTGGTGGGGTTACGGCAGCATCTGTTGGCCCTGGAACTTTGATGTTGATGGTTTCTCTCCAACCAACATAGGTCCAACCATTTTGCGCATTTTGCGGTACTAGTTCTCCGTTAATTTTTATTTCTACAGTAGAGAGGTCTGGCTCTCTTGGGATTGTTATGAACCCGAAATACTCGGTGGGAGTTCTTGTTTTGGCTACAATACAATCAGGGTAGGAAACACGTGCATTACCGTTAAGCTTTACTACAAGACCGGTTACTGGTTCACCCTCTGAAGGTTCGTAGCGAGTGTTAATATTAGATTTGTAGCCTAGGTATTCGAACCCATCTACGCTGTCTTCTCTTATCTCAACCTGCTCACCATTTTGTTTAAGCTTTACCACGGTAATATCATTAGCTTGAATTTGTGATTCATTCGCCGAGCTAATTTTCCAGTGATCATATTTGTGAGCAATAACAACTGCTTTAATACTATTGTTTACAGGAGCGAAGAGGCTAGAGTAGTCACCCGAGCATAAGTCCATTCTGTCTTTAGCTGTTTTATTATCTTGTAAGTTTTGATAGGAATAAATTCTTTGAGAGAGTTCTCTATAATTGGTTCCTGCTTTCCAATCTGAGTGACAAGCTGATGCAGCAGTCACCGAAAAAAATCTTAGGGTTTGTGCTCTTAGTGGATTGGAAAGACTCGGATTTGCATCAGCATAAATCTCAGTTAAAGATTTAAATTGCTCAACTTGTTCATTAAACTTAACCTCGTCTCTTGGACCTACGTTTCCTCCTCCAACCGTTTGCTTGGAGTAAGTATCATCACCCGTTGAGATCATAACCACAATAGTGTGAGCTTCCTCACGGAAAATTCCATTATCCCGGTTATTTTGAATCACATTGTAGGCCCTATTGATACCAAACTCATTATTATTTCCTCCTGCCTGCGAAAACATTTGTAGGTTTTCAGGTTGCACTAGAGTGACATTACTAAGGTTTGGAATCGAGCTTGGGTTGTTCGCAAGAAGTGGATACGTATTAATTTCGTCACCAGTAACTGCATTGAGTGGGACTACATAAATATGATAATCAAAATCACTTGATAGGGTATAGATGGTATTTTGAATCTGGCCTTTGATATTATCAAAAGCACTATTCAGGGTACTTCCTGAATTATCTATCACATAGAGAATATCCACTGGTGGTTTTGCAAAAGTCCTCTGGGAGCAGGTGCTCACTGAAAAACTCTTTAGCTCTGTAGTGGAAAATTTCTCACTTACTGTATTTTGAGTAATGGTCTCTTCGCCACAACTAATCAAACCAAGTAGAAATAAACTTAATAAGTACTTCATCATTTAATCCTTTCTCGTAATACCTATCGGATAAATACGTATAAGCTTTAGAGGTATCTGATTAGACAGCTCTGACATTTTAGGCAAAAACTGCCACGCGTGTAAGTCTTTGATTAAACAGATAAAATACTAAGGTAACCTCTTAAAATTACAATCTTCAAGGAGTAATTCATGTCCGATAAATGGTATTATGTGAAATCAGGTGAAAGAGTGGGACCTGTGGAAATTGATGCTATTTTCGATCTAATCAAAGCGAGTGAGTTAAACGAGCTAGATTATGTATGGAAAAAGGGTTTAGAGAATTGGGCCCAAATAAAAGACATGAATGAGTTTGCGCCAGCACTTGCACCTGAGCCGGAAGTTGCCGAACCAGCTCTACCTCCTCGTATGGATGAGACAGTTAATCGAATTCAAGATCTTGAAGGTGGTGTCTTTGTAAAAATTGGAGTGGATCGAGGTGGTAATGAAGTTGAGTACGGTCCATACAATACAGATCTTTTAAAACGCCTGTTTGATGAAAATAGAATCAATGGAAAAACATTTGCCTTCGCAAAGAATATGAAAGACTGGAAAATGCTTGCAGACTTTGAAGATTTTTCAGAAGTTTTTGAAGATGTTCCTCCGCCAATTGAAGAAGAAGAACGCAGAAATAATGCAAGAAAGCCATTCATCGCTCGTATGTATATTGAAAACAATCAAAAAGTTTTTGTGGGCATTTGTCGTGATATTTCGACGGGAGGAATGCAGGTCTTAGTAGATGAGTTTCCAGGTGCTGTAGGAGAAACGATTTCTATTAACGTTCACCCTGAGAATACGGATTACCATTTTGTTGCCAGTGGAGAGATCGTCAGAGTGCTTGAAGGAAGACAAGGTTTTTCATTTCGCTTTAAAAACTTAACTGGCGAATCACAACAAGCGATTCAAAACTATATTAGTCATGGCTAATTCAAGTGACCTTCACAGAATCGAGGAAGGTACCTTTGAATCGGTCTATCCGGAAAAGACACATATTTATTTTAAGTCTTATTTTCCAAAAACGCCCCTCGCACCAAATGCATATCATGTGATTTTTCAACATGGTATGATCGAATATCATAAAAGGCATCAAGATCTTTTTGATGCTTTAAGGGAACATTTCCAAGACAAGATTGTTATTTCCTGTATGGATCTTTACGGTCATGGAAAAAGTGGAGGAGATAGAGGGCATGTTGATAAGTTCTCTACCTTTATACAAGACTACCGACAGTTTCTTCATATCCTTTATCACAGGCTTTATCTGGATCGCCAGCTAACTCCAATATTTATGTCTCATAGCCTTGGTGGGTTGGTGACTTTAAAAGCTCTTAGTGATGATAAATTGAATTTGAGTATTGAGCCTAAAAGTTGTATTTTTGTTAACCCTTGTTTAAAGCCTAAAATTGAAATCCCAAAAGAGGCGGCCAAGTTTTTAGACAATATTCCTATGACCTTGCAGAAGGTGAAGATACCACTTATTTATAACGGTTACGACTTAAGTCATGATGACCAAAAAGCCAGAGACTTTATTAGTGATCATCTGATTTCTAAATCAATCACGATTAAATTGGGAATAGAAACATTAAAAGCTACCAAAGATATAAACTCTGTAAGCTATTTTTTTAATTATCCTAGTTTATTTTTACTCTCAGGTGAAGATAAAGTGGTGGAGAATCAAAAAGCTGAGTTATTTTATACAGGGATGGATAAAAAACTGGCTCAAAAAATAAATTATCCTAAGATGAGGCATGATCTTCTGAATGAAACTTGTCGAAGTGAAGTCTTTTCAGAGATAATAAAGTATATCGAAAAAACAGGTTTGCGATGAGATTTTTACTATTTTTAATTATTCTGTGTTCTTGTTCCAATATGCTAAAGCGAAACACTACTATGCAGTCAGATATTGTCTTTAGAGCTGGCCAATATAAAGATAAATCATGGAGTGAGCGCCTCGTTTTTAAAAGAGAGTCTTGGTATAAAGAAATCAACATGGTTTATGATTTCAGTTATTCTAAGCTGACGCAAGAAAGTCCTTTTTGGGATTGGTTAGGTTCAGCTAAATTGGTTGCCGGGAAATGTGATCAGTTTTACGTGACTTTGTTGTACGTGAAAAGAAATTCAGAATTAACTACTGCCGCATTTCTTGAGCAATTCGAGCAAGCGGGTTATGAACAAATTGTAATAAACGATTTTGCCAAAGAAATAACAGCTCACACAGGATATGGGGATTGGAGACTATCACGCCATAAAGTTGTGGGACTTTGTGGGAAAATTGACACCAAGAATCCGGTATTGATCCAAGCGCCAGGTTTTGCCGATATAAAACTTCTTAAGTAGTTGATTTTTTAGCTATATTTATTCCTGAATTTTTCTATTAAGAAAACAGAGATATTCACCGATAATATCTTGAGGATTTTTAATGGCAAATAAATATCAAAGATTTGGAAAGTATTTAATTTTGGATCACCTTGTTGATGGGGGAATGGCCAAAATTTGTCGTGCTTCGTTTCTTGGTGAACAGGCCAATAAAATCGTCGCGATCAAGATGGTACAACCTCAGTACTCAAAGAATCCTTCATTCGTGCAGATGTTTGAGGATGAGTTAAAAGTAACCTTTGGTTTAGTGCACCCTAATATCGCTCAAGTTTATGATTATGGTTTGGTTAATGAGCAACTGTACTCAGCAATGGAGTATGTTGATGGAGCTAATCTCAAGCAATTTTTAGATCGATTAAAAGAAAAGAAATTTGTATTTCCTGTTGAGATTTCAACTCATATTATTTCGCAAGTTTGTCAGGCACTTCACTATGCTCATACATTTACGGATAAACTGACAGGAAAACATTTCAATATTATCCATAGAGACATTTCTCCTCATAATATCATGCTTACCTATGAAGGCGCGGTAAAAGTTATCGACTTCGGTATTGCTAAAGCAGATTCAAATAGTGAGGCGACTCAAGCAGGGACAATCAAAGGTAAGCTCTCTTATCTTGCTCCTGAATATTTGGATGGGCTTGATCTTGATCATAGGTATGACCAATTTGCTGTTGGGATTACTTTATGGGAAATGCTTTGTTCCAGAAAGCTTTTTACCGCTAAAAATGATCTTGCTGTTCTAAAGCAAATCCAAGCGTGTAAAATTCCGAAACCTTCTTCAATCAATCCGAATGTTCCACCAGAATTAGACGAGATCGTTTTGAAATGCTTATCAAAAGATAGGAATCAAAGGTTTGAAAACCTAGATAAATTAAATAGATCTCTAGTTAGATTTTTATATTCAAACTACCCTGAGTTCAATGCTACAGATTTGAGCTATTTTGCAAAACAGCTCTTCAAAGAAGAGATCATTGCTGATAGAAAGAAATTTGTTGAGTTTGGAAAGATCGACATCAAACCATATCTAGAAGATATGAAGCGTGAAGAAGTTCAGGGGAGTGGAGCTAGTGGTGATTCATCTTTCAAAGAAACTTCTTCTGATGGTTCATTCATCTCTGAAGAGCAAAGAACAGGTAAGATCGAACTTGATCTTGGAACCTTTGATAAACAAGAAACAAATATTGAAGGCATTGGCTTAGAGCTAGATGCTGGAAATAAAACTGTTAAAAGATCAGGCGGAACCAGTAAGATTAAGAAATCTTCCACTGCTCAGAGAGATAGAACTAGCAAGATAAGAGCTAAAAGAGCTGCTGGCAATCGAACAACTAAAACTAGAGTTCGTTCCGCGGGGGGAACTAGTGTTAAAAAAGTCTCTCCGGCTCGCAAGAAAGCAGCGGCAGAAAATGAAAAGGGGAGTTTTCCTTTCGCAGTTGTTTTAGCTGGGTGTCTCGCTTTAGTCGTAATCTTTAAGCCAGATCTTGTGAAGGAATACACCGGGATTGATGTCGAGTGTATGATTAGTGAATGTAAGGTAGAGCCAACAGGACCTACTCCGGCTGGAAAAATTGAAGTTAACGGTGTGATATATTTTTCTTTTGCAGATACAGATACGTACAATGTTCGTACTTTCGTTAATGGTAAAAAGGTTGAGATTTCAGGAGCAAAACTAGAAGTTCCACTAAATCAACCGGTTAAAATTAAAATGATTAAACCAGGACATAAGACTTGGAATATGGATAAAGAGATTGTTTTAACTGATGACAAATCAACTCAGACAGTAAGAATTCCTAGTTTTATTAAAAACCATACTGGATACCTTTCAACTTCTACTAATTACCCTCCTGGGTCAAAAATAATTTACGAAGTGGATGGAGAGAAGATCGTTCAAGACCTACCGTTAAAAGAGCATAGAATGCCTGCGGGAACTTACGAATTCACAATTAAAAATGATCTTGTCGAGACAGAGTCTAAAATCCGATTCACAGTTGAAAAAAACAAGCGTAACGAGTTACCTCGTAACTAAACTTTCTGTTTAGATTCAAAGCGTTTCTTTTGTTTGAATCTATTTCTACTGCGCATATTGATGAGTTTAATTATCTCAGAAGCAGTTTCTTCAAGGGCTATATTTGTCACATTAAAAACAGGCCATCTTCTATTTTCTTCAAAAAGTTTGTTGGCCCATTCGATCTCTTCGATGACTTTTCTACTATCGGCATAATCACCGGTAGCATTGGTTCCAAGATTTGATAACCTGTTCTGGCGAATTTCCCTTAACGCATCAGGATCAATCGTAAGACCAAAAATCTTTCTTTGGTCAATTTGAAACAGCTTCTCAGGTAGAGGCATGTTTAAAATGATAGGTATATTGACGACTTTTAATCCCTCTAATGAAAGATAGATGGAGAGTGGTGTTTTAGAGGTACGCGAGATTCCTACTAAAACGATATCACACTCTTCTAGTGAATTTATATTTCTACCGTCGTCGTGATTCAAGGTAAACTCAACTGCAGAAACTTTTGCGAAATAGCGATCATTAACTGCATGTAAAAGCCCTGGCTGGTAGTCAGGCTCAGTTTCAAAAACATTGGCCATACCAGAAAGTAATGGACCTAAAAGATCTATTGAGCGTACATGATCTCTCTTACTTATTTCTGCTACATAATTTCTTAATTCTAGCGAAACAATAGTGTAAACGACCATATCGTGATTGATGGCAGCTTCTTGAAAAATGGCATCGATATGTTCTTTTGACCTTACATTCTTATAACGAGTGAAAAAAATCTCTTTTGACTTAAACTGCGTGATGGCAGCTCTAGTCATGGACTTGGCTGTCTCTCCTGTTCCATCGGAGATGATAACTACTTTTAAATTCTTTTTTTCTGAAATTTCACTCATGATCGTAAAAGTCTTTTGCTGTTAAATTTATTTTATCCCAATCTTTAAGTGGATGATACACCAATTTATCTACTTTTTTAAACCATGTTCTTTGAGCTTTTGCCAATTGGCGAGTCGAAATATTTATGCGCTCTTCGCAAGCCTCTAGAGAGGGGATAGAGCCTTCCAAATAATGAATCACCTCCAGATACCCGATAGATTTTAATGGTTTCTCTTGTCCAGTTGCGCCATTTTTTAACAAAGATGAAACTTCATCTATGATCCCAAGTTCAAGCATCTTTTTTGTTCTATTTTGAATAATGGGCCAATGCTCTTCTTTTGGAATATCAAGGTGAATATGGCAGACATCCCATCCAAATTTTTTGGGAGGTGAGTTGAGTTTTCTCACTTCCATTTGATCTCTTGAAGCTGAAAACTTCTCTCCTGTGCTCCAAAAATGTTCCACTGCTCTTCGTATTCGATAGTGATCATTTTCATGATAACGTTCAAATGATTCAGGGTCATGCTCTTTCAAGACTTGTAAAAATGGTTCAATACCCTCAGCGTCGAATAACACTTGAGAGCGAGTTGTTATCTCTGGAGGAGTTGTAGTTGATTCAAACATACCATTGAGAATTGTTTGTAGGTAAAATCCACTCCCTCCGACAAGAATAACCCGTTCATTATCTTCGAAAAGGGTGTTGATAAGTGGAATGACTGCTCGGTAATAATCAGCAGCATTAATCGGGTTAAAGATACTATGAGAATCGACCATATAATGTGGAATGTTTTCCTGCTCATCCTTAGTTGGCTTGGCGGTTCCAATTGAAATTTCTTTATAAAACAAAAGAGAATCAAAATTGATGATGACAGCACCATAAGTTTTTGCGAGCTTTAAACTGATTTCAGTTTTTCCAGTTGCGGTAGGTCCTGATATGACGAGCAGTTTTTTTTTAGGACTCATACAGGCTGCCAAGTTTCTTTGCGGTAAGTTCTTTTAGGACACGGTTTTGCATGAGGTAACTCAGGCCTAGTTCTTCTAGGAGATCAGCTAACGCTAGATGGCCAAGTTTAAAGTTCTCTAATGTCTTGGCGAAATCGACTTGCTCAAACTTAAAATTATTTTGTACTAAAAGTTTTAGAATGCTTAAATAGGGGTAGCTTTGTAGTGGTAAATAAAATGTTCTCGCTACGTAAGTCGTCCCATCTAATCTATCCAACTCAAAGCCAAACTTGAATGCCATTTCAAGTTCTTCTTCTGTAAGCTTCTTTTGAAAATCGAGAGGTTTACTTACAAGAAGTGGTGAAGTGGCTTCGCTGTTGATGTGAGATAGCTCTTTAATGATATGACCATTTACGAGGGATTTTATCGAGCCCACATAAAGCTTGTCCTCGCGTTGATAGATGAAATAGTCATCCGTTTGAGTTAGCACTCTACCATGAGTAGCATCTGTTATATCCATCGCTGGTTGAGTGTGAATATGCTCTAGGTATTGTTGAGTTTCCGATTGGGAGGTGAAATCGACTTGTCGGTATTGAACCTCTTTGGATTCATGAGACAGAAACGAGTTTTGTTGTTCTACTGAAACATTTGGAGTGTGTTTTTTAGGTGCTAATTTTGCCTTAATGGCCCCCGATAGTATCGATAAAACTTTGTTTAGGCGAAAAAACTTTATAACCGTTTTATTAGGGTGTACGTTAACGTCAATTTCGTCAGCAGGCATTTCAACAAAGCAAATATAATGACCTGTTTCTCCCTCAGGCCATAGAGCCGCAGCAGAATTTAAAATGACTTTATGAATCGCCATCTCTTTCACGTACCTTTGATTTACAAAAAGAAAGTGAGATTTGTGAGCATTCCCACGCGATGACTCATGCGAGAGAAAAAGTTTTACTGAGACTCCGTCATAGCTGGCAGAGATTTCTTCTAATTCAATACTTTGTCCTTTAAAAAGAACATCTTTTATTCTGTCGGCTTGATTCTCTTTTTTAGGAAAGATTTCTTTTTCTTTGTTATCCCACTTAAGACTGAACTCTTTATCGAAGTGGTCTAATAAAAATGAGTGAATTATTTTTTTGATATGATTCTTTTCAGAAGTTTTGGATTGAATAAATTTCATCCTAACCGGAGTGTTGTAAAAAAGATCCTTGATAAATAATTTTGTACCTGTTGTATTGGACTTACGCTCCTCCACATAATGATTAGAAGTAAGTCCTCCATCAATATTAATCTGACCATAACTAGTGATAGTGGTGGACTCACAGGAAACTTTACTTACACTCGCGATACTTGCAAGTGCTTCACCTCTAAAGCCATAAGAGTTTAAATGATAAATATCTTCGAACTTATCTATTTTACTGGTTGCATGTCGACAGAAGGCTAGGGGGAGTTCTTCGGCGGAAATACCTTTGCCGTTATCAATTAAAGAGATGAGCTCTAAACCATTTTCAATTAGGTGGAGGTCTAGTTTTGTGGCCCCAGCATCGATAGCATTTTCTAAAATCTCTTTGATGAGAGTCGAAGGTCTTTCAATGACCTCGCCGGCTTTAATTTGATCAACGATATGTTCAGGGAGAAGTTGGATAGAAGTTTGATTCATCTGCATTATGCGCGATAAAAATTAACTTGGTTTCTTCCGCCTTCCTTGGATTTATAAACTGCTGAGTCAGCTCGCTTAAAAAGATCAGTTCCTGTGTTAACGCCCTGACGGTAGTCAGCGACACCGATAGAAGCTGTAACAGGTAATCTTTTATTGTCGTAAACAAATTGGTAAGTCTCTACTAACTTTCTTAATCTTTCCGCGATTTCAAAAGCTTGTTTCAAATTTGTTTTTGGAAGAAGGACAACAAATTCTTCTCCACCGTAACGAGCAAACACATCTCCTTTTCTGATACCATTATCTCTAAGAAGTTGTGCCATCTCTTTAAGAACATAATCACCAGCATCGTGCCCGTAATTATCATTTAGATGTTTGAAATGATCTAAATCAAAAATAATTAATGAAAGAGGGTTTCCAGTTACTTTTGACTTTTTTACCTCAAGGTCAAGCTTACCGTTGAAATACATTTTGTTATAACATTTTGTAAGTCCATCAGTATTCGCTTCTTCATGAAGTTTATCGTAAGTAAGTCTTTCAGTGTCACCTTTTGGTAGAAACTTAAGAGCAATACTTCCAATCTTAACCATATCGCCTTTATTCAGAGCAATAGGAGCTTCAATTTTTTGGTTATTAAGATAAGTCCCATTACTAGAACCTAAATCTTGAACAATTGATTTTCCTGAGTTGTCGACGTTAACTTTAAAATGTTGTCTTGAAATCCCTTGGAATTCGAGTGGAATCGTACAGTCAGGATTTCTTCCCACTATAGTTTCACCTTCTAAAAGGTCAAAAATTGTTCCGTTTAAGTCACCACCAACAACTAAAAAACAGGCTGGCTTTGATGCAGCTTCGTCGTCCGCTGCAGAAAGAGCCGCTTTAATATCGGTGATAACTAGGGTTGCATTTTCGTCGTTACTCATAAGTGTCCATTTATAATGACGTTATTTTATCACTAAATCAATAATTTAAAACTTCTTTTTAGATATCTTAGCTTTGCTGCGAGGCTAAAAATTGGAAAGTAAAAACTTTTCCTTTTTCAACACCTGGCTGATTAAAAGCATCAATTTCTAAATAATTTCCCATCACTGCGGTGAGGGATTCGAAGAACATAATCATAGCACCCATCGAAGATTCATCAAGTTTTTTTAACTCTATTTCTACCAATGAACGATTTTGCTCCTTGAGGGCCTGCATATTACCTTGAAATTCAGCTTCCAGCAGTTGACTCATTTTGTAAGGCGCGAGCTTAACTGCGCGAGACAGCTCCAGGCCTGAGTCTAGCTGATAATCGTGCTCTGATTGAGCTATATGGATAAGAAAGAGGACTTTATCATTTGGCCCTTCCATAAAGAGCTGAACTTGGGAATGCTGATCAGTAGCACCATAGGCTGCGATCGGTGTTAAGCCTACAGGACCTGTTGGGCCGATCTTTCCTAAACTTTCTGCCCATAACTGTACAAACCATGCTGAAAAGCTCTTTAAAAGCGAAGAATAAGGCATCATAACAGTTTGATTTACGCCGTTTAGAGAAGCTTGATAAATTAACTCTGCTGTTTGAAAAAGGCTATTTGAATTGAAATCTTTTGAGAGCATCATCGATTTGGCAGAGTTTGCACCTTCAAATAATTTTTTACAATCTATTCCCATGAACATGGCCGGAAGTAGTCCAACAGCGCTCAAAACTGAAAAACGCCCACCAATATTGGCAGGAACGCTCAAAGAGGTATATTGGTGTTTTTCTACGTGTGCCCTCAATTCACCAGCTTCTGGATCAGTACAAAAGATAAAATAATTTTCAAAATCTTCTATACCTACTTTAGAGAGTTCATTTCTTATAATTGAATAGCATGCAATTGTTTCTGCTGTACCACCAGATTTTGAAACGACATAAAAAATTGAATCTTTTAAATCAATAGAATTTAATTTTCTATGTATATAGTCGGGATCAACATTATCTAAGCATAAAAAGTTTTTCTCATTCTTAGCGAGTGCATCCACCAACATCTCTGGACCAAGGGCACTTCCTCCTATTCCTACTTGTACGAAATTCTTTTTATTCTTAATTTTTAAGTATACTCGAGCTACGTCATCGATAAGTTCTGTCTTGTCAGTTAAATGAAAAAAACCAAGGTTTTCATCATTGATAGTTCCCAAGAAATTTTTAAACTGTTGATCAAAATTTTGGCCCGTAAAATCAATATTGGATTGAGGTGTAATTTTCATTTTTTATCTCGTGTATTCTTTTTTGAGTTGGCGTCCAATAACTATTTTTTGAACTTGGTTGGTCCCTTCAACGATTTGAAGGACTTTTGCATCACGCATATATCTTTCAACTGGATACTCTTTTGTATAGCCAACTCCACCATGAATTTGAACGGCATCTGTGGTCACCTTCATCGCAGTATCTGTTGCTTTCATTTTTGCCATGGAAGCTAGCTTTACATTTGGAGTTCCTTTATCAAAGTCTTCAGCTGCTTTTTGAACTAAAAGCCTTGAGGCTTCAATTTCTGTGGCCATGTCTGCCATCATCCACTGAAGTCCTTGGAATTCAAATACTGGTTTTTGAAATTGCTGTCTTTCAAGAGCATAGGATACGGCTTCGTCTAGCGCACGTTGAGCAAGACCAACTGCGATTGAACCTATTGTGATACGGCCTCTATCAAGTGCACTCATCGCAATGCTAAAACCTTTACCTTCTTCGGCCAGCAGGTTCTCTGTAGGAATAAAGCAATTCTCAAAAAGAACTTCTCTTGTATGAGATGCTCTCCATCCCATTTTGTCCTCTTTTTTTCCAAAGCTAAAACCTTCCATTCCATCTTCAACGATAAAAGCTGAAATTCCTTTCGGACCTGCCTCACCAGTTCTGGCCATAACAATATAGGTCTTAGAAAAACCAGCGGTACTAATCCACATTTTAGATCCGTTAAGGATATAGCCACCCTCAACTTTTTTTGCTGTGGTTTTCATTGCTGCCGCATCTGAACCAGAGTGAGATTCAGAAAGACAGAAACTTCCAATCGCTTCACCACTGGCAAGAGTAGGGAGATATTTTTGTTTTTGGTTCTCATTTCCAAAAGCTTGGATGATAGATTGAACCATACTAGATACACTGACAGTAACTGCATATGCGACAGAGGATTTTGAGAGTTCTTCTAATACCCAACAAAAATCTTGATAGGCAAGGCCTGCTCCTCCATAATTCTCGTCGGTAGTGATTCCACAAAAACCTAACTGACCTAGTTGAGTAATTATTTCTGGTCTAAATTTTAATTCAGCATCATCATGCTCTGCATGAGGTTCAATATTATCCAAGCGAAATTTGCGAATCGTGTTGATAAGCTCTTGTTGCAAGTCATTCATATCTGTTCTCCTAGGGGCAAAACTATAGCACCGAGATCAGAAAATGGGAAAAATATTGGTCAAAGAAATGTCGCATTATTTTAACGCACTATAGTTACCAAATGTTAACGATGAAGCGTAGAATATTAGCAGTCAAAATTTAAGGAGACGATATGTTATTCGATGGAAAGGCGATCCAGGTTGAGCTGGATAAAAACAAGGTAGTGAAAGTCACCTTCGATATTAAAGAAGGTAGTGCCAATGTCATTGGTGAGTTAATGGTTAACGATTTTGAAAAAATGGTTGATGCTGTTGAAAATTGCGCAGAAAAACAAGGTGTAATTTTTCGTTCTAACAAAGAACATTTTATTTTTGGTGCAGATATCACTGAATTTCTAGGTCATTTTGGAAAGCCTAAAGAAGAAGTTAAAAAGTGGATTTTCCCAATGAATAAACTTCTTAATCGAATCGAAGATTTAAATGTTCCGACAGTTACTCTTATTAATGGTTTTGCCCTCGGTGGTGGATTCGAAACATGTCTAATGACTGATTATAGAATTGCGGCAACTGGAGCCAAGGTAGGTCTTCCTGAAACGAAGCTTGGTATTATGCCTGGTTGGGGAGGATCTGTAAGACTTCCTAGACTTTGTGGTGCGGACCATGCGATTGAATGGATCACTTCCGGTAAACAGTGGAACGTCGAAGATGCCATGAAAATCTCTGCTGTTGATGCGGTAGTTGCCCCTGAAAAACTTGATGAATTAGGAGAGATCTTTATTCAAAGGTGTATTGCTGGAGAAATGGACTGGCAGAGTAAAAAAGAAGAAAAGAAAGCTCCGCTTAGACTTTCAAAAGTTGAACACCAAATGGCTTTCATGACATCAAAAGGTTTTGTCGCTGGAGTCGCTGGACCTAATTATCCAGCGCCAATGCTAGCGATTGATGTGATGGAGAAAGCGGCTTACATGAATAGAGATGAAGCACTTGAGATTGAGTGTGATGCATTCGGCGAACTTGCAACTAGCGATACTGCTGCGAACCTTATTCAAGTTTTCTTAGGCGATCAGTACCTGAAAAAAGTTTCTAAAAAAGCGACTAAAGGCACTGATAAAATCAAAAAAGGTGCTGTTCTAGGTGCTGGAATTATGGGGGGAGGGATTGCTTATCAATCAGCTTCAACTGGAACTCCAATTTTAATGAAAGATATTAATGACGACGCTTTGATGCTTGGTTTGAATGAAGCGAAAAAACTTCTTAACAAACAAGTTGAGCGAAATAAAGTTACAACCGATCAGATGGGCCAAATTCTTAATGCGATTGATCCGACTCTTCACTATGAAGACTTCCAAGGAACTGATGTCATCGTTGAAGCAATTGTTGAAAATAAATCTGTAAAAGAAAAAGTTCTTCCAGAGTTGGAGTCTAAGGTCTCTGCCGATACGATTATCGCTTCTAATACTTCGACCATATCAATCACTGAGCTTGCAAAAAGTCTAAAACGTCCGGAGAACTTCTGTGGGATGCACTTTTTTAATCCAGTACATAGAATGCCTTTAGTAGAGGTTATTAGAGGTGAAAAAACTAGCGAAGAAGCGATTGCGAAAACTGTGAAGTACGCACTTCAAATGAAGAAGACACCAATTGTTGTTAATGACTGTCCTGGCTTTCTGGTGAACAGAGTTCTTTTTCCATACTTTAATGGATTTGCAAGACTACTAGAAGACGGTGTTGATTATAAAAGAATCGATAAAGTCATGGAGAAGTTTGGCTGGCCAATGGGTCCTGCCTATCTAATGGATGTTGTAGGTATTGATACTGGAGTTCATGCAGCTCAAATCATGGCCGATGCATTTCCAGATAGAATGAAAATGCCAAATAAGACTGTTGCTGAAATTCTATTTGAAAATAAGCGCCTTGGTCAAAAAAATGGAATCGGTTTTTATAGCTATGCTCCTGATAGAAAGGGAAAACCTAAAAAGTCAGTAGATGCATCAGTAGAGACTTTCATTAACCAGGGAAAGAAAAGAGAAATCGAAATTTCAGATCAGGAAATCATAGAGAGAATGATGCTTCCTATGATTTTTGAATGTGCTCGTTGTTTAGAAGAAAACATCGTCAGTACCCCTCAAGAAGTTGATATGGGATTGATTCTTGGTCTTGGGTTTCCTCCATTTAGAGCAGGGGCGCTCAAGTATGCTGATAGTATTGGAATGAAAAAGCTGGAAGAGCTGTCTGCAAAATACATCGAGCTTGGAAATATGTATGCCATGACCGAAGGAATGAAAGTTATGGCGGCAGAAAACAAAACTTATTATCAAGGAAACAAATAATGAAAAAGGTTGTTGTAGTTGATGCGGTAAGAACCGCAATGGCAAAATCAAAAAATGGCTCTTTCAGAAATGTAAGAGCAGAAGAACTTTCAGCAAGACTTATGGATGCTTTATTGGAAAGAAATCCAAAGGTAAATCCTGCTGAAATCGAAGATATTATTTGGGGTTGTGTTCAGCAAACACTTGAGCAGGCCTACAATATCGGAAGAAACGCCCAGTTGATGACAAAAATTCCGAAAGAGGTTTCGGCGCAAACTGTAAACCGTCTTTGTGGTTCCTCTATGACTGCAATTCATATGGCAGCTCAAGGAATTATGGCCAATCAAGGGGATATCTATCTTGTTGGTGGAGTTGAGCATATGGGACATGTTCCTATGTGGCATGGAGTTGATTTCAACCCTGAGGTTTCTAAAGTTATGGCCAAGGCCGGTGGAAACATGGGGCTAACGGCAGAGCTTTTATCTCGTATGCATAAATTTACTCGTGAACAACAAGACGAGTTTGCTCTTCGTTCCCATATGAGCGCAAAGAAAGCTACGGAAGAGGGAAGATTTAAAGACGAAATTGTTCCAGTTGAAGGACATGATGAAAATGGACTTCCATTCATGTTCGATAAAGATGAGGTTTATAGAGCTGACGCAAGTCTTGAGGCTCTTGCTAGTCTAAAGCCAGTTTTTGATCCACGAGGTGGAACGGTTACAGCTGGTAATGCTTCGGCATTAAGTGATGGTGCTTCAGCTTTACTTCTTATGAGTGAAGATAAGGCCAAAGAACTTGGTGTGGAAATTCTAGCGTACGTGAAGTCTATGGCCGCAGCAGGTTGTGATCCTTCTATTATGGGATATGGACCTGTACCAGCGACTAATAAGGCGCTCAAGAGAGCTGGACTTAAAAAAGAAGATATACAACTTTGGGAGCTAAACGAAGCTTTCGCAGGACAATCACTTCCGGTACTTAAAGATTTAGGGCTACTAGATAAAGCAGCTGAAATCGTGAACGTAAATGGTGGAGCAATTGCACTGGGACACCCACTTGGATGTTCAGGAGCAAGAATTTCAACTACGCTTCTACACGAAATGAAAAAACGTGACATCAAGTATGGTGTTTCAACTATGTGTATTGGTCTAGGACAAGGTGTTGCAACGGTATTCGAAAGACCATAAATCATTCTTTAATATAACAAGGGTTAGGAAGGTCTAACCCTTGTTTATAGCTTTTTATGCACGAGTTATGTTAAACTGAGCTATGAAAATCCAAAAGCGCGAAATCAAAAAACATTTATTTGTTTGTACTAATAGCAGACCTTGTGGAGATGATTGCGCCTCAAAAGATGCACTTGAGATTGTGGCCACTATAAAAAAACGATTAAGAGATGAAGGACTATGGGAAAACTTCAAGGTTTCTAAGTCTGGATGCCTTGGTGGCTGTGCTTTTGGAACCGTGGCAACACTCTACCCAGATAACCTCTTTTTTACTGAGGTCTCAATCGATAATATTGATGAAATTTATGAGCTACTGACTAAGTAGTTTGTACTCAATTGGGATATTAATATTCAGTTCTGGCCAAAAGCGCTCTGGAAGTGGTTTTAGTGTTCCAAGAGCCTTTAGGGTTGCAACTGCATTTCTATCGAGTTGCTCATAACCACTAGATTTCTTTACCTCTATATTGGAAACCAACCCTGATTTTTCTATCGTAAACGATAGTTCTACACTTCCTTGTTGTTTTAATCTTTTGGCCATTTTCGGGTAATTTTTTTTATTGTGAATCGAGATGATTAAGCCGCTTATATAGGGATCACTGGCATCATGTTTATTAGCCAATTTAATCTCAGGACTTGGAATACCTCTTTTCTTTTTTGGGGGGGATTTAGCCTCTGTTCTTGTGGCCGTGGGAGAAGGTTTATTAATTTGCTCAATGAACTCTATACTTTTTAATTTTAATTCTGAGCGGGGAGAGGAGAATCTTTTCTGCCCCAATTGAGGCAGAAAAAAAAGTCCGTGTATAGCTACGCTTATAAGTATAAAGGGGAGTGGGTTTTTAATGACTTGCTTCCTTAAGAAGGTTTTTTGCAATGATCATAATCATAACCTCGTTAGTACCTGCTCCAATTTCATTAAGTTTGTTATCTCTCATCATTCTCTCAAGAGGGAACTCTCTTGAGTAGCCATAACCACCATGTAGTTGGACAGCATCGAGCGCAATTTTTGTTGCCATCTTAGGAAGTTGAAGTTTTGCCATGGCAGCAGCCGTATTCGACACTCGTCCCTGGTCCCACTCACGACAAAGATTATAGAGAAAATGCCTCATCATCTCTGTTTCTGCGGCCATCTCTGCAATCATTTTTTGAATCATTTGGAAATTACCAAGAGTCTTTCCGAATTGCTCACGTTCATTTGCATATTTAATACACTGATCAACACATGCTTGGGCGATACCAAGCGAAATCCCAGAGATCGTCAGTCTTTCGATTTCTAGGTTTTTCATCATATGAATTACGGAGTCGCCAACTTCACCAACTCTATTTGCTTTTGGTACACGACAGTTTTCAAATGCAAGCTCTCCAGTTGGGGAAGAACGCATACCCATTTTGTGAATTTCTTTTGATACAGAAAATCCAGGAGTCCCTTTTTCAACTAAAAAAGTTGTCAGGTCTTTCTTGTCACTTCCTGTTCTCGTGTAGAGATAAACAACATCAGCATACTGGGCATTTGTGATCCACATTTTATTTCCATTGATCACGTATTCTTCGCCATCCTCAGTTGCCTTACATTGCATACCTACAGCATCTGAACCATAACCGGGCTCACTCATTCCCATACATCCGATATGTTCACCAGAAATTAGTTTAGGAAGGTATTTAGCTTTTTGTTCAGGAGAAGCATTTTTATCAATATTGTTTACACATAACATTGCATGAGCAAGGTAGGAGAGTGTTGAACCTGCGCAGGCCTTTCCAAACTCTTCCATAACTATCGTAGCTGCAGTAGCACCTAATCCTGATCCTCCATATTCAGGATCAGCGGTTATTCCTAGAAGTCCAAGCTCGCCCATTTTTTTGAAGGCATTGATGTTAAATGTTTCTTCGTGATCATGCTTTTCTGCGTAGGGAGCCAGCTCCTTTTTCGCAAAATCACGGCAAACTTCAACAAGTTGCTTTTCTTCGTCGGTAAAATACCACATTGAATTCTCCTTATATGTCCTAGTTATCCAGTCGGTTATACCTTAACTTTGGGTAATTTTTCAAATTATAAAACCCCGCAGCATACTAGCAACACTGTGTTTTTTCTTCTAGAATCTAGCATAAGGAGAATAATTGGAAAATTTGACAACACCCGAGATGCGCGAATTTGATGCGTCATGCCCAGCGGAGAACTGGTTTTTATATTGGAAAACGTCCTCATCACTTTGGGAGGCTAAGCTACGCGAGTACCAAGGGGTAAGCCCTATTTTAGTTCCCATATTTTGGGCACTCCACTCCGATTATGTAGATCATTTTGATTTTGGTGATCAACGCCCTGAGACAAACCTTAAAAGGTTATCAGATATTGCTAGGAGTCTAAAACAACCAATCGTTTTCGTTGTTCCCATCACTCCTGCACCTTTTCTCACAAATGGGGGAGTTCCTTCTTATTTGGCTCGCCAATTATCAGAAAACCAAGAGCAACTTGCGGTGTCCGTCGTTGACTCTACAGATATGATTAACAAAATTTATAGTTTTTATGAGCCAAAAGTTTTTCAAGCTTATAGGAAATTTGTTTATCAACTAGGCCAATACTTCTCGCGAGCGGGAATTTCAGATCCTATTTATAGTCTGTCTTGCCACCGAATTGAAGGCGGTCATATCGTCTCATTTTTTAAAGATTATTCACGCTCATTCAGAGATGGATTTAGCCGCTATTTAAAGCAAATCCAAGATACTGAAGAAGAAAGAGTAAGGCGTCTAAGTCAAGATGCTGAAGGAATTAAAGAATTAAAACATGAGTATTCGCTTTTAATTAGTAGCCTATATCATGATGCTGCAAAGGAAGCCTTGGCAGGTAACTGGCGAGGAGTGATTCCCACATGTTTGATCGGTGGTTCATCCGTGGATCTTTTTAGAAGATCTTTTGATCAGTGGGATCACGAATTTGATTATTTTCACCCTCTAATGAAAAGTATTGTTCATGGCATGTATCCAAGTTCAATTCTTCTCGGGGGAAAGATCAAACGAAAGGCCCTGGGAAAAGCGCTGAAGGATACAGTAAATCAAAGTTTTGTTAGAGAAATGCTAGAGGATGATTATTATTCTGATGAATCAAGTCTTAGTTATTCTCCCTTGGTCTTTTTTGAATTAAGTGACGGGGGACAGGGACATTTTAGTTTTGAAAGAGCTATGGATCAGTCCGGTTTGACTCATTTTTTCGAGACTCAATTTCCTTGGTCATATCATATTAGCCAAGAATTTAATTTTGAACTAGATGACCTGGAAAATAGAAAAGTGTATTTCTTTTTCGGTGAGCGAATTGATGATAATGGCATAAAGCAGATTCTTAAACTCTTTATGAGCGGACAGAGAATTTTTATCGATATGCACGGTATTAGTGAGTCGGTAGTCAAAAAATTTGAATATTTCTTAGTTGAGAATGAAATAAAAAAAGAACAAGTTAATTATATTTCTCCAGTCCTTAAAGCTTCATTAGGAGAAGGACTTATAATCACATTTGATAGGTCTAAGCTTGCCCAAACTTCTTTGATTAAACGAAAAGGATTTTGGGATACGATGATAGGGTATCTTGATGTAAAGCATATGCTAATCGATTCAGATGCTGATGTTCAGTATTTTTGGATGAGAAGGGCCGCGAACTCCTTTGAGCTTAGCTACGAAGAAATTAGACGAGTGCATGTTTATAATCCAACAAGCTATAAAAAGAAAATGAGGTTTAAATCTACGACTGGTTTTGCATTCTTACGCTCAGTAGATGAGAGACATGTTGAATTGAAATCAACTCCAATTGGAATTGAACTTATGTTACTTCCGGGTGGAAGTATTACCTTAGACTTTGGATATTTTGAGCCATGAAAAGAAATGAAGCTGTCTATTTGATTTATAGATTTGAAAATAATGATGAGTTTCTCAACCTAAGTTCACGTTATAAAGTGAGTTATTTTTTTACTGCAACAGGAGAGGTGACTCATGAAGATATCAAGAAAGTCCAAGGTGAGTTTTCTGAAGAAGACGAGTTAGAATTTAAAACAAAAGACGAACTTACTGAATTTTCCTATCGCTTTATAGAAACTCATAATATTAGTTCAATCTATCTTTTGAATACCAATGACTTTAATATTGGGGTTGAATCTAGTAATGACCTGATGAGTTTTAGGCAAGTGTTTTCAAAATACGGGTTAAAGATTGACCTTCATAAAGATAGTGGGGGAGGAATTTTTAATAAATTCTTCTAATCTTTTTTCTCTTCTTGTAAGTAATCTTTTTGATAAATATGCTCAATGACATGCCCATAAGTACTGACATTTTCACGGCCCAAAAAGTTATACATACTCGCAATTTTACCAACGGTAGGCTTTTCCAATCTCTCTTCAATACGTTTTAATAGTATGGCCGTCGCTTCAATCGCATTAGACTCATCTCGAAGGCTGTCGTCATCTCTGGCCAGTAAACCACTCCACTGACGACCGATATTTGTTGGTTGAGCGGAAGATCCGAGATATAGGGTGAAGGCGATTGAATCAAGTTTGGTTCTGAAATCACCTCGAACTGTTGATTCAAATACAAGAATGGCCTGCAGTAGTTTTTTATCTAAATTGTAAGCATTGGAAAACTTTTCGATATCGGCTTTATAGTAATGAAGCCTCTCTTTTGCTTTTTCCTCTTGTTCTTGTTGATCGAAGTATTGTTTATAGTCATCCAGTTCATCGTCGGGGACAAATCTTTCAATTAAATTTCCAATTCCGGGGAATGTTTCCTCCATGGGTTTACCGACTTCTTGTAAACAATAATAGGCCTCATAAAAAAGGCGAGCATCTCGCATTGAGAGGTTCATCATAACTGAAATTCGTTGAATTAAATCCTCGTAGTCCAATCCTTGGGGAACTTTGCGAAAGAGGTATAATAAATTCCATTCTTCTGGTGTTGTTGCGGTAACTTTAAATTTGACGTCAGCATTATTCATAATGGCCCAGCGCCTACTTTCTTCAAACTGAAAAAGCTTTTTCTGACTATCTTTTTGAAAAGCTTCTACCTCTAATTTGGCCCTAGGATTTTCAATATCATCTATTTCATAGGCAAAGGCAGAGAGATTTATCAGTAGGAGCAGGGGAAGAAACCATTTCATGCCTGACTTATCGTCTAATTACCCGAAATCATGAGCATATTTGTCTGAAATTTTTTACTATATGGGTTGTCAGAATAAGTAAAGACAAGTACTTACCTCTTCATGCAAAGTTTGTACGATTTTACCAGAGAAGAGCTCGCTGATTACCTTGTTGAAAGAGGCCAAAATAAATTCGCTGCTAAGCAAATTTTTGATTGGATTTATAAAAAGCATGAGCTTGAGATAGATAATTGGAGTAACGTCTCCAAAAAAGTCAGAGAGTTTTTAAAAGAAAACTTTACGCTCGCTTTACCTGAAGTTGTTTGGCAGGGGGAGTCGGTTGATGGGACAAGAAAATTTCTTTTGAAGCTTAAAGACGGAGAAACAATTGAGACGGTAGTTATCCCTGCTAAGAATCGTCTGACTCAATGTATTTCTTCTCAAGTTGGTTGTGCTATCGGGTGTACTTTTTGTCACACTGGAACTCAAGGTCTCACTCGGCACCTTACTGCAGGTGAGGTGACAGGTCAGTTTCTCAAAATCACTTTATGGCTCAAAGAAAATGTTCACCCCGAAGAGAGACTCACTAATATCGTTTATATGGGGCAAGGTGAGCCGCTTCATAATTATGAGAATGTAAAAAAAGCAACGACTAACTTTCTAGATGATTTTGGTTTCGGACTAGGGCAGAGAAGGATTACTTTATCTACTTCGGGATTGGTGCCTAAGATAAAAATGTTGCATGACTTTCCTCCGATTAATATTGCGATTTCACTTCACTCTGCGAAGAATGACACGAGAACTCAGCTCATGCCAATTAATAAGGCCTATGATCTTGAGAGGTTGTTTGAGGCGATACGCTCTATTCCACTAAAAGCACACAGAAGAATTACTTACGAATACCTTTTAATTAAAGATCTCAATGATCAAGACTCAGATATAGATGCACTTTGCGAGCTATTAAACCGTAAAGAGTCTAAAATTAATTTAATTCCCTTTAATGAATACCCAGGAAGCGATTATAAGCAGCCTACAAAAGAGCGTGTGCTCTACTTTATGGAAGAGCTCAATAAGCGCGGGTATACCTGTACTGTTCGTCAGACTAAAGGAAATGATATTTTAGCTGCTTGTGGGCAACTGAAGTCCGAATACGAAAAATTAAATCTTTGGGATTAACTCGCTTTACGTTGATTTTCTAATTCCATCACAACTTTGATGGCCATATCTTCGCTTAAGTTTTCAAACTTCTTCCCTGTTGGAGTCGTGATTTTAAAAACCTTGTTTCCAGCTGGGTCTTCGTTTTCTTGAATAAAGGCTGGTGGTAAATCTGAGTAGTCCTCTTCAACTGGTTGAGAGTTTGGATTAAAGCTAAAATCATTTTTAATGACATTCTCAGGCAACTCTTCTTCAAACTCTTCTTGCATTGATTTGTAATTCAGTTCTTGAACATCGTTCACATAAGGGAATAGTTCATCGAGGAAGTCATTTACTGTTACCGCAAGAGATTTTCCTGGGTCTGCATAACGAGGTCTAAGCTTTACATCGTGCTCACCGTTTACAATTCGCAGCATGTCTCTAGAGAAACCGTAGCTTACACCATCAACAGACTTAATGATATTTCTTGAAATTGCCACATAACCTATGATGATTCCAAAAATAGTTAAGGCCCTAATTTTTTCTAGAAGTTTTACTTCTTCTGAAATAAATGTCGTTACGATATGATCAGCTGACAGAAGTTTGCTGGAGTTCTCTACAATTTGATCGTAAAACTCAGAAGTAAAAGAAACAAGAATGAGGCTACTCACCAAGCAAACAGCAGTAACGACAAATGAGTATTGTAGAAGAAATACACGATCTAGTTTAGGTTGAGATAGGTTTTCTAAGTCTTTGGGAAGTCTTATTTTAGGTGCCTGTCCATTTTCTCGGACGAGGTCTAAGTATTTAAAAAAGATTCTGCCCACTCTGTAAACAAGCTTATTTTTATTAAGTCCTTGTACTGGAAGATCAAAACTATCTCCATTCATCATTTTGCTCACATGCTTTTCCATATGCCAAAAAGGTCTTAGAGCCAAATAAGAGACTAAAAATCCAGATAAAAAAATCGCTCCGATAGTTACGATAAAAAAGAATGAGTACTGACTTATTTCACCAAAGATAGTTTGATAAAAGACTTCTTTAAACCCTTCTCCTGTATGAAAGCCGTTTGCGACAAAGAAATTAAAGTTGAGCTCCATTAGGTTCCAAATAGAGTAGGCGGCAAGGGCAAACGCAACAACCGGAACCAATGTCATTTTAAAGGCAGTCGCCAAAAAATATTTAGAATCTTGCGAAGCAAATAAGCTTCCCATATGTTCATGAACAATTTTGGCGTATTTTTTCATTTTATTCTTCCTGATATTTCCAGAATTGAACTCCACCTTCATCGGCTTCCGAAGCTAGCTCTCTTTCAGATTGCTCTTCATCACTATTTTCCGCTTCTTCACTGGCAACTTCACGGTCGGAAACATCTTCTTCGTTTCCATCTTCCCATTTGAAGCCTAGGTCTGATTCAATTGCTGCATCATCGTGTTGAACGATTTCAGCAAAAGATGCTTGGGTGAAAAGAGTGAATAGTGTAAAAATCAAAAAATACTTCATAGGTTTTCCTTTGATTTGCCGTAGCAAATTACAAAACTATGGTTCTTCATCGGTTTGGGGGAGAAAAACTTTAACGAGACCTAAGTAGTTGAGTTTTAAGCTCTGGAATATCTTAAAATTTCTCTATTTTTCTCGAATGGTCTATAATCATTAGGGTTACATGTAAGTAATTTAGGAGTTAACGTGTCAAATCAACGATCAAAAGGAATTGTCGGGATTTTTATCCTTATAACGGTTTTATTTTTAGTTTTTCTTATTTTTGCCTTTTATACGGTAGGAACTTTGAAAGATAGTCAGGGATTATCAGAAACATTGAATGCCAAGAATGCACCAATTGCAGTCGTTGAGGTTGACGGTGTGATTATGGATGCTAAAAAGACTGTTGATAAACTACTTAAGGCTGAAAAAGATAAAAAAATTAAGGCCATTATCGTGAGAGTCAATTCTCCAGGGGGTGCTGTAGGGCCGACCCAAGAAATTTACGAAGAAATAAGACGTATTGATAAAGACAAGCCGGTATACGCTAGTTTTGGAACTGTCGCCGCTTCAGGTGGGTATTATATAGGGGCTGCCTGTCGAAAGATCTTTTCTCCTGCTGGGGCAATGACTGGTTCGATCGGAGTTATCATGAGTTTTACTAACTTGGAAAAATTATATGAGTTTGCCAAAGTAAAACAAGAAACTATTAAAGCTGGAAAGTATAAAGATATTGGAAGTCCAAGTCGTGAAATGACGACAGAAGAAAGACAGCTTTTGACTGAAATGACGGAAGATGTACATGAGCAATTTATCATGGATATTTTTAAAGTAAGAGAGCAAAAGATTGTTGATGGAATTGAAGGTCTAAGAAAGTACGCTCAAGGGCAAATCTTTTCTGGTCAGGGCGCAAAAGAGAGAGGACTTGTTGATGAAATCGCAGGTCTTTGGCAGGCTGGAAGACTGATCCATCAGGAATTAGATCTTAAAGCTGAATTTGGCTTAAAGTTTATCAAACTAAAAAAAGATTCTCAGTTAATGGAGATTCTAGGTGGGCTTGAAGAAAGTGTTCAAGATATTGGTTTCTTTTTAAAAGGAAGCTCAGTACCACTTCTTATGCATAAGTAGGTAGAGATTGGAATTAATTGAATTTTTTCCCATATTAAGAGAGAACTTGCTGCCAATAATGGCGGTCGTGATAACTCTCATCTTTATCTATCATTACATCATTGAGAAAAAACATGGTGTTAAATTATCTAAAAAATATAGAGATAGTATTTTTGAAGCACAATCTAAAATCTTTTTAAATGCGACTCAATATTTGATCTCAGGAAATAAAGACCTCGCAATTAAAGAATTTCTCAATGCAGTTGATCTTAACCGAGAAACACTTGATACCTATTTTGCCCTTGGAGGTCTCTTTAGATCAAATGGTGAAATTGATAAGGCCATCAGTATTCACCGGTCTCTGATTGCAAGAGAAAATATCAATGAGTCGGCTAGGCTTCGCGCTCTTAAAGAACTTGCTGTTGATTTTGATAAGGGCGGTTTCTTAGATAAAGCAATTGAAACCTATAAAGATGTGCTAAAAATAAATCGCGATCAAGATGAAGTCATCAAAGCTCTATGCCGAATCTATGAAGATATTGGTGACTGGGATCAAGCCTATAATTATCGAATCATGCTCTCCAAAGTAGGGCAAGACAACCAATCTGAAACAATATCCCATATACTTGTAGAGAAAGCAAAATCACATTTTGAAAATAGCGACTTCTCGGCAGCAGCAGAAGATTTAGATGATGCTTTTAGATTTGCTCCATCGGTATCGGCTAAAATTTTAAAGCTAAAACTTTTTTTGATTCAAGGGAAAATGGAAGATGCAAATTTTCTGTTAACTGAATTATTGAAAGAACATCCGATGTATACTTCTTTTATCTTTGTATCTCTCGATGATGAAAGTTTAGATAAAATAGAAGCTTACAAACAAAACCTCGCAAAATTAAAAGGTTTCTTCCTAGAATTGAAAGATGAAGACTTAAGAGATTCAGCTTCAATCATCTTGTCTCAAATAAGACTTCTTAAAAGTGAGGAAAGAAAAGAGGAAGCCTATCAATTACTATCAAAATGGTTAGAGAGTAATAAAGCTTCTAGTGATGTTTTGAAGATAGAGCATATTAAACTATTGATTGATATCAAAAAAGAAAAAGAGGCCCTACAGCAAACCACTGAGCTTTTAGGCTCGCTTCATAGTTCTCTGACTCGTCACTATTGTAGTCAGTGCGGTTTCAACTCAGATGAAATCTTTTGGAGATGTCCTCAATGTCATAAGTGGGAGACAATACAATTTAGGTGGAAAGTATAATGTGGCAAAAATTTGGTTGGATATTTATTTTAGCTGCTACGCAAATGAATTTCGCTTCTGCCGATGAAGTTATGGGGAGACGTTATTTTAATGAATTCTTAGGCCATGTTCACAAGAATCCATCGTCTGATTCTACTTCTTTAACTATAGTGCAATGCCAACACTCGGTTAAAATATTGAAAAAAGAAAATGTTCCTGAAGGATGGTTTTTCGTACAGGTTGGTGAGGATAAGGGCTATGTAAGTAGTAAGTTTCTTTCTCAGAAAAGACCTCCATGTTTTCAAGAAAAGTATCCACAGTTTTACAACTCTCTTAATTTAGACCTCTCTGAAATGTATTTTTGGGGAAAACTAAGTGATCATTATTTGCAAGGGAGAACTCAAGCAAAATGAAGTACTCGCTTTTAACTCTACTTTTATTTTCAAGTATGCAGCTTTGGTCTCAAGACCCGACTCAAACACCGGAAGAAGCTGAAAAAGACCTTCTTGATTATACTAATATCAAATCTGTTCTTAAAAATGACGGCTTAATGGAGCAAAAAAAGAAGAAAGAGAGAATTGTTAAAGAGATTAAAAAGCAAAAAAAACAAATTAGTATTTCTCGCTATTCTTATCCAGATAAGGATGATTTTTGGCCGCAGATCAGTGAGTACTGGTTAGTGAAGAATGCACAACTTTTACGTTGGGATTTTCCAAAACCAGAGTATGGAATTGATACTGCTTTTAAGGGATTACTCGAAAATTTTGGGTTTTATAACCGACACTTTAAAATTTTGATAATTAATTCACCCAAGATGACTCACTTTGGATTACCAGCAGGGAAGGATCAATATATATTTGTTATTTCTCTTCCATTTATGCGTACGATGGATTTAACCAAGGTAGATATTGCACTACTTTTGTTTGAAGATATGTTGCGATTAGATGAAGGTTATTTTCACGAAAATCTGGGGTTAAAGACAGATTTTCTGGGAACAAACTTCTATGGTAAAGAAGCACCAGATGAAAAGTTTTTAAAAAAATTTCTAGATGGGTATACCGATATCATTTTTAATAAGGGATTTAATTTCCAGCAACAATTTGAAGTGACAAAAAAAATGGATGGATATTTAAAAGCAGACCCGGTTTTATGGAATGCCTACTTCAATTTGCTGAAGAAAATAGATAGGCTTACTAAGAATGATCTTTTGTATAAAGATTACCTCAAAATATATCCATCACCTGAACTTCAAATTCAGTGGATATCTCCTCAGAAGAAAGTGATTTAAGTGTTTAGTTTAAATTGTAGAAAGAATATTTACTACTATCTTATTTTTTCCTTAATCTATCTTTTGGTTCATATTGGACTATATTCAACTGTGTCTTTTTTCCATTTTTTACTCGATCATGACATGGCCACTATTGATAGTTGGATTTCAAAGAATAACTGGGAGATGATATTTTTCTCAAAACTTTCAGCCTTTTTCATCTGCTTAAAATTTATCAGTCTTAATTATAGTGATAGGATTCATTTTTGGACTGAATTCAAACTTCGATTTCATATTCCAAGCTTACGAGGAGTTCTTTTCTGTAGCTTTTTGGTTGGTATCATAGTTTACCTTGCAAAGATTTATTATATTCCTGCAAAAATTAATCTCGAACTAGAGGATTCCGCGATAAGTGCTTATCTTGGATCAATTGGTTTTTTTGGACTAGATACAGTTCTTCTCCTGTTGATCAGTACTGTTTATCCAATTGATAGAAAAGAAAAAAATAAATTATATTTAATTAGCCTCATCATATTTTCTTTGACGACTAAACTGTCAATTGCCTATTTAGGTGCCTATTTGATTTTGGCTATCTTGCATTTTAGCACACTATTTCTGTTGAGTATGAATGGACGTCTCTCAGATGCGACTCTGTATGGCTTTATAGTCATTGGGCCATTGAATTCTTCTTTGGGATTAAATCTTTTTTCTGGTTGGGAGGAGACCAGAAGTTATGGACTGCAGTTTTTCATTGTCCTCGTCTTTGTATGGTTAACTGGATTACTCTACTATCGATTTTCTCGTCTCAATTGACTAAATTTCACTTACTTAAGATAATACAAAGATAGGAGGCTCTCATGGAAGGTGGCTTAGATATATTTCAGATTCTTTTGGAATCAGGTGTTGTTGTTAAAATTGTTCTTTTACTGTTGGTGCTTTGCTCGATACTTTCTTGGACAATCATTTATCAAAAAAATAAGGTCTTTAAAGCGATACTCGCGCAAAATAATAAGTTTTCTAATTTCTTTCAGCACAGTCAAAGCTTAGTTGAGATACAAGAGCAAGCGGAGAGTTTAGGGCAATCAACTTCAAGTGTGATGTTTCGCCATGGATTTAGTGAACTAAAAAAAATTCGCTCTAAGTTAAAAGAAGTTGGTAAAGAAGAACAACTGAGAAACTATCTTAATGATCATGGTATGGATGCGCTGGAGAGATCTCTAAAACAAGGAGCAAATGAAGCATCAGAGGCGATGGATCACAAACTGTCTACTTTAGCCTCTATTGGATCTATTTCTCCTTTTATAGGATTATTCGGAACCGTCTGGGGAATTATAGACGCGTTTGCAGGTCTTGCAAGTGGTGGAGGAAGCATTGAAGCAGTTGCTCCTGGTATTGCCGAAGCACTTGTCGCAACTGCTGTAGGACTTGCTGCTGCCATACCAGCTGTTTGGGGATACAACTTATTCAGTAATAAAATTTCTTATATCACTTTGGAGATGGAGAGTTTTGGACAAGAGTTTCTAAACTTTATTGAAAGAAACGTCCTCATTACTAAGGAATAATTATGGCCTTTTCACTAAAAGATAAGAAGGGACCTATTTCAGATATTAACGTTACTCCGCTTGTAGACGTAATGCTGGTTCTACTAGTTATTTTTATGGTTTCTGCTCCACTTATGTTTTCCGGGGTTAACCTAGACCTGCCTAAAACGAAGAAAGTGAGTAGTCTAAAATTAACTCAAGATCAAGTGATCCTCTCTATCAATAGGGCCGGTGAATTTTTTGTAGGGAAAGAGAAGTATTTAAAAGATGAACTACTTGGGGTGATTGCATCAGAGATGAAGGAAAAGAAAACAAAGACAGTTTTTCTTAGAGCTGACTATGGATTGGATTATGGAAATGTCGCAAGAACGATCTCTGCACTTAAAAAAGCTGGAATATCCCAAATTTCACTGGTTACGGAGATAGAAAAAAATAAATGAGATACTACCAAGCCGAAGATAATTTTAACAAATACTTTATAGGTACTTTAATAGTACATATAGCACTGTTTGTTCTTTTCTATCTGATGCAAAATGTACTCAATTTAAATCTACTTGATTTTTCGAAGCCTCCCCAGGATATGGAAATCATCCAGGCCGCAGTTAGGGTAGATATTGTTGGAATGCCTAAAGACACGTTGAAAGAACTTGAAAATACGAAGTTAGATCAAACGACAACAGAAGAGGAAGTACCAACAAAAACGGTAGAAGTAGAGAAGCCTGATCAAAATGAATTTAAAGAAAAGGCTAAGAAAGTCGATTTGAATAAACTTTTAAGTGACTTCAGCTCTAAAAAAGTCAAAACGAAAAAAACTGAGAAAAAGAATATTAATCAGACAGCACTTCGAAAGCTAGTTTTAGAAGGAAATAAAGTAAGCAAAGGAAATAACGTCAAAGGTGATATTCTCGATGCTAAAAACCAAAAATTTATAGAATACGTACAGAGTCTTCCTGATCAAGTTAGACCATTTTGGAAACTACCGAGTTATCTCGCCTCAAAAAGTCTCCAGTGCCGTATTCGTGTTTATATTAGTAATACCGGAAAAGTTATTAGGGCGGAAGTCATTGAGCCTAGTGGTGAGTCAGAATATGATCAAAAGGCACTCAATGCAGTTAAAAAAGCTAGCCCTCTATCAGCACCTGAATCAGAGATTTTATCTAGAGTCTCTTCCGGGCAGGTTGTTTTAGGTTTTCCACTTTAAGGAGTTGAAATGAAGTTGAAGTTTTTATTCGTTTTATTGTTTTTAGTCGGGCAAGTTATCGCTCAAGATACATTGACTGTTGTAGCTGTAGGTGAAGCAGAAACTGAGCAAGATAAGATTTATTTTAATTCGAAACTTAAAAAAGATGGCCTTAATGCTAAACAACTGAGTCAGATTGAGGTGATAAAGGAAGTGATAAAATCAGATTTTGAATTTTATCGTTCACTGTTTGAAGTTCAGACGACAAAAAGTAATGAGACGAGATACCTTGTTGATCTTGATCTTGAAAAAAACCAAACTTCTTTCAAAGTTGCTATTGCAATTGAGGACTCAACAGAGAAAAAACAAATTTTGAAAAAATCGATTGATGTCAATCTTGATGATACTAGAAAATCCGGTCATATGATTAGTGATGCTGTCTATCAGGGAATTACCGGGAAGAAGTCGATTTTCTTAACACAAATTTACTTTGTGTCGGATAGAACATCAGTTGGAAAAGATATGAGAAAAGAACTTTATGTTATGGACTTCGATGGAGAAAATAAAAAGAGGCTTACCTTTCTCAATACTTTTGTTATTTCTCCTTCTCTTTCATATGATAATTCTAAAATTGTATATACCGTAATCGAAAATAAACTAAAGAAGACGGCGCGAAACGATGGCTCATATCACAATGTAAAAAATCTTAATCTGCATATGATGGATTTGAGTACCAGAAAATCAAAGCTAGTTTCTAGTATCGATGGAATCAACTCTGGAGCTGTTTTCAATAAATCAGGGGATAGCCTTTATATGACCCTTAGTTATCAAAAAAATGCAGATATTTTTAAGATGAACCTTAAAACCGGGGCCAAGACCAGAATCACTAGTCATTATAGTGATGATGTAGATCCTTATATTAATAGGGATGAAACCTTGATGACATTTTTATCTGGTAGACCAGGTAAAGCAAATATCTATACGCTTGATCCAACGGGAACTGAAAAGAGTGTGAAGAGAATTAGTTTTGTTGGTGACTTCAACGCCGCTCCAAGATTCAATCCAGATGGGACTGAGATCGTATTTTCATCATGGGTAGAGAATCGCTTTGATATCTTTAGAATTGGGAGTGATGGTAAAAATTTAGTCAGGTTAACAAAGGACTTTGGTTCAAATGAAGAACCTTGGTATTCTCCAGACGGCCAATTCATTGTTTTTACGTCACAGCGAGTAATTTCACGAAAACGTGCTACCCAAGATGTCTATATTATGGACAGAGACGGGGAAATTATACGAAAAATCACCTCTGATTATGGCAAGATTTTCTCGCCTAGGTGGTCTAACTAATAGTAATTACGGTAAATTTCGCACAAAGTATAAACACTTGAGTATTTTAATCTTGTAAAATTTCCATACATTGATATACTAGTTTTGTAACGCATCGCATAAGATTTTACTTATAAAACTGTATTGTAAAGGAGATTTCAATGAACAACGCTTTAGACCTGAATAAAGTTTCTACACTTTCTGCTCAACTTCTAAGCAATTTAGATGAGGTTGTATTTTTCAGTCGTCTTTCAGGGTTTATCGGAGAGATGTTCGGCGAGTATAAAGTTCAAGTTTTTGAAGCTTACCTCGATGGAGCAACTCAATTGATGGCCGAAAATGGAGTCGCCATTACAAACGGTCTTGTTTACTCTAAAGGACAAGGTCTATCTGGATATGTTGTTAGAACTAAAAGAGCATACTACTCTAATTCAAAAAGAGATCCTTTACTGGCAACAACTAAAAGAGATGCTTGTGTTGAGTCTGAGTTATGTGTTCCTCTTATCTCTGATGGTTCAATCCTAGGAACTGTGCATATTCAGAGTGATAAGGAAGATAGAAAATTTAGTGATGATGATGTAGCGATGGTTTTAGATCTTTTCGCAAAACTAGAGTCTCCAATCAATAATATGAGAATGTATCTTATTGCTAGAAATCTAAATAAAGAATTAGAAAGAAAAATTAAAGAGAAGGAAGAAGAATTACTTTTAAGAGGTCCTTCTACAGCTTCTGGATCAAATAAAGTTGAAAAAATAGAAATGATTGGTCACTCTAATCAATTTGTTAAAGTGATGGACATCGCTCAGAAAGTAGCAAACGAAGATTTCCCAATCCTTATTAAAGGTGAGTCAGGGACAGGAAAAAAATTATTAGCTAAGAAAATTCACAGCTTAAGTAATAGAAACTCTAGAGAAATTACAGTTATTCACTGCTCAGCAATAAGCCAAGAGCAAATGGAACTTGAACTTTTTGGAACGACCGAAAGACCAGGAGCTCTTCAAAGATCAAACGGTGGAACAGTTATTCTTGATACAGTTGAAGAACTTCCAAGAAATGTTCAAGAAAAACTATTGAGATTTCTAATCACAGGTGAACTATACACTACTGATTCTCAAATCCCTCTTGCAGTAAACGTAAGAATTATCTCTACGACTAAGATCGATCTTAAAGAGAGAAGTGAAGAAATTAACTTTAATGAAGACCTTCTTTATAGACTAAATATTATGAGTGTCTCTATGCCAAGTCTTAGAGAGAGAAAAGATGATATCAAAATTCTATCAGAATATTTTATCAATAACTCTAATAGTGCAGAAGGAAAAATTCTAACTAGCAAAGCTATAGAAAAGCTAACAAACTACCAATGGGCAGGAAATATCCATGAGCTTAAAAACCTAATGGAAAGAACGGCGATCTTAGTGAGTGAGCAGTTCATTGATGAAACTCATCTTCCTGATCTTGAAGTAATTGAAGAAGTGATCGAGGAAAAAGTAGAAGATTTCTCTGAAATGACTCTTCATGATTTAGAAAAAATGCATATCTGCCGTACTCTTGAGCACTTAGGTGGTAACAAGACTCGTGCTGCGAAGTGTTTAGGGATTACAGTTAAGACCCTATACAACAAGCTTCACAGTTATGGGCTAGTGCATGCTAAATCTGAGTAAATAAAAGTTGTGGTATTGAAATTGAGCAAGTAAAATTGGACTTCACAGGAGAAACATAATGGCTAAAACAAAAGCTACGAATACAAGTACAGAAACTAATAAAGAAGCAGCAGTGAGTGGAATGAAAGCTTTTAGATCATCTTCGGAAATCGAAAATCTTTACAGATTTATTCACGACAATAATTTAAGAACCGAAGCTAGATCTCTGATCGAACTCGTTGTAGCAAAAATGTCTCCTGCGAAAAAGAAAAGAGGACGTAAAAAAGTAACTATTCAATAAAAATAATCAACACGCCCCCAAATGATTGGGGGCCATTCATTTAAGTAGGCATGGAAGCGACATCATCATCTAAGAACAAAATTATTTTCGATCCCCTATATGGCTTTATAAACCTAACTCCTCTAGAGTTTGAAATTATACATACGCCTTTTTATCAACGACTGCGTTGGATTAAACAAATAGGTTTTTCATTTTATACCTTTCCAGGAGCTGAGCACTCTCGCTTTGGTCACTCGATTGGAGTTATGAATAATGCTCACGAGATTTTAAAATCGATTGGCCTTGCAGTTGAAGATAAAGCTTTGCATGATCCTACGAATACAACAACAGAAAAACAAAGGCATCAATCTATTCGTTTAGCTGCACTATTACATGACCTAGGGACTTTCTGTTTTTCTCACACAACTGAGATGGCCTATATCCGCTTCGGTGAAACCACCAACTCTAAGAACTCTAAGGGACACCCAGACGATCATGAACACCTAGGGTCGTACATTATTAAAAACACAGATTATAAAAATGGTATTACTTCGGTATTAAAAAAATATCAAATCGAGCCTCAAGAAATCTCCGACCTTGTTAAAGGTATAAGTAAAGATGTTATCGCCAATCAAATTCTTCATTCGGAAATAGATTGTGATCGTATGGATTATCTTTTAAGGGATGCTCATTATACAGGCCTTAATTACGGTACCTATGATAGGGATTATCTACTTCACCATTTTGAGCGAGTAGAGATCGCAGGACACGATATTCTTTGTATTAAGCATAATGCTCTTCATTGTGTAGAGGACTTTCTGAATGCTAGGTTTGCTTGGTACTCACAAGTTGTCCGCTCGGCTAGGGGAGCTAAGTATGATGCTCTTGCTGAAGAGCTTACTTTCTTTCTTTTAGAAAAAGGTAAAATTTATACTTACTCAGAATTGTTAGAGATGGTAAAAAATGATCCCGTGAAGTTTTATTCATTCAACGACCACTATTTTATGGGACGTATCCACGAGCTTTATTCAACTGGTTTTTTTGATAGGTACAGTAAAATGCGCGAAATTGCAGAGTGTCTTTTATTCGAAAAAACTCCGCGAACTATTCGTTGCCCTGAGTTTAATCAAAGAATTCTCAATCAAGATGACCAGGAATTTGATAAAGTGATTAAAAAGGCTAAAGATAAGGCTCAAGAGATTTCTGATGTTTTAAAACGAAAAGGAACAGAGGCAGACTGGATAGTTGTCGACATACCTAAGAAGAATATTATTTTTACTAAATCGAAAAAGAGAATCATTAAAGAGAAAACTAATCAAAATGTTTTACTCGAACGAGATCCGACTAAAATACTCACCGAATCAGGTGACGTGCAACTATTAGTTGACGTAGAAAATTCAATATTATCTATGATTCAACATGCGAATAATTTTGTTCCAAATGTTTATTGCTCTCAATCGGCTCTCGATCTGCTGATTTCGGAAGGAATAATTGAGCCCTAGCATCTGGTAATGTAGAATTCAAGTGGGGAATTTACTCAGACTCTTTACTTTATCTCTTCCTATGCGTTAAAATATAAGAGCAGATGGATCTGCCCATATTTCATATGGTTAGACAGTGGAAGGTTGTCAATGAGAGGTGTTTTTCAACGGGAAAATCGTTCCCGAATTAATTTAAAAGATCAGTTTATCTATCACTTAGATAATATCAGTCTATCTTATGGGAAGTTAAAAGCTCTTCAACGGGTGAGTTTAACCGTTAATCCTGGAGATATGCTTTTTATAACTGGTAAATCAGGAGCCGGGAAAACTTCTCTACTTAATGTTCTATCTGGACATTTAGATCCCTCACAGGGAAAAATCTATGGAATGGCCGAAGATCGCTTCATTGCTAGAGTTTTTCAAGATTTAAAACTTTTAGATGACCTGACTTGTGAAGAAAACCTTTGGTATGCCTACGATAGATCAATATACAAATCTAAAACTGAATTTATTGCAGATATGCATGAACTAGTCAGCTTACTTGGAATCAAAGACCGCATGCACTTAAAAGTGAGAGATGCAAATGGGGGATTGAAACATAAGACTGCTCTTATCAGGGCGTTACTTACAAGACCTCAAGTTTTATTGGCTGACGAGCCAACAGCCTCTCTTGATAAAGAAAATGCACATAAGATTTTTGATTTATTAAATTTTTATAATGTTAAGCGAAACCTAACTGTTGTTTGGGCCACTCATAATCGTGAGCTCGTTAAAAATTTTCCTGGTAAAATCGTACATATTGAAAATGGAAAACTAGTTTATTCGGGGCATGCATGTTTTATTTGATCGAATTTTTAAAAATAACTCAAAGAAGCTTTCTATTAGGTGTTATCGCATTAGTGAGTAGTACTTTTGTTATTGGTGTGGCCCATTTTGAGCCCGAAATTCGTACTAAGATTACTAAGCTTGGAAAGATAAAGTCTAATCAACCTTATTTTAATGCACTCATCGACAGGTCAACTTCTGTGGGCAAGATCCAAAGAAAAATGTCTCAGTTACCTGGAGTTATAAGTGTCATTTCCGCAGGAGAGCTGAATGCTCCGAAGGAAATAGAGAAGCTACAAAAATCTTATGGGGATGATGTACTTTCTAGTTTAAGCAAACTAAATTACACCAAAGTAAAAATTGAAGTGGCTCAAGGGCTAAAAGCAAAAAATTTAAAGCTTATCCAAGAATATCTTGTAAGGCTTGTGGGCAAGGAAGCAGTAACTATTGGAGAATTTAAAATACCTAGCATCAAAACTGGGAAAGTGCAGCTTTTAAATTTTTTACAAAACTGGGGAATCAGTTTTTTCATTGGCCTAGGGACTTTGCTTTTTGGTTTAAGTTTATTCTTGATGAAGAATGCTATTCAAAGACACTCTTTTATCATTGAGAACTTTCAGAGAAGAAAAAATGTCGGTTTTCAAATCATGCTTCATGGTTTTGGCCTTGTTTGGTTGGGCGTTTTGAGTTCACTTGTCGTCTTTACCGGCAGTGTTAACTTTTTTGCAATGACGGTTACTGTGGCACTATTGGCAATCGTAACTATCACTGGATTTTCTATGCAAAAGAGGAGAGCAATCTAGAGTGAAAAATCTTTTCTTTACTGCTATTTTGCTTAGTTCAACCACTTTATTGGCTTCCACCAATATTAAACAAGTTAAAGACAATTTATCCAATTATCAAAATCAATTAAATAAAATGGAAGCGGAACTCAATCAAATCGATAAAGAGTTATCGCAATACAATTTGAGTTTTCTAGAGGACCAAGGAAAACTTAAAGAAGTGGAGGCAAACCTTCACGATAAAAAAGAAAACCTGAATAAAACAGCTGAGGAAATCTCTAAAAAATACGCACTTGCAAAAAAAGCCTACCTCAATTATTTGATGGAAGCGACAGATTCTGATAACGAAAATCAAATCTTCAGGAAGAAAATCTATAGTGAGGTTTTGAAAGTTAAACTAAATTCTCTTTCAGAAGCACAGAAGAAATCACAAGCAATATTGGCCGCTATAAATAATAGCGAAAAGAAAATTGAAAACTATCGAAAAGATGAAGACTCTATCTATCAATACATCATCTCTTTAGAGAATAAGAAAAAAACAATTGGGGAAAACTATATTGATACAATGGAGAAAAGAAATAGCCTCCAAACTCAATTGGATAAACTATTGGCAAGACAAAAAGCCTATCGTTCTGCTAAAAAAGCAGAATTAAAGTCTGGTAGCTTTGGTTTACCACTAACTGGTTTTCAAAATATTAAAAAGGGAAAGAATGGTCTGACTCTTAATTATCAGGGAACTCAACCTGTTATGGCACCAGCAGCCGGTAGAGTGGTTTATGTTGGAGAACTTGCTAGTTATGGTCAGGTAATCATGATTGATCATGGTAAAGATATAAAAAGTGTCTTACTCGGAGATATTCAAATCACTACGAAGAAGGGTGATGCAGTTAAATTAAATCAAATTTTGGGTTATACTATCTCAGATGAAGAAATCACAAAGTCAGTCTATTTCGAGATTCGAAAGAAGAATAAAGCGCAAGACACAGCCAAGTGGATTTCCTCAACTTATCAAAAACAAATCATTTAAGATTATTTATAAAAAGGTTTATGCATGAGAATTCTAATCGGTGCAACTATCTTAGTCGTCACACTAAGTGCATTTGCAGTTTCAAAATCAAGATATGAGGAACTAGAACTATTTAATAAAGTTCTTTATCTTATCGAAAACAAATACTACCGAGATGTAGATACCAAAAAGCTTATAGAAGGTGCAATCAAGGGAATGATGGACACATTAGATCCTCACTCCGCATATCTTGGAGATGAAGTATTTAAAAAAATGCAAGACGATACAGATGGTCAGTTTGGTGGATTAGGAATAGAAGTAACTCAAAAAGACGGAGTTATCTATGTTGTTACCCCAATCGAAGATTCTCCTGCTTATAGATCTGGGATTTTATCCAAAGATAAAATTGTTGAAATCAATCATGAATCAATTCTAGGCTATACCTTAGATGAAGCCATTGATTTGATGAAAGGTAAGCAAGGATCAAAAATCCATCTAGGTATTGTAAGAGAGGGGGAGAAGGGGATTCAGCATTTTGAGTTGAAGCGTGAAATTATCAAAGTTAAGTCGGTTAAATCAGCATTAGTGAAAAAGAATTTTGCTTATATTAGATTAATTCAATTTCAAAGAAATGCGGCAAAATCAATTTGGGCCGAATATAAAAAGCTAGAAAAACAGTCGAAGAAGTATGGAGGACTTAAAGGGATCATTCTTGATTTAAGGTCAAATCCAGGAGGTCTTTTAAACGAAGCCGTTAATGTTACATCCCTTTTTGTAAAAGAGGGAATTGTTGTCTCAACAGAGGCAAGAGATCCAAACAATAAAGATATCCACTACGTAATTAAAAGTATGGAAAAAGACTTAGAGACTCCTCTGGTTGTGCTTGTGAATGGAGCTTCGGCTTCTGCCTCTGAAATTGTGGCCGGAGCAATTCAAGATCATAAAAGAGGAATGATTATGGGATCTCAGACTTTTGGAAAAGGGTCAGTACAGACAGTCGTTCCAATTGATGATGAGAATGGTGTAAAGTTAACGATTGCTCAATACATGACTCCAAAAAATAGGAAGATTCAAGCTCTAGGAATTGTTCCTGACATCGAGATCGCAGAAATGGATAACTCATGGATGGAAGAAAATGAGAAACAAGCAAATTATATTAGAGAAAAAGACCTCCGAAACCATCTAACTGCGACAATCGAAACTGCTGAAGAAAAAGAAGCTCGTCTCGAGGAAGAAAAGAAAGAGAGAATAGAGCGTGCAGAAAGGATTCAAGCGCGTAAGAAAAAGATGAAAGAATCTAAAGGTAAGGAAGATATTTTTAGAAAGTATAAAGCATCAGAAGATTATCAAGTTCTGCAGGCGATAAAATTTATTAAAACATTTTCTTTTTTTCAGAAAAAATAATCAAATATGACTAGTGAAGTTTTAAGTGTAAAAGATATTGTTAATGCGATTAAAACTTCGCTAGAATTTGAATTTTCCCATATCGAAGTCTCAGGAGAAATCTCTAATTTATCTCCCTCAAAGACAGGTCATATTTATTTTACTCTTTCTGATGCCGATGCTTCATTATCATGTGCACTATTTCGCGGAGATGCTCTTAGAAATCCTCAAGTGAAGATGATGCGAGATGGAGATAAGGTTGTTGTTAGCGGACCTATTAATGTTTACTCCAAAAGAGGAACCTTTCAGTTAATCGCAAAGAAAATTACGAAAGCTGGCAAAGGCGATCTTAAACAACAATTTGAAGCCTTAAAACAAAAGCTACTAAGCGAAGGACTTTTTGAGGCAACTCACAAAAAAGAAATACCCAAATTTCCGGGAAGGATTGCTGTTTTAACTGCAGCAACAGGTGCCGCTGTCCACGACTTCGTTAATATTATAAAAAGACGATCTATTTGGTGTGATGTACTCATCATCCCTTGTTTGGTGCAAGGAGATCAGGCTCCAAAGAGTTTGATCAAGGCTTTGAGGTGGGCAGACTCTCAGGCAGATATCGATCTCATATTACTGACTCGAGGAGGTGGCTCCTTAGAAGATTTATGGGCATTTAACGACGAGCAATTAGTACGTGAAATTTATAAGACCAAAACTCCCACAATAAGTGCGGTAGGTCATCAAGTGGATTTTAGTCTAAGTGATTTTGTTGCTGATCTTAGGCTTGAAACACCATCGGCAGCTGCAGAATATATTTCTGAACCACAAACCAAAATTAAACAACGAATGGACTATGCTATGAGAAATCTAGGTCAGACCTTTCGTGGATTTAAACTAAAAGTTTTAGAACGTATTGAGAAAGTGAATCCCTCTCATTTTGTTTACTTATTAGAGAAAAGGTTAGGGCTCCAAAGACAAAGACTTGGCCGAGTTAATTTACATGCAATGGAGTCACAGCTGGCCATCTCAGATAAAAAGCTTCGCCTTGAAGAGTTGATAGATGATGCTGTTCGGGCCATGGAGAGTCAGCAGAAAGAACGACAAGCAAAACTTGATGTATTTACTAGGGCTCTAAAAAGTTTAAGCCCCCATAATGTACTTGAAAGAGGGTATACTTATCTCGAAGATGAGAATTCAGTCATTACAAGTTATAAAGATTTTGTTAAAATTAACCCAAACTCAAAGTTAAGGATTAATTTTTATGATGGTAGTGCAGAAGTTAAGAAAGTTTAGTATATTTTTTATTCTTTTAAGCTGTGCCTCGGCAAATATCACTCCTCTTTCACAAAAAGTAGAAGCTAAAAAAGAAGAGAAAAAAGCCCTTCCTGAAATAATCCCACAGAGTATAAACGTCAAAAATGGACAACTCGAATATATCGAAATGAATCTTCCTCTTACAGATGGCACATATGAGGCTATTTGCAGTACAGAAAATTTGGAAGCCGAGCCTGATAAACTAAAATTTCGAGTCAAAACAGGTACTGCTAAAATTTATTATAGCGAAGATTATTATTCTGAAGAAAGCCAAAGAACATGTGCCCTAGAAGATGGAAGAGTGATTTTAAATGTAGAAATTTCTCAATTTCCATACAAGGAAGAACAACTTAGAGTGGCCAAAAGTAAGGTCGTTCTCTCTGAAGAGGCTAAAAAGAGAGTTGAAAAAGAATGGCTAATGACCAGAGATATCTACAATAGCTCTGCGCCGGAGTTTCTTTTCGATCAGCCTTTTAGAATGCCACTTTACACCAAGATTACCAGCGACTTTGGAAAGAGACGAGTCTTCAACGATTTAAAAAAGACTTCTCATTTAGGTACCGATTTTCGTGCTGCTGTTGGAGTTAAGATACCTGTGGCCAATAGTGGGAGGGTCGTCTTTGTAGGTGATTTATTTTATACAGGAAATGTCGTTATTGTAGATCATGGAATGGATATCTTCACGCTTTATGCTCACCTTTCTAGAATTGACGTTCAACAAGGGCAATCAGTCGTGAAAGGTCAAATTATAGGTCTTGCCGGAAAGACTGGGCGCGTGTCTGGACCACATCTGCATTGGGGAGTGAAAGTCGCAGGAAAAGCTGCTGATGGAGCTTCTCTTGTTGAATCTTCAAAAAAACAATTTGGATTAAAGTAGATAATGCTCAGCTATTATTTTTCACCAGATTTTTCTCAGTCAGAACTATCGAGAGAGATTAAGGATTTCTTACTTGATCACGATATTTCAACATGGGAAGAAGGTGTGCAAAGTAAGAGGCTTATCTTTATTCGAGAAGATCATCAGGTTTTAGAGGATTTTAATAAGGAAGTCGATTTAGTTTTCAAATACCCTGCCGCGAATGTAGGTCTATTTGAGTCCATGAGCGATATTGTTTTCTTTGAAATTTCAAATAATTTAGATGAGATTTTTTATATCATTGAATCAGAACTTGAACTCTCAAGATTCTCCAGTGAAGCCGCACTTCTAAAAGAGTTTGATTCAAAAGATGTAAAGGCAACGTTTAATACTACTCCCGCGATTATTGAAGACAATTTAGTCGATGCGATTGATAAATTTTTTGAAGAGAGAACTCTTGATTTAATTCCTTTGAGCTTAAATTCACTTTCTCCAAATGAGCTAGCTCTTGAATATATTCAGGCTTTACTCAGGCAGTTTATTAAAGAACTCAATCATTATCAAAAGCATTCCCAGATACTCAATCAAAGTTTAGATCAAATTGAGCATGGACTGCTCCTTCGGGACAATTCTGGCGAAGTATTATGGTTTAATGAAGCTTTCAAACAATTTAATTTAAATCCAACAGATGTAGCTTTTAAAAATACAAAATTTGAGTCTGAAGATTTTGATTGGGAAGTTGAGGTCATAAATCTAAACCCTAACACCAAACTCTCGATTATTTATAAACTTGAACATGACAAAAGTATGCAGAGTAATGAAGAGCTAGGAATTATCAGCTCATCGATTGCACACGAGTTAAATAATCCACTCGGTGGAATTTCTGCGGCACTAGATGTTTTAATGTTGGATGATCATGAAGATGAGATGATGGATTCCTTTAAAAAAATGAAGGAAACTATTTATCGATGCAAAGGCCTTGTTCAAACTTTTCTTGGCTTTTCTCGAAAAAATATTGAAGAAACACAAAGCCTCAATTGGGAAGCTGCTGTCGGCCAAGCCTATGAGCTACTAAAATTTAGGATGGTTGAGAGTAATTTAAAATTAAACTACAATTTTATGCGCGAAAAAGAATTTAAAATTAGCGCAAACTCCTCAGTCCTCACGATGGTCTTTTATTTAATTCTCAATGATTTATTAACTATGACATCCCACTCTGATTTAGTTCGACTATCCGATACGAAACAATTTGAGGTCATTGTAAAAGAGAAAAAGGATTGTATTAGTATTAATACCAGTAGTGATATTTCAAAACTTCAATTGCCCCAGCATAAACTTCTGAATCATTTACTTCAACTGTTTAACTTGGAATTAAATGTAGGGCCAAAGGCCCTAACAATTCAACTTAACTAGAGTATTCTTTTTATAAATGAACTTTTGGAAAGTGCACTTTGCTTTGAGAGTCTTGAGAAAAGCGTTCTATCAAATTTAAAGTACTTTCTTTATTTGATTTGATCATTTTTCGGTCTAAGTAAAGATAGTCACCTGAGGATTTAGTTTTCTCAAGAAAAGCCTCAATAACAGGAACCATTTCTTCGTGCAAAGTGCTTTTTCTTCGACCTTTTTGAGCTCCTTCAAAGCGATTTATCTGCCCCACTAAAAACTGGTAAAACTTTTTTTTCTGGGCCGGAATCTTAAAAAGAGACCTCGTATTTGTGTTTAGACTTAAAAAGCTATAAGAAATTATCTGCTCCGAAACAAGGTGGTGTGAGACGATGAAATCCATTTTCCCTAAAGGAGTAGGATTTTCAACGGCTCCTATTTTCTCTTTCAGATATCCCAATATTTTTTTACAAGTAGCTTCTGGGTATTTTGAGAAATGATTATTGAACTGAAAAAGACCATCAAGATATGGATGTAACATTTTCACCGTTATAATTTCCCAGTCGAGGGACTCTAAGACTTCTTTTGCAAATTCAAATTCATCTTTTGGTGACTCAAGCGGTATGACAGCCAAAATCAGACCTCTGTCACCTTTAACAGTAAGGGTAACGGAAAATTCAAAATCTTTTATAGCGTCTATGAATCCCGTTGTTCCCATATCTTTACTATAATGGGCACGGTCTAGTTCAAAACGATTCCTAGGGTAGTAGAGTTGATTAATTTTCTTTAAGCCTTTTGAGGAGAAAATATCTAAGTACTTAATGAGAAGTTTTGCGGTGGCCATTGCATCATCTTCAGCTCTGTGTGCTTTAGAATGTTCAATTTCAAAAAGCTTAGACATATAATTTAGATTTGAATTTAAAATTTCAGGAATAAGGTATTTAGTCATAACGTTGGTACAGATAACCTTATTTTTAAGTTTTTCCATTTTTAGACGCTTTAAAACTCCATTTAAAAAAGGAACATCAAATGAGGTGTTGTGAGCAACGATAACGTCGTCTCCGATAAACTTAACAACTTCATCAATTATTTCATCAATGATAGGTGCATCTGTCACATCTGCTTGTTTGATATTAGTCAGCTTTTGAATAAATTCAGGAATTGGAATCGTGGGGTTAACTAAGAAGCTTTTACTCTCAGTAATTTCTCTGTTTTTAATTTTGACCATTCCAATTTCTATAATGCGGTCTTTTTGCGCATTACCACCTGTTGTTTCTAGGTCGATAACGCAAAAATTGAGAGCATTAATGATTTTATCTGCTTCAGACATCCATATCCTTTATGATCGTAGATACTAGCGAACTAAATCTATCCATGACTTTATTCGCAACTTCTTTTACTTCTGCATGACTAAGCTTCTCATTCGAAATTCCTGCAGCGTAATTCGTCACACAAGATATCCCTAGGACTTCAACACCCGCATGATTGGCAGCAATGACCTCAGGAACTGTAGACATTCCAACAAGGTCAGCCCCTAGAGTTCTAAGTAATCGGATCTCTGCTGGAGTTTCATAGGAAGGGCCGAGCCAACCAGCATAAACACCTTCTTTTAGTTTTAGGCCGATTTTTTCACCACATTTATGAGCAAGTTCACGCAATTTTTTAGGATAAGCTTCACTCATATCTGGAAATCTTGGACCGAACTCTTCTAGGTTTGTACCAATAAGTGGGTTTTGTCCCATCATATTGATATGATCGTTAATGAGAACTAAATCTGCCGGATGAAAATCTTTATTGATCCCACCTGCGGCATTGGTAATGATGATTTTTTTACAACCTAATTTTGCCAGGACTCTTATTGGAAGTACAACAGACTGAACAGGGTGACCTTCGTAAATATGAAAGCGACCTTTCATGGCCAATACAGTTCTGCCGTTAATTGTTCCTTTTACGAGCTCCCCTGAGTGCCCAACGACAGTCGTCTGAGAGAAGTTAGGGATCTCTGTATAGGGAATGACTTCTTGATCTTGAAGTTCATCTACAAAAGAGCCAAGGCCGCTACCTAAAATCACACCAACTGGTTCATCGCTCCATGACAGTTTTTCTTTAATTGCTTTCGCACTGCTATTAATAGCATTCATATCCATCTTAATTCTCCATGAGATCATAAATGATCTCTGCTTTGGCTGGTTTGGATTTTGAAAATTTAATCACTGACTTCACAAATTGATTGGAGATCTTTTCCACTAATTCTTTTTGACTTTCACGGTGATAAATCGTGAGTAGGGAATCTCCTTTGCGAACTTTGTCTCCAATTCTCTTATGAAAATAAAATCCAACACCAAAATCTATTTTATCTGTTTTGACTTTTCTTCCACCACCAAGTTCTGTGCATAAAAAGCCAACATCTTTATTATTAAAGTTTTTTACGAAGCCATCTTTGGGAGCGAGAACTTCAGTTTTTAGTGGAGCAAGATCCATAATACTATAGTCTCGCACCACATCTCCATTACCACCTTGATCCCGAAGCATTTTTTCAAATACCTTGAGGGCTTCTCCGGATTTGACTGCTCTTTTCGCCATCTTAACAGCCTGAGCCTGAGACTTCGATTTTCCTGCCAAACGTATCATATGGGCCGCAAGCTCAATTGATAGATCAACTAAATCTTTAGGTCCATTACCTTTTAAAACTTCAATACACTCGATAATCTCCAGAGTGTGGCCTACGGCTTGACCTAGAGGTTGATTCATATTGGTAAGGAGAGTGACACATCTTTTATCATAAGTTTTTGCGGTATAAAGAATGCTCTTAGCCAGTTTCTTGGCGTCAGACTTTGAACTCATAAAGGCACCCGAGCCTACCTTTATATCCATAACGATACCATTGGCACCCTCTGCTAGTTTTTTACTCATAATACTTGCAGTGATGAGAGGTACGGAATCAATAGTAGCTGTCACATCTCTTAAAGCGTAAATGATTCTATCTGCGGGAGCAATCTCTTCAGTTTGTCCCATAAGAACAAGAGAGTCTTTCATCAGTTTTTCTTCAAATTCGTCTAGGCTTAATCCGGTTTTAAAGCCAGGCACTGCTTCAACTTTATCTACTGTTCCGCCAGTAAAGCCAAGGCCACGGCCAGCGATCATCGGAACCTTCACACCACAAGCTGCCGCAATTGGAGCGAGGATGAAGGACGTTTTGTCACCAATACCACCTGTAGAATGCTTATCTACAATGGATTCATCATCAAATTTTAAGACTCGACCAGAGTTGAGCATGGCAGCCGTAAGGTAAGCAGTCTCTTTTTTACTCATACCATTTAAATAAATCGCCATTAATAAGGCTGTCATTTGGTACTCAGCAACAGATTTGTCCATGAGCCCATTAATGGTCCAATCGATTTCATCCTTAGTGAGTTCGAGTCCGTGTTTTTTCTTTTCTATAATGTGATACATTGAATATTGCGTCATAATCTCTTAAATATTGCCACTGTTAAACGTAAACCATATCATATTAGTAAATGTCTGAAGTGTTTAGTCATTTTTGGAGAAAGTCGTGACATCTAAGCTATTCGTGAAATTAATATTGAGTCTTTTTATCGTTCTTAACGCGCAAACCAGTTATGGGCAGGCGGATGAAAATATCGAAATGCTCGTCAATGATACTAAAAGTGATTTATTGATCGTTGTTGGTGGGGGACTTGCCGGAGCTGTTTTGGGATTATCAACTCTGTCATTTGTTGAAGAGCCGAAGGAGCATACGAGAAATATCATTGTAGGAGCCTCTATCGGTATCATTGCTGGAGTCGTCGTTGTTGCGATGAATCAAGCCACTAAAACCCAGAATTTGATGTACCCTGATGGTGATGAGTATGGAAGGCTTGATGATCAAAAATCCTTTGGGACGGGAATGCGCGGTCTTTGGCATGGACAAGAATACGGTTCAAAAGTGGCCCTATTTCAGTCACCTTATAGTGTTGGTTTCAATCTAAACTTTTAAAATTCTTACAGAAAAAAGTCTGTAATTGTCACATTGGCTCCATATTTTCCATTGAATTCTCGCGTTGTGCAATTTATAAGAGCCTGCACACTAATTTCTAAGGGATAAAAATAATGGAAAGATTGATGTCGTTTGTTGGACTACTGGTTATGCTAGCAGTGGCTTATGGATTAAGTACCTCTCGTAAGAATATTAAATGGAAGACAGTAGGGATGGGGATTGTACTCCAGTTAGTATTCGGTCTTTTCATTTTAAAGACTCCGATTGGAGCTGATATCTTCGAAGGCGCCCGTTCACTTTTTCAAAACGTCCTCAATTATACAAATGAAGGTTCAAAATTTATTTTTGGTGACCTCACAAATCCTTCAAAATTTGGGTTCATTTTCGCTTTCCTAGTATTACCAACAATTATTTTTATGTCTTCATTAATGAGTGTTCTCTACCATATAGGAATAATGCAAAAAGTGGTCGAGTGGACTGCAATGTTAATGGTGAAAGTCATGGGTACAAGTGGAGCTGAGTCCCTTTCAGCTGCTGCAAATATTTTTGTTGGTCAAACAGAAGCTCCGTTAGTTGTTAAACCATTTGTTGATAGAATGACAAAGTCTGAATTGATGGCACTCATGACTGGTGGTATGGCCACAGTTGCAGGTGGTGTTCTTGCTGCTTATGTTGGAATGGGAATTGATGCTGGTCACTTGTTAGCAGCTTCAGTTATGTCTGCGCCTGCAGCACTAGCGATTGCTAAACTCATGGTTCCTGAAACAGAAGTTTCAGAAACAGCTGGTGTGGTTAAAGCTGACCTTCCAAAGACTCATGTCAATTTAATCGATGCGGCAGCTGGAGGAGCTGGTGAAGGGTTAAACCTTGCACTAAACGTTGGAGCTATGCTACTGGCATTCATCGCTTTAATTGCTCTTTTAAATGGAGTAATCGGTTGGTTCGGAGGTTTAGTTGGTTTTGAAAACCTAAGCTTTGAAGTTATTATCGGTTATCTTTTTGCTCCATTTGCATTCTTTATGGGTGTCCCTTGGGATGATTGTCTGCAAGTAGGAGTTCTTCTTGGAAAGAAAACAGTTGTAAATGAATTTGTTGCTTATCTTGATCTACAAGCTGCTGTTAAAGCGGGAGCTATAAGTGAGAGAGCAACGATTATTGCGACTTATGCTCTTTGTGGATTTGCAAACTTCTCATCAATTGCCATTCAACTTGGTGGGATTGGGGGGATCGCTCCTAATAGACGACAAGATCTTGCGAAACTAGGGATCAAGTCTCTCATTGGTGGTACGCTTGCCTGTTTTATGACAGCGTGTATTGCCGGAATTTTTGTTTAATTTAATTTAACTCTACGAAAGATCCTGTCGGATTCAGCTGCGGGATCTTTCGATACTTCAAAACTCAACCTTCCAATTTCAAGTCCATCATCTGTTTCTACTCTGACCTGCCAATCTCCTTCGGTATAGTTATTTTTAAAGGCAAATCCTCTAAAGCCTTTTGCACGGCCGCCCCAAATTTCGATAGGTATGCGATCCGACGTAGTCCAACCATCTTGAGTCGATTTCAACCAACGCATATAGATTTTACTTTTAAAACCCGCAGGGGAAAATATATTGGCAGCAACAAAAATTTGATCACCCTCTCTTGCCTTGAAGTTTTGATCGCCACTTAACCAAAATTTCCAAGTGGGATGGAGAGTATAGGCATAGTATTCACCTTCCGCTTTATCAATTTTATAATAGACGCCAATATTCTTAATACTTAGTGGAACAGGTGGTAGAACTTTAAGCCAATAGAGTAGGACAAAAACAATTAATACCAATACCTGAGGGTAGAACATATTTTTTAATGGTATTGATTTATCAGTAAGGTTTTTGGATAAGGCCCAAAAAGCAATCCCAGAAAAAGCTAAAGCCATGACAATACATAGCGCAAAGATTAGCGCGTTAGCTTCCCCCGTGAGGGTGGGAACCATAAGAATAAGATAGCTAACCACTGCGAGCATAATAAGAATTGAGCGAATGATGATTCCTTTTTTTTGAAAAAGGCTAGTTTCATTTAAAAGTAGTAAGGCCATCATTATCAACATGAAGAAAAAAGAGTTCGAAATGGAACTACTTTTAAAATAGAACAACGTAAAGGCACTCAGTAGAGCACCTAGGAAAAAGTGAAAACCATCATTTCTGTATTCGAAAGCTTTTTTAAGCCATTTTCTGTCGGTTTCAATCGTTTTAATTTCTAAAAACTCTAAAGCTAAAATAATAATGGCCAGGGTAAGATACAGGCTTAAGATGATCATATTGGATAGATCATCAACCTCACCAAGAGTTAAAATATCTAAAATAAATCCACTGGCAAAAAACACTGCAGGTAGATAGGCGTGGTATTTTTCGTGGAGGACATTAAATGAGTCTTTCAGTTTGGTAATATTGATTGCTTGCATGGTTTCTTATCGGAAGAATTCTCAGGCACATTATCCCGCGTCTTTCTCATTGGTCATATTCGAGTTAAACTAAAAGAGAATTTAGAATTAAGGTTTTTAAACCATGGCAAAAGAATTAATAATCAACCAAACGCACAGCGAGTGCCGAATCGCATTGGTTGAAAACGGTGATATCCTCGATTTTTTAATCGATAGGGATACGGCAAATTCCACAAAACCCTCTGTAGGGAATATCTATCTTGGAAAAGTACTTAGAGTACTTCCGGGAATGCAGTCTGCTTTTGTTGATATTGGCTATGAAAGAGCAGCGTTTTTATATGTTGATGATGCGTATATTCCAACGCTGGATGAGCAAAGGGATATGGCAAAGCGTTTAGAAGAAAGGGAGCGTGAGCTTCAGAATAAAAGAGAACGCTTAGGTCAAACAATTCCAGACGAGCTTAGTACATATTCAGATACGGTAGACTTAAAATACAGACCAGATATAAAGATCCAAGATTTCTTGAAGGAAGGGGATGATATCCTCGTTCAAGTGGCAAAAGAGCCGATTTCAACAAAAGGACCTCGTATTACGAGGCATATCACTCTCGCTGGAAGGCATATTGTTTACATGCCGCTTATTGAGCATGTGGGTGTTTCACGTCGAATTGAAAACGATGAAGAGCGAGATAGACTTAAAGGTATACTAGAGTCGATTAGACCTGAAGGTAAGGGAGTGATCGCTAGAACTGTTGCTGAAGGACAAAGTCATAAAGTTTTAAAGAATGACTACAGCCTACTAGTAAAAATCTGGAAAGATACGATTAAAAATATTGAAAACGAGTCTGCGCCTAAGTTGATTTATCAAGATCTCAGTTTTACTCAAAGAGCTCTTAGAGACATTACTGATGAGGACGTTACAAAAATAGTAGTGGATGATCGATCGAACTACAAACAAGTAGACAAGTTTATTAATCGCTACCTACCAAGTCTTAAGGGAAAGGTAGAGTTCTTTGATTCTCAGACTCCGATGTTTGAGCATTATAATATTGATGTTGAGATTGAGAGGGCCCTAAGTAATAAGGTTTATCTTCGCTCCGGTGGATCTTTGAATATTGATCAAACAGAAGCTTTAGTTTCAATAGACGTTAATACTGGAAAATTTGTTGGAAAGAGAACCCTCGAAGAGACAATTTTAAAAACAAATCTTGAAGCAGTAAAAGAGATTAGCTATCAACTTCGCGTCAGAAACTGCGGTGGAATTATTATCATCGATTTTATTGATATGGAGAAAGAAGCTCATCGTGAGCAAGTTTACTCTGCACTTCTCGAAGCTCTAAAAAAAGATAGAGCTAAAACAAATGTTCTTCCTATTTCTGGTCTTGGACTTGTAGAGATGACCAGAAAGCGAACGAGGGATACTTTAACAAGAGTGATGTGTCAGTCTTGTCCTTATTGTGAAGGTACTGGGAAAGTTAAATCTGTCAGTTCAGTTTGTTTTGAAATTCTTAGAGAGGTTATGAAGACGTCAAAAGATAACGACTCTAAAAAAGTTTCTATCTTTGCTCACCCAGAGGTATGCTCACAGTTGACGAGTGAGGAATTTTTTATGATCGAGACTCTTGAGGAATCTCTTGGAAAACAGCTAAGCATTAGAGCTGATAACTCATATCATATTGAGCAATATGAAATTTTTGCTAATTAGCAAGATGGCATAGTTTTTTTCTATTTTCTTTTTGTTCACCAAAGCTATAACCCATAAATTCAATCCAATGAGTTTTGGCGTCCATTTGGTGAAAAGACGCCGCGGTTACACGACCTTTTGCATTTTCTGTCAGTGTAAAAGAGTAGGTTCCCTGACTACTAGGAAATCGAGACTGAAACTGAGTCACAAATTCTCCACGCCCTCTTACTTCAGAATTTATAGAGCCTTGAGACACATCACCCTGAGTGAGGACGAAGTTCATTTCAGCAACTGCAAAAGATAAAATACCTTTGAACTTATCAAAGAAGAGATTTTTGATAGGGCAATCATCATTTGATGCTTTGGCCAATTTCCCATGTATTTCTTCGAGCTTTGGGATATGTGAGAGCTTTGTTTTGAAGCTCTGATAAATTTTTTCTACTTCAGCTTTTCTTGAAGTAAGGATAATCCTGTTAGCGTAATCAATACTGTTAATTAATTTTTCTTTTTCACCAGGCATTAATTGGAATGCACTGTTTTTCTTAGCGAGCTCGGATTTTAAATCCACTAAATCATTTTCTACTCTATAGAAAAGGTCTCTTTGTTTTTTATACTGACCGTTGATCTGCTCCATTGCGCGAGTGAACTCAATTTTACTCGTGTTGTTGGGTTCAGGCATATCCACGTCAAAATTTTCGATTAGAGAGTTCTCTAAATCATCGATTTGAATTTTAAGTTTACGGTATTCTTCACTCGCGGCAAACGACTGAGAACTCACTACAAAAATCACTACGGTCCAAAGTTTTTTCATGGTCTACATTATCGAACTAATTAAGATAAAAGTTGACCTAAAAACTCGGGAAAGTATTAATTTCAGTGACTTGGACAGTGGGTGACAGCCTAAAGGCCGCCACCAAATTTATCACTTAGCTCGATTTCGTTGCCATCTGGATCTCTAATATATAGAGATTGCGAATGAGGGTAAGAAACAATCCCATCTTTATCACCGTACGGGACAATTTCTATATTCATTGATTTTAATTGAGAGATGGATTCATGCAGGTTATCTACATGAAAACCAATATGATTTACCCGTGAGAGCTTGGCCCTTTCAGGGTTTTGATAGAGGCATAGAAATCCTCGATTGCTCAAGCCGATGATTTTGTATGGTTTCCCAAAACCATTTTCACCTTGCTCTTTGATTTCGAAGCCAAATACTTTTTGATAAAACTCAACAGAGCTTTCTAAGTCTTTTACGTTGATATTTATATGGTCATATCCTTTAAAATTTAACATGGTTATTCTCCTAATAACGTTGATCACTGATGATCAACTCATTAGCAAAATATCATAGTGTTAAAATTCTTCGAAATATGAATAATCGATAGGGTAATAGAGAAAAGATATTTATTATTCAGGGGTATTTTTTGCGAGCCTGTTGTGAAGGTCTGCAATAAACTCTTTTCGTCTCAGTTTAGGGTCTTCTGAAAATTGAGCCTTGTATTCTGGTATCTCTATTGCCTCTAAGTTTAATTTGATTGTCTTAAACAGCCTCGGAAAATGTTCGCCTGGATGTTGAACATGATGAAGTCCACCTGAGTAAGCAATGAGTAATCTACCTTCATTGAGTTCTTCAAAAATTTCTGCCACTCCTGCACGAATGCTCATGGGTTTGCCCTCTGAATCAAATCCACTTTTTCGCTTCATTCGTCCCTCTGGAGCGATGACGATAACACTTCGTCTTTGAATGGCTTCAAGAAATTCGTACCAAGTCTTATCTCTCTTTCTTGATATGCTCACCATCCCCGGACCCATTAGCTTCCAAAAGAAACCCACGATTGGTCTATTCAAAGTTTTATCCGCCCCCGGTGCAACCATTTTTCTGGCCAGTCGGTATAAAAACCAATTGGGAGCTGCGGCCACAAAAAGTGGCTCGTAAAGTGAAGTATGGTTAAGAAAGATGATCAGCCTGATTTTATCAAAGTCCTGGCCATAATCTGAAAGCCATTTCAGCTCTAATCGATAGAAGAGTTTTGAGAATGTCTTGATGAACATTAACATCATAAAACTTAGGATTACTCGCATCCCGACAATTTAGCTCAAGTCGCTTAATTTTTAAAGCAATTTCAAGCCTTTAGCTAGGAGCATAAAAACATCTTAATACTTTGCAATCAGGTTCGCCCATGTTACTGTACGGCGACATTTTTTTATTTGAATCATGTAAAACTCGCTCCGCAAGGGGCTTAATATATAAACCAGGAGTCATTATGATTTATGAAACCGCGTATGTTCTTCGCACGCAAGCCGGTGAAGCTGAAGTGAAGGCAATCAAAGAAGTTGTTGAAAAGTCTATCAACGAAAATGGTGGAGAAGTTCTTATCAGCGACGAGTGGGGAGTTAAAACTTTTGCTCAAGCTACTGGAAGTGGTGAGACAAAAGGAAATTACTTCTACGTCATGTACAAAGCAAATGGTGAAATTAACGCTGAATTAGAGAGAAGATTTAAAATCTCTGAAGACGTTTTAAAGTTCATCGTTGTAAAACTTGGTCTTGAAAGAGACAAAGAAGAAATCGTTAAAGCTTACAAAAACCCTAATCATGCAACAGCAGAAGCTGGAAGAGATTCTGACAAAGAAAGAAAAGCTTTCTCTAAAAGAAAATCTTGCTGGTTCTCAGCTAAGAAAACTGAGCCAGATTGGAAAGATCCTTCAACTTATGGTTGGTTAGTAAATGAGTTTGGAAAAATTTCTCCTGCTCGTGTTACTGGTCTAAGACCTAAGTACCAAAGAATGGCAACAACTGCGATTAAACGTGGACGTTGTATGGGACTTATCAGCTATATGTCGAGACAAACACTTAGATAATGATGGCGGTTAAAGAGACTCCAGACATTCGCAAATTTTCCTTGGGTAGAATTACTGCTTTAGGGGCGACGTCTATGCTTTTATGCATGAGTTTCTTTTTATCGATCCTCACACCTTTTCCTTTAACCATGAGTTCGGTTCTATATGGAAGAGCGAAAACAATTGTAATTACCATTCTGTCGACTTTTGTCTTCAGCTTGGTGCTCGCTCAGTTCTTTCAAGATTCGTCTCTACTTGGTTTGTATATCCTTAGTGGTATTCTCGCTTTTATTATGGGCGAAATTATTCATAGAGATATCAACCCAGTTAAAGGCATTGTCATCACTGGTAGTATTATCCTCGCTCTTTTGGGAGGAACTTACTTCTATGTAGATTCAAGCAGTGAAAAAGGAGTTAAAGCATTACTCGTGGAAGAATTCGAAAGAATAAAACCTATGCTTGAAGAGCAGCGTAATCAATTAAAAGCTGCTGGAGAGACGGACACTTTTGAATACGAAGCAATACTAAGTGATCCACAATTATTAGCAGAAGAAGTTTTGCGAAATGCACCAAGCTTTATCGCAGTTTCTATTTTTGCTCTTTTATGGATCAATATGTTTTTTGCACTTAAAACAACTCGTGTGTTGAGGGCCAAGAGCTCTACAACAGTATATTCAGATAGAAACTTATTAGAGTTTAAAATGCCTGATCAGGCTATCTGGGGAGTGATCGTTGGATTAGCTCTTTATTTAGGAACTGATTATTTTGGAGTTTTTTATTCTGATATTGGATTGAACATCTTGAAAGTTTTAGGTGTGTTTTACTTCTTTCATGGTTTTGGACTCTATCTTTTCTTTCTAGATAAGATGAGAATTTTTGGCTTTTTTAGAACCTTCCTTGTTATCACGACAATATTTATGGTGTCTTGGGGAGTCGCTGTCATAGGTGTAGCTGATACGTTTATCGACTTTAAAAAATTTTTGAATAAAAAAAATCAAGGAGAATAAAATGAAGGTTATCTTAACCAATAAAGTGAAAAGCTTGGGAAATATCGGAGAGATCGTAAATGTATCTCAAGGATATGCAAGAAACTTCCTTATTCCTAACAAGCTAGCAAAATTAGCAGATGAAGGGAATTCTAAGCAAATGGCTGACTATCAAAAAATGTTAGCAAAACAAGTTGCTGAGGAAAAAGCAGCTGCGGAAGCAACTGCTAAAAAATTAAACTCAGTTAATATAACTGTTATCAAGAAAGTTGGTGGAAACGGATCTCTTTTTGGAACTGTAACAAACACTGAACTTGCTAAAGAACTTGAGAAAGAAGGAATCAATGTTGAAAGAAGATTAATTCAAATTGATACTCCTATCAAAAACTTAGGTGCATATGATATCAAAGTAAAACTTTTCAAAGATGTTGAAGCAACATTTAAACTAAAAGTTGAAATTGATCCTAAGCAAGCTGAAGAAATGAAGAAGAAGCAAGAAGCTGCTGCTAAAGCTAAAAAAGCAAAAGCAGAAGCTACTGAAGAAGCTTCTACTGAAGAAAACACTGAAGAAGTAACAGAAGAAACTGAAGCTTAATCAAATAGTTTTATGGCACTCTCTCAGGAGAGTGCTTTTTTTTTAATAGTCTCAATAAGATCAAGGGAGAAAGATGGAGTCTCAAGAATTACCTCATGACCTGCTAGCCGAAAAAGCCTTCTTAGGCTGTTTGCTAACAGACAATTCATCTTTCGAAGAAATCACAGACCTGGATGTGCATGAATCCGATTTTTATCATCCTCGCTATGGCACTATTTATAATGGTATCCACGAACTTTATAGCGATAGTAAGCCATTTGATTTAGTCAGTATCTGTTCTAAGTTAACAGATATGGGGAAACTAGAAGCAGTTGGTGGACAGGCTGCAATACTAGAGCTAATTGAAGATACTGCAAGTTCCGCTAATATTTACCACTACGGTAAAATTATCAAAAATAAATCAATCCTGAGGTCTATTGTTAGAACCTCTAAAAGAATAACTCACGAAGGATTAAACTTCGTAGGTGATGTTGAAGAGTTTATTGATGAAGTAGAATCATCTTTTTTCAACCTTGCCAGTCAAACTAGAACTAACTTTGTTGTGACTTTAAAAGAGTCTCTAAAAGAAAATTTAAAACGTCTTGAAAAAGGTAAAAGAGAAGCTGGCGAGATACTTGGTCTCTCGACTGGATATGGAAGTCTTGATAAGCGACTTTTAGGACTCCAACCTGGACAGATGGTAATTATAGCGGCTAGACCAGGTATGGGGAAGACAGCCCTCGCTCTTAACTTAGTTGTAAACGCAACCAAGCACTCTGGTCTTCCAATCATGGTATACTCATACGAGATGTTAGCTGCCGAACTTTCAGGAAGGATTTTGTCTTCTGAGGCTGCCATAGACTCTAGAAAAATTAGAACGAATGATTATACCGACTCAGACCTTCGAAGTTTAGGTTTTGCCGTTCAGGAACTTTCGAAACTTCCTATTTATATAAATGATAATGGTAGTACCAATTTATTAGATATTAAATCTCAAGCGAGAAAAGTAGCCGCAGATCAAGGTCTTGGTATGATCGTAATTGACTACCTCCAGCTAATGCAACCCCATGTTCGTAAAAGCTCTAGGGAGCAAGAAATTGCCGAGATCTCTAGGGGGATAAAGGAGCTGGCCAAGGAATTGAAATGTCCGATTATCGCACTATCTCAGCTTAACCGTGCTGCCACTTCCAGAACTGATAGAAGACCACAACTGCAAGACCTGAGGGAATCTGGATCTATCGAGCAGGATGCCGATATTGTTATTCTAATTCACCGTGAAGATTACTACGACGAGAATACTCCTGATAAAGGTGTGGCTGAAGTAATCGTAGCAAAGAACAGGGCAGGTGAGCCTGGAACGGTTAGAATGGCCTGGATAGCAAACCAGACTAAGTTCGCAGAAATGCATCCTAGTCAACAGAACCCTAATGAGTAACCATTTCTTTTCGAGTTTTTATCTCTACAAAGAACATAAAGAGCTCTTTTTAGATGAGCCTAAAAGAACATTCGTACAGTACAAGAAATTTCGTCTTGATCTGCTAACTGGTAAACGAGCTGATGTAGGAATTAATAAGTTTTTTCAAGACTTAGCGACTCTGAAAGTCGAGGATCAGTTTGAAAAACCTGTTGTCATACACTTGTTTTATGAGCTTGGTTATAGCTGCGTAGGACTTGACGTCAAAGCGGATGAAAATACACCCTTAGCACTTTTTATTGAGTACACTCAGTCCGTTGAGAAGAATATTTTTAGATCACAGGAAGTAGAGCCTCTTAGTTTTGAGTCTTTGTCATCGGTAAGTTTTGAAGAGTATCATCAGAAGTTCAATCAGGTTTATCAAAATCTATTAGATGGTGAAACTTACCAGCTGAATTTAACCCACCCATTTTACCTAAGACCGAGTAAGCTTTTGTCTGCGAGAAAGTTTATTAATAGACTTTGGGCTGATCCGCTAAAAGTAGGAGCATTCGCTCATGCGACCTACGTAGGTTCTCTTGATAAATTGTTCCTCAGCAATTCACCGGAATGCCTTTTTCAAATTAAGCACGTAGATAAGGAGTATAAGATTCTTACTATGCCGATTAAAGGTACGCTAAAAGTCGAAGAGGATAATTACGATGAAGCCTGGCAAAAGCTGGAACGAGATGAAAAAAATCAAGCAGAGTTGTATATGATTACAGATCTTATGCGCAACGATTTGACCAAGCTCACAATGAATCCAGCAAAAGTCGTCCACAACAAATACCCGTTGCATGTACCCGGTTTGATTCACCAGTTCTCTGTCGTTGAGTCTAGTCTTTCAGCAAAAGAAAACCTAGCGAATATCGTGAAAAACCTTTTTCCTGGTGGCAGTATCACTGGAGCACCGAAAAAGAACACGATGGAGTTAATTGAGAAAATTGAAAAATTTAAAAGAGGGTTTTATTGTGGATCAACGATTCTTTGTTATAAAAACCGAAAAACAGCATCAATTAACATTCGCTCAGCCGAGATTGATTACACTCAAAATGAAGTCACCTATGGTGCCGGTGGAGGCATAACTTTACAAAGTCAGGCGCTGGAAGAGTTCGAAGAGACCCTTAATAAATTAAAAAGCTTTCTTTTATTGTTTTAAAAAAAACTTACAATTGAGTCTGAGTATTTGACATAAGTTTTTTGTAATAGATATGCTTTATGTCATAGAGAGAGATCGGCTTATCAAAGGAAGATTGGCCTAAATGTTCAAGGAGAAAGGTATGAACACACCTTCAGAGGACCAAATAGTAAATCTAAGTGATTTCGCAAACTTAGCTGGCTTTCCTGTGGAATTAGTGAGAAAAGAGCTAGTTCTAGATGGAAAAGACTCAGATGAGATTTCAATGGATGATCTAAGAGCTGCGATGCTTAAATATTTAGATCAGGCCATGCTTAACTAGTTGTTTTTTTAATAAAACATAAGTTTTTTTGAGTTAAGTCTGTCACAATTCTTGCATGCGACGCGTTAAGCTGTTATAATTTCAAAGCTGTGTTAGCTGATCGTATTAATCAAGAGTTGTTGGAGAGAGTAACTCATGTCCTCAAACTGGAAAAATCCCCAAGTATTCAAGCGCTTTTCCAGCATTTTCACTTTTTCTAAAAATCCCTTATTTAAAAAGAACGAGAACCTCCATATTTATATTCCTTGGAATCCTGAGATTGAAAGCGAACTCATGTTCAAACTCAAAGCTCAAATTTCTAATGTCGGTTCAACCTTCATACCTTATATGGACTTGGACTTGCTGCCAGTAGAGTTTTGTTCGGAGCAAATTGCTGAAATTGAAAAACAAATTGAAGTCGGAACAGAGACCCACTTGATCATGAGTAATTTTGATTCGATCCATGTTTTTCGAGTTACTGGTGTACACACATCTAGGGATTCAATTTCAAACCATCATGAAAAAATTCTCGATATATTCGAACAAAAATCTGACTATAAGCATTTCTTAGAAGTAGACGATGTGTATGTCCTGGAAGCAAACCATACCGGTGACTCAGAGACTGTTGTGACGAACTTAGAAGAATTAATTAAGCAGGATCAAACTCAAAAAATATTTCTCACACCTCTTAAAAAAGAACTGGAAGCCGCAGGCGTTCATCAAAAATGGGTCGAGCAGGGGCGTAATGTAACCTACGATTATTTTATTCGGCAATGTGAACTGCGTGACAATATCTATCAGGAGATGTGGGAATACTTATCAAGAAATACCCAGCATCATTTAATCAACTGTGAACTTCATCGAAATAAGTCTGTTTTTGAGAGAGGTCAAAGCAAAAGTAAACTGCTTGTTGAATCATTTATTGCTTATAGAAACGCTCTCATTAGTGAGCTTAACGAAGTTTATATTTTGCCTTTGGTAGATGCTATAGAAAAATACGAGTGTTTGGGCGAAGCTTGGAATGAGCTTCAAGCAAATGCATTAATCAATAGAGAAGTGACCTCGCATATCCAAAAAATTCTCGATAATAAGTGTACTATGGTAGAAGATCTTAATGATTTTGTTTTTTATACTATGAATGCAAAGTCTTTTTTCTTCAGCTTAAAAAATATGTTCACTAAAAAAATTCATAAAGAAGAATTTCTTTTAGTTGAAAACTTTCTCATCAAACAAGAAGGTTTGATCGACTCTTTTTGTGCAAGGTCTCTTAACCAAAAAGTTCAATCAATAATTCAATTAGATATTTGGATCGAGGATGCGATGGAGCATCTTGAAGATATTTCATTAGATGAGTTAAAAGATCTGAATCTAAAACTATCTTATTTATTAAGTGTTATGGCCTCAGCCAGTTACCAGGACAATATTTTCTTCAAACTAATTGAGGAAAAAGTGGCCAAAGGTAAGGTCCAAAGAAGCTTTGATGATGAAGTTAAAAACCTCCTCAATCTTAATTTAAAGAAACAATCAGCATAACAGAGTTCTTCTGTCCGGAAAAATTTTACCCCCCTAAGTTACTAAAATCAAGTTGTCATCCATAGTATCCGAACTGGAAATCAAGAGGATACAATTATGGATATAGCTACAGTCATTGGATTAGTTTTGGCAATTGCCGCGATCGTTGGATCGATTTTGGCCGGTGGATCAATCGGAGCCTTTATCGATGTTCCCTCCATTCTCGTTGTTGGGGGAGGTGTTATCGCCGCGATCTTTATTAAATGGCCAATGGAGAAGATTAAACTTTTAGTTCCTACTTATTTAAAAGCCATTTTAAACACGACCACCGATCCTAAAAAAATGATTGAGGAAATTCAATCATTAGCAGAAACTGCAAGAAGAGAGTCTGTATTTGCTTTGGAAAAAGTTCCAGTTGAAGATCCATTTTTAAAGAAGGCAGTTACTCTTGCGGCAGACAACAGACCACCTGAAGTTATTACTGCTATTTTACAACTTGAAATTGATTCACTTTCAGAAAGGCATAAAACAGGGATTAATATTATTACTAACGTTGGTGATGATGGTCCTGCCTTTGGTATGATTGGGACACTAATCGGTCTGGTTATCATGCTTCAGAACCTTTCAGGGGGACCTGAAGAACTAGGTAAGGCGATGGCGGTTGCGATTTTGACAACGTTCTATGGTGCGGTTCTGGCCAACGTTTTCATGTTACCAGTTGCTAACAAATTAAAATTTTACTCCGAGAACGAAGCGCTTATTATGAATATTATTGTTGCGGGTGTTCTTGGTATTGTTGCAGGGGAGAACCCAAGAGTTATTCGTGAGAAATTAGACTCTTTCCTTCCTCCTGCTGAAAGATCTGTCGAGGAAGAATAATGGCTGATGAAGAAGTAGAATGCCCAGAACCACCAGTATGTGAAGAGTGTGTCAAAGGTGCCCCTGCTTGGATGGCAACCTTTTCTGACCTCGTTACACTTCTTCTGACTTTCTTCGTTCTTCTGTATGCGATGTCGAAAACAGATGAGTCGAAGTTTGAGTCAATGGCCGGTTCCATTAGAAAAGCGTTTGCCGGGAATGCGATGAAGATAGGTGAAACAATTCAGCTAGGTAAGTCTCCAGATGATTCACCAACGATGATCGAATCACAAGATCCTGTTGAACCATTTCCTATTGACCTTCTTACAACTGAAGGGCTTTTGGATAAAAAAGAAATTAATCGAGAGTCTGATGAAGATCTTGAGATTATGAAAAAGACAATTAAACAATTTAATTTAGACGAATCTGTTGATACCTATCAGATGCCTGAGGGTGTAAAAATGAGAGTCAAAGATGTGATTGTTTTTGAGGTCGGTACAACAAACCTGGCCAATAACTCAGCTGTTCCAGCTTTCAAAAGAGTGGTAAATCTAATGAAAGAGGAAAACTGGACACTTTATGTCGAAGGTTATGCCGACAGAGGAGAGTCTGGAGTTGATGGTACGAATCCGTACGAGTTATCCTCTAAGCGAGCGCAAGAGGTAACAGCATCGTTAGTACGACAAGGGGTGAGTCCGGAACAAATCACAACTGTCTTTTATGGTGATAGTAGAGCTGTGGACAACGATATTAACCGAAAAGTTGAATTTGTTCTCAGAAAAACAGACCTTAGAACTGAAGGTAAAAGAGTACGCTCTCAATAATGAATAAGATATCACTTTGTTTTATACACGCTTACCCCTCACTATCAGAGGGGTTAAGTCGTTTAAATGGGATTAGTCGATCTCAACAGTTAAAACGAGGCCTTAAAAAGCAGCTCCTAAACTCTAAAGTTCTACCTAAAACCGAATATAGTTTGCCCATCGATATCGTGAATATCGGAATGATCAATCCAAACTATATAGGTCCAAATCCGGAGGTCCTTGAACAATCAAATGATATTATAAGTATAGAAAAGCCTTCTGGAGTACATTGTCATCCTTTGAGGTATGACGAGTCTGATAATTTATTGAGTTGGCTTCGATCTCAAGGCTATTCAGAATTATTACAGATTAATAACCACCAATATGACCGTGGGCTTTTATACCGATTAGACTTTGAAACCAGTGGTCTGGTGTTGATGGCGAAGTCTGATGAAGTTTATCAAAATGTTAGGGATGAATTTAATACTCTTACTAAACAGAAAATCTATTTTGCAAAAATAAGTGGTGTTTTTGAAAAAGCAAAGACCCTTACACATCGAATTAAACCTTCAGGTAGCAAAGGTCATAAAATGACTGAAGCCAGTGATGGAGTTGAAGCGGTCATCCAAGTTGAACCCGTATTCATCCGAGATTGCTATACTGTCGTTAAAGTTTTATTGGGGCAAGGGCACAGGCATCAGATTAGGGCCCAATTGAGTCTTGCCGGTTTTCCTATCGTAGGTGATGAATTATATGGAGGAGAGAAAGCCCAGAGGTTGTTTCTTCATTGTTATCAGTACGAGATAGGTGCTTACGGTGTCTTTAGAACTACTGAGCCTTCGTGGTGTATTCCTTAGTTTTTAATAGCAAACTAAATTTACTAGATTTATCACCGATTTTTTCTTTGAGGCGTTTTAGATTGATTTGCACGAGGTTCTTTCTTTCTGCTTCTAATGTTTTATTCCAAAGCTCATCTTCAATATTAAGAGGCTTAGAGAATTCGCCGTTTTTGAGTTTATCAAATTGAAGTTCATGCCCAGCTTCTTTTAAAGCGACACTTGCTCGGTGATGAAGCCGCTGCACTTTTACTAAATAGATTTCGTCTCTAATTTGTCTTAGGGCCGGACCATCACTACTAACGATGACACCAATTCTTTCTGTTTTATAATTGAATTTGATCTCTCTTAAACTCTCGAGAGTATCTTGATCAGCAATACCTATGAATTTCACAATCGAATCAAATACTCTAGAGTAGATTAATCTCTTCAAGCTCGTTTGATCCAATTCAAAAAAGGATTCTTTTGATTGGGACTTCTCTAAAATTTTCAAGATTTCATCCTGACCATTTATTCTAATAATTAGGTATCGAGTATCAGGACAATGAAGTGACCAATTGCTATCAAGCTTATCGATTGTTCGCTCTGTAATAGAGTCACAAATATACATTGATGGATAAAAGCGATATTTGAATTTTGTCCAAAAATCCGCAGTCTTAGAGTCAGTGAGGTACAGTGCCATCCATAGGACACCTATTATAAGTACTGGATATTTCAGGGCATTTTTCCAAAGCATATACCTATTTTAAAGGAGATTGAGGTAAAAAGCACTAAAGTTTTACCTGAGTAAAACCGACAAGTATGAGGTAAGCCAGAGAGGATATATGCAGAAAACTTCCTTGTTAGAGCAAGAGAAATTTTGGACAGTCATTAAACATTTAGGTCAACTCACAGAGCCTGTTTCTGTGAAGAGTTTATGCTTAGAACTTGATCTGTCCCAAGCTGATCTCACCTTGTATTTTAATTTTATGCAAGAGGTGGGGTTTCAATTTCAATGGAAAGATGAAAAGCTCTATCCTCAAACGGAACAGAAGCTCTTTAAAATTCAATTGAACCTCTTAGAATGGCTTCAATTTCAAGCGCATTTTCCTACCATGTCAAAATGTGAAAACAAGCCTTATCATGAAGATGTTAAGGTTAAGCTGATCGAATTAGAGCAGATGTATAAAGAGCACGATCTGTTTAAACCTGTTCAGGCTCTCGAGGAAATTATCCAGCAAACGAAAACTCCAATTGCAGCAGGTGAAATCTTACCAGGTGCGGAGCCTAGTTCTCAGATTTTAATGTTCTTAGAAGAGTCGATCATTGATCGAAAAACAGTCTGCGTTCAATATGATGATAGGTACTTTAAAGTCTATCCGTTAAAGATTGTCTATTTCGAAGGTGGACTAAATCTTATCGCTGAAAATACTGTTGAAAATTTGTTAATGAATATTAGACTATCTCACGTGGTGAGTGCTTTTGATGAAGGTCAAAATTATCAACCGATCTACTCTCAATTAGAAGTAGATACCTTTGTTTCCTCACTGACAGCTATGCATGAGAAGGTCGTTCGGTTAGTGTTAAAAATCTATTCTCATGAAGACTTTGGAATCAATTTGAATAAAATTTATTTTCATAACCCCTGCCTTTTTACTAACCCAGAAGGGGACTTTATTTGGGCTGCAACTCTAGAACCTTCCCATGCTGTATTTGAGTGGTTATGTGACTTAGGACAATTTGTCGAGATACTTGATCCTACGAGTTTTAAAAGAGAATTTCTAAAATATTGCGAAGATAAGTTAAAAAAGATAGCCTAGTTGGCAATGAATTCGCAAAAATCAATGCAACTCATCGTTATCATCCCGGTGATTGCATACACCATTCTAGAGAATCTCTATGATCCAAAAACCGCCGTCATTGGTGGTGTGATTATCTCTGCGTTAGAAATTATTGCAGAGAAGATTCTTTTTAAGCATGTGCTTAAATTGGCCTACCTCAATTTTTTTCTTATTCTTCTACTTGGTGGAGTTTCAGTTCTTCAGGACAATGAAATATGGTTCAAACTTTTTCCTGCAATAACAAGTTTATGTGTTGGAAGTTATCTCTTATATCAAATTAAAAAAGGTCAATCTGTAATAACCGAATTTATGGATATTATGGGTACTGATCCTAAACAGCAAAAAATGATTCCATTTTTTGAAAGAGAGATGGCCTATTTTTCTATTTGGTATGGTGCCATCATGTTCGTCGTTCCTTTTTATTTTTCGACAACTGTTTGGGCGTTTATGAAAGTAGGGGGCTCATTTATTCTTTTTCTAGTTCATATTGGTTTCAGAGTGTTATGGTTTAAAAGGCAAGGTCATGATCCGCTTCAATAACTCTATCATTATGCCAGCACTACTTTTCGTAATTCTCGTTGCATTTTATTTCAATGTTTCAATTTTAGTACCCTGGAAAGACCTCAGTCTTGGGGGAAGTATATCAACTTCTTATATTTTTGATTTCTTTTATTGGCTGGGGGTTGCCCTTTTACTTAAAGAAGAGCCACGTTTTGGAGAGTTAAGACCAAAGGGAGCATTCTTAAGAGGTTTCTTTACAGCGCTGCTGGCGATCGGCTTTTGTATGTTTAGTTTAAGCGCAGAGTTTGTGAGTCCATTTAAGTACTTAGATAAGCTCGCACTAAAATTATTAATCCTCGCACCATTTTTTGAAGAGATTGTGTTTCGTGGTGCTATGTATGATTTATTGGCAAAAGTTCCCAAGCTCAATCAAAAAATAAAGCTTTTAATCAATGCTGCTCTTTTTAGCGGTTCGCATGCAGCTGCCTTGGCTTTTCTTCCGGAAGAGTTCTTTTCATTCGTGTACTACCAATTATTTTATACTCTGATTCTTGGTTGGGTTTGTGCTAAATCGAGAGAGAGATCTAAAGGGTTAATAGAACCTATTATTCTCCATCTAATTTTTAACTTAATGTTTTATTTGGCGATTACTAATTACGGGCTCTAATTAGAAGTTGAAGCCAAGAGTCGCTCCGTATTGGCGGACATCAATCTCTGATGGTATAAAACCTTCTTGATTAAACTCCAAACGCATATTCGTATAGAAGACTTTCAACACGATTGATTTTCCATAGGCATAAAGAGGAAATTTCAAATTTTGTTCACTCCCAAAAGGAAATTTAAATTTAATACCGAGGGTTGTCTCTTGTCGATTTGATGTATTGGAGGCAAGGGGAAATTTAAAATAGGGAGAGATTTGAACAAACTGACTTGAACCAAAGGGCAACCATTCAATTTCGGGGTAGGCTTGCCAACCACTCAAATTAGTAAATCCGAAAGCATCGTCTTTAACTTTCATTGTCGTGTAGAAATATTCTCCTACAAGTTTTACATGCCAAAAGTCAGAGAAAGGAATCACGATTCCTAGATTGGCAAATCCTGTCATATACTGAAATTGATTTTCAACTTCTTCAGGTTCATTCACATTGAGACCTGTAATATTTCCACCAATTGAAAAATCAAGCCAAGGTGGAAAAAGATAGTATTGAAAAACAAACTGATGAAAGTCTGCCACCTGTTTTATATTGGCTTGGGTAAAGATAATACTAGGTTGTTCTTCTAGGTAGTGAGTTGTGGCCTGCCCAAAGTTGTACTCAAACCTCCAGTTTGGAGGGATATTTGCGGCAAAAATACTTGTAGAAAAAAATAAAAGAAGACTTAGTAATTTCACTCTATGATTTTCCCATATTAGGGGAGTGTTAAGCTTAAAGGAAAACTTTGCCGCGCACAGATTTTTCCGATCCGATTACTTGATATAAACACTTTCACTATCTGCTGCCGTAAAGAGATTGAGCTCTGCCTAATTCTGTAGGTGATATTAATACCCGAGTTTTTTACTCCTTAAATTTCAATGCTTTAGCTTCCGATAAACATTCTGAAGTCTATCCAAAATTTGGAGGACTAAAAAACCTTAAAGGAGGTACTAGCGAAAAGGACTTAACTTAAAAAATTGGAGCATTCAAGGTTGAATGCCTTCGTATTAGAAGGTTTGTTAACGGACTAGCTAGCTCAAGCTTTTGAGTGAAGGGAGTCCTTTATGCAAAATTATGAAAACCTTGTTTGAATTGAGGATCGCCTGTTGAAAGTTAACGGCACCTCATCCACCATTCAAATAAATCGAGAGACTCGCAAAACGAGCGAGGAGATATCTCATAATTCCGCAAAGCTTGCTAGCGGAAGTCGAATCGTGCGCTCAAGTGACGACGCAGCGGGATTGAGTATATCTTCAAAGCTAAATGCAAGTACGAAGTCTAAGCAGCAAGCTTCAAGGAATGCTCAAGACTCACTTGGAGTTTTAGAGATTATGGAAGGAACTCTTGGTGTGATGGGGGATATGGTTGTTCGTATGCGGGAGTTAGCTATTCAAGCGGCAAGTGATTCTGTTTCAGACCATGAAAGAAAACTTCTCAATTTAGAAACAACCGGTCTTCTACAGGAACTTAAGCGGATGGCGGAGTCAACAGAGTACCTCGACAATAAACTTTTAAAAGGCGACAAGAAGAAGCTTGATATCCAAGTGGACAAAGGAAATAACGAGCAAGATCGAATTTCAATTGAGTTGGTGGACCTAGCACAAACTCCGTTGGCTCTAGGGATCTCTGACGTAAAAGTAGATACGCAGTTAAGGGCCAGGTTATCTATTAATATGATTGATTACGCACAAAAAAGTTTATCTGGGAGTAAGGCTAAACTTGGAGCTACCATGAGTAGAATGCAATCGGCGATCAGTAATCTTTCTACCAATGTCGTACAAGAAAAAAATGCCAATAGTAGAATTACTGATTTAGATTACGCCCAAGCAACAGCCGAGCAAACATCGGCTAAAATACGTCAAAATGGTCAGGTTAGCCTGGCATCACAAATGAATAATTCGAAAGGGGATTATTTAAAACTCATTTAATATGCAATGATTGCGTGAGCTAATTTGTTCAACATAAAAATAAATGTCATTAAACAAATCATAGTACTGATTCTCATCTGTTCTCTCCCTAATTGTGCTTCTAAGGAGAATGGATTAATGGAGATTCTTTGACGAGAGAGTGTGTAGAAATTACAAGGAGAACCGAGGTTCTCCTTGAGCTTGGGGATAATAACTATCTTGCGAGTTCAACTGCAAGTTTTGCTCTTGATCCAAAAAGATTTCTTGATGTTGCAGAAACCTTTACAGATCTTACAGGTTTATTAAGTTCGCCTCTAAGTGCGAAGCTTTTTACATGTCCATCCTTAATTTTTCCATCAAGTTCGTCCACGATGATTTTTTGACCATCAAGAAATTCAATTTCTACTGAGTCAATATTGGCACTTCCTTTGGTCCCAACAATATTCAGTCCCGCTAGGTGTCCGTTGATATGGTATTTTTTAGAACTCCCGATAACTTTTTGCGCTTTAAATTCACCTTGGCTTACAAAGCGCAGGCCTCTAACATTTGTGTGGTCATAATGTAGTCTCTTTAGCATCGTAACTTCTACATCATCTATTTTAATATTTCCCTGAGTTAAAAGTTGAATAGGGCCTCTTCCATTATCTCCACGATAGATAGTTGGAGCTTGAAGAGTTAGTTTAGTGAATCCAGAGTAATCAGACTCAAAATTTTCAGGAGTGCCTGGTACTGTCACTAGGTTCGATTCATTTCTATCTACTCTAAGAGTAATGGAGCCTTCACCATGTTGTGATTTTGCTTCGACTTCAGCTTTAACTAAAGTCCACCCTCTCAAGTTTTGTCCTCCCAAAGACCTAACTAACATCCTTTTTAAAGGAATCGTGTCCCTACCTCTCAAATGCGCAGAATTAAGATCTAATTCAATTTTTTGTGTGAGAGCATGTGCTCCCGAAGAAAGTAAAACTGTTCCAAGTACTAATAATGTTTTCATTTATACCCCCAAATGAAAGTTGTATGTTTGATAGAAATCGTATTTTCCTATTCCTTAAGAATTCGATTATTAAACTCACTAAAAGCAAGTACCATGCCAAAAATAACATTTGTTAAAACAGTGATTTAGCGCCTACTTGTCCAAAACGCTACTAGTGTCACTGCGTGGACTAAGTGCGTTATTTGGTGGCAAAAGCGGCTATTTACTTCTCTTAACGCATTTGGTAGAAAACACGCTTTATAAACATAAGACCAATAAACAAGGTGACCTTATGGAAAATATTGAAATTTCCGAGATCCAAACTCTCGCCAACGGATCTAAAATAATTGGCGGTTTAGAATTTCCAAAAAGAAAAGTATGGGTGAAAACTTACGGCTGTCAGATGAATTATCATGATACCGAAAGAATTTTGTCTCATCTACAGCCTTTGAATTTTTCTCTGACTGATGTGCAAGAAGACGCCGATTTGATGCTCTTTAATACCTGTGCCATCAGAGATCTAGCGAATCAAAAATTCTATTCTCATTTAGGTTCCGCTAAACATTTAAAGATTAACAATAAAACCGGTAGAGAAGTGAAGATTGCAGCTGGTGGGTGTATAGCTCAAACTGAATCAAAGTCTTTACTAAAAAAATATCCTCAGCTTGATTTTGCATTCGGAACTGATGTTATCGATAATATCGGAGAGATGGTATACCGAGCATACTCTGGTGATAGGAATTTTGCGGTCACTTCTTGGGATAGAGCTGATAATTACTCAATTGAAACTAAGGTAACTCATAACTCACCTCAAGCCTTTATCAATATTATCAAGGGATGCGATAAGTTTTGCTCTTACTGTATTGTCCCTTTTACCCGCGGTCGTGAAAAATCGAGAAGCATCACTGAGATTGTTAACGATGCTGCAAGATTAGTTACTCATCAGGGAGTACAAGAGATTACTCTTTTGGGGCAAAACGTAAATTCATTTGGTAAGAAAAATGGAGAGTCGTTGGCTGAGCTTATAATGGAGCTAGAAAAAATTGATGGGCTTGAACTCATTCGATATACTACTAGTCACCCTTACGATATAAGCGATGAACTTATAGCTGTTCATGGGAAGTCGAAGAAATTGGCGAATCATTTGCACTTACCAGTACAAAGCGGTTCAAATACCGTACTACGTAGGATGCTCCGTCAGTACTCAATTGAGCATTACTTAGAGCGCTTAGAAAAACTAAGAGAAGCTAATCCTAATATAGTAATATCTACCGATATTATTGCTGGTTTTCCAAACGAGACAGAAGAAGAACATAAGAAAACATTAGAGCTATTAGACAAAGCTCAATATGATTTTATTTATTCTTATAACTTTTCTGCGCGCCCTGGAACAAAAGCTTTTAAGATGAAAGATGTCCTCACAAAAGATATTCGTGGGAGACGTCTAAGAGAAATACAAGCTTATCAATTAAATATTCAAGAAAAACTCCGTGCAGATATGGTGGGAAAAACTTATCGTGTACTGGTCGAAAAACAAAACCAGATGAAGGGTGTAAAGAAATGGATGGGAAGAACGAGTTGTTTTAGAATAGTTCATTTCGAACCAGAATCTGAAGAGATGAACTATCAGTGGAAATGGGTGGATGTAAAAATCACTCAGGCCACAGCTCTCTCTTGCCAAGGGGAAGTGGTAAAAGTTCATGCCGGTAAAAATTGCCTATAAAACGGCTTTATTTGTTCTTGGTTGGATATTTGTTGTCTTAGGCTTCATCGGTGCTTTATTACCGATAGTTCCGACAACTCCGTTTTTACTTCTGGCAGCTTTTTGCTTTTCTAAATCCTCTCCAAAGGTGCATTCTTGGCTCACTTCCATACCGTACTTTGGAGATGCTATAATAGACTGGGACAAGAACCGCGTGATAAAGCCTCGTGCTAAAGCAGGGGCAGTATTTATGATTGTGGCGACTTTTTCGAGCACAATCATTTTTACTAAAATTCATGTGGCGCTAAAGATTATGCTCGTCGCGATTGCCACTTGGTGTATTTGGTTTATTGTGACCAGAAAATCTCGTCCTTAAATATTAATAGTCTTCAAGGAGCAGAGGATGAAGTTATTTGTTTTGGTTCTGGCCTTGCTTCCGGCCATGAGTTTTGCATATATCGATTTAAATTTAGGATATTCTTTTTCCGTCAGGCAAGTAGATGGGGTAAAGACTGATGCGAACCCAGATCCGGGTTCTGCCCAAACAAGATCCACCGGTTACTCGGCTAATATTGCTTGGTATCTCTGGGAGTACACAGCAATCGAATTAAATTTCTCACACTCCACTGAGAATTTAATTGATGATAGGGAAGTTACTGATGGAACTTATATAATCCGTAAAGTTGACAGTACTGTAATCACTCAAACCCAAGGTGTTGGGATAAGACAATCATTTGCTTCAAGAAAGTCACGTATTATTCCTTCACTTGCTATTGGTTACGCTCAGTATACGACCTCGGGGAATTCAATTTATACTATCAGCAATGGTACAACAGATGTTGATCTCGAAACTCAACAGGATCAGGAAGTCTTTAGTTCAAGCTATGCTCAGTTCTCACTCAGGTTTAGACTCACAGAGTTGATGGGATTTACTGTTTCAGCTAAAACCGTTATGCCTGACTTTGACACTGATCTGGCAGAAAATAATGTGACCTACTCAGCTGGTCTTTCTTGGATTTTCTGAGAAAAATTTCTTAGAATACCCCATGAGAATTTTTTTATTAGTTTTACTATGCTGCTCTTGTGCCAAAACAAGTTATCTTATTGAGCAAGGTGTAGGGCAGGTTGCTCTTGAATGGAATGGAAGAGATAATGCTGACGTTTTAGCCGATCCCAAAGTGTCTGAAAAAGATAAGAATAAAATTAAACTCATCCAGCAAGCAAAAAAATACTTTTATAATTATTTTAAGATCGATTCCACTGGAATTTACGACGAGACGACTTTTCTAAAAAATGAAGCAGTAACTTATCTGGTCATTGCCTCTAAAGTTGAAAAAGTAGAGGCCATAAAAGTTGAGTTTCCTATTATGGGGAGTTTTCCCTATCTTGGCTTTTTTAGTGAAGAAAGTGCTAAGGAGTATAAGTTAGAGCAAGATAAAAAAGGCTTCTCTACCTACATGAGAAAAGTCTATGCGTACTCTACTCTCAATCAATGGATGTTTGATGACAATATACTTTCAAGTTTTTTTCTTTTAGACGATGAACAACTTGTAGAGCTTATTTTTCATGAATTAGTACACACCGTAATCTTTGTAAAAAACGATGTCCCCTTCAATGAAAATCTAGCGCAGTTTATATCTCAAAGACTACTTGAAGAGTTTTTTCATTATGACATGATTCGAAAGGAACAGATTCAAAAAGATAAATTGAAAAATAGTGAACTTTTAGCTTTGATTGTTGAGAAGGTTAAGGAGTTAAATGCTTTGTATGCTCAAACTGAAAAATATCAGCAAACGCTAGATACTTTTCTTAAAGATAATTTTATTCCGGCGATCCAGGCAAAATGTAGTGAGCTTGCTTTGATTAAATGCTGGCCATTAAAAGAGCCGTGGAATAATGCACGCTTTGCAGCACTTGGGACGTATGTGGCAAAACAAGATCGAATACTTGATCTATTTAAAGGGTCTAAGAAAAACTTAAAAGAGTTTTTTCACTGGATCATTAAAAAATATGATAAATTTGAGGGAAACAAAAAGTTTTTAGACTATTTAGAGAGCTAATAAGATATGGCACATATATTTTTTATCGACCCATTAGAAAAATTAAACATCAAAAAAGATTCAACATTAATGATGGCACTTACATTTCAAAAAATGGGAATGGAGTGTTTTCTTTTATTTGAAGAAGATTTTTATGTCACTAATGACGAACCTGCAAGTTTAGAGCTCTATCGTTTTGATGGAGAGTTTAAGCCTGATGGTTTTTACCTTGATAGATTAGAAAAAACATCCTCTGAGTTTAGAGGGATTTCAAAAGAAGATGTCATTCATATGCGAATTGATCCGCCTTATGATTCTCGTTACCAGCGTTATTTATGGATGCTTGATTTTCTGCAAAATAATTGTGGCTGCGAGGTTATGAACACTCCGCTTAAAATTATGAAGTATAATGAAAAGCTTGTTGCCTATAGGGATCTTGCTCACTCGCATGAGAGTTATGTCGGGTCTTCTCACAAGGGCTTTGATAAATTTTTACAGCGAGTAGAAAAAGCTGGTTATGATAGTGTTATCTTAAAACCTCTTGATCTTTATTCAGGAATTGGAGTTGAGAAAGTATCTATTAAAGAAGCTGGCGATCGATTTGATGCTAAAGTTGAAGAGTTTCATGGGGCAATTGTATGCCAGCCTTTTGTGAAAGAAGTTCAATCACAGGGGGAGTACCGTGCAGTTTATATGGACGGAGTTGAAATTGGAACGATCTTAAAGACTCCTCCTGAGGGAGCTTTCCTTGCTAATATTGCGCAAGGAGCGCAGTTTAAAGCAGTTGATCTTCCTCCTAACTTAAAAGAAATGTGTGATCATGTTGCACAAGATTTATTTAAAGATGGTGCTCGTTTATTAGCGTTTGATGTTTTAGGTAACGGAATAAATGAAGTGAATATTACTTGTCCAGGTTTACTAGTGGAGGTTTCATATGCGTATAACAAAAATGTGTGCGAGCTTATTGCTCGTAAGTTTAAGTCTTAGTGTTTTAGCTGAAGACAAAGTTAAAGCGGATGACGTTTTAGGCTTTTGGCTGTCAGAATCGAAAAAAGGTGTCGTCGAAATTTACAAAAAAGGCGATGAGTTTGAAGGAAAACTCGTTTGGATTAAAGATATTCATGACGGAAAAGTTGAAGATAAACTAGACATTAATAATCCAGAAGAGAGTGAAAGAAAGAAGTCTCTTAAAGGTCTAGTGAACCTCAAGGGATTCAAGTTTGATGGCAATGAATGGACTGGTGGAACAATCTATGATCCTCAAAAAGGCAAAACTTATAAGGCTTTCATGAAAATGGATGGCAACGATAAGTTAAAAATCCGAGGATATATCGGGATCTCTTTATTTGGAAGAACAACTGAGTGGGAAAGACAAAAATCAGCAGTACCTGACTCTTATTCAAAATAAAATGATATCAATTTGTCATTGCATTTGTAGAGTCATTATTATTACAAATGCATGACATTTTCTTTTTTTTCATAGCTTACTATTTAAAACTTTGCGTGTAGTCAGTACTCACTTGCATTGTCATGTGCCAGCAACTTGCTGCACGTACAATTTTCTCCGCAGGACAATAAGTATCGTTAGCCTGGCACGTGCTATCTGCTTTAACATCATCAACCTGAACAGTTGTTCCGTATATAGAAGCATTTCGAATTGAACCGACATCAATTACGTTTGAGCATGAATCAACACTCACCGGTGAAACATATTGCGAACGGTATGGATTACCTAGGTAGAATCCCGAATCACATTGAGTAGGGTTATTAGCATTGGGTTGATCACATAGAATATCTCTAAGACTTACTCGAAATCTCAGTTTAGTATAAGTGTATTGGTCTGCAGATTGTCCCGTATTTCTACCGTAACAATATTCTTCTCCCGCTGTTGGAAAAGGTTGAGAATTGATTTTAAATCTTATTTTTAACTTAGAGTCAGAAGAAAAAAGAATACTTGCTTCTTGAGGGGTAATCATCGTCTGTGAGATCAATTGATTATTGAAATCATAATTACCTGGAACCCAAGTCTGATGACCGGCCAGAAAAAGATTGAATTGGTGAATTGGAGTTCCATCACCCGTCCCATCACTCGTGGTACCAGTACAATTATTAGTAGAGCTACTTGAACCAGAGCCACTTCCAGAGTCTGTTCCACCATCACCGTTTCCATAGTCCTGGCCTGAGTCTGTGCCTGAACTACCAGAACTTCCTGAGCTTTCAGATTTCTGCTCAGGAGAACAACCCATCAAGATCATAATTAAACTAAGGTATAAGACGTTTTGAAATATCTTCTTCATAAAAATTCCTCTATAGGTATTATCGGTGGAATCGTGGCTAAACCTTAGTTTTTCCATCGAAATTTAGCTAAGTGCTTGGAAATAGATAAAGTCATCTTAAGTTAGTGGCGCAAATGTTTGCTTATCCAGCTGAAATTCCTTACTATTTTGATATGAAGCAATTTCAACTCAATAATCTGCTCGATGAACTCTCTCAACCTCTTTTTGGTTTTAGCTACGCTTTATGCGGAGATAGGGAGGAGGCACAAAAACTTATTGTTGACGCCTACACTGTATATATTGTGAGAGAGAAGCGCTTCATTTCCGGTAAAGAGCTTGATAGCCAAAACCTCAAGGAACGCCGTGATTTCAAAAAATATTTATATAAGGAACTCTTGGGAGAGATCTTAGAGCTAGCTTTGAAGAGACTTACCGGTCATAGAGTCGATACAGAAGTAGAAGAGCATAAATGCTTTTTTACGATGGGTATCTTTTCAAGAGCGGTTTTTTACCTAAAAGAGATGAAAGGTTTTACTATTGAGGATATTCAAGAAGTATTCGGCTTAGAAAGACACCGCGCCCTTGAATTTTATTATAATGCTAGGCAAGCGATGGTTGGGGATATCGAAAGTTTGTACCGTGGGGGAACTCATGCAAATTAATCTAACTGATAAAACAAAACGCCAAATGATTGCTTCATTTGTTAATGGAACATTGAAATCCAAAGATATATCAATTGTTGAACAAATTGTTGGTAATGATCCTGTCTACCAAAGCTTCTATCAAAGAAAAGTTCAGGAAAGAGATTTTATTCTAGAGATGATTCCTGATGCAAAACTAAAATTGGATGAAAAGGCTAATCTTTTAAATGATATCGCAGGTGTAAACTCGGATCTTTTAGTTGAAGATATTATTCCTTGGAAAGTTAGAATTAAAGAGTTTTTAGAGAAGCCTGTTTTTACGATTAAATTTTAATTTGCAAACTGTACTTAATAGAAAATGTCCCATCACTTTTGATTAGCTCTTTTGGTGGGTTAGGAAGGTTATCTAACGCCTTCATTACGTTCATAAAAAAATCTTGAAAATAACCCACATCACTCCAACGAATAGTTTGAATTCTCAAAATGTCACCATTCTCATCATAAGTAATTTCGGCCATAACTTGGGTTTCTTCATCTGGAAATGGTAGAGAATACTTCTTACTAGGGTAGCGTTTTTGGTAGGCCGTAATCTCTTCCATGAATGCATGGATATAGGCTTCCCCCACACGATTAAAAAAACTATAAAAAACTAATTCGTCTTGATTGAGTTCGTCTTCATTTTTATCTTCACGATCAATTTGAATTCCACTGAAGGCATTTTGCAACTGGCTTTTAATTGAGTCGGGAATCAGCTCAGCTTTGCTCATGCGTAGACTTTGTTCTACTTTTCCTTTTTCAATTTTAGTTACTTTAAATTGTTGTTGGCGAATACCTGGCTCTGGTGTTGTTTTTTTATTAGCAGCAGCCATCTTGGTAGAGACAGTATCAAAGCCCGCTGCCAAATCACTAAGAGTGATGTCTTTGCTGACCTCTTTTTGTTTTGGTTGTGGTTTGGTTTTTGGGGTTGGCTTTACTGGCTCTAGTTTTGGTGCGAGATTTGCGAGCTTTACCGGGGTGACTGAAGAAATTTTCGAAACTTTGAATTTATGCTGACCTTTATTTTGAGTCGCAGAATAATTCTGATCATTTAGCTCATTTAAGCCAAAAAGCAGAGCCGCGTGAATCAGCAGACTAAATAAAATGGAAAATGGAATTCTTCTCACTCCCGTCATACTTAATTATATACAGTGGAAGTAATGATTTGTGAAAAAAGGCTAAATAATTGAAATATCTACAGACTTGTAAGTGGTTGAAATTACGGAGGAGAAAGTTTTGCTATGCTTGACGAAGGTTTGTCAGTATTGAGAGAATTAGGGGGAGTGTATCAAATGGATGTGATACCGGAGCTTTTATGAAAAAATTTACTCAAAACAATCTCTCGACGAGATCAGTCTTTACTATTGCAGGTGTTTGTTTCGTGGCCGTCCTTGCAGGGTTGGGAAGCTTATATCAAGCTAACTCTAAGCTAAATAATTTGTCTGAAGCTAAGGCCGGAAGTGGCATTTGTTTTCAGCGTATCACCCAAACTTTTACGGCCATGATGGTAAGAGATGCGGGATCACAGTTTTTAACCGATACTTTTAAATCTATGACTACGACTTGCCTTGATGATTTAAAAGAAGCTGTTGGAGAGTCGGCAGTGATGAAGAAGACTATTAATAATCTTCAATCAGATTATCATTGGTTCAATCAAAAATTGAAACGACTATCTATGATGAATGAAGAAGTAGATATTTATCAGTCAAATATCATCAATAAATATACTGAACTTGAAGCTCTTAAAAATTCTCTCGATGAACAAATCATGGGAGGGCTAACTTCCGCTAGAACAATTTCTCGCTACTCTCTAGCGATTACTGCGCTAGGAATATTAGGGATGGTTTTAAGTGCAGCTTTAGTCGCCTTAAAAGAGAGGGCCCATTTAAAAGAGATTTCCGCTTTGGATGCTGAGAGTGAAAATACTACAGAGGCCATTAGAAGAGTGCTGGAAATCGTAAATGCTTCAAGACTTGCTGACAGCTTTTCAGAGAAAGTTATTCAAGTTGAGGCTGAAAATCATCGTCTAGAAGATGCGATTATTCAGATGAATACAATGGGTGAAGAAGTTGTTTACGAAATACCTCTACCGGAAGATGCACCAGTAAGAGACATTGCTGCATTTCATGAGAGCTATAATAATGTTCTTGATAGGCTTCAAGACAAAGCCTTTGAAAATGGTGTTATCCTAGATACAGATCTCAATGAAGAGTTTTCTGTTTTCTCAAAGTCTGAACCACTAGAGCAACTCCTACTTTCATTATTTAGTTATTCAATGGATCAATCAGATCGTGTTGTTATTCGTTCTAGGCCATTAGGTGGAGTGGCTTATTGCAAGGTTCGTATCCCAGGCTTTAGCTTTTCAGAAGCAGATATAGACTTCTTGAATGGTGATGAGGCAACAGAAGAAACGTCTTTAAATCTAATTCTTATCAGAGAATTACTTGCAGATGCAGAGGCAAAGATTCTAGTTAAGAACAGAACGAATTCTTTAGAAAATAGCACAACAGCTGAGCTTGAACTTATCTTTGAAAGAGTAAACCCTACAACTCTTGTGGCTCCAGAGATGGATCGTACCGAGGAGAAAGAGGTTACGATTGTAAAAGGTAACAAAAGACAGATTAGAGCTTTTCTAGATTCTCAAATCTCTTCTTAATTGCCTTTTAGGAATCGCCTTTTAACACTTTGATTTTTTCACGGCAGTGCTTTATAAGCACTTCCTGAACTTTTTGTATGAATTGTTCGGCAGTACATGGTTTGGTGATAACGTAACGAACTCCCATCTCAATGGCACGTTTAACTTCATCACCTGTAACATTTGCGGAGAGGATAACAAAAGGTGTCTTTCGTTCTTTTTTCATCGAATTTTCATAGGCATTATAGTTTTCGATAAACTCAATACCCTTCACTTTGGGCATCATGAGGTCTGTGATGATAAAATCAAATTGCTGATTTTGGGCCTTCTTAAAACCATCGCTTCCGTCCACGGCTTCAACAACGAAGGTGAATACCTCCATCATCTCCAAGAACATTCTCAATGTCTCACGAATATCAGCTTCGTCATCCACAACCAAAACGCTCAGTTTTTGATTGGGTCTTAACTCTATTTTCAACGTTAGACTCCCTAAGTTTAGAATATTATAATGGATAAAATTTACTTCGAAAGAAAAAAATGGATTCTCCATGGGTAAAGACCTGACACAGGGACCAATATTAAGAACAATTTTATCATTAAGTATTCCCATGACATGGGGAATGATGTCTGTGATTGCCTTTAATATAGCTGATACATACTTCATTGGACAGTTAGGGAAAACCGAGCTAGCTGCTATGAGTTTAACTTTTCCGGTCGTTATGATCTTTTTTAGTTTGGCCCTTGGTATGGCAACAGCTGTTTCTTCAGTCGTCGCGAGGAGTTTAGGAGAAAATAACCTTGAAAAAGTACGCCGTTATACTTCTGATGGATTGAGTCTTGGTTTGATTATTGTCTTTTTCTCTATCATTATTGGGTTTCAACTAATTGACTCCGTTTTTACCCTTTTAGGTGCCAACGAAGAGACACTTCCCATGGTTCACGAGTACATGGAGGTATGGCTTCCGGGGATGTTTTTTCTTACCATTCCTATGGCCGGAAATGGAGCTCTAAGAGCTGCTGGTGAAATGAAAATTGCTTCGACCATTATGTTTGTGGCAGCTTTGACTAATATAATCTTAGATCCCATCTTCATTTTTGGTTGGGGATTTATTCCTGCGTTTGGGATTAAAGGTGCAGCAATGGCGACAGTTATATCGAGAGCAGTAACTTTAGTGGCTTCCTTGTACTTTCTTCATTTTAAATTTCAGATGATCGACTGGAAAGTTCCCAAACTATCCACTGCTTTAGAGAGTTGGAAGCGAATTATGCATATAGCAATTCCCACGGCTGGAACTAATCTTTTGGCCCCCCTGGCCATGGCAGTGGCCACTGGATTGGTGGCGCGAATTGGTGAAGCAGAGATAGCAGCTTATGGAGTTGTGAATCGCGTAGAGTCTTTTTCATTAATCTATATCTATGCTTTATCTTCAGCAGTTGCTCCGATTGTGGGACAGAACTATGGGGCCAAGGAATATGAACGAGTTAAGCAAGTGATGAATGCTAGCTATTTGCTTTGTTTTTTTTGGTGTGTAATGGTGGCGGCGATTCTTATTTTATTTCGGACACAGATTATCTCTGTGTTTAACGAGTCTTATGATGTGGTGGCCGTAGGAAGTTTTTATTTATTATGGGTTCCAATTAGCTTTGGCTTTTTAGGAATCCGATTGATGGTGAGCTCATTTTATAATGCCATTGGAAAACCTGCTATGTCAGTTATTCTTGGAGTTATTAATCTTATTGTTCTCTTTATTCCTCTCGTTATTTTAGGAGCTAAGTTGGCCGAAATGCCGGGAGTTATAGGCGCTCATTTCGTTACGAACTTGCTTATTGGAATTATCAGTTGGATAATGATCTCTATTCAAATTAAGCGTAAAAACATACTACAATGAAAAACGAAATAAATGCTTTGGCTCAAATGATTAAAGCGAGCCTTTTTTTTCTAATCTTATTCTCACTTACGAGAGTCTTCTTCCTATTTTATTTTGGATCTGATGCAATAGAGAACTCCTCTGAGGTGTTACAGGCTTTTCTTCTCGGAGCGAGGTATGATTTAATAGTTACCAGTTATCTGATGGTTCCTAGTTTCCTTATCTGGTTAGGTCTCAATCTTTTGCCTTCAAAAGGATTCTATAATTTTTATATTTTCATCTTAAGAGTAACGTTTGTTTTAGGAGCGATACTTTATTTCACTATTATTGTATGTGACCTGAGTTTTTATTCCTTTTTTCAAGATCATATTAATATTTTATTTTTTGGTTTCTTTGAAGATGACACCATAGCCATTCTTGAGAGTATTTGGAAAAACTATCCCGTTGTTCCCATGCTTGCTGGAGTCGTGGGGTTTCTATTTTTGGTTGTGTTTTTTGCGAGGAGACTGATATTACCCATCAAAAGGTTTGTGGCGCTAAAAAAACGGATGAAGGTTTTACTAATTCCTGTTGTTTTAGTTTTGTTTGCGGGAGCGATCAGAGGCGGATATGGAGTTTTCGTTCTTTCCCCAAAGTATGCTGATTTTTCGGATAACGAATTTATAAATCAGCTTTCTCGTAACTCCGTGATGGCCTTAGAAGCTACTTATCAATTGAGACAAAAAAGAAATGCCTTAAATTTTAATTTAGCAGATGAACTTGGTTATAAAAAAAGAATTCAGGATGCCTTTACCGATTTTTTAGGAATTGATCTTTCTCACACACCAAAAAATGAATTAATAAACCTTCTTTGGAGGCAGACTCCGGAGAACCCAAAACTCGATGAAAAAAAGCCTAATGTCGTAGTTGTTCTCATGGAGAGCTTCGGAAGCTATTGGCTCCGTTATCAAAGTGAGAGCTTTGATATACTAGGAGATCTTAAGAATCATTTTGATTCAGATATATTGTTCCCACATATTCTGCCAGCCGATAATGGAACGATTGGTTCGTTATTGGGACTGACGACAAATATACCTCATCGTAGAGGGGCAAGGTTTCTTTCAGAGAGCCGCTACCTAAATATGCCACTAGAGTCGGGTGCTCATATTCCTTATAAAAAACGAGGTTATAACACGAGTTTTCTTTATGGAGGTAAACTATCTTGGCGAAATATTGGTCGCTATTATAGAACTCAAGGCTATGAGGTTGTAGAAGGAGAGAACTCTATTAAAAAAACTCTCGATGCAAATTCTAAAACGGGTAACGAATGGGGACTTTATGATGAGCATCTATTTAAATACGCGCTAGATAAACTAGCTTCAAACCAACCTCAATTCATGTTTATTCTTTCAACTTCTAATCATCCTCCTTTTGAAGTTCCAGAAAATTATGAAGCTAAGTCTTTACTTATTCCTGCTGAGCTTGAATCTAGGGTTAACAGAGAAAAAGAACTGCTGAAGGCGAGATTTAAGGCGTATCAGTATGCCAACCAAAAACTTGCGGAATTTATTTCAAAGATTAAAAAAGAAGCACCAAACACAATTATTGCAGTTACAGGGGATCATAACTTTTTCAGCTTTCTAACCTACGATGTCACTGAAGCTTATGAAAAACATATGGTGCCTGCTTATTTTTATTTTCCAGAAGAGTTGAAGCCAACCAGCTTCAATGAAAATAAGGTTGCTTCACATGAAGATATTATGACCACGGTTTATAATCGTTCGCTGTCACAAACAAAGTATTTAAGCTTTGGAGAGGACCTCTTTGCAACAGAAAATCCTGTGGCCATCAATGGTACCGTAGTGGCCGCGAAAGAAGGTGTTTGGTACCGAAACAAATATTATTCGTGGGGAGAAGGTTTTAAAATAAAGTCTAATCCGACAATTTCTAAAGAGGCTAGTGATAGACTTTCTAAAAGGTACCGATCTACAGTAACAGTCGCTGACTTTTACCTTCGTTATCTATTTAATCAAACGCGCGCTGACGCAGATAAAGATCAGCAAGAGTAATTGCCGCCATTGATTCAACCACAGGTAGAACCCTCGGTAAGATACAAGGATCATGGCGCCCTTCTTTGGCCTTATCTCCAATTGTTGAAGGAGCTTTAAAAGATAATGAACAATAGATCTCATTGCCATTAGAGATTCCGCCTTCGATACCCGAAAAATTATGAGCATCACCCGATATCTCTGAACCTTTGAGGGTCGCAAAGTCTCTTCCTCTTCCAAACTCAACCGCCATACAGCTACCAATACTTAAAAATGCATGAGAGAGCATGGCCTTCATTTTATCAAAGACTGGGTCCCCAAGACCTGGAGGACAATTTTTAACACTTAAATAAACAGAACCCCCAATGGATTCTCCAGCTTCTTTAAGCTGCATAAGATAGGCTTCAAGCTCTTGAGTTTTAGATGGATCGGCAAAGCCAAGTTTATCTTTTTTATCAAACTGAGTTGCCTTGAAAGGTCCAACTTCACTGATAAAGGCTTCAATTTCTATTGTGGGAATAATAAGACTAGCAAAGTATCCACCAATCACTCGCGCTACGGTCTCGCGACCTGATGATCTCCCACCGCCGCGATGATCCCTAATCCCAAATTTTTGCATAGTTGTTTTATCTGCATGGCCTGGGCGGTACTCATTTTTTAACTGTTGGTAGTCTTGGGAGCGTTGATTGGTATTTTTAACAATCACACATATTGGAGTTCCTAATGTTTTTCCCTCAAAAACACCAGAAAGGATTTCTGCTTGGTCAGCTTCATCTCTGGCCGTCGATACCTTTAGTCTCCCTGGTCTTCTTTTATCCAGCATAACTTGAAGCTCAGTGAGGCTAACTTCAATATTAGCGGGCATGCCATCAATGACACAGCCAAGGGCCGGTCCATGGGATTCCCCAAAAGTGGTTATTGTAAAAACTTGTCCAAAACTATTTCCGCGCATACATGAGTCTTACGCTCTCTAATGCAGCTTGTCTAGCCGAGAGGATGAATATTCTCACTATCTATCTGAAATTTAACCAATTCTGGTGCTTTTTTTCGAGGAGCAAGTTGAATCCAAAGCTCTTGCTCTTTAAAATCCACTTTTACGAACTTATAGGGACCTCTGATCTCCTCACTTATTAGCTTTCCTTGAAGCTCACCATCATCTGTCATGACAATATCGCAAGGTCGAACGGTTACAAGCTCACTTGGGTACCCAAATACACTTCCAGGAAGAATATTATTGCGGCCAAAGAACATAGCGCTAAATATATTATTCGGTTTAAAGAATAAGTCCTCAGGAGTTCCCAGGGCCTGCACTTCACCAGAGTTGATTACAAGCATTCGATCTGCATAGGGCATCACTTCTTCAAAATGATGAGTCGTCCAAATGACGGTGATCTCACGCTCGCGAATTAAAGGGAGAATTTCTTCTATTAGGTCAGACTTCAAGCTTAAATCAAGGTTTGCAAAAGGCTCATCAAAAAAGATCAAGTTAGGATTAGGCGCTAAGGCTCTCGCTATCATAACTCTTTGTAATTGCCCGCCTGAAATCTCAGAGAGATTCGATTCAATCTCATTAGTTAGCTCTAGCTGTAAAAGGGTTGATCTAATTTGATTTTCTCTTTTTTCAGCAGAGTCAATATGAGAGAGAGCATCATCGATATATTCAAATACAGTACAGTCTGTATCGCCTCTATAATGTTGTCCTACAAAACCTAAAACCAATTCTTCTTGGGTAGAGATCTTTCCACTTTGAGGTTTTAAATTATTGGCCAGTAAATTTAGCAGCGTAGTTTTTCCAGCTCCAGATGGCCCTAGGAGAGCAAGTACCTCTCCTTTTTCAATTTCAAAGGAGATGTCTAATACACCATCTGGTTTTCTAGGATCGTATCGGTAGGTAAGGTTATCTATTTTTAGCATGAGATTTTTTAGCAAATTAAGCGGTGGGAGTAAAGATTCTGCTGTTAAGCCTCAATACGAAAAAGATAGCAAAAAGAGAAATTCCAATCGAGGTCATTCCGGAAAGATCAAAGTTTACTAATTTACCTTGAGCGTCTTCAGTAATAATAAAGCCCGTAAAGGCGGTGGCACTCGCAGCGGTAAAAGATCTAAGCGCCATCAAAACCCCCATAAAGCTCCCACGTTTATTCTCTTTAGGAACCTTTGTGATCATAGTCATTAGAGGAACGAACCTTGCATTTATCATCACCATAAATCCAGTGGAGATAATAAGTAATTGAGTCAGTGGTAGATTTTCAACTGTGGTGTAGAGATAAACAAAAGGAATAGAAAGCATAACGGCCGGAAAAAAGACTCTTAATGGACCGTGACTATCCGTCAGTCTTCCCGCCATTCGAGACATGACTATCGTAAAAATCCCGCCAACCAGATAGATATATTTCAGATCACTCTCTTGTAGTCCAACATTATGAACTGCATAAGGACTCAAAAATGGAAAAAGCATAAAGCCTGAAAAGGTATAGCACATCATAACCACATAAGACTCAAGGTGCTCCTTATCGGAAAAAGTATTCCACATCGTCTTTAACTGTTCACCAACTCTATAAATCTTTTTCTCTTTTACTGGAACAGAAGGAAGTAGCCAGATATTAGCCGCCATAACGAGAGTGGCGCCTGCACCTATAAAATGAAATGTTTCTCGCCATGAAAATGCTTCTGCAATCATAAGCCCCAGTGGAATTCCTAGGGTACTCGAAATAGAAAAGCTCGCCATTATCATTCCCAGTGCTCGACCTCTTCTTTCAAAAGGGATGAGGTCTGCAATGATAGCATAAACCGAAGGGGTTAAAATCCCACCAAATACTCCGGCCAATATCCGCGCAAACATTAGGACTGTATAGTTAGGTGCAATGGCGCAAAAAAGAGTGGAGAGAACGAACATGAAAAGGCAAACCATAGTCAGTTTTTTACGATCAAAAAGATCTCCAATCGTAGAGTAGAAAAGACTAATAAAACCTGAGGACACCTTATAAGAAGCAGCCAATAGACCAAATTGGGTGGTTGTAATATTAAGTTCGCGCATAAGTATTGGACCCAGCGGAATAATCACAACAAAGTCCAATATATTAAAAACTTGAATGGCCATGAGAAGACCAACAATAAGTTTCTCTTGCTTTAAATTAATTCTTGAGTCCTTTAACGTCCTCAATCTTAGAACTATTATCCATTGTTTCTAAGCTTGAAATCATATGAACGGTAGCGTCTATCATCGAAACAGCAGCGGGGTGATGATTCCCAGAGTTTTTAACTCCTCCAAACGGAAGCCTAGCACTTGCTCCAACGGTTGAGCGATTAAGATTAATAATCCCAGCATCGATATCGCGCAGACATTCGTGATAAACATTTTTATCTTGAGTAAAGATCGCAGCTGCCAAACCATAATCTGAAATATTGGCAATCTCAATGGCTTCCTCAATCGTATCAAATGGAACAAATGTACAATGTGGTCCAAAAATTTCTTCTTGAGTATAAGGATTAGATTTTTTAGCTGAATCAATATGAAAAATAGATGGAGTTATGTAGTGGCCATTCATATCAAGCTGCTTGTGAGCAAGTATTTCCGTGGCCCCATTTTCTAGTCCCATCTTCAGAGAGCTATTATATTTATCTAGTGCCATTTGATCGATCAAAGGTCCCATGAAAGGATCTTCTTTAAAGTTAACAGGGTGATCTATAATGATTTTCTCAGTGATCTCTTTAAAACGCGCAATAAATTCTTGCTCGATAGAACGGTGAACTGGAATAACTGAAGTCGAAGTACAACGTTGACCACAGGTTAGAAAACAAGCTCTTAGAAGTTCTGGCAGGGCATGGTTAATATCTGCATCTTTATGAATAATACTAGTGTTCTTTCCACCTAATTCAAGTGCCACTAGTTTAGAAACGTCAGTACCCACTGCTTCCAGAATCTTAGTTCCGACAAAATGAGAACCGGTAAAAAAGATTCCTTTTATTCTCGGGTCTTTAATAATTGTTTGAGTGGTATGAGCCGTTCCATTGATGAAGTTAACGACACCAGCAGGAAAACCAGCAGCATCTAAACACTCAATCAGTATTTGTGAAGACACAATTGTTTTTTCACTAGGCTTAAAAATGACAGAGTTACCCGTTACTAACGCAGCTAAGATTTGCGTATTTGCAAGGTGACATGGAAAATTAAATGGACCAATGACTAAACTTGGACCAAGTGGCTTATAAACAAAATGCCCATCAATATCCGGAAGGACATTATTAATAGTGCTATTTTTTACTCTATCGAGTGAGTCATTAATAGTGACATTAACTTTTGCTCCAATCGCTCCAGCTTCTGTATATGCTTCCCAAAGAGGTTTACCTGTTTCCCATGCAATTGCATGAGCGAGGTCATCTTTTCTTTTGTCAGCTTCAGCTTGAAATTTTTTGAGGTAATCGATTCTCTCTTCTAGGCTAGTTAAGCGCCAAGTTTTGAATCCAGCAGCTGCAGAATCTAGGACTGCATCTATATGAGAATAGTCAATTTTAGCTGACCACAGCGTCAAATCTAAATCCGCCGGACAAATCCTATCGATTTGCTCGTCAGCTTTAGTAGGTTGAGTAAATTTGCCATTAAAATAATCGCCGCGAAGTGTTAGATTCATAGTTCCCTCCGCCGGCATAATAGCCGATTCGATAGAATATTTCATGGGAAAAAGTTTATTTTTTGTTAGAATGTGGAAAACGGAGAGTAATTATGAAAAACATAGAAAAATTGTTCGATTTAATGTGGGAAGACTATATCAAGATGAATCCTCAAGCTCAGAAGATTGTAGATCTACTAGAGGCCAAAGGGGAGAAAGTAGTTAACGATCATATTGCTCTTAGAACTTATAATATTGATAGAGTTAGTATCGATGAAATAGCGAAGCCTTTTTTGGAAGCAGGATATGAAGAGAAAGGGACTTATGATTTTGAGGAAAAAAAGCTTTTTGCTAAGCATTTTGAGTTTCCTGGAAATAAACTTCCAAAAGTATTTATTTCTGAACTATTGATTGAAAATTTTTCTGAAAAGGCCCAGACTATTATGCGAGAAAAAATCGCTCAGCTTACTGATGAGCAAATTGCTGATCCTGAATTTATGGTAAGTGGTAAAAGCTGGGAAATCTCAAGTCAAGAATATGAATTGCTTGCAAGTGAAAGTGAATATGCTGCTTGGGTTGCCGCGATTGGTTTTAGACCAAATCATTTTACCGTATTTATTAACGACCTAAAGAATTTTAACGACGTGCCTGAATTAAATACTTTCTTAAAAGAAAATGGTTTTAAATTAAATGATTCAGGAGGAGAGGTTAAAGGTTCCAAAGAAGTTTGCTTAGAGCAATCTTCAACTCTAGCTGATTCCATTGAAGTTGAATTTAGCGATAAAAGAATGAAAATCGCCAGCTGCTATTTTGAGTTCGCAAAACGATACCCACTAGAATCTGGCGATTTATATCAAGGTTTTGTGGCGAATTCTGCTGATAAGATTTTTGAATCTACCAATAGAACTCAATAATTTAGTTATTAGTGTTATTATTATAAAGTACACATAAAACTGAATTTAAAACATAACTTTCTGTTGTTCGTGTTCCATGAGTGATCTCACCTTCTTGGTCAACTACGACTAGTGCTAGGTCCTCCTGGTGGCCATTTATTATTGCCGCGTTTGTTGCCGCTGCGTCATAACCAAGTCTTTTGCAAACACCATTCTGATTTGTGTCAGTCGCTGCGACTAACATTCCGTAAGGCATGTTTACTGGTGAGTGAACTAAATTAAATAAAGGTTGGTCTGAAATTTTATTTAAGCAAACCAGTTCAGTAAGAGCACTTACATTGTTGTTGATTGAACCATTAAAACCTTCAATCACCTCTGCGTTTTCGTCTACTGAAACAACTAGTTCTCTCGCAGAAATACCGATGTAGTTTTCGCTACCTTTCGCAGCTTTTTCATATCCGAGTGCTTTACATACTCCATTAAGATCAGAACCATAATAGAAGCGGTAACCATTAATGGCTAACTTATCTTCCATAAGATAATGAGCTTTATTTTGAGCAAATGCCGAGATACTAGTTAAAGCAAGCAGACCTAATGTAGTTGTTTTTAAAAAATTCATAATTTCTCCTGTTAGTTTAAGTTTTTATACTTACTCAATAATTTGTTTCTAAAAATAAAGAGCTTTGCTGTCGGGTCGGCACCTTCAAGTTCAGCTTTTAGACCTTCAACCAGTTGAGCGAAATCATCTTCATAGCTTTCAACTGCGCTTTCGAATTTACTTTGCATATAAAGATTTCCAAAACGGCCAATAGTTTGAAGTTCTCCATTATCTGCTTTTGTTTTAGTGCCTTTATACATATTGTAAACTAGGTGAGTGACTGATTCTTCCAGCGCTCGGTAAACCATCGCATCCGATGATCTCCAGAACGGAATATATTTATCTGTCCACTGAAGTCCTGATTCATTAAAGGCGTAAAGTCCTGCAACTAATTCTTCAATAAATTTACTTCTCAGGGTTTGAGGTCTAAGCACATATTCAAAGTCGTAGTTTGCTAAGTATGCAAGCTTATCAAGTTTTTTCTTCATGACACTAGTCCAAAATGTGGATGCGCCTCTCTCACTAGTTGCGGCACCTTGCTCAGTTGTGAGATCTACCAATAGTGCGAGTTGAATTTCTTGTGCAATTTTCAGATTTGAATCATCTGTTAAATTACTTTGAAAAACATATTTATCTAATAATTTAACTTTCTGTGGAAAGCTAAGCGCCAGTATTAGTCCGAACCTATTTTCTTCTGAGCGGATTGCACTTTCATCAAATCCGGTAGAGGAGTTGGTAAAAATCCAGTCATCTTTATCAGTTCCTCTTTCAACAGTGATGGTTCCAAGCTTGTAGTAATTAATAACTGGAATACTATCTTCAAGGTCATCTCCGTCATAACGTTCACTTATATAGTATCTTCTTTCAGGATAAGCCTCGCCTAGATCGCGCTTAAAGTCGCGAACGAGATCATCAAAATCCCAGCTGTAGTCTTTAGAAAAGATATAACTATCTTCAAGATGAATCTTATAGGCTCTTTGAGTATAGTCACTATTTCTTGTTTGTTCGTTTGCTGGATGGTTTACCACTTCCTCTTCAAGTGCCTCATAAAAATCATCGATTGAAGTAAGTTCAATAACCTCTTTGTTAGGGGTTCCTCGATAAGATGACTCGACATCGTATCTCGACTTTCTCGCTTCAACTCGGTAAATATTGATGCCATATTTAAGACCGTTTTCAACGAAACTATCCATATCCATTTCATTTTCTGATATGTAATTATAATTTTTTTCTGTAGGATCAAGTAGGATAATCGTTTTATTCTTCAGGTTTTGAGCAAGAGTTGTGTTCTCCATGATGCTCTGATTTAGATTTAGATAACCTTTATTTGATACATCCCAGACATCAAGTGACATTCCAAGTTCTTTGGCCGTCTCTTTCCATGCTTTGATTTGGTGTTTATCTGTGTTGTAGTTAACAATTAGAAGTAAGTCACCATTTGAGTTTGGATTATAATGACTCGAAACACGAATAATAAAATCCTCATTATGAATTGGTCTCGCTTCACTACCATTATGAAGTTTTCCAAGATTGAGAATATTATTGAAACTCGCTCCAGTGTAAGCCTCGGCTGAATTCAAAACAGTAAGTTTGGCTCTGATCTCTACCGTTTGTCCTGGACCCAATTTCTCAATTGATGTTGTCATGGCCTTTGCAAGATCGAATTCATTGCCACTGAGGTCAGTTAATTTAATGTTTTCTGTGGTTAGATCACCTTTAATATAGCGGAAATTCGCTTCAATCAAACGAGCGATCTCACCCTCTTCACCGTATGACTTATTAGAAATATTTGTGATAGACCAGCTTATATCCTGTTCTTGTCCAGGTAGGAGAGAGGCACTATCAAAATTTGCCTTGATCTCAATCGGGTTTCTAACGACAATACTTCTGCCATTATGAAAGTCTTTAAACTCACGTTTTACAACTTCCATCGTACCATCAAGAGTCAGGTTTTGAGCGTTTGCTAAGTTTGTATTGATATTATTTCTGGCATTTTCGTCTACGCGAAATTTAATGCCCATTTTACCAAATGAATATGATTCATTGGGACCGAGGTCTTTATCCAAAGTCACAAAAGGAGTGATGGCCGAAATACTTCCAGAATTATTTAGATTGATAAAAACTTTTTTACCTTTAGGCATTGGCATGAGCGAATCATTTTGAACAACAAGATTATCTAGAATCACCTCTTCACCAGGCTCAATTACACCGTCTTTGTTTTCAGAAGTTAGTCTAAAGCTAAGAGTTTTAAGGTTATATAGTCTTGAATATTGTTTTGTTCCGTTTTTACCTTGAACATTAATGACGTAACTTGCAGATTTTCCTGATCTACCGTCAGATGTATCTCCATTTCCACTTCTTCCGCGTGAGCCGCTGGATCCGCTATAACCACCCGATTTGCGATCGTAAACCGTATTTCCATTGTAGTCTCGTCTTGGACAACTGTAGCTACTTCCACCACGACCACCGTCACCTCCGCGTCCACCTTGTCCGTTCACTCCACCGCGACCACCGCGACCAGGGGAGTTTTCATATTGAAATTCCATTAGTAGGTGAGTGCTAGTTTCTGAAACTTTAACGCTTATATTACCGGCGTCGCCACCGTTAGCTCCTGGGGTGGCATCACCACCGTCCCCGCCGTTTCCTCCAGATTTTCCGTTTGTGCCTGAGCTGTAGCAGGTAGCATCTGATCCGTTTCCGCCATCTTCACCACCTTCACCGTTGCCACCGTCTCCTCCGTCACCTCCATCACCGCCGTTAGCAAGAAGACTAACGGTACTGAAGCTTCCAGATTTAAGTTCGTGACGAAAATTATCAATAACTCTACCCGTGGTGGAATCAACTTTTTGACCAACGATTTGGTAAGTTCCATTTTCTGATTCAATTATTTGGACATTGATATTATTGGCATGGTCTCCTGACTCTGCATGTCCCGCGTCTCCACCGTCTCTACCGTCACTACCGTAACCGAATGAGTTGAATTGGGATGATGTGCTATAAGAGTGTCCATCACTACCGTCTCTACCATCTGAGCCTGAGGCATTAATAGTCACAGAGCTGGCTTCAGCATGGATAAGGCTTAGCATAAAAGCGGTTGAAAACACGGCAAGTCGTTTCATTGTTAAATCTCCAAATATGTATAGAGATTATTTTAAAACACTCACTGTCAGTATAGGGGGGAGGTTGTAAGTCTTTTATAGGGTGTAAAAAGATTCGACAGATTTTGTCGATCTTCATTTTTGTTGTTTTTAACTAAAGAGCGATGCGGATAGAGTCTAGCAGGTCGCGTTCTTCTTCTTTTAGCTCTAAAATCGTACTTTTATCTAGTATATAAACCTTAGAGCCTGCAATTATTGTAGCGGTGTATTTTAAAGGGTAGTTTCTTAGCAGTTCGTTGACTCCGAAAGTCTGACCTGGTTTTAGTTTGTGATGAATTTTCTTTCTTTTGGTAAATATGATCTCACCTTCAATAAGTAAAAAGCCAACATGAGGTATTTGACCTTCATATATAAGGTCCTGTTGTCTCTGGTAGAGCTTTGGGCATAGGTGAACCTCAAGTTTTTTCATTTGCTCTGGTTGAATAGTTTCAATATCAAAAGTCTTACTCATACATAAATACTAAATGAAATTTAATAACTTTAATCTAAGCTAAATCAGGAAATTACCAAAAATTAGTAAGTGATATTTGCAAAATCTAAAAGACCCGGCTCATCAAGAATATAGATCACTTTACCTTTTTGTTCGATAAAGCCTTCTTGTTTAAGCTCTGACATAAACCTAATGAGCGTTTCAGACGCTGTTCCGATAATTGATGCCATTTCTTCTCGGGTAAGTTTGATATTAAGGCGTATTTTGCCGTCCTCTTCAACTCCGTGGCTTTCTTTTAAAAGAAGAAGCAGTTCCGCTAATCTTTCGCGCACATTTTTTTGATAAAAAGATGAAATCCTTTTTTCAGCCGCTCCTAAATCTCTGCCTAATTTGGCAATCAAATTGCAGGCCACAGAAGGGGACTGCTCAACTAATTTTAAGATGTATTTTTTATCTAAGAAACACACGGTACAGTCTTCAACAGCAGTAGCGGTAGCATTATAAAATTGGTCAGTAAAAATACTTCTATGCCCAAGTACGTCACCGGCGCTTGCAATTCTCACAATCGATTCTTTACCATCTTCGCCGACTTGAGTGACTTTGATATTTCCCGTACTCACGCAGTACATACCGTAGGGAGGGTTGCCTTGAACGAAAAGTGTCTGACCTTTTTTGTAGGAGTTTACTACCTTATGATCACTAACATCATGTAAGGCCATGCCCTCTAATTGACAAAATATCCCTTGTCCCTTGGAAGGACAGTTTTCACATTCTAGCTTGTTAGAGGCTTTGCTCATGTTTTACTCCTACTTATATCAGCTAATTCTACTATATTTCAGGATTTGGATATAAAACATGATTCATCTCAGGTTTGTTGTACAATACTATAACTACTTAACTTATAGTATAATATCATTAATAATTGAATTAAAATGAAACTAAATATTGTTTATATTGGAAAAGACGATAAGTACTGGAAAAGATTGAAAGATCTTTTCCAAAAGTCATACAAAGATTGGGATTTTAGCTTCCAGAGTATGCATCATGACGATTTCCCAAACTTTCAATCACTTTTTATCAAACTCTATGAGGAGCGACCTCAAATCATTTATATCGATTATAGCTCAGATCCTGATCAAGGAATCGGTTTGGCGAAGCTTCTGACCCGCAACGAAGAGATGCGATTGGTTTCAGTAGTTGGACTATTTGATTATGAGTCTAAAGAAGTAATAGACAGGTCAATCAATGCCTCTGTTCGATTAAATCATATTAAGTGCCTAGAAATTGAAGATGTTATCTTCGACCCCATTTCACTTTTGGATGTGGAATTGACTGATACTAGTGAGCTTATTCGAAGTGCTGAAATGGGCAAGTTCGAGTTTTATCAACCACTGCGCGTGGGCTTCATTGGAGATAATCATTTTCATGTGGAAACGAATTCATTTCTACCTGTAGGTGAGATCTTAAAAGTAGATCACCACCCACTTGAAAGTATTATGAGTTCGAAATTGGTTTTTGTTCAGAAATTTTATGAACATAATCTCTATTTTAATAAGCGCTTCGCATATGAATTGGAATTTATTTATAAAGACGACGATTTTTTTGTTAGTACCAATGAGAGGTGGAAGCTTTATAAAAAGTTGAAACATGATCCAAAACTCTTGGACACTATAAACGAAGTGGAAAAGCAGGAAATCATCGATGACATGGAGACGAGAAAAAAGCTCTTTGGACCTATCAAGGCCAAAATTGATGACTGGATTAAACATCATGTTCATACCAGAGATCCCAAAAAATTAAAGATTCTTGTCGTGGATGAGTCTCTCGATTTATTTTCTCAAATAGATAAAACTGTTGAACAGTTCACTCATTCTATTAACTTTCAAACCTATCTCGCAGAGCACTCAAAGGTTATTTCACGTTATACGCCTCATTTAATTGCATTTGATTTTGGAGATAAACGCAACCAACTTCCAGACTTTGAACGGATGATGAATCAAATTAAAGAGGTTAAGGATTATGATCCCTATGTTCTCGCTTTTGGAATTGATAGTGAAAAAGCGCGAGTGCTCAAATCGAGAAATTACAAAAATGTTGTGACTTATCCAGATAGTATTAACCCTGAATTACTTTTGACCATGGCCAAAAAGCTTGATGAAAAACTTCATATTTCCGAGGGGAATAAAAAAGTTTTTGTGAGGGCCAAAGATAAGTTTTCTAAAATTTATATTCAAAGACATTTAAAGGTTCGCTCTATGAGCGAGTCTGTTATGTATTTTGAATCTCCAATAAAAATCCCGGTCTGGACTGTATTTAAAGTTAAATCGCCACTAGAATTTTTAATTACGGTCGTTCCTCATAGAAAAGAGGGACAGTTCTCCAAAGAGAATAATGTGTATCGAGCCTTAATTAATTTTGCGGGAGAAAAAGAAAAAGCCGACATACGCCGGCTTATTTATAAGTCTCTTCAAGAAGAGGAAGAAGATTAAGGTTTAAAAGTTACGTAGCGAAGTTTGTCCCCACGACGAAGCTTAAGAGCAGTAGCAGTGACGGCACTTATTCTGGCTTCATCTTCAGTGACAAAATCAATTTTACCTAAACATGAACGAAACTTTGGCTTCTCGGAAGTTGAGATGATAAATGTTTCCGAATCAATTGGGTTTTCATCTATTTCTTTAACAGTAATCACTCGGCTTTCTTTGAATGCCCTTACGTCTTTTAGTTTTGCTTCCAAAACCGGACCTGGCTCAAAGATACCCACTAAGCCGTTAAAGCGAAACCCTTCTTGCTCAAGAATATGCCTCGCAGGTCTAGTATTTGGATGCACTTCTGCAACTACGTCTTGAGCTTCTTTTGGAAGTAGGTCCACTAAAATAGGAACATCAGGTAGTAGCTCTTCGATAAATGTTTTTGATTTCAAACTTAGATAGTCAGCTTGAACAAAATCGATATCCATAAATTTATGGCCTACGGCTTCCCAAAAAGGAGAGTGTCCGGAGTCGTCAACTTGCCCACGCATTTCTGCGATAACTTCTGATTCAAAATCTTTTTGATTTTCGGCCATATAGAGAAAACGTGAAAGAGATAAGAATCTTCCGTTTTGAGAACTTCTGAACTCAGGGTCTAGAAAGAGGGAACAAATTTCAGCTGGACCAGCATGAGTCTTTTCCATGTGAAGAGTGCGAACCTCTTTTTCAACTTTTAACATACGAGACTTCATGACCCGCGTTTTAAGGCGGTAGAAATAATAGGCATCAAAACCACCTATTTTGGAAATGATCCCGCTGACTCCAACTAATTTTCCATCGAAGAGATCTTCAACGACAAAGAGATAGGATTCTCCAGCAGGCTTTTCTCTCAACTCTGAAGACTCAAAACTTGTTGTCGAGTGAAGTATTTTCTGGGCGAGGATTTTCTCATCCTTAGGAAGAGAAGTGAGTCCGTGCCCAGAGTTCTTTAATAGATCCATGAGACCGTCAAGGTCAGTCGATTTAATTGGTCTAAAAATTAACATTTACATCTCACAAAGAGTTTTTTCAATTATGGCACAGGCTTTATCGATATCAGATTCAGTCACAGCACCAGCTGGTATCAAAAATCTTACTCGAGTAGGAGCAGCCCCTGCGATAAATGAAAGAACGCCGTTTTCAAATAGTTTAAAAGTAAAATCTTTTGACTTTTGAGTGTCACCACCAAAAACAGTCATACCAATCATGGCTCCGATTCCCCAAGGTCCTTCAATCTTGTCTGGATATTTTTTATTTAATTCAGAAAGATTATTAGCAAAACGCTCATGAAGCTTATTAATTTTACCGTCTTTTCCAAGGTACCCACCATTGGCGATTTCATTGATAATATAATAAGCAGCGTTGATGGCCGAACCAGAGCTGGTAAAGGTTTGAGAGATTAGACCTGGTTGCGGCTTATGATCTTCTCTGTAAAGAGTGGCACATATCTGAGAATTTTTTCCAATCAAAATCATATCTGCGTGTTTGTCTAGTTTGAAGTATTGAAATGCAAAAAGTTCTTCCGTTCTCATGAATGTTTGAACTTCATCAACGATGACCGAAACATTATGTTTTTTACAAACATCACAAATTGCTTTGAAAAACTCTTCGTGTCCTACCCAATATCCACCTTCACCTTGAACAAGCTCCATACACATTGCTGCGTATTCTCCAGGATAGCGGTTAAAATACCATTCAAGATGTTTGGTTGCCATTTGAATTGAACGCTCATGATTATTAGCATCGTAGAAAGGGATATAGTCTACGCTTAGAGACTTTGGTAGTCCTTTTCTGTAGGCAGCTTTATCAGTAATTTGAGAAACAGATAATGTTCTTCCCATGAAACATTTTTCAAATGCCACAACCCTGTGAGCAGGAAAGCGCTTTTGGAAAACCATTTTTAAAGCATTCTCGGCTGCCATAACTCCAGATGAAGTCATAAACATTGAATCAAAACCTGCACCGTATTTGTTTGCTTGGTTTAGGATGAGTTCAAAAAGTTTTGGTGAATCAACATTTTGCTGAAGATTACCGCTCATTGTCGTATTGGTTATGGCACCATCGATTTGAGCTGCTACAACCCCCGGATGTGAGTGACCAAAATAATGAACTCCAATACCAGTGATAAAATCATATTTAACTGAACCGTCTGCGAGCTCGACCAGAGCTCCGTTTCCAATTCCAGATCCTAAGTAGTCATAAAAAAGTTTCCCACCTCTAAGACTTGAGAAGTCGCTTAGAAGTTTTTCGTACTCTTCTTTATTGGCAGCAGGTCCTGGTTTAACTTCCGTGATCTTGCTTGAATGTTCCTGTAATGCTTCAGAAATAAGCTTCTTCGCTTGTTCAATTCTTGCATCGTTAAAAAAAGCTGGTGCTACTACATCTTTCATAATGATTACCTTTTTAAAAAATTTTGCACAATCTACTAAAATAATCGGAATTAGGCGAGTCTTGAAAGCCGAATTCGTGTACACTATCAATTATGATTCGATTGCTAACATATTTTCTATTGGCGGCATTAATTGCAGGAATACTTTCTGTAAGTGTTTTGGCCATATTTTTAGAGTTTAAGTTAGCACTCATAATCAGTGCATTGGTTAGTTTCATTTTTGGACTCTTTGCATTGGGTTTTACCCAAAGAACTTTGAGTTCTCAAACTTTAGAAATTAATGCGTCGAATAAGCATCCCGATAGGCCGATGTATTGGTACGATGAAAGGGTGAGGGAGCAGATCTCTGATATGCGCTTTTATGCAGAACCTAAAACAGTTGATGGGCGAGAAATTTTCAAACCTCGAGGGCTTTATCGGGTGTTTGAGCCAGATATCGTTCTTGAACGTGATCCTTATAGTATTACCGTAACTGCTTCACGACTTATGATTCGTTTAATATCCACCTATGTTGAAGTTGAGCCTAAAAACTAATTAACTAAAGTTAAGTCCAAGCGAAGGCGAATTTACAGATTTTCCTCCTTATGTTAGGTTCGATCCTCTTATATAATATTAGTAATTTACATACATAAAATAAGGATTTTTCATGCTGGCAAAAGTTAAAGTCGCCAAGGTTCATGCGCCTGGTAAAACGGACAAAAAAACTTTAAAAAATTGGTATAAACTTTTAACTCTGGGAAGAATGGTTGATGAAAGAGCACCTAACTACTTGAAGCAAGCACTAGGTTGGTCTTACCATGCACCATATGCTGGACATGATGGTATTCAGCTGGCAATTGGTCAGGTTTTTGATAGAAAAACGGATCATCTTTTTCCATACTATAGAGACATGCTGACAGCTTTATCTGCTGGTGTAAGTGCTGAAGAATTAATCCTTAACGGTCTTTCAAAAGCTGATGACTTAGCTTCTGGTGGAAGGCATATGTCGAACCATTTCGCCAAGCCAGAATGGAATATCCATAACGTATCTAGTTGTACTGGTAACCACACTCTTCACGCAGTAGGTGTCGCAAGAGGGATGCAAAGATATAAACACAAAGGTGTTTCTTTTTCTTCTCAAGGTGAGTCTTCTGTTTCAGAAGGTTACTGTTATGAGGCGATCAACGGTGCTTCTAGAGAGAAGCTTCCTGTTGTATTTGTTTTTCAAGATAACGGATATGGAATTTCTGTTCCTAAACATGAGCAAACTGCCAATGAGTTTGTTGCTGATAATTTTACCGGATTTAAAAATCTTCAAATCATCCATTGTGATGGGAAAGATATTTTTGATTCTATGAACGCTATGATTGCTGCTAGAAAGCACGCACTTGAAAAGAGTGAACCTGTTATAGTCCACGCTCATTGTGTTCGTATTGGGAACCACTCAAACTCTGATAAGCACGAGTGGTATAGAGATGAAAAGGAAAGAGAAGAAGCTAAAGCGCAAGATCCTCTTCCTCAGTTTAGAGAAGTGCTATTGAAAAATGGCTTTACTGCTAAAGAATTAGAAAAAATCGATGCTGAATGTAAAGATGAATTGATGGCCGCTCATAAAGCAGCTGTTAAAGCTCCACATCCAACTGAGGATAGTATCTTTAATCACCTATATGCTCCTGCATACGAAGCAGACAAATATGGTGACGGAGTTCATAATGAAGAAGGTGAGGAAATTAAGTTCATCACTGCCCTAAATGAAACACTGAAAGCTGAATTTCGTCATAATGAAAATACTTTTATTTGGGGGCAAGATATGGCCAACAAAGAAAAAGGTGGGATCTTTAATGTTTCAAAGGGAATGCAGCAAGAGTTTGGACCTGATAGAGTTTTTAACGGTCCAATCGCTGAAGATTATATTCTAGGTACAGCAAATGGAATGAGCCGCTTTAGAGATGATATTCGTATCGTTGTTGAAGGTGCGGAATTTGCAGATTACTTCTGGCCTGCTATGGAGCAATACGTAGAATGCTCACATGATTACTGGAGAAGTAATGGAGCTTTCGCGCCGAACGTAACGATTAGACTTGCTTCTGGGGGTTATATTGGCGGTGGTTTATATCACTCTCAAAACCTTGAAGGAAACCTTGCCGGTCTTCCTGGTGTAAGAATTGTTTGCCCTTCATTTGCAGATGATGCTGCAGGACTTTTGAGAACTTGTATGCGCTCTGAAGGACCTTCGTTATTCTTAGAGCCGAAGTCACTTTATAATAGTAAAGATGCCATGGCGGTTGTTCCGGATGATTTTGAAGTTCCATTTGGAAAATGCCGTGTAAGAAGAGAAGGGAGTGACTTAACAATTTTAACTTATGGAAACACTACTCATTTTTGTTTGAAGGCTGCTGAAAAGCTTGCTGAAGACGGGCATGATATTGAAGTTGTTGATCTTCGTTCATTAGTTCCATTGGATGAAGAAGGGATAAAAGCGAGTATTGCAAAAACTCACCGCTGTCTGATTGTTCACGAAGATAAAGTTTTTGGTGGTTTCGGTGGAGAGCTAACTGCCTTTATCAATGAAAACTGCTTTGAAGAGCTTGATGCACCAGTTAGAAGAGTTGGGTCAACCAACACTCCTGTTGGGTTCAATAGAATACTTGAGAGAGCTGTTCTTCCTAATGAGGATCGAATTACTGATGCAATCAAAGAAATTCTTAAATATTAAAGATAGGGCCCGCAAATATGCGGGCTTTTTTTATGCCCTAATAGTCATTCCTGTATCCTCCCCGGATCAGTTCCTGGCGCTTAAATACTCAAAGCTCAAACCAAATGAAGTCAGTGTTGGGAAAAATATTGTCATATCTGTAGATAATTCAGCTTCCCCATTGTTTTATAAAATTCCCGAAATAAAACCGTATGGTTCAATTGAGATTGAAGGGCAAACTGAAATCGAAACCAAGCTTAGTAGCGAGAAGAATGATGCGTATTTTCAGCTTGGAATTATTTACGAGGGGGATTACCGTCCCAGTTGGTTGACCAAAAAACTCCTACCTGAATGGATACTAAAAATTATTAATTTGAATGAACAGTATGGTCTTAGCGATATTGATTTTCATCACTTCAAAAGGGAGTCAGGCTTTGAAAAGAAATCAGATTCCATCCGGGATATAAAATTAAATTTTATTCAAGCTGGAAAGATTGATGAAAGTGGCAAATTTAGAGCAACCATAAAATTACAAAACAAAAAAATATTGGGACTATGGTTAAGGGCCGATGGAGACGATCATCAAGGGAAATTTAAAACGACCCTCTCTAAGTTAACTCTTTTTTAAATTTTACAGTCTACATAAACTGGTAAGTGATCACTTATGAGTTGCTCGTAGAAATAATAAAATGAATCTAAGCTAAGCTGTGAGTCCACAACTCGTTCTCTGAAAAGAACGCCATAGTCTTCAGTTTCTCGCTCGTCTATCACTATTCCGCGGCTAATTTTCCTGTATTTTCCAACATTGATATATTTTCTTCCGATAGTGACGATATTTTCACGTCCATCAAAGTAAGGGTCAACATACCGATCGATAACTGAGTTATACTTTTTGGTGTTAATATTAATATTTCCCGTCCCGTCATATTTATATCGTACTTTATAAGTTCTATTTAATGAGTTACCAACAGAGCCTTTCATAAAATTTAGAGCTGCACCGTCGAATTTTCCGCTACTCATGCACTCAGACGTTTCTTTTGGGTTAAATATAATATGGTCATAATTACTAGACGTTCCACCTGAGGGGGTTCCATCCTGTGCCCAAAATTGTTCTTTTAAAGAGGTCGCTTCTTCAATAAAGACCTGACTGCCTTTCCAATCAGGAAGTATATTTGACCAAAAAGGATTTTGAGCTTCTATGTTAAAGTCACCAAGATAAATTAGGTCTTTTACTTTTGAATATTTTCGGAGGTAGCGCTTGATAAATTCAAACGTCATTTTTACTTCAGCAAACCTTGCGTAATTATCTTTTCGAAGTCCTGTTCCTAGTTCTGTGTAATCATCAACCCCAAAAGCAGCATTTAGGATGGAACGCATTGTTGATTCATCCTCTGGAGAGTCGTAAAGAATATGACTGGTAAGTAAAATAAATTCGAAATTACCAGCTTTGAACTGTCCCATGAATGGGCGTCGTGCGAAATATTTCGACTTATCTACGCCAAGATCTATTTGATCCATATTTACAATACATGCAAAAGATTTCGGATTATTCGTCTTATTTGAGCTTCTACAGTATTGGTTGTCTTGAGGCTCTACTAAATCGGAACGGTAGTAATAGCCAACTAATTCAGGAGTGCTCGTCAATTCCGAACCTTCACCTTTCGGAGATAGAATTAAGGACCACTTTTTTCCTCCCGGACGCTTGTGAAGCTCGTCTAGAATCTTTAAGTATCCTGGTAGACGGTAGAGGCTAGCCGCATCTGAAAGGTCTTCTTTCAGTTCAAGTAGCTTCTTGTTTAGAAGTTTTATTTCACGTTCTTTACTTTCTCTTCCTCTATTTGAAGCTTGTAGTTGTTTTTTGATATATGCAATTTCTTTTTGAGTGTGAGAGATCATCAATGGCGCTTCTTCAATAAACTCCATCACGTCTTCGTTGTTCTCCAGGTCAATTGACATTAGAGGAATCAATTCTGTGATTCCAATTATATCAAATTTCTCGATGAGCATTGCAACTCTCTTGTAGTCTTTGAAGCGAGTCTTGTTCATACCCGGATGAAGAGCGTTGAATTCTCCAATCCTAACTTTTGTTGGTGGCTTCGAGCCGCGAGATGATGAAGGTTTTTTCGAAACATATTGATGAAAATTATCAGCACAAATGACGTCGAATTTTTCAGATAGGAACTCTTTATTGTTTTGGCATTCATGAATTAGTGAGGAGGTAGAGAACTGTTCTTTTATGAATTGATCTCTATTGTCCGCAATGGCACTGGCACTGATAGTGCAAACTATTATATAGATTAACATCTTCATACTCTCTCCCTCTCACCGGATACTAAGTAAAAATACACGTCTCTTCAAAAAACGCTGTAAGTTTTACACTTACTTACAGCTTTTTGAATACTTAGCACTAAGAACAACTTCTACGTCGCTCCAAGTTTTCCCTTCGTGAAGGGCTTCGCAAGCTTTATTAATACCTGCTAAAGACTTATTTAGTCCAAAGTCAAAAACGTCAATCACACCTTTCGCCTCAAAAGAATTATCCGTTTTCGTAAAGTTTAGTGGGATATCGCGCTCAAATTTATTCATTTTTATTCTTACCGTTAAAACTTTTTTCTTTAAAATGAGGGTTTCGCCGGTGATATTGGAAGACTCATCCATGTTTTGAAAAAAGAACTTAACAATTTTTTTATCTCTGTCTGGGTTACCGGTATCTGTAGAGTTTGTGTCGATATCGAATTTTATCCCCTCAACTAAGTCTCTTAGTGAACTTGCAGACTGATCTTTTACTCCCAACTGATTAAACTTTCCTCCAACTCCAATTTTCAAAGGGGTCTTGAAAGCTTTCCAGCTCAGATTTAAATCACTTGCTTTGATGGAATAGGTACAGTTTTCTGCAAAGAGACTCGTCGAAAGAAGTAAGGTCCCTAGTAATGCAATCCCTCTCATATGCTCTCCTTAGATATTGAGATTTTTAAATTCAACTAATGGGTATTTAGTTTTTAGTTCTTTTAGAATGTTGATGTTAGCAGTGTTTTTGCTTTTATTGTAGATATAGATAGTAGAATTTTCTTGGATAAAAGATTGAGCAACTTGGTAGTGGGAATACACCGTTTGAAAATCGGATTTATTTTCAACTACGACATGACCTATGAAAAATGGATTCCCAAAATTTTCGCCTAAAAAGTAATTAGACTTATTGTTTCTTTCAAAATTTTCTTCAAGTGCTTTAACAACCAGGCCATCTAAAAGATAGTTAAATTCGTAAACCCCAGAGCTTTTGTAGTCTAGAGGAGTGTCTGTAAACCAGAAAATCCCAGCTGTTGTCGGCGTGATATGCTGAGAAAGTATTGAAATACTATTATCCATTTTAGTTTTTTATAATGTTGTCTAGAACGGCATTAACAAATTTGGGAGAGTCTTCGGTTCCGTATTTTTTTGCTAGTTCTACTGCTTCATTGATAACAACTTTCTCAGGAGTATTTAAATATTGAAACTCATTCACGGCCAATAAAAGAACTGTTCTATCAACTTTTGAAATTCGATTAAGTGTCCAATTCTTTAAAAATGGTGTGATCTTTTCTTCAAGTTCATCCGCATTTGAAGCTGCTGTATGAATTTGCGTCACAGCCGAGTCAAATTCATCACCGGTAAGTTTTATTTCTGAAGAAGACCTGAACTCTTGCAGTGAATCTCGAAGATCTACTTTGGAAGTTGAAAGTTCTTTTTTTACCGCCTCAAAAATAGGCAGCTGTAGGTGAAATAGATATTGAAAACTAAACTCTCTGATTTTACTATTGTTCATGGCGATCTGTTGTGAAAAATTCCTGTTCATTATTTTGAATGTCTAGAACGAATTCATCGACATCTTGAAATTTACGATAAACTGAGGCAAAGCGGATATAGGCAACCGGATCTAAGTTTCTTAGATACATCATAACGATTTTACCAATTTCCTGAGTGCTAACTTCTTTAGTAGAAACGTCCCGAATACCTTTTTCGATATTCTCAACAATGCGATCAACTTGTTCAGTTGAGATCGGTCTTTTTTGACATGCTTTTTGAATTCCACCTAGGATCTTTTCGCGGTTAAACGGCTCGCGTCTTCCATCTAGTTTAACAATATTAGGCATGTTTATTTCGATCGTCTCGTAAGTCGTGTAGCGCTTTTCACAAGCCTCACATTTTCTTCTTCGACGTACAGAATAGCCTTCCTTCAATATTCTTGAATCAACTACCTTAGTGTCATTTTCACCGCAAAACGGACATCTCATAGAAACCTCGTGCGAGGAATCTACCCCTAAATATAGTGGTTGTAAACCGAATCTTATAGGAAAAGGGCACTAGATGTGTTGCGTTGGCCTGGGCCGACTTGACCGCCTGATTAAGCTATTGCTAAGCTAATACTACACACAAACACATTTTATTTGAGACATATTATGCTACTTTTAAAAGATTTTTTATTGTTGGTATCACTTATTGTGATTTTACAACAAGTTTTCAGCTAGTTTTAGCCAGCTTAATTATTCATTTATTATTAAAAGGCTTAGGCTGTTTCCCCCCTCTGTGTTTGGCTAATTGCCATTATTGATGTTAGATTTTAACTTATATTTAATAAGTTAAACGGAGTCGATTTTGGTTGATGATTTGATGGTCTATTTGAAAACAACGGACACCTGCCAGTTAAACTGTGATCATTGTTTTACCAACGGTAAAAATGGGAAAAAAGGGTTTTTTAACCCTGAGAAAACAATCGATTTTTTTCATCGGCTAAAAGAGTTTCGTCCTCATTTGAGAACTGGAAATATTTCGTTTCATGGTGGAGAGCCAATGCTTGCCCCACCGGAGATGATGATGGAAGTTTGGGATGGATGTAAAGAATTATGGCCTAGTGTATGGTGGAGTATCCAAACCAATTTAACTTATAAACTCAATGAAAAGAAAATGGATATATTTGAGAAAGTTTGCCAGAAGAGCTGGGGAACTTCTTGGGATTATAATATTCGCTGGCCTAAAAAAGAGGTTGAAGAGATTTGGCGTGGAAATGTTAAAGAGCTTGCAGCTAGTGGTCATAATATAACTGTCATGGTTTCTCTTACTGGAAACTTGTTACGTAGCAAAGAGCCGATTGAAGTGATTGAAGATTTGGCTTCCTTGGGAATAAAACATATTAATTTTGAACGAGTGACTCTTAATGGTAATGCGCGGATCCATGAGGAAAATGGACTGATTCCAAGGAATCAAGAGCTTGATCACTGGTTCTTAAAAATGTGGGATCAATCAGTTTCTAATAAGACATATCAGTATATTGATAATATGTTTTTTGACTCCATTTTATCGAGCATGGTTTATCAAACCTATAGCGGCTGCCGTTGCCGTCAGTGCGAGCAGAAAGTCTTAACCATAAACGCTGATGGCCGAGTCGGTGGCTGTCCTAATAGTGCCGTTGAAAATACTTTTGGGCATATTGATCAAGATATTAGTGAGTTGATGTTCAGTGAAGGTAGACTTTGTAATATTCAAACTGAGGCTATTCGTAATCCGGTATGTGCAACTTGTCCAGTCTATGATCTTTGTAATGGAGATTGTCACCAACTAGGGTGGGAAGAGGATATTTGTGCTGCTCCAAAGTCGTTAATGATGCTTTTAAATGAACAAAAAGATTTATCTCTTTACAGTAAATTTTTGAATGGATTTCAAGGGCAAGAATAGATGTCAATCTACACGGAAATGCATAATAAATATGGAAACCCTTATTATGTGGCAGAGTTCCGTCTTTTTAATTTAAATGACTGCTTTAAAAATTGTGAGAATTGTTTTTATAACCGTTCAGGAAATCAACTCGATAACTATGAGGCCATCGATAGGCTTGCTGAAGAGCTAATTGAAAAGGATTATCAATTAGAAACTTGTTATCTTCTTCCTACTGATTTTTTTGAGAATAAAGCTAATTTAGAACTCTTAGAAAAAGATGCAGTGAAGAGCATTATTTCGAAGTTTCGTTATCTAGGTATAGCTTCTACTCTCGAGGGGGAGCTGGAGTTTGACTATTTCAACGTATTGATAAATTCGTCGAGTGTTGAGCAAGTTGAACTGCAAATTAATTTGATAAATGAAAAACTCTTTTTAGAATCTTATTTTTGCGAAGTGAAAGCTAATATTGAAAAACTTAGAGCCTTGATGGGGGATAAGATCGTCTTTAATCTCGCACTTAACCTAGGACGCAATATTAGTCATGAAGAGTATGTAAAGATCAGAGAGTTTGTTGAAGCTCTCTCAGACGATGGCATCTTAGAAATAAATTTTACTTTTTTATATAATAATAGAATCAGCAAAAAACTTAAGAGTGAAAAGCTTCTTGAGAGTTTGAAATCGATGAAAACACTCGCTCAAATGTATAATACTGAAGAAGATCGATTTAATGATAGGACATTGCTTCGAAAGCCTTCTTTCATTTTTAAAGGGGAGAGTGTGTATATTGCCCCGATAATCCCTTTTGATGAATATGCCTATGTTGAAGACGACTTATTTAAGTTGGATCGTATTAATTTTGATAGTTTTTTAAAAGTATTAAATCATATAGAAAAAATAAATAAACCAATAATTGAAGATTGTTTGACATGCGATAAGCTCTCCACATGTATGGGGAAAGCTTATTTTGCAGTGGCAAATGTCTTTAAGTTACCTTGCTTTTTAGGAGTTTGAAATGCCAAGTGGAAGTAATGTTGATAAGAACGAAAAGATCTCAAAGTTCATCACGGACGTAATTAATGCGACCACCGCTGATATTGATAAAGAAGACAGTGATTTACCTGTTAGCCTGCGAGGTAACACACCCGTTGTTTCCACGGCAAGTCTGAGCGTGACACCAAGATCACTGAGTCGAATTGCAGATCCAACCGAGCAATCTTCAGTTAGGAGCCGATCGGAATATTTTACAGGATCTAGTTTGGCTGACTTATTCTTATCTTACGGACAAAAATTAACTGCGGTTAGAAGTTGTACTGTAACTGTAAGAATGAAACGAAGTGTACCAGGTACAGGTGCCGCTTTACCAGATTTAGTTTCAAATATTTGGGCAAATGAAATAACGGCACTTAGCTCTTTTTATGCAATGGACGCTAACACCTTTAAAAACGCAGTTGCTAATGCACCTGCTCCTTTGGATCCGGTTTCTGCTCTTTCGCCGGGAATAATAAACGCAGATTCTGCAGTTGACGATTTAATAGGCAAAATTAGGCAAGTTATTGTGAATCACTATGCCTCATCTGTAACGGTGAATGTAACTGCTTGTCACAGCGCTTGCCACTCATCTTGCCACGGTTCTAGAGGAAGGAGATAGTTTAGTTGTTTCACCTTTTTAACAAAACCTATTTAGATTTCGACTTTAGATTTAATAGTCAACACGACAGCTTAATTGCAAGCTCTCAGTGTATAACTGACCCTTTATTATATGAGGTCATGGGATTTAAGCCGGACATTGTTAAAAAAGCTTCTAGTCTAGAAAATTTGCTAGATGAAAATTTTGAAGGTGATCCAGATCTTTTATGGAAGCATTTATTTAAAAGCGGGCAGCAGAATCGATATACTATTTACTTGGAAGCACATGACTATATAAAACTTCAATGTAGTTTTTGGAAATCTTTATTTGGCAGACTGGATGAAGATTCAGCGTATCGACTCTACGAATTCCATATTCAAGATTTGAAAGTGAAGTCACTTTTAAAAGTTGGGACTATTCACAAAAGTGTTCGTGAATATTTGGATCAAATAAAGATAGTGGGTAGAGCTGAATTTTCTCAATACTGGAGTCAAGCACTAAAGTCGGACTTCCTTCAGTCAGTAAATCCTTCGGCATTGAGTTATGAGTGTCTTTTTAGTAGCTATTTTATCGGTGATAACGAAACCATCAAAAGCGCTTTTCAAAATAAACTCAAAACGATTTGTTGGAAGTTGGTTGTTGATGAAATTGAAATCCTTAAAGCCGATATTGTAAAAGGAATTTACGATTATATTCAGATCGATCTAGAACAAAATGAGATCATTGTTGATGGACAATATGAAATAAGTGATTTGGTCAATTTGATTCAAGCCAACCCACAGTACTTATGGCTTTTGGACGAAGGAATTAAATCTGATAATTCTAAGCATATTTTAGATTGCTACAAGGCGGATGATTTTATTCGCTTTATGAGGCATAAGAATATTATTCATCAAATGCCATTAGTCGATCAGACTAGCGATGATCTTAGTTCTAAACTACTTAAATTGGCTTTTCAAGAAAACTATAGTGATATTTTGGAAATCGACATTCAATCAGGTTTTGGTTCTTTCTTTTTTGCTGGAAGTAGCAGCCTTAAAACAAATGATTTGTTCCTTTCATACCTATATGATTTAAAACGTCAAAATAACTTAGCTGCACTTGCACAGTTTGAGGTCTGTTGATGGTTTTCAGTCGGGAATTCAACGTTATTTATGTAAGGGTAGTTCAAAGTTGCAATTTAAATTGTGACCATTGTTTTACTAATGGAAACAAAGACCCCTTTAAATTAGCAGATCTTGAAGATGTAAAAATGTATTTAACTGGAATAAGAGAAAATGTTAATCCTCAAAAAGCAGTTTTCTATATTCACGGAGGGGAGACTTTTTTGGCCCCTCTAGATTATTTGAAAAAAGTAAATGATATGATCCGAGAAACCTTTGATCAAACGGATATATTTATTGTTCCACAGACCAATTTATTAATTAATATCGACGAGAAATTCATCAAGTTTATTCACGATGAATACGAAGGCGAAATGGGGATTTCTTGGGACCATAAAATTCGCTTCAATGACTCAAAGTTCGGTTCATCAGAGGAACGATTTTTTAATAATTTAAAGAAGCTAATTGATGGTGGAGTGAAGATCGCGATCAGTATAACTGTCCAGAAGCATTTGCTGGAATTAAATCCCGTTGAGCTAATTAAGAAATTTGAAGGAGTAAAATCTATTGATTTTGAGCTTCTTACAATTTTCGACGAAAAGACAAAAGACTTGAAGGTTAGCAATATATCTTGGGCAAAATTTCTTAAAGAGATAGTAGACTACTATATTGAAAATGAGACGAGCTGGTCACTTCCGCAAATTGATTTATTCACTAAAAGTCTGATTGAAAATAAGTTGTATCGTTGTAAATGTGATTGCTGCAATAACAGAACTTTTACGATGAATCCTAATGGAACAGTAGGGCTTTGCCCTGATCGAACATATTATAGGCCTCTAAGTCATGCGAGGGAGTTATCAATTGATTGGAACTCTTTTATGAATAAGGCCATTCCCGAAATTGCATGGAGGGAATCAAAAAAGGTAAACAAAGTTTGCTTGAAATGCGAGTTTTTTGATATTTGTGGTGGAAATTGTGAAGAGTCTCTTTTTGTAGAAGGCGAGGATGAGTGTCCATTAAGTAAATCTGTTATTAAGTATCAATTAGAAAACCTAAATGAGTTTAAAATTAAATTGAATAAAGCGTATGAAAACTTACCAGAGTTATAAAGGGTAGAAATATGAGTAAAGTCGAACAAAAAGAATTTAGAAATGTAAAAGTTCCTTTAAGTGTGGACCAAATTAAAGAATTTTTTACGAATAAAAACTTGGTGTACTTAATTAATTATCATGATTCAGACCTCAAAGGTGTGGTTTTTCTTACCTATCTCTCTAATTTAGACCTACCAGCAGAAATCAACTTCACAGGTTCTAGCTTTGAACAGAAAGAAGAACTTCTAAAGATCTATATGGAAACAAGAAATATCATCGCTTGTGATTCTTTAAGGCTTAATATTGCTCATATCCTTTTAGAAAATCGCGGTATTTCTACTCGTGATATGATTCAGAATCCTTGCTTTAACGCTGAAGAAACGGCCAAATTCATCTCAAACAATAAGGATTTGGTAAATCGCTGGGAAGAGTTTATAGAAAGCTCAATCCTTTTTGCTCAAACGGCTATTCCTGAATTGGAAGAAAAACTAGACATGAAAAATAATGTCCCGGTAATTGAAGATCAACAATATGTTGGCGCTAATATTGTCAATATGTTCTCGCTACCATACTTTTACGAAACCTTTTTAAGTGTACCCAATAGGCATGAGCTGAAATATTTTAAATTTCAATTTGAAGAATATATGTTTCGTGGAAAGAACTTCTACAGTTATTATTCGTCTGAGGAGAATTTAGTTTTTCATACATTTATTGCCCATGTTAATGGTGATATAAATCTTGAACTTCTCGATAATGCCGCAAAAGAAGCTCAAAGTCTTTTAGAGGAATAAGTGGATAATTATCTCGCATCAGGAAAATTAAAAGACGCCAATAATTTTGTTTTAAACTTAAATTTCGAGTTTTTAACGGGCTGTACGTTTGCCTGTCGTGGGTGTCATGTAAATAAAGATCAAGAAAAGATAATCGGAGAAAAAGAAGTAGAAGATCTGTATGAATTTCTAGATACGGCATCTCAATCCAATTACAACCCATTCATCGCTTTTGTCGGTCCGACGGATTTTCTTGTGGCGAAAAACACGGTTGCAGTTTTAAGTGATCCTGGAGTCGTAGAAATTCTAAATGAGTTTAAACGACTTTCATTCCAAACGACCTATTTAAACATTGAAAATAGTGAAGCGATTGTGGCCGTCTTGCATAAGTATTACTCGGAATGTGAAATAGAAGTGAATATGGTCGTCGATCCTTCAAGAATTATGGATGATCGCTATCTCCAAATTTTAGAAAAAAACAAACAGGTTTTTCTTGATAAGCTTGGGCGTCCAGAGACTAAATCTTTTGGCATTATGAATGTCTACGATTATGACAAAACAAAAATTTCAAATCTTTTGAAAGACTATGAGTTTATGCATAAGCGAGTTGAGCATTTGTTTGAAACAACAATTGACTATAACTTTTCTCTCGGTCGTGATCCCGATTTATCTAGTGACGATTTTAAAGCAGCTGCCGAAAGAATCAAAAAACTTTTTAATGACTCTGTTGTTTCTTCTGAAAAAGCCCAGTATTTGCGCTTTAGCTTCGGGAAACTGACTGATTCACTAATTGAAAAACAATATAACTTTTTAAATGGGAAACTCTATTTCTCTCCACTTTTATATGAGAGGTTTGCTTCTTTTAGAGATGAATTTATTATTCCTACTTCGAAATATCATATTCAGGAAGTTGAAGCATTTGAAAATGAGATGATTCATAAACAGTACCAAATGGCAGCTAAAATGGATGAATGCGAGTCTTGTATTTTCCTTGGCTCCTGTGTGGATCGAGGAATTCTATTTTTAATGGACACGTACAATATATCAAGTTGTTTAGTGGCCAAAGATGCCCTAGACACGATCAATAATCACGGGCAAAGGCTATGAAATACTCTGAGGTGAAAATTTCAGACTTAGTCGATATTGATGATCTTGATATGATGAAAGTCATTTTTTCATCCGGTGATTATTTTCCTGGATTTTATCGGTATACACTGGGAACACAACGGGTTGGTGATGAAAGCTTGAGTCTTAATACTCTGATTTGGATGTATTTTGAGCAGAAGATGACTGGTAAAAAACTTCATAAGGAGTATTGGCTGGATCTCCAACATGAGATTCATGATAGGGATGTCGCATCAGAGACGGCTCGTAATGCCCGAAACTTTCCAAGTGTTAGGAATAAATTTTCTGAAAAAATGATGGATTGGTATTTTAAAGGAAATGGCTTTGATATCGCTTATCAAGATATTTTTTCAAAGGTTGAATGTTTTGAACGTGATACGACCTATTATTTTATGGGGAGTTTAATTCGGTATCAAAATGAAAAACTACATATTGGTTTTAATCAATTTCAAAGCTCTTCAGCTTTAGAGTTAGAAGTTGGGTTTGATAAAGTTCAAGAGTATTTAAATGAGATTTTTAGTCCAAAACAACTAGGAGATTTATTTTTATACGCTGATATCGTAGCTCAACTGAAATTCGGTGCTGACGATTTAGGAGAGCTTATTTTTAACGAAGACACCCTTGATGCTCTATTGTTAAAAAATTCAGATATCAAAGTTTTCGGTGCGCCTTTTCATTCGCAGAATTTACCAATGAGGTTTGCAAAATGTATCCGATTTACCAATTTTAAAAGGGGGGAGAGTGGAGAGTTCGAAGCTTGGCAATCTGATCAGAATTGGTAGTCATGAAATACTTTCATGTACCCTTTTAGGCTTAAATGCTGATCACGATACCATGCGCTTTTTGGATATTAACTTTAGGCAAGCTGTTGAGAAAGTTTGCGGAATCTTGTTTTATGAATATCAGAATGAACTTTATTATCCTATCGCTATGGAATTTAGGCTAATTGATAATAATGTGCTTTTTTTACTAAATGAGTTAGGGATAGACAGTTTTTATGAATTGTCACAGCTGTTAAAGAGTTCTTTTAAACGTGAAGAAGAACGAGAAGTAGAATTTTTTGCGGTTATAAAGAAATTGGACTCTCTTCCAAAATTTTCACAAAAAATCGAGAAACTGCATTTTTCTACTTCAGACAAAGTGTTGAGAGTATAGAAATGGATGAAATACTATTAAAGAATATTCTTCAGAAAAAGTTAAATAATAGTACTGAAATAGAAATTCATCTGTTTGAATTTTGTAATCTTTCATGTGTTTTTTGCGGGCAAGATCACGACTCTAAAGAGGGTTTTGAGACCATTCAAGAAAAAGCTTTGGATGTTATTGCCTTTATGAATAGAAGTCACTTGGATCATCATATTGTTAATATTATGGGTGGTGAAGTTTTTAATGATCAAGTTCCTGATGAACTTTTTATTCAATACGAGCTTTTTGCCAAGAGAATCGTAGAGTATGCTAACCTTAACAATCAAAAATTGACGATAAACTGGGTGACCAATTTAATCTTTAATAAAGTGGAACGAATTGATGGTCTTTTAAAGAATTTAAGAAAGCTTAATCAGGATACCAACCTTTCTACTTCATATGATTTTGACGGACGAGGTTACGCGGGTAAAGTTAATTCTATTTTTGCTAAAAATTTAGAGCGATTTGAAGACTATATTTACACTATAGGCTTTGTACTGACGTCACCTGCGATTAACAATTTTTTAAATCACAGTGATCCTTTATTTGAGAGAATTTATAAAAAACATGTTCTTTATTTTGATTATTATGTTCCAGAGGAAAGAAGCAGCGACTTATTGATGCCTTCAGATCGTGAGCTCTATGATGCCTTTATTTACACTGCTACTCATTACCCAAATATTTATCCAGTAAAAGATTGGCTTGAAAATGAAGTCAATCAAATGACTTGTTACTCTCTAAATAAACTGACGATTTTACCTGATGGGAGACATGTTACTTGTCGTTATCTAAAATATAAACCAGGTCAGTTCAATAATCCGGTCAATTACAGCTCTAATAGCAATATTGTAACAAGTTATATTCAAGAAAATAAATGCCTAAGCTGTAAGTGGTACCAAAGATGTTCTCTACGCTGTTTTGTTCAAGCTGATTGGGCCAAGAGAGAGAAAATGTCTGAATGCTTGTATGAGAAATTTTTTGATGAAATTGTGGGGCAGGTCTAGATGGAACTGATTATAAAACCTACTGAATTATGTAATTTTAAATGCACTTTTTGTAGCTCTACAAAAATCGTTGAAGATAAAGCTTCTCTTCTAGATTTGGATCAAGTCTTTACCTTCCTAACGCGATTTCCTGAAACAAATACTATCATCGTCAATGGCGGAGATCCTTTAATGGTTACTCCAGATTATTATTGGAAAATAATTAAATTTCTAGATGATGCTGAAATGAAGACGAGTATCAGTTTTACGAGTAACCTATGGGATTTTTATATAAGACCCCATAAGTGGGAAGGTCTATTTAAGCATCCACGTCTCGGTATCACCACCTCGTTTAATTACGGTGACACAAGACTCATTAGTAAAGATCGTGTTTATACAGAAGATATTTTTTGGAAAGTCTCAGACATGTTTTTAGAGAAAATTGGCTATCGTCCAGATTTTATCTCGGTCATCAATGACGAAAATGAAGATACTGCAATTGATAATGTCTATTTGGCCAAAAAAATGGGAGTGGAATGCAAATTGAATTACGCCATGGCATCAGGAGATGAGAAGAAACCTTATCAGCTTTCAAAAATTTATCAAAAATACCTGGAAGTCGTAGACCTTGGACTTACGCAGTGGGAATACAATACAAAACAAATGCTAAGGCGACTTAAGGGGGGGAGTACAACTTGTCCTCAAAATAGAAGCTGTGATGAGGGGATACGTTGTCTTCAGCCTGAAGGAGATTATTATTCTTGCGGAGCCTTTGGTGATGATAAAGAGTACCCGATAGATTTTCAGATAGAAATGAATATGAAGTCTAAGGTACTACCTTTGCAAAATGAACTAGAGATTAATATGCTTAAAGATGAATGCTTTAGCTGTCCAATGTTTCAAATCTGTAATGGGTGTAAAAAAACAATTAAAGACATGAAGCAGGCAGGCATAATTGATGATCACTGCCGTTTAATGAAAACTCTCGCAGGGAGAATCGTTGAGTTAAATGAATAAACCTGAGATAACGATTTCAATTAACCCAAGCTATTTTTGCAATTTCGATTGCTCTTTCTGCTATTTAACTACTGAGCAATTAGCCGACAGAACTCTGTTGGATTTAAATACTCTTGAATTAAAATTAAAAGAAGTTTCGCAGATATATCAGATTGTCTGTATTGATATCTATGGAGGTGAGATAGCTCTTTTATCAGAAAAATATCTAAATGACCTGATAGATCTTTGTAAAAACTATACTTCAGATATAAATCTTATTTCGAATCTAAGTCGAATCCATCCAAGTTTTTTAAGAACTGATATTTCACTTTCTGTTAGCTGGGATGGACCAATTAGAAGAAAGTCTGAAGTAGTTTTTGAGAATTTATTGGCAATAAATCGGGAAGTAAATCTTTTAATGCTCGCAGGTCCTGAAATGCTGAGCTGGTCATCGGATAAGGTTAAAAACATCATTTCTCAATTGAATACTGTAAACTCAATCCGCTCAGTTGAGATTAAACCTTACTCCTCAAATCAGGCCAATAATTATCCTATCTCCTATCTAGAGTTTGAAGAATTTCTCAAAATTTGGTTTTTAAACGAGAAGAAATTTATCTTTGTAAACCATGAAAAATTAGAGGGTGTTTTTAGAGGCACGAGTCACTCTTTCTCTGATGATCATTTGTATATTAACCCCGAAGGGAAATTTTGTGTTCTTGATTTTGATCAGGATGATAATGAAGAATTTGTTCCGTTAAAAGAATTTTCGGATTATTTAGATTGGTCAAATAGAGAAAAAGTAAAAGTAGCAAATAATTCTTTTTGCAGTCAATGTGAGTATTTAGGAAGTTGTTTAAGTGAGCACTTGAGAGAAGTGAAAAACTTAGATAATTCATGTAATGGGTTTAAACTACTAATAGATTGGTATAAAAGTGAAAGACTACAAAGTTAAACAGCTGATTTATAAAAAAACGTTATGCGCGGACGACGACTTGTCTGAAATTGATCATACGGTTTTAGATATGGGAGAAGAGGAACTAGTTAAATACGCCTGTCAGTATTTTGTTGAGGATTCGAAAGTCGTCTTTCCTGCAAAATCTTACGCTGTGGCCATCATTTATGCTATGCTGATCTCAAAGTATTTCAATGAAGACTTTTTTGATGTCCTAGGTGATCAGGATCTTTTCATTGGAACTGATAAGTTTTTTCGACCATATAATGAACAAAAAGAAGTTTATAATCAAATAGTCGAATTTTTAAAACGTCATGACTTAGTTAATTTTGAAGAATCAAATGTTTCACAAGTTTTAAAAACGGTAGACTATTTTAAAGCGGAATTTTTATGGGATTAGAGTTACTAAATATTTTTATAGGTTATGATCATAATGAATCAATTGCTTATCATGTTTTGTGTCAGAGTATTATAGAAAAAACGACAGTACCTGTGCGGATAACACCTATAGTAAAGCAGCAACTGGATGTTTATAAACGCTCCCAAAGTGAATTTGAATCAACTGATTTCTCAACAACAAGATTTTTAACTCCCTACCTTTCAAATTATGAAGGGTGGAGCTTATTTATTGATTGTGATTTCGTTTTATTGGATGATTTAAAAGAGCTGTGGGAACTAAGAGATGAAAAATACGCAGTCATGGTTTGTAAACATGACTATGTCCCAAGAAGCCAGCGAAAATTTTTAGATAAAATTCAGTCACGTTATAAAATGAAAAATTGGTCTAGCTTAATCCTATTCAATAATGAGAAGTGTAAAGCCCTTACACCTGATTATGTAAATCAATCCGCGGGATTATCACTGCATCAGTTTGAATGGACACAAAATGAACTCATAGGTGAAATACCTCTTAATTGGAACTATTTATGCGATGAGGATAATCAAGTTCATCCTCCTAAAGGGGTTCATTACACAAATGGAGGTCCTTGGTTTATAGAGACGCGAGATGTGGAATTTGCAAATTATTGGTATGAATATAGAAGCCGGGCCATGAATTCCGATCCTTATAAAAGCAAAATTCTTCTGATTGACGGAAAGGAATTTGAAGTGGTTCCTCCTAAATATAAAGCTGGTGGGAAAACTTCGGACTACTTCCAATTGAAAGAGACCACAACGGAGTCAATGTATCATTTAAAAGCAATGGGACTTGAACACAGAGGTTTTCAGCACCGCTATCCCTATATTTATATGCAGGCCTTGGGGGCAAGTATCGCTCGGTATTTTAATCTTGCGACTCAAGAGAGCTCAATTGTACGCTTAAATAATGAAGACTTTCTTCTTACTAAAGATATTAGGGGAGAGGGATATATTAAATCAATGGAGCCGCTTTCGTATTTTTCCACTCGAGTCATTGATAGCTCACGTAAGCTAAATGAATTATTCGAACAATGGCAAAAATACTCAAAGACAAATGTTTCAGAGTTTATGACTAAGATGATTCTGTTCGACACACTTATTGCAAATAATCAAAGGGATGCCAGATCTCTTCGTATTTTCGAAGTCGATAAGACCGCTTTTATTCAGAATCCTCACTTGAAGATGAAGTCAAATCATGATTTTTTAATAGAAACTAATTTTGGTTGTGCTGAATTTTCTGAAAAAGATAAAAGACCTCTCTATACCAATGATGAGCTATTTGAGTTTATTATCGCTAATGATTCGGTAGAAGCAGCAAAATCCTTTTTTAATGGAATGAGTCCGAAAAACTTAAGAGGGATTATTGAGAAAACAAATTTTCTCTCTCCAGAAATGAAAGAATCATGCTTGAATGTTTTAAATACTCAATATGAATCGCTTCTACATCTGGAAGAGAGAATATTAGAACTTTAAAATCTATTCACAAGCTCCGTCAGTATACTCTGTGATGCCTTCACATTTTGCCTGACATGCTGAAGGAAAAGTCTGGCCATCGGCACATACTGGCATATATTCCTTTGTACAAATACAGGAATCGTTTTCTTCAATAATTCCGCTATTTGAAATATCTTCTTCCTCGGTTTGTTCAACTTGAGCAGGAGGATTGATCACTGTTTTTGCAGGATCCTCTGCAGGCTTCTTGTTACAGGCGCTCAACATTGTTAGAGCTAATACTGAGATTAATAAAACTTTCATCAATTTTCCTTCCTTAATAAACTGGATATTTTTCACAAATTGCGTGAACTTCTTTTCTAATTTGATCGTGAGAACTCTTATCAGTTAGGGCCAAATGTATCCACCCTGCAAGTTGATCCATATGTTCTTCAGTTAATCCTCTTGTTGTAATCGCTGGTGTACCAAGTCTGATCCCAGAAGTAACAAATGGAGACCTTGTATCTCTAGGGATCATATTTTTATTACAAGTTAAATGCACTGATTCTAAAATGGCTTCAGCTTCTTTTCCTGATAGGCTTACTGAATCTGTTTTTACTAGGACGAGGTGATTTTCAGTCCCTCTCGATACTAAGTCGATTCCTCTGTTCATTAGTCCTTTAGCGAGAGCTTGAGCGTTCTTTACGACTTGTTCTTGATACTCTTTGAACTCAGGTCTAAGAGCTTCTCCGAAAGCAACTGCTTTGGCCGCAATAACATGCTCTAAAGGACCACCTTGAATACCAGGGAAAATATTAGAGTTAAGTTTCTTTCCCCATTCTTCATTGGACAGAATAATTCCCCCTCTTGGTCCTCTCAATGTTTTATGAGTCGTACTCGTAACAAAATCTGCTAAACCAACGGGAGAAGGGTGAACACCTGCTGCAACAAGACCTGCAATATGGGCCATGTCCACCATAAAAAGTGCATTCACTTTATCTGCAATTTCTTTCATTCGTTTAAAATCAATTATTTTTGCGTATGCCGAAGCTCCACCTACGATTAGTTTTGGTTTGTGTTCAATGGCAAGTTCTTCCATTTTGTCGTAATCGAGTTCTTCTGTTTCTGGGTTAAGACCATAGCTAACAAAATTAAAAAGCTTTCCCGAAAAGTTAACTGGTGAGCCATGAGTAAGGTGACCACCTTCATCAAGAGACATTCCTAAAACTGTGTCTCCAGGATTTAAGCAAGCAAAGTAAACGGCCATATTTGCTTGAGAACCTGAGTGCGGCTGAACATTCGCGTATTCGCAATTAAAGATTTCTTTTAGCCTGTCAATTGCGAGTTGCTCTGCTTGATCAACAAATTCACATCCACCGTAATATCGTTTATTTGGGTAACCTTCCGCGTATTTATTTGTGAGGCAGCTTCCTTGAGCTTCCATTACAGCTTTGGAGCAGTAATTTTCTGAGGCAATGAGTTCTAAACCAAACTCTTGGCGCTCTTTTTCACGTTGAATAATGTCATAAATCTTTGAGTCAGTTTCTTGAAGCATAGGTGTGTCCTTTCCAGAATGTGATACTTTATCCTAGAAAAAGAACAGCAGAATGTCATCAGACTCGAGTCAATTAACCGTTGTATTTTTTGAAAATAGTCGTTGAGTTCGTTCCACCAAATCCAAAAGAATTGTTCAGTGCATACTGAATGTCTTTTTTAACAGGCTCATTAGGAGTGTAATTTAGGTCGCACTCTGGGTCTGCTTCATTTAGGTTAATTGTAGGAGGAATTGTTCCTGTCTCTAGTGCTTTGATACACATTACACTTTCTAACCCACCAGCAGCCCCTAAAAGGTGGCCATGCATAGACTTGGTTGAAGAGACATTTAGTTTGTAGGCATGGTCTCCAAAAACTTGCTTAATTGCTTTCGTTTCAGCAATATCTCCAAGTGGAGTTGAAGTACCATGCGCATTGATATAATCAATTTGTTCTGTTGAGATTCCAGCATGCTTTAATGCTTGGTGCATACAAGGAATTGTTCCTGCGCCTTCCGGTTCAGGAGCTGTGATATGGTAGGCATCTGCAGTAGCGCCAAAACCAACAACCTCAGCAATGATTTTAGCTCCACGAGCTTTCGCTTTTTCTAGGTTTTCAAGCACAATAATCCCTGCACCTTCACCCATAACAAAGCCGTTTCTTTCAATATCAAATGGTCTACTTGCTTCAGTAGGACGATCATTCCACTTAGAAAGTGCTTTCATCGATGAAAAACCGGCCATCGTCAAACCTGAGATAACAGCTTCAGATCCACCAGTCACCATAGCATCTTGTCTACCAAGCATGATTTCCATCGCTGCGGCACCAATAGCGTGAGACGCCGAAGCACATGCACTTGAAGTGGCGTAATTTACACCTTTAAAATTGTATTTTAGTGAAATTTTCCCCGAACTCATATTGGGAATGAATGCGGGAATAAAAAATGGGCTAACTCGTCTTGGACCTTTATCACGATAAGTATCTTGCATACTTTCTATCATCGGAAATCCACCAAGTCCTGTTCCGAGAACTGAACCAATCATTAATGGATCGTAACCGGCATCTAAAAGTCCTGCTGTCTTAATCGCTTCATCAGCACAATGAAGTGCATAGTGAATAAAAGTATCAAAACGTTTTTGTTCTTTTGGATCGAGAATATCATCTGCAATGGCAAAGTTTTTTACCTGTCCTGCAAATTGCACGGGCCACATTTCTGGATCAGCATGTTCAATCATACTAATTCCTGAAACACCCTTTAAGGCATTATCCCAAACTTCTTGCATATTGTGGCCTAATCCGCAGATCGCGCTCACACCTGTAATTGCTACTCTTTGTAATTGCATAATTCTCTTAAAAAAAGAGCCTCTCGAGGAGGCTTATTTTAGTTAGCGTTTGCTTTTAAGTATTCAGCTACGTCGCCGATAGTTTTAAGCTCTTCAGTTTTCTCTTCAGGAATTTCAATCCCAAATTCTTCTTCCATTTTCATCATCATCTCTACCATGTCTAGAGAGTCAAGATTCAAATCATCTACGAAACTAGTTTCAGCTTTAATATTTGCAGCTTCAACGTTTGCTGCTTCACTTACGATATTGATAACTTTGCTTTGAATTTCCATTATTGTCTCCTTAAAAAATTCACCTGTATTTTAATTAAATGTATAAACTACCGTCAACCTTAATAATTCATTAGTAACTGAACGAAAAGAGGGGATTTTCTTGATGCTGCGTGGCGTATGTATTATTTACCTGAAACGACTTCCAAGTGCTGAATTACGTATTTGTCGAAATAGGAGTAATCTCCGCTAGTTTTGACCTTTTCTATAGCAAGTTGAAACTCAGCATAATTGATTTTTCTGTAGACGTCGGTATCTATTCTATAAAGGTTGCCACCAATAATTTTATCTCCATATTTTTTATAAATGTTAATTCTGACAGTTCTTATATTCATCCCCTCAAGAGTTTGGAGAACATTTTTCTTTAGGGTGGTGGCACTTGCCAGTACTGTATCGATCTTTTTTGACTTTGACTGAACGTAGTATTCATTTGGATTATTGAAGAAAAGTACTCTTAAAGCGTGGTTTCTTTCAAAATAAATTTCCAATGTATTTTCGTTTTCATGCCTAATGATAAAATCATGGGATTGTTTTTCGATAAAAATTTCTTTGCATAATTCACTGATTTCATTTGTACAAAGATCATGTTTTACTAATTCCGAGACTAACATTGAAGTGTTAGGTTTTTTGTCAGGCTTGGACTCACGTGAAGCTAAGTTCTCAGACGTCGTGACTCCTTGGTCAGGAGGGGATTGATTCGCTCGTGACACTTGGGTCACCTGGGGTTGCCTTAAATCCTCTCTTTGTGATTCTTTTAAAAAGAACTCGTAAACTAACAGAGATGCAGCCAAAAATATGATCACCAGCAATTGTTTGAATGCATAGCCTTTATTCTTTTCGCTTTTCTTTTTTTCTTTTAGGTTTTCGCTTTTTTTATTTGCGCGCGAGACTCTCTTTGCTTTAGTTCCCACGCTAGCCGACATATGTGGCTGATGAACTCTCGTTTCTCTGGTTAAAATTTCATCGGTTATTTGAGTTTTGTCCAGCGAAGGAGGAAGGTCTTCATCAGGGTGCTGCGTAGTTATGGTAAGAGTTATTCCTTCTCCTATAATAATTTCAGTAAAATCAAAAACTCTAACTTGAGTATTTTTAGGAATTCTTTTTTCGTTTATTCCTACCCAGTTTGAGAGGCTAATATCTTCGATATAAATATCGTTTTCAGCTCGATGAATTTTTAAATGTTGTCGTGAAATTGAATCATCAGCTATGGGTAAGTCAGCACCCTTACTTCGACCAACAAGTAAGACATCCTTTTCGAAATCATAGACTTTAACCGTATTCTTCTTTGAATTAGTCAGCTTTACGTAGGTTTTGATTAATCAGTTCCTTTTCTATTTTCTCGATCTTTTTATTCTGCTCTTGAATGATTTTTTGTTGTTCTTTAAGAGCGTCAACTAGCACCGGAATCAGCATTGAATATCGAACTCCTTTAGTTCCATCTTTCTTTGATTCAACAGCTTCAGGGTAGATCTTTTCTACCTCTTGAGCCAAAAGGCCTATTTGGGGGGAGGAATTGTTTTTTAGATTGTACGTGTAGCTGTTTATTTTAGATATTTTCTCAAGAGAGTTTTCTAGTGGTAGTATTTTTTCCTTGATTCTTTCGTCAGACTCAACCACAACATGCTGTCTTACGATTAGACTTTGACCGATAACGACATCTCTGTCGTACCTGATACCGCTATTGATATCTAATGGATCGTGTTGTACCCAGAAGCCCATTCGAACAGTTGTATCAGAGACGCAATAATTAATTTTAGTTGAATCAACAGGATCAACATTACAACTCAATGGAATACTAAAGCTAATCTTTCTTGCTCCGAATGATCTTTTACCATCGTCTTCATCAAATTTTTTCCTCAATGCAAGAATTCTTAGCTCACACCTCCCAATTTGATTCCCTTGCATATCTACAGTTGAGTTTGTGAGTGGTAATATATCAATAGTATCTATTTTCCAGCTTGGGAATTCCGGACTAATTTGAGTTGTCTCATCTGCTACAAGCGTAAGTACCTCGGGAGTTGGTGGTAGCTCGAATAAGCCTGTTGCAGGATTAAAAATAGTCGCAAGTTGGATGTCGAGACTAGCTAATCCCATCGCGCCACCTGCTACTGTGTATCCAGCACCGTTTAATGTTTCTGAGCAATTTCCACCTTTCGCTAAGTTCATATGCAAGAAATTTTTAAACTGCTGCAGTTCATGTGAAGATGCTAGATAGCCGGAGCTTTTAACTGAGGTCTGATTTAACTGCATGATTCCCATGCTCAGTCCAACCGCGACAGCACCCGCAACGGTTACCTCGACTAAACTCATCCCTTTTTGCTTTAGCTTAAACATATTATTTGACCTTTACCCAGTGGCGGCCATCAACCCGGACTTTAAAATCCTCTGTTCCAAAATAGTCGTTATTTTCAGGCTTTTTATAGGTTGCAATTAAGCGCTCGGGATATTCTCTTTTTTCGGCCAAAGACATTTCAGTTAAATTGCCGTTTTCGTCATTGGTTAGTGGGGTTCCACAAGGATACTGTTTGTCACAATAAGCAAGAACCCAGCCTGCTACCGCAATAGGGACTTGTCTCTTTTCTGGCATTTTTCCGACGATTTGAGCAAAAGTATCTGAAGCTATCCCCATTACTGCTAGCTGGCATCTTTCGGTACAAATCTTTGCTCCCTCATAGCTGTCAAAATAGGCTTTTCCCGGGATGACTTCGTCTTCTGCCATTTCTTGAAAGTCAGCATAATCATTCCAGACGCAGTTCCAAACTTTTTCAGCCATGAAATGACCTTTTGGGCTCAGCGGAGGTGTTGCACCATTGTTAAAAGAAGTCACCACTAGACCATATGCTTTGCCAGGTCCAAGAGCTGAGCTGGTATTTGGATCAAAAGCATCAATAGTCCCCGTTAAATCGTCAATTAAAGCTACTCTAATTAAAGGAGCATCTCCTATAGGTGAAGCCATTAGTAACCTCCAGATTTTTATAAGCTTTGACTTAAAAATATATATCTATGATATACTAAGTACATGAAAAGAAGAAAGTTTTTAATCTATTCACTGCCGGTTCTGGGTGGGCTATTCACTTTTGTTAGCTCAAAATTTTGGCGGATATTGGGATTTAAAAATAACTCAAAATTATTGATAAAAGCTGACGTTACCCTCAATTTGGAGCCGACACTTTATGAGTTAGAAACGGTAGTGCTAGAGGGGACTGGGAGACTTTATGTTTCTGGAGGGAATCACTCGATTAATTCCTCTCCAGAGCCACTAAAAATTTCTAAAGAAGGGCAACATGTTTTTCAATATTTAGGCCCTCATTACGGTTGGATGTATATCGGTTAGATATACAGGCCACCATCAACTTTAATCACTTCACCTGTAATGTATTTTGAAGCGTTACTTAGAAGAAAAAGCGCTAAATTGGCAACATCTTGTGCCTGTCCATATTCTCCGAGCGGAATTGTCTGTAGGTAATGCTCTTTCGCTTTTTCATCAATAGCTTCTGTCATATCAGTGGCAATAAAGCCCGGACAGATCGCATTACAGCGAATTTTCCTAGAGGCTAATTCTTTAGCAAAACTTTTCGTAAATCCGATTAACCCTGCTTTTGATGCGGAGTATACACTTTGAGAAGTGTTGCCCATAAGACCAACCACAGAACTCATATTAACAACTGAAACTTCTTTTGCTTTTAAGAATTGACGAGAGAGGTGATTAGTTAAAATCATCGCAGCTTTTAAGTTGGTATCAATAATTGAGTCAATATCCTCAGGTTTAACTCTTAAAACGAGTTGGTCCTTTGAGATACCAGCGTTATTAACAAGTCCAGAAATTGGACCGTTTTCTTTAACGTATGAATCAATATTCGACTTCATTGTTTCAATATCGTTCACATCAAATTTAATCATCCCTACTTTTGATGCTCCAAGTGAGCTTAGATGATCCGCTAGTTCCTGTGCCTTCGCCTCATCACCACGGTAGTTAAAAATGACATGTGCTTTACTTTTTGCAAGCGACTCAGCAATTGCTTTACCAATACCACGGCTAGCACCAGTGATAAGAACGGCTTTATTTTCTAAATCAGAATAATTCATTTAAAAACTCCTCTAAACCTTCAAACCCATTATCGAGAGTGTAGGTCTTGAAACTGTTATTGATTCTTTTGTTGAGACCAGTTAAAACTTTTCCCGGTCCAACTTCAATACACACAGTATCATCTGGAAGCGATCCCATACTTTGTGACCATAAAACACTCCCACAAATTTGCTTGAGGAGGTTTTGTTTGATCGTTTCGCCATCGATGACATATTCTTTAGCATCTATATTGGCGATATATGGAGTTAAGTTTGTTTGAAAATTAAGAGACTCAAAATGAAGAGCTAGCTTTTCTTCTGCAGGCTTCATCAAGCTTGAATGAAAAGGTGCTGATACAGGTAATTCTTTTGCCATCTGTTTACCTTCATAGTTTTCAGCAAGCCAGGCCACTGCTTTTTTACAAGCTTCTGCGTGCCCAGAAATAACTACTTGGGTAGGGTCATTGAAGTTGGCGCACATAACTTGTTCATTATCATCACTAACTGCTGCACATGCTTCAGCTACGATATCGCCCGGCACCCTTAAAACAGCATACATGGCGCCTTTTCCTGCAGGAACAGCTTCTTGCATATATTTTCCGCGCAAGTGTACCGCTTTTACTGCTTCTTCAAAACTCAAAGCACCAGCGGCTACAAGCGCAGAATACTCACCGACAGAGTGGCCTAGTACACGATCAATTTTTATATTTTTGCTATCTAGAATTTCTTTTAGTTTTTGAAAGAGAGCTACCGAGTGAGTCACGATTGCTGGTTGAGTGAACTCTGTTAGTTTTAATTTTTCCTCTGGTCCATCTATGCAAATTGAAGAAAGCTCAAAACCTAGTACCTCATCCGCTTTTTTCAATAGATCAAAATCTTTGGCCATTCCCACATACTGAGAGCCTTGCCCTGGAAATATTAAAGTTACACCCATGTTCTACTCCTAGAATCTTAAAAGAGTTGCACCTGAAGTTAGTCCCGCTCCAAATGCCGCAAAAAGTACAATATCACCACGCTTAATTCTTCCATCTGTTACAGCCTCGTGAAGAGCCGCAGGAATAGAAGCACTTGATGTATTCGCATATTTTTCTACATTAATAATTGTTTTTTCTGCAGGAAACTTTAACAGCTGTCCGGTCGTTTCGATGATTCTAAGGTTTGCTTGATGCGGAATGAACCAGTCAACATCATCAACTGTCATTTTGTTTCTCTTGAGAAGTTTTGCACAATGAGCCGACATCGTTTTTACAGCGTTTTTGAAAACTGTTTGGCCATCCATGCTCATCCATTGTCTGTTCTCATCCAATGTTTTTTGGCGAACTGGTTCTATTGCTCCACCAGCAGGTAGTATAAGAGACTCTCTTTTACTAGAGTCACTTGTTAGTATACTGTCAATAATTTGAGAACCTTCGCTTTCATCGCATGCACTCAAAACTACAGCTCCCGAACCATCACCGAAAAGAACACAAGTGGCTCTATCGTCCCAGTTATTAAAGTTTGAAGTCATCTCTGTTCCACACAGAAGAATCTTTTTATAAACACCAGTTTTGATAAGTGAATTGGCGAGTGTTAAACCGTAGACCCAACCGGTACAAGCCGCGTTGATGTCTAGGCATGCACATTTATTTGTAATCCCTAATTTATGTTGTAGAACTGATGCAGAGTTAGGAAATAAATAGTCGGGGAGGGTGACTGAGAAAAGAATCATATCGATATCATTTGGCTCAATTCCAGCTTGCTCGATGGCTATTTTAGCTGCTCTTGCGGCCATACCACTTGGCATTTCATCATTTTCAACTGAACCAATTCTTCTCTCTTTAATACCTGTACGTTGAATAATCCATTCGTCGCTAGTGTCGACTCTTTTAGATAGCTCATCGTTAGTAACAATATTTTCGGGGTGGTACTTTCCGGTTCCTAGGATTTGAGTATTCATAATCTTCCCTTAGAATCTTTTGATGTGAATAAATAAAAAAGCCTTCAAATTACGTAACATAATTTGAAGGCGTTATAGCTATTATATTTAGCTTAATTTTTGTTAGTCAAATTTGACTATGCTTCTGCTTCAGTTTCCTCAGAATCAGCTTTGATCTCGAAAACTTGCTTTCCGCGGTAGAAACCGCAGCTTGGACAAGCTCTATGAGGCATAGTGAGATCATCACAATTAGGACAAGCCATTGGGTGCTTTCTATAAAGCTTGTGGTGTTGTCCTGCTCTTCTAAGTCCCTTTCTAGAAACAGATGTTTTCTTCTTAGGTACTGCCATATCTTTACTCCATTTTATCTACTCAAATTAAAGAGCTAACTATTTATAATATTACGAGTCAGATGCCAAATGTTTTTTTACTGTTTGGTGTCTGTTTGTGTATTTCCCCATGCAAGCGGCGCGTCTTCGTCAGCTACAGGGTATTGATTCACATCTAAATATACTTGTTCGTGAATCATTTCAGCAAGTTGCACTTGACCTTTTGCGTAGAAATAAAGTTCAAGCATTTCATCTTCCTCAAAAATTTCTGTCTGGTCTTGGAAATTTTCATCTTTTTCTAGAAACTCAGAGAGAAAACATGCCTTAATTTCTGTCTCAACACTATCTTTCATCTCTTGCAAAGTGCGCACGCACTCTGTGAGGTATTCTGCTTTAAATTTACCTTTAACCACCAAGTAGTTACCCATATGGTGCTTTTGCTTCTTGGTAATCTCTAATTCACATTCAATTGAAGTTTGTGCGAGCTTCTCTTCGACTGTTTTTTCAGTGGCCTTCTCATTAAGCTCAGTGAGAAGTTTTTCTAGCCAATCTTGCGATTTATCTAGGGTGTAGTACTTCGTTTGACCGGTAGGGTACTTGTTAATATTTAAAGTTGCGTCTAATCTGTTTTCTGTATTGTCCATAACGGAGTTCTATAACGCAAAGGGTATAGCTTGCATAGTCTTGTTGATAATTTTTTTATTTGTGGCTTTAGTGGGGCCGGAAAATCAACACTATTAAATGAGCTGGCAGCTTATATGCCTGCGGACTATAAGCTTATTGATAGTGATGATTATATAAAAGAGCAATTTGCGGCAGCTGGTGAAGCTCTTGGAGAGTATATCAAAAGAGTGGGGTTTGAAGAGTTTAGAAAAAATGAGCTGCAAGTTATTGAAGCTTTCAAGCAAACTCGAGTGATCCTCGCTCTTGGTGGGGGGGCATTGAATCCTGCAACAGAGAAAACACTGACTTCATTTCATGGAATTTGGCTGGATACTCCCTTCGAAATTTGCTGGAGTCGCATCGCTGCAGATCCAAATAGGCCTTTAGTGGAGATGGGAAGAGAGCGCATCGAGGAGTTATATAAAGAGCGATTACCACTGTACCAAAAGCATCGAAGAGTAAAAACGAGCTCTGAAGCTATTGAATTTATTAAGAGTCAATTGAAATCCTGAAACTTCTACGACCCTTGTCAAATGAACCTATAAGATGACATAATTATGATGTCCTATTCTAAGGAGAGATTAATGGGCCAGGCGACGGATTTAACATCAAACAAAGATTTTCAAATTGCGATTCTCATCGAAGATATAGCTGATGCAAAAGCGTTATCTGATGGACTGAGAGAAATTGGAATATTTGCTCATTATTATCAAGACCTGGATGAGATGTGGGTTGCCTTGAACACTTACACTCCTGATTTTTCTATTATAGATGTTAAAAAAATGTCTCAAGGGACGTTGTTGTTTAAACATCACCAAAAAGTGAAAGACGGACTTCTGAAATTTGCTTTCTATTATAAAGACTCATCTAAAATTCTTTTACAATCAACTTATGGTCTAGATCATTATGGTTATGTGAGGGCTGAGTTGAATTTGGTAGATCAGTTAAAATCTGTTCTCAGAAGAAGAAATGAAGAAATTAACCTCAATAAGCAAAACTTAGAACTTCGCCAAAGACTTAATCGTTTAAGACTACGTGGCAAGAGGTTAGTTCAACTACAAGAATTGAGTAGCTTTGAGAAGAATCAAAACAATATGCTATCGGACTTCATTAGAAGTTTTGGGATGGTTGAAAATACTGAAGACTTTAAAAGACGAGTTGTTACCTGTTTTGATCAATGGGATAGTGTCTTAGAATTTGGGGTTTTTGAATTGAATGAGACTGGCCAAAAACTAGTTTCTCCAAAATTTAATAAAGCAAAATATAAAGTTCTACCGGATTTATGGCTTTCGAAAAAGTCCGAACAGGGTATTAATTTATTCGCTCAAGAGATGGCCTATGATGTGGCCTACGGCTTGATGGAAGAGGGGATAATTACTCTTAAAGTTCAAGGAGCTCATGTTGATCCGGATATGCTAATCCTAGCTCAGTTCAAGCAAGAAGAAATTAAAGGGTTTAATTGGGAGTATTTAGAAATGAAATTGAGCTCAGAGTTTAGACGAGCTCAGCTGAAGTCAAATTTAAAGCCTCTTGAAGAAAGTCATCAAGCAGATCAGTTTGAGCTTATGCAGTCAATGGATGATGTGGTCTATAACCAGGCAACTGCAAGTCATAGGCATGTGCTACTCGATTTTTCGAGTCTAATTGGATTTATAAAACAAAGACCTACTAATAGATTTTTTTGGAAAACTTTTGCGCGTGAGTTACAAAGTGAAATCGGTGAAATTTTGACTGGTACTTATAAAATGACTGCTACTGGCCCAGCTCATTTCGTTGTTTCGCTTGATAAGAGTTTTATAGAAAATGATTATCGTAATTTAAAAAACTATATCGAAGAATTTGAATATTGGAGATATTTTGAAGATGGCTCGCTGGTAATTAGGTCAGATATACGACCTTCTATGAGGTTAGTCGCACCTTCTTCAATAAATCTTATCAGACAAATTGAAAGTGGAGATGAAGCAATTGAGATGGCACCGACTTTAAGTGCCAATCGTCCTCAGCTTGAAGTTTAATGCGATTTGATACCGAGTTAGAGGTTCAACTTTCGAACCTCAAATATAATATCCAACATCTTAGGGATGATTTCCTACGCCATAATCAGATTATCTTTATGGTGAAGGCAAATGCTTATGGACACGGGCTATCAGAGATCGCGGCATACGCTCATACAGAATGTGGCATTAATAATTTTGGAGTCGCCACTCTTGCAGAAGCAATCCATCTAAGAAATTCTTTTCCTAAAATGAATTTTTCGCTGTGGGTGTTTAGCGAAATAAATATGCAGGATAAAGAGCTAAGCCGAGCTTACCATGAGCTAAATATTTATCCAGTTATTGGCCGATTTCAAGATTTAAAAACATTACTAGCTGACCATGCTGAAGTACCAATTGTTTTAAAGTTCAATACCGGAATGAATAGGCTTGGGATTGATATTGATCGAGTAGATGATGTTATTGCCATCTTAAAGAAGAATAAAATAAATCAAATTCACCATTTAATGACTCATTTTTCTTCTTCTTATATCAAGTTGAAACATAACGACCGAACACATAAGCAATACGAAGCATTTTGTGAAATCAAAGATAAATTTGCAAAAGCTGGTATTGGAATTCATGGAACGAGTGTATCCAATTCAGGCGCAATAGAACAAAAATTTGGTTTAGAAGAGTCTCATGTCAGACCTGGCTTAATGCTATATGGTCCTCGTTCTTTAGCTAATGGTCCGTGGATGGGAAAAATTATTTCTAGTCTTCGATCAAGCGTTATTCGTATTAGAGAAATTAAACGAGGAACTCCTGTAGGGTATGGTGGTCATATTTGTCATGCTGATGGGCATATTGTTTACCTACCAATTGGCTATGGTGATGGGTTATTAACTTATTACTCGGGGCTTGAAATCAAACATAAAGAGTTTTCTGGTAAATTTATCGGAAGGGTTAATATGGATATAGCTCAAATTTATTTTGAGAAATTACCTACAGGTCTCGACCAGGGTAGCGTTTTGAGTGTTTGGGATGAGACCCAGGGCAGCATCGACAGGATCGTTAGCCACACAAAAACTATACCGTATCAATTATTTACCTCGATTACGTCGAGAGTTTCTAGACGATATTACTCATAAATGAGTAAAATACTTGAAGTGAATTTAGTTAAGAAGGGCTTTGGCTCGTTAGGAAATATTGTTTTAGAGACTACGCCTGCGTTAGGGCGTGTGACTATATATATGGTGCACTCTTTCTTATGGTTTTTGAGACCGCCTTTTCGTTGGAAGTTATTTGTAAACGAAATCGTTTTTGTGGGAAATAAGAGCCTATTCATTGTAGGGTTAACAGCTTCATTTTCAGGAATGGTTTTTGCCTTTCAAATCTATTCGGGCTTTACTGCCTTCTCAGTAGACTCATTTGTTGGACCTATCGTTGCGATTGCTGTCACAAAGGAACTGGCGCCAGTGTTTTGTGGACTGGTAGTTGCTGGACGATGTGGAGCTGCGATGGCAGCACAGATTGGAACTATGAAAGTTACAGAGCAAGTCGACGCACTTGAAGTCATGGGTGTTAATGCAATTCAGTACCTAGCAGTACCAAAAATATTTGCCACAATATTTTCAATGCCAATGCTAGCAGCGATTTATATGTTGATTGCTAATGTTGGATCATACTTGGTTGGAACAAAGATTCTTGGGATTGATGAGGCCCAATATTTTGCTAAGGCATCTGATTTTATGAACCTAAATATGATTTTAGAAGGACTGATCAAGGCCGCCGTATTTGGTTACATAATTGCTATTATTGGGACCTACCAAGGCTTTGCTGTTCGTGGGGGAGCTGAGGGTGTTGGAAAGGGTACGAACTTGGCCGTAGTTTGGGGGATGATCTTAGTTTTAGTTGTAGACTTTTTTCTGACTGCGGTTCTGACGAAGATATTGTAATGGAAGAAAATCAAAAATATACCATTGAGTTTGAGCATGTAACGAAAACCTTCGGACAGCATACAGTCTTAAATGGACTTGATTTCAAGATTCATGAAGGAAAAATAACAACATTACTAGGATTTTCTGGAGCAGGGAAATCTACTATTTTAAAGCATATCCTAGGTATCTATCATCCAACTGATGGTGCGGTTAGAGTCCTCGGCAAAGATCTCTCTACTATGATTGAAAAAGATGTTAGGCAGTTTAGAACAAATTTTGGAATGAGTTTTCAATATTCGGCTTTATTTGATTCTATGACTAATTTTGAAAATGTAGCCTTTCCGTTGAGAGAATTTACCAAGCTATCAGAAACCGAAATTGTGACGAAGGTTTTAAAGCTTATGGAACAAACAGGCCTTGAAGAACATGCTTTTCAAAAACTGCCTTCGGAAATTTCAGGTGGGATGAGAAAAAGAGTTGGTCTTGCAAGGGCCTTAGCGCTTGAGCCAAAGATAATGCTCTATGATGAGCCTACAACGGGTCTTGATCCGATCACTACACATATGGTTGATGATCTTATCAGGTCTACTCATAATAGAAACGCCCATATTCCAATGACGACCGTAATTATCTCTCACGATATTGCGGCGACACTCAGAATTTCTGACTATGTTGCTTTCCTAGAAAAAGGGAGAGTGGTCGAACATAGTTCTGTTGAAGATTTTAAAAGATCTAAAAATCCAACTATTCAAAAATTTATTGAGCTTTCAACGTAATAGTTGTGCGTTGCGACTAATATTAGATTATCCTAGTAATTTTATCCTGTTGGGTTACAATATTAAGGTGAAATACCTAATTTTTTGGAGACACTTTTGAATGAAGTAAAAGTGGGAATACTAGCATTTTTAGCTATAGCCTCTTTAGTAACTGTATCGTTAACAATAACTGCCAATAAAGCATCTTTTGGAGAGTTTGTTGAATATAAAACCATCTTGGACGATGCCACTGGGATTTACGAAAATTCTTCTATCAAGGTTGCAGGAATTGTGGCTGGGAGAATTAAAAGTATCTCATTAAGTGGTTCACAGGCACTTCTGACTTTTGAAGTTTTAAATAATATTAAAATCACAAAGTTTTCACGTCTAAGAATTAAGAGTGTTGGTTTTCTTGGTGATAAATATATCGATATTTTCTTAGGTAACCCAGATGCTCCAAGACTTGAAGCCGGACAAATGGTTCCCGCAGATGCTGGAGCAGGTTTCGAGCAGTTGGGTAAAGATGCTTCAGAAATTTTAAAAGACGTAAAAGTTATTGCAAAAGTTATCAAGGATTCCCTGTACACAGAAGATCAGCAGAATGCGATTAAACAAATTGTGACTCAAATTAATGAGTTCAGTCATAATGCAAATGAGATTTCAAAAACATTAAAGCGTGTGCTTGATGGCAATGAAAACAAAGTTAATAAAGTTGTAGAAAATCTCGAGCGAGTGACCGAACAACTTGCCTACGAAACTGATCGTTATGCTGATGGCTCATTTATGAATGATCTTGAGGATATTGGCCCAATTTTGGCGAAAGTTGATACTGCCGTTACTGATATGAAAGTTATCATCGCTGATATGAGAGCAGGTAAAGGTACTGTTGGAAAACTTTTACGTGACGAGGAAGTTGTTGATTCTGTAAATCAAACTCTGTCTGGTCTAAATACTATCGTGAATAGAGTTAACAATTTTAAAACAGATGTATCTATTTATAGTGGTGTAAATAATATTGATGGTTCTAAAACTGAACTGGATGTTGATTTAATGCCAAGTCCAGAAAGGTTTTTTAGGTTAGGTTTCGTATCTGGAGACGGTACAACGTTGAGAAATATTACAACAAATACCGTTACTGTTGATGATGGTGAACCGACAGTAACAGAGGATATTGAGGTTGATGAGAATCCATTTCGCTTCAATGTGCAAATCGGTAGGCGTATTAACCGTGTGACCTTGAGGGCTGGTTTGATTGAAACAACTGGTGGGGTAGGTCTTGATTACACTCTTCCTGAGTTTGGAATTAGAAACTCTTTTGAAGCTTATGACTACCGCGAAGATTTAGGGATGAATTTAAGGTACACTTTCGAAGCTAGGGTTTGGAATGTTCTTCATGCAAAAGTTATGGGGGAAGATCTTGGTAGAGGAAGTGATAATCATATTTACACATTTAGTGTTGGTCTGAAGTTCTCTGATGAGGATTTAGCTGCACTTATAGGTTTGGCAATATAGATGGTAAAAAACTGGCTTATTCGCACAAAAAATAATCATATTTTGGGGCCAGTATCCAAGCAGAAAATCCGCGAGCTAATTTCTAATGGATCGATCAAAGGTGATGATGAGATCTGTAGTGGAAATGGTTATTGGATATATGTAAGAGAACAAGACTTGGTAGCAAAGTATGTTCTGAATGACGAAACTCAACCATTTAATCCTGTTCAGGAAGCAGAGCCTGTGAAAGCGCTTTCTCCGGATAAAAAAGACTTAGAATATCCGGCTGGTGAAGATCAAGTCCCGAGTGATTCTGATTTAGAATATCCGGACATGGGGGAATCTCAAGCAGATATAACCAAGGTTGGGTTGAACCTCACTGATCTTCGAGAAGATTTATCTAGTGGCGATATGGATTTAGGTCAAGAAGAGGGTAAAAAAAAAAAGCCTACGATAGTTAAGGCCAAATTAGCTGAGGAAGTTCCTGTTCCGAAGCTTAAAACCAGAGTCAAAGATAAAGTTCAAAAAAATACGATTCGCAGTAACAAAATTTTGGAAGGGCGAAATCTAATCCTCCTATTATTATTTTTTCTGGCTGTTGCCGTTTATTTGTTGGCCAATAGGACTTCTTTTATCAAAGAAGTTATTAAAAGAACTTCAAATATTTCCGTTATAGAAAGTTCTTATGCTCAAGTCCAAACGGATAGTTCAAAAAAAAAAAAGTGGTTTTCCTCTGATTTAAATGAAACAGATCTTTTCAGCTTAAGGGTTGATAGAACTCCTATTGGTTTTATAGTTGGCTTAAGCTTAATAAAAGATATGGAATGTAACAGCAGGCTATCGGAAGAAAACTTAGTGTACGCTTTGTTTGCTCCTACAGAGCAATTTAAAGAAGTTCTGAAATGTTATAATTCTCAATACAATTTTTATAAGAAGATCATTAGTTTTAAAAATATCCCCATTAAAACTTCAAAATCTTACCAACTAAAGAAACACAACCTCAATCGAGAGAAAAGATTTATTGAATTATTTAGAAAGGTTCTTGATGAGAAGTTTGAGTTAGAAAAATTCTATGAATATCATCAGGAGCTTAGAGTATACGACAATATCCTGTCTAAACTATTAGACTCTTTTATATTTATAAAGCTTTCTAATATGTCTAAAGCAAAAAGTATCTTACTTGAAATCACCAAAAAAGAGTTTCACGAACATATCTTTAGCGGACAAAATTTACGGTTGAAGCTGGAAACTCAGATTGAGCTTTTTAAAGAGGTTTTAAAAGAAATTTCCCTCTATTTTGAGGGACAAGCAGAGTTTCGAAACCTCATGTACTACCTAAGTTTCCACACAAGTGGGGCCTTTCAGGAAATGTTACTGGATGAATTCGATGTTGATTTAGATATAAATAAAGTTAGAAATTATTACCAATCTTATAGTTTTGGATTTCCTTACCCTATGATTTGGGGGCCAATTGTTTTTGAGATGAGTTCGCAGGTTGAATATTTAAAAGCAACTGAATTGAATAAAAATGCTGTAAGCCCGGAAAATAAATCAAGCCTACTTTTCTATCGTGGAATTGATGCCGTACCAAGGCATGCAAAAGAAGCAGTTTTAGAGCTGTTTTCTAAATTGCAAAAATCTAAAAATATCTATGATCGGTTTATAAAGGTTAAGTTATTGGAGGATGAAAATTTTTATAGCTTCCTAACTGCCAATGGAGTGGTTTTAAATAAAATTTTGGCTGCTCAAAAACGAGAGTTTTATAAAGACTTATTGGAAAGTGAACGCTTTATCTCTTATGCTGTAGTCCACTTAATGAATATCGGAGCATGGGATCGAGATTTCTTGGCAAAAGTCGTAGAAAATGAAAACAATAGAATATAGCCAACCAAGCTTTTATCATTTTTCGAGAGATTCAATAGAGCTATCCATAGTGGCTTCAAAAATATATCCTAACATAAAATCAATTTGTGATTTTTATGCCGGGAGTGGGGTTGTCGGAATTGAATTTTCTTTTAGGGTCGATCCACTTGAAGAAATAGTTTTTGTTGAAAATAATCTAAACTATAAAGTGCATTTAGAGCGCAATATCAATCAACTTAAGGACGGCTACAGGACAAACATTTATTGGGATAGTTCGCTTCCTTGTGGTCTTAAAAAAGATACTTTAATCTTGGCCAATCCCCCTTACTTTATTAAAAATGATGGCCGGTTACCTCAGGACCTTGATAAGCGAAATTGTCATTTTATTGAAGAGGCTAAATGGCAAAATTGGTTGCATCAAATACGAGACTTTCCACATCTTTTTCTCGCTCGATTAGACCTGCCTCATATTAGGGAATTAAAATATGAACTACATAAAGCACTTGATGCTAAGGTTGGTGTCATTAGCTTAAAATAAATTTCTTTAATGCTTGTCTTACGTCTTCGTCTTCAATATCGGCAATGAGTTCATCTGCTTTTTTTACCAATATTTTGTACTGAGGAGAGTGAGGGTGAAGCTTAGGTTTGCTTGGAGCTTGTGCCTGTTTTTTTTGGGTCTGCTGAACGGCTTGAAAGTCATTATGGACGAATTTAATTCGTTGAATTCCTCCCTCAAAAGATGGGAATGCATCATTAATTTTTTCAATTATTTTCGGAGCGAGAAAACCAAGTTCTTGGGCAAAAATACTGTGTTTACTGCTAATAAAAAGAGTTTTTTGTTTAATTTTCATAGGCAAAGTATTAGCCGCCATGAAATCACCTACAATTTCAGGCCATTTCTGCATGAGGTGTATAAAGCTAAATACGCCATCAGACTTGGTATAATATCCCTTTTGGGAACGCCAATACCGCTTCTTTTTGTCTGTTGTATAGACTTCTTCTGGACTTTGCTCATTGGCGAGAATATCGGCGATGGAAAGAAATTTCTTCATATGTCCTAACATAGCACAGATAAGGGCGTTTAATAAATGACTTTGTGCGCATATTTGTCGACTTGTTTCCCATGCAGTAAATAGTAAGTATGGGAAAATATTTATTATTACTATTTTTACTGAGTTGTTCTGGCTATCGTTTCCAAAGTAAAAGCAATCCTTTCGCCCAATACGGAATACGCTCTATATCAGTTCCAATGTTCTACAATAAAAGTAATTTTGCAGACGTATCGGGTCCATTTACTAGGGAAATTTATAAAACATTATTAGAGTTTAAAAATCTAAGACTATCTGAACCAACTGAGAAATCAGATGCTGTATTAATTGGGGTTTTAGAATCACGTCCAAAAAAGAAAGAATCAATTAAGAATATCAATAGTAAAAGGGCCGAAAGCACTTTTGGAGATGGCGTTTTAGGAGATGATAGGCAAGATTTCTTAGTTCCATCGGTAAACCAGCTCAATCTAAGGCTAAGAATTATTGTCGTAAAACATCCTACTCCAGCAGAAATAAAGTTCTTTCAGACTCAATTAAGTAAGCAAGTCTTGAGTTCCAAGGTCATTTTTAATGAATCGATTAAGTTGCAACGAAACTATTTATTAAAAGAGCTACGTGATGACGGTATAAAAGTTTTGGGTTCTCAAAATCGTGGGGTTGAAAAACAGCAAATGCAAATCTTAGCTGAAGCTGCTGCTTCTAGTTTTAAGGATATGATTCTCTATGCTTTCTAAGTCAAAAATTTGGGAAAATATTAAGCAATCAAAGTCGACCTGGAATAGTGAAGCTTCAATCCATGCGCTTTATTGTTACGATCAGTACGCGTTTAAATACTTTAAAGATGGTATGGGGATCAAGTTTCAAGTGGTTTTTGGAAATGAGATTACCGAGGATTGGATTGATCAAAAACTTAGAACCATGGACCTCTTTGGAGGAAGTGATAATTATTTGATTCACTTTGCAGAAGACATATCATCAAATGTGATTGATCATTTTTTACAACCTGAGGAACTTCTCCTCGACAATTGTCATATTTTACTCAACTTCACAAAGGATAATGCTAGTTTTAAAAAGCTTGTTAAAGCAGAGCATATCGATGGAATTCAGATTATGGCACCTGCTTTTTGGGAAGAGCAGGAGTTACTTAAATTCATTGGCCAACAAAAAGCGGTTTATTTGGGCTTCGAGGAAACTCGTCATTTTTGTGAAAATGTTCCATTTGAGTTTGGAAAGTATTCAGATGTTTTAGATCAATTGAGATTGAAGTCGAGTGAAGAAAATCAAATTACAATTATGGATATTGATGAAGTATTAACTTTTAGTAAGTTTGATCAATTCAAATTAGCCGAGCTATTTGGAGCTAAAAAAATGGTTCCTTTTTATCGTCAGTTCTTAGCGCTGGCCGAAGAAAGCCAAGACTTTTATGGCTTTCTCTACTTCATGAACACTCATATGCAGAAAGTTTTCAATCCAAATTATGGAGAAGATAAGAAAAAACTTTCCAAATATGATAAGCAAATCCTTCATCAACAGAAATTATGGAATTCTGAACAAGCTGCCAGGGCGGCGAATTACTTCAATGACCTGTTGTCACTGTATAAAGCTGATAAAACAGGCTTTCTAAATAAATTGCGTTCGGATTACCTAAAAGTCTTAGTGCAAGCTTAAGTATTTGAAATTAAAAGAGTTATCATTCGTTAACTTTGCGATGTGGTGCGTAAAAATTAGCCGGTCTATTGGTTCAAATTACATGACATGTTAGAAATTTATTACACAAGACTATGCCATGGTGGTGTGATCTGTAAAATCAAGGTGTTATGAGCATAAAAAAACTCACAGCAGTTGGCTGTGTATTTTCTTTTTTCCAAATAGGGCAGGTTTTTGCTGCTGACCATATTGGATTTAATGTTCATAAAAAAGGACTAGGTAAGGTTCTTGCTGCCACAGTTGATTACTACCTAACAAAAAATGCTACCAGCAAATTTGTGATTCCCGCGAATCAAATTTCAAGAAGTATGTCTGAAGAGGCATTTTATAGTAATCCTGTCCTCGATACGATGAATAGCTTTGTGAGTATCTCTCAAGGTGGTGCCTTCAATTATACAATTAAATGGGAAGATATTTCGGTGAGTTCAGTTTTTCTCAAAGACGAAACAGCTGTTTATCACGAAGCCCATGGTAAGAAATTTAATACAGCACTTGGTTTGAAATTTTCACAGATTGAGCTTTCGACTCCTAAGATTGAGCTGTGTGAATTCTACGATGAAAATGAAAAACGTTGTGATGAATCTCGAGGTTTTTATGGCCGTTTTGAAGATGTAAAAATTGGGCTAAAAGAGGGAAGTGATTTTTTCGCTCTACTTACAACTTCTGTCGATATGTCAGAAAATGGGATGAAACTGCAATTTGGTAAAGTCACGACTAATTTAGAACACGATACCGAAAAACAAAAAAATATTGATTTTACAACCGAAGATAAAGAACCTGCTTCGCTTGATTTCAATTTTTCTAATTTTTACATGCCTCCACCAGTACTTGAAGTAAACGGAAGAAGAATCGAGCTTGACGTTTCTGCGATCAAAGACGTTATCCTGTCACAAAAATCATATATAGCCAGTTCATTAACAAAACTTTTAGGAAATTTTGTTGCACAAGACTTTGTCGGAATCGTAAATAATGTCCTTATTACTGAACTTCGCGATTTTCGCTCTCGCATCTCTTTAGTAAACTACAATCGTGAAGAATATGTGAATCAAAGGGTTAATGAACTTTTAGAAACAAGTCCTGGGGATGCTTATCAATATATTCGCGATTACGCAGGAAAACCTGGGCAAGATGCAACCTTTTTTGAAAAATTCAAATACATTTTTCGCATGCAAGTGTCTCAGGTTTCTAGTGACTGTGAAGTCTCTAAAATTGACACTCCATCCTCTCAAGACTTGTCTGCCTTTTTTTATACGAATCTAAATTTAAATAACCTACCGTTGGTTTTATCTCCTAATATACTTAACGGTAGAGAGAAATTAGGTGTCATAGAATTCGATAAAAAGGATTTAAAGTCTGATATCTCAATTGCTGTTTCAGAGTCCTATTTAAATGGATTGTTGAAGTTGGCAACTCGCTCAAGACTTTTGAAAGCTGCATTCAACGAATTTGTTCAGGTAAAGGGCGTTTATATCGATGGTCTCAATGTTCACTTTATTCCTTCAGAATTAACGGCTCCTCAGAACTTAAAAGTAGTGGCCAATATGCGAATAAATTTATCTCAACTAGAAGTTGAAGATTTCTGGAGTTTTGAGGGCATCTGGAGCTGGATAAATAATGGAGTTGGTTCGCTTATTGAAAGCGGTGAAGTTTGGTTCCCATTGGAACTCGATTTTATGATTATGCCTAACGAGCTAGAAGAGGAAAATACAATTGTTCTCACAGGCTACAATATTCTAGAAGGTGAAACTTTTAAAAATACATTGAATTATCCTAAGAAAAACATGAGCCGATCTGTTGAAAAAGGAATTCACAAAAAATTGGTAGAGGTCTTAGGAGAAAGCCTTAATAAAGAATATGAAATAAATCTCACAGATCTTTTAAAGATGATTCCCGGTTTAGAACTTTCTGCTACCCACTTAAGGTTTACAAAATCTGGTCATGCTGTGATAGGCATTAACATAGAAGATCTAGACCTCTCTAATATGCATAGAAGCTTATTGAAAAAAGAGGAGGCACCTCTGTGATGAAAATTCTTTTGAGTGCAGTATGTTTACTAACTTCAATACAAATTTTTGCTCAAGATGTAACGATTTATTCTAAAACAGAAGCGCCATGGAATATTTTTTTAATGGAAAAGGCGAGGGCATTATTTGATAATATAGGAAAAGAAGTAGACTATCGCAGTTATACCTATACTGAAGATGAAATTAGATATGACAACAGTACAATCGAAGAGTTCTTAACTCCAAGTTCAAATGAGTTTTTATCAAGTATCGAACATATCTCTGGTTTAAGCATTCTCCATATAAAACCAGAGCTATCAATTAAAGATATTGGATACAATCTTTATAATATTTCTCCCGATATTAAAGTGCGCTCAATTAGTGATGGAGTTCAACTTGAATTTGATATTAGTGTGAACGGATTAGATATCAACGCAAGTTCAGTTGATCTGAATTTCATCCTCCCTGAGTTAGTTTCAAACGAAAAGCTTACAGTCCTTGAAGTTAAGATGTTAAAACCACAATTACAGTTTGATCGCTCATTAACGATGGATTTTAAAGTCATTGTAGATATTTCGAAAATCAATGATGAATTTGAAATCAGTGTCGTTGAGGTTGATACAACAAAACTTGTGGCACAGTTGAGTGAATCAAAACATTTATTTAATATTGAGATAGAGGATTTATATATTTCAGATGTTAGTCTAGATGTTTTTGGACGTAGGATCACGGTCGATCCAGATAAAATTAGAAACACCATTATTCAAAATCAAGAACTTTTAAAAAATGTAATTGTAGATCAAATGGCCAAGCTGATTGAAAAAGATGGTGTGAGTGCAATTGTAGGATCAATAGAGAAATTTAAAATACCTAACAGACTCTGGTTCAACACTACTAAAGAGGATGCGATTATTCCCATGAGTTTAGACGTATCAGCTGTTTCTAAAATTAATGAACAAATAGTAAAGATCGATATGAATGGTAAGTTTTGTACCGCAGCTGATTTCGATGAAATTGGCGAGGATTGTATCGAAGATAGGGAAGTTACTGCTCGTAAAGTCTCTCGCTCTGAGGGTGAAATTCTTCAAGCGATGGAAATGGCAAAAGACCGGGTAAATGCTCAAAATCAAGCCGTCGTTAGTGTTGATGAAGACTATTTTACAAGACTCCTTACTGCCATAGATGAAGAAGGTATATTAGAGGAAATTAAAAAAGAACTAGATATAGAAATTGGGCCACAAGGTGCAATGATAAGGTTTGATCGCACAGGAAGGCAGGCAGAGTTATATGTAGATGTTCTATGTCATGTAGGTAAATGGACGGGGAGACTAATTTCACAGAGAACCCTTAATTTTCCTATAAAACTTATCCTCGATTTATCGGTAAAAAAGATTGTCACAGATTACGAAGATGAAAATGGTATTATTCATGAGAAGGTAGAAATGCCTCATCTTGTTTTTAAGATTAAGGATGTGGATATTAGTCATAAATTAATCCGCTATGGAGTCCCTGAGTATGGCTTCAATTCTAATTTAGCCTATACAGTGCGCTATGGATTAAGAGGTCTGGTGGTAAAAAAGATCCAAAGAGAACTATTGAAATACGATGCAGAAACTCAAACTTTCTATGACGAATATTGGAATGGGGTAGAGCTACCTCCCATCATTTTTCCTCTAATTAAAAACCTCGAATTAGAACGTCTTGATTTGGAAAGTACGGGCAAGGGTAAGCTCTTATTTTTGTTCCAAGAAAATAAATATCCGGGGTCTAAATAACTTTGGCACTCGCTTGTACAAAAGAGTAGAAGAATACTGCATTAGGATCTCTGGCCACGAGGCGAAGTTCTTTCTGGGCCAGATCAGCAGTTTTCTCATCAATAACTTCTTCTTTAACGAGCTGTTCTTTTGCGCTCATTAGTAGCTCTGTCCAGTACTCTATCGTTTCACGTCTCTCATCTGGCCTTCTGTTATCAATATGCCAAGATTTAACTTTTGTTTGAATATCAGCAAAACCTAGTTCTAGGAGTAAGTTACCAAGCTTAGCACCAACGAAAGGGTCGCCTGCATTTTCATATTGGTAATCATTAAACGCCATCCAATACTTCCATAAATTAGGAGAGTAAGGATCTAAAAAAAACGAAGAGTTCATGACTTCGGTAACGTACACAATTGAACCCGGCTTTAAAACTCTTCTGACCTCGCTCAAAACTTTTTTCGGTTCACTTATATGTTCAAGTACCCAACAAAGAAAAGCTCCATCAAATGAATTACTATTGAAATCCATATGAGTAGCATCCATCTGTTTGTATTCGTATCTCGTTTTAAATTCAGGCATCTCAGCGAGGTTCTTTTTAGCTGCTTCGAGCTGCTTATCATTAAGTTCGATACCGGTAAGTTTCATTCTAGGGAAACGGCGCAATAAAATTTCAGATTGTGCACCAACGCCAGATCCAACTTCCAGTAGATGTTCTACTCTTGAAAGGTTTACTCCATCGTAAACTATCTGTTCTGCAAATTGTGCCTGCGTACGAAGTCTGTTTTGTTCTTCTTGTGAGAAACCGTGGAGGTATGGAAAATCTTTTGGATCAGTCATTTTTAAGTCCTTGCGCAAGCTCTTTTGCACTTAAGAATATCTCTCGAAGGCTAATGCCTCCAATATAGTTTCCGAAAATTCCTAGCTCTTGCCAAGATTCATTTTTCAGTTTCATTATAGACCTGTATCTGTTTGAATCGTAAAGTGGGAGAGCTTTTTCCCATGATTGTTTCAAAAGCTCTTTTCTATTCTGAAAGATATGAGAGAGTCCTAAGTTTTGCAATTCATCTTCAAGAGTTTGTTCTGGTTTATGAGATGTGGCCATAATAAAAGTATATGAATTGAGTCCTTTCTCTTTGCGCTGTTTGGGAAATATGGCCCAGTTATTCAGAATCCCTCTGATCTTTCCATGATAAACTTGTGGAGAGAAGAGGCATCCAAAGCTATCCTTTAATTGTTCGAGATTTTCTGAAGTTATAATAGTAACAGGTGTAACTGGAAGATAACTTATTTTATTAAGAGCGTTAGCCTTCTCTAAAGAGCTACCAGAAATTAATTCAGCTGCAGCATGTGCATCGGTACAAATGATACTGTTTTCTGGCAGTTTTTTTATATCATCACCCAGTTGAATATGATCTCTGAGCTCATCTTGAAATGCTCTTATTAGACTTCCCATTCCCGCAGGAAAACTAATACTGGTATATCTTTCTTTATTTTTTGAGGCTTTAATTTGTTTAAGAAATGAAAGGTATGTAGTCACTGTATTAAAGTCTACCTGCTTAAAAAGAGAGGCTAAATGAAGATGTTGGCTATCGGCTCCATAAACCCCAACCATTGCCGCCCCAAATAGCTCGCGATTTATTGCTGAAGTTCCAAGTGGCGCTAAAAACTCAGCCAAACTCATTTCTTCATGAAATCTTGGCGGTCTTTTCGTGAAAAAATTCCACGCAAGAATAACGGCTTCTCTTAAATTAATTGGAGGACTGGCAAATCTTCGGTCTCGATAGACTTTCTTTTTTAGTTTGGGTTGTGCCCTCAGGATTTCTAAATGAAGAGTACGTAAGTCTTCTATCATTGAACCACTCACGTAAAAAGCATGAGCCCCGGTTTCTCCATTGCCTGCACTTGTTTGAAGAGAGTCGATCTTTCCACCAGGTTTAGACTCTTTTTCATGAATGATAAAAGGAATATTATTTTTTTTAAAGAAAAAACCTAAGCAGAGGCCTGAAAAGCCTCCGCCTATAATGTGAATTGTTTTTTTTGCATTAACCTTGCCTATAAAGCATGGTGCGCTGAGAGACATTTAAACCTCTTTTAAGACCTCTTGTAGATCACCTGATTCGAACATCTCTGTGATGATATCATTTCCGCCCACGAGTTTACCTTTTAGATATAGTTGTGGGAAAGTTGGCCAATTAGAATACTCTTTAAGACCTTGTCTGATGTCCATATCTTGAAGGATATCAAAAGTTGAAAATGACTTTCCAATATGCTTTAGAATTGCAACCGTATTGGCTGAAAAACCGCATTGAGGAAATTCTGAATTTCCTTTCATGAAAAGAACGATATTATCACTATTGATTATCGACTCGATTCTTTCTTTCAGTTCACCTTGAACATCTGCAGGTGAAACTTCTTTTGTTGTAGCTATATCTTGATTTAAAATCTTAAAAGGATTTTCGTTTTCGCTCATCTTTTACTCCTTGTTTGCCTTATATTTTTCCATTGTCATTGTTTTGATTTTTACCGCGTGAACTCTTTCTTGAAGAGGTTCTTTGAGTATATCCATGATCATTTGATGTTGATCAATTAGCATTTTTCCTTTGAATTCATCACAGGCCACTAGCACATCAAGGTGATCCATTGTCCCGGTTAAATCTCCTACCTCAGCGATAGAATTAGGAAGTTTTTCTTCAATTAGGTTTTTTATCTCGTCCATTGGTGTCATTAGTGTGAAACCTCAATCATATTACTTGTTATTAATGTTAAAACACGAATTACAGCAGTCGTAATTCCTAGAGGTTTATGCCATTTTCTAATGGTTTCGTCACCATTGTTTAATTTTGTTCCAGTATATAGCATCATAAAATACAGAAGCACCGTGCTAACCGCTAATGATATATGGATGTTAAGTATCATCGGGTTGGTCATAGCTTTGGATGCTGTATTAATGGCCTGTCTTGTGAGTTCAATTTGTGCTACGAGTAGCAGATCCCAAAAAATCACAACTTTCATGGTCTTTACATGTTTAAAACGGATTTTTCTTTGTGAGATTCCGTAAAACATCAATGCGACTATTATAAATGATTGCACTTGAAACAAGAGGGATGATGACATTTGATTTACCTTCACTTAAATTAACTGCCTGTATTCTTCCAAAAAATAGAACGGGTGGCAATATGCAAGATCTTGGACACTGGGCAGTAATTGATATCGAAACTACTGGCGTAGATCCTTCGTATGACGAAATAATAGACTTAGGTTTTCTTCAGTTTGAAGGAACTAAGCTAGTGCGAAAATACTCATCACTTGTTCGTACAGAAAATAAATTATCGCAGTTTATCCAAAAATTAACTGGGATAAGACAAAATGACGTCAAGAAAGCACCTGTCTGGGAGAAGGTCGTTCAAGATCTATGGGACCTAGAGGGCCATGCTCTAATTGCGCATAATTCTTCTTTCGAAGAGCAGTTCTTGTCGCAATCATTTGAAGACTTAGGTGGGGAAAGAGAGCCTGAAACCTTCAATGACTCCATGTATTTTCTTTCTTTATTATTTCCTGAAAGGTCAACTTTAAGTTTAGAAGGGTTTATCATAGACCTTAAGATTGCTGACTCAGAAGAACATAGAGGTCTTTCGGATTCAATTGATCTATTGAAGGTAATGCTTTTAGCGGTTTATATTACTCATTTCGATCGTGAACTTAGACTTTTCATGCAGGATCAGCTTGATCGCTTTAGAAAAGAAGAATTCTGGTTCAAATCCTTTTACCAATTAGAAAAAGATGAACTCATTGAGATAGCAGAGCAAATAGAATTTGATTTAGATGAAACTTTAGAGAAGTATAAAGCCTCTCTTAACACTCCAGAAGAGTTTCATGCTAGTTCAGACAGCTTTAATTTAGAGTTTTCAGGTGAAAATATAAAATTTATTCTTCAGAGCGAAGAGCAAGTTAAGCATAAACTTCCTTACTATACTTATCGTCCATCTCAAGAGCAGTTAGCTTTAAGGGTAGGGCAATCATTCAAAAATGATATTCACGCACTCATTCAAGCTCCAACCGGAACCGGGAAAACACTTGGCTATTTACTGCCATCTATTTTAAAAGCGAAGGACTCGAAAGAGCAGGTACTGATCTCAACAGGAACGAAAACCTTACAGAATCAAGCGATGGCCAAAGATATACCTGGAGCGAAACAATTACTTGGGCTTGAAGATAGCCAGCTAAAAGTTCTTCGGCTTATTGGATCGAGTAATCATTTTTGTGAGTTATTATTTAGAAGTGAAGAGGATGAAAATCTTCTTGATTTAAATACCTTTGAGGAAAAGTTCTCCAAAGCTTATTTTGAGGCAGCATTTTTCAATAACCGTAGGGTTCAAGACTATAATAACGTTATTACCAGAGAGAATATTCCTTTTGTGCTTAAGCGAAAGCTTAAAGCCTTCAATGAATTGGAAGAGGAGATTCAAGTTGATTTTAGGGCATGTACCGGTAACAAATGCCCTTTTAAAACAGAATGCTCCTATTTACAGGGGTTGAGGAAAGCTAAAGAGGCAGATGTAATCGTTGGCAACCATGCGCTCACATTATCTTGGCCTCGTGGTGTTGAGAGACCTAAATATATTGTGATTGATGAGGCACATAAACTTGAGGGAGAGGCGACGAGAGCATTTAGTTCAGAGTTAACCCAGGCTGAATTGGAAAATTTTGCGAGAAACCTCTCATCAATGGTGGCTCCTGTTTACTACCTCTTGGGGGCAGAAAAAGGTGATGATGAGCTTGTTCAAAGAATAAGGAAGGAAGCTAGTTCTACATCAAAAATGATTGAAGAAAATATAAGCGAATTAAAAAATCTCATTGAGCGATTCGCTAGAAAACTCCCTAATTATACAGATATTTATTGGAATGAGTTTCTTATGTTTAATAAGGATCAGCTAAAGGATAGCCTCCAAGCGAGTTTGTATAATCAAGTCGACTCTCTACGCTATATTTTTAGAGGTTTTTACGAGTTAATTCTTCCTCTTATGAATCGCTGGAGTATGAATACTCTTAATGATGAAAATGACCTGAAAGCATTTAGTTTATTTGAATCTAACGCCGGTCATATTGAAGAGTCTTATTTGACTCTCGAGAGACTTATGGAAGATACAGTAAAGTATGTAAGCTCAATTAAATTCCATGATGAGTATGGCTTTCTATTTAGTAGTTCGCCTGTTGACGTTGGCGAGCTCTTTTATGAAAACGTTCTTCAAGATTCAGCTTCGACTGTTTTTACTTCTGCAACTCTCACTAATAGTGATGGATCTATGGGAATGGGACAAGTCGAGTGGATGACTGGATACCATCTTTTACCTTCTGAAAAAAGGTTTAAGTCTGGCTTATTTCTTCAAAATAATTACGACTATAAAAACAACGCCAAAGTCTTTTTATGTACTGACACAGTTTCGTTTTATGACCAAGACTATGTTCCAAGCACAATGAAACAACTGATTCCACTTATCCGGGATATCGGTGGAAGAACGCTTCTTCTTTTTTCCTCAAGGGTTAGATTCGATAAGGCCTGTGAACTTTTATTAGAAGCCTTTGATGGTGAAATTCCTCTTTTTATTCAAGGACTAGGGAAAAATATCGTAGAAGAGTTTAAGCGCTCTGAGCACGGTGTACTGGTTGGTATGGAGTCTTTTGGAGAAGGTATTGATATACCGGGTGATAACCTAGTCTTTGTTTATATCGATAAAGTTCCGGATCTGCGTCAAGACCTCATTATCCAAAAAAGAAGAGATTTTTATGAAAGCCGTTTTGGGAATGAATTTAATGACTATTTTTTAGGGCATAGAACAAGATCACTGCATCAAAAACTTGGTCGCTTGATTCGAAGGGAAAGTGATAAAGGCTGCGTGATTGTCACTGACTCGAGACTATCTCGTTGGAAGCACAGAACGCTAGATACTTTCTCACAAATGATGAAGCCTTATGATTTACAAGTCGTACCATTTGAAAAAGCCTGCGAAGAAACGAGGGATTTTCTCCTTTAGATTTTCACTCGGTTTTGATCATAGTTTTTAAGAGCCTCGACCTCAATTTTTAGGCCATTAGCGAAAACCGCTTTGTAGGGAAGGAAATTGTATTTGCTAAGAAAAATATCGTCTTTATGTTCGAGGATATGTCCCTTATCATCGAGGTAGACGATTCGACAGTGAGTCGCCGATAACTCCTTCCCCCCAATACTTAGTGGAACCTGGTCAAGATCTTGCAGCTCCATATAGATATCTTTTTCGGTAAAGGGGGCTTCGTACTCCCAAATATTATTTGAAGTTATTACTGAGTAAACGGTTCTATGTACTGGATCTAGCTTCTTGGCGTTAATCATGACAGTTGATAGACTGAAGCATGGTGAGGCTATATATGGTTTCCCATTGACAACTTTATCATAATAATGCGTACCGCCGTCACCGATAAAGGTGTAATTATATATTTTGTCTTTTTGGTTAACGTGGAAGATCTCTGTGCTTTCTTTGTGGCCCAGGCTTCTTACAATTTTGTAATGTAGAGGGTCAAAGGCATTGTTAAACTCGGCTTCGACAAAAATTTTCAAAAATTCGCCGGTTTTGACTCGACTCAAAACTTCCACTTGGTACTCGTAATTTCCTTGAACTTTGTCTTCTTTTGAGATGACGAAATTCTCTTGAGTATAGACTTTATCGCCATCTAGGTAATTGTACTTGCCCTCAAATAATTTTTCTTTGAAACTCATAAAAATATCTTAACAATTTCTAACTAGGTGTGACACTTTTTTTTAACGTTGTTCACCGACTTTAATTGTCAAAAGTAGCCTAGCTGTGTTAAATTTTGGCATACTCTGAATAAACTTTGCAAAGGAAATTACACCCATGATCAAACTTAAGAAAGGGCTTGATTTGCCTATTAGCGGTGACCCGAATCAAGAGGTATCGCAAGGTAATCAAGTTTCTAAAGTAGCATTAATTGGTGACGACGTAGTTGGTATGAAGCCATCTATGGCGGTGCAAGTTGGGGACAAAGTTAAGACTGGCCAACTGCTCTACACAGACAAAAAAACAGAAGGAATTCGTTACACAGCTCCTGCATCAGGTGAAGTAATCGAAGTTAACCGTGGTGATAAGCGTGCTTTTCAATCAGTGGTTATCAAGATTGAAGGTGATGAACATGTAAGCTTTGAGGCTTACAAGGGAAGTGATTTGAGTTCTTATGACGCTCAAGGATTGAAAGATCTTTTGATTGAAGCAGGCGCATGGCCATCAATCAGAAGAAGACCTTTCTCAAAGGTAGCTGTTCCTACGGAAACACCAGATGCTATTTTTGTGACTGCTATCGATACTCATCCTCTTGCAGCGGACCCAAAACATTTTATCAATGCAAACGCAGCTGCTTTTAAAGCAGGCGTACAGGCGATGAAGAAGCTTTGTGATAAAGTTATCGTTTGTACGGCTCCTAACGCAGGATTTGATGTTCCAGCAGAAGTGCAGAAAGAAGAATTTGCAGGACCACACCCGGCAGGGCTTGTTGGAACTCATATTCACTTTTTAAACCCTGTTGGAGAGAAAAATTGCGTTTGGCATATTACATATTCTGAAGTGATTGCTATCGGTAAGCTTATTGAAAGTGGAAAGATCTTCACTGAGAGATACGTAGCTGTTGCTGGGCCAATGGCAAAGAATCCAAGAATTATCAAAACTAGAACAGGTGCAAATCTTGACGAGTTAATGAAAGACGAAGTTAAGACAGAAGCTACAGTTAGAGTTGTTTCTGGTTCAGTTCTTGGTGGTAGAAAGTCTGAAGGACCTTTTGCTTACTTAGGTCGTTTTCATAACCAAATCTCAGTTATTGAAGAGGGTGGAAAACGTGAATTCCTAGGTTGGCATAGTCCAGGGTTTGATAAGTATTCAGTTAAACCTGTTTTCTTATCAAAACTTCTTCCGAAGAAATTTGCTTTAGATGCGGATACAAACGGATCTTTAAGATCTATCGTTCCAATCGGCTCTTACGAAAAAGTAATGCCGCTTGATATCCTACCAACTTTCCTTCTACGTTCAGTGATGAGTGGAAATACAGATATGCTTATTAAGCTTGGTGCTTTGGAGCTAGACGAAGAGGATTTAGCTCTTTGTAATTTTGTTGATCCAAGTAAAAATGATTTCTCATCTAAGCTTAGAGAAGGTTTAACTCAAATTGAAAAGGAAGGGCTATGAGCTTTTTAAGATCATTTCTCGATAAACAAGGCGAGCTTTTCCATAAAGGTGGCAAGTTAGAAAAACTTTATCCTCTTTATGAAGCTCTAGATACATTCGCTTATACTCCAGGTATTAAAGCGACTGGTAATACTCACGTTAGAGATGCAATCGACCTGAAAAGAACTATGATCAGTGTTGTTTTTGCATTAACACCGGTTATTCTTTTTGCTCTATATAATACCGGTTATCAGGCAAACTCTGCACTTGCTTCAGCAGGTTTAGAAGCAGTTGGTTGGAGAGCTGATATCTTAAGAGCAATCGGGCTTGGATTTGATCCAGCAAATTTTATTCACAATTTTGTTCACGGACTACTTTGGTTTTTCCCTGTATTTTTAGTGACTCAGATTGCGGGTGGTACTTGCGAAGTTATTTTTTCTATTATTAGAAAGCATGAAGTAAATGAGGGATTTCTTGTTACTGGGATGCTTTATCCGTTGATTTTACCTCCAACAATTCCTTTATGGCAGGTTGCTATTGGTATTATGTTTGGAGTTGTTATTGGAAAAGAGATTTTCGGTGGAACTGGGAAAAATATTTTCAACCCAGCTTTAACAGCGAGAGCATTTCTTTTCTTTGCTTACCCAGCTCAAATTTCAGGTGATGCTGTTTGGACGGCGGTAGATGGTTATACTGGTGCTACTATGCTTGCTCAAGCCGCAGCTGGTGGAATGGATGCAATCACATTCTCATGGAATGATGCATTTATAGGATTAGTTCCTGGTTCTATGGGTGAGACTTCAACTTTAATGTGTCTTCTAGGTGCTGGATTCTTAATTATGACTGGAATTGGTAACTGGAGAATTATGCTATCAATGCTACTTGGTATGGCCGGGATGAGCTTACTCTTCAATATGATTGGGTCTGAATCTAATCCAATGTTTGCAGTAACTCCTCAATGGCACTTAGTTATGGGGGGATTTGCTTTTGCTTGTGTTTTTATGGCAACAGATCCAGTTTCAGCTGCAATGACAAATACAGGAAGAATTTTTTATGGTGCCCTGATTGGTGTGCTTGGTGTTCTTATCCGTGTTGTTAACCCTGCATACCCAGAAGGTTGGATGCTAGCGATTCTATTCATGAATGCACTTGCTCCATTAATTGATTATTTTGTTGTCGAAGGCAATATTAAAAGAAGGATGGCAAGAAATGGCTAAGAGTTCAGAAACTTTAAAGACAGTTACAGTTGCAGGTCTTCTTTGTATTGTATGTTCGGTTCTAGTTGCAGGTGTAGTAGTTGCATTGAGACCACAACAAGCAAAGAATGCTGAAATTGATATGAAAAAGAATATTCTTCAATCAGCTGGCCTTTTAAAGAAAGGTGCAGATGTTGAAGAAGCTTTCAAAAGTATTCACGTAGCAATTGTTGATATGAACACAGGTAAAGTAGTTCAGGATATTAATCCTGATGAATATGATATGACTGCGGCAAACAAAGACCCAGAATTATCAGTGAAAATCCCAGCAGGTAAAGATGTTGGTGGTTTAAGCACAAGACCTAAATATGCAAAAGTTTATCTTGAAAAAGATGACTCAGGTGACACAAAAACAGTAATCCTAAATATGTGGAGTAAAGGTCTTTGGTCTACAATGTATGGTTTTATCGCACTTAGTACTGACCTAACTATTAAGGGATTTGGTTATTACGCTCAGGGGGAAACTCCAGGACTAGGTGGTGAAGTTGATAATCCAAAGTGGAAAGAGCAATGGATTGGAAAGAAAATTTACGACAATTCAAATGATGTTGCTTTTAAAGTAGCCAAAGGACAAGCGCAGGGAGAGTACCAAGTTGATGGTCTTTCAGGTGCGACGATTACAGGTAATGGTGTAACCAGTTCAATGAATTATTGGTTTGGTGAACATGGTTACCAAAAAGTGCTTGAGACAGTAGCACAAGGAGGGCTGTAATGAAGCTTAAAGAGCTAATTGTAGAACCAATTATTAAGAACAACCCAATTGCACTTCAGATCCTTGGTATCTGTTCAGCACTAGCGGTAACTGTTCAATTAAAAAACGTTTTTGTTATGTGTGCTGCGGTTACATTAGTTGTTGCATTCTCAAATATGGGTGTTTCATTAATTCGTAACCACGTTCCAAGTTCAATTCGTATCATCGTGCAAATGACGATTATTGCTTCTCTCGTTATCGTAGCAGAGCAGTTTTTGAAAGCTTTTGTTTTTGATCAATGGAAAACTATGGCGGTTTATGTTGGATTAATTATTACCAACTGTATCGTTATGGGACGTACAGAAGCATTCGGTATGAAGAATGGTCCAGTTGAGTCTTTCTTTGATGGAATTGGAAACGGTCTTGGATACTCTGTAATCCTAATTGTTGTTGGTTTTTTCAGAGAGCTTTTCGGTTCTGGAAAACTTTTTGGAATGACAATTTTAGAGTTAACTAAAGATGGTGGATGGTATCAACCAAATGGTTTGATGTTACTTCCTCCAAGTGCCTTTATTATTATCGGATTTATTATCTGGGCGATTAGATCTTACGATCCGTCTCAGGTAGAGGAATAGGAGAGCGTCATGGTTGAACATTACGTAAGTCTAATTGTTAAAGCAATTTTTATTGAGAACCTTGCACTTTCATTTTTCTTAGGAATGTGTACGTTTCTAGCTGTATCGAAAAAAGTTTCGACGGCACTTGGTCTTGGTGTAGCGGTTATCGTTGTACAAATGATTACCATTCCGGCCAATAACCTTTTATACACTTACTTTCTTAAAGCTGGTGCTTTAAGTTGGGCTGGATATCCAAATGTAGATTTAAGCTTTTTAGGTTTAATTTCTTATATTGGTGTTATTGCAGCGATGGTACAAATTCTAGAGATGGCGCTAGATAAGTTTTTCCCAGCTTTATACAATACGCTTGGGATTTTCCTTCCGCTAATCACTGTTAACTGTGCCATTCTTGGTGGGTCTCTATTCATGGTGGAGAGAGATTATAACTTTGGTGAGTCTGTTGCTTACGGTTTTGGTTCAGGTATCGGTTGGGCATTTGCAATTGCTATCTTAGCTGGAATTAGAGAGAAGATGGATTATTCAGATGTTCCTGCGGGTCTTAGAGGTTTAGGTATTACTTTTATGACTTGTGGACTGTTAGCGATTGTCTTTATGTCATTCGCAGGTATCTCGTTATAAGAAATAAAAGGATATAATAATGCAAACGGTAATTTTTGGAGTGATCATGTTTACTGGAGTCATCTTGGCTTTGGTTGCTTTGATTCTCGTTGCGAGGTCTAAACTAGTCCCGCAAGGAAAGATTAAAATTAATATTAACGGTGAAAAAGATATTATGGTTTCACCAGGGCAAAAGCTTTTAGGAGCACTTGCTGAAGAAAAACTTTTCTTATCATCTGCATGTGGTGGTGGGGGAACATGTGCTCAATGTAAGGCACAGGTTTTCGAAGGTGGGGGAGAAATTCTTCCTACTGAACTTTCACATATTACTAAAGGTGAAGCAAAAGAAGGTTGGAGACTTGCTTGTCAGGTTACTTGTAAACAAGACATGAAAGTTGGTGTTCATGAAGAGGTTTTTGGTGTTAAAAAATGGGAGTGTACTGTTCGTTCAAATGATTCGGTTGCGACCTTCATTAAAGAACTAGTTCTTGATCTTCCAACAGGTGAGTCAGTTCCATTCAGAGCTGGTGGTTATATCCAGATTGAAAGACCAGCTGGTCTTGATATCAACTTCAAAGATTTTGTTGTTGAAGATGAGTATAGAGACGATTGGGACAAGTACAATCTTTGGCAATACCGTTCAAAAGTTGACGAAGAAACTATCAGAGCTTACTCGATGGCAAACTATCCTGAAGAAAGAGGTATGATCATGTTAAACGTTCGTATCGCAACTCCTCCTCCAGGAAAAGATGTGCCTCCAGGGAAGATGTCTTCTTATATCTACTCTTTAAAGCCAGGAGATAAATGTACAATCTCTGGTCCATTCGGAGAGTTCTTCGCACGTGATACTAAAAAAGAAATGGTATTCGTTGGTGGGGGAGCTGGTATGGCGCCAATGAGATCACATATCTTTGACCAATTCAGAAGGTTAAAAACTGATAGAAAAGTTACCTTCTGGTACGGAGCAAGATCTAAGCGTGAAATGTTCTACGTTGAAGATTTTGACATGATTCAAAATGAAAATGAAAACTTCAAGTGGCATGTTGCTTTGTCTGATGCACTACCTGAAGATAATTGGGAAGGATACACAGGATTTATTCACCAAGTTCTACATGATGAATACCTGAAAGATCACCCAGCTCCTGAGGATTGTGAGTACTATCTTTGTGGACCTCCGATCATGAACAAATGTGTTATCGACATGCTTCTTGATCTAGGTGTTGAGCGTGAAGATATTATGCTAGATGACTTTGGTGGTTAATTAACACAAGTAAATACTTTGAAAGGGCCCCTAGACTTGGGGCCTTTTTTTTTAGAATTTTTTTAAGGTTTTAAAATGAGAATTTTAGTTTTAAGTTTAATTTTTTTAGTTTCTTGTTCAGGTGAAAAACGACTTATAAAGATCGATGGCAGCACCATGGGGACTTATTACAAAGTTACTACCTATGGCTCAGTTTCCAAAGACAAACTTAAAGAGGATATTGATCAATTTTTAAAGCTTTTTAATAATATTTTTTCTACGTATATTCCAGAGTCTGAGATTTCGAAAATCAATAATTCAAAGTTCAGGAAAATTAAAATTTCGGACTCTATGAGAAAGGCAATCGAACTATCATTAGAAATTTCCCGTAAGTCCCATGGTTATTTCGACATCACAGTCGCACCTCTTGTGAATATGTGGGGCTTTGGTCCGGATGGTAAACAGAAGCTACCTGAAGATTTTGAGATTGAGAAAATGCTAAAACAAGTTGGGTATCAGCATATCGATTTTCAAGATAAGTTCTTAGTAAAGAAAGTTCCCGAACTTAAGCTTGATATGTCGGCTGTGGCCAAGGGATTTGGTGTCGATGAGCTGGTTAAATTTTTAGAGTATCAAGGATATGATCAGCTATTAGTTGAAATTGGTGGGGAAGTTCGCTCTCGAGGTAAGAAGCAAGACGGAGCTCCTTGGAGAGTTGGTATTGAAGGACCAGGAGAAGGGTTAGGGGCAAAAATCTCAAAAATTGTGCCGCTGACCAATAAATCAATGGCGACAAGTGGAAGTTACCGAAATTATCTAAAATATGGAGATAAGGTTTTCTCTCACACCATTGATCCGAAAACCGGACGGCCAGTTGATCACAAAACAATCTCTGTTAGTGTTATTAGTGAATATTGTGCTGATGCAGATGCTTGGGCAACTGCCCTGATGAGTATGGGGCATGAGAAAGGTCTTGATATCGCCAATAAATTAAATTTACTGGTATATTTTCAAATCAAGGAAAATGATAATATCAAAGTATTGACTTCAAAGGCCTTTGATCAGTATAAAGGTGAGTAATGGATATCTTAATTATTACAGTAACCGTATTTTCAATTGCATTCGCTGGTATGGCCATTGGTGTAATTCTTTCCAATAAAGTCATAAAAGGTTCTTGTGGCGGAATAGCAACTCTAATGGGTGGCAAGTCTGCTTGTGACGTTTGCGCTATGAAGGACCGCTGTGAGTCTTCAGGTAAAGAACTCTGCGAAGAAGCTTAGAGGTCGCCTTTAAAAGGTCTTATCAACCTAAGTAGCCTTCCTAGTCGCAATTTGTATTGCATCTCATCTATATCTTCTTCAAGGTACTCAGTTAGACCTGTTCCAATATCTTCGGGTTCAAAAGTATATTTACTTGTAAAGCTGATTTTAAAGTCATGGTTCATATTTTTTTTGCGAAGAACTTCAATCCACTCAGATAATGGCTTTATCTTGTTAAAAAGTGAGTGGTCAAATACATAAGGGACCGTCTTTTCACCAATTTTAACTAACACGTAAGGCGCCACATGATAGTACCATCCCCATGTATGATTCTTAATAGAGAAAGGTACTTCGCTTTGAATAAACACTTTTCCGGTTGTGATGCAAGACTGATCTAGTATTAATGAAATGGCGTGTGCCCGAGATTCACAGCGATTACCATATTCTTCAGGTGCTAGTTTGTCGCTGAGGGTGTAAATCGAAAAAAATAGCTCCTCAGCTTCCTTTAGGGAGACCACAGAGATGTTTATTTTAGGCTCATAGCTCATGGCAATTTTAGAGGTAGGAGCAATTTGAGTATCAGCAAATACTGTGTGCTGACTTTGATAGTAAGTACTGCCACTTTTACACAGGCCTTGATATTCGCTCTCCAGTATCTCAGCGTTTTCCTTTTTCCAAAATGGAATAACACCTTTCCCAAGACGATAATCAGAGATGTCGATATTCTTTTCTTGTATCATGTCCTCTAGACGAGTGAGTTCAACGGAGAGGTTTCTTTCATGTAAGTTAGGAACAATATTTCTAATTAGATCCACTACTTGAGGATCGAAGCGATTTGCTAGCGCTTGGTTAGTAAGAACAAATGTTATAAGAAATAGTTTAAAATAAGTTAACATTTAAGGTAGCTCCTATTGCTGTTCGACTCAAACTAGCTTGCTCTAAAGCAAACTCGATAAAAGTTCCAGCTGTTACCCCATAATCGACTTGAACATCAACGCCTAAGCGTCCTACATCGTCCATGTTCTTATTAAAGTCCTTGAGCTCATCAACTTGGTCACCTTTTTGATCCCAGTCAAAAGCGATAGATGACTTTAATTGAACATAGTCATTTAATGCATAATTTGCAAAGGCTCCCACTTCCGCCAGAAGAGTTTGGTAGCGGGTTGGATAGAAGCAGTCTTGATCGCCACATTTTTGAAAATACTCTTGTCTTTTAAAATAGTTTCGTTGAATCGAAGTAGTGATCCCTGTATAGAAACCTTGAACTCCAGTGTTAAAACTAATTGAGGGTTGGAAACCCAGCCCATAGTTCATATCATTACCTTCAGCACTAAAGGTTGAAGCAAATTCTACGAAGTTATTGGCATTAATGGTAAAATACTTGTTTGATACGATATTAGAAACAAAGAGATTAACTCGTTTGTTATTGTCAGAAACACCTTTAAAGCGAATATACTCAGAATAGCTTCCATCAGCATTTTTCGCTTTGTATTTGATTTTACTATTTAAGTCGTCTTGAAAAGTATAAGCAAAGCTTAGTTTATAATCATTAGCTAGTTGATACCCAAGTGAAACAGAGTGAAACATTTGATGAGAAGCGGTCCCATCTAATTCATCACCTTTATAGTCTTGACCTGTTTTGAAACGATTATAAGTCGCTCCAGGTTGGTAGTTATTACTGAGGCTTGGTCCTAAAAATTGAACATAATAATTAAAACTTAAACGCTCAGTGTACTCACGAAACTTTGGCTTCGTTACAGTTTGCGGAGCAGCTTGAATAGTTGCAATTGGCTGTGAAACTTTTTTGAGTTTAGCTCGCCTCGAAACCTTCTTTTTCTTAACCGTTTGCGATTTTGCTAGTCCTCCATATTCTTTTGGAAGATAGTAACCAATTGGTTGAGCAAGTGCCGTAAAGCTAAATAATGAGAGAGCAATTAAGAGTTTCATTATAATCTTTTAACCTCTGACTTTCCTTTAGCGTACATACCGTTATTAATTAATTTGTCTCTTTGTATCAAATAATCTTTTAGGTTGTTTATGACAGCTTCTCTTTGAGCTGTTTCTTTATCTTCACCTAAGGTGTGAACCATTTCCTTTTTAATACTTACATATTCCATAGTTAAGTTATGAAACATATTTTCTAAGTACTCATTCATACCATCAACAGGTCTTATATTCATGCTCGCCACATTTCCCGCAGTAAACTTTTCTGTTAGAAGTGCTAACTCCGATCTTTTCGCGGACATAAATGTTTGAAGGATCCACATTGCATTTTTAATCGACCAAGTATAGGTTTGTAAGGCAAATGAGGCAGCTTCCTGCTTCTTATTTTGTTGCAAGAACATGACTTCCCACTGACGGGCCATGTATTTTCTTTGCTCGTCCGAGTCAAATAAAACCTCTTGTCTAAATAGGCGAGAGTTCTTCTTTAAAGTATCCAGAATACTATGTCCCTCAAGCTTTGCCTGTTTGAAATCAGCTGCTAGTTTGTTTACCAGGCCATGAGTTTCAGGTTGCTCAAAATTAAGTTTTGTAAGCTTATTCGTCATTGTCTCAAAGAAGATAAATTGACGACCAACATAGTAGTTTCTTTCTGTTTGTTCATTATCTTGATCAACAACCATATAAGGGTGATCTAAGAAAAACTGAGCCATTTTTTTCCATATATAAGCTTGAAGATTAACAGTTCTTTTCTTTTCTTCGTTTAAAAAACTAACATAATTCTTAGTTAGGGTGCTTTTATCCTTTAAGATTGAATTAATATCATTTAAATATAGCTCCATTTCCATCCAAGCAGCTTCGGCTGTTAGTGGAAAATTGAACTGTGTTTCAAACTGTTCTGTTCTACCGATTCGTGCGGCAAAAACTAAACTTTCCTCATAAGAAATCTGCATCGCTTTAAAGCGATCCATTCTGGATTTCCATGCTTGTCCTGCTTCATCCAAAACCTTGGTTTCATTGGCGGCGGCTTTCGTTTCTACTGTATCGGTATAGATTGGGTTTTTATCATCTGTAGCATTGCCACCCATGGTATCAACCATGTCGATATAGGCTCCACGAACCTTTCCAACGGCCCACATGGCATGAGGGTTCATTGGTTGAGTGATAAAATAGAACGTAAATGGTCCATAGATGGCCATCGCAATTGATAGCCCTAGATTTTGTTGAACCGTTCTACCAAACCATTGAACATGACCAATCGTATGCCTATGAATCATCCCTTGGATATTGTTAATAGGTCTGCTACAGAAGTTTTTCATCTTAACAGAGTAGTTCTTCATAATTGCAGGGACATCATACAGAAAGAATGAAAGCCCATGTGCTCTTCTTTTAGTGCTTAGGATTTTTCCTTTCACTTTACGAAGTTGCTTGAATACTTCCTGGCGCTCTCGCCATTTTAGAATATTGTCTTTTTCAATTTTTAGGATTTCTCTGTCGATATTTCCAAGAGCGTAGTCATTCGCTCCCGCATTTACACTTAAAGTAAATTCTTTTGAGTTATAAAGTGCTTTGAGGATAGATTCGATATAGTTGATTCTATTCGTACTTCCAAAGTTGAATGATGCATTTTCATATTCAACATGAAGTATATTATATAAATGATTAATGAAAGGACTGTTTGGATCCATGGCAATCGATCCATATTTCACAGTATCCCCATCGAGTGTTCTCGATTCATAGAAGTAGTTTCCTTGCGAATCAAAATAATCGTATTGAGTTTTTTCGACTCCATCAATTGTGACTGACTTATAGATGACGTATGTTCCGCTTAGGAGACTGGCCATTTGGAGCTTTCCTACCAGTTTGTCGCCTTCCCAGTAATTGTAGCCACAAAATCCATTAAAGCCATGAACGTCTTCAATTGAGAAGCTATTACCTAAAGTTTCCTTACCACCTTTTTGAGAAAAGATGCAGGCCAATCTCTCATCCAGAGTCATGGCCTGCGACATCACGAGGTTTGTAAGTTTAGTATATGCTGTTGCATCTACCATTTTGTTATCCTTAATTTTTATTGTTGTGTTTGGTTATAACTACTACCTACAGCTACTGCTCTTACCTTTGGAATAAGAGTTAAGCTTTGTCTGTCACTATCTCCTCTAAAGAAAGTCACTCCGTGATACTGGTGAGAAGCGATAATTCTTAATGCTTCCCAGTTAGGAGTAGCCGTTCTTGTAGCAGAGATAATTTCATCTCTATAATATTTTACCTGGTCATAATTCGCAGTTGGAAGGGCAGCTTTAACCGGGTCAATATCTACTTTTAATCCAATCTCTTGTGCAAAAAGAATATTTTTTGCATTCTCAAGAGCAGGAAGTACTTCTTGTAGAGCTTTAACTCTGATACCAGTTGAATTCGGCATCATATATCCAAATAGAGAACCATACTCATCGAGTTTTGCTTCCCATGCCTCATCAGAATTTCTGATCGCTTGATCCAGATCACTGATAACTGGCTTGTCTTGATCTTTGTTTTCAATTCTATCGGCATATCCATAAAGAGGTTTTCTCTCTTTTTGCATATCAAATTCAATCTTATCAACAGTTCTTTGGTTCGCACCTAAGAAGTTTCCATAATAGTTAAGGAACTTCGCTAGAGAGATACCACCGTCTTTAATCGCTCTTTTTTCCGCCAGCATTGAATGCTTTAGTTGTTGATAGTGGATAAGCTCGTGACCGATAGTGTAGATCTTAGTGAAAGCGTCCAATTCAGACCTTACCCAAAGGTAGATTCTACTATCAGAGTAAAGCCCGTGGTCAGAACGCTTCTTCGCGAAACATTCTCCAGCATATTCTCTATTTGAAAGTTTTAGTCTTTTCAGTTGAGCACTGTTTAAGATTGAAATCTTTCTTTCTGAAAGTTTGTTCGTAAAGATCTCTTTTACCGATTTACCTGTTTCTTCAGCGAATCTTTCAATATTAAATTTTGCATAAGGAGCAACATCCATGAGCTTAATCATTTCGTCTAGCGAGTGCTCAGACTTATTAATGATAGCCTGGTATTCCGCAAGTTTAGGGAACTTGTTGAAGTGTTCTTCTCTTTTAGACTCGATAAAAGCTTCTCTTTTGTCAGCCTTTAATGTTTGAGCTAGAGCAAGTATCTTGCGCCATTCTTGACGAGCTTGTTTAAGAGTTTCACCTACTAGTTCTGAGTCAATTATTCTTGTTCCAGTTCTCATTTCATTTTGAGTGGCAACTTTAATTTCTTTGTCTGTATCTCTTTCACCTAGGTATAGAGTTTCAAAACGAAGTTTAGTTACATCAGCGTTAAGGCTGAAAAGCTCAGAGTAATCTTTCATGTTTGGGCACTCATTAAGTCTTGACTTAGAAAGCTCACAGAACTCTTCTAAATGTGCTCTGATCGCTTTTTTACTTTGAAGCCCAAGGATGATGTTTGGCATATCTTTAGAAATCATTTGCTTAAGTAGGCTAGTGATCTCATAAATCTTTCTTTGAAAGAATTTATCATCTACTTTCTCCGCTAAGCTAATGGCATCATCGATGATAACAAGGTCAAGAGCTTTGTCTTCTTGAGAGTAGTTAAATACGATTCTGTCAGTATTGATAGCTCTTACATTATCAATGATGTCCCTAATAATTTTAAACTCGTCATAGTTCTCGATTTCTTTTAGCGTTGATACGATCGTTAATTGACAGTCAGAGATATAGTCTTGGTGCTTTTTAAGTTCAACTTTTCCAATTCTATGCTCAAGCATGTCGATGATTTTGTATACAGATTCAATCGCTCTTGGGTGTAGGAAAGATAAGATTTCTTTCAACTGATGCTTCATTCCATCACATAGCTCTAGTAACTCGTATGCATAAGCAACTTCTCTGTTGAGAATTTCATCAGCTTCTTTAAGCATTCTAGATAACTGGACCATTTGAGCAGCTACGAATACTGGCATGTCAGTATTGATTACGATCGGCTCGATTGGCTTGATCAAGTCTTTTGCTAAAACTGAATTTTTATCATTTACATCGTCAACGATTACGAATGGAGCATATCCTCCACCAGCAGATGTGTTAACGATTGAGCTCATTTTTCCTCTTTCTTGTGGAGCATATCTCACAAGTGCATTATGAGTCATAGTAGGTAGATCACCCTTTTTTCCACCAAAGAAAACCCAAGTTCTGATATCAGCTGCAAGGTTCGCAAATTTGAAGCCTTCAGCTTTTCTCTGAACCGCTACTGGAATACGAGCAATTTTTACTAATTGTTGGTAAGCAAATTCAGATGGCTTTTCTTGAATCATCTGAAGAACTTCTTCTCTTTGTTGTTTACCAAGTGTTTTAAGAATATAAACACCCTGACCACCGGCATTTGATGGAACTTTAATTACCCACTCATCTGGGTTTTTCAATATTGTTTCAACTGATTTAGCAGTTGGTGGAAGAGTTTGAGGAGGCATGATTTTGCTTCCTTCAAGCTCTAAGCCTGCTGCTTTAATTTTCTTCGCGTAGTACTTTGGAGCGAAATGAGTTAGTGTTGCTAAGATGATCTTATTATCTAAGATACGGTTAAGCCCACCCATATAAATTTTCTTTGAGATAATCGCGTTGATAATTCCTGGAATCGCATATGCAGATTGCATTGGAATTGGTTTCCCTTTAGGATCAAGTACGATCTTTCCTTCGTCTTCTTCATCTTTAATAAGGTTATCTCTAAGTAATACCGGTTCTCCACTTTCTGGGTCTTTCATGAAAAGACCTGCTTCAGGATCATATAAAGCAGAGTCAGCATTAACTCTTGAATATACGGCCGTAACGATTGGATTCTCTTTCGCAACAGTTCTTAGTCTGATAAAACCTTCTTTATCTTGATATAGTTGATCCGCTTCTGCGTAAATCAATCCAGAGTAGGCAGCAAGTTGATGAATCTCTGGAGCTGCACCATTTGAACCACCTGGAGGCAGAAGGATTTGAACTCCTTTTTTATTTTTCGTCCAAGCTTCACCTAGTGACTTGTAAGTTTCGCCAAGAATTTTAAAGTGATCATTTGGCATAACTCTGCCTAGAGAGTCTAAGATCTCTGGAGCTTGCTCATATAAACCTTGAAGAACGTTCATATTATTAGATGCTCCAGAAGGAGAACCAGCATTTATTTCTAGGATTCTGAATGGAAGACCTGGAAGTTCATCCACTTTATTTTTTGCTATTAGGTTAGGGAACTCATTTGATCTTGCGATATAGTCTTCAACAAGTACAAGGTCCAGTCCAACGTTATCCATAAAAGGATAGCTTTTCATATTTTTATGGTGAAGCTGAGGGAAATAATTCGGACTAGCTTTGATCGCGTCGATAAAAATTTCGCGTACACCACTTGGAAGACTTTTTACAAATTTCGATGATTCAACTGAAGGTGAACCATAAATATCTTGGATAACTGCTCTTAAAGCAATCATTAATTTTTGAGCAGCTTTTTCAACATCATTAAAAAGAGACTTCTGTAATGGAACTACTGTTGTGGTACAAGGAACAGTAAAAGTTTTATATTCTCCACTTGATGTTTTCTTAGAAAAAGTAAGGTCTCTATTCTTTAAGAATTTAGTAAGACGTCTACTTTCAGTGTAGTGGTTTGATACTTCTTCTTTAAGTAGTCTTTCGGCGATAGGTCTTGCATGCTTGTAAGCCTCACGACCTCTTTTAGCAGAGAATAGATAGTTTGAAACTTCTACTTGAGTCTGCCCAATAAAGCCTAAGTTTGGATTGTAATCTTTTTTAGATCTAGTTTGTTTTTTCACAATGTACCTCTGATGATGTTTTTTAATTCAGCTACCCATCAAATCCGTGAAAAGTAATTGAGTAAAATATACAACTAATATACACATTTTGACGCGGCGCTGCAAGAAGATTTTACGTTTGGATTTAAAAAATGTTAAATATCTAGGCGGAAATCTGATTTTTATTAGTAAATCAGGCAGATTTGTCTAAAATTTAGCCATCTTAAGGTAACAGTTAAGAAAAATTTACCCTAGAATGGATGTCGGTATTAAACACGATTAATTTGTGTACAGAGGTAGAGAGAAGATGCAAGAGCTAGATCAAAACAACTGGATTTGTATAATTGAAGATGAGCCTGAGATAAATGAAGCTTTAACCACATATTTAGAGAACGCTAATTATCGTGTTGAAAGCTTTTTATCTGCGGAACAATTCTACGAAAACAGTGACCCTAAGTTCAGGGGAGTTTTTCTAGTCGACTGGAACCTTCCAGGGGAGCCTGGAATAAATATTGTGGCTAAAATTCGAGAGAGAGATAAATATTCTCCTATCTTTATGGTATCGGCTTACAGTCAAAATGAAGACATTTTAATGGGGCTAAAAGCTGGTGCTGATGACTATATTGCTAAGCCTTTTTCTCTCGATCAACTTCTTGCGAAGGTTGCAAATGCACAAAGAAAACTTGAGCATATAAATAGTAATATTGCTGATGATGGTTTAAAGCTTCTCCCTGAAGCATCTTCTTTTATTAAAGATAATAAGACGGTTAGTTTAACTCGTCGTGAGTATATTATTTTTGAAAAACTTTTTAACCATCAAGGACAACCCATCACAAGAGATGAGCTGATTTTGTGCTTTGATAAAGACGAAAAAATGACAGTTAGAAATATTGATGTTCATGTTTTCAGTCTTCGTAAGAAAATCAAAGAGTGTGAATTAATTGTTGAGACTGTGTGGGGGAAAGGCTACAAGTTAGCTAGCTAAAAAAACATTCTAAGTTCGAATTCTACTAAGTCTGTCTTAGCAACGTTCTTTCCCTCGATCATATTTTGAGCAGAGAACGTAAGTTGTGTTGGGATTGGAAATTTATTCATTAGGTACAGATTTGCTGTCGTTATCTTTGCATCTACTCTAAAGCTTCTAGAATTAGATTCAGTATTTAAAGCAAGAATTCTATTGGCGCTTGAGTTTGAAGAATCGTACTTTGCCTTTTCTGTGTAGGTGAAAATCATTGCAGGTTCAATTGATAGCCAATCAGTTGCGTTGATGGTGGCCCTTAAATAAGTATCATATCTGTTTCCGAGCTTTTCTTCGAATGTTGCAGTTTCCTCTGAGAGAGGGATGTCGGCACTTAATGGTACCCTTAATCGTTTTTCACTAGAAAATTGATAAGTGTAGCGAGTTTCTGCTTCTAGAAATAGTTTAGGTAAAACACGGTAAGCGGCACCCACTTCAAGGTAGCTATCCCATTGACCATCACCGAATCCGATGTCTTGAATAATATCTGGATTGTCTACATAACCAGTGGGAGCGACTCCACCAAGCTTGGCGTAGGCTCCATATTTGCTTTCTCTTAAAAAATTATAGAAAAGGCCAAATTCAAGATCTCCAAGACCCGAGCCTTGCCAATCTCCAAGCTCTTGATAGCCCAGATTATTTACAAAAGCGGATTGGATGACACCGGCGTCGATCGAGTATATTTGATCTACTACCTGACCCAAGGCTTGAGCATAATCATCACCGTATTCTTGAATAAGGGCATCAGACACCTCTGCACCCGTACTCTTTTTTACTGTTCTATAATCTAATTTTACTTTGGCATCGTAGATGGGGAGACCAATATAGGCGGTTAGGCGATTATTTATTCCGTAGGCGAATGCGTAAGCATTAACTTCAACCTGAGCAGAAGCTTCTAGCTTATAGCGTCCTAGGGAAATTAAGTTATAGGCATCAGGATAGTCTTTAAACACCTCTAAAACTCCTTGTACTCTCTCGTCATCTAGAGTCTCAAGGTTTTCAATATCTGCATTAATTTCGTATTTATAGGGAGTCTCAGAAGCTGATTTATTATAGCTGGACTCAACATCTGATTGTACGTTTCTCGCGAAAAACATGCGTACACCTTTAGGAAGTGTCATATAATTCTGAGCACTTACTGATTGGCTCAGAAATGTCCCTAGAATTGCGATAAATAGATATTGCCCTTTAATGTTCACTAAATCTCCAACTTGTGTGCCAATATTCTAGCTTATAATTCGATGACCACCGACCGGGTTTGTAAAAATAACATACCGTGTCATTTTCTCTTAAAATACGCCTCACTCTTAGTTACAGTATGGGGCATACAAAAAAGAGGAGTTTATTTTTTGAAGTTAGCAGCCTTGCTCATTCTTTTATCAATTCTTGGAAGTTGTCGATTCAAAGAGATGATGGATAATGATTTTAAATCAGAGTCGAAAGTCACACCTTTTGCAAAGGCTGATACTTTGGCGCAGCGTTTTGGTAATGGCCGCACAAATACATTCACGTTAAAAATCCCCCTAACTGAAAGTTCAATCGGTTATTTTGATATTGATGAAGTACTAGGCAATGACAGTCTTGATCGTGACCAACAAAGTTTTCTATCACGCATGGCCAATGGCTTTAAAAAGGCGATTTATAATATTGCGCTTCGAATGGGGATAAGGAATAAATTCAAAATTACTTCTTATTTTAATTTACCTGAAATTAATCCGAAGTTCGTTGAGTCAGCAAGAGTAAAAAAGGTGTTCTTTACAACTGAGGATTGTCGTCCAGAAGATGTTGACTGTGATGATACAAAATCTAGTGAAGGGAACTTTAATTTTATCGAAAAATTCTTTGTTAACCTGAGATTAGATAAGTCCTCTGAAGAAACCAGACAAGCTATAAAGAGTAAGGATGGTGAGGTTGATTCAAAGATCTTTAAAAGGGCTGTCTCTCGATCATTTAGTGAAACCATGGAATCTGCTGTTTCAGACGTTATGATGCTCTCTCAGGCCGGTGATATCGAATCTTTGAAAGCCGATAACCAAGAAATAAATATTATGAAGTTTGAAAATCAGGTACCTGATATGAACCTAGATACATCTGGAGTTCAGGAGGATGATAGAGAGCTTTTATTTCAGGTGAGTCGCGATAAGGGACGAGTTATTCGCGATTATTTAAAGTCCTCTGACTTTAAGAAAAATTATGTGAGCCGTGTTCAATTAGACCGAGATGGAGTTTACGTCAAACTTCACAAGCATATAACCCCAAGTGCATTTTTTGAACGGATCTCTAGGGATCAATCACCATTAACTCAAAAAATGTTTATCTTTAGATTAGAAGGGGGGTATGTTGAAGCTAAGCACTACTTTAAAAAAGATAAATTTAAGAATCTAGTAAAAGACACGACAATGATTGGTCGCTCTCTATACGTCGAACTTTACTCCGTTCGAAATAAGTCAGAGTTTTTGCGCCTAATAGATGAGGAAGGGGACAAGGCCACAGATTATTTTGATATCTATCGAAGAGAAACTTGTTCTTTTTCAAACTGTCTTGATATAGATGCGCTCCCAATTAATGTTGGGCCATTACTCACGAGCGGCAAGGATATCCGAATTGATACTTGGCTCTCTATTAGATCCCTTGGATCACGTGACTTTAAATATAATGGGTATATTGAGATTGAAGTCGTTCTAAAAAATTTACCGATTTAAGTTTTTTAAATCCACTTGAATACTATACTTTTGTCCCATTCGCTTTAGGGCATCCTCTAGCATAGTCTTAGTGAATACAAGTCCAATGACATTCATCTTATGTTTTACGTTAATTACACAGCGATTTGAACACACAAAATCGAGGGAAGTTGCATCGACTTTATTGATGATTTCTTTGTTTTGAAAATTTGAATAATACATAAAGTAGTCCGCAACTACTTTATCTAATTTATCTTGTATTTCATGATCTTGGTCGTGTTTAAGATCGTAGAAAAATTGGCTAGTTGATTTTGCCTTGCCATTAAAAGTCATTTTTACGACTCCACTGGAGGCAATTTTTAATGTATCATTAAAACATATAGGGCAGTACATAAGTTTGATTTTAGTATAAACTAAAAGAAAAATATAGGTGGTAAAATGATTAATGAAACCAAAAAGCTTAAGACAACTGACGGTGAAGAACTACATTTAAATATTCATGAGAATGGTTCAAAGTATTGGTTAATTGTTACTCATGGTATGGGGGAGCATTGCGGACGCCATCAATATATGTACAAACTCTTTTCTCAGTACTTCAATATTTGTCTTTATGATTTAAGGGGTCATGGTAAATCTTCTGGAAAGAGAGCTTATATTGACTCGTTTAAAGATTACGTGCGCGACTTAGGAGATATTTTAGAATTTTTAAGAGATACCTATTCAATGGATGAGTATGTTTTGTTTGGCCATTCAATGGGAGGGTTAATAACAGCTTCCTTTATGCAAAATGAAGTTTCCGACAACTTATATCCAGTAAAAGTTTTCCTCAGTGCTCCTGCGGTGGCGGGAGCTGGTGGCCTAGGACAGCTTTTTAAGGTTGCCCCACTTAAAATTATGGACGGGCTTACTAAAATACCAATGTCTGTGCCGGTGGGAGGTTTATTAGACCTTTCTAGGCTTTCTCATGATCCAAGAGTATATGAGAACTATGTCACGGATAGTATGAACACTATGAAAGTTCATACCAAGACATTCTTTGAACTATTGAATGAATCAAGAAATGTTTTCAATCGACCTCTGCGGGTGAAGTGCCCCCTCTATTGTGCAGTAGGAACGGGGGACGGTTTGGTTGACCCAGGCAGTGTCATTAGCTATTTCAAAGAAATAGAGAAAAATTGCAACCTCTATATTTGTGAGGGTGGTTACCATGAAATGCATAACGAAATTGAAAAATTTCGTGCACCTTATTTAGAGTTTTTAAGAGAATCCATTATGGACTCTTTGTTTCAAGACTCTTAAGAAAAGCAATCCTCTCTCTCGGTGGTGGATGAGAAAAGTAGAACTTCGAATAGACTGGGTGAGGTGTCACAGTTGAAGAGTTGTCACGTATCAACTTTAAAAGAGCGCTAATTAAGTCTTTGGCATGAGCGTGAGTTGCTGCAAACTCATCTGCCTCAAATTCATTTTTCCTTGAAAACCATGAGGAGATTGGAGTGAGAAAATAGGTGAAAAAGGGCACAGTTAAAGTGAATAGAAGTAGCTGCATATATTTTTCAGTCGTCTTAATTCCAAAACTTTGCACCAAAATTTGATTCTTAACTGCCAAGGATAAGAGATATAAACCAACAAAAAGACCAGCAGTACTAATGACAATACTTTTTAAAATATGCTTTCGTTTCAAATGGCCAAGTTCATGAGCAAGAACAGCAATAACTTCATTATCTTCCAAAGTTTCAAGTAATGTATCGAAAAAAACGATCCTTCGATTTTTTCCAAATCCAGTAAAGTATGCGTTTCCATGGGAGCTCCGGATAGATGCGTTCATAGTATAAAAATCTTTAAAAACGAGCTTGCAGCTGTCTAGAAGCGTTGCAATCTTTGCCGAGAGTTTTTCATCATCCAATGGCTTAAATTTATTAAACAGGGGAGCAATAAATTTCGGATAGGCCCATATCATAATAAATTGAAAAACGACGATGAATGCCCAAGTGATGAGCCACCAATTGTCTCCAGTTTTGTAAAGAAAAAATAAAATTGCGTAAAGAAGTGGAACTCCAATCGCAAGGCCTAAGAAGAATTGCTTAATATGGTCGATAATAAAAATCTTTGGAGTCATTTTATTGAAACCAAATTTCTCTTCCAACTTAAAGTTGAAATACCAATCAAATGGAAGACTAATAACTCCATTAATAATATTGAAAGCTAGTAAGAATATAACACCCACTGAAAGAGAGCCTAAACCGATTGACTCTATTGTTTGTGCCAGCAGATCTAGTAAGCCTGAAAAGAGCCATGCTATGAGGATGGCTTGATTAAAAACTAATTGGCTTAGGCTAAAGCGAGCTTTGGCCAGTGAATAGCTCTGAGCTTTTTCATGTTGCTCTTGGTTAATTACTGATGAAAATTCAGGTGGTACCTTAACGTTTTCTTGGACCGACTTGATATTTAATCCTATCAAAGTTAATTTGGTAAGGACTGTCATAATAAATAAAATGATAAAAATTTGAAGGAACATATTCACCTATGCAAGTTATTCAAAAGTTTCTTAAAAACTCTCTACGCAATTTCAATTATATCATTATTAGCGACCATTCGTCAGAGAGTATTTTTATAGATCCCTTTGACCTGACAGAAACTTTACCTTTAATCGGGGATAAAAATCCTAAGTATTTGATTAACACCCATCATCATCATGATCATGTGCGAGACAATGAAAGGTTTTTAAGTCTCGATAACACTCAAAAATTAGTGCTTGCTGACGGAGAATTCTTTGAATTAAGTCCACATGAGAAAATAAAGGCGGTTCATACTCCTGGGCATGTAAATGATCATATTTGTTATTTTTTATATCAGGAAGATTGTCTTACAGGAATTATCTCTGGAGATACTATTTTTAACGGAGGGGTGGGTAACTGTAAAAATGGTGGAAACCCTGACGATCTATATGAGACGATAAAGAATATTTTTAATCCGATAGAGGAAAACCCACGAATCTATCCATCTCACGATTATTTTTTGACCAACTTAAAGTTTGCCCAAACACTTGAGCCAGACAATGAGTATATAAAGAAGTATATTGAGCAAAGAGAGAGTATGGATTTGGATGAAGAATTCATCTCGACCTCACTTAATGATGAAAAAAAGATCAACCCATTTTTTAGGGCACTTCAAGGAGTGTTTGATGATCAATTTCCAGAAAAGAGTGAAAGAGAAATTTTTAAAGCAATAAGAGCTAAAAGAGATAAATGGTAGGAGGATTTATGGCATTACCAAAAATAGGAAATATGGCCCCGGCTTTTACATTAAAAGATCAAGATGGAAACAAGGTATCTTTGAAAGACTTCAAAGGTGAAAAGAATGTCGTTCTATATTTTTATCCGAAAGCGTCCACTCCTGGTTGTACTGTACAGGCCTGTGGGATTAGAGATTATAAGAAAGAATTTGCTAAGGTTGATACGGTGGTTTTAGGGGTGAGCCCTGATCCGCAGGCCAGGCTTCAAAAATTTATTGAAAAGCAGAAACTGAACTTCACTTTGTTATCAGATGAAGATCATAAAATTGCCGATAAATATGGATCTTGGGGTCCCAAAAAATTTATGGGTAAAGAATATGACGGTATTTTAAGACAGACCTTTATTATCGGAAAAGATGGTAAATTAAAGGAGATTATGGATAAAGTTAAAACAAAAACTCACCATGATGATGTCCTAAATTATATAAAAGAAAACCTTTAAACCTTCTCTTCTTGTATAATTTCAAAATTAATTGTTTTCCCCATATGCTTGATCGTGCCTTTAAATAGGTCGATTAGGCTAGGGGTGCAATATGTTACAACCTCTCGCCATTGCTGACCTTTTTCAAAAGGCAATGTTGAGTAAAAACATAGGTTATCTCTGGATTCTAAGAAAAAGTAAAACAAGCTTGTCTCATTCTTATCCATTCTGAAAATCATTTTTAAAAGAGTATCATTCATATGTTGGCTATATCATTGACGAAACATGTGCTCAAGATTTAAAATAGTTAATGTAGTGCATTCTTTGTGCGCAAGATGTCAAGGAGGACAGATGCGAGCCCAAATACTGCTGGTTGCAACGGGGATTATTTTAACAGTTGGTTGTTCTAGTTTAGTTGAATCGACCCGTGAATCTTTGCTTGGTGATTCTAAAAAAAGAACCAGTCCTAAACAAGAAGTGAAATGGGTTAGTAAAGCTCAGTATGATGATCTGATGGGGAAATACAAAGACCTTTCCCAAAAATATGAAAATTTGAAGGAGAATAAAATGGTGCCAACAGCACCTATAACTCCAGTCGCGGATGAGACAATCGATGTGTTTGCTCAGACCAACAAACTAGCTAATGAACAGGCGGCCAAACCATCTGCATCTACTCCCGCAGTCGCCATTGAAGTCAGCCAAATAGATGAAGAGATCGACTATTATAAAAAAGCAAAAATTTTATACACTAATGGCAATGCGGATGAAGCATTAAAATTATTTCAATTTTTAGAGAAAGCTAATAGCAAGCAGATCCAAGTAAGAGCGAAAAAATATATTGGAGATATTTATCTCTCCAAAAAACAATATGATTTAGCTCTTCAAGTGTACGAGTCAATAATTAGGCAATATTCCTTTTCAGGTAGCGTGTTACCTGCCTTAAGAAACGCAAGTGTTTGTAGTGATGCTCTTGGGTTAGTGGAAAAGAAAGAACAATATCAATCTATGTTAAGAGACTTCTTTGGAATGCAGGTATAATTGATTTTGAAAAATTATTGGCCAATCCTATTTTTACTAAGTTTACAAGCAACAGCTCAGGATGTTCCCGCAGATTTAGAGCTGGAAGATCCAGAAGACATTCAATTATTACTTGAAGAATTTCCTGATGAAGCAACATCAACTAGCAGTAAAGCTGTGGAGAGTGCTCCGGAAGCTCCTGTCATTGATGAAGCTATCAGCGAACTTGATGAATTAGATGAAGGTTCTAATCTTGGACAAGAATTACTAGAGGAAGAATCACTGGTAGATGAAGACTTAAGCGATGAAATGAAGGAGCTTGGGTTTGGGGAAGATAATAAAACAGTTTCAGAATTAAGTGGTGATGAATTAGATTCTTTGGAAGAAGACTTAGGTAAAGTTGATTTTGCTCTACCTGAAGATAAGTCGGATGAATTAGTTGAAGCTGAAAAATTAGAAAAGCAGAATTCAGAAGAGCCAAAAATTAAAATTGTTGAAGAGGGTGGGGACGGAGCCGACAAAAGAATTATTTTTGAAGTTGGGCGTGCCGAAAAAGAATTGATGGAAGTTGCCAAAACTATGCAGGGAAAAATCCCTAATAGCGAATGGAACGAAATCGCTGGTAAGTCGACCTCTGGTACCTATAAAGTTATGCCTGGTGATTGGTTATGGAAGATATCTCAAAACTTATTTGGAACCGGTTTTTATTACGCAAAAATTTGGGCCCTAAACCCATATATTACAAATCCTCATGAAATTGAGCCAGGGATGATACTCTCTTTCTCCACAGGGAGTGACAATATGGCGCCAACTCTTGATCTTGCAAATCAGAGGAATGCGGTGATTGAGGGAAAAACAAAACTTGGTAAATATGAGCAGTTCGGTGAAGATGCTAAACCTCCTTGGATAGATGAGAGGGCAAAGCTTAAAGACTCAGGTATCTACTTTCAATATTCTACTGGTGACACTCAAGAAGACCTGGATCAAATTGGTGATGAGAACTTAATAAAAGAATATGAAGTTTACGAGCCACCAAAACTAGATTTTGCAATCAATATTCCAGAAAGTGAATACGATGATCAAGGTTTCGATAAGGCCTCTAAAGTATCGTATAATTATAAAGAAGGTTTCCACCTCACAACTTTTATCAGTTCAAATATTGTTCAAGACTTTGGAAAAGTAGACTCAGCAATCACAGAGCAAATCTATTTTACTAGGTATGATAAGATTTACGTTCGCTTCGATGATCAAATAGATATTGTCCCGGGTGATAAATTTTCAATTTATCAGGCAAAAGGTGAGAGAACTCATAAAAACTCGGACCGAAAAGGATTTGAATACACTATCCTCGGAAGTATCCAAGTCATTCAAAAACAAGAAGATGTTTGGGAATGTGAAATTGTTGAAGCCAGTGAAGGAATTAAAAGAGGCGATAGAGTTACTGTATATACGCCGAAGATTCAGCAGATCACTAAGACTTACAATTCACGAATCATTGAATCGGTTTTACTAGGGACTTATAGTGGGAAAAGCTATCCTAATTTTGGCGATATTGTGTACCTCGATCGCGGTAGAGCTGATGGTGTAGAAGTGGGGAATGTCTTCCAAGTTTACGGGTTCAAAGATAGAGGCACTCAAAAATACATTACAGAAAATCCAGCCTATAAAAATGGTGAACTGACGATAATTAATTTAACTGACAACTTCTCAACCGGAATAGTGACTTCTGCTTACCGAGATTTTAATATCGGTGATATTGCTGTGACAAAAACTAAAGAGGAAGCAGCAAGAGTTACAAAATTTAAAAATAAAATTCTCGATGGAAAGGCAGATAGACTTGGAGACAAAGCAGTCGATGAACTCGATGTCGAGTTGAATCTTGATGACCTTAACGACTCACTTCTAGATAAAGCCGATAAAATTCAATTTACGGAAGATGAGCTTGCTGAACTAGAAAGGCAAGAAAGAGAGAAGTCTATTATCACTGATAATGAGAGAGACTTGAGGTCCCTAGAGCGATTAGAAGGTGAACTTGAAGCAGCCGAAAAAATGCTAACTGAAGCAAGGCTTGATGAAGATAAACTGCTTGAAGGTCAAAACCTCAACGAAGTTGAAAAGAAGTTTGGTACCGACGAACAAGAATCACTTGATGAGCTTGAAGAAAACTTTGGGCAAAGATTTCTTGATGAAGACCTTAATGATAAAGAAAATCCTTACGGTCTGACTGAGTTTGATATTGAGGAAGTTGACGAGCTTTTAAATACAGACGAAGCTATTCAAGAACAATAATGAATATAAAAAAAGATCAGCTTCTTATTTCATTAAAAGGTTTTGCCATGGGGATGGCCGATATCGTCCCCGGTGTATCTGGTGGAACAGTTGCTCTTATTACTGGTATTTACAATGAGCTTATCAAAACAATCAGCTCGTTTAATAAGGACGCCATAAGACTGCTTTTGAAATTCCAAATCAGAGATTTTCTCAAGCATATGAACGCACCATTTATAATCCCGCTTTTTGTTGGAATTATTTTGGCGATTCTATCAATGTCTAGGCTTATGCATTTTTTGATGAGTGAATACGCGGTCTATACTTGGTCTTTATTTTTTGGATTAATTATCGCGTCTATCTTTTTTGTGGCACGCCTAATCCCGAATTTTAAATCTCCAGCAAATTTAGTTTCAATGCTGGCCGGAGTAGGAGTCGGTTATGCTATCGTTTCTCTCATTCCAGTTCACACCCCAGACACTCCATGGATGTTTTTCCTATCTGGTGCAATTGCAATTTGTGCTATGATTTTGCCCGGGATTTCAGGCTCTTTTATTTTACTTATTTTAGGTAAATACCTAACAGTCACATCAGCCCTAAAGAACCCTTTTGCTGATGGAAACCTCTTAATGATCGCAGTTTTTTGTATCGGTTGTTTTATAGGACTGATTAGCTTTTCTAAGTTTCTCAATTATGTCTTAGAAAAATTTTATGGAAAAACAATGTCTCTTCTGACAGGCTTTATGATTGGATCTCTAAAAAAAATCTGGCCATGGAGAGAAGTATTGGAACAAAAAATTATAAGAGGGAAAACTCACGTTCTACGCGATCAACTCATCCTGCCTGCAGAAGTAAATCTTGAGCTTTTTTTAGCTGTCGCTTGTATGATTATGGGTGCGATTCTTATTCTGTCTCTTGAAAGGGCAGGTTCTAAAAACTAAGGTTTATCTAGATAAAGCTTGGCTATCTCTTGCTCACTAAGAGCTTTTTTTCTAACTACGACATGCGCTAATTTACCTTTCAGGTTCTGCGAAGATCCATCTTCTTCTCCTCCCAAACTTGCCAAGATCGATGGAGTATCAGGAGTTTTTCTATTCTTAAATTGAAATTCTTTATCTTCATTATCAACTCGCTTACCATTGACAAAAATTTCAATTCGGCTTTCATCATAATGAATAATTGCTGCCACATGATTCCATTCCCCTGGAATTATATGTCCTGCATCTTTAGAACTCATATATATTTCAGGAGGGATTTCATCATAGCTTCTGCCATAAACAGTAACTCGACCATCCCAATTAATCTTCAAGCAGGCCCTCGAAGCTGTAACGCTATCTTTATTGTGATTTCCAATGGCAATTAAATCTGCATCAATCTTTTCCTCAGGTTTAACCCATACCGCCATAGTCAGTTTTTCTGTATTCTGAGCTAAATCCTTCGCTATCGGAATTTGTCCTCCCACCTTTCCCGTGAACTCTAAAGGTGCTTTTTGAATATAGCTACATCCAACAATTAATAAACAGACGACAAACAAATTAAATTTTCTCATAGCTCTACAATAGCATATTTAGAAAATTTAGGTTAAAGTAATTACTTAATAAGCGCGGTGTTAGCTCAGCTGGATAGAGTAGTTGGCTTCGAACCAATTGGTCGGGAGTTCGAATCTCTCACGCCGCGCCATCTTTATGAAATTACCCTGTCATTGTCGTCTTCACTTCGCTTGCTCATCCTAAAGCAGAAGAAAAATTGATAAGAATAAGGCTTATCTAGCGTATTACTTTTCCCCAGAAAGCTCTTGTTTGTACTCCTGGTGAATATAAAAAGTCTTTTCTTAAATGACGCAAATTAAGAGGGACTTGATCATAGTGAAATTTAGAAATCTCTCCTTCGGCCCTGAAGATTTCCCAAGGTTTATGTTCAACTTCCCAGAGCATTGTTTTTCCTTTTTGCGCATTGAAAAAATAGTATCTTTCAGCGATCCAATATTCAAAACTACCTAATTCGCAGGAAACATTTTGAATAGGGTCATAGCGAAGCTCACAATCGAGTTTAAATCCTTCTCTTTGAAGATGTATTTTTCTATTATGATTTGCGTCCTGATAAGTAATATAAGAGTCAATATAAGGAATTTCGCAAAATGAGCGAACGAGTTTATTAAACAAATGATGAGTTGAATCTAAGCTTAAAAATAAGACTCCAGCTTTATCTTGATACTTTACATAGGTTCTAAGGTTTACTTCCGGAAATGTCTTGAAACCAAAAGTACTCATAAACCTGAGGTGGGTATTCTTCATATAGAAAGGAATCAGACTAACATAGTTTTGCCCTTCATATTGATCTAGCTCTATGCCTTTGGGAAGAAGGGGAAGCAAGTGTAATCTATCAACTTTAAAATTGAGAAAATATGCTTCGCTCCATTCTTGAGACATGATCCAGTTCATAAAAAGATAATATATTTAAACGAATAGTGCTGACAAGATACCCATTCAGTGTCCAAAACTCGTATTCGGACTTAGAATTTCAAAAGCTTTAATAGAGTTAATGCTATGAATTTTTTACACCTTTATTCTAATTGGCATCAAATCTGTGCTATCCACTGCCTATCTATAAATCACACAGAGGCCTTTTATGAAGATTTTTTATATTCTATCTATAGTTCTAGTCTTTTCTTGCCAGGAGAAGAGCTCAAAATCAAAACCAAAATTAATTCCTAGCCCTCCAAGTGAACAATCTGAACCAAGTGAAAATGCTAGTGAAAATAGCGAATCAAAAGAAGAAGACAACTCAGTATCGGAGAATACACCTGAGGCCATCGAAACTAGTTGCGCAGGACAATCGGGACTTCTATGGGAAAATGGGCAAGTAGACCTTATAGACAATAACACACAAGAAGTTCTTAAGACCCTTGATTTAATCGAGCGAGGTAGCACCAATATAGTTGTAGATTCCTTTCTAACTAAAGACGGAACAAAATTAATTGTAGTCCTGAGAAATGCAGTAAAAGTTTATGATCTTGAAACGCAAGAAGTGTTAAGAGAAGTTCCCCTTAAAAGAGCGAGCATTGCTGAAGCCAAAAGGGCCGCTTACGTAACCGATAATAGTAAATTTCTGGTAGTGGGCTTTGGAGAAAAGACTCAAATCTTTGACTTAGAAAACAATACACTTTATGAGGAATTTACTCATGAGAAACAAGTTATTCGTGTCGAAATGGGTCCAAAATCTAAAAAAGCAGTAACGATCACTTTGAAAAAAGCAATTTTAATAGATATGGAAAACAAGAAAGTCATAGGGCACTTCGTATCTAAAAGTGATAGTTTTATAAAAGTACAGTTTGACCAAACAGGTGAAAAACTCGCGGTATTAACTGATAAACTAGAGATCTTTGACTCTAAAACAATGGAGTTGGTGCAATCTCCGGCTAAGCCTATTACAAGCTATGACTATCTAACTTCAGACCTTAAAAAGTCAGTAAGCTATGAACTATCAAAGGGACTTGGCTCAAGATTTAGTAAAAATAAATTAGATATCATGATAAAAGATGTGGAAAGCGGAGAAACTGTTCATAAAGGCGGTTATAGAAGCTATAATACAGCGACTATAAATGTTGATCATATGATAGCTTCATCTGATGGGACTAAACTTGCTATCGCTACGAGTGATAATATTGGTGATCCAACTTCACCAATGCCTAGTAGGGTCTGGGTCTATGATTTTAACTTAGATAGAGAAGTTATTTTTGATGGGACACATTTAAAAAAGGGACTTGGCTTCAACTCAAAGGGAGATATCTTAGTCGCAACTGATTCCGCTTCAGTCGAATTTTATGACTTAGCTAAAGAAGAGCTCATTGCGGAAAAAGCTTTTATTTATCCAAGAGATGATTATTCAAGCCAAGGGTATATAAATCCTGAAGCTGGTGTCGCCTATGCCGTTGTGAACTCTCGCCGTCAGTCTCGTGGTGCGGACCGAGTCTATACATATGATATAAACTCGACCCGTCATATGAGTCATGCAAATTTTAATTTTGATCCAGGTGGGCTTAATAGAAGCACACTAAAAAGAAGTAAGCTTAAAAAAGTAATCCTTTGTAATAGATAGATTACCTTATTGCTTTGCCGCAGCTTCGCCGGAAGATTTTTGCGTTTTAACGCCAGCTTCTTCCCAAATTGATGGGTCATCAATAAATGTTCCCAGTCCTTGGTTATAGCAGTTTTGAAGTATCATATGACCTGCGATAATAGGTGAGGAACCAGTCGTTTTTCTTATAGCACTTTTTTGGTCTTCATCTCCCCAAAACATACCTTGGCTCATCATCTGCTCAACAGATCCAAACCCAAACGACATGCCAAAGCCTGAGTTAACACCACCATATCCAATACCTCCACCAAATGGACCTACCATCGATGAGAATTGTTGATCTTTCGGTTTGTAACGCTCAAAGATAGATGTGATCTGTTTGTTCAGGTCTTTTTTAAAACATGAAGCTGCTTCGGGATTTTTCGTTAGAAAATTATCGATGTCTTTACATAGATTAACATTGTAATTTGTCGTCTCAAAAGTTTGTCCATCTTTTTTAGGCTCAATTAAAATCTTGTTTTTAGACTCAACCGGAACACATTGACCATTTTTAACTTCGAACTTCACACTCGTGGAAGCATACCTAGAAAATGGTAGTTGTATTTTTTGACCACTTTTTTCTTCAAGTCTTTTATAAGGTCTTTTTATTTCTTCAGGGGTATTTCGTTCCCAGTGAGCTCTTTGTATCTTCACCTGTTGATCGATATCTGACTGAGATACATTTTCGTCATTGATAATCTCTACAATATTACCTTTATCATCTCTTTGGATAATGACCGTAATTCTTTTTGTATCATGCTTGAAAGGATTTTTTTTATCTGATTCATTTAGAGAAATTACTCCAAATGTAGGCATATCATATTGGATTACCTCTTGGTTTTTGTCATCGATGGTATCGTAAGAAATGACGTCATCATTAGGCTTTATTTTTCCATCACTCAAAAGTTCAAAGGGACGGTAAATTCCCATCATTCCCCAGCCAGCATTTCCTACGCTTTTTGAACTGAAGGGGTCCTTTGGATTAATGAATTCCATACATTTTGTGTAATCAACTGCGTGAGCGGCGCTCGTACAAACGGTGAAAACCAAAAGGTTTTTAAATAGAGTTTTTTTCATTTCGATCCCTTTAATTGACTAGATAAATAACATCTCTTTATTCCTTTCGGAGTAGTGAGAATAAAACTTGAATAAATCCGACTGCAATACTAGGTTAGTACTTTTTATGAAGCTCTAGGAATTTGGTATTGCACTCATCTTCGCTCCTAAATAGATATATACTTGATGTCTGCTCCAGTCCCGAGCTGTTAAGCCCAGTGCAGCTGATACCATCACTTCTATTTACAATTTTACTTTTAACAAGGTCCTGACAGAGGTTTTTATAATAATATTTAAGACTTAGGTCATAACTAGTTGGCTTTGAAAGGCTTGCGCAGTTTAAATGTCTTACCTTTTTATTTTTTAGGTGAGCAAAGAAAAAGTAGTAACCTTTGTCTTTTTTAAGAATTTCTAATTTCATTTTATTGGGTTCAACTTTAGCGCTATCGTTCTTAGACATCTCATCGAAGATAGTGTTTTCTGGGTGTGAGTAATCAACCTTGTGCATTGCTCGGTTGTATTTAATAAGCGCTTCTAGGTAACGTGCATGTTCTCTGACTTCTAGGTGAGCGTTGTCATCTCTACAGAATTCTGATGTTTCTAAAAAGGAGTTAATTTCTTTGAAAGGATTTGCGGAAGTTGCAGCAATATAAAGTGGGGAGTTGAGTAGCTCGTTTTGGCACTGTTTATTTGATATTTGGTCAGCTTTAAAAGTAAAATCGATTTTAAACTTACTTAACTGCTTTCTTGCATGCTTCTGCGATCTATATCTTTTTACTGAAGATCTACAAGGCTCTTCTTTTTTCTTGTCCGATTTTTTACAATGTTGATAGAAAAATTCTAGAGGGTGAGTATTGTTTCTTAATGTATAAATCTCGTGAATGCAGGAGACTGAGAATTGGTCATAGTTTTCAATCAACTTATCTATATAGTTTTGATCAACACCATTTCGACTTAAATGATGTTTGTCTTCAAATTGCTTAATTTGGTCTTCGCAGCTTAGTAAGTCTGGTCCTTCAGAGGTATTCATCTCACTTATTATGCCTAGCACTGAGACTAAGCTAGATAGGCTCAAGTTAGATAGGGTCAAATGAAGGGTCACAAGGATGATAATGAGAGAACCGATGAGTTTTTTTGGTTCTGGGTGAGCCTGTTGGCCTTTTTCAATGACTTGAGTATTGGTAATAAGATCGCCTAAATGTCTTCTATTTCTATTGAGGAAAATAACTCCAAAGCTTAATGGAAGAGTGAAGTTGAGGATGAGTTCCCTGATGAATGCTTGAAGTATATTTGGTTTTTGATAAGGGTTTTTGATTGAGGAAACACGTAGTCCAAAAATGTGCTTACCTAGAGTTTTTCCAAATAATACTATAGGTACACAAAGATAAGTGTAAGCAATTATAAAACCAACTATTACTTGAGTCGTACTTGTAAATCCAAATGTTGTGGTGTTGTATTCAGTCCCATTTATAATACTCATAATAAAAAAGCAGAAGAAGGTGAGTAGGGCATCAATTAATGTTGCATATATTCTTTTACTTGTAGAAGCTGTGCCATATTTGCTTTTCAGATTTGAGTTAGGCACCACTGTGGAACGCTTTCTTTTCTCCTTGATAAGAGCACTTAATCTGACTTTATCTTTTGGAGTATAATTATTATCTGAAATTTTTTTTTGGTAATAACGGATGTATTTATCTAACTCTTGATCATTGATTTTACTAACTTTTGCCATCAAAAAACCTTTTTAAATTATAATTGTAATAGCTAATCTTATTGAAGAACAGGTAAAAATATGTGTTTTTTTAGTAGTAGGGAAATTTAAGTAAGGTTGAAAATGAGAAGAGTTTTAGGAGTTAGATCTTATTACATTCACTCCACGTTCTTTTACTCTTTTTGAGCATCTGTTCCAGGAGATCGGTCAATTGTCGGTTTGAAGCTTGGTTCTTTTTGAATTTCTTCTCCTAAAATTTGAAATGGGTTCGATGAATTTTTATAATCGTTTCCATCATCACAAGTGATTCCGTCAGCAGTGTATTGACAAAGTAGGTCTGATTTTTGACAGTCGATGCTTTTTTGAAGACTCACTTCAACTGGTATATTCTTTTCATTAACTTCTGCGCCCCATCGACATTTGTAGCTTCCATCAGATTTAGAAGGTCTAGCATTACAAGTTCTTTCGTTCTTATGCCCGCTACACTTAGCGAAACCATTTTCATGCCAATCTACACTACAGACAGGAGCAACAAGAATACATTCTTTTGACTGAATACAGGCTGAGTTTGAGAGAGTTTCACAATTACCGCGACCCTCATTGTAGGCACTTAAGCAGCTTGCATTTTCATATTGATCTTTAGTTACTTTAATTGGATCATCACCTGTCCATTTACAATAGGAAAAATTTAGTCGCCCTTTGGCAGTTGGATCACATTCGTCTTTTGTCTTTCTGGAGTTGCAGTCCGCTTTTAGCCTTTCCTCTCTAGCCTTTTCTTCTTCCCGACAATTTTTTTCTGCGGTACTACTTTTGAGGAGACACGGGTCCTGCATAAAGCGAATTCTATTTTCGTATTCACATGTCCCAACTCTTGCGATATCACCTAAGTCATAGGCAAAAGAGTAAGTTGAAATAAATATTAAAGCTAAAGCTATTAAATTTTTTTGCATAGGAACTCCCTAGGAATATAGTCGGAAAAACGACTCAATAGCTTTAATTTAATTGGGAGAGTTAAGTATTAGTTTAGCTTTTGAATATTAAATTTAGTAACTTAGCTGCGCTGACCTAAAGGCTGCTTCCCACTGAGTTCAGTCTTTATAGCATTGGCTTGGATTTCCTTGAGGGAAGGGTAGTGCACTTTAATTAAGTCTTCAATTTTAGTGTGTTTGCTGAATTGAAGTGATTGTTCAAGATTCACAGGATGAACCTTAATTAAATTATAGATTTCCTCTTTTATCGTTTCATCTTTAAATCTCTCTAGTTTATTTAAGAGAAATAGAAAATAGCAGCTAGGAGTGACGATAAAAATGTCGTCGTGGTTATAGACATTTAACAAATTCTCTAAGGGGCTGATAGCGAGGCGAGTATTTTTCACAAAGCACAGTTTTTGCCCAGATTTCTTATGGGCCACCAAGTTCCCGGTTTGCTGTTTGTGATCTGTCTCTAAAAGCCTTTTCAAGATATATTGTCTCTGAGGTTTTCCTAGGACATCATAATCTTGCCTTTCATATTGATTGGAATCAAATATAGTGATGATATTATAGAGAGGTGAGACTCTAATATAGGGATCGTGTAGGAATAAAGCCTGATAATACTTCATGGTCGTATTCTAGCTTAAAATGATCATTGCTTCAGCAGTTGTAACCTATACAAAACTTACGCTAAAAAAAGACTGTGTTATTTGGAGCACTTATAAGTGAAGCAGATGGGCAATTTTTTTGAATCTTGTTAAAATTAATTATGAAAGTGATCTTGCTCATCATCGTTTCCTTTGTCTCATGCACGCGAGAGCGCCCTAAACTCGATGATATCAACTTTACTAAAATCGCTGATGACGACTGCTTTAACTCTTACACCGAATCGAAAGAAAATAATGAGCAGATGGTTCACAGGATTAGTAAATCAACCTTAGGCCATAGCGCCAGCTATTTCGTAACGGGTCTTGGTTACATGGGAGATCTGGTTATTTATACTTTTGCAGGTGTAGGTGTGGGGTTCGTTATTTGCACTCCCGCATTCATCGTCGACTCAGCATTTAATGGCGATGGAAATTTCAGCGGAGAGTGTGTGGGGCAAATGACAAGCGAGGTCGTTATCTCAGGACTAAGCACTGCAAGTTTAGGTAGGGAAGCCTATCATAAATCGAAAAAATGGCGTTGTGATGATTACCGTCATATAGCTGAAGGTTTAAGAGAAGTAGCTTCCTGCTATAAATCCAAAGGGGAAATAGATAAGGCGAAGATGCAATTAGAGGCCATTAGAGAAAATAAAATTTTAAAAAGATGCTTATAAAAATTTACCAATTTCTGACATGATCCTGACGCAGGTTCATGACTATATTGGGAGGATTCTTGTGTGCGTTTTATTTCAATATTAACAATAAGTTTATTTGTTCATCTTTTCCTTCTGTGTTCTATATATTTAGACAATAAAAAAATAAAAGAAAAAGAATTTGAAAAAAAGATAGTTCATTTAAAAATCAAACATGTAAAAAAGAAAGAAAGATTTTTCAAAAGGAAAACGAAGAAAGGGATAAAGAAAACCATTAGAACTTTTAAAGATTTGGCTTATAAAAAAGAAGATAACTACGATCAATACCAATTCCAAGGAACAGAGGAGTTTGGAGCTGATGGAGAGGGGAGTGAGTTAGTTAAACTTTTTGATAGTATCTATGCACACACAACTTATCCTGAAGTCTTTATTGAAAAAGAGATTTTTGGTGTAGTTGAGGCTTCTCTATCTTTTCTAAACGGTCGCTATAGTGAAAAATATTCGAAATTCTCTGGTAGTAATAATTTTTTGAAAGTGCATATGATTCGGATCTTGCGGGAAGCGCTAAAAGAACAGAATTTTCAGTTTAGCCGCGTTAGAATGAAGGTAAAGGTTTCAGTCACGTTTGCTGAAAAAGACCAGTTCTCAAAAGATTATATTGAAAAGTTTAACTATATTGCCCATAACTATCTCGCGTTCATCATTCAACCAAAAAGTGATCTCGACGCCATCAGTTTGCATGGGAATGAACAAGAAAAGAAAATAACAATCGATTTCACTCGGTTAATGAAAGAAAAAACGACAGGAGATAAGTTATTTAGAATTTATATGAATGATCCTGCGTGGTAGTATAACTTACTGTGAGTATAAAAATATGTCCTTATCCATTTTCCAGGTCTAGTTTTGGAGAACGAGTCCATATACCATGTTGTAGTTCTTGGCTGACAAATGAGTATTTTTCACTAGATCATTCCGGGCTTCCCGGCATGAGTAAGGCCGCGGTGTCACTAAGAGAATCTGTGCTTGATGGGAGTTTTAAATATTGTCGAAGAGAAATATGTAAATACCCTCTGATTGATATTAGTGAACTAGATACTTTAGATGAGCATGAAGTTTTTATTGGGAATAAAGAATTACAACAGATCAGAGAAGGAAAGTTCGACCAAAATTTTCCGATAACTTCGCTAACTATAGAAGCCGATAGCCGCTGTAATCTTGCTTGTCCTAGTTGCAGGAAAGAACCCATTTTTAAAGTTCAACCAGATTGGGACAATAGAATGAGACTTGAGTTAATAAGATTCTCTCAAGTTTTTAAAAGCATAAAGAAAGTAAAATTCGGTGGCTATGGCGAGTTCTTTTTTTCTCCTCTGTATCAAGAATTACTGCAGGTTCTTTATAAGTTGAATCCCTCTGGATTGCGTGAAGTCGCTATCATAACCAATGGAACTTTAATCACGAAAGCGAATTTTGAAAAATTAGGCCCTGCTAGAAAATTGATAACTGAAATTAATGTCTCAATTGATGCCGGCGACGAAAGTACTTTTAAAAATGTCAGAGACGGAAACTGGAATCAACTCCTTAAAAATTTGCACTTCTTGCGAGAACTTCGTTTTAAAAAAGAAATTGAAAAACTAAGATTTAATTTCGTCGTTCAGAAAAACAATTTAGAGTCAGTAGAAAACTTCATAGAATTAGGAAATTTATATGGTGTTGACCATATCGATTTCACTCATTTGTTAGACTGGCAAATGATGAAACTAGATTTCAAAGAAAATGCTGTCCATATTCCTGGACATCAGCACTTCGCTCGCTACTTAGAATTATGGGAGAAATTTCATTCACACCCGAAAGTTAAATGGGAGTTAGCTACTTAAGGTAAGATTTTTTTGAGCGTTTAAATTTTACACTCACGGGTCTTAGAAGGCCCCAATCTTGAAAGGTGAGTTCACGATGCTTTTCGGTTCCAGTATTGAAGGCATACCAAATTCTTATACAGCGATTTCCCTCAATGAGGATCGTTTTATCTTCAGGAATTATGCGATCACCAGAGCGGCAATCATATACCTGAGTTTCTATTAATGTATATTTAACTTTCAGCGAGCTTTTAAGCGAAACAGAATTTATACTGTAGGCGAGTCGTTCAGCTCCGTGGTTGCGAACTTCCAATTGTAGACTAAATTTGTCCCCATAGGGGTTCGGAAAAAGATAGAGATCATACTCGGGAAAACTGAGCAAACCGTCTCCTCGAACTAAATGGGTTTTACTATACTGAGCGTCTGGGTGAACCACCCGATAGAGTTCGGAATTTGAGCATGACGCCAATAGTATAAGTGATAGTAAAATGAGCATAACTCATTATAACTAGGTTTATTTTTTTATCAAATAGCTCTGTGCGCAATTGATAGTTTCGTCTGGTTATGTCATCCTTATGGCAAAGAAAAATTTAGGAGTTCTTATGAAACTTATATATCTTGTAACCTTAATAGTTGTTTTAATTTCATGTGCCTCCAATACGAAACTTGCTAAAGAGCATATGGAAAAAGGTAATTGGGAAGTTGCCCATAAGTTTTGGGTCGCAGCACTTTTAGAAGATCCAAGTAATGAGGAAGCAGTTGAGGGCAAGAGAGAAGCTGAATTTCAAATAACCAATAAAAAATTGGTGCAGTTAAGAAACTTAATTAAAGTAGGGAAGTCTCAGCAAGCTGTAGACCTAACTTGGGAGTTAGATAAACTACACCGTCAATGGGGATACACTGATGGACATAATATTTCGTCTTTTCATGACAAGCAAATTAAAATGTTGTATCCATTGTTTATTTCATTGATCAAAACAGAAAATTATCAAAAATATCCAATTAAACAATATATTTTAGTTTCACGTTTTGAGCCTATTTTTACCAAAAGAAATCTTAACGATATAAAAGATATCAAAGCTTCCCTTGAAAACAGAGGGAAAAAATACTGTAATAAATTGAGATCAAGTATAAACAGAAGACAACCATTTCATACAGATATGGTATCCCGAGTCTGTCATATTTTTGATCAAGCAGCTAAAGTTCCAAGAATCTCTGATTCTGAGAATGAATTTCTAAATAGCCTAGCATCAAGTGCTTCCTATTCTATTAACGTTGGGGGGCTTTCGCAGGATTACTACGATAATTTACGTTCGGAGATGATGAAGAATGCAGAGAAGTCACCATTCTTTCATATGGCCGGGAAAAAGAAAATGGACTTCAATATTGTGGGAGCAATAAGTAAATCGGTAGACTCTCGTATCGTCTTAAAGCAGAAAGATTATACGGCAACAGAGACTTATTATGATTATGAGACAACATATGTGGATGGCCGAAAAGAGAAAAAGAAAGTCAAGAAGACTCGGGATGTTCAAAGGACGTACACTTATCGTGTGAGTGAAGCTACCAGATCCTTTCAGGTTCAAATGAAAGCTAAGTATAATCTATTTGGGCGAGATCGTTTTATCACCTATACCGATACAATCAAAGAAACAATCACCAACCATAACAATACTGCTTCTTATGCTGGTATCTATCCCGTCTCAGAACAATTTAAATCTAAATCCCTAGTGATGAATGAGATTCTGCAGAAATTTTCTGTAAAGGCGAAGGATCAATTGAATGAGCTTTGGAAAAGGCAGTATTGTGATGGAGATCTCCCTGGAGGATTCAGTCCTGCAACTGAGAAAATGATGAAATGTAGAATGTTAGCAGCAAAAGAAAATAAGAAGTATCAAGCATGGTTAAATACTTTCTTTGGTATAACTCAGACTGATGATATTTCTGATTTTGAGCGTTTAATGGGATTATCTAGCTAGATTATTTTTAAAGCCTTAGGAGGTTTTGTTTGAAGTTATTGAGTTTTTTATTTTTAGGACTACTTTTCTCTTGTGCTGGGTGGAGAGTGGAAAATACACCTCATCTAGGAGAGTACCCACGAGACTTAAAGGTTGAAGAAAAGATTAAACTCAAACTAAATTTTTCGAAATATGATCACATCTATAATGGAGAATTAAAGAAAAGCTCTATTAGTGACACCAAGAAGATTGAAATGATCGAAGAGATTAAACAAGCCTATATTGAATCCGGAATTTTTGTTTTTGATGAAAAAAATCCTGATGTGACTGCAGATATTCAAATAAAGAGCGAAGGTGAAGGTAGTCTTAACCGAGCTATTTTAACTTACGCGACTCTTTTTTTAGTTCCGAGCTCATCCCAGACAACCTATACCGTGACCACAGAGTTTAAGAAAAAAGACGGACATGTTCTTGGAACTATAGTTAAAAGCGATACAGTTGAAAAATGGCAACAACTTTTTTTAATATTTGCGATGCCATTTAAATATCCGCACTCTGCATTGAAGTCTACTCTAGTCGATCTCAATCGAGCCACAATTGTAGAAGCGCATAGAGATGATTACTTCAGAGAAGTAACAGAATAAAAATCAAAAAGAGTAATTAAATATAGAGGAAGGAACTACATGAAGTGGTATCAAAAGTTACATTGGAAAATTATTATTGGAATGATTCTTGGGCTTGTTTGGGGAATTGCTGCGGCAGCGTTTGGGCTACAAGAATTTACGCTAGATTGGATTGCTCCATGGGGAAAGATTTTCATCAATCTTTTAAAACTCATCGCCGTTCCTCTCGTTTTGACCTCATTAATAGTAGGAGTCGCTTCACTTTCAGATATTAAAAAGCTTTCTCGAATGGGTGGAAAAACAATAGCAGTTTATCTTTTTACAACAGCTATAGCTGTTACGATAGGCCTTGTAGCAGTTAATGTATTTAAGCCTGGTAATAGTATCCCTGATGAACTCACTCAGAAACTGAAAAAGAGTTATGAAGCCACTGTTAAATCTAAAGAAGACAACGCAAAAGCTGCTCAAAAGAGAAGACCACTACAGCCAATCATTGATATGTTTCCTGAAAATATCTTAGAGGCATCAGCAAATAATAGGAATATGCTCCAAGTTGTTATCATCGCTATCTTGTTTGGAATTGCACTCATCCAGATCGAGAATAGTCGCTCAGATCAATTGGTGCAACTTTTAGATATCGCTAACGAAGTTGTTCTGAAAGTTGTAGATATGACTATGCTACTTGCTCCATTTGGGGTTTTCTCACTTCTATCGAATACGATTGTTTCCGTTGCGGGAGATGATATCTCTCAAATAGGGGAACTTTTAAAAGGTCTCGGCTTTTATTGTTTTGTTGTTGTGTTCGCACTTTTTCTTCATGCAGGAATCACATTTCCAGTCATCATTAAATTTTTTACTCCGATGAAGTTAAAAACTTTCTTTAAAGGAATTGCCCCAGCTCAATTACTTGCATTTTCAACAAGTTCTTCAGGAGCGACTCTACCTGTAACCATGGAAAGATGTGAAAAAAATTTAGGAGTTGAAGAAGAGGTAACTTCTTTTGTTCTTCCACTTGGTTCGACTATTAATATGGATGGAACAGCTCTCTATCAAGCCGTAGCAGCTGTATTTATTGCTCAGGCCACTGGCATTCCACTAACTTTTGGTGATCAACTCACAATCATCTTCACCGCTGTACTCGCATCTGTCGGTACTGTTGCTATTCCAGGCGCTGGTATCATTATGCTATTGATTGTTTTGGAAGCGATTGGTGTACCAAGTGCAGGTATTGCCCTTATTTTAGGAGTCGACAGAATTCTAGATATGCTAAGGACCACGGTGAACGTGACGGGAGATGCAGCAGTTTGTGTTTTAATTGCACACCAAGAAGGTCAATTAGGTGAGGCGGATGCAGATGATCAGCCTCATTTTAGGATGAATCGCTCAGAGCCTGTTTAAGGGGCCGTCGCTATAATTTCAGGACGTTCTTCGTTCTGTTCTTTAAAATCTAATAAATTCGTGAAGTCTTCTTTCCATGGGATGACTTCACGATAATCAAACCAGTCTAGCATGCAGTACAACCACTGAGCGCTCAAATTCCAAGTGCTAGGTACATTTTCATTAAAGTATTCTAGGATATTTAATATACGGCTTTTTTGATTGAGGCTAAATTGATTTTTGTAATGTGGGTCCAGGTTCATAAATTTGAGTTGATAATAGATTATTCCTGCATCATTAGCTTCGTTAATTAAAATAAGATCTTGGTGAGTCTTTAGGTCTATTTCAAAACCTAAATGACGGGTGATTAATAATGAATCATAAATGATTTTATCACCATCTTGTAAAAGCGGGATTTTTAAAATGGGAGTGAGCTTTAAAAGTTCTTTTCTTTGAGCAGCGTTGAAGACACTTACTTTTTTAAATTCAAACTCCTTGCCGTGTAAAAGAAGGCGAATCCTTCGTACATAGGGGGAGGCATCAGAGCCGTATAAAATCATAATTTACTCGTAAGTCTTGAACAGTCTTTTTGTTCTAGGTTGTTATTGCAGCTATAGGCTTCAAAGTTCCAAAGGTTATAGACAGTCGAATCTTTTAATTTCAAGTTTGCAGTATCCTCTAGGGCCTTGTTACCATTAAATTGTAATTTAATAGGCTCAAAGGTGACGATCATATTATTGCTGCTCCATTTAGAGCTTGTAAATTTAATTTTGACAGCTTCATTGAAGAGAGGGTCTTTTATTAGGACATGACTAAAGCCTAGAGAGTTTAAATCGATCCTAATCTCCTTTATCCCTAAACGCCCTTTTGCCGTCTCTTTGTTACTGTAAAAAATGAGTTCGATTTCTTCTCCGAATTTAGTGATCTGTCCATTCTTAACCTCGGCATTACAAGTGCCTGTCAGTTGAACTTTAAATTCATTTTTATCTAATTGGGTCTTATCAATTGAAAATTTTGAAATGAAGCTACTGTCATTCTCCTTCAGAACCTGCTGGCAAATGATACCTGCGAGAGAATTAATGTTTTTATAATTAAGCACGTCAGCTTTTGCGTAGCTGGTTGTAAGGATCAATAAAAATGATATTGTGCTCAATAATTTCATATATATATAATGACAAAAATTGAAAAAAAGCACAGGTTTGATGTAAAATCTTCTAGAGATGTCCAATTTTTTTACAGGGGAAATATATTAAATATCAAATAGTTAGCTTGCTTTTACTGTGCCAAGCTCAGGTTTGTTTCGGTTTTAGCTTTAATAAAAGTAAGACCGAGCTGGATAAGATCGTCTACGGAAAAAAGAATAAAACTTTTTATTGTGGATGCAACTATCAAGCTAAAACTATTGATTTGAAATCTTGTGAGGTCAAAACCAAAAAACATAAAAAAAGAAAATCTCGCTTAGAGTGGGAGCATATTGTTCCAGCTCATGCATTTGGTCAGTCCTTTTCAGAGTGGAGAGAGCATAAGAAAGTATGTGGGAAAAAAAGTAAAAGCCCTAGAAAGTGCGCAAGAAAAAAAAATGACCTTTTTAGGTTAATGGAGGGGGATCCCTATAATCTCGTCCCCGCTGTCGGTAGTGTAAATGCTTTGCGCTCAAATTTTTCGTTTGCTGAATTAACTCAAGGGGAGGAACTTTGCTCTGGTTTTTTTCTGAAAGAAAGAAAAGTTATGCCTAGGAATAGTGTGAAAGGCGATATCGCGAGAATATATTTTTATATGGATCTGAAGTATCCTAATCGAGGAATTATTTCGAATAAAAACGCTAAATTATTTGAAGCCTGGAGTAAACAAGATCCAATCTCTCCAGAAGAGTGCAAGCGCTATCAAGACATAAAAAAACAATTCAAGGCTGAAAATGAAATTTTGGCTAAAGGCTGTATATAGTATGAAGTTATTTATCTTTTTCCTTTTAGTTTCCTGTTCTTTTTCAAAATCAGATAAGAAGGTTTATTTAGTGAAGCAGTGGCACTTAACTGCTGCTACGGATACCTCTCAAGTTGAAAAAGCAAAAAATTCACCGCAATTTGAAAATCAAAAAGATATATACCTTTGGGTAGAGAAAAGAATTAAAGAGGAGAGAAAGTTTACTATAATTGCCGAAGGCTGTGAGGGGGAAATTAAAGATGGATATATTGAGAACTTTAATGGTTGGACGCTTAAGAAACTAAAGTCAGAGATTGGAAAGGCGTATTATGCAGATATCCTAGCTCCAGTGCCGATGAAGCTGAAGGCCAAATACCCCGAACTCAAGGTCGTATGTGGTGACGACTTAAAACTTATAAAAGAAAATTTAAAAGCTGCATCTGATATGCGTGGATACTTTGGCTTCTTACAGAGGTTGATGGAGGCAAAAGAGCAGGGGGATGAGGACAAATTTAAATTTTATGCATCAAATTTGAAAGATCTTTTTCCTAGGCAATCTAAAATTGACGATCCAGTCGAGTTTTCAACTCAAAAAGTAAAAAAGGCCATTCTAGAATTCGAAGATCTAATTTATAAAAGAAATCAAAAATTTTTAAAGATAATCGAAAAATATGACAACCCAATTGTTATTATAGGCGGACTTCACGTTAAAGATTTAAGTCTTCACCTTAAGGAAGAGGGGATTTCTTTTGAAGTGATAACTCCAAAAGGTTATAGGGATGATGAAAACCAACTACTAGAGAAGTTTAAGAGTTTTTTTAACCAAAAGCTTAGTTCGAAAGTTAAGTTTTTTATGTTCCCTGAGGGATTCAATATGAAGTCTTTCCCTTTTGGAAACCTTATCGAGCCGACCAAAATAGCGACTGAGAAAGAGCTCGAACATTTGTCTATGTTGGTTAAAAAATTTGATATAAAAGAGGAAATTCTTTTTTCTGACTTTGATAAAGATGGAATTCGTGATTTCAGCGTGGCAACTTTTGGAGATAATCTCGTTGTCTCTGTAGAAGACCTAGATTGGGATAATGATGGGGTGTTAAATTTACTGGATGAAACTGTTAATGACACTCATGTTGCTAGCCTATCCAAAACGATTCCAATGGCGAATAATTATCTTTCTCAAACTCAAATGGGAACAATCGTTAATTCCCTTAAAAAATATATTCATTTTATTCAAGAAGAGGCTATGGCGCATGAATTTCTGGTTATCGAAGTTCTATGGCAATTGAAAGAAAAAATAAATCTACCTCTGAAAAATATTAAGTTTTTGAGAAGTGCAAATTTGAATATCTCAACTGGTCAAAACAATTTTTTTAACTATGTTAAAGCATCTCAGACTCTTAATTATGATCCAACCAAATTAAAAAGATTCATAGATAATCAATACAAAACGAATTTTAAGGGAGCAAATTTCAAGCAATTTATAAATGCCTATGTCATCCCTTTAATCATTCACTCTTTGGCCCATGAAGTAGCTCACTCGCTAGAATGGGACTTTCTGGATTTAGCAAAACAAAGTGGATGGAAGTTTGAGCCTAAAACGGTTAACAGCGCCTATCTTAAAAATAATAGAGAGAAATTAAATGTGCGAAAGGAAGTTTTTGAAAACATCACTTTTAGGGCACAAGACTATCCTAAATGGCTTAGCTCTTATAAGTCTAAAAAATCCAGAGATTTCCTCACTCAAAATAGACTCATTTCAATGTATGCGACTTCCAATCCGAATGAATGGTTCGCTGAATTATTTTCAATGTGCCAGTTTCGAAAGATTTATCCCAAATCAGTACAGATTGAGGAAGCGAGAAGATATGAGCAGTTACTTGGAATTAATCCAAGTGCGGTTAGTGAAAAAGAGTGTAGCCTTTTTTGAAGTGTTGACTTTGCCTAGTTTTTTAGTCAATTAAAGAATTAAGTCATTCTTAAACTAAGTCTAAGTGTTTGAATTTTCTAGTTTCCTCATGGATGAAGAGCATGCAGTTCATAATAAGCATATGAAAATTGAAGAAATGATCACTTTCAACCGATTAGCCCGTGGGAGTAATAGGATGAAAAATATAATTATAATTCTCATGTTTGCAATGAGTATCATGGCTTTTTCTTCACAAAAGGGAAAGAACGTGGCCATCGTCAAACTAGCTAAAGGGACAGCTTCAGTCACAAATCTTGCTGGAGAAACAACTGCGATCCAGAAAGGGATGTGGATTGAAGAAGGGGCGATTATTAAGACAGCGCCAAAAAGTTTCGTTCGTTTGAGCTTTGTAGATAAGTCTTCTATGAATGTCGGTCCAAAGTCTGAGTTGAAAATTGAAAAATTCAGTAAAAAAGAAGCGGGGGTTATCAATGTCCTCACTGGTAAAATAAGATCTCAAGTTACCAAAGATTATTTGCAGATGGATAAAGATAAATCAAAACTTTTTGTTAAATCTAAAAATGCAGTCATGGGGGTTCGTGGAACTGACTTCATGTTTTCGACTAACCGAAAGACGGGTAACACGACAACGGTTCTTTTTGAAGGGGCGATTGTCTTTAATAAACTTCCTAAAGGGGGAGCAGCAGATTTAGAGTCAGTCGTTAATAAAGGGCGAAAAATTCTCCCTGGTCAGGTATCAGTCGCTTTAAGAAATAAGCCGGTTCCAACAGTGCCAGCGAAATTGAATAGTAAACAATTTGCTAAACTTCAAAATAACATCAGTATGTTAGATTCTGACGTTAAGAAAGCTAAGAGAAGAAAATCACCTGTGCCTCCTGGTCTTACTGGAGATATTGTTGCAAATGACCCAGTCAATTTAAAAGAAGAAATTAAAAAAATTGTTAAAGTTGAAGTCGCGGAAATTGAAAATAAAAAGATTGATATGGAAGTATCAAAGGGCTTTAAAGACGGTTTAGATGAAAAACCAGCAGATGGGGTCATGGTGCACGTTGAAACAGGTGCTGTTATTCAGCCTGCGAACGACGCTGTTTTTGACAATAATACTGGAGAGTGGGTAAGTTCCACAATGGGTGATATTAATGCTGCCGGTGAGTATATCCCACCTGAGCAAATCAATATTACCTCTGATGGATCTTTTGTTACAGAAACAAATGACGGTAAAATGGCCGTGATTCCGGGAATGGGAGAGTCGATTGTTCCAGTTGATCAAATGGTGAGCTTTGATGATGCACCAAAAGTTGAGCTCCCTCCAGAGATTGCTATTCAAGTAGAACAAGACTTAAAAACTCAAGATGCTGAAGGACCTACACCTGCAGGATCTGTTGATGATCTACCTCCACCTTCTCCTGAAGATTTCAAAGCACCAGAAGGACCAAATGGAGATCCAAATCAAGCGGGAGATTTACCTCCTCCAATAATACCTGAGGATTTTAATGATCCGACTAAAGCGGGGAGCCTGATGTTGAACCCTGATGGAAGTCCAGCTGGGCCAGCTCCTGCCGGAAATCTTGATTCTGGGAATGTTTGTGCAAACTGCGTTCCTGTTCCAATTGGTCAGCCAGTTACGACAAATCCTACTACCAATGCCCCAGGGCAAGGAGGGGCACCACCTCCACCGCCTCCAGGAACGACAAAAATTAGAGTTAAAGTTGACTAATAAAGTAGAGGCCCTCCATGTGAGGGTCTTTTTTTCTCCCTCATAAAATCTCTCTCAATCACTTATAATTTCAATAGATTCCAACAATTAGGTAGCTAGATGAAGAACATCTTTATTTTGTTTATTTTACTTTTTTCTTTTTCAACTTTTGCTGCAAGTTCGAGCACGGAAGTTGTGAAGAAAGTTTTCGAAGCTTTTCAACAAGGTCAATATGAAACAGTTGTTAGCGTTCTTGATAAGCTTCAAAAAAGAGTAGATTCAAATTCTAAAAGAGGTAAGGAAATTCAAGGTTTGATCTACTACTGGAAGGGGATGAGCTTTGCCCGTTTAAATGAGTTCGATCAAGCAGAAAAATATTTTCAAGAAGCCATAAAACTCAATTATGACTCTGCGGATATTTATTATGAGTATGGACAAGTTTTATATGTTGCCGAGAAATATAAAAGAGCCAGAATCGCATTTAAGAAATCTGTGAAGCACAAATACAAAGTAGGGGTTTCACTTTATTATATTGGATTTATCTCTCAAGAATTAAAAGAGTATAAAAAAGCAGTTAGCTTCTACAATCTAATTGAAAAACTTCCTAAAGAAGAAAAAGATCAGGTTGTTCAAGCCGCTCGAATGCAAATAGGGGATGTATACCTCGCGCAAGTTGAAAGGCAGCCGGATGTATACAATGGAGTAAAGGATTACGTCATACCTCAGTATAAAAAGGCTCTCGCTTGGAACGAAGATAGTGCCTTAGCAGGACAAATCAAAACAAAAATTGAAAAGCTTCAAAGAAAATACGAATTGATTCTTTTTCGAATGAGAAATGGAAGACTAACTGCAAGACCTCCCTATTTTTTAAGAGCTAATGCACTCTATGGAATTAATGATAATATTACGACTTTAAGTGACAGTGATAAGTCGGGTACTAATGAAGAGGATTATTCTTCTGCTTACTATTCGGCAGGAGCTTTTGCGCGATACTCATTTTATCCAAATTCTTCCTTTTCTTATGCGCCTGAATTTACCGCATCTTACACCAAGTATTTGTCTGACTCTGATAGCATTAAACCTTATAATACCTATTACTATACAGCAGCTTTAAAAACTAATTATGAGTTTATTTATAATGATGCTCCTGCAACAATTTTTACGGATTTTGATTACACTTATAATGCAGATGATGCTGATGCTGATGATGAATTTGCTGAATCCAGTCAAGTGACAGGTGTTCAGTTATCTACACAACTCGAGTTCTCAAAAAACAATCCGACAACTCTACGATTTAGGTATGCTCTGACAGATGCTGTGACGGACACTAGTGACTATTCGACTGTTAGTTTTGGATACGAACAAATATATCTTACTAAACATATTACATTCTTTCTTTTTAGTCAGTATGCAATGAATACTTATAGTGACTCTGATAGTGAGGCAAGTAATAATAATGCCTTCACTTTAAGACTTGATAGCATTGTAGCTTCAATCGAAGCTTTGACACCGACATTTTATGTGAGCCTTACTAACACCGATTATGTGGATGATTCCGATCGTGCCGCAACGAACTTGACGACATTAGGGCTAAACCTTTCGAGAAAAATTTCGAAAAAATGGTATGCAACTTTGGATTATTCTACTGGTAGCCAAGTGGGTGATGATGATGACACTTACAACCAGATGATTACCACATTTAATATCGACTATATTTACTAGTTGATGTAGTGGCGGTTCATTTCATTTATACCTTGCTGAATAACCTCACGACTCTTTGCCATTAGCTCTGGTATGTCTTTGTTTGTTTTTCCTGAAACAGATATAGGTGGATGTACTTTTATATAGATATCAAGTCTCTCAAATCCTTTTAATGGGTATTTTAGACTAACAAATTGTGACGCCGAAAATGGAATCAAAGGTGATTGAGTTTTTATCGCTGTGTAGAAAGCACCTTTTTTAAACGGAGCCAATTCTGCTTTTCTATTTCTGTGCCCCTCTGGGAAAACAAGAACTTTAAGTCCTTTTTTGTTCACTTTCGTTTCCAGCTTATTCATCGACTCAAGAGCCTTCCTGCGATTCCCTCGTTTAACAAGGATATTTCCTCCTAAAACAAAGAACTGACCAAAAATAGGGATAAGGCCAAGCTCAAATTTGCCCAAGACAACTATCAAACTCTGATAAAGTTTTGATACTGTAATAACATCGAAATTATGCTGATGGTTCCCAATGACTATTCCTGGATCGTTATTCTGCAAGTACTCAGGGTTTTCAATATGAACATGAATATTTAAAAGGTACTTTGAAACTTTTTCAAAGAGATTGAAAAAGAGCTTTGTGTTTTTGGGGTTACCAGCTCTTATCACAAAAAAGGGAAGAAGAACTAACATGGTTGCAATAATTGATGCACTGTAAAGTGCGTAACGAATTTTATATAACATGATTTCAGTTGCCGTTTCTAACGGGGAAGGTTGATAGTAAACTTCGTACCTTCTCCAATTTTACTTTCTACTTCGATCATTCCATTGTGTTTATTAATGATGTGTTTGACAATACTTAATCCAAGTCCAGTTCCTTCGACTTGCTGCGAAGATAGATTTTGAACTCGGTAGAAACGCTCGAAAATGCGTTTCAGATCGTTTTCAGAGATTCCAGGCCCATTATCTTCGATCGTAATTTTATCTGCATGAGAACTCAGTTTTAAGTGAGCTAATTGATTTTTGTTATATTTTATTGAGTTATCCATGAGGTTGGTGAAGACCTGTTCCAATAATTTTTTATCACCAAAAACAGGATCAGTTTCAGTTATGTCGACTTGAATTTTAATTTTCTGGTATTTAGCTGCAAGACTCGCTTTGATGGAATTGACTAATTTTGTAAAATCTAATTCTTCTTTATCTAAAGCGTACCGTGATTCAATTACTGAAAGCTTCAGCAAATTATCGAATAAATCCTTTAACCTCTCTGTGTTGTAGTTTATTCGTTCAAGAGCTGGAACAATTGTAGGAGGACAGTTATCTTTTTGGGCCAAAAGTAATTGAGCGAAGCCTTTAATTGAAGTGAGTGGAGTTCTGATTTCGTGGGATACGTTCGCGACAAAATCGACTCGCATTTTTTCTGTTAGCTTGGAGTCAGTCACATTGTGAAATATTCCTAGTAATTTGAAACTTGAACCTTCATGCTCGTCGATAATTGGAGTAATGGTTATATCAAAATATTCACTACCAATAGAATGACCATGTAGTCGAATGACATCTCTTTTTTCTTTAGCACTTTCAAAGGATTCCAGAAGAGTGGGGTCTTCAAATATTTTCCAAAGTTTCTCGTCATTAAAAAGTTTAATCTTTTTACCTTGAATGAATTTTTTTTGAAAAAGAGAATTATACTGCTTGCAGTTTAGGTAGTTATCAATAATCAAAACGGGGTCAGCTATAGACTCTAGGATAAGGTGACTTTGTAGCTCCTGAGCAGTGATATATTCATTTTGTTCTCTGATATATTTTTCTGTAAGCTTCAACATTTCTTGAATCAATATCCACTCATTTTTTTGATAAATAATATTGAGTTTTTTGTTATGGGGGAGTTGAACTTGAATCTCGTCGATTTTAGCGAGAGTCTTTCTGAAGGGTATAATTCTTATTACCCCTTGTATGATGGAGAAAACGGCTAAAGCTAATATGATAATTAGAACTTTAGTAAATCTATTGTGTTCGAAGGCGGTACATACTGTAAATGTTAGTAGGCACGAAATAACAACGAGAGAGATTCTTCCACGAATCGAACGTACGAAATAATGCCAAGGAAATGGAGAATGATTTTTATTGGCCATCTTCTCTTAGACGATAGCCAACCCCTCTAATCGTTTCAATCTGATTTGAGGCAGAACCTAGTTTCTTTCTCAATCCTGCAATATGTGTATCAATTGTCCTATTGGTTACATGAACTTCATCACCAAGAATTTTGGCGATCAATCGCTCTCTTGAATAAACCACTCCTGGATTCTCAAATAACTGGCATAAAATCTGAAACTCGGTATTGGTTAATTGGAGCATTTGGCCTTCGTTTTTCACTTCACATTTTTCAGTGTTTAAACTTAACGGGCCTATTTGAATATCCCCAGTCTTTTTAACTGTATCAAATCTTCTTAGTTGAGCTCTAACTCTTGCGTGTAGAATATTGATATCAAATGGCTTGGTGATATAATCATCCGCGCCAGCATCAAGTCCTTCCACAATATTCTCAGGCTCTGCCATCGCAGTAATTAAAATGATAGGGCTAGAGTTGTATTTATCGTGTTTTCTCAGGTAGCGGCATATATCGAGTCCGGAAGCATCAGGTAGCATTCTATCGATCAGGAATAGATCAAAAGTTTCATTTTCCATTGCCTTTTGGGCAGCGATATAGCTTGAGGCCACTACAGGTTGATATTGTTTTAGTTCCAATTGCAATCGCAATACTTCACTAATGTCTGCGTCGTCTTCGATGATTAAGATTTTGTAGCTCATGGGCAGTTTATATACCACAAAATAGCTGATGGAAATGTTAGGTTTTTATGAAGGATATGCTGCCGCGCAGAAGCGCAGCAGCAAAAGAATTATAAATTTGAGTTTACGAAATCCCAGTTAACAAGAGACCAGAAAGCCTCGATGTACTTAGGACGAGCATTTCTGTAATCTACATAGTAAGCATGCTCCCAAACGTCGATAGTCATAAGAGCTTTTCTGTCGTGCTTCATTGGTGTATCAGCATCGTCAGTATTAAAGATTTCAAGTTCACCTTTATTATCTACTAACCAAGTCCAACCTGAACCAAAGTTAGTCGCAGCAGCATTGGTAAACTCCTCTTTAAATTTATCAAAAGATCCCCATTTTGCGTTGATCTTGTCAGCAACTGCTCCAGTCGCTGCTCCACCTTTTCCAGGTGCTAAACAATTCCAGTAAAAAGTGTGGTTCCAAACTTGTGCAGCATTATTGAACATACCGCCTTCAGCTTGCATAATAATTTCTTCTAGTGAAGAATTTTCAAATTTTGATCCTGGAAGTGCATCATTAAGCTTAGTTACATAAGCATTGTGGTGCTTTCCATAATGATATTCGATAGTTTCTTTAGAGATATGCGGCTCTAAAGCGTCTTGTGCCCATGGCAGCTCTGGTAATTTGTGTTCCATAATTTTCCTCCAATTTTTAACTAGCTATGTTGTAACATATCTTTGCTTTTTAAACCTTACATTACGCACAACTATGACTACAAGCAGAAGAAGCAAGTCTTCCGTGATTGACATTAGTAGGGAATAATTTAAGCTTTAAATGTAAAAAAAGCGAGGTTTACATGAAATGCATAAGGTTTGTTTGGTTAGCAGTTATATTGGCCTCCTGTGCTTCATCTAATAAAGTTGAACGTTCAGTAAAAGTTCCTGAAGGAGAACCGCTGTGGTTGTACTCTGCACAGGAGTTCTGCAAGGATCGCTTCATCTGTGCTTCGGCAGAAGGTGCAAGTATGGCAGAGAGTGATGCGAGAGCTCAGAAGTCTTTAGCTGGAATTTTTGAGATGCAAGTTAAGGGGGAATTTAAATTTTCAAAACATAGTTTTTCAGGTGATGAGCAGACAGAAATGGAAGAATATGTAGAGGATAACATCTCTAAAAAGATTGATTTAGTGCTAAAAGGAGCAGAAATTAAGGAGCGTTTTAAGAAAAATGGTCTGCATTTTTCGCTTGCTGCGTTAGATAAAGCAAAGACGAGAAATCTTCTCTTAACAGAGATTAGAGATATCGATAGCAAACTAAAACACTTTTTTAATCTTAAGAGTAAGCTCTACGTAAAGAAGCTTAATATCTTGTTTAATGAGCGCCAAATCTTAAATGAGAAGCTTATCATCGTAGATGAAGGTGGAATTCCATCTCCAGTTAGTTTCGATCAAATCAATGCACTGAAATTCTCTGATGCTGGTGGTTCGAAATTAAAACTAGAAGTTGGAGATGCTGTCCCAGAAAATCTTCGTAAAAAACTTTCAGAGCTTTTAACTGAAGTTGGTTATAAGATTACAGAAAAAGATGAAGACTTCTCAATCAACGTGACTTTCAGTGATAATGAAGAGTTTTTAAATGTTCGTGGTTTCAAAAAATTTACTTTTGAAATGAATATGAAAGCCATGAATAGAAGTGGAAAAGAAATTGGCAGCTATGTGGTTTCATTTGTATCTAATGGCCGTGATAAAAAAGATGCGTTCTTAAAAATCCGCAAAAAATTTGTCAGTCGTTTAGAAAGTAATATTGATAAACTTAATTTGAAATAGGAGACAGATTATGAAGTTATTATTAGCAAGTTTACTTGTCCTTTCAGTTTCATGTTCAAGCTATAAAGCTGAGCGTGTGAGTAACAAAGATTCAGATGCGAAATCGATGGAAATTACTGACAATTGGGTTGGGGAAGATACCAAAAGAGCTGTTTCTGAGCTTTTAAAACAAATGCAAAATCACAAAGGTTATAAAAGAGTTATGTCTAAGACTCAAAAGACTCCAAAGGTTTTCATTGCTGAAGTTCAAAACAACACATCAGAAGCTTATTTTCCAATTGATGACTTAAACGATGAGTTTCTTTACGAAGTTTCAGCTGCTGGAGATTTTATTCTGGTAGATAACAAAGCTCGTGAAAAAATTCTTGAAGAAATCACTTACCAAAATGATGGTATGGTTGATCCAGACCAGGTTAAACAAATTGGAAAGCAACTTGGTGCTGATTTCATGATTTTCGGTAACGTATATATGAAGCCAGAAAAAAGAGATGGAAAAACTCTTAAAGAATATTCTGTTAATTTAAGAATGACGAATATTGAAACAGCTGGTGAAGTTTTTAGATTGAGAACAAGAATCAATAAGTTTTCAAATAAAAAGAGTTACGGTTGGTAAGACTACTACTCATACTTTTCTTACTGGGGAGCTGTGCTCTCCAGTCGAGAAAAGATCAGAATAAACTCAGAGAACATTTTGTAAAACAGGAATTTGTTCAAGCTGAGAAATACCTTGAGTCTTCAAGTCTTAAGTCAGAAGATAATCAATTACTATATTTAATGGATAAAGGCACTCTGGCCTTCTATCAAAAACGATATCACAAAGCGGCTAAGATATTTGTTGAAGCGAATGAACTCGTAGATCAACTCTACACTAAAAGCGTGAGAAAAATGATTGCTAGTTCAATCATTAATGATAATTCACAAGTTTTTTATGGATCGCTATTTGAAAGATCAATGCTTTATTATTATCAGGCCATGAGCTTTTATCGATTGGCTGAAACAGGCTTTTATTACCAAGAGAAGCAAGTCGATGGGAAAATTCAATTAATAAAGACGGAACTTTCGGATGCTCAGATTCAAACAAATACAAATAGAGTAAGATCAACTTTAATTGCATGGAATAGTTTTTATCAAGAGATGAAAAGATTGGGAGCTAAGACTTTTTTAGTGGATGACTTCTCTGCCCGTTATTTTGCAGCCACCATGCACGAAGTCCTTGGAACAAAGAGAGATAAAGAGATAGCCTTAATTCTCTATCGGGAGGCTTTAAATAGTTTCCAGTTGTACGCTCCCACTTACAAAGTATTTAATGTTAATTACAAAGAGTACAATGGTGAGCTGAGAGACTACTTCGATAAGAAAATAAGTGAGAAGGAATTAAAAAGCAAAACGCTCACGGAGCAATATTCAAAAACAGAAAATTATCTAATGGAGAAAGTTCTCGATTTAACTAAGATGGTAAGACCCGGGCAGTTTCGTAAGACTTTAAAAACCTTCGCATTAAAAGGGTATAAGTATTCTCCATATAATGTAATGTTTCAAATTGAAGCCAAAACCATAAATCCTACCGAGCCCGAAGATTTTACTTTGAATTTGAGAAAGGCCATTGAAGAGATTGAAGATCCAGGAAAAAGATCCTTGGTTAATAATATTGGGGTTCCTATTTTGACAGCTTTCGCTTTAGGACCTCTGGGAATAGGTTATGTATCCCATCATGGAAGTGTGTCTGTATTTCATCATCACAGGGCCGGTGAGGAACTGGTCAAAGAGGTTGGAATTGAGTTTGAGCTTCCAAGTGCCAAGGCAAATACAGATGATATACCCAACACACTTGTGATCAAGCAAGGAGAACAAATTGTTAGTGAAGTTGCGATCACTCCTGTGGTCTCGTTTAGCGATATTTCTTTTGTAAATGCACAAGAGAGAGTGGCCAACTCCTTCAGCAAACGCTCAGCAAGAGTTGGAACTAAATATGTCTTAGCGCTACTTGCTGCCTATACAACTTACTCCACTATGAAAGAACAGGATGGGGGAGCTCTTCTAGCAGGACCTGTGGCCACTGGACAATTTTTAGTCTCACAGAAGGCAATCAAAGAATCTGAAAAAGCTGATGTAAGGCATTGGACAACACTTCCTAATTTGATGTTAGGAGGGAAAGCAAATCTTTCACCTGGAGAGTACAAGGTTTACCTGAGAACTCAAACAGGAGAGACATTCCTGAATGATCTTAAGGTTGACAAGAGAGATCGGGAAATCTTTACCCATAGAGTATTCTAAATTTATTAAAAGTTCATTAAACACCGAAAAATACTGTGATGAGATCACAGTATTTTTATTTATTATTATCTATCCTATTTAGCTCTAATCTATTTGCGAGCTATCTTTTTACTGATAACAAATTTGAATCTCATAAAAATTGGCAAGAGTTCTCTCAAGACGAGAGACTCAATGTGAGGAATCTTCTCGTTTATCTAAAACGCTCTGAAACCGGTAAAAAACTAATTGAGCTCGCCAAGGAAAAAGCTGCAGAACAAAATCAATCAATTCTAGATATCATTAAAGCAGGTAGAGGGTCTCTGACTGACACTACATTAGTGCGAAGGTTTACCACTGGAAATCCTGACGATATAGAATATGAGATGAAATCGATTGTCTATCTTAATCAAGGGCATAACCAATATGATGCGCTAATGGATCTCGCTCATGAGCTCACTCATTTTGTTTTTAGAGAGAAATTTAATCCTTATACGAAAAATTTTACACTCGCTGAATTTATTCAAAGTACGATCGAAGGTACTGGTGGAGAAGCTCATGCGTTTATGATGGAGTGTAAGGTTCACTACGAGCTATTTCCTAGTAAGTCAGCTCGAAATAACTGCAACCATGTCATTGATGAAAATACGGGGAAACTTTCTAAAGATAAAACGGTACGTCGTTTTTATCAAGTCGGTGGGTATTTCGATAGCTTTGTTGGAATGTTAAAAAAGCATGGAGTTAAAAATCTCTTTCCCTTTGTGACTCAAGAGTCTGCATCGTTTGTTTCTAGTGCCTATGGAATTCCTTATCCTGTCGCTGCATTTGAAGAGTATCTTACGGTCCTAAATAAGGTCTGTGAAAATGATCGTAAACGCTTAGGTTATATTCAAAAAAGAAGTCCTGCTTCAGCTAATCAGTTTGCAAGAGATTTCGAAAAAAGATGCTCAGAATTCGATTACTAATTTAATCCATTGAAACCATATCATTTATTCTAAACCGAGTTCCTTCTTTTTTAATAAGATACCAATAGTCACTGTATTCTAAAGATTTTTTATCTTTTATATTCACAAAAAATTGATTCGGAGTTCGAGCTGCTTTTTGCATGGTAAGGTCAAATTGAAATTTCTTTTTAGTTGTTTTCTTCTGTCTATCAAATGCCTTTTTTAGGTATCCCTTTTTTTGCAGTTGAGAAATAAACTTCTTAGAGCAAATTTTTTCTAGTTCAGTGGAATCCTTGGTACTTAAAGCATATAGGTACTGATTCATCAAACTCTGCATTTCTTGTTCTGTTGAAGCTAAGACCTGACTTGAAAATAATAAGAGAAAGAAAAGGTATCTACTCATTTTGCTCTCCTTTGGATAAGACAACCTCAAACTGACATCCTTGGCTTTTTGCAAGATCTTTTATTTGATTGAGTCTTTTAATAATACTTCCGGGACATTTCGTGGCCTTGAAGTATTGGTGAGGAACAATGGTTTTTATGTTTTTGTTTTGTTTTTGTAGGTCACAAGCAAGTGTCGCGACCTTTCTTACTATATTATCGGGAACTTCAACTTCTTCAGTCGACTGAGCATAAATATTTTCCGGAGTATCAACACCATCGATACGTTCCCATCTTAAAGGTGAGTAATTGCCAACGACTGCAATTCCGTAGGAAATTAAATTACCTGAGATACCCCCTGCAGAGTTCGTTTGAGAAAGAACAGGAGTTTCCTTAAATCCGTTTTTTCTATTTCCACACATCACGGTTTTATCTTTGTAGTTTTCAATTTGCTCAGGTGTTAGTTTTGCCGTATATCCACCTGCGTGGGCACCTTTTATATTAGGTGGTCGTCCTTGAATCACAGAAATTTCACCTTCCTTGTAATTTTCACTTACTAAGTAGTTATACCCAAGCATATACCAAGGATCTCCTAGAGTAGAGCGGTCTAAGTGAAATTGATTAAGGCGTTGAGGAGAGGTTTCTTCACTGGTTTCTGTATGATGAATAACGATCATGCTCACTAGCTCAGGGGACCTCAAACAAAATGATGTTTTTGGGTTATCATTTCTTTCATATTCAGTGAGCTCAACATCTGTCTTTTCGCCAATTTTGAGCTTTGGTTTCACCATCATCATTAATTCAGTTTCATCAATTAAACTTCCTAAATTAGCAAGTTCTAGTGAAAGCTTATCTTGAGCAGGCTCTCGCGTGGGGCATGCATATTGATTGTTATTGACCAGTAGGCTTAGGTCTTTGGTGGTGCAAATTTCCCCATATTCATTCATTGTTTGTCGATAACCTTCACCGAGGGCCGAGAATAGCTCTTTTTCTGTTAGGTCAATCTGAGATTCAAGAGCACTCAAATCTATATTTTTGCCATTAAGAACATTCGTCTGTTCGTTTGAGAGATTTTTGGCCAGAATTTCCAAGCGTTTTTTGTATTGTGAATTTTCAAATTTAAATTGAGAAACCTCACTTAACGTATCAACAGTTATTTTATCCCAATCATCGAGCATAAATTTCTGATCCAATCCTGTAAATAAATCAGGACTCGTTCTTTGAAGATCTCTCCACGCTTCAAAAACTGAATTTAGCGTAGTAGGGGTGAGGTTAGGAGATTGTAAAAAGATATTTGTAATCCAACTGGTTCGATTTGGTTCTAATGTTTTATTAAAATCTTCATCAATCGCCTTAAGAGTATTATAAACTCTCGTCATTTCAGGGTTGTAATCAAATTGATTTTTAGAAGTATTTTGCACATGAAGCAGTCCGATGAGAAATTTGTTCATCAATCGATCATAGGATTTATCTAGGTTGTTGAGGGTCAAGTCGCGATAAATCCAATTAAGGATATTACGGCAGTTATCAGCACTACCAATGGCCAGTTGGGCACCTAAAATGAATATAAAAATTAGACCTGCTAATCGCCTCATATTAACAATATCGGCATATTAGAAGAGAAACTTGAACGTTTAACTCATGTTTTTGTACTGTAAGTATTTGATTTTACTTGAAGGAGTCGAGGTCGATCGAAATATTTTCGAAATACATTTTCTCTAAATGTTCAATTTCTACAATTGCGTCTTTGTGCCATCTGTCTGCTTTGTCCTGCCAAGAATCGTAAACAAGCGTCCCTTTAATGAAAACCTTATCTCCTTTGGCCAACATATTTTTATACTGCTCAGCTGCTTTTCCCCAGCGACGACACTTATGCCAGTAAGTTTTTGGAATTTTATCCTTAGGAGCATTAGAACTTAGTTTTTCAGGGACACCTACTGAAAAAGTGACGACTGCGGTTTGGTTTTTTGTGTAGCGAAGTTCAGGATCATTTCCAAGATGACCTATAATGACGATTTGTGAAAAGCTCATAAAAACTCCTAGGATGATGCTGAACTATAATTTTTTAAACCTAATTTCCACAGCACGAATACTACAGAATAAATAAGAAAGGAAGCGAGACCTATAACGGTAAAAACTTCAAAGCTGTTTTCTTGAGTTAAAAAACGAACAGGGTAGGAAGCCATAATTGAGAAAGGTAAAATGTTCACAAAAAGTCTTCGCATATAACCCTTATAAATCCCATCTGGTTTGTGCATGGCCTTTTCTCCGGCGTAGAATACGTCTGCAAAACCTTTGGGAGAGGATGTCCAAAAGACGCTAAGAAGAAAAACCATAAAGGTCATAAAATAAAGAAATGCTCCATTGATGAGAAGGAGAATATAGCCAATGAGTTTGAATGCTCCAAATTCAAGGGTAGAAGTGAAAAGAAAATATCCAAGAAGAATAGAGCCAATAATTAGATTGAGCATCGAGTTTGCGGCAAATTCTTTAAAAGCTAGGAAGAAAAATGAAGAAGCAGGTCTAGTTAAATAGTAGTCTAGGTCTCCCCGGTTAATTGAGATGGGAAACCACCAAGTATTATTCGCAAAAAATGTCATATGAAAGGCATCGACAAATATAAAACTTACTACAAACAATCTCATTTGCTCTTGGTCCCATCCACCAAGAAGATCCGTGTGTAGATAGATAATATTAAAAAACATAAATTGGACCGAATAGAAAAATAGGTCCATCACGACACGGAAAAAAAAGTCGACTCTAAACTCCATCGCTTTTGATAGAGAGAAACGAAGGAAATATAGGTACAGTCGTAGATAGCGTTTCATATTCCTACTCCTGTATATTTATACTGCCCTTTCTTCCAAAGTTGCCTGGCCACAAAAAAGAAACCAATCGTCCATGCTCCAGAGATGAAAAAACTTCTTAAGAACTCCTGAGATTCTATTGAAGCCGTAAGGCTATTAAGAGGGAAATTAATCATATAAGGAAAGGGTGTGTAACTCAAAAGCTGGTTCGCCCATTCGGGGAAAAATTTAAGCGGAATTAGACCTCCTCCTAGAAAGCTAGTCCCGAAGCGGAGGATGACTCCTAAACTCCAAATGTTGTCGAACCAAAAAGCTAAAAATTCAGTGATGCTAAAAAGAAAGTAAAACATGAGGCTAGCTTCAATCATGGCAATTAAAAATGCGATGGTTCCCCATAAGCTAAACTGATAGATAGATGGGTCGTAAAAAAAACAATTATATAAAAATAGAATGAGAAACAATTGAATAATATAAAAGAATGAATAAGCGAAGTAGCCTGCAAATTTGTAACAATAAAAGTCGACAGGATACAGAAGATACTTGCTTAATTGACCATCGTAAATTTCTCTGGATGCAAAGCCAATACCCTGGCCTTGTTGGATTCTGAAGATAAGCGGGGCCATAAGATAATAGAAAACCATTCCTTGTAGTGTGTAGCCCTGCATAGAATCACTTCCGGTTTGTTCAAATATTGATTCCCAAAGATAATAGGCAATTACTAGTGAGAAGAAGGTTTGCCCCATGAAGTTGACCCAAAAGTCGGACCTATAGGTGATGAGCTTTCTAAGCTCCATAAAAAAGACTTGGCGATATACCTTAGTCACTGAGTTTTCCCGAATTTTGAATCTTCTCAATGATATTTGCGATTTCTTGCTCTTTGATTGAAAAGTCACTTATTTGAACACAGTTGAGCGCAAATTTTGAAGACTCCATAACAAGATCTCTAGGTGTCACGATCTGAATAAGCTTTCCATCTTTTTGAATTTTGCCTAATTCTTCTGGAAAAGAATTCAAAAGAATACTTTGTTGATCTTCACCTTCAATATTTAATTCGATGACTTTATTTGATGCATACTTATCGTGAAGCTGACTGATTTGTCCGTCATAGACCATCTGTCCTTGTTTCATGATGGCGATCCTAGGACAAAGCTCTTCGATATCATCCATATAGTGGCTAGTGAGAATCATTGTAGGCTTGTATTCTTTGCGGTATTCTTTGATGAATTTTCGAACTGCTTTTTGAGCAGTTAAGTCTAGTCCAATTGTAGGCTCATCAAGAAAGATTACTTTCGGCTGGTGAATAAGTGCAGCCATTAATTCGACTTTCATTCTTTCACCTAATGAAAGTCTTCTGATTTGAATGTTTAGTTGCTCTTTTACATTCAGATAATTCGCTAGAAACTCAATTCGATCATAAAAATCTTTCGTGGGAATTTGGTAGATTTCTTTGAGGAGTAAAAAACCATCCAGCGCGGGTAAATCCCACCAAAGCTGAGCTTTTTGTCCCATGATAAGGGCCATTTGTTTACGGTACTCATTATCTTTCTTCCAAGGATTGAAACCTAAAACAGAAACGTTACCTTTTGTAGGATGGATTATTCCTGATAAAATTTTAGTAAGAGTCGTTTTACCAGCACCATTTGAACCAATTAAGCCGATGATCTCTCCACTTTCTATTTCAATATTAAAATTTTTAAGGGCTTCTTTGGTAGTATATTCTCTATTAAATAAAGAACTCACAGAGCCCTTAAAGCCAGGCTTTTTAGTGTGAACTTTAAATTCTTTAGTGAGGTTTTCTACCTTAATCATAATTTTTGTAAAAGAATGCCTTTTAAGTAGTTTCCTTCTGGAAAACCTTTTAGTGTCGGGCAGTCGTCAGAAAGTTTATAAGTCTTAATCTGTTTTAATTTTAACTTATGCTGTTTCAAAATATCCATGATTTTTTGTTGGAATTTCTTAGACGATACTTGATGAGTGTTTAGAAAAACAGCTAAGTATCCTCCTTTTTCTAATATGTCATACATCAAAGGTAATTCAGTTGAATAATTAGAAAGTGCATTCGTCTTTTTCTTACCATCACTTGAGCTAGTCGGTGGATCTGAAAGGATAAAATCAAATTTTATATTGTCTTGCTTGAAAGCTTTTAATTGATTTTGAACTGGGGCGCAGTGAGAGACATGTTCACCTTGAAACTCATTTAATTCGAGATTCTCTTCCAACCAGTTAAGGTATTTCTTAGATAGGTCAACGCTATGAACTTCTTGGACTCCATTTTTTAGTGCAAATAAACTATATGCTCCCGTATAGGAAAAAAGATTCAAGAACTTTTTAGACTGTCCAATAAAGGACAGCATGTTGTTCCTAATGCCCGACATATCAGTGTATAGACCATGGTCATAGGTATTCCCTAAAAAGATCTTATACTTTACTCCAAATTCCTCCAGGATAAACTCATCAGCTTTATTGTCGCTAACAAGACATTGAGGTGGCATTTGTTTTCCCGCTCTCATTTGAATCCAGAAGTTCTTGTTAGGGAGGTCTTTAAACCTTTCTCTCAAACCGGCTATAATTTGCTTTTGGTAAGCCATCCAGAAATAAGAAAAGTATTGAATTAAAATTCGATCTTTAAGTTTAATAATAAAAAGGCCAGGAAGAAAATCAGATTCACCAAAACAGAGATAATAGTTTTCCCTTTGCCCTTCTAGATAGTTTCGCTTATCAATTGCTGTCGTAATGCGAGATTTTAATTCGGTATCAAAGTTTTGAATCTCAGCTTTAAAGTTTCCCTTTAAACTCCAAAGTCGCGCACGAACCTGCTTGTGTTTTGGATCATGTAGAAGCATCGCCGCATTGTTTTGGGCCACGATAAACTTCTCTCGTTCATCAAATTTTTTAGAGAATTGGTCTAGTGTCACCCAAGGATGACCTGCCTTTAAATATTTTAAAGATACTGGGTGGATTGGGTAAGTTTTCACGTCACCTCGTTTTTATCTCAGTTTAAATTCAGTCTCGACAGCCGTGAGAATTTTTAAAAGATTATTGGTAAAGGTAAAAGGATTACCTAACATTTCATCTAACTTAAATTTAGCAATCAGGACTTTAACATCATCTGAAATTTCATGGGGTTGATAGGGATCAAAATCTAAGCATATTTTGTTCAGCTCGTTCAAGGTTACCTGTAAATCTGTTTTTGAAAGAGATTTCATTTCATCTATGAAAACATCATAGTTTTCAAAATAAGTGGACTGGATATCTTCAGGAATATTATTTATATGATTTTGCATAGGGGGCTTTATTGCAATCTCGCTGCTGTATGTCAAGTAAAACTTAGGAGCTTTATGATTTATGGATTCATTTTATTAGCGGCACTGGGGTGTGTTGCGTTAACTCTCTTTCCAGTACGACTTTCGGAGATTAAGATAACACGATCCAAAAATCTTTCTCCTGCTCAAGAAATAGCAAACCAGTTATTGAAAAATAATTATAATTTAGACCTACCTGTTTATAAATTTTATGACACCCTCATTTTTGATTTAATCTCTTTTCAAAAACGGTTTGGTGCTAATCTTACATCTGCATTCGTTGAAATACGTAAAGCGCTAAATCTCGATATGAAGATCGATTTACGAATTAAAAACCTTAAGCAGTCATCATATTTTCAATACCTAACAATGTGTGGTTTTACTTGGCTTATGTTGATTCACATGAGCTCAAGTTTAGGTATCACACTTGATTCTCTAGATCTCATGTTAGTATTGGTATGGCAGGGGATTGGTTTACTAGCATTTCGTTGCATTTTAAAAGTTTTAACAAAGCGTATATGTGATCCCTTTTTGCCGTTGTTTGAGTTGGTATATAGTGTGAGATGCCAGTTTAAGGTCTCAAGGCCCATTCAAGAAATTAAAGAAAATATGGAGAAATTCATTCAGTGCCATAGTGGAAAATCGTTACAAGAGATGATTTTTCGTTTGGAATTTCTTTTAGAAATTTTAAGAACTCAGGGAAAGTTTTCTTTAGAAGAACTTGATTGTCTTTGCGAAGAGTCGTGGAATTCCTATGAAATTGCCTTAGAGCAGTTGGAGAAGGCGATGGTAGGGGTGAAGCTCGGGAGCTTCCTATTCTTTATCGTTCCTTGTTATTTCTATAGCCTGACCCTTGCACTAGGTCAGTCCCATATTTGATATAGACTGAATGAGGTGGCCGATTTATTATGGCGAAATATCAACAAAAGGTTTTCGTTATGAGTCAAAAGATCATTTTCTCTATGTCTAGGGTATCCAAAACTTATCCGGGTAAAAAGACAGTAATTAAAGATATTTCATTATCATTTTTCTATGGCGCAAAGATCGGTGTCCTAGGTCTCAATGGTGCTGGTAAGTCTACATTACTAAGAATCATTGCAGGAATCGATAATGATTTTAATGGTGATGTGAATCTTTCAAAGGGGATCTCGGTTGGTTATTTAGAGCAAGAACCTCAGTTGAATCCGGAGAAAACGGTTAAAGATATCGTAGAAGAAGGTGTTGCTGAGCTGGTTGCAGTAAGAGATGCCTACGAAGCAATAAACGAAAAATTTGCAGACCCTGACGCTGATATGGACGCTCTTTTGGAAGAGCAAGGTAAGCTTCAAGATAAAATGGATGCACATAATATTTGGGACCTAGACTCAAAGCTAGATCTGGCCATGGATGCACTCCGCTGTCCACCTCCTGAAAACAAATGCGGGACTCTTTCTGGTGGGGAAAAAAGACGTGTTGCTCTCTGTAGACTTCTCCTGCAAGAGCCAGATGTTCTACTTCTGGATGAACCTACTAACCACTTGGATGCTGAAACTGTTTATTGGTTAGAAAGACACCTGCAAAACTATAAAGGGACTGTCATTGCTATTACCCACGACCGTTACTTCTTAGATAATGTCGCGGGATGGATTCTCGAGCTAGACCGTGGGCATGGGATTCCTTGGGAAGGAAACTATACTTCTTGGTTGCAGCAAAAGACGAAACGATTAGAGCAAGAAGAGAAGGCTGAGTCAAAAAGACAAAAAGCTCTCAAGAGAGAACTTGAATTCATTAGTTCTTCTCAAAAGGCTAGGCAAGCAAAAGGTAAAGCAAGGATCAATAACTATAATAAGATGCTTGAAGACAGCAAAAATGAAAAACGTAACGAGACAAACTCACTTTTCATTCCTTCTGGACCTAGACTTGGTGATGTTGTTATCAATGCAGACCACGTAACTAAGTCTTTCGGAGATAAACTTCTTTATGAAGACTTAACATTTAAACTACCTCCTGGGGGAATCGTTGGTGTTATTGGGCCAAACGGTGCCGGTAAAACGACCTTATTTAAAATGATTACCGGTCAAGAAAAACCAGATGGTGGAGACTTTGTTGTTGGTGAGACTGTTGAACTGGCTTACGTTGATCAAGGCCGTGAGATGGATCCTAATAAAACAATTATCCAAGAAATCGCTGATGACCTAGATGTCATTGAAGTGGCCGGAAAAGAAATTAATTCTAGAGCTTATATTTCAAAATTCAATTTTTCTGGAGAAGATCAGAAGAAAAAAGTTTCTGAACTATCTGGGGGAGAAAGAAACAGAGTTCACCTGGCAAAAATGTTAAAAGAGGGTGGAAACGTTTTACTTCTGGATGAGCCTACGAACGATCTCGATGTTAATACTTTGAGGGCACTTGAAGAAGCCTTAGAAGACTATGCCGGTTGTGCTGTCGTTATTTCCCACGACAGATATTTTATTGATAGGCTTGCGACCCATATCTTAGCTTTTGAAGGTAACTCTCAAGTCGTTTGGTTCGAAGGTAACTTCTCTGACTACATGGAAGACAAGCGCAGAAGACTTGGTGATGAAGCAGATGTTCCTCACCGAATTAGTTATAAAAAGCTAAAGCGGGACTAGGTCTTCATAAAATAATTGACCATTATCGGAACCGTACACTTGGATGACTTGATGAATTTTCTTGTCTTCCAGGTGTATGACATAATCAATATTGTTGCAGATTAATTTTAGAACAAGATTGTAATCCAAGTCATTACTTCCATACATCTGGCATAAGAGTGCGAATTTTTCCAATGCTCCTTTGGCGTCATTAGCATGAATCGAACTCATGATCCCATTATGTCCACTATTAAGTGCCAGTAGAAGTGGCTCGACTTCAGACGATCTAAGCTCACCTAAAATGATCCTCTTTGGAGTGATTCTCATCGCATATTTTAAATAACTTAATAGTGAATACTGTTCATTCAGTGGGTCTGCTAAAAAATGAGTCGTATTTTGATGAGGAGAAATCAATTCTTTCGTGTCTTCAAGTATTGCAATATGATCTTTTGAGGGAACTAGGCTCAATAGGGAGTTGAGAAAAGTCGTCTTTCCACTTCCTGTCGCACCTGAAATCAGAATGTTTTTGTGAGATGAAACAAGCTCACTGAAAAAGGCGTAATTTTTTGAATAGGCTTCAAGTGGAATGACTTTTTCGTTTAGGAAACGAATAAAAATTTTATGTTGTGCCTCTTCACTCGTTGCTCCATGGATAAGAGTGATACGAACTTTTCTTCCTCGTATAGTTGAGAAAAAAGAACAAAAGGGAGAACTCGTATTCCATTCTACTCGATTGGTTATAGTCAGATAGTCGAGTAGGACATTAAGGTCTTCTCTCAATAGGTCGGAGTCATGAACGACTTGTTTACTAGAAGTTCGAAAAACAATATAAGTCGGGCCATGTATCGAAATTTCTTCTAAATCCTCTGGGAACGCAGGCAGAAAATTGAGCTTTGTTATATTGTGATACCAACTAGTGATCAAGTCTTTCAGCTGCCCCTCAGCCTCAAGAGAGGCGAGTATTTCATTAACGTTTAATATTTTTCCTTTATTAAGCTCTTGAGTGAATTTTTTTTTCGATTCTTCTATCAAGGTGCTCATAGTTCCTCCTCGAGTGATAGGTAAAGTTTAAGAATAGAGTGTTTTTTCTGGGTTGATTGACTACTTAGTAATTTCCCTAGGAGCGGAATATGCTTAATCCAAGGAATATTATTTTCTAGGGACTTCTTTTGTGTGAGGTCAATATCAAGGACTTGTTTCACGCTATTAAGTTCGAGAAGGAGAGCTGATTTTCCTCTCGGTCCTGCGAAGTTTTCACTTAGTCCTTGGGTTATTTGCATTTGGTATTTAAGCTTAAATTTCTTTTGGAAAGGAGAAAGTTCTCCACTGAATTTTAATCCAGAGAAACGGAACTCTGTGGATTGGGTTGTTGCAGTTTGGTTAACAACTGGAGTTTCTTCCCCCATACTAATTTCAAATTTTTCCCCGCTCAATACCGAAAGAGATGGAGTCGCAACCAGATATGAGCTGAACTCGTTGTTCTGCAACAGTAGGTCTCCCACCTGTAGATTTGCGCTTTGATCCTGGATCAGTTTTTCTAGTGACATACTTATTCGATCCATTCCTGAATTGAGTTGCTCACCAAAATCTTTTTGGACCAAAACGAAATAGATTTTAAATTTGTGGCCGGCTTCAGTCTGCAACAGAGAAAATTGCACATTAAAATTCTTCTGATAGCTCTCTTTAATGGTTGTAGAGATAAGGGATGGAATATACTGACATTGAAATTGTATTTGAACGAGGTGGCAGCTAACAAGGGGATAGCCTGCTTGTTCAAACCGCTGATACAAATGAGATATGAATTGCTTTGCATACCCTTTATCTAGTTCAACCTCAGATACGATTTTAAGTTTGGTGTCTCTTAGTATTTGATGGTAGAGCTGGTAGGACTTGTCGTCTGTTATTATGCCTGAGACATAGAGAACATCGGAGAAAGTTTTAACTTTAAGACCACTTTGGATTAAAGCTGCGGCTACCTCCATTTTTTTGAGCTGCTCTCTTTTGCTAGTTACATAAATCTTATAATGAATTTTTTTGTCTTTTTGGTTTATAATAAGGTCTGAAAAGCCTAAACTTGCGGCACGTAGAATGATTTTATTTTGAGACTTTAGAAATTTGTGCTTGATGACTTCTTTGTTACCAAGAGAATAACTTACGAGATTTCTGACACTTATCTCTTGCTGTTCGCCTTTAGCCATGAAAATCTCTTCGAATTCACCGGCCTGCGCACTGCAAATTAAAATTATGGTCAAGAATATTTTGACAATACTGGCTCTAAAAGCTATTACTAACAGTCTGTTTTTATACAAAAATACTCGATTAAATAAGGGAAATATTATGGCATCAAATACTATGCAAACAAGATGTAGAAGAAAGCTAAAACTTAAGAAAGCTGGTAGAAAGCGTAAGAACCGTAACGAAAACCACGGAACTACTCCAAAATTCGCTGTACACAAAGAAAAGTAATTATTCATTTTGAATCCTTCTAAAAACTAGAATTGCAGTTTTTATAAGTGAATTATTTTTTTTGGGGATTTCTTGTAGATCCCCATAATGCTTTAAGCACCACTCAAGCGAAAAATCCTCGCTAGCTTCACAGTTTTTAACTTTTTTTATGATGATCCTCTCCTTCGGGAGGAAGTATTTTTTCATCATTACATCTGCAACTATTTTTGCTTCGGATTCGTCTATTTGATACTGAATGACTAGTCTCATCGCCTTAGCATTTAAACTGATGAGTAGCAGACTAAGGAATAGATATTTCATAAGCTCTTCTCCTAGTTGTTTTTGGTTTATGTATGGCCACGTTCTCGATAAATGGAACGAGAACAAATTCTTGGTCAGCGGTGAATTTCTCGATAAAAATTTTAGGGCAATACACGATATAAGTTTCAGTTTCAGGTAGGTAATCTAATAGAAAGCCGTGAGCTGATATATGGCCATCGATTTTAATATGGACTCGCTTCATAGCGCTGAAAGGGACTATACTTTTTGCTTGAATTTGAACCGCTTCATATCCCTCTCGGACGAAGCTTGTTTTTTCTTGGTGAATTTCCGGCGGTATTGACCCCAATTGGAAGCTGATAATATTGCTAAAAACTAAAATAGCCAAAAAATATAAATGTCGTTTATCTGTACTTTTCTTCGAGTTCATTCCATTTCCTTTCAAAAGATTCTTTATTCTTTTGTTTTACACTTTCAAGCTTTTTACTTAATAAACTAAACTGAATGAGTAGTGTCATAAGCATTAAGGTAAACAAATTTATTGCCATGGCATGGCCAGTTTCAAGAGGTTTGTCTGACTCTTTTTGTTTCCATAAAAATATCTTGATTGGATTTTTAAATTTCCACCGATTGCATTTATTTGCCATTTGTTTTTATTCCTTTTTTTGATTCGATCAAGTTTGTCTCTATCGGCATTCAATATAGAAAATTTGTAAGGCGTTTTGTAAGTGCTAGGTGAGAGGTAACAGTGTTTTTTTCGCAGTTGAAACATATCGATACGATACTCACTAAGCCTTTTTATCTGGTAGAGCATTAAAGCTTTCTTAGTACCCTTAGTTAGCATTTTAAAAAGGATTTTGAGTTTAGGAATAATAATAGTCGTGATTTCTCCTGCTTTTAATGCCGCTAAAATCTGATTCGTTTTTGAAATATCATCAATTAAGTTTGCAGTTTGACCGTTTATTTCCTTTGCGCAAAGTGCGCCTTGATAGGTTTTTGTCTGACTCTGAATTTGTTTAAGATCGGACTGAGTGATCCCAAGCATAGTAAGTGCAAGAAGAGAGAGAATCATAATCGTGAAGAAGATATTATCCATGTTCAATACCTCCTTTTAAATTAAATTTTGGTTTATGCGTAAGCGGACAGAAATAGAGTTTGGGTATTTTAAAAGGATGCTTGATTCGAAGTTTATTCGTTAAATTTTTTTCAAGCTGATAGTGGGTGTTCGCTTTTAAGCAGTTTATATTCTCCAGTTTTCGTTGAAGCTTTATCAAGCAGAGAATGAGAAAACTAGAGAATATGATAAAGCTCAAAATTCTCATTATTTTATGATGAGCTCTTGTTTGATCTTTTTATCAATTTGGTTCATTCTTGTATCGAGTGATTTTCCAAATCGTTTTACAGCGGCTAGGCAAAAAATTCCCACCAGCCCAGTCAGGATTATATACTCCATAACACCCTGACCTTTTTGATTTCCTTTTACAATTCTCATTTGTTAGCTCCTTTTTTCGCAAGTCGAATCAGTATTTATAGAGCCTTTTTAGAAAATTTAGAGTGGTTGTTGAATTGATTTTTGCCCCTACCAATGGAGTATTTCAGTATTGAAAACCTATTGATTTCAGGAAGTTTAGGAGAATACAAACTTTCTATTTGCACCAAATTTAGAGGAGTTATAGAATATTTATATGGAAGATCAAAATAAGCTCTTTGTATTTGAAAGAAAGGAAGTCGTTCTAATCTTCATCTTTATCATTCTGATTGCTGTGATCTCCTTCACTTTAGGTGTTAGAACCGGAAAAAGTCTTTCTTTAAAAACTGACGGTTATACCAAAAAAGACGTGGAGATGATTGAACTTAAATCAGAGACTGAAGAAAAGGTCGAGGATGTGACTCCAATGGGAGCTCAAGGCGGAGAGTCGGCGAGTCCTATTGATCAACAAACAATCGAGCAAAGAATTAAAGACGAGATGAAAAAGTTAGCAGAAGAAGATATTTCTGCGAGCAATACAAATTCTCCGTCAGAACCAGTGATGGATGAGCCAAGCGTGAATGATACAGTTGAAGTAAATAATCCTTATGCAGGAAAATTTACAGTTCAGTTAGCTTCACATAAGACACAAGAGAGTGCACAAGAATTTGCAGATGCCTTTATTATTAAAGGTTATGACGTCATAATTAATGAAGCGAATATTCCTGGAAAAGGGAAGTGGTATAGAGTAAGTCTTGGTTTGTTTGATACCAGACAAGAGGCTTTAAACTATATTTCAAAAGAGAAATCACTTTTTCAAGATCGCGAATACACAATCAATCAATTATAGAGTTGGGAGCTAAGCTCTCGCAATCATCCTTCGAATTTGGCCCTAGTGATAGGGCCTTTTTTATTTATAAGCAGCTTTTACTCTTTCAAAAACAGTTTCCACATGCTTTAAATAAATACTTCTCACAGTTTTCTCATCTAGTGATGAGATAAAGTTTAAGTCAGTCTCTTCTGTGAGGTCGGATTTTTCTAGTTTTTCTTGAAATTGCTCAGCCGTTCTTGATTCAAAAGAAGCTTCTTGAACAAGCTTGTATAACTCTTCTCTAGTTGCTCTATTTTCCTCAATTAAACGGTGGAGAACATAGCTAGAGAGGTATTTGTAATCCTCTAAAACTTTTTCTTGGATAATCTCATCATTGACGACAAGGTTTTCAATCGTAGAAGTTAAACGCCTCAAACTATAAAAAGTTAGACCTAAGTTGTCTGGCAACATCATTCTTTCTGCACTTGAATGAGAAATATCGCGTTCATGCCAAAGAGCATTGTTTTCATGAGCGATAATGAGGTGAGAGCGAATCATTCTCGCTAGTCCACAAAGGTTTTCTCCTGAGACAGGGTTCTTCTTATGAGGCATCGTAGAGGAGCCTTTCTGGCCTTGAGCAAATCCTTCGTAAACTTCACCAATATCTGAGTGATGCAGATGTCTGATCTCTGTTGCAATTCTTTCAATTGCACTCGCAATGGAAGCAGTAATGCTGACAAGGCTTATAATGCGGTCTCTAGGGATGACCTGAGTACTGATGGGCTCAACTTTTAGACCAAGTTTCTCCATAGCATTTTTTTCAATTTCTGGAGTGAGCACAGTATAGTTTCCAACTGCACCAGAAAGTTGTCCGGTTAACTCTTTTGCATGAAAGTTTTTGAGATCATGTAGCCTTCTGTAAAACTCAGCATAAGCGGAGAGAAACTTGGTTCCGAAACTCATTGGTTCTGCATTCATCCCGTGAGAGCGCCCCATACAAATTATATGCTTGGTCTTTTCAGCTTTGATATTAAGAGCATCAATTAGTTTTTGAAGTTGGTTGATGATTAACTCTACACTTTGTTTAATTTGCAAAGTCGTTGCAGTATCGATGATGTCACTAGAAGTACAACCGAAATGAAAATACTTCGAGATATCTTTCGGAAGGTTCTCGGTGATTGAAGTACAGAACGCAATCACATCATGCCTAGTAGTTAATTCGATTTCAGCGATCCTTTTTGGATCGATTTTAGCTTTTTCTTTAACTACTTTTGAGATGCCTTCTGGTATTTTTACGCCTTCCAGAGCTTCAATTAGAGCTAGCTCTACTTGGAGGTAGGTTTTAAACTTATTGTAGTCATTCCAGATGTCTGAAATTTCCGAGCAATTGTAACGTTCAATCATGGGGCGTCCTTATATTTAGAAGTAAAAACCTAATTCAAATCCAAGTGTCGTCCATCCAAAAACGAGGGAGCGATCAATAACATCTTCGTCTCCTTCATCCGGGCGCTCAACTTGAGCCCAGTTGTAGGAAAATTTGCCACCATAAAACCAGCGGCGACTAGATCTGTAAACTAAAGAGTACTCTGCAGTATAACCAAAGCCTTGATAGCTTTGATCGTCAGTACTATCCACGTGAAAGTTATAATTAAAGTAAACAGCTACAGTTTCAAAAAGGCGTTTACTTTCAAAAATATCGGCAAGGGTCCAAAAATTATGAGCGACACCCGCACCAAGAAGAGTTATGCCTTGTTGATTGGTCCCACGTCCACCATTGTCTGGATCGGTATGAAGAGCGTTGAATTCACCTTGAGTTCGTTTGAATTGCAAAGCCCACCACATATCTTGGTAGAAGTTGTCTATCTTATTCATGTAAGTAGCATAAACAGACTGAGCTTTGGTGGGATTTTGATAATCTTGAGAGAGAGAATATCCTATCGCCAGGCGAGATTGATCTTGCAAAGTGTAATAGGGCTCTTCATATATTCCCGTCTCCTCATTTCGGTTCTCAATGATAGATTGGTCATCAAGATGAATTTCCGGGTAATCATTCAACTCTTTAGCTGTAACATCTCTTACTTCATAGTCTTTGAGCAGGCGATCCCTTTCAACTCTTTGTGAGTACTGTGCATGTACACCGAAACTAAATAGTAAAAATATTAAACCTATTTTCATTTCATCACCAGATTGTCGAATTTCTCACCAGGAAAATCGTCAACTCCCATCAACTGAGCAAGTTTCAATTTCTCTAATAAATGCTCATACTTTGTGTTTTCAAAATGAATTTCAGAACTCTTTAGCTCTTCGAGCACTTGGTATATATCAGAGAATCTTGTTTTAGAAGATATATAATTATCGATCGCTTTATCGAAAACCTTTCTCGCAGTTTCGCGCTCTTTATCGACTGCGGTAAATTTCTTTTGTAAGTAGATGATTCGTGAGTGAGTGAGTTTGTTTGAAACTTTTAAATCTCTATTGGCTTCACGTAGTTGTAGCTCTCGAATTTTTTTCTGGTAGAATGCCGACTCTTGCACCCTATGATTCATGAAGCCACCTGATCCAAAAATTTTCCAAGTCATGTTAAGACTTGCAGCTACCTCAATATTCTTTGAATTCGCGAAGGTTTCATAATTGTCTTCGTAACCTGAGCCAGAAAATTCTCTTTTATAAGATCCAAGTTTCATTGTTATCTCTGGTAGCGGAAGATTATCTTTTTGGGCTCTTTGAAAACTTCTGGAAGCATTTTCAACAGCGACTCTTGCATCTAACAGGGCCGGACTATTAGATTTCGTTAAAGCTAATGACTCAGACAGCTTTATGGTCATAGGTTGAAATTTCAAATCATTTAATGGGAAGTAAATTGTCTCTAAATCATCTCCGAGGAACTTAGCAAGAGACTGCTGAATCTGATAATAGTCAAAAAGAGCGTCTTGATAGTTTTTATGAGCCTCTAAGAATAATTGCTTGGTCTGAAGATACTCTTGGGAGGAGATTTTTCTCAGGCTTAGCTTTTCTTTAGCTAATCGATAGATAAACGAGGTGTGACTCAAAAGTCGTTTGTTGATCTTAACAACATTATTTTGGCGCGAAAGATTAAAGTATTCAGCAATAATATTAAAACGAAGCTCTCGTCTTTGCTCTTTTAGTCTTTGATTGTTTCTATGATAAGTATTTTTTGCACTTAAATAGTCAAGATAGTCTCGTCCCCAGTTGAATAAAGTGTAATCTTCTAGTTCCAGTCCAATATATCCAGTTGGAGAGACAGTAGAGTTTTGAGCGTTTGTCGTCGTATCTCGGTATATATTGTCTACGAAATGATCACTTGAAGTTTGCATGGTTAAGTTAAGCTGAGGATACCAAAACTCTTCGTATGTATCTTTGAAATCAAGTTCATTGAGTTGGAAAGTATAGCTTCTTACTTTTTCGTTGAAGTTATTACGTAAACCTTCTTCGATCGCATCTTGTAGGCTGATCTTCTTAGCTTGATCTTGTAGTTGAAGAGAAACCTGTTTGTTTGAGGCTTCTTTTTCCAGTTGGTTAAGGTCGATATCTTGTGCGCTAACATTTGATGCTAGTAGCAAAAGAAGAATAATTTTTCGACTGATGAGTTTGTCTCTCATTGCGTCCCTGTTTTCATGCGTGTGTGCTTGAAAAGTTTAACAATGAAAAAAGCAGCCGAAAAGAAAAAATTCTAGAGTGTCACACCCGGGCATCCTTTACGGATAATATCTTCGTCCATAGCACGGACTTTTATTTCAGTTAAACGAAAATTATTTCGAAGTTGAATCTCGTTTAGCTGTAGGCGTTTGAGGGTAATTTTTTGAGTAGGTTTGAGCTCTTTTTGAAGCTTTTGGTTTCTTAAGAGCAGGGCATTAAGCTTTTGTTTAATTCGAATTTTCTGATCTCGTTCAGTAAGGAGAGCCTTGCATCTTTGAGATACGATAGGGTCTCGAATAAGATCTCGAAGCGGAGTGCTTTGGGCCTGTGCGCAATGAAATGGCCAAAAATTGAATATTGTCAGCACAAGTGTTGCTGATATTACAAACTTCATAAATATATTTTACCAAATTTTGTGCAAAAACCCAGACTGCATTTTTACAAAGCAATTGTGGCCAGTAGGCTACTGAAAAGGTATGATTTCGTATACTTCGGGGACAATTTTTATGGCAAATGTACTTATTCTAGTTCCGTCCAGATACGGTTCTTCACGCTTTCCTGGTAAACCTCTCGCTCTTATTCACGGTAAAACGATGGTCTCTTATATTGTGGCCAATTGTCAGCAGACGGGTTTTGATTATGCAATCGTTACTGATGATGATCGTATCGAGAATGAAGTTAAATCTTTGGGAGCAAATGTCGTTCGAGTGGACGATGATGTGGAGACAGGAAGTGAGCGAATTGCACTTGCTCTTGATAGGTATTTTTCGGATAAAAATTACGATCTTGTGGTCAATATGCAAGGTGATGAGCCTCTGATGAAAGCCGAATATATAAAGAAAGTCGTATCAGAGCATTTGGAAGCTGGTGCCGATATTTTTACAGCGGTAAAACCTAGAGTTCAAGATTTAGCAGAATATCAAAATCCTAATATTGTAAAAGCTGTTTACAGTGAGAGTCGTAAAAATTGTTTGTATTTTACACGAGCATCGGCACCTCATTTCATGAATAAAGATATAGGGAAATGGTACCAGCATATTGGCATCTATAGTTATAGAGTTGATGCACTAAGAAAGTTCAATAAACTTACGCCTTCCGTATTAGAACAAAATGAAAGGCTTGAACAATTGCGTGCGCTTGAAGCGGGGATGACGATTGGGGCCTCAGTTTTAGAAATGGAAATTTTGGGAGTTGATGCTCCAGAAGACATAGCAAAAATAGAAGGAGTTCTAGGTGAGTAAGAGACCTAAAAAATATATTTTTATCACCGGTGGAGTTACAAGTTCACTAGGGAAGGGATTAACGGCCGCTAGTATTGCAGCTCTCATCGAAAGACGTGGTCTCAAAATTAATATGCTTAAAATGGACCCTTATATCAATGTTGATCCTGGAACGATGAGTCCTACTCAACACGGGGAAGTGTTTGTCACAGACGATGGTGCAGAGACAGATCTAGACCTTGGACATTATGAAAGGTTTACGAGCTTGACTCTATCAAAGAAAAATAATTTCACGACAGGACAAGTCTATTTAGAAGTTATTGAAAACGAGAGAAAGGGAAATTATCTAGGTAAAACTGTTCAAGTTGTTCCGCATATTACTGATGAGATAAAGAGAAGAATTCATTTAGCTGCAGAGGATTGTGACCTACTTTTAGGAGAGATTGGTGGTACTGTAGGTGATATTGAGTCTCTTCCATATATGGAAAGCATTCGTCAGTTTGCTCACGATGTGGGACAAGAAAATGTTATTTTTATCCACTTGGTACTTGTTCCTTATCTTTCCGCAGCAGGTGAACTAAAGTCAAAGCCAGCTCAACATTCAGTGAAAGAACTGAGGTCAATCGGTTTATTTCCAAATGTAATTCTTTGCCGTGCAGACCGAGATATTGATCAGTCCATATTAGATAAAATCTCGCTATTTTGTAACGTACCTAAAGATAATGTTTTTAAATGCATCGATCTCGATTCAATTTATAAAGTACCACTTAATCTTCATAATCAAGGGCTTGATTCAAGAATTTGCGAATTATTAGGGATCTGGGCCACAACTCCAAATATTAAAGATCTAGAACAGGTAGTTTATAACGTAAAAAATCCTGTGGGTTCAGTAAAAATCGGAATTGTTGGTAAGTACACAGAGTTGGTAGAGTCTTATAAGTCATTGGATGAGGCGCTAACCCACGGTGCGATCGCTAATCAACTGAAGCTTGATATGATTTATATCGATGCAGAAGATCTTGAAGCGGGAAGTTTTGAGAGTCTAGAAAATATTGATGGGATCTTAGTTCCTGGTGGTTTTGGTCATCGTGGAACAGAAGGAAAGATTGCGGCCATAAAATATGCTCGAGAAAATAACCTACCATTTTTTGGAATTTGTTTAGGCATGCAGCTTGCGATGATTGAGTTTGCCAGAAACTGTGCAGATATCAAAAATGCAACCTCTATGGAATTTGATAAATCAGGTGATTTTGTCGTTCATTATATGGAGGGACAATCTGAAGATATGGCAAAAGGTGGATCTATGCGCTTGGGAGCTTATGAATGTCACTTGGAAAAAGGTTCATTAGCTCAAAAAGTATATGGAGCTGAGCTTATTTCAGAAAGGCATAGGCATAGACTTGAAGTCAATAATCAGTATATTGAAAAACTTGAAAATGCAGGAATGAAAGTGTCAGGGAAAAACGAAAAGCTAAATCTTGTAGAAGTGATTGAGCTTCCTGAGCATCCGTTTTTTATAGCATGTCAGTATCATCCTGAATTTAAATCAAGACCATTTAATCCACATCCGTTGTTCAATTCATTTGTAGCGGCGGCAAAAACTAGAGGTAGTTTATGAGTAAGATAGATTTTTTTATTGGACCTTGCGTATTAGAGAGCGAAAGCCTTGCGATGGGTGTTGCAGAAAGACTGACAAAAGACTTGGAAGAGTTTAAAGATAAAATCCAGCTAACTTTTAAAGGAAGTTATGACAAGGCCAATAGATCAGCCATTGATTCTTATAGAGGTCCAGGGATTGAAGAAGGTCTTCGTATTTTAGAAAAAATTAATAAAGAATTTGGTTTACCAACTATTACTGATTTTCATTTACCTGAGCAAGCTGAGATGGTGGCATCTGTTGTGGATACCATTCAGGTACCGGCATTTTTATGTCGTCAAACGGATATGATCATTGCAGGAGCGGAAGCTTGTAAAAAACATAACGCTCGATTAAAAGTAAAGAAAGGTCAATTTCTTGCTCCTTGGGATGTGGGAAATATCGTTGATAAAGCCAAAAACTTTTTGAAACCAGAAGATATTCTTTTAACTGAGCGTGGAACAAGTTTTGGATATAACAATCTCGTTGTTGATATGGCGAGTTTTCAAATAATGAAATCTTTTGGTGTAAAGACAATTCATGATGCTACTCATTGTGTACAAAAACCAGGTGGGTTAGGAAAATCTACAGGTGGTAAAAGAGAACAAATTTTTACCCTTGCTAAAGCTGCAGCCGCTGCCGGAGCAGACGGATTTTTTATGGAAGCACACCCGAATCCTGAAAAGGCACTGTCGGATGCGACCAGCCAACTTCCACTAGAGCAAATTAAACCGCTGGTTTCTATGATTTTAAGAATAAAGGAAGTTGTTGGTGAGTAAAGGTTTAAAATTAAGAGAGATTGGTGAGCATTTCTCAGCGAAGCTCTCTAAAATTAAACTTTGTCTTTTTGACGTGGATGGAATTCTTACGGATGGAAAGGTCACTTGGATGGGAGAGCAGTTAGGGTTTAACCGTAGCTTTCACGTTAGAGATATCTATGGCCTTAAGATCTTACAACAAGCAGGAATTGAAGTGGGAATTATCACTGGAGGTGACTCTGCTGCAATTCATGTTGGTTTCGAAATGCTAGGAATTAAATATGTCTACACAGGTAAAGAAGATAAGCGAGGAGCCTTCAAAGACGTGCTTGAAAAAACTGGGGTTAGCGCAGAAGAAACTCTGTATATGGGTGATGAATTTTTTGATCTTCCCATCCTAAAACAAGTAGGTTTTTCAGCGACGGTACCAAATGCCAGTGAAGAGATTCGTGATGCTGTCGATTATATTACTGTTTGTCCTGCTGGTGAAGCCAGTGCAAGAGAGGTTATTGATATCCTTCGTTATGCTCAAGGAATTGAACCAAAGGTGGAGTATTAATTGAACAAACTTGGAAAAAGCCTCTACCACTCCACAAGTATCCTCACCGTTAAATTTTTAACGTTTTTTGTTTTCGCTATTTTGTTTGCGAATTTAAATTATCAGACATTAGGTAATGAGGAGTTTCAGCAATTCGTAGCGCTTAAAGGACTAGAAGGTCTCTCTGTGGTTTCACAAGTCTTTCAATTTCATATAACCTATCCAGAAGAGTATATTTTCTTTTTAATCACTGTTGCATTTCCTACCATCTATTACGGTTTTATTCGCGGAGTAACATTTCATGAAAATGGAGTTGTAATTAATAAAGGACTACCGTTTTTCAATTATACGATTTTCTACTCGGATGTATCGAATTTTGAAATTATTCATTCCAAATATTTTTTATCGATCACTCTTAAAGAAACTGAAGATGATATTCTCTTTACGGTCAATAATGTAGATCGCGCCTTGGCCATTTTAGACCAGAATGGTATTACTGGTGATTTAGGAATTAAGGCCAAAAAAGACACAGGGGCACATGTTAAGCTCCTTATTTTTTTTCTAGTCTCAGGGATGTTAGTTGCACTTTTTCAGTACTCAGGTTTTATCAGATCACTTTTTAAATAACTGGCCTTAATGAGTCTATTGATTACGCCACGATAAGACTCTAGATTTAAATAATGATTATCAATGAGCACAACTAAAGCTTGAGCATCTGATTGGTCAAGATATCTAAGCTTACTATAGAGCTCTCGCGCAGCTAGGGTTGGATCGCTTGGGATCTCCCATGAAATAGTTGATAGGTCTTTTGGAGCCTCGCTGGAGTTGGTTAAAAAGTACAGAGGCTTTTTAGGCATATAATGATGCTTTAGGTGGCCGGGTGCAACTGGGCTTTCTTGGTAACTTACTTTGAAGTTATCTCCTAAACAATCTTTAAAGTCTTTGGAAGTTAAAAGACCTGGACGATAAATAATGATCTCATTTTCTAAAACCCTCACTATTGTCGACTCAATCCCAACCTCGCATTCACCTCCTTCCAATACCAAAAGATCTGGAAATTCGGATGTTACATGCTCTTTTGAGGTCGGAGAGATTTTTTTAAATTTATTCGCACTGGGCGCAGCAACTGGATGCCCAAGGCAGTTTATAAGTTCTAGCGCCACTGGATGAGATGGAAAACGTATTCCTACAGTTTCAAGACCAGAGGTAATAAGATCATCAACTGAGTCGGCTTTATCAAGGATGAGTGTGAGGGGACCAGGCCAGAATTTTTCAGCGATCTTGTCACAAGCTTCATTCCAATTGGTACTATATTTTTTGGCCTGCTCAACAGAGCTAACATGTACAATTAATGGGTCAAAAAAAGGACGCTCTTTTGTTGCGAATATGTTTTGAATTGATTCTTTATTTTGAATAGAGCCGGCAAGACCATAAACGGTTTCTGTAGGCATTCCAACGACGCCACCAGAGTTCAAAATTTCGCATGCTTTTTTAATTTCTGTTGTCATTTCAAATATACAGGTACATTTATTTCAGCTTGTTTAAAGCGATCTATTACCCCAAGTCCATTGAATTGACCAGACTTATAGAAGTAGGTATAGGTTTTGCCCGTTTGGCGCTGTTTTGCGGTAATACTGCCCGTAATAAATATATGCTCACTTCCTAAGATATCCGCAAAAGTCTCATAATCTTCCGTATGTTTCACCAATAGGCTTAGGTAGTCTCGTAAGATATTTAAATCAATTAATTTATCCATAGATTCTTTGAATTTCGCGTATTTTTTTATGAGTTGATAGGCACAGCGGTGCCTTCTATCTCGTCTGTTTTCACGGTAGGCACGTGATCTTCTGTATCGTTTAGAATAGTCTTTAAGCCAACTTGCTTCCAGACCACACACCCTCAGGTGCTTTCCTATCATAACTAGCTCCGGTACTTTTTTAAGCTTTGTAAAAGCTTGTTCATCAATAGTGAAGTCAGAATTGACGGAAATGGGACCAATAAGATTTTCGCGGCTCACTTGGGTAAGGATATTATCTGTATCCACCGTCCAATTTTTGATGCTCTTGAGGATAAAGTTCTTTCTGCCACGGTGATACCATTTCACTGTTTTATCAGCAAAAAATGACTTGGATACTTTAAGTGAGAATTGAGATTCATCGCTGACAGTCATAGGCTGCTGAATATCTTCCTCTTTTTCATATTCCAAATATATCTGATCACTATTGTGAGAGCTTTCGTTGATCATAGGTCCGAAGTCAAAAATCGCTCTAATCGCATCTGAGAATAAGCGGCTAAGAAGACCTTGCACATAAGACTTTGATTCGTAATAGTACTTAAAAAAAGTCTTTCTTATACCGTTTTTAATGATCACAATTTGCTCAGTAGCTTTTTTCTTTAAACTTCCAAACAGAAGAAAATTGAACTTAGACGTGAGGTTTTGTTTGACTCGGTCTTCAAAGCTTGTGATCCGGTCAAGCCAAAAATCAATCTTATCCCCGCCTTTGATATGAGAATTTAATTGGCCTCTGGCCCTTGGATCTTCTTGAATTGTTTTTTGATCCTGATCAAGTAGAGTTAGATAAGTACGGCGAGACTTCCCATATGAATATTCAAGTTCACTCGATAAAAGGGTAAGTTTCAATAGATTGAAAAAATCATATTGTAGGCTTAGCTGCGCACTTGATTTGGTATTGAAGTCTTTCTCTATACTAAGTCTTACGTTCTCGCCCGGCTGAGCTTCACCAGGTCCTAGTTTTTGAACTTGAATAATATTATTGAAAGCGTAGGTGACTAGGACGCCGGCGCGAACTTCAAGTCCATTTCCTAATGGAGCTTCAACTTTTCCACCTGCATTGAAAGTGAATTCGTCGGAGCGCTTCATTACTTCATATTCGCCCATATCAAAAATGCCTTCAGGGTTATACTTTAAGAAACTCAAAAATAATTTACTATAGTCAGAACTAAGTCCGTCTAAATAGTTATCGGCAAAATGGAAATAATGATATTTTCTTTTGAAAGTTAAACCAGCAAACGCCTCAAGCTGTGTCGGTGTTATAGTGATGACTTCTAGGTCACTCAAGTTTTGTAAAAGCGTAGCAGCCTCAATTGAGATAACTAAGGTATCCTGAACAATCCACTTTTCAGAGGCAAAATGAGGTGCTAGGTCTCGGTTGGCCGTAATATCATAATTGATCATAGGCTTGTACCAAGTAAAACCTGAAAAATTCACGACACCGCCGCCCAGGTCATGGTTATTGAGCAGATCAAGAAATTGTTCATTTCCAATTTCTTGATAGTTCGCCAGCATATAAGCGGTCAAGTCAGGCATTATCGAGGCATCTGAAAAACCTTTTGTGGAGCCCATGGATTTCACACCCATCTGTTTTCTTGATCCGAAATTTTTGTTTAACTGAAAATGGGTAAACTCGTAGGCCCACACGTTTGTGAGGGAAAATAAAAGTAGGAATAGGGCCTTACCTATATTAGTCATTTCATCCTTGATTGAAGACTGCCTGCGTTATAGCATCCTTATCGGTGGGGCAAATATTGCCTTTAGGTAATTATTGCCCTTGGGGCTTGCTTTTTTGGGTAGAAATCCCATATTAGAAGGTATGAACAAGACAGATTTTGATAAACTACAGAATTTACTAGATGATCAGGTTTCCTGGCCAGAATACTACACTTTTAAATTTATTGTGAAAGAAGAACATAAGCCTCATGCTTTGAGTATCTTAGAGGACCACGATATTTTTGAGAAACCATCGCGCTCAGGTACTTATACCAGTATAACCAGTAAAAAGCGCTTTTCTTCTTCAACGGAAGTTATTGAAGTGTATAAACAAATGATCAAAGTAGAGGGTATAATAAGCTTATAAGGAGTTTATTATGTCTCATCAAGTTGCCCTTATCATGGGGGCGGGTGCTTTTGGTACTTCCATGGCGTCTGTTTTAGCAGAAAATTTCAGTCAAGTTGTCGTAAAGGTTAGAGACCAAGAGATTTGCGATTCAATAAACGATAAAAGAGAAAATTGTGTTTATCTACCTGGTCAGAAACTGGCCAGTAATATATCAGCTGCAATTGGCTGGGAAGAGATCGAAAAGATAATTGGTGATAAGAAAGTCGAACTAATCGTAAATGGACTCCCAACAAGTGCTATTATTCCTTTCTACCGAGAAAATAAAAAGCAAATTGAATCCTACCTTAAAGAGGGGATTCCTTTCATGTCTATTTCGAAAGGGATTGATCCAGATACTCTGGAGCTTTCAGATGATTTATTTCGAACTTATTTTATGGAGTATGAGGATCAAATCACTTACTTATCAGGGCCTTCTTTTGCTAAAGAGATTGTTGATAAACAAGTTACCTTAGTCGCTTTGGCAGGAAAAACTCCTGACGTCCTATTAGACGTATCAAATAAAATGAATACAAATTATTTCAAGGCCATGCCTACCTACGATGTGAAAGGTGTTCTACTTGGTGGTGCCCTCAAAAATATTCTCGCTATTGCGGGTGGAATGTTAGAGGGATTGGGCTTTAACCATAATACCCGTGCCGCCATGATCACTCGTGGGATTAATGAAATGCTTAGGTTTGGAAAAGTTTTTAACGGACGACCTGAGACTTTCTATTCTTTCTCGGGAATGGGAGACTTAATTCTTACCACGACGTCATCACTTTCTAGAAATAAAACCTTTGGTTATGATATTGCTAAGTCAGGAAAAAGTCCTTCGGAAATTATTGAGTCTCAGCGCTCAGTCGTAGAAGGTTATAAAACGACAAAAGCGGCTTATAATCTTGCTAAAAAATATCATATTAGAGCGCCGCTTTTTGAGGGGATATATCAGATTTTATATAATGACGTCGATCCTAGCGTGGTCTTAAATAAGCTAATGAGTCTTCCTATAAAGGCGATTGAATAGTTTAGTGTTCGTGAACAATTAATTCATTATGAGATGAGATGGTGATCTCTGTAGGGCGTCTTCTCATATTATAAGTAGAGGACATTGAGTGACCGTAGGCACCAGTATCACAAACAACAATCAAATCATTCGTTTGAAGCTTTTGAATTTTTCTACCACTTGCAAATGAATCTGATGTCTCACAGATTGGGCCCACAATTTCAGTTGGAGTGACTTTGTTTTCATTTTCAATGACGGGAATAATCTTGTGATAAGCGCTGTAAAGTGAGGTTCGAACAAAGTCGTTCATCCCTCCGTCTACAATGGCGAAGAAAATTTTGTCCGACTGCTTTGTCCTGATGACTTTAGTTACGAAAACGCCAGCACTGGCTGAAATAAATCGTCCAGGCTCAAAGAGCACACGCGGTTTATAACCTAGTTCAGAGTCAAATAAGCCTTCAGCAATACTATGCATATATTCATCAAGCTTATATGTTTTGTCGCGGTTTTTATAATCAACACCAAGACCACCACCAAAATCGATAAACTCAAGCTTTTTGGGTGCAGCTTTTGCAAGAGCACATACTTCCTTCACAGCTTTTCTTGTGGCCTTAAAGTCTGTAAGTTGGCTTCCAATGTGGATACTTAGGCCTTTTAAATCGATGTATTCAAACTTTTTTAGTTGATAGAAAATACTGAGGACATCTTCTTTTAAAATTCCAAACTTATGTGTTTTATAGCCGGTGGATATAAATTTATGAGTTTTGGCATTAACTTTAGGATTAAGTCGAATCGCAACTCGAGCCTTCTTCTCAAGGCCTTTTGCGACCTCATTGATCATTTCTAATTCTTCTATTGATTCGACATTAAAAGAGTAGATACCATCTTGATGACATGAAAGAGCATAATGGATTTCTTCCCTTGTTTTTCCCACTCCAGAGAAGACGATCCTTTGAGCCGGACAGCCACTTTGTAATGCTCTTTGTAGTTCGCCTCCGGAGACGATATCTGCGCCGGCTCCAAGCTTAAATAAGCTCTCGAGAATATAAGGATTAGGATTAGCTTTAAGCGCAAAACAAATTAAATTGTCTCCGAGGTTGTGTTTACCAACAGCTTGTTGAAAGCTTTTAAATTGAGTCATTAAAGCTGTTTCAGAATAGAGATAAAATGGAGTTTTATATTTTTTTGCTACCTCTGAAATTGAAGTAGAATCAAAAAATAATTCTCTATTCTGGTAAGCTAAAAAATTCATTTCAAGGCTTCTCTAATCTTCTCTATAGATATTGTCTCTCCTAAGCTTTTTATTTGTCCAGATTTAGTTTTTACAAAATAGGCTGGAACTCCCACTATGGAGTGACTTTCAAGAAAAGCTGAAATTTCTGGATCTCTTTTGGTCCAGTCTCCCTCAAGAAGGCTTATTTTGTATTCTTGACTGAATTGCTTGAAATCTTCTGTCTCTAAGACAAGTTTTTTATTCACCTTACAGGTTAAACACCATTTTGCAGTAAAGTTCACAAAAATTGGACCTGGTTGTGAGTCCAGTTTTTCTTTTGACCATTTCTTCCATGCTTGTGAGGAGCTTGATTTTGTTTCCGTTTGACTAATATCAAAACCTCCCATTTTAACTGTTTGAGCAAAAAGAAGAACTGGCATGACAAAAAAAGCTAAGCTTAAAAATGGGTTTCTTGAGATTTTTTTTCTGAGGAAAAATGCAAAGAAAGTCATCACAAGAATTGCGTTGATATAGATTCCTGAAAACTCTAAATCAATTAACCCATCAAGTACATCATATAACCAAACCACAGTGAGTAGGAGAGTTAGTCCTAAGAAGTTTTTAAGTTTCTCCATCCATGCTCCTGGCTTTGGAAGAAATTTAATTAGCGCCGGAAAAATCCCTGTAATGATAAAAGGAAATGCTAAACCTAAACCAATCGCAGTGAAGACAATAAAAATATTTATGGTCTCAGTTGTAAAAGCGTAAGTAAGAGCTGAGCCTAAAAAGGGAGCCGAACACGGAGTGGATAAAATAACTGCAATAATTCCGTTTACAAAATCTCCCATAAAGCCGGATTTAAGTTCTTTGTTTCCAAGTGTTCTTCCACCTGGAGTGACAAACTCAAACAGTCCTAGCATGTTGAGGGCTAGAATAAAAATGAACATCAACATGATAAAAACAAAAACAGGGGATTGTAGTTGAAAACCCCAACCAATTTTCGCACCAGTTTCTTTGATTGATATTATGACGGCTCCTAGAACAAAAAACGAACTGAGAACTCCAGCTGTATAAGCTAAGTTGTGGCGTAGAATATTCTTTTTGCCTTCATCTCTATGCGCCACTAATCCAAAAAGCTTTAGCGAAATAACAGGAAGTACACAAGGCATTAGGTTAAGAATAAGTCCTCCTAAAAAGCCAAAAATCAAAATCCAGAAAAGAGATTGATCCTTCTTGTGTGCCACTTCAGCTGTTTTGTTTGAAGAAGTATTTAGTTTCGCAAAAATTTTATTGAGGGATTCCTCTCCAGTAAGAGAAAACTCTTTGAAGGTTTTTTCAATGATTACTGGTTCTGCTCCATAGTTCACCAAAAACTTCGCAGTGATAGGTTTATCAAACACGCCGTTTTGAGGAAGCTCGATTGGTGGTTCTTCGTAAACCCCGTCCCAATCAATTTGGATACGTCCATAGATCAATTTATTTTCTTTATCAAAATAGAGCTCTTCATGTTTATAGTCGAAAGGAAACTGATGATAAGGATAGATAACGCTTTCTTTGTCAGAGATGAGATTGAAGTCAGCATTTTCTATTAAGTAATGAAGAGAGAGTTTATTCTCTTCTATGTTCTTATTTAAAAAGAAATCAAAATTAACGTCACCAGTTTTTGGGAGTTTTGCCAATTCAGACTTTAACATGTCATCGTTAATAACTGGGTTTGCTGTTCCGTTAAGACTTCCATCTAGATCAATGGCAAAGATTCTTCCACCCGGGATACAGATATCTTTACACACTAACCATTGAGAATTGATATCGAGAGTTTTATTTTTTAAAGATTCAGGAAGTTTGAAAAATAAAGAGTACTTATGACTATAACCATAGGCCCAAAGATTTCCCTGCTCAATATATCGTTTAGGTTTTGGCCATGGTAGCTCGATGAGAGAAATATTATTTCCCGCTTCCTGAAATTCAATTTTGATTTCAGTTCCTGCATCTCCTGGATTTTTCCAGTAGGTGTGCCAATGATCATCATTTTCAAATGTGACTGCTAGAATATTTTCACCTTCAATATCAAGTGCTCTCGCACCGACTTTTACTGGATTCACATTATTTTGAGCAAAAGCTGTAAGTGAGAGTAGGGTGAGAAAAAATATTTTAAGTAACTGCACAATGAACTCCTTAGTGACTATAATAAGTGCATGAAAACGAATAAATCTTACAATTATCCAAGTAAAATCATATGTTTAACCGAAGAGTCCGTCGAGACACTCTATCTATTAGGACAAGAGCATCGCATTGCTGGGGTTTCGGCATTTGTTAAACGCCCTAATGAGGCGCAGCAACTCCCTAAAGTTTCCTTTTTCACTTCGTCGAATTACCCTAAAATTTTAGCACATAAACCAGATTTAATATTGGGGCACTCAGATATCCAAAAGGATATTGCGAGGGATTTAATTGAACTTGGACAGAACGTTTTCATTGCCAATCACCGCTCAATTTCAGGAATTTTGAGCTATATTCATATGTTAGGGAACTTGACATCGGCTATAGAGGAATCATCTTTATTACTAGCAAAGCTTGAAGCCAAGATATTAGAGGCAAAAGAATTTGCAAAAACTTTACCTAGAAAGCCTAGAGTTTACTTCGAAGAATGGGATGATCCATTAATTTCGGGTATACAGTGGGTAAGTGAGTTGATTGAATTATGTGGTGGCGAAGATATTAATGCCGATCAGTCACGAGGCGTTCTCGCCAAAGAAAGATTTACTACTCACGAAAAGATTATTGCAAGCAATCCAGATATTATATTTGGTTGTTGGTGTGGAAAAAAAGTGAAGCTAGATAAAATTAAAAATAGAAAAGGCTATGGTGATATTTCGGCCGTAAAAAATAATCGGGTTTTTGAGCTTCCACCAGAAATATTTTTGCAACCTGGACCTGCTCCTATAATTGATGGAATTGATATTTTAATACGTTACTTTAGTGAGGTGTAAAAATGAAAAAAATTCTTTTAATGTTTATGACAGTTTATTTATCTGGGATGAGTGGCATGGCCATGTCTCAAACTCGCGAGGAAATTTTAAAAGACTTCATGGAACAGAGAAAAAAGATGATGGAGTCAATGATGGATCTGATGAATGATTCGTTTGAGCAAGACTTTTTTGATATGGATGATTCTTTTGGGAGACTTCAAGGTTTTAAAGGCGTGGGAAACAACGTTTCTGTTGAAGAGAAATACGAGCAAGACGGGACGATTTCTATTTTAATCAAGCCTGAAAATGAGAACGTAAACCTCGATATTAAAACTTCTGAGGATCGAATCACTATTAAATCTGAGATACGGGAGGAAGTAAAAAACGAGAAATCAGGAACCACTTCATCTCAGTTTTCGATGAGTAGTTTCACTAAATCAATCGGTATACCAAAAGGGTATTCGGCTGGAAGTCCTGAAGCGATTGATGGTATGGTAAAGATTTCTTTAAAGCCATCTAAAGAATTAAAAAAGGCTGCACCGGAAAAGAAGCGCAGCTTATTAAAAGATAATCCTGATCTTATTTAGAACCGCCCCACCAGCGTGGGGCTAACTCTTTAAATAAATTTGATTATAATAATACATGAAAATCTGAAGATGCCCGGCTAGTCTCTTCGGATCTTGCGTACAGCACCAGGATCTCCTGACCATTGTTGCGATCGAATCC
>CAXRIU010000014.1:0-470612 GCA_964231135.1 Bacteriovoracaceae bacterium
AAAATTATCAGAGAAAATTTTCATAATGTCGCCACTACAAAAACCATTCATTCATTCTCTTGGATTCTCAGTAAGAATCATCTTACTGACGGGTTCCTTCTCATCTTAAAATTTAATCGCGCCCGAAGGCTTGATTAAAATTTTTATCTCATTATTCAATTTTCAAAGAACAAAATTTGCGAAGCTGCTTTTTATCACCTTCGAAATTTCTTTGCAACCTTTTTTTAAAATTTTTTCAGAAAAAATTTTAAACATATTTGATCAATTGGTGGAGATGACAGGAGTCGAACCTGCGACCCCTTGAATGCAAATCAAGTGCTCTCCCAACTGAGCTACACCCCCACATTTAAATTGATCTCTGATCGCGGATGCCTAATTTAGATAAATTCACTAATGCTGTCAACTACCTACTTCAAAAAAAATCACTTTTTTTGAAAAAAAAATTCACTCATTTTTTATTTAGCTTGAAAGTGGGGATTCTTAGATAGATTTAACCCAGATGAACACTCTATTTCTATTAGAAGGGCCACCATAGATAGTCTTACTCTCTAGGATCGTAGCGTTTTGCTCTCTAGAAGTTACCTTCGAAAGAAACTCTTTTAGAAATGGCGTAGGCACATACAAGTTAAAATAAATACCACCAGGAATACTGGTACCAGGCTTAACATTATCCACTTGAGTGATATCATATTTTTTTAGCATCTCTTTTAGTTCTTCTTTTGTTTTCGAAGGATCCACAGAAGTCATCATTACACGATAAGCTTTTCTCCTACCGTAACGTGTATTTCGATAACCACCTTTTTTAATTTCTTCATAGTCGGACTGTTCTAAATTTGCCGCAGTAAAATCTTTTGGAAGTGTATCAACCGAAGTCAAAACGACATCCGACTCAACTTCAAATCGTTGAGTTGCAGAAACATCTCTGAAAACTTGTTTTGATTCTATCTTCTCTAGTTCTTCGAGTTCGTTATATTTAATTTCTAAATCATTCTTTGCGATTTCATATTCTGGTTTGAAGGAAATATTTTTATCTAACCAGAAAAAGTCAGGTGAATAGAGCGAAATTTTCTCGACCAAATACTCTTCATAAAATTTATTAGCAGACTTCACCGAGAATATAATTGCTACGGCCATTAAAAACAGAAGAACAATCTCCACAAAAATTCTTATTCGAGTTTTCGATGATTTAAAAAATTTTTTATCATCATCTTTAGCCGTGATTTTGGCAGATGATCCTTTTAAAATTTTATAAGCTTTCTGCCAGTCTTTATATAGGGTTACCTCAAGACCTGTTAAAACTTCACCTTCTTGGCTACCAAGAGTTTCGAAGTTTAAATTATAAAGTTCTACTAGATCTGAATATCTTAACTTTAAGTTAGATGAAAGTTCATTTCCAATTTGGAAATGATCATTGAGCCTATCCTCCAAATGGGGATGTCTTTCAATCATAAAATTTCTGATACTCAAGGCGATTTCTCTAACCTTAAGATTTGTTATTTTAGATAAGTCCTCAAGAGAAAAGTCTTTTCTCACAAATAAGTAGCACACCAATTTGACCTTAAGCCAACCAACCCATGCAATCAAAGGTCCTTTTACAAGATACGAATTAAGTACTTCAATTTTTCGAAATTGATCTTCAATCTCTATATTTGCCGGAAACAATAAGTTCCAAAACTCTTCGAATTCGTTGAAGTATCGACCCTCCCAGCTAATACTATGTAAATTTAATCCTAACCAATTTTTGAAATGTTGCTGATCTTCAACGTTAAAATTCGTGCTCATTGGAAAAGTATATACACAAAATCATGTATTTGCGACGTTATAGGGGAATTTTCCTCCCGACTATCATAGTATCCTACTCAAAATGCAGACATTTTTTCCTCATTCAATAGAAGATACGAATGCTTTAAAATAAGAAGGAGGGTAATCCCTCAAAAAGTAAGGACTATTACATATGGATGGAGTAAAGCAACAAATTCACGCGAGGCAAGTTGAGTCACTAGAGAACAAACATGTCTATAAGATGAAAAAAATTAAGCGTGATATGCGTGCTGAACTCGACCGCTTAAGAGATAATACTCAAGCTTCAATTACCAAGATCAAAAAAGGCTATGAAAGAGAAGTTATGGAAGAAAAACTTGAGATGGAGCAAAAGCTAAACAGCCTAAGGAAAAAGAATAACGTTCTACTTAAAGAAGAAAACGAAAGATACAAAAAAATCGTCGAAGAATCGAAACTTGCACATGCTCAACAGTTAACTGAATTAAAGAACTCTCAAGAGAGAGAAATAGAGCAGCAAAAAGTGGAACACGAAGAATACCTCAACACTGTTGAGAAAAAATTTGAATCAGAAAAAAGTAGAATGGCATAATTCCAAGGAGCACCTAAATGTCTACAGAAGAATCTAAAGGTATTTTTTTAAACGGAAAACAACAGATAATTGAGATGCTTCAATTTATGTCAGGAAGTGAAAAGGAAAAACTTCTACAAAATATAGGTCAAAAAAATGCTGTAATGGCGAGAGAGCTCAGAGAGAAAAGCTTTTCATTCCAAAATCTTGATGGCCTAGGCGAGCAAATGCTTCGCGCTGTATTTGAAAGAGTAAATCCTGCCATTATCGGCTTAGCTCTCTACCAAGCTCCTGTTAAATTTCAACGAAGAGTTCTTGCATCAATAAATAGAGCGACTGCTGAGGCAGCGTTCGAAATACTCAACCAAGACTTAACCTCCAAAACTCTTGAGTGTAAAAGAGCTCAGGAAAAAATTGTAAAAGTTGCAATCCAAGTGAGTCGAGCTCAAATGATTAATTTGTAAGACTTTTGAGGATTAGTTTTTCCTCTTCTTGAGAGAATTCTTCTCCCCCATTCAGTCTATCATCAATAATTTTATGCTCAGAGATAACTTCAATCGTATTGTGAATTCTATCCGAAATATTATTAAGTATATTAGGGATCCAATCGGCAGCCTCTTTCATAAAAGTAGAAACATCCGATTCGGGTATTTTAGTAACAATAGAGTCTTCCAATGCAACTGCGAAGTACTGATAGACACCTGATTTTGACAATACTCCATCTTCACCAAAAATCCCGGAATTTCTCAATGAATATACAGGAATAATCCTCTTATCTTTGGACATAAGAAAGCATGCTACTTGTCCATTATTAAGAATAAAGATATTCTCGGCCTTATCTCCTTTTGAGAAAACTATTTGCCCCTTCTCAATTTTTGATTCAGAAAATGCCTTAGCGTCTAAAGAGATACTCATCTTTTATTCCTCCAGCGAAAATGGTCCCATAACGTAGGCCATAAGTTGAAATATATACTTCTTTAACATTTAACTTGTTTAAAACTCTTGTTGCAAGAAAAAGACCTGACTGTATCGTTTGAGAACGTTTTCCCAAGAATGGAAATTTAGACAGCAAGCTTTCAATACTTAGCTTCTCGAATTGTTGTTCCATTTCACTTATCGAGGAAACCTGAATAGTTAAACCCTGTACTTCTTGTTCTACAAAATCCTTATGCCCTAAAAACATATTTCCTACGGAAGTCATAGTACCTGCAACACAATAGAGTTTTTCTGAAGCGACCAATGCAAGCTTATCTTGAAAATTATTGAATATATCTTCAACTTTATCGTTTCTTGTGCCTTCCTCGTTCCAGTTATTAAGCCTCACGACTCCCATCGGCATCGAGAATGAACACACAATTTCCTTACTTTTGGTATTTACTTTAATGAGTTCGGTTGAAGCTCCCCCAATATCCATAATTGTAATAAATTCTTCAGAGATATTGCGATCAGATAGAACTCCTAGCATTGAAAAATAAGCTTCCGCTTCCCCGGTAATCGTTTTAACTTGAAAGCCAAAATCTTGTTTGATTTGATTGAAAAACTCTCCGGCATTCTTAGCAACTCTTGATGCTTCAGTTGCTGTTACAATGACATCTGATGGTTCAATATTGAGGTCTAAGCATAGTTCATGATAGGAGCGAAATACTTCATAAGATTCATCCATTGCAACTTGCGAGAAAGCGCCAGACTGATCGAGCCCTCTTCCAAGACCTGTTACGTTTGCTTCATTACCGACAACTTTACCGTTTTCATCTAACGCCAAAAACAAGATCGAGTTTGAACCTATGTCGATAGAAGCCGTTTTCATTTTACAATACCTGGAAGAGATTCAATATAATTACCCTTAGCGATGCCCTTTTCACTAATAATTCCAGTGATAAGCCTACCGTCTGTTATATCAAAGCTAGGATTGTAGGCTTCGGTCAATTTAGGAGCGATTCTGTGTTCTTTATAGCTTAAAATTTCGTCTTGAGGACGCAATTCTATCTCAATGTCAGCACCTGACTTGGTTTCGAGATCAAAAGAGCTCGATGGCGCAACAATATAAAATGGAATTCCATAGTGAGCGGCAATGATAGATAAATTTGATGTCCCAACTTTATTAGCAGTATCTCCGTTTGCAACGATTCTATCAGCGCCAGTAAAAATGGCATCCACCATACCATTTCTCATTAAAAATGAGGCTGCTCCCTCGACAACAACTTTGTGAGGAGCATTGAGTTTAGTAAGTTCATATGCTGTAAGCCTAGATCCTTGAAGATAGGGTCTCGTTTCATCGACCCAACAATTTTCAAGTTTACCTTTCTCATGCAAATTTTGAACAACACCAAGTGCGGTTCCAACACTTCCACAGGCCAAAAAACCAGTATTACAATGAGTAAGTATGTTGAATTTACTTTTTCCACAGATCTTCCCGAGATCTTCTTCTGCAAATTTAGCCATTTTTCTGTTTTCAATTTCTGACTGTTCAATTTTATGAAATCCAAATTTAACAACCCGATCAAAGGCTTCAACGCCTGTAAGCTCTTCTGATTTTATCATTTCTATGACGTTGTCTATTTCAAATTGCAAGTTAACAGCTGTAGGTCTCGCTGAATTTAAGTAATTTCCAGCTTTAGATAATTGCTCAAGAGTGAAGTCTGAATGATGTTTAATCCAAATCGCCATACCAAAGATAGCTGTGAACCCTATACAAGGTGCTCCCCTAACAACCATATCTTTTATACCGCGATGAACTTCTTCAATAGAATTATATTCAATAAATACTTCTTCGTTTGGAAGCTTTCTTTGATCTAATAAAATAAGTTTTTCGTCTTTAAATTGAATGGGTGAAAAATTCATTGGTTACTACCTTTTGTATCTAGAAAAAAATTTAAATCGTTAAAACTATCGCCTTTAACTTTAAAAACTTCGCTTACGCCATTCTTAAAGTTGAGGACTCCATTTAGTGCCACGGAGGAATTAAGTTCGGAAGAACCCGTAAAAACTAATCGACAGCATTTTAGAAGCTCAAACTCGTAAGAATTGAAGAAGAATGTATTTTTATCGATCGTACCTGTAATTCCCATCGATATAATTTCAGTACTTGAAAGTTTTTCATTTAAAAGACTATTATCCTTTAGAAAAGCGACACTTCTATTTGCTAACTCCGAACTTACATTAGAATTCTTAGGCGATTTTATGGAAACTATCCCGTCTGTGATTAGCTTTTGTTCTACATCTTCACTGTATTGGATCTTCCCTGAAAATTTACCCTCTATCTGTGATAGATAATAAGGTGACAAATGCTTTAAATACTCAATATCTAAATTTTTAAAAGATAGATCATATAGATTTAGGGATTCTGGCCTGGAGTAATCTTTCCTTACAATGGAATTGAGTTCTGCATTTTCTGCCATTTTTAAATTTACAATGGCAGTCCCTTGCGAGTATTCACTCAATATTTTGCCACTTAGCTTTGCTTCTTTTTCCTCAAGGAAGATATTATTACTGTCGAGTGAAATATTTATAACTGGGACCTCTGTCAGCGTTTGATTCAAATGGGGAACGACTCTGGAAACCGCTAAAAACTGAATTAAATCTTTCTTTGTTAAATTAAGTCCATCTAATAGAATTCTCCCCTTCACATTCAATTTGCTTTGTTCAACAAACGGAAAAGGATTAAACGTGAAAGAACTATCAATATGTCCTTTTTCAAATTGATAGTTCAAAGCCAAATTTACTGTTTTGTCATTCCATAAAAGCTTTGGAACTAAGGTTGCTCTAGAATTCAAAAGATCTACATCAAAACCTTGATTAAAATTTACTGAAGAGGAACCCTTCCATATTTTACCTTCGCTATTGAGGTTGAGTTTAATTTCTCCGACAGAATTATTGATACTCACATTCGGTAAGCGACTCGCTAAATGAAAAAAATCGATAAACCTCTGGGCATTTATCTTTAAATCACCATCTAAAGATTCAAAACCATTTTCATTTGATAAAACGACTCTCCCAAATAATATTCCCTCTGCATCGAGATTAGTCGAAAATTGGTATGACTGATCTTTTTTAACTGAAATTTCAGCATCTCCTTTTACCGAAGGAAGTTTAAAATTTTCAGGTTCAAGCTTATTCTGATTCAAGAAAATATTTCCTTTGATCACAGAAGCCTTTTTATCTAACAGTTGTTTTAAGTTAAGCTCCCCTACAAATCGAAATGTTGAATCGATACTTCGACCCTTAACCAAAGTAATCCTCTGTTCTTTAGTAAATTCAAAGGCAGAATCATGACTCAGACTTAAATTTTTAAAACTTATCTTTTTAAAAACGCTATCAGAGATTGATAGATTCTTTATCTCCAAAGAGGTTTGATTGCCGACTAAAAAGTAAGGTAACTTCACCCTGGTAATAATCGACTTAGCAACAGCAGACTCTGGAAGAATCCTACGCCATTTTGAAGTATCGTTTTCGATATAAAGGTCTTTTACTTTAATACGATTTACACCACGTCCACTTAGCATAGAAACAAAAGGTATTTTTATCACTAATGATTTAGCAATAATTAGATTTGAAGAGGTTTCTTTATGGGTAAGTTTAACGTTTTTTAAATTTAATGAGACCCTAAGCCCTACTTCATGCGAAATATCCTCAACTTGAAACTCTGACCCAGGAAGATTTTTTTCTATATTTTCCTTTAAGGTCAGTTTGATTTCATTCATATCAATTCGATAGATGATACCGTAATAAATCAGACCCGTAGCGAGAATAACAGACACAATAACAAGGACAAAAAATTTAAGAAATTTGTTCATATTCGCTCTAAAGGAGCAAATTTAACTAAAAACTTTTTACGGGTCCCATCTAAGAACTTCACAACAACTTTTTCATCTCCGCCAGCTCCTTCGGCAGAAAGAATAGTCCCTTTTCCGTATAATTTATGGTTTACATTTGTACCTTCAGGAAATTTATAGCTCACTTTTTTCTCGGGAATTACATATGAAACTTCATCAGTATCATATTGACCAACCTGACTAAACTCATCAAAATCGGCACTTCTTGAAGTTCTTCGAGCAGGACGGCTGGAGTTAGACATTGAAGACATCATGCCAGATCCTTCATATTTATCCCACTCATAGTAATCTTCAGGTATTTCATCTAGAAATCTAGATGGACCATTGAATCTTACTGATCCCCAAAGCATTCTTCCTTGAGCAAAACATATATAGAGTTTTTTCATGGCCCTAGTCATGGCAACATAAAAAAGTCTTCGTTCTTCTTCGATAGCTTCTTCGCCGTTTTCTAGACTCATATAAGATGGGAAAACTGTTTCTTCAGCCCCAACTAGAAAAACGTACTCGTACTCTAGTCCCTTTGAACCGTGAATAGTCATCATTGAGACTTGCCCCTGACCTTCCTCTCCAGTTTCAGTTTCACTATCAAGAGTTATTGTTTCAAGAAATCCAACAAGACTTGGTTCGTCTTCATCTTCCTCATATTGCTTAATAGCATTGAGAAGTTCATCAAGGTTTTCAATTCTTGCCATCGCTTCGTGGGTGCCTTCGGCATTTAAGCTCTCTAGATATCCTGATTCGGCCAAAAGTTTTTCATAGACGACACTAGGAAGAGCTCCCTCTGTACTCGCTACCTTTGCTTCGGTGATAACGTGAACAAAATCCCTGATCCCACTCTTTACCTTGGTTGTTAGCCTCAAATGCTTAAAATCATCGTAGTGATCGTTGAGCCTGTTGAGCATGTCCCATAAGCTTGTGTTAAGCTTGATCGCTTCGTCTTCAATTTTTCTTAAAGTACGAGCACCAATTCCTCTAACGGGAACATTGATGACTCTTGTTATCGCAAGTGCATCTTTATCGTTTGTTATACAGCGTAGGTAGCATAAAAGATCTTTAATTTCTTTTCGCTCATAAAACTTAATTCCAGCGACAACTCGGTAGGGAATATTAACCTTTCGAAGAGCATCCTCTATAAGTCTTGACTGGGCATTTGTTCTATAAAAAACAGCTATCTCGTTTGCATCAGCTCCAGCATTTAAGAGCTTCTGTATTTCACTTCCTACAAACTGGGACTCTAGTTTATCGTCTCTACACTCTAAAACTTGGATAGAGTCACCTTGATCATTATCGGTCCACATGTTTTTTCCCTTACGGTTAACATTGTGACCAATTACATGAGAGGCTGCCTCAATAATGTTTTTACTCGATCGGTAATTTTGTTCAAGCTTAATAAGATCGTAACTAGAGAAGACTTTTTCAAAATCTAGAATATTTCTTATATCAGCACCTCGCCAAGAATAAATCGACTGATCTTCATCCCCGACAACACAAATATTATTTGTTCCCTGTGAAAGTAATTTTACTAATCGAAATTGAGCACGGTTAGTATCCTGATACTCATCCACGAGAATATATTGAAATTTTCTTTGGTATCTTTCTAATACTTCAGGGAAATTTTCAAAAAGATTTAGAACAGCGGTAATCAAACTCCCAAAATCCACAGCATTAGACTTATGGAGTTCAGCTTCGTACTCTCTAAAAAATTTAAAGAACTCATGCTCTTCTTCTATATCATCCAGGGTCTCTTCATCCTGGCAACCAACGTAGTACCCAAGATTTTTTAACTCTTCCACATAATACTGCAGTGATGACGGATGAACTTCTTTGGAGTTGATTCCATGTTTTCCTAAAATTGTTTTCACAATGCTTTTAGATTCCGAGGCATCGTAAATGGTAAAGTTTCTACTTAATCCTAAGTATTGAGCTTCTATTCTAAGAAGACGAGCGCAAAATGAGTGGAAGGTTGTCACTTGTAGAGCGCCAAGATCCACATTTGATTGAGCTGCAACTCTCTCCCTCATCTCTCGTGCTGCTTTATTGGAGAACGTTACCGCCAAAATTCGATAAGGACTAACTTGCTTATCTTCCATTAAATACTGAATCCGAGAGACAAGAGTACGGGTTTTACCTGAACCAGCCCCTGCTAATATCATCACAGGGCCATCAGTTTGAGTCACTGCTCTTTGCTGCTCAGAATTAAGATGAGATAAATCCATCTACTCCACCGTAACCGATTTTGCTAGGTTTCTAGGTTTATCGATATCAGTTCCTTTTAATTTTGCAATGTGGTAGCTCAAAAGCTGAAGGACAACATTAGAAACAATTGGCTTCAATTTCGTTGTTCCACAATAATCAATATCAAAGTAGAAATTTGAAATATCTTTCATTTCTTCAACTTGGTTTTCACCAATAATTACCATCACACCTTTTCTAGCTTTAACTTCTTGGGCATTTGATAAAGTCTTCTTATAAAGATCTGAAGTTATGAGTGCAATATTGACCATATTTTCATCAAAAAGAGCAATCGGTCCATGCTTTAACTCTCCAGATGCGTAGCCTTCTGCATGAACATAGGCTATTTCTTTCAATTTAAGTGCTCCTTCCAAAGCAATTGGAAATTGGTTTCCTCTTCCAGTGAAAATAAAACCTTTATAATTATAAATTTCTCGAGCGATTGCTTTTATCTCATCTTCTTGTGAAAGAATTTTATCGATCGCCTTTGCGGCATTTTCTAACTCAGTTACTGTCTGTTCTGAATCAAATTTATTAGCATAGCTTTGAGAAAGTAGATACCCCATTACCGCCATTTGGGTAAAGGCTTTGGTACTGGCAACGCCGATTTCGGCTCCAGCGTTGAGCAAAATATTTTGGTCACAAGACCTATAAATTGTTGATCCCTCGACATTCACAATACTGTAAGTCTTAAGGCCAGCTTCTTTACAATGCTGTTGGCAGGCAAGAGTGTCGGCAGTTTCACCTGATTGCGTGATAAAAAGTCCTACATCATTTTTAGATAAAAGTGGCTCGCGGTATCTGAACTCACTAGCAAAGTCAGTTACAACACGAAGAGAGTTTTCACTTTCTAAAAAATTCTTGATTACCAAACCAGCATGTAATGCTGTTCCACATCCTATTATATTTATGACCTCAGGTTTGAAAGAAGAGATTTTAGAAAAGACCTCCTTAAATTTAGGATCGCTCAATCGTTTTGCCGTTCCCGCAACAAGTCTTGGCTGTTCAAAGATCTCTTTCATCATAAAATGTTCAAATTGACCTTTATCGACAACGTCTTTTGAGCGAGTTTCAAGTTGAGCTTTGTATTTTGAACTTGGCTCTAGTTCTAAATCATAAAAACTAAAATCATTTTTTTCTCTATCACCAACACAGAGAATTTTATCCTCAGGAAAGTATAATTTAGACGTGTATCCAATAAGAGCGTATGGATCGGAGGAAACAAACATCTCTCCAGTAGATTCATTTATCCCACAAACTAATGGTGCTGAGTTTTTTAAGGCATAAATTTTCTGGGTTTCTCTATGCATGATAACAAAAGCCGAATTACCTTCCACCTTTTTGAAAGCAGAGCTTATAGCTTTTTCAACCGAGCCTAATTCTGAAAATTCATTAGTCACAACGGCCAAAAATACTTCCGAATCTGTTTCTGATTTGAAATTATAATTCAGGTCAGCTTTTAGCTCTGTCGCATTTTCAATAATCCCGTTATGAACAATAGCAAAAGTATCGTTAATATGAGGGTGGGCATTTTGATCGTTTACCCCACCATGAGTGGCCCATCTTGTGTGACCAATTCCAAAAGAGCTTTTAGGTTTTGCAGTATGTAGAAGGTTTTCTAAGTTTTTTAACTTGCCCTCTTTTTTAAATTCAGTAAGTTCTCCATCGATATTTAAACAAATACCAGCAGAGTCATAACCTCTATATTCTAATCTTGAAAGACCATCAATAATTGGTGCAACAGCATCCTTAGGTCCAATATATCCGACAATTCCACACATGAATTACTCTCCTAAAAAGCTTATATTAGCATTATAAGGAGTATGTTGCTATAAATCGCAAAGCGTTAAGCTTACTTTTTTATAAATTTCTTCGCCATCTCGGGCTTGGTTACTTGGCGTTCACGGGCGATAGCAAATGCGTCATCAGGAACATCTTTGTTAATGGTAGAGCCTGAACCAACATAGACTCGATCACCAAGTTTTATTGGTGCAATCATTTGGCAGTCACTTCCGATAAAAGAATCTTTTCCGATCTTGGTTAAATGCTTATTCTTTCCGTCATAGTTGCAAGTGATAAAACCACATCCGATATTAGTATTCTCGCCAATTTCGGCATCGCCGACATAGCTCAAATGAGAGACTTTTACGCCTTTATCGAGCTTAGCTTTTTTTGTTTCTACGAAATTTCCGATTTTTGACTCAGCTCCTATTTCTGTACCAGCACGTAGCCTGGCATATGGGCCAAGACTTACTTGTTCGCCAACATGGGCACTTTCAATATAACAACCAGCTAAGATTTTTGTATTTGACTCAATAATGCTGTCTTTTATTACAACATTTGCTTCAATAGAAACTCCCTCTTTAATGGAAGTCTTCCCATGCAAAAAAACATTTGGATAAACTATAGTTTTGGAACCAATTTCTACGTCGTCTTCAATATAAATAGATTCAGCATTGATGAATTGAACACCTTGCATTTGTAAGCTTCTAATTTTTGCAAGCATGGCTATTTTTTGAACTCTCTCGAGATCGATCAAATTATTCACGCCTTCAAAAAGCTCTCCGTTCTCAAAACATTGAGTCGTCACTTCAAAATGTGGCTTAAAAAGATCTGTAAGATAGAACTCATTCGCATTATTTTCTGATTTTAAATTAAAAATATTCTCTTCCAAGTGACTTGTTTTTAATAAATACAATCCTGAATTTACTTCTTTTATTTTTTTTACATCGGCAGATGCATCTTTTTCTTCGACAATTTCAAAGCCAGACTTTGAGTGAACGATACGACCGTAGCCAGTAGGTATATTTTTTTCAAAAGTGGCGGCAACGCCCTGACCACCATCTTCACTAATTTTTTTGAGCATCTGCTTAAAGATTTCTTTTTTAAGTAAAGGAGTATCAGCACACATAATAAAGGTAAGGGGCTGGTTAACTGCCTCCTTCTTTTTTTCAAAATAAACTTTAACCGCATGACCAGTACCAAGCTGTTGTTCTTGATGAACAAAACTTATGTTTCCTGAAGAATAGTTCTTAGATACATGCGCTTCTATAAGTTCTTTCTGATGACCTACAATCAAATCAATTTGAGGATCAAAGTTTTCTTCGTGGCAAAATTCAGTGACTTCTTTCAAAACAAAATCGAGTAAAGTCTTTCCCATAAATGGGCATAGGGGTTTTGGAACGTCCATATTGAGTCGAGTTCCTTTTCCTGCAGCTAGAAGTACTATATTGATTTTATCGGCCATAGCATTAATCCCATATTTTTTATTTAACTATCGAGAATCATATCAAAATTCTTACTAGTGCACAGGCAAATATTAAGAAAAAAACACCTTTTTTTAGTTTTAAATGTAAAGTTCGGAAAAATATTCCCGATGAGTTCTCTGCATATGGATATGTGTACCGTTCAAAGAAACTGCTGGAGGAACAAGTTATGGTTACTAATTACGAGGGTGAAAATATTGAATTTAAAGAAACACTCCCTCTCCTGCCTATTAGAGATCTAGTCGTCTATCCCTTCATGATTCATCCCCTATACGTAGGAAGAGAGTCATCGATACAGGCCGTAGAAGAAGCAATTAACAACACAGACCGATTAATCGTTCTATCAAGTCAAAAGGACATTCAAGCTGAAAGTCCATCTCCAAGTGAGATTTTTGATCTAGGTACAGTTGCGATGATTATGAGAATGAGAAAACTACCTGATGGTAGGCTTAAAATTCTTATTCAAGGTTTAACAAAAGCAAGGATCATGAGCTATGAAGATAGTGAACCTTTCTATAAAGTAAAAGTAGAAAAAGTTGATCCTGTTGAGGCAGAAGAATCTCAAGAAGTGATTGAAGCACTAATGAGAAATGTTCGCACCAACCTAGAGCACGTTATCAATAAAGGTAAGATTCTATCACCTGATATACTGATTGTTCTTGAAGATATCCATAACCCAAGTCGACTTGCAGATTTGATTTCTTCCAATATGAACTTAAGAGTTCATCAAGCACAAGAAATCTTAGAGACTTTAAATCCAGTAGAAAGATTAAATAAAATAAATGATATTTTAACTTCTGAACTTCAAATCATGGAGTATCAAGAGAAAATTAAATCTAGTACAAACCACGAAATCTCTAAAACTCAAAAAGAGTACTTTTTAAGAGAGCAAATCAAGCAAATGAAGACTGAGCTTGGTGATGGTGAGGAAAAAGATGAGTTTGCAGAACTAAAAGATAAAATTCTCAACAAAAAGATGCCTGCAGATGTGGAAAAAGAGTGCTTAAAGCAATTACAACGCTTAGAAAGAATGCACCCTGACTCTAGCGAATCAAGCATCATGAGAAGTTATATGGAATGGATGATAGACCTTCCATGGAATGAAAAATCTCAAGAAATAACCGACCTAAACTACGCTATGAATACATTAAATGAAGATCACTTTGATCTTTCTAAAATCAAAGAAAGAATTTTAGAATTCTTAGCTGTACGCACTCTAAAAGGTGGAAAATCTAAAGGGCCGATCCTTTGTTTTTCTGGACCTCCAGGTGTGGGTAAAACTTCGTTAGGGAAATCAATTGCAAAAGCGACTGGGCGTGAGTTTGTTAGAATTAGTCTTGGTGGTGTTAAAGATGAATCGGAGATAAGAGGTCATAGAAGAACTTATGTTGGTTCAATGCCTGGTAGATTTATCCAAGCAATGAAGCAAGCAAAAACAACAAATCCAGTAATTATGCTAGATGAGATTGATAAGCTTGGCTCTGACTACAAAGGTGATCCTTCAAGTGCATTACTTGAAGTTCTTGATCCTGAACAGAACCAATCTTTTAGAGATCATTACTTAAACGTTCCCTATGATTTATCAAATGTAATGTTTATTGCAACAGCGAACGTATTAGAGAACATTCCAGGTCCACTAAGAGACAGAATGGAAGTAATTAACTTATCCGGATACACACAAGAAGAGAAACTTGAGATATCAAAGCAATACTTAATTCCAAAGCAAATGGATGAAAACGGTATTAATGAAGAGCATATCCAATTTCACGACGAAGGTGTTATTTCAGTTATCGATGGTTTTACCAGAGAAGCCGGGCTAAGAAACCTAGAAAGACAAATTGGTGCTCTTTGTAGAAAAGTCGCGAAAAAAATAGCAACTGGAGAGAATGCAAAGACTCATATTATCTCCGACACAGTAGAAAAGTTCTTAGGACCTGCTCTCTACTCTAAAGAAGATGGAAAAGAATATGACGAAGTGGGAGTTGCAACTGGCTTAGCTTGGACTGCAGCTGGAGGTGAAATTCTTTTTATCGAATCTACGATGATGCGAGGAAAAGGTATTACTTTAACTGGTCAGCTAGGTGAAGTGATGAAAGAGTCTGCTCAAGCAGCGATGGGATTCATTAGAAGTCACTCTGATGATCTTGGAATTAATGAAGATATTTTTGATGAAAAAGAAATTCATATTCACCTTCCAGCAGGAGCTATTCCAAAAGATGGCCCAAGTGCAGGGATCACTTTAGCAACCACTATTGTGTCACTACTAACAGGGACTTTAGTTTCAAAAGATATTGCTATGACTGGTGAAATCACTTTAACTGGAAAAGTCCTACCAGTAGGTGGAATTAGAGAAAAAGCTCTTGCTGCTATGAGAATGGGAATTGAGACAATTATCATTCCTTGGAAAAACCAGAAAGACTTGATGGATATACCTGACGAATTTAGAAAGAAACTAAACTTCATTCCGGTGAAAAACTTCCAAGAAGTACTTGAAGTAGCAATACTTGACTGGGAACCTCATATGAAGAGTTACAAGAAAAAGTCTCACCCACCAAAACGCAAAGAAAGCTCAATGGCAGCATAATAAAATAAGGGAAGCATCGCTTCCCTTTTTTCTTTTTTATTTCTAAGATATTCGTTAAAATAGTAATTGATTGATGCAAGGAAGCAGATGTGCAATATAGAATTCTCATAGTAGACGACTCAGATTTTTCCCGAAGTACGATAGCAAATATGCTTACGGACGAGAAGTATAATGTTATTGGAGAGGCGGCCAGTGCCAAGGAAGCTATTAATATCCTTAGAGATAGAAAAGCTCACTTAGTTATTATTGATATCGTTATGCCAGAAGTTAGCGGTATAGAGTTGGCTGAATATATAACGGAAAATTTTCAAAACACATCTATCATCATGATTTCTTCACTTGCACAAGAGAGTATCGTCATTGATTCTATCTCTTCTGGGGCTTCTGATTTTTTACAAAAGCCATTTAGCAAAGAAGATTTAGTTACATCAATTGATAAAATACTGGCAGATATTCAGGAGGAATAAAATGTTAGAGTCTTTAAAAAGAAACGAAATCAATGCTCCTCTTGTTGGAGACCTCGATAGTCAACTCGCTGCTGCGGTTGAAAAAGAGATGAATATTTATAATCAAGCATATTTGATTGAAAATACACCACTTATTCATACTGAAGTGTTTCATAAAAAAACATCTCAAGAAGTGCCCCTTTCTTTTGAACTCGAGGGTGAACTCAATGGATTCATTCTTTGTTACCTTGAAGCTGATCCTGAAGTGATCAACAATAAAAACTACCCATTTTTTCAATCTCTATATATTGAAAGTATGAATATTGCTCTGGGACAGTTTTTTACGAACTTAGAGAGAAATTCATCCCTATTAACTACGATAGGACATCCCGATATAAATATGAAAAAGATCGAGATGATTGAAAAACTTGAAAAAGAGTTTGAGAAATATACATGGAACTACAAGTTAGTAAGCCAAATGAGAGAACTAAACTGTAGGATTATTTTTTTACTTAAATAGGAGTTAACATGATCTCTATGATAATTAAAAGTGTGATTGCTTTCACTATAAGCTTTGTTGTTTTATCTTTTCAGGTAAACAGAAAGCCTATTTTCTATCACCTCTCAGAGATTATGGGACCTCTTGGAACTGATATTCAGCGCAGTATTGGAAAAAGTGTAAAGCGTAGTATCAAAAAGTCTGGAGAAATCAGTAAGGACTTCATTCAAAATAGTGATTTAGAATATAAAGACTACATCGACACCAAAAAAAGCGGTGGAAGACTTGGAGCTACCTCCGAAGTAATTTTAGAAGACATCAGAAAAGACGAAAAAAGAAAACTAGACGAATTGATCAACAATGATTAAAAATCATGCATGAGCGTTGATAAGTGTGATCATTGCGGAGAAAATATTGTCGTCCGCTATAATGAAACTATTGAAGGTGTTGATAAAAACTTTTGCTGCCTAGGTTGTAAAAGCGTTTACAAAATTCTTCAAAAAAATCAATTACAAGATTATTATCAACTCCGTCAGGACGAAACCCACTCAATATCTCTTAAAAATAAAAAAGAAGCTAAGTTTAAATATTTAGACGATCCTGAGTTCAATCAAAGCTTTGTTGCAGAAAATAATGGTCAAAAAGAAATTTCTTTCTATGTTGAAGGTGTACATTGTGCTGCCTGTTTATGGATTTTAGAGAAATTACCTGAAATTGATTCAAGTATTCTTTCTGCTAACTTAAATATGTCTACATCGACTTTGACTATTAAATTCGCTTTAAATGGCAAGCTTTCAGAGATCGCTAACCTTATCTCTGATCTAGGATACTACCCCCACCCTATTTTAGAAAATCAGGATGTAAGGAATTTAAAATCAAAAGAGAACAGAAAAGACATTACGAGAATTGCGGTATCATTTTTTTGTACCGGAAATATAATGCTATTTGCCTTCTCCAACTACCTTGGAGCCGATCAATCAATGAGGGTATTTTTTGACCTTCTATCAGGAGTTCTATTTCTTCCAATATTATTTTACGGAGCCATACCTTTTTATAAAAATTCTTTTGGAGCACTCAAATCAAGGCAGCTCTCCATTGATCTTCCCATAGTTCTCGCCATATTTTTAGGTGCAGCATTGAGCTATCTAAGCCTCATCACAAGCCTTGATCATATTTATTTTGATACTCTCACCACCCTTATTTTTCTCATATTGCTTTCACGATTTCTATTAAAGGTCTCTCAGCAAAAAAGCTTGAATCAAGAAAACATTTATAGTTTCTTTTCTAATATTCCCACGAAGAAGGTTGTAGATGGAGAAGAAGTCGATGTGTTTACCCGTTTTCTCAAGGTGGATGATGAGATCGTAGTGTACCCAGGAGAAACAATCCCTCTTGATGGAGTTGTATTAGCGGGAAACTCAAGTACAAACAATTCACTCATCACGGGTGAAATAAAAGCGGTTAAAGTCTCACCAGAGAGTGAAGTCTTCTCCGGCTGTATCAATAACGAGGAAAAACTCAAGATTAAAGTCACAAAGTCCATTAGCGACTCTCAATTAGGTCTTATCTTAAAAGAAGTTGAGCAAGGTTGGCAGCAAAAAACAAACTTAATGAAACTCACAGATAAAGTGACAAAATATTTCGTCTTTTCTCAGCTCATAATTTCAGTTCTCGTTTTCCTTTTTTTCCTGTTTACCCATAACTTTGAAGTGGCCTATCTAAGAGCTTTAACCTTGATAATTATTACTTGCCCCTGCGCCTTAGGTCTTACACCACCTCTAACTATTACCTTAGGTCTATCAAAGCTTGCAAAAAATGGAATCCTAGTCAAAGATGAGAAGGTTTTAGAGAATATTCAACTAGCGAAAAATATATTTTTCGATAAAACAGGGACCCTGACGGAGGGGAATTTTCAAATTATTAAATGGGAATCTTACTTCGATCAAGAAAAAGAAGAAGAACTCATCTTTAATTTAGAAAGTTATTCATCCCACCCTATTGCTCATTCAATCAGGGAATATATCGCACAAAAATGGAGTGAGAAACGCAGTGAACTCCCTAAGCTTGAATTTAAAGGAGCGAGGGAATTACCAGGAATTGGTCTTGAAGGAAGTCTAAATAATACACTATTCACTATAAAGCCTATAGATAATGAAACAGAGAAAACTTCTTTTGAACTGAGGCAAGATAATGAATTGCTGGCAAGAATTTATCTAGAAGATCACCCTCAAAAAGAAGCCAAGGAAGTCCTTGAGCGTCTTCGAGCCAACTACAAACTTCATATGATTTCTGGCGACAATCCGGGAGTAGTGAATCGAGTCGGAGACTTGCTCGGATTTCCAAAGGAGCAAATCTATTCTCAGATAAAACCAAAACAAAAGCAGGAAATTATAGCCGCTCACCCCGATAGTATTATGGTTGGAGATGGAGCAAATGATGCAATTGCAATAAACTCTGCTTTAGTCGGTGTAGCTGTGGCGAATAGTATGGACCTATCGCTTAGGGCCAGTCATGTATTTTTTAACAATCCCAACTCCCTTGTTTCTCTAGAGAAACTTATTATTGTAGCAGGAGAAACTGTTCGTATCATCAAACGAAACGTCAGCTTCTCATTGATTTATAATATGATCGGGATCATACTTGCAATAATGGGGCTTATTACTCCACTACTTGCTGCTATCTTAATGCCTATAAGTTCCTTTACCGTTTTAGCTTCAAGCTTAATTTCGACTAAAAAAATGCGTAATAATGTTTAATAAAGTTTATGATCTGTATCATGTTTTTTAATACTTAATTCCCTTAATTTAAGAATACAGGAACTGTATATGGATATTTTATTTTTTACGATACCAATCGCTCTCTTTCTCGCCCTAATTTTCTTAGGGGTTTTCGTCTTTTCAGTTTTTAGAGGTCAATTTGAAGATCTTGACACCCCTGCATACAGAATTCTTTTAGAAGAAAAAAATATAAAAGGAAAAAACAATGACTCAGAACAATCAGGAAACTGAAACATTTAAATACGATGATAAAATCGTAAAAATGTTTTCACTGGCCACACTCCTTTGGGGTGCAGTCGGAATGCTCGTTGGGGTTTTAATCGCTAGTCAACTGGCTAACTGGCGAATGAACCTTGGACTTGAATGGTTAACATTTGGAAGACTTAGACCTCTTCACACTAATGCAGTAATCTTTGCATTTGTGGGTAACAGTATCTTTGCAGGGGTTTACTACTCTCTTCAAAGACTTTGTAAGGCGAGACTTTTCTCCGACACTTTAAGTAAAATCCACTTTTGGGGTTGGCAATTAATTATTGTATCCGCGGCCATCACCCTACCTCTTGGTATCACTATGGGGAAAGAATACGCGGAGTTAGAGTGGCCAATTGACCTTGCAATTACCCTAATTTGGGTCATCTTTGCTGTAAACTTTTTTGGAACATTATTTAAACGACGTGAAAAACACATCTATGTTTCAATTTGGTTTTATATTGCCACGATTATTACAGTAGCTATGCTTCATATCGTGAACTCACTCGAGATGCCGGTTAGCTTTATGAAAAGTTATCCTGTTTTTGCTGGAGTTCAAGATGCTCTTATTCAATGGTGGTATGGGCATAATGCAGTTGCATTCTTTCTAACGACACCTGTTCTAGGTTTGATGTATTACTTCGTACCAAAGGCAATTAATAGACCAGTCTACTCTTATAGACTTTCTATAGTTCATTTTTGGTCATTAATTTTCATCTATATTTGGGCCGGGCCTCACCACCTTTTATACACTTCTCTTCCTGAATGGGCACAAACTCTAGGGATGGTGTTTTCGGTTATGCTTTGGGCACCTTCATGGGGTGGGATGATCAACGGTCTGTTAACACTTAGAGGAGCTTGGGATCGAGTAAGAAGAGAACCAATTCTTAAGTTCTTTGCAACTTCTCTGACATTCTATGGGATGTCAACATTTGAAGGTCCACTACTATCAATTAAATCAGTAAATGCTCTTGGGCATTATACAGACTGGATCATCGGACACGTTCATGGTGGTGGTATCGGTTGGAACTACTTTCTAGCTGCAGGGATGTTGAATTATATGATCCCAAAACTTTGGAATACTAAAATTTACTCGGTGAAACTTGGAAATATTCAGTTCTGGACCGGTACAATTGGTTTAGGGATGTACTATGTTTCGATGTTAGTAGCTGGAATTACCCAAGGTCTTATGTGGAAAGCAATTGATGATAAAGGTGATCTTGTTTACCCAGATTTCGTTGAAACTGTAACTAGAATTATTCCACTTTATTATGTCCGTTTAGTGGGTGGTCTTCTCGTTTTTGCAAGTATCATCATTATGATCTACAATGTTTGGAAAACTATTGCTAACGCACCTAAAGAGCAAGAAGAAAAGACTTTTGAGGCTCCAGTTCCTACTTGGAAAACTAGTCCCTCTACTGACTCAGGACATAGAAAGCTTGAAGGAATGACTGCTGTTTTCACTGTCCTTGCTTTTATCGCTGTATTTATCGGGACTGCAATTGAATTTGTACCAGCATTAATGTCTAACAAATTCATAGAAATCAATCCAAATATTAAACCTTACACTGCACTTGAACTTGCCGGTAGAGATATTTATATCCGCGAGGGTTGTTATACATGTCACTCTCAGATGATTCGTCCGATGGCGAATGAGTTACAAAGATATGGTAAGCCAAGTGAAGCAACAGAATTTATCTATGATCGTCCATTTCAGTGGGGATCAAGAAGAATTGGACCTGATCTTGCGCGAGAAGGTGGAAAGCGTCCTGATTTTTGGCATTACCGTCACATGATTGATCCAAGAGCCATGACTCCAGGTTCAATTATGCCTGAATACTCTTGGTTAGAAAGAAAGAAAACTGATTTTAAAATTCTACCTAAGAAACTTAAGGTTATGGCCGCGCTTGGAGTTCCATACACTGAAGACGATATCAAATACGCTGTTCCTATGGCAAAAGCCCAAGCGGAAAGAATTGCTAAAGGAATGGAGTCAGAAGGTGTCAGTATGAAAAAGGCAGACAAACAATTGATTGCCCTAATTGCGTATTTACAAAGGTTAGGAAAGGACGGGAGTAAATAATGAAATCGATGAAATCAGTTGTTTTATCTAATTGGGATCTTCCATGGCTTTCAAATGTAGCACTTCTACTTTTTGTGGCCGTTTTTGTGATGATGCTTTTTCTAGTTTTTCGAAAAGGTGCAAAGGAATACTTCAATAATATTAGTCAAATCCCGCTTGAGGATGAAAAAGGATTGAAAAATGAGTAACAACGAAGATGAAAAGCTAGTTGTACTAGAAGATGAAAAGCACATCTTACTAGATCACGAATACGACGGAATTAAAGAGCTTAATCATCCTCTTCCGAAGTGGTGGCTCTTTACTTTCTACATTACAATTATCTTTGCTGTTTATTACTACGGTCACCATACATTTTTTGGTGCAACAACCATAAACGAAGAGTTTAAAGAAAAGGTTGCAGAAGTAGAAGCAGCACAAGCTGAATGGCAAAAGAAAAACGGTGGCTTTAATTGGGACAAATACAATGCCTATGTGGCCACTCCTGAAGCAAAAAAACTAGGTGCAAAACGCTTTAAAAGAAAATGTAAGGCTTGCCACGCTGCAGATGGTGGTGGTGGAGTTGGACCTAACCTAACTGATGCCTATTGGCTTCATGGTAACGGTGATGCTGAGATGATCTACACTGTAATCAACCAAGGTGTCGTCGATAAAGGGATGCAAGCTTGGAAAGGTGTTTTAACTGACGAAGAAATTATGGCGGTTACGGCTTTTGTCGTGGAAATGAAAGGAACTCAGCCAGCTAATCCAAAAGAACCTCAAGGTGAATTAGTAGAGTAAAAAAATGAGTGAACTTCCAGAGTCCAGATTAAAAACCACAGATGAAAAAGGAAACAGGGTTTACCTGTTTCCTGAGGATATAACTGGTTTCTGGAAGACAAGGCGTAGAGCGTTTTATTATTTTCTTATTTTTCTTTATCTATTTTTACCTTGGATCTATATCGATGGAAAACAATGGGTTCTTTTAGACATACCTAAAAGGACCTTTCGTATTTTTGGTTTTGAATTCTTCGGCCATGACGGTCCCCTACTCTTTTTTCTGTTGGCGGGTTTTATCCTCACCATTGCCTTTATCACCAGTATTTGGGGTCGAGTTTGGTGTGGTTGGGCATGTCCACAGACCGTATTTATTGACGCCATTTACAGAAATATTGAAAAGCTAGTTGAGGGTAAAGCGCGTGCTCGAAAAGCATTAGCTGCTGGTCCTTGGACTTTTGAAAAGGTTTGGAAGCGCGCTCTCAAATGGTTTCTGTATATTCTCGTCTCCTTGCATATTGTGCATTCTTTTTTAGGTTACTTTGTTGGAACTCACAAACTCTTTTGGATCACTATGACGACACCAACTGAGCATTGGGCATTATTTCTCACTATGCTAGTAATGACGGGAATTATACTTTTAGACTTTGGATGGTTTAGAGAGCAATTTTGCATCATTGCCTGCCCTTACGGACGCTTTCAAAGTGTTGCAATGGATGACAATAGTATGATTGTTGCCTATGACTCGAAAAGAGGAGAGCCAAGAAGAGCAAAGGGGCTTCCAAAAGATCAAGAGGGAAGCTGTATTGACTGCAATCGCTGCGTAAAAGCTTGTCCAACAGGAATAGACATTCGAGAAGGAACCCAATTAGAGTGCATTGCATGTACAATGTGTATTGATGCTTGTGATGAAATAATGGTTAAGCTCAAGCAACCTACAGGCCTTATCCGCTACACGACAGAGAATGAATTGAAAGGAGTTAAAAAACCTAAAATTCAAGCTCGAAGTGTCATCTATTTGTTGCTTTTGTCAGCTTTAGCGACTGGGCTTTATTTCTCCTTATCACTTAGACAACAGCTTCAAGTTCAAATTTTTAAAAGTTCTAAAGAAGCAGCCTATCAAGAAATTAAACTTAAAGATGGTGATAAAAGATACATCAATCACTTTAGACTCAAAGCTTTTATCGCTTCAGTTGATGATACTAAGTATAAAATTGAGTTAAAAGAAAATAACCTAGGACTGAAATTAACCGTCCCAGAAGAAGAATTTGTTCTTCGATCACAAAATTATGAAGTTCCTGTTTTTATCGAATTTGATAAGTCTATCCTAACTAAAGGCCAAAGATTTGTTTCAATCCTCGTAAAAAACATTGATACCGATAAAATTATTATTGAAAAGGAAGTGAGGCTTGTCGGACCTTTTGAATAATCTCACAGAAATTCCACCTTATCTACTTCCCCTAGCGACTTTAGTGCTGGGGCTTTTAGGAAGTATTCATTGTGTTGGGATGTGTGGCCCTTTAGTACTTGCATTTACTAAGACTAAAAAGCAGAACTACCTTTATCAATTAGGGCGCCTTTCGGGATATCTCTTTGTAGCTCTCTCACTTTATTTTCTTGGTGTGGGGGTAAGGTTTAAATTACAGTCGGAGTGGATTGTAGACACTACTGCAATACTTCTGAGCCTATTTATGATTATTTTTGGTTTGGGTGTATTTTTCAAAGGCAAATTTGATCTTACAGGCATGCGCCCATTGGCAAAACTAAGTGAAAAGATCTACTTCTTTGGTCAAAAATATGGTGGAAAGTCTCAGTTTAGCTTAGGAGCGTTGAGTATTTTTCTACCTTGCGGTCTTTTATATGGTCTATTGGCCATTATTTTGATCTCTAACGGCCCTTTAACTGTTATAGCTGCTATCAGTACATTTTGGCTCGGGACGCTTCCAGGGCTAGTTCTGGCCCCTCATTGGTTTAAAAAGCTGTTGGCGCCTCTCAAGGCTAAAGCGCCAATGATAAGCTCAGCAACATTCATATTTTTAGGCATTCTAACCCTATTTATTCGCTATCAGCAGAGCTTAAATCCTGTATGCCATTAGTGCCCTCTGTTAGGGTCACTGACTTATTTAATTCCTCTTGGCAGATAATATTATCACCAACAGAAACACGGTCTTCACCGTTTGCTGCGAATACGGAAACTGATACTAAGAATAAAAATACTGTGATTAAAAATTTCATAAACTCTCCTTTCAACTCAAATTCTATAGTTAATTAGTTTGCATATTTGATGCCAACTGTATGAGCAGTTTCTAAGGAGTTTGTTTTGTTTATTGATTAAATTTTAATTGGCTGGCTAAAGATTCTACAAAAAGGGACCTGATGGGGGTCCCTTTTTTGTATGAAAGTTTACTAGAATAGATTTGGTTACTCACCTAAAGCAGTGTGTGCATCATCCCCGCCCTCTTTAATACTGATTACGGTAGACTTGTTTAATTCCTCTTGGCAGATAATATTATCACCAACAGAAACACGGTCTTCACCGTTTGCGGCGAATACAGAAACTGTAGACCCTAAAGTTAACATTAATACAAATAATAGTTTCATTTGCTCTCTCCTCGGTTAAATGAACTTACCTATATATATGCATACCCGATGCCAAGTGATGGTTTCTGTAAGTATATGAAATAAGGTTTGGTATCAAATAAGGTAGTGTAAATATTTTTAACGGTGTTTAGATTTTGGACAAAAAAAAGCCTCCCGTATAAGGAGGCTTTTGTATGTTTTATGGATAAATTTTTATTCTTGTTTAACTTCTCTTTCTTTAACCGTCGTTGTTCCACCGTTTGTACCATCTATAATTAGATCGCTGTCACAAATGGTAGCACCTGCGACCTGAGAAGCCGACTCGTCCTCATCTGCGTAAACACTAACTGAAGCTGTTACTATCAATCCTAGTATAATCATTTTTAATATATTCTTCATTACTCTCTCCTAAAATCCTGACGGTATTACATATTTAAGTTAACACCTGCTGGCTTAACAATCGCTAGCAAGTTTTGGAAAGCTTGAGTTACTTGAAGAGCCATTTTATGACCTTGCTTTGACTCAACCTTTTTGATCTCACCGAAGTTATTGTATGAAACATTGATAGTTCCTACTTTCTCCATTTGGATCTCAACTGGCTTTCCAAGCGCATTGTATTTAAAAGCAAGTACTCTGGTTTGGTTAGACTTAGAGTCTTTATCAACCATCTTACTTATCTTACCTTTTGAATTATACACTAGTAACACCTTCTTCCCGCGGTTATTTTCAGCGTTTGTTAGGTTACCTTTAGCATCATATTTGAAACTAGTGATTCCTGAAGCGTTCTGAACCCTTGAAATCTTGTTGTGAACCTTGTCATAATCGATAATTACAGAGTCACCTTTCGTCGAAGTTTTCTTCGTTAAAAGCCCTTTATCGTTATATTCAAAATTTGTAACGTTTTTCCCTCTGGCAATTTTTAGTGGCAATCCACAACACTCAGAGTAAATTGTTTCAGTTTTGATACCATTAATCTTAGTCAGAATTCTATAAGTATAACGAGATCCATCCGGACGAGTCTTAATCTCATACTCATATCTATTTGTTACTTTTTTACCATTGAAGCCTGGCTTGGTTACGAGCGTCCAATAGTGATCCTTAGGTCTCTTTGGATCGTTATCGTACGTGTATTCAGTCACATCACCGTTTCTTTCCGTCTTTTTGGTGATGAAGAACTTTTTAGGGTCATACTCCATTTGAATAGAGTCCTCTTTAACACCTTTTTTAACAGTATTTTTTCCTGGTTCAGGATTATATACAACTTTTGTAAGGTTGTGATTCGCATCGTACTGAAAACCATACTCATTTCCATCAACGTCTTTTGAGTAAATTAAGTTATCACCGTCATAGACGAATGAGGCCTTCTTATCACCCACTGACCACATTTCTTTTACTTTACCATTTGGATACCAAGAAAAGTAAATTTGTTTTGCAGCTGAATCTTTTATGGCAAATAGATTTCCATCTTTATAAGAAAAGCTGACACTATAACCATTTTTTTCTTTAACCTCTGATAATTCACCTTTTTCATTGAAAATTTCTTTTTTGCCATCATTTGATTTTCTAATGAAACCAGTTTTGGTTACTTGAAGTTCCTGAATACCTCTTTGGTTTGAATAGAGCACTGAGCCTGCAGCAATATCAGTCGAAACATTATATCTTCTTGCGTAGACATGTCTCAATTCAGCATTATTCACAAGTCTTTCTAAAAGATTTTTCTCAGCTTCCGCAGAAACGCTTGCACGTTTTCTCATCGCTGCAATAATCTTTTGTGAAGCAGCTTTAGGATCAACTTTGTTTTTCGGACAAAATCTTGTCGTTCCCCCTGCACCATGTTCATGTACAACAGCACATCCATCAGGGTTTTTGACAACCTTGGTGTCATAGTAAGTACCCCAGCCAAAACCAAATCGTCCCTTTTCGGTAGATTTAGAGTTGTAGGTCCTAGAAATCTCAAGATTTTTGCCTGAACCTGGTACACTTATATCAGTGTATGAAATATAGAAGTTTCCGTTTTTAAGGTTGACTCCAGCATAGCCAGGTAAGGCCATTAAAGTAGTTAAAATCAGTGTCGCATTACGTTTAAAAATTCCCATTTTCCATCCCTTTGGGTTCGAAAAATTATTCTTCACTTATATTATCGGTCAATACATGGAATCACTTAAGGATTTTTTTTTACACCTTGATTTGGACAACTTTATACATTACAAAGCCTCCAAAAGCTGTCAATCCAAGCGCTACAATCATGGCAATCATGCCTGGAACCGTGTCAAACATGATATGGGCCGTTTCTGGATCTGTGGATGTAAAATAGCCCAACATCGCGACAGGCATGGAGCTGATAAGGGATGCCTGAGCTTTCCCTTGAGCCAAGTATGTGGCAACTTTTTGTTTTAGGCGAACTCGCTCACGAACAACATCTGCAATAGTGTCAAAAACTTCGGCAAGATTACCACCTGTTTCACGTAAAATATTAACAGAGGTCACAAACATTTCGTTATCTTCTGTGGGCATTCTTTTTGCGAAACTATCAAAAGCTTCATTCAATGGCACACCGATTTTTGTTTGTTGGAGGATAAGATTGAATTCCTGACTTACTGGAGCAGGAAGCTCTTCTACGACCATTCCCATTGCTTGCGGGAGTGATAGACCGGCTTTCAAACCGTTGGATAAAAGCCCAAGAGCATCAACAACCTGATCTTCATATTTTGTGACTCTCTTACTAACTAAGTAATCCATAATAGGTCTAGGTATTCTCCATCCTATGAATGATGTAACTATTCCTAAAAAGACTCCAAGAGCGAACTTACTCATTAAAAAAAAGATTCCCATTACAATTGAACCTAGCCCAAAAGCTAGAAAGAGAAGAATATAGGTAACCCTCATAGGATCTATTTCATAAAAAAGTAGTTCACATTTTTGAAGCACATAATCTCTTGTTCCGTAAGTCTGATCTTCAATCCAAGTAAAAAGCCTTACCGAATTAAGATATGAACTGAAAAAAGCAATGGCTCCGACAAAAGCGATGACAAAAAGCTTAGAAGAATCTGTCTGCTCAACGATCTGAGCATTTGCAGGCAATGATATTAAAATAAATAAAAAACTTAAAAGAAATCTATTCATTTTTAAACAATCCCCTTGGAATCTTTACACCTTTCTTTTCTATCTTTTCAACGAATTTAGGAATAAATCCAGTGGCCATAAACTTGCCTTTGATTTTTCCCTTACTCCCTACACCTTCTTGCTGGAAAGCAAAGATATCTTGAATAGTAATAACTTCACCCTGCATTCCACCAACTTCGGTAATATTCATAACCTTTCTAGTTCCATCTTCAAGTCTCGTTTGTTGCACAATCATATGAACAGCGGAAGCGATCATCTCTTTAATTGCTTTTGGAGAAATCCCGGCTCCTGCATACTGAACCAAGGTTTCTAATCTAGAGATACAATCCCTTGGCGTATTGGAGTGAACAGTTGTCAGTGAACCGTCGTGACCAGTGTTCATGGCCTGAAGCATGTCTAAGGTTTCTCCCCCTCTACACTCTCCAACTATAATTCTATCAGGTCTCATTCTAAGTGTTTGTTTAACAAGACACCTAATATCGACCGCCCCCTCACCTTCAAGTGAAGGTGGTTTTGTTTCTAGTCTAACCACGTGTTCCTGAGGAAGGTTAAGTTCAGCAGAATCTTCGCAAGTGATGATCCTTTCATTGGCCGGTATAAAACTCCCCAGAATATTAATTAATGTAGTCTTACCAGAACCTGTCCCCCCAGAGATAACGATATTTCGGTGATTGGTAACACTAATTTTTAAAAAGTCCGCCATGTTTTGGGTAAGAGATCCGTAATCAACCAAATGCTTATAAGTGAGTCTTTCCTCAGGGAATTTTCTGATGGTGATTGTTCCCCCATCAAGAGCACAAGGTTTAATGATAGCGTGAACCCTAGATCCATCTTCTAGTCTCGCATCAACATAAGGTGTTTTTTCATCGATTCTTCGTCCGACCTTTGAAACAATACGCTCGATAACGTTTAGAACTTGGCGATCATTGGTAAAAGTAATATCAGATTTTTTATTTTTCCCGTCTTGCTCATAGTAGATTTTCTTCGGACCTACAACCATGATCTCGGAGATACTTTTATCAGATAACAAGTCTTCTAAAGGACCAAGCCCAAGTGCTTCATCTAAAATTTCTTTTACTATCCTATTCATATCCTCTCTGGACGAGAGAATACTCTTAGTGTCTTCTTTACCTAGAAGTTCAACTACGATCTTTTTCGTACGCTCACGAAGAACAATCATTCCTTGCTCATCGCTAGCATCAGTTTTTTTCATATCCATCTCTTCAACAAGACCTCTATGAATTCTAGACTTAAGATCAGTCCATGGATCTCGGCCTGAACGAGATGAGCTAGTTTTAGATGGCTTATTAGCACTAGCTGATGCGCCTTCAGGTTTTTTCAACCTGGCCAAAGAAGCTAAGATATTTTTTTGTTTAATTTTTCTAACTGAGTCCAATACCCCTTGAGATAATGGGGAGTTTTTTGACAGTACCATTAATGGCGCAGCTGAAGAAAGAGCTCTGGTACAACCTTGATCATCTTTTGGAATAACATTAAAAACAGGTTTTCCAATCTGGCGCCCTATTGTTTCGGGTGTAACTGGATGTCCTTTTTGAAATTGATTAAGGAAAAGAAACATCATCTCTTTTGGAAAGAGCATCGTTGTCAGTTCACTGAAAATTCTTTTGGTTTGATTGACCGCCAGAAGATCTGGAGTAACCACCATTGCAATCATGGTTGAAAACTCCATCGCTTTAATAGCAAGTTCATTAAGTTCAGAGCCGGCATCAATAATTGTGACGGGGTACAAATTAGGAGCCGCTTTTAAGAACTTCGCCACTCCATCAGGAGCAACTTCTAGCGCCATCATTGTTTCAGTAGGCATACCAATATAATGAACTCCAGCTTTATGAGGAGTGACAAAAGTATTGATAGTTTTTGCGTCAAATGAGCCATTGAAATCAGCAACATCTTTTATATTTTTCTTTGAGCGCATCCCTGTAATTAGGTTTTGATCACCACAGGCTTTTTGGTCAAGATCGATCAAAAGCGCTTTTTGTCTATTTTCCATAGCAAAGGCGAAAGCTAAATTAGCGGCGAATTGGGATTTACCAACTCCACCTTTTCCACCAATAACTGTTATTACATGTCCGGCCATTACTTAGCGCTCTCTCTTTCTAAACTTTCTTCTTATCTCTTCTGTTCCCTTAGAAGCTGATTCTAAAATCTCAGGCGTAATAAAAACGACGAACTGATTTTTAGATGTAGAATAACTCTTCGACCTCAGCAATCTAAACAATTGAGAAGCCTGTTGAGAACTATCAGAAGAATCACTTGTTGTTGCTTCAGTTGGATCTGGATCATCTTTGTCATAATTGGTCTGCGAGGTATTTTGCATGATACCTCCAATTACCGCAGACTCTTTTGACTTAACCGTAATGTTTGTAGAGACCTCATTTGAAGTAACTAATGGATTACCGTTTCCAGAGCTTGCATTAGGTAGTGAAACTTGTACAGTAAGAGGCGAAAGGTTTATATTTTCCTCTGTTCCTATCTTAGGAGTAGTAGTCATAGTAAAAGCGATATTCGCTGTCTTTGCCTCCTGACCTTGTCCTGTACCGACTGCAAAATTGATTGTCGTAGATTTATTAATTCTTAGCTGTTGCCCATCGTTAGTAACACCCATCCCAGATTGGATAACTCTTGCATAGCCTGCTTGCTTAGCAGAATTGAGTTGAGGAAATAACCGAGTAATGGTTCCAGAAAGCGATCCATTTTCACGAGTTACAATTCCACCCTCTTCAGCTTTTCCAAAAGCAATTGAGCTATCATTACTTAAAAATGGTGCCCATTTAAAAGCAAAAACTTTCGAATAGTCTTTCGAGAGTTCAACGAATTGAGAGGAAATTTTAATCAATTTTTTCGGTGGTTCAGGGTCTTTTTTCTCGTTAACAGAAATAAAGTTAACAATTCCTCCACGAGGTTTTACCTGAACTCTAGTCCCTCCGGCTGAAGCTCCTAAGGACACTAAATTATCTGGCCTATAAGCTTCTGCAATATTAACAGCAAGCTCTTTTTTTCCACCACTATTAACAACGCCTTCAAGCCAGTAGTCACCATTAACAACTCTAACGGTAACATCTTTCATATTATTTCTATTAATGGCATCTTGCATTTCACGCGCAATGATCAATTGAGTTTGCCTTGAGTAATCAATCAAAACGAGAACATCTGGATAGCGGGAAAGAACTGTTGTAATTCGCCCATATTGTTCAGGAACGACTATCTCACCACCAACGACAACCTTTCCCCCCTTAATACTGATTTCAATTCCTTCAATATCACCAATTAGATCTCTTAATTCTCTTACTATGTTTGAATTTCCATCTGAAGTTACATTGACTAAAAACACATCACGAACTTCTCCGAAGTTATCTCTAATTGTGACTGAAGTTTTACCTGGGGCAAGCCCTCTGAAAGTTATCTCTTGTCTTGCAGGGACAACGATCAATTTTAATAAGCCTTCTTGTCCCACTTGAATTTTTTGACTGAATTTATAATCAAGTCTAACTATTTCATCGATCCCAATAGCTATGTCCAAATTCTGTTTGCGTACTTCTGTCTCTTGAGCAAACAAACTCAATGAAATAAGCATCAGAAAAAAGACTGTAAGCTTTTTGATCATCTTCTTCTCTCCAATTGAGCTTTACGCTCTTCAAAGTATTGGCGAGCTTCCTCTGCATCTTCTCCCAAAACATCAAACAGACTGGTAGCACCAATTCTTTCTTGATTTTTGTCGTTATTAGATCTTAGAGAAAGATAAATTCCTTTTGAATATTGAGTAAGGAAAATAATTTTTTGAACATCATATGGACTTAGCTCTAGTGTGACATTATTGAAGTTAGTGAAGGTATTTAATTTCAAACCTCTGATCTCTTTATCAACCTGCATTCCTGCTAAGGGAATTTCTCTTGTAATTCTTTTTCCCGTAGCAAGTACATAAACATCTTGAATTACAGTTTTTACTTTTGATCTATCGATAGTACCAGAGCCGTAGTTTATGGGAGCAAGGATATCTACCCTATCACCCGGTTTAATTAATTTCCCTACCGCTTGATCTTCCGAAACAGCAACTGAGAAAGCTCTTTTGCCCTGACTAACCTGTCTTGCAAGACCTGTTTTTTGATTAGGGAACGAAACTCTTGGAGGAGTAATTTGTTCACCAGGCATAATTGGAGTAGAAGCGATTGCAAAGTTCAGATCTTCAATTTTATTGTATGCATTTGGCATAACGTACTTACCAGGAACAGTAACAACTTTTAGTTTTTTACTATCAATTGTTTCCATCTCTTGAATTTCGGCAGAAGCTATAACAACTTGTCTTTGATCACCATAGCGCTTTTTAAAATCGGACTCTCGCCCATCGATATAAGACTGCACCATAAAAATTGCGATACCTGCGATAACCAAACTTAAGGTAAAGGCTCTACTGTTCATTCCAGATCCTTTTCATTTAGAACTACCTATTATTATATAGTTGTAGCGGTATTTTTTATGCAGGTGGAAGAAATGACCACATCATTGAATGAGATAGCATCGAGTGGCAGCAGCACCTGAGGTTTCAACTAGGGGATAAGCTTGTGGATCACTATTTTCACCTCGAGAATAAGTGGCCCCACATACTCCGTAGGCTGTCATCACTCTGATAAACTGAGTAGTTGGCTCGGAATAAGATTCTTCGCACTCATCTTCTTCATCCTCTCCAAGTAATAAATTAAATTTGAAACAAGGAGCTACTGGTGTTCTACCATCAAGTTTTTCCATCCAACCATATGCATGCATTCCAAAATTTCTGAAGTTGGCAAAAGTGTCTTGCCCGGTATTAATTGGGGCAGGAATAGTTGAGTTTCCTGCAACTTTAAAATAAAAATATCCACGGACTACTTTTTGTTGATTGATAGATGCAGAAATTGCATTTGACATTGAAAGTGTAACTGAATACATCATCAACATAAAAGGCAGAAAAATGAGAAATTCAAATAAGGCCTGCCCTTTTTTGTTTTTTAATATTTTCTTAGCAGCCATTATCATAAATCACGACATCCATTTGATCACTTCGACCTTCACACCCATTTGGACTTCCTGTTATGGCTGCACATGTTTGCTCAAAACAGGTCATTCTAAGCGGTTCTTTCCCCAGAAATGATTCCGAATAAAAGTTGGCGGTAGCTCCTCCTCCAACAAAGGGGAGAGCAGATAATGCTTCAGAAAATTCCGCGACTCCACCACTATAAATCCCTCTTCCTTGATTGGGGGTTATAATTTTAAATTGGGCATTGATTCCGAACGACTCCAGAGCGTAGGATGAAAAAACTTTTGCTGCCTCCGCTGCGGCATTGGTCATCATAGTCTGAGTATTATCAATTCCCAGGTCATTAACTTGGTATGTTCTTGCGGCCATAAAATTAGCGTAATGAACTAAAAAACCTTTTGTCGCATTTAAACTTTGAATAGCAAATAAAAATACGATTCCAAGACCAAAAGCAAAAGTCAGGATAAATTCAATAGCAGATTGTCCCTTTTCATCATTGACTGGGATAAGGATCTGTTCCAACAAATAGCCTCCCGTTATATGAATCATGTTGATCTAAACCGTAATTTGGAGTCCGAAACCTTTCGTCTCCGGGTCTACCATGGCGATAGGAGTATTCCATTTGTCGCTTATAAACATCAGAAAAGCGCCCATTTTCACCAAAGAGATTCTTGAACCCGTTCGAGCGAAACACTAATAGACTCATAGAGATAACCACCGCAAGTACTAAAATATACTCAACAGTTGATTGACCTTTTACATTAAGATTGATGCGCCAAAAGTTATCCATGCTAAAAGTATAACAGGTGCATAGGCAAATTTTTTACCAAAGCAATTTTTTACCCCTTGTAGATCTGATGCTTTTAAAGAGGAAACTATTTTTTCAAAATTCTTGATGATATTACTTAGAAAAAATCCAGATCCAACAATAACAGTAGCTGAAAGTAGATGTATAAAAACTTCATCTTGAGCGATTGATGGGATTATTAAAAAGAAGGTGGCCAAAAACTTTGAGTCTCCCCCACCCATTATGCGTAAAAGAAATAAAAAAAAGCCCACGATAAAAAAGACAAAAGTGAAATAAAATGAATCCACTTGTAAAACGTAGAGATCGGGAAAAATAAAAAATAGTGATATGGCCAAAATAATATTCAGTATGGACCAAAAATTTTTAATCTTTCGAAATTTAATATCAAGGTAAGAAACTGCTAAAAGCTCTAAAAGAATAAAGATATATATTGGAATAGGAATCACGGACTGAACCTATTTTTATAACCACCAAAGAAGCACCGGTCTTCACAAACACCAACAGTGAGGTTTTGACTTAATACATGTCCTAGATTACCAACTGAATCGCGCATAAAATCGGTGAAATTACCAATCAATCGGCTGCCAATTACGATTACGAAAATCATAACTAGAACATATTCGATTAATGCTTGACCAGAGTGCGTACGAAATCTCCCCATATTTCTATTATACGGGTGAATGAATAATCGAAGACTTAGGGCAAATAATTCCTAAGTTCTTCGACTATTGTAAATCTTGAACGAGTGAATCTGACTTGTTAAATACACCATCAATCAAAGTATTGAGTCTTTCTTGCAGTTTATCTTTAAACTTAAAGATAATAGCAGCCACAACTGCTACAAGCAGAATGTACTCCGTTGATGTTTGTCCGTCTTCATCTCTCAAATAGTTGAAAAATTCCTTAACCATGAAATTCTCCTGTTATAGGTACAAAACCTATCGGACGTTTTCTCATAAACTTTAATACTCCTTAACGATATTATAACACCCCACAGCATTCCTCTCAAGATTTTCTCTTGATTTCTATAAGTAACTGTAATTAATGAACTTTCTTCTAAATAAATACCTTTTACAGTGCCCAAAAATCCTGCTCATCATTCAGTTTTTTTAGTGCTATAATGATATTGGGTTTGAGGGCGTAACACGAGTTTCGCCCTACAAAGATTTATTCGGGAGCTGTCCCTGATCACAGTGAGCAGGCCCAACAAGTCACGTATGTGATTTGCTAAATGGGAAGCCTAAAGTGATTACTAATTGCGCCCACCTATTTTATAGGGGCGCGAAACCAAAAATCGTCCTCAAGCCCGCTTTCTTGACATCCCATACCAAACCAATCAAAATTTCTATATGGACATAAATAAAGAAGTTATTTCAACTAATTGGATAGAAAACCTGGCCCTCGAAGAAATTACGATGGAGGAGTCTGGAGTTATAAATTTTAGCGAGCATCTCGATCCCCTTCATATGTTGGAATCTTCTTCCATTGAGTTCATGGAAAATTTGAAAGAAAGATTTGAAATCTACGTGGCAAAGTTCAATGAACTTAGGGCCAACCAAGGTGATAACACAAAAACAATTAAGATGTTTAAAATCTCAAACACAGTAAACGACTTTATGCTCTTTAGAAATAGTCTTAAACTTGTTGTTGCCAGAAGATCTGCAGATGTAATTTCACTTGGATTTTTATCAAATGCTGGCGGTTTGTTTGCTGCAAGACTTAACTATCAACCCGAATCAAGTCAAAAAATTCATGAGATTCGTGCACATGTTGGTGCATTCAATAATATTCACTGGAAATTTAACGGTGAAGATGTAGACTTAGACTCATTGGTAAGACACTACCTAACAGAGTTTATTAAGCATACTGCTAGATAAAAGTTACGCCGGTAGCAGCTTTACGTTTTGCTTTAATTGTTCCTTCTAAGCTTGCCTTATAGCGTGTTATTGATTCTGCAATGGTGGGCATTTTTACATTAAATTCTTTTTGAATATTTTGTACGTCGATAGCAAAGCGCAGCTCGTCCCCTACGTTTTGCAAGGCCATTTGATTTTCAGTTCTTGGAAAATCCCAATCACCCTTAGACAGAATACCCGTATTCCCACCGAAAATTTCTAGGTAAGTTTTAGCAAACTCATAGCGGTTCATTAAATCTGTGGTCGATACTTGCAGAAGTTTATTTGTTACATCCATATCAATTGCCAAATCGATATACTCGCAGAGTGAACAAACATCGATATAACCAGTGTATACTTTGGTGTCGCAAATAACTTTTTGCCCGGCAAACTCATTTCGCTCAAGCACCTCAACCCACTTCAAATCATTTGGATTAAAGCTTCTTCCAAAAATTGGAGCGCATCGAAAAATAATATAATTTAGACATGACCTTTGGATAAAAAATTCCGCTGCGGCCATGGTGTTTCCATAAACACTTGATGGTGTTGGCGTCTCGTTCTCACGAAAAAGAATGTCTTCTCCTGAAAAAATATAACAGGAACTGAAGTAGAGAAATTTAGCGTGATACCTTTCTGAGGCCATGGCCACGTTGAACACACCTGCTGTATTAAGTGCATCAGCAACTTTTGGAAATTCTTGACAGGCATTTAAGTCTGTAATTCCTACGGCATAAATACAAACATCTGGCTTAAAAAGTAAAACAAGTTTTTGAACCAGCTCTTTACTGTGTACATCACATTTCAGAGTTAAGATACCCGGAATCTCGACTGGATTAGTAAAGTATGTACCGATAACTCGATATTTATCTTTAAATTTATCTGCGATATTTGAACCAATAAAAGATGAAATACCAAATATCATTACTGTCTTTTTAGCCATGATTTATTTTAGCATTGGTTGGGTTTGTTTGAAATAAAGGGAAAAAAATTAAAGGGATGAGTCATTCGACCCATCCCTGGTAGAAAGTAAGCTTATTGGTTTAGCAAAGATAATGCATAGGTCGGTGCCTGGTTAGCCTGAGCTAGTACCGAAACTCCAGCTTGAGTAAGAATCTGGTTCTTAGTCAAATCTGCTGTTTCAGAGGCAACATCAACATCTCTAATTCGAGAATTCGCTTCGCTAAAATTCTCTTCAGTAATTCCCAACGTGGTGATAACTGAAGTAAGTCTGTTTTGAAGTGCACCAAGGTTGGCCCTAACGCCGTTGACCTTAACAAGTGCATCATCAAGTCTGGTAAGAGCGAGTTGAGCTCCCTCTTTACTAGAGACTGACTCTGCGGTGATACCGAGTGATTCCAAAGTTGAAACCACTTGTGTTCCGTCGTAGCGGATTCGATCTTGGTTAGGATTATTTCTAGCCCCAACTTGGATTTCAACCAAACCTGACGTCCCGTCGAGTAGCTTTCTACCATTGAATTCTGAAGCTTTTGAAATCCTTTCGATTTCTTGTTTGAGCTGTTGAAATTCAATGTCTGAGAAACTTCTCTCTGTATCTCCAACTGTGTCTGATGCTGCTTGGACAGCAAGTTCGCGCAGTCTGATGACAATAGAAGAAATCTCTGAGAGTCCTCCTTCTGCTGTCTGTACCATCGATATACCATCATCTGCGTTCCTCTTTGCTTGTCTTATACTTCGGATTTGAGCTTTTAAGTTTTCACTAATCGCTAATCCTGCTGCATCATCCGCAGCTTTAGTTATTCTTTCACCACTTGAAAGTTTTGCTAAGTTATTTGTTAATCTAAAGTTTGTTTTTCCTAACATTCTTTGAGCCGAAAGACTCTGAATGTTGGTGTTAATACGTAAACCCATATTTATGCTCCGTCGTTATACATCTTAAACCTCCTGTTGTAATGACGAGCCTTCTGCTCTTGGTTATTAAAATTGGTAGTCTGTTTTTTGGTTCAGGCCACCACCGACGCACACCATATACGTCTTACTTTCTACAGTTTTAAGTTGAGACTTACGTCTCGGCGCAGGTTGTTTTTTTAAATCGGCTGACTTTCATCAGCATTCATCGGGGCGAATATTATTGCGCAGCCGATTGGATCAGTGACAATGCACTTGTTGTTGAGTTATTAGCTTGTGCGAGGACCGAAGTACCAGCTTGCATCAAGATATTACTCTTTGTTAGTTCAGCAGTGGCAGAAGCGATGTCAGCATCTCTAACTCGAGAGTTTGCAGCACTTAAGTTTTCTACACTTACCTGAAGGTTATTAATCGTAGACTGAAGTCTATTTTGAAGAGCACCAAAATCAGCTCTAATACCAGAAACAGATACGATTGAAGAGTCGATCGCAGCTAGTGAGTTCTGAGCTGAGATCTTATCAGCAACAGAAGCTAAGTTTAGACCTAGGGCCGCCACGTTAACGTCTGCACTTGATGCATCAAAAGTTAATCGGTCACTCAAAGGGTCATTTCTAGTTCCGATTTGAATATCAAATACAGCACCAGTACCATTTAGTAGTGGAACACGGTTAAATTCAGTTGAGTTTGCAATACGGTCAACTTCAGCAACCAATTGCTCGAATTCAACGTTAAGAAATTTTCTTTCAGTTGGTCCGATAGTATCCGAAGCGGCTTGTACTGCAAGCTCTCTAAGTCTAATTAAGATACTTGATACCTCAGATAGACCACCTTCAGCGATTTGAACGAGTGAAATACCGTCAGCTGCGTTTCTCTCAGCTTGTTGCATCCCTCTAATTTGTGCTTTTAAATTTTCAGAGATTGCCAACCCTGCAGCGTCATCACCGGCACGGTTGATCCTTTGACCAGAAGAAAGTTGCTCAAGAACTTTCTGTTGATCGAGTCTTGTTTTTCCCAAATTTCTTTGAGCATTCAAACTCGACACATTAGTGTTGATACGTAAACCCATTTTATCCTCCTTGATAAGGGTTCCACAGATTTCCATCCTTGGACTGTGGGATGATGCAAGACCATCTACAAAACATATCGACGGGATTGTTTTTCGCCTAAAATCTTTTTTCGTGGGGGGAAATATTTGCCGGAATCGGCCGAATACCCTATGATTATTGGTATGTCGAACATCACTAATCTTGCAGATTCTCCCCAGTACCAAAAAGAAACTTTAAAATTAATTGAAAAATCTTTTCAATATTCGAGCCCATTCAAGTTTGATGTCGATTTTGCTCCTTTATTTAACGAAAAAAATTTTAAAAACTGTCATATCCTTTTGGAAAACAATGAAGTAATTGGACATATAGGCTGCCTACAGAAAGACATAGAGCTACTCTCCAAGCATAAGGTCAATATGTTTGGAGGAATTGTCATTAAAGATGAATTCCGTGGACAAGGTAAGTTTAATCTGCTCTTTTCCCATGTATTAAATTTATATTCAGAAGCTTGTTTATCTTTTCTCTGGAGTGAAAAGCTTGCTTTATATGAAAGGTTTCATTTTTATCCATGCGTGAACCTGATTCATTATTTAAAAAGTGAAAAGCCTTTAGGTTCTAACTGGACTGAAACAAAATTAGCTAGTTTATCTTCAGAAGATTTAAAACAAGTGCAAGAACTCTATGTCGCAAGTGGTGAAGTAAGGATATCTAGGACAAAGAAAGATTGGGAGCAACTCGCATCAATTACTTCTGCCAGATTATTTATTAAAAAACAAAATGGTAAAATTAAAAATTATTTTTTCATCGATAAAGGTCAAGACTTAACTGAAATTATTCATGAATACGGATTGATCGATGATCAAGAACTTTCAGAGATGATTAATATTGGAAACGTATGGACGCCTTATATAAGTGAGAAAAACTTCTCATGTAGAGAATTATTCGGCAGTGTCGCAAAGATTGAGAACGCCAAAGCTTTTAAAACTTTTCTCGCTGAATTTGCTGGAGCGGAGTTTATTGCTCAAACAGATCAAGAGATCACAATAAAAATAGATGATGAAGAGTTCACATTAAAAGTAAAAGATTTTCTGCCTGGTCTTTTCGGTCCTGGAAAATTTACAGAATTCGAAACTCCAGATTTATTTATATCTGGTCTGGATAGTATTTAATCATTTTATTTTATAAAGTAAGGTGGCCCTAAAAAAAGCCGCGGATGCTAGTCCCCAAAATATATAAGTTAATACTGGTATATCCTGCGGATGCTTAACAACAGAATCTCCAAGGATCAGAACACCACAAAGACAAAACACAGAAGTCAAAATCATGAGTCCAACAAAGTAAAAACTTCGAGCAATCATGTTCAGCTCTTCGTTAACTCCACTTATATTGAGTTCTAACTGATACTTCTTTTTAGCAAATTCTTTTAGTAACCAGCGAAGATGACGGGGTATAATTCGGAAAGAATTTAATAGATCACGACCAAGCCAAGCAGCCTCCTCCACCAACGTATCTTTTGAGACAAGCTCCTCTAGGACCTCTTTCATTTCACCTTCAATAATTTCAAAAATATTGAGATCGACATTAAGGGTCTTTCCAGCTCCATCTAAAGTCATGAGTGATCTAAAGATAATGAACCAATCTCTTGGCAGGTATATTTCGTGTTTACTCAGAGTTGAAACAATGGCGTAAGTTAAAGCTGTCGCATCCATTTCTTGAACACTCATTCCGACAAAAGGAAGAAGGGCGTCACGGATATCATGCACAAGAAGGTCATGATCGGGAATCACCTCGTAGTCTGCGACATCTAAAAACTCATAAACCAAATTTTCATAATTATTTGAAAGAAGCGCATAAAGGATTGCTACTAAGTTAGAGCGATTCTTTTTACTTAAAGTACCCACGAGACCAAAATCAATCAGCCCTATTTTATCATCTTTAAGTCTAAAGAAATTTCCTCCATGAAGATCTGCATGAAAAAAACCGTCCGACAGCATAGTATGCATAAAGATGCGCACACCCTCCTCTAGGTTCTCTTTAAGAACAGGGTACTGAGAAATATCTTTAATGTCGTTAAATGGAACACCGTCTAGATATTCCATGACTAAAACTTTTTCACTGGATAACTCACGATAAACTTTTGGCACGACTAGCGTTCCTTTTTCATCATGAGACTCTATGATCATTTTTAATTTTTTATTATTATTGGCTTCAATTAGAAAATTTAATTCGTTCTGGATACTTTTAAAAAAGTCATCTATCGCACGTGAAAGCCCTAGAAACTTGATTTCCTCCGAAGACTTCTCTAATCTTTGGACGATGAAAGCAATGATTTCAAAATCAGTTTGAATGATCCTGCGAATGTTTGGACGTTGAATTTTAACGACAACGGGCTCGCCATTTTCTTTAAGAACCGCCTTGTAAACGATTCCAATTGAGGCCACACCAATTGGGACTTCCTCAATTGATTCAAATACATCAGAGATTCGATAATCTATGTTTTCAGTCAAGACTGACTTCGCATCATCAAAGCTTATTGAAGTGACTTTGTTCTGAAGCATTTTAAGCTGCGAAATTAAAGCGGGAGCGAGGATATCTTCTCTTGATGCAAGTAGCTGTCCGACTTTTATAAAGCTTGGACCCAGCTCTTCAAATGACTTTCTAAGTCTATAGCCTACTGAATTCCAAAAACTATGATCATCAAGATCATCTTCTTTTTCAAATCGAGATTGGGGGATAACAAAATTTGGAATGACAGCATTAAGCTTAGTTCCAATGATGAATTCATCAAAACCATGTTTTGCAAATACCGTTAAAATTTCACGGAAGCGCTGTACGTTTTTTATCGTTTTAGTTAAGCCAATTCCCGTTCTAATTAAATCCATACTTTAACTATATTAAAAGTCGAGATTTTCACAACTTGAGGCATCATTTACTCAGCCCTACAATCAGTCTGCGCGCTACGCATCAAACAAGAATTCAAATTTATTGTCATCTGGGTCAAATACCAAAAAGGAATAATAATTATCCGAGTAATCAAACCTTTTTGGTTCCCAAGCAAAAGTGTATTTTTTTAGTTGAAGTGCCTGATAAAGTTCATCAACCAATTTTTTTTCGGGAAGTCTCACTGAGAGTTGAACCAGACCTAGTCGATAGTTGTGGTCAATATGCGCCTGAACATCATTTTGCTCATACAGCATGAGCCCCAAAGGTCCCCAATAAGTTATACTATTTTCGTTGGTGTCTTTTGAACTGAGACCAATTTTTTGGAAAATTTCATCATAAAATTCTTCGGCTTCAGAGAGCGAGGTAACTTTAATATGAACAAGTTGAATATGGGTATTAGTCGTCATAAAAATTATTATATGGCGTTAAATTAAGCTTTCCTAGTTTCTTTTTATGATTATCCCGTTAAAATAATTACTGTGAAAATTTTGATCTTTTGCCTCATATTTTTTACTCAAGCTGTGCAAGCAAACGAGACTTGCTCTAGAGTTGCCATTATTAATTACCAAGAAGTTTTGGTCGATGCGGGTTCAGGAAAAATGGGAGAAGGCTTAAGGTTCTACCTAGAAAAAGATCCGGTTAGTAAGGACCTTTTAAATACCTATCAAGAAAAAAACAAGCCCACCGTTTTGAACGCCTCTGCCAGTACCCTAGGTTCAATCATGGTTATTGGTGGTTTACTACAAACTAGTGAAGACGGTGCCGTTTCTAGTAAGAACACACTTATTTATGGTGGTTCACTGCTTATTGCCGTGAGTTATCTTGCAGCTAAAACGATGAAATTTAATAACGAAAAATATTTAAAACAAGCTATAGATCAATACAATAGGCGTAACAGTCCTCGTATTTACTTCTCTCCCTACAGAGATAATAATGGTCAATCCGGTGTTGGCTTTGGAGTAAGGAGGAGTTTTTAATGAGCGTAACTTGTTATAAGTGTGAGACAAAACTTGATTTAAGTCCTCAAAATGACATTTCTCGTAATGAAGAATGTCCAAGCTGTTATGCTAATTTGCGCTGTTGTAGAATGTGCGATTTCTATGATAAGAATTCATACAATGAATGCCGTGAGCCAAGTGCAGATAGAATTGTCGAAAAAGAGAAAGCAAATTTTTGCGATTACTTCAAACTTGGCTCAAATCAAGGCAGTGATAATTCAAAACAATCAGCATTAGACGCTGCTAATGCTTTATTTAAAAAATAAATAGGATTTATAATATGGCACAGTTTCCAATGACCCTTGCGGGTAAAAAAATGTTAGATGATGAACTCGAAAAATTGGTAAAAGTAGAGCGAGAGGAAATTAAAAATCAAATTGCGGAAGCAAGAGCTCACGGCGATCTAAAAGAGAATGCTGAATATCATGCTGCGAAGGAAAAACAAGCACACAACGAAGGCCGTATTGCAGAAATTCAAGGCAAGCTTAACTCTGCCCAAGTTGTAGATACATCAAAAATTTCCAATGAAAAAATAGTTTTTGGCGCTTACGTAACTCTTTATAACGAAGACAAAGAAGAGACTCGTTCATTCCAAATTGTAGGTGAAGATGAAGCTCAAGCATTAGATGATAAAATTTCTTATACTAGCCCCTTAGGGAAAGCTTTAATTGGGCGGGAAGAAGGCGACGAAGTTGTTGTAAAAGCTCCAAAGGGAGATATCAACTATATCGTTGAAGGTTTTGAGTACAAATAATCTACATTTACCGATTACCAGTCTTGGGAGCTCCAAAAAGCCGACAAAGACAATGGAAAAGCTTATCGAAGTGGGAATAGAAACCATAGAGGATCTATTGTGGGTTATGCCTCTTCGTGTTCAAAAGGTTCCCGGAATAAGACCTTTTTCTGAAATTGAAGCACAAAAACTATTTCTAGGAAAAGGAAAAATTACTCAACTCAATTTTTATCCAGCATTTGGCCGCAAAGGCAAAGGTAGAGTTCAGCTATTCAATGCGAATGTTCTTGTAAAGGATAGCTTAAGTGAAAACTTCATCCGCCTAAGATGGTTCAATGCCTACCCAAACATAAAAAAACAGCTAGAGCAACTCAATGAATTTGTATTTCTGGGAACTCCTACTGAAGCAAAAGATGAAATCATTATCGCTAATCCGCAAATCAATCCTGTTAAAGTTAATGAAAACGAAGTCATCGTCGAGTACCCAACGATTAATACGATTGCTGGTCGCCACACCAAAGCTCTCATTGATAAAATTCCCGATAGTATATGGAATACAGAACTCCCTGATCCAACACTTCACCCTTTGGGTTTAATTGAGGCCCTCAAAGTTATTCACGGAAAAAACACTAAGGTCAGTTTTGAACAGGCTGTGGAGCGCTTAAAGTACCAAGAATTTTTTAATAATCAAATTAAAGCTCGGGCCAGAAGAGAGAGAAATAAAGCACTAAATGCACCGGTCATTATTTCTAACAAAAACTATTCAAATTTATTTTCTTACGAGCTAACGAATGATCAAAAGCTCGTTTTGGAAGATATTAAACTTGATCTAAAACAAAATTATCCCATGATGAGAATGGTTCAAGGTGATGTTGGTTGTGGTAAAACTTCTGTTGCAATTATTGCAGCACTAATGGCGATAGAAAATAAAAAACAAGTGGCGTTCATGTGCCCTACAGAAGCGTTAGCCTCTCAACATTATAAGACACTTGAAAAAACTCTTCCTAAAAATATTCATTTTGCTCTCCTACTAGGAAGCACAAGTCAAAAAGATAAAAAGCAAATTTATGCGGATCTTAAATCAGGAAAGATAGATTTGATTATTGGCACTCACAGCTTAATACAAGATAGCGTTGAGTTTAAAGACTTAGCAATGGCCATAATTGATGAGCAACATAAGTTCGGAGTTGGACAACGATTGAAACTTTTCTCCAAAGGACAAGGTGTTCACTCAATAATTATGTCTGCCACGCCTATTCCGCGAAGCCTTCAGCTAGCTCAATATGGAGACCTAAGCATCTCTACAATAAGAGAACTTCCTGGGGGAAGAAAAGGCATTAAAACCAGAATCGTCACACCAGAGAATAAACCCAAGTTTCTCAGTTTCGTAAAGACACGCTTAAGCCTTGGGGAACAGATTTACGTAGTTGTTCCCGCCATTGAAGAGTCACTTACGACCGACATGAAAAGTGTAGCCGAAGTTTATGATCAGTACCTACACTATTTTCCAGAATACAAAGTGGAAGTACTACATGGTCAACTAACTTCTGATGAAAAGCAAAAAGTCATGAATTGCTTTGAAAAAGGTGAAATTGATATTTTAGTTTCAACGACAGTAATTGAAGTTGGAATCAATGTGCTAAACTCTACTGTTATTTCAATCTATAGTCCGGAAAGATTTGGACTTAGTACTCTTCATCAGCTTAGAGGAAGAGTGGGCAGAGGAGAAAAACCTGGTTTTTGCTTTTTGGTGCTAGATAAAAAACTTCAAGATGACTCTATGAAAAGATTAGAGATAATTGAGAAAACCATCGATGGCTTTGAAATATCGGAGGCCGATCTCCAGTTCAGAGGACAAGGAGAGCTTTTTGGTCTCAATCAGTCAGGGCATGACTCTGGATTTAAATTGGCCAATATCTTTGAAGACCGTTCAATATTTGAACAAGTTAGTCGGGATATAAATAAATTAGAATCAACTCAAACGGAAGTACTCAACAACCTTTTAATGAAAGAGGTTCAAAACTTGCACGTTTCCACAACAATCTAAGATTCGCTATAATAAGAATATGATTGAAATCGAAATTCTAAATTCCAAAGACCTAAATAGATTAGGAACCTATTTCTTTAATAGAAATAGTTTATATATAGGAACCAGTCTTCAAAACGATATTATCGTCAACAAAGAAAAGAATGAACCAGCGACTCTTGAAATTTCTGCAGACGGTAAGCTTTATATCACACCATCAACAGTAGACGAGCTCAAGGTTAACTCAAACAAAACGAACGCAAAAAAGACTTTAAAGACAAATGATTTGGTTGATATTGGAGACACAAAAATTAAAATTTGTGCTTTTCACTATGTTGAAGAAAAAGAGCTAGCAAGCGTACTCAACAACAGACTTTCACAACTAAAAGAAGATAAGTCCCCTTTCTTGAAAATCCTAAAATTATTAAAAGAGTAAAATGAAAAATCAATTTAACAACTTTTTAAAACTATCTGATGGCGAACAAATTTTCTACACGACAAATTTTAAACCAGGAGATGTGACAAAAAATGTATTGGTTTTTAATTACGGGCTAGTTTGCAGTAATCATCACTGGAAATATCAGGTTGAACATTTTGATAAGCTTGGTCACCATATTTTACTACATGATTATCGTGGACATTTTCAATCTTCTGGCGGACAGAATTTAGAGAATATCACCTTTAGGCAAATTGCTTTCGATCTAAAAGAGCTAATAGATCATCTCGAACTCACTGATTCGATTTTTTTTGGGCACTCCATGGGTGTTAATGTCTGTCTCGAGTATTGCAAACATTTTGATCACGATATCGCTTCTCAAATACTTATATCAGGGACAATGTTGCCAGTTCATAATATCATGATGAACACTCATTTAACCGGCCCCCTAAAACCGATTCTCAATAAAGTCAGGGAAAAATTTCCAGACTACTTCAATGCTTTTTGGAAGTACGGTGGATGGACACCGTTGATTCAAAAAGCGATTCACAAAGGTGGATTCCATCTTGAGATGGTAAGCGAAGAATTTATTGAAGTATACTTGATGAAGATCGCGCAACTTGGTCCTGAGCTTTTTTTCCAATTGATAGACCAAATGCAAGAACACGATATACTTGCATTCATTGAACAGATAAAAACGAGGACACTAGTGGTTGGTGGGAATCACGATAAAGTTATCCCAAATTTTTTACAAAGAATGATGCAAGAAAAACTACCTAACTCTGAACTATATGTTATCCACGAAGGAAGCCATGTTCCTCAGGCTGATTTCCCAGAAATGATAAATGAGAGAATTGAATTATTCTTGAGTTAGGTCACCCATGCCATTAAATGCAACAAGATCTTTAAAGAGTCTGATCTGCGCAGACTTTAGTTGAGAACGTTTGTATTCGGCATGTGATGCTTCTCCATCCGTATTCATCTTATGAGAAGCTTTATCTGTTATCTGAACCTCAAATGGATAGAAAAACCTGATGTCTTTTGCAATGGAACTTGTATCTAAATTTAAAATTCTATCAATCAATTGGTTCTCAGGATCCTCTTTTTTGGCCACCTTTTTTAATCGATTAAATTCAACATAAAATGGATTTTTATATTTAATCAACTGCCTACAGGTAAAATGGATCGCTCGGTAGCGGTGGGAAGTATGCTCGTTATTCTTATATTCTTGCTGATCTAATGCGCATTCTTCCGCGGTATTATTGAGCGCTACCAAAAACTCCTCTTCTGAAAAATCGTTTTTAATGGACTGCTTAATAAGTTGGTAGTGCATTTCTCTGAATTTTTTCAAATCTATGAGGGAATTTTGAGAGCGCGAAGGTTTAATATTATTCACGACAACAATATGATTTTGATAAAGAAGTTTTAAAAGCCTAATTGCATCTAAGCGATTATGAGTGATAAATCTAATCCCTATTCTATCAAAAAGTTCTTCAGCTACGTTCTCTTTTTTATGGAGTAGTTTTATAATTATACTATCTCTGGTTTTTGTAGACTTAGTCTCAAAATCCACAAGAGGTATAACCTCTTTTTTATTATCACTGACTATATAGAGCTTCTCATCTTCACGAGATAGATACTTATAAAAACGATCGAAGATTTGAGTTTGGATTGTTGAGAAATAACGAGAGCGAAGGTCTTTATCTAAGTGTAGAATCGTGTGCATAACCTTTAGAATAATACTGGCCCACAACGTATCTTCTTCCTTAACAGTTAAACTTGAATTTCCAGTTGCAATTAACAACAATTCCGAAACATCAGTGATTGTATAAAAAACGGAAGGAATAATAAGATCTAAACCATCCTCTAAATTTCCTTCTTTGAGAAAGTACTTTTTTATAAACTGAAGAGCTTCCTGAAAATTTCCAAACATTTCCGCATTTTCAATTGGATCAGAAAGGTCATACCCATACCCGCGCAGAAATGCCTGAACTTCTGTATCAGACTCAAAATTGGCCAGGTAGTTTTTAGCGTCAATTGATGAAGTTCCACTGGCCATAATATCCAGCGTTTCCCAATTAAAGCTATATTTTTTTAGATATGTGGAATGTTCCATAAAATTGTTCTCAATTAAGTCTATGAAAGTTAACCTATAACCAATGAAAGATCAAAACCTTCTCTTAAGAGACAAACTAAGTCTATTACTTTTAACTTTTCTAGGGACAGGATACACGCCTTATATGCCAGGAACCGCTGGAAGCTTGGCCACGATTCCTTTGATACTACTTCTAAATTACTTAGGCATAAGCTTTTTTGGATTGATCATATTGATCGTAGGTTTAACCTTAGTCAGTTGCTTTGAAGCTCACCGAATGCAGCTTAAAAAAGGGGTGCAAGACCCAGGCTGGATAGTCATTGACGAAGTTATTGGAATGCTTGTCACATGGCTCTTTATTTTTCCTAATACTTCTTATGCTAATCTTGCTGTTATTTTTGTCGTCTTTCGCGTTTTTGATATTTTAAAATTTTTTCCAGCTAACTGGGTAGATAAAAAAATTAAAAATGGTGCTGGGACAATCTTAGATGATATTATTAGCGCTATCTATGCTGGAATTGTCTTGTACGCTCTAAACTATTTTCATTGGCTAAATTAAATATCCAACAAAAACAATCAGTTATAAAATCCGTAATTTTTCCGTAATTTGCTTGGCTAAAACTAAAGTTAGTGATAACTTCTGATTAACAAACATTTTAGGAGAGAAAAAATGGCAACAACCCAAATGTCTGACGACAACAAGAAAAAAGCCCTAGATTTAGCACTTGCTGGAATTGAAAAGCAGTTCGGTAAGGGCGCAATCATGAAACTTGGTAACGAAGAAAGAGAGCGCGTACCTGCTATCTCTACTGGTACTCTTGGTATCGATCTCGCTCTAGGGATTGGTGGGATTCCTAAAGGAAGAATAATTGAAATTTACGGACCTGAATCTTCAGGTAAAACAACTTTAACTCTACATATTGCAGCTGAGTGTCAAAGAGCTGGTGGAACAGTTGCTTTCGTTGATGCAGAACATGCACTTGATACAAGCTATGCAGCAAAACTTGGGGTAGATATTCCTAACACACTTATTTCTCAACCAGACTCTGGTGAGCAAGCTTTAGAAATTACTGATATGCTTGTTCGCTCAGGTGCTGTTGACCTATTAATCGTAGACTCTGTTGCTGCCCTTACTCCTAGAGCAGAACTTGAAGGCGATATGGGTGATTCACACATGGGACTTCAGGCACGACTAATGTCACAAGCTCTAAGAAAATTAACTGGTTCAATCTCTAGATCAAATACTACTGTTATTTTTATTAACCAATTAAGAATGAAAATTGGTGTTATGTTTGGTAACCCTGAAACAACTACCGGTGGTAATGCACTTAAATTTTACTCTTCAGTAAGAATGGATATTAGAAGAGTTGGTGCGATTAAAGAAGGTGAAAACGTTGTTGGTAACAGAACTAGAATTAAAATTGTGAAAAACAAAGTTGCTCCTCCGTTCAAGCAAGTTGAATTTGATATCATGTATGGAACTGGTATTTCGAAAGTTGGTGATCTTCTTGATCTTGCTGTCGCGGAGAAGATCGTAGAGAAAGCTGGTGCATGGTACTCATATAGCAATGAAAAAATCGGTCAAGGTAGAGAGAACTCAAAAAGATTCCTTGAAGAGAATTCTGCTATGATGGATGAAATTAAAAATAAGATCTTAGTAAAAAAAGGTCTTATTAAAGGTGAAGAACCTGCAGTAGATATGGAAACTGGTGAAATAATCGAAGAAGAAGTAGAAGCCGCAGCACCAGCAAAGAAAACAAGAAAAAAGAAACTACAGTAAAAAGTAGTTATAAATTTTCTCTCAAAAAGGGGAAGTCTTTGCACTTCCCTTTTTTATTCAAATTACTATGGAAGAAGAATTTAAGAAAGCCTACAATTATTGCATCTATATCCTCTCAAAAAGAGATTACTCCAAACATAAAATTCGTCAAAAACTTAAAGAACGAAAACATACACCTGAATTAATTGAGACTATAATAGAGGATTTAGTTGAAAAGAATTATCTGCGAGAGGAAGAATATAAAAAACAGAGAATAAAACAACATATACTTAGAGGCTACGCCAATAGCTTCATTATTCAGAAACTTAATCAAGAAAAACTAACAGCAGTTGATGAGGAAGTTGATGCTTTAAGATCTGAGCAAGATCTCCATGCGACAGATATTATCGACCACCTAATAGAAAAAAAACTAAGAGGTAAAGAAATTCCAACTGAATGGGAAGACCGTCAGAAATTAAAAGCCAAAGTTCTTCGTTTTTTAATCTCTAAGGGGCACACCTACTCGGAGATTTCCACAAAACTTAATAAGCGTTTAAGCTAAATAAATGTCGACTTGCCAGCTCAGCAGGACATTTTCCTATTTTTGTAACTCTATCAATCGATCAAGTTTATTATGAAGCGCTTCAAGCTCTTCTCTTAGGTACTGATTCTCTCTTTCAAGTTGCTCGATTCTTGCATCTTGCTCAAGATCTTTCATACGTTGATCACCCTCAAGATACGAGAGCATCTCTCTGTTTTGTTTAATTTCTTCTTTCTGCTCTTTCAGAGCTTGTAAAAGAACCGCCCCAAATGCACCGTATGATACTGAACGCTTCTTAGTTACTGGACTAATAGAAACAAGCTCAGGAAATACTTCTTCTATTTCTTGAGCAATAAGACCAATTTGTTTTTCTCTAGAAAAATTAAACTGAGGAAACTCATCTGCACGCATAAAGTAAGTTACACCTCGAATTTTATCAAGCTTGTCGCTTACTCTTTCTAATGTTTTGATATCTTTTTTTAGATCCCTATCGGAGTTATTGTAGTAGTTTGGAGCATACATATCCCCAACCGCATGCACCTCACCACTTGCGTAGATGTTTTGAACATTTAATTGGGTTAAATCTTTTAAGGTTGAAGGAATTGAAACCTCTGTTGCTGTCAGAACTAATGTGTCTGTCCCACTATTATCATAACCATGGATTCCGATTGGATCTGAACCATCAACCGTGTTACCCCATAAAATCGCTGCGCCGTACGGCATATCTATTGCAGAGGTATCTCCAATATTACTGGCATTGGCCGGTGACTCAGGAAAAAGAGATAATGTTGAAACAGTATTGTTTGGGTCTGGGTTACTACCCACCGTCATGAAAGCCCCACCAGTACCACCTTCAAACACCATTAGATCTCTGTTGTTTGTATCAGTGATCATTTCACCTAGACCAAAATCCTCTGAGTTATTGGTTGTCCCACAACTGTCCATAACAATTGTACCTGCTGTATGATCGACAGCATTACAAACAATTGGGATCCACATCTCAAAAGTACCCTGCTGTCCGTCCCTAGTATTTGTTAACTCTAGCTCAAGGTCACAACGACCTTGATTACTTGCTAAAGATCCATTATCAAAAGCTTTTCTTGTCATCCTAACAAGTGTAATACCAGGAGCACCTGGCAACTCAGACCCAACCACAAGATCATTAAACGATCCGTCCGCAGAAAAGCTATTTCCCGCAGTCGTCCTATTAACATCACTTGTGATATTTGTTCCGAAGGCACTCGTCATGGCAGACGTACAGGCTTTAGCCCCAGTGTTAGTTACAACCGCAAGCTTTCTTCTTAAATCCTGCTTTAACTCAATAAGATTATTTTTAGACTGGATTCGACTCATCCCTTTACTTGCGTTCTGGTTTATTTGCATAACCCCCATGGCAATAACAATCGAAATAGCTGAGGCAACAACAGTTTCCATTAATGACATACCGCGATTGTTGCCTAAAATTTGTTTGAACATGGAAATTCCCCAAGCAAAGTTTAATTGTACTTAGAGTAAATTATAAACTAAGTGCCAAATCTGTGCCGAAAGGGAATATATTTCCAATATAAGTTGTTGATTTTAAGTAAACTACTCAAATATCATTGCCTTCACATGCAATAAATTTAAGGCACAAACACGTAAACACCAGAAATCAGGTTGGATATTAAAGGCTTCCTAAATAGTCCCGAAGCAGTTCTTATTGCCTGAATAAATGACTTTGTAGCCATGAGTTGAGTAAGTTACTGAATTATTATTAAGTAATGAGCTAGTCAAAATTATCTTTTCGAATATTAAATCATCAATAGCATTAACTATTTCACTTGTGGTGTGTAATTCGACACCAAGTTTTTTCGCTTTATTTTTCAATGCCTCAACAAAAGCATCATTAAAGGACGTACAATCCGACATCAAAGTTTTTGAAATTTCAGATTGAAAGGCAAAATGAAGAGGCTTAAGTTTCTCCACTTCAAAAGAGTTTGTATAATCTTCCCTTGCATTTAAAATCAAAATGACTTGAAATATTAGTAGCACAAAAAACACTACCAAAATTTTAGGGTTAATTTTAAATAATTGATTTAAATACTTCATGATTAGAATTTTTAATAAATATTATATATACATCATCTTCATAATCTATTTTTTAGTCAATATAAGCCTACTTGGTAACTACCCTTTTAGTATAGATTTTGAATATTGGATAACTAAAGTGCGCCATATTCCTAATCCTCTCTACTCCTGGCTACCATGGAGTCCTTATTATAAAAGTTGGCCATTAACCTACACCATACTTTGGACTTATTTAAAGTTCTTTGGAGAATCTGTTGTTTACCTTAGATTTTTCAATCTTCTTATTCACTTTTTGAATTTTCTCATTTTTAGATCGATTTTAAGCAAGCAGGATCAACTTCAAAAATACGCTCGTCCCTTGTCTTTATTTTTTCTCTTTGCTCCTGTAAGCGTTCTTACTGTAAGTTGGGGGTTTCAAATCAAGACCCTACTCGCTGTCTTTTTTCTACTTTTATTAGTCGATAAATGCGCTACAAAAAAGCAGTTTAATTATAAGGACCAACTCCAAATATTCCTATATTTCTTTTTAAGTTTAATGAGTAAGGTCGTGGCCATACTATTTCCATTTTATTATTTGTTACAATTTCGAAAGCAGATTAAAAAAGAACGCTCATTCCAAATAACTTTTATATGCCTGCTTTGTGCCACAATTATTTTGGGATTTTTAAATATCAAAGGCGTTGCATATTTTGTTCAAGAGGCTCAAAACATTGAAAAGGAACTCTTTAAAGAGCCAAAAGAAAAAGCCATCACTCACAGTGAAGCCAAAGAGCAAACCATATCGACAGAATTAACGGTATCAACAAAAACATATCTTAAAAGTATTTCAAGTCTGAGTAAATTAAGAGACAAACAAATTATAGCTGTTCAAAACCTAGGTCGATTATTTTTAGAGAGTGTTGGTCTATTTCAATATCATCCATTCTATGAGGCCAATCAAGAAACACTTAAAAGGAACTCCATATTTTTATTTTCTGCCATTGGAATCTTAATTTTAACCCTCGGAGTTTTCAGATTTAATCATCATTTTGTACTGATAATAATCTTATTCATCCCTATTTCAGGATATATATATGTTCCCTATATGAAATACTCTTTTAGTTCCGATCATTGGTTTTATCCCTGTGTACCATTTGTCTTAATGTTCCTAGCGACTCATTTCAAGAATAAATTATTCTGGACTACAATAATGGTTGCTGTTTTTTCCAATTATTTGTTCACAATCTACAACTATAGAAGCTTTTCCCATGCATTAGCGAGAGGATACAATTTAGACAGAAATCAAATTTCATTAGAAGCGTCGATGTATTACAGCTATATATATGATGATATCAAATCTATAGGCACTAATAGTAAATATATTTTAGATCAACTAGACCAAGTAAATTTTATTCAATTTAAAAACTTAACTACTGCTGCAGTTTTTTCAGAAAGAGTTGATATTCCCAAGAGATACATCGGAAGGTTTCTTACAGTTTTAATAGATTCAGAAAGTAAATTGCAATTGAACTCGTTCATCCAAGAAAACTCAAGGATTTTAACCCTAAAAGAGCAAGCGCTTTCGAATATCTTAATTCATACCAAACATCCATTTATTAGTGACAAACAATATCAGGAAGCCATTAGTCTGCTGGATAAAAAAGGTGATCAACTTTAGAAACTCTAACTTGTGTATCAAGTTTTAACTCATCTATCAAAGTCGGAACAAAAACCTCATAGACTCCCACTTGACTATTTTCTACATGAACTCTTTGGAAAGATATATTCTTATTCTTACTAAAAACTTCTAAATCCGTTGTATTCGCCTCATCAAAATAGAGGACAAACTTATGAAACCCAGGATAAAGCTTGATAGAATCTAGACTTTCAAATTTTTGGTACTGAAAGTATTTGTCTTCAGGACGAACCAGTTTTATATCTTCTTGAAATAGCCCATACACTTGATTTGGCTCAGCGTTTAAGCGAGCTACCAATCTAAAATCATTTGAGTTGGTAGTATTAGAAAGATTTAAATTTGGATATATCTCAATATAATTATCAAAAACAAAGATTGAAAATTCACTTGTTAAATCCACATCCAAATGAAAAATTCGAAAAGAATCATCAATATCAAAAGGCTGAAAACTGATAATTTTTTTTCCGATTACTTCTTTGGAGGTCTCTGAAAAACTTAATGGGAGAAATGCATCAACCTTAACATTACTGTTAGTTTCAAATTTGAACTCTTTGGGACTTCTTTCTACCCATTTCAAATCTTCTTTTTTACTTTTAGAAAAAGACCTAATGCATTTTATTAAAGCGGGATCAAAATTGAAGTTCAAGCGAAGATCGGTAAACCCATGAGAAGTAGCATAAGCATAGATAACTCTGTGATCGAAGTCGATATGACTTGGAAAAGAACAAGAACTTGACTCAAAATTAAGTTTATTCTCCTGATCAATTTTATATAACTGAAACTCGGTGCACAATATTTCGTCTGTATTAGAGAGGAGATCAGCATTCGGTATAATTGCGCCATCTTTCAACGTCATTTGATGTTCATCTAAATCCCAATACTTTATAAGTTTATTCAGTTCTAACCCGAAAGATAAATCTAAGCTATTTTTTGTTTGTATTGTAAAATCGACTTCAACAACATTAATTCCTTTTTCAAGATATGCTATTAGTTTAAAGTACGTATTCAATTGAAGTTTTATTATATCTTTTTTTGATCCAGAGTTTTTGAAACGCTCCTCACTTATCTCAATATTAATAAGCGATACGCGGTTTAAGTTTTCGGACCGGAATAGAAAGTCAAAGGTATAAAAGCCGCTTTCCGATACAGAATACTTCTTTTTAAGTTTCCCGCGATAGAAACCTTCTTTTAAAAAGTGAAAGCAAGTATCTGCACCTTCCGTCGGCGTCATGACTAAGCTACACTCTTGATGGGATTGAACCACAATTTCAATATCCCTATACAAGAAAATAGCACCTGCACTAAGCCGAAATCTTTCCAAATTGTTCAAGACACTTGTTTTTGCCGCGTAATAATTATTGGAACTCAACAAGTAACCAATCTCCAACCACAAGTCTTTTTCTTTTTCCTTTACGTTGAAAATACCAAATTTGTTTTGCTCAATTAACGAGTTTATTAACGGAATAATGTTTAGAGCAGTTGTATTTAATTCACAGAACTTAGTTGATAAATCGATGCTCCAATACTCAACATCTCCCAAATATTTAAAGACATCCCATTCTTTTAGCATTTGTTTTTGTGAGATATCTAATTCTCCCACCTTACCCTGAATTATTGCTTGTATAATTTCAGCAATATAGAAATTTAGATTTGTCAGTTTTGAAAAAGGGATTTTTTGAATTGAAATTTTTGAGGCTGCAATTATATAGTTCTGTACGAACTGGTGCGTAGGTCGAGTGATTTTAAAATTCCCATCGAGAATTGATTCGTCTAGAAAGGTTTGTAAAACCTGATCACTCAACTCTAGCCTATAATCTAATACGAGAATTTCTTTTGCCCCAAAACACCAACTTATTCCGTACTCCAGCAATGTTCCTTCATAACAAAGGTGCTCTTGAATTGTTCTTAAATAAATATTCAAAATACTGCTTTCAATTACACTTCCACTCCTGTTTTCTAACAACTGAAAGTTCTTGTTTTGGAATGAACCATCATTTAAAACGACATTTAAAAATGATAAATTGGTTGTTTCAGAAGAGAGGTTTGTACCCATAATTTCTTTTTCAAGCTCATACCCATTTCTCTTACGCGCCTCAAAGACTCGTAGAACTACTTTTTTACCGAACACATTTGAAGGAGGGGTTAAGTAGTTGGGAATCATATTTTCTACAAATTTGGCATCATTTAAAAATTCCGGAAGTTGTTTTTCCAAATATATACGATCATGTCTGCTATTAAAGCGTCCCTCTATGAGCCTGCAATAGTATTGAGCCCTAACGAAAAAACACCCAAGTTTATCGTCTTCATTTTCCCTCGCCCAGTCGTAGACCATAAAACTATCTATTGCACCGGAGAAGTAAAATAGTTCAAAATTCTCTCTAGTAAAATAATGTAACTTTCCACTATAAACGAAACCAGAATCCATTAACACTAGATTATTTTGAAAATATTCTTGCTCTAAAATCGGCTCAAGATCTCTGCCTTGAAATTCCTTAAAAAAGATTTTTTTAAGAGTTCTTATTTGAACACTTCTTTCCAACAAATCATTGAATTTTTGGATAATATATTCGTTCGAGTAATCCACCCACCTATAATTTGGTTTAAAGGGTCTACGTCGTATTGTATAGCTTTGATGATCGTGGAGGTAATTTAATAAATCAGAGACTTTATCATATTGCCTTTGAATATTAAGGGATTTATAAACTTCTTTAGATGTTCTCGTTTGTAAATTCCGAAACAGCCACTCAAATTGAAAATGAATTTCATGAACAATATCCAAATAAAACTTTCTTGGATGATATCTATATTGAGAACTAAAGGACTCTCCTTTTAAAGTTGTCCAACTTCCCGGATCAATAAATTTTAAATCTCCAAAACTTAACAGCAATTTTGCTTCTGTTTTTGTATAGAAATCATAATCTTTAACGATCGGAATAATAAGAGATGTGAATTTAAAGAGTCGGTCTAACTTTTTTATTGTTACAGCGTTTTTATTTCCTACAACAAAAAAGTCAAGATCTGAAAAAACAGGCACAAAGTAGACTTTACCAAAACTTCCTTTCAGTCCCACTTGTTCTATATAATCAATCCTAGAAAAAATTATTTCTAAAAATTTAATAGCCGATTTGTAATACAAAACATAGAGATTATTTATCAGACCGTATTTGGAAAGCTTATATAACTGAATTAGAATTAAGTCTTTCAATCCAAAAGCTCCATTAAAACCTCTCTATTAAGGGCCTTATTTGAGCTAGTTTCCAAAACATAACCTTCATGACGAATGACAACGACGAGGGCAGTAAAAGCTCTACTTAAAAATATCTTTGAATTAGTAAAAAAATCTTTAGCCCCCAAACGAAAAAAATGCTCAATAACCATAGGGAGTCCAACTCCGACAATAAAGTGCGGAATTAAGAACAGAAGAAATCTAAACTTTGAAACTTTTTTCATTTTTGGTTTTTCACGAGTACTTCTTACGCCTAATACAAATTTGGTTTTTCCATTGGCGGCAAATACTTTATTTTTTAGAGAGTTAATACTAAGAAGATATTTTTTAGAGAAATAGATCCTTTGGAATTCATAAATCTCATTTTCATCAATATAGGGAAACTTTTTTAGAAGATCATTTTTATCTTCACAGCCAAGTCTTAGAGGGAAAGGATAAACTTTTCCAGTTCTAGATATGACTGGTGTATCATCCGAAATGATGTTGATTTTAGGGTCTGACAACATATCTGTGAAAATTGTCGTCTTCCCACCTTTTGAAGGCATCATTAAAATAATATTTTGCCTTTCAAAATTAAAACCGCAAGCATGGACTTTATGATAGCCCTTCGAATCCATGTATTTGCCACTATAGGAGAGAATTACCAGATACAGGATCTCATGAACACAGTTAATATCACGATAGATAAGCTTTAAGGAATTGCCCTCGAGAATGGTCCAAGCTTTACCATAGTAATCCTGATATTTTTTATTGTTTTCCACATAAGTAATCGAGTTTTGAGATTGAGCAGTTGCAACTAGAGATTTAGGAAGTTTAAATGCATCATCTTTTTTCACGTTAATTGTAAATTTGGGCTCTTTAGAATTCTCCGCTAAAAAGAATGAAAAATCTTTGCAAGTCTTTCTGGCCAATTCAGCATCATCTAAGTGGATCAGAATGGAGAAATTGAAAAAGTCTAAATTAACTTGTTTTGAAGTCATCAATTTTACCTTTCATAAAACCAGCAAAAACACCTAACGAAAATCCAGTATGGATAGCAACAACGACTAAAATACCATAGCCTAATAATTTCAGTTCAGAATCTTCTTTAATGAATTTAATATTAGTCGAAAAATTTAATAAAAAATGGATTAAACTTAGCGCGATAAATAGCTTAATTGAAATAAGAGGCAGGATAACTAACCCCATGCCTGTTAGAATTGGAATCAAAAAAGATTTTTTAAATTTTGCATCCAAGTGGTTGAGATGTAATCCCCGATAAAACCCTGACTTCAACTGAATTGCAAATATTTGATCTACAGCTGCACGTCTTAAGTGATAAACAAAAAGCTGAGGAAAGTACGACATTTTCTTCCCACGACTCTCTATTTGATCTAAGAGTAGATTTTCTTCGCAGCGATTCCAAACTTCGCTAAATTTTAGATTCTCGTCCTCAAGAATCTCTTTTTTTATCCATAAGTTACAGAGTGTCAGAGAGATCTCATCAGTATCTCTTTGAATATGGGTTTTACGATCGTGTCTAATGTGAGTGGGGCCCATAACAAATTTTGATGCCAAGATCTTTCCGAGCAAGTTCTGTTTTGGATCATCTGCTAAGGCTTGATCCGGTCCACCGAAAACATCAACTGATTCATTTAAAATAATTTGGGTGGCTGTTTCGAAATAATTTTCTGAGATGACTACATCATCATCTAAAAAGCAAAGCCATTTTGAATCAGATTTTTCAATTAGTAAGTTTCTAGAGCCACCGGGAGTTGGGACCTTATTGACCTCAGTTATGTTCAGAGGAATCTTGTCTTGAAATTCTTTTACTACTTTCAATGATTCCTGATCTTCGCTATGCAGCAAGAGGCACAGATTTCTCAGCTCCTTTGGTTGTTTTTCAGCAATCTTACCAAGGGCCTCGGCAAGAATTTTTGACCGAAAAAAACTGGCCATCAATATATCGAAATTCCAATCTGACAAAGAGATCTAACCCTCCAAAACTATTTAATCTTTACATAAATATGTTATAAGAGATAGGACGCAAATAACAGTGAAATTGAATAGGTAAAGGCACTATGAAAACAGCAGAGATTAGAAATAAATTCGTACAATTTTTTGAAGAAAATGGTCATACCCGACTAGATTCATCACCTTTAATTCCTCTTGATGATCCCACACTTTTATTCGCAAACGCCGGTATGAATCAATTCAAAGACTATTTCACTGGAAAAGCGAATCCAGCATCCAAAAGAGCAGTCACTATTCAGAAATGTGTTAGAGCTGGTGGAAAGCATAACGACCTAGAAAATGTTGGATTTACAGCGAGGCACCATACATTTTTTGAAATGCTTGGAAATTTTTCTTTCGGTGATTATTTTAAATCTGAAGCCATCGCTTTTGCCTGGAAATTTTTAACCGAAGAATTAAAAATTCCAAAAGATAAGCTTTTTGTAACAGTTCATAATACTGATGAAGAAGCTCGTATGATTTGGCATAAAGAACAAGGCATTCCACTTGATCGAATTTTTTATCGTGATGACAAAGATAATTTTTGGGAAATGGGTGAAGTTGGTCCATGTGGTCCATGTTCTGAAATCTTTTATGATCACGGTCAAGAATATAGTGATGGTGCTGATACAAGCAACTGCATCCTTGATGATGAAGGACGTTACGTAGAGATTTGGAACCTTGTTTTCATGCAATATGAAAAATTTAAAAATGAAAATGGAGAAGTGGAAAGAAAAAGCCTTCCAAACCCATGTGTTGATACTGGAGCTGGACTTGAAAGACTCTCATCAGCTCTGCAAGGTGTTTACTGGAACTATGACACTGACGTTTTTCAAAACCTCATTAAAGAAATTGAAAAACTTTCTGGAAAAAAATATTCAGACTCTAAATACACAAATAGTTTCAGAGTTATCTGTGACCATGCAAGGGCCACGACAATGCTCATCACTGATGGAGTCATTCCAAGTAACGAAGGGCGTGGATATGTCTTAAGACGTATTATCAGACGCGCGACCAGACATCTTCAGGTATTAGAGATAGAAAAACCGACATTACATAATTTGGTAAGCACAGTTTTTAAAGACCTCGGTGAGACTTACCCACAAAATGCAGCCAACTCAGACTTGGCGATTAAACTTTTAAAAATTGAAGAAGAAAAATTTCGTAGCACGCTTAAAACAGGTCTAGATCTACTAGAAAAAGAAATTGCTGCGATGGATTCAAAAATGATGGATGGCGCTGTTGCCTTTAAACTATACGACACTTATGGATTTCCATTCGATCTGACTCAAGTCATTTTACGTGAGCGTGGTCTTAATGTTGATGAAGCTCAGTTCAATGCAGCGATGGAAAAACAAAAAGAGATGTCACGCTCATCATCTAATTTCTCAGTTCAAGATGACGATAAAGAGCAATACTACCAGATTTTTGAATCCAATGGTCCAACTAAATTCTTAGGTTATACCCAAGTGGTCGCTGACGCTAAATGCCTGGCCTGTTTTTCTGGAGACAATACAGTACTTGTTTTTGACCAAACTCCTTTCTATGGGGAATCGGGTGGACAAGTTGGTGACTCGGGAGAAATTTTTAGAGGGGATAAACTCATTGGAAAGATTCTCGATACCCAAAAGCCTGTTGATGGTATTCATGCTCACCTGGTTGAACTTACTGAAGACATTAAAAAAGGTGATACTGTTACTTTGAAAGTGGACATAAAAAGAAGAGAGCTGATTAAGAGAAATCACTCAGCAACTCACCTTCTTCAATCTGCTTTAATTCAAGTTCTTGGTAATCACGTTAAACAAGCGGGTTCAAGAGTAAGCGAAGACAGTCTTCGTTTTGACTTTACCCAACCAGAAGCAGTTAGTAAGGAAGATTTAAATAAAATTGAGGATCTAGTTAACTTACAGATTCAAGCCAATCTCCAAGTTAATGCAAGTTTGATGACTAAGGATCAGGCAACTGAAAAAGGTGCAATGGCGCTTTTCGGTGAGAAGTATGGCGATGAGGTAAGAGTACTTGAGATGGGTGAATTTTCTCTAGAGCTTTGCGGTGGAACTCACGTGGAAAACACTTCTGAAATAGGATTATTTGTTCTTCTCTCTGAGTCATCTTTATCAAGTGGAGTAAGAAGAATTGAAGCGACAACTTCTGATACTGCACTAACTTATCTTATGAACCGTTCACGAGTCCTACAAAAAGTAGAAAGAGAACTTTCTTCAAATGCTAATAATGTGCTTGATAAACTAGAGGCGCTTCAAAATACGATCAAAAAGAAGAATAAAGAGATCAAAGAAATTCAAACAAGGATGCTTCAAAATAACAATAAGGATATGTTTTCAAACAAAGAGAAACTAGCTAATGGTCTAGGTTTTGTTGCGACAGAAGCGAAAGATACACCAACTAAAGAGTTCAGAGGTCTATCTGATCAGTTTATTGATAAGAATAAAGAAGATGTCTTATTTCTATATAATGTTGAAGGTGAAAAAACTTCTTTCCTACTGAGAACTGACAAATCAAATAAGAAAATTAATTGTTCAGAAATCATGAAAAAACATCAGGCAACGGTCAACGGTCGTGGTGGAGGAAGACCTGATATGGCACAAGGCTCTGGGGAGTCGGCAAAAATCAGTGTATTCATTGAAAATATTAAATCTGAATTAGGGAGTTTATAAGTGAAATATATTTTTCTCTGTCTACTTATTCTTTTTACTGCTTGCTCAAAAGAGAAAGTGGCGAAGAAAAATATTTTAAACTATGCCCTAACTAGTAGTGTATCAACCCTAGATCCAGCGATAAGTTATGACACTGTATCTGCCAAAGTTGTTTATCAGATTTATGAAGCGCTCTATGAATACGATTACCTGAAAAGACCGTATCAATTGGTACCAAACCTAGCTGATAGTCTTCCCGTAATAGAAGATGATGGGCTGACCTATCATATCAAGCTTAAGAGTAATGTTTACTATCACGAGCACAAATCTTTCAAAGAGCCCAAAGCCCGCAAAGTAGTTTCCAAAGATTTTGTTAATCAAATTAAAAGACTGGCCATCACTCAAGGGAGCAACGGTTGGTGGCTATTTGAAGGAAAAATTAAAGGACTTGATGCTTTTAGAGAAAAATTTATCCACTCTAAAAAAGACTATAAATCTACCCAAGATTACTTAAAAGCGATGTTAGCGGCAAAAATTGAAGGCCTTAACTCTACGAAGAAGAATGAATTAGTAATTAAATTGACTCAACCCTACCCTCAATTAATTTACGCGCTTGCAATGGCTTTCACGACTCCAGTGACAGACGAAGTTATACTAGCAACTGAAAATAACTTGAATGAAGTTTCGATTGGAACAGGTCCATACTACCTAACTCAATGGAAGAAAAATTCCGTTTTAAAACTTGAAAAATTTAAAGCCTTTCATACAAGTAACTTTCCTTCAGAGGGTGATCGGTTTTCCTATGAAAATCAATTATTTAAAGATTCAGGGAAAACGCTCCCATTTATTGAGCAAATTAATTTTCATATCATGAAGGAATCACAAACTCGTTGGCTAAACTTCCTTTCTCAAAAAATTGATCTTATTGTTTTAACCAAGGATCATTTCCCATTAGCCTTAGATAATACAGGAAACCTAAATAACGAATTCTCTGAGCAAGGGATCGAACTACAGATTGCCCCAACTCTTACCTATTGGTGGCTAGCTTTCAATATGACTGATCCTATTCTTGGAAAGAATCTAAAGCTTCGAAAAGCAATGGCCCACGCCATCAATATTGACGAATACATTAAAAGCTTCACCAATAATATTGCACTTAAAGCCAACTCAATCTACCCTCCAGGTGTGAAAGGATATGACCCTTCTAACACCCTACCCTATGAATACAACCTTGAAAAAGCAAAGAAACTATTAGAAGAAGCCGGCTATCCAAATGGCGAAGGACTCCCGGAGTTTTCTTATGATGTAAGAGGCTCAACTACTGTTTCAAGACAGATGGGTGAATTTATTGAAAAAGAGCTAGGTAAAATCGGCGTAAAAATCAAAGTTAATTTAAATACTTTTCCAGGCTTTCTCAACAAAGCTAAAACTGGCCAACTACAATTATGGCAAGGTGGCTGGGCCATGGATTACCCTGATCCTGAAAATGTCATTCAATTGCTAATTAGTAAAAACCATCCACCAGGTCCCAACTCCACGTACTACTCTAATAAAGAAGTGGATAACCTGTATAAAAAACTGTTTTTTGCGGAGGATGAAGAAACAATCCTCAAAATCACTAAGAAAGTGGAAGATATTGTTTCGAGAGACCTTCCTTGGGTAATGCAATTCTACTCAAGAAACTATATTTTACACCATAAACACCTTAAAAACTTCAGACAGTCTGATTTGATAAACAATAATTTCAAGTATTTAAAGATTGAGCCATAGGCAAGCTTTGCCTATGGCTTGCCCTTTATCAATAAGCCTGCCCAAAATGCCGATTAAATCTGTGTGAAATCCTAAAAGGAAGACATAATGAGATTATCCTGCATGAAAACATTTTTAATTTTTACTCTTTTAGTGTCATCTATTTCTGTTATGGCGCGCGATCATCTTATCTTCAGTGTAGCAGAAGACATTCCCATGGGATGGAAAGATGAAATTCTAAGAAGAAATTATTACGTGGACATGGGAAGTAACCATGGGATCCAAAAGGGATCAACTTTGACAGTTTTTAGAACAATTTCAAAGCGAAACCCGTATGACAATAAAAAGCGAGTGAGCTACAGAATTCCTATTGGAACTCTAGAAGTCATTCACGCAGAAGATAACTCTGCAATTGGAAATATCAAGAAGTTATATAACACAGTTAAAGATCCTCTATTTGAGATCAATAATTTCATGATTGGGGACAATGTCGAAGTAAAGGTTAATTAGAGCTGGCGAGAAGCAAGTAATTTTCCTTTAAGTGTTTGTCCTTCGACCTTAACAGAACCTAGGCTCAAGACATAGTCTTCTCCTAGCACAAACTCTCCCTGCGCTATTTCAATTAAAGCTATTTTATGACCTTTAAAATAACCTTTAAAATGAAAATAGTTGCGGCTATTTCTTCTTTTAATAAATCGACTGATGATAAGCACATTCTTCATGGCCATCATAATGCTAAAGACGACCATTAAACCTTGTGCTAGATAGTGGAAAATACTAAAATAAAGTAATTACTTGAGAAAAATATTCTATGAAAAAAACCCTATGTGATCTATTTATCAAACGATATCAATCAGAGCCTGAATCGAAATGTATAGGCTGGATTGAAAAACGAAAAGTTAAAACTATTAGTTTTACGACTTATAAAGAGTACGTAGAGGCTCTATCAATTTCCTTACTAAATTTAGGAGTAAAACTACAAGATAAGGTAAGTCTTTTAAGTAATACACGCTATGAGTGGAATCTTTTAGATCTTGCAATTATGTGCTCTGGAGGAGTGACGGTTCCAATCTATCCCTCTTATACTGATGAAGAGGTAGAGTACATTATTGAACATTCTGATAGTACGATAATCGTAGTGGAAAACGAGGAGCAATGCCAAAAGGTTATTAACTCGCAAGATAAACTAAGTAAGCTTAAAAAAGTCATCGCTATTGATGACATTCCACGAGAAGTTTACACTCAACTCAAATCTGATATTAAATTTTTCCGTTACCATGATCTACTTGAACAAGGTCATCAAGAACGTATCCAAAGCCCCGATCTTTTTGAAAATAATATTCAAAATATCGACACTACCCATCAGGCTACGATAGTTTATACTTCAGGAACAACAGGGCTACCAAAAGGTGCGGTAATCAAGCACGATGCTCTCTACCAAGTCCTAAAAAATGTTGATAAATATGTTTTAGGTTCTATAAATGAAGGAGATAAGATCCTTACCTACCTTCCCTTATCCCATGTTCTTGGTCGGTTCGAATCATTTACAACCATAGTGCTAGGAAACGAAATCATTTATGCCGAAAGTATGGCGAAGCTAATTGAGAATATCAAATTGGTTAGGCCAACAATCTTGATTGCAGTACCAAGAGTACTCGAGAAGATCTACGAGAAGGCCATCAAACAAATAAATATTAGCCAGCTCAAAAAGCATACATTTGATTGGGCCATGAAAGTGGCAAACCTATACTATGAAACCCTAGACTCTGATCATATTCCTTCTAGTGGCTTAATACTGCAGCATAACCTGGCAAAAAAATTAGTCTTCTCAAAAATTTATGAAATGTTTGGAGGAAAAGTTCGCTACTTTATTTCAGGTGGAGCCCCACTTGATGTGAATATCATCAAATTTCTTCGAAATTCAGGTCTGACTGTGCTTGAGGGTTATGGGCTAACTGAAACCATCGCTCCTTGCTGTATTAATCCTCTAAGTAAACAAGTGGCAGGAACTGTCGGGCAGCCAATTGGAGACGTGGAAATTAAATTCGAAGATGATGGAGAGATTTTAATTAAATCTAAGGCGTTATTCTCGGGCTATTACAAAGACACTAAAGAAACCTCGAGAGTACTAGATAAAGACGGATGGTTTCACACTGGCGATATAGGCGTGTTTGATTCACAGGGCTTTTTAAAAATTACTGACCGTAAGAAAGATATCATCATTACTAGCGGCGGGAAAAATGTAGCTCCTCAGAAAATAGAGAATATTCTCAAAAGAAGCCTCTATATTGAACAGTGTCTAGTCATTGGAGACAAGCGCAAGTTTCTTACAGCGCTTATTGGCATATCTAAAGCACAAATGAGTAAACTATTTGAACAATTTGAAATCTCTGAGGATTGCGATTTCATTGATTTGGCGACCAACACAAAGATTAATAAGCTTATTCATGACGAAATTAAAGTGTTGAATGAAAATCTCGCTTCATTTGAGACGATAAAGAACTTTCGCATCGTCCCAATAGAGATTACTCAAGACAACTACCTGACTCCATCTTTAAAGCTTAAGAAGAAAGCGCTTATTAGAGACTACAAAAACCTAATAGACGCTATGTATCAAGATGTTTAAGCTTTGACATTTGGCCCAATGCGGCCTATAAAGTGAGTTTCATAGATTAATTACGAGGTATAAAAATGGCAAGAGTAACAATTGAAGATTGTCTCGAAAAAGTTGAAAACAGATACGAATTAGTTCATTTAACAGCTAAAAGAGTTAAGCAACTTAGAGAAGGTGCGGATGCTCTTGTTAAAAGTAAAAATAAAGAAATCGTAACTGCTTTACGCGAAATCGCAGCTGACAAAGTTAAGCATGCTCCGATGGAAGAGTACGATTCAGACGAATTTTAATTTTTCACAAAAATTATTCTTAATATTAAGCCTTTCTTATGAGAGGCTTTTTTTATGTCAATTCGAAACGCAAACACAAACGACTTATCAAGTATCCTCTCCATCTATAACTGGGCGGTAGAACAAACCGTTGCAACCTTCGATACTGAAATTAAAAATACCAATGATCACCGCGATTGGTTCAAAGATTTTGATAACGGCTATCCACTTAAAGTTATAGAAATTGAAAATAAAATCATTGGCTTTGGACTACTCAAAGCATTCTCTGATAGAAAAGCATATGACACTACTTGCGAGCTTACCATATACATTCTTCCAGGATATCAAGGTCAAAATTTTGGAAGCCAAATGATGGAGGAACTAATCGACTCGGCAAAAGCAAAAAATATTAGAGTCATTCTTTCAAAGATAGAGGCTGGTTCAAGCGCTAGTATTAATATTCATAAAAAGTTTGGATTTGAAGTTGTAGGTACGATGAATAAGGTTGGATTTAAATTCGATCGCTGGCTTGATGTAACCATTATGCAAAAGATTTTGTATTAGGACCGACTGATTGCCGGCCCTAAGCTTTTATTATTTGTTGATCATATGAACTCTACACTTGATCGTGTAAAGTGTTGAGCTATAAACTTCAACTCTTACTTCACCTGTTTTGTTAGCACGATTTTGATTCATAATTTTAAAAACCATTCCAAATAGATCTTTTTTCATTCCACTAAAATCAAATGATTCAGTCTCAACTCTTGGAAGTCTAAAACTTCTGATAGATCCGGTTGCAACTGGCAGTCCACGAGTTCTGTAACCAATCATTACGTTAAACCTGGAATTAGGATCTTGAGGATTAGCCTCATACACATTTGGGAAAATAATATGTGAGCGACCAACTGGATTACCACCATGATTAGTGATTCTTAGGTTTGCATAAAATGCATAGGCTGCACCACTTCCACCAATCTTTCTCAATTTAAGCTTTCTTTTCACGCCAACAAAAACGTGTCTATCGATAATATCTGCTTTTACAGATGCACTAAAACTAAGTGCCATTAATACTGTTAATAAAATTACTTTCATGCTCTCTCCTCATTTAAACTAGACGAAAATGGTAGGACTTAAGAAAGCTTCAGTAAATAACTTATGTTAAGAATTAGAAAAAGCCGGCGAGTTGCCGGCTAGAAATATTTTAGATTATTTTCGCAATGCAATTTTTAAAACATCATCAAAGTGTTTTACTGGGTAAAACTTCATTCCTTTACGATGACGCTCTGGTACTTCTTTGAGATCTTTTTCATTTTCAAATGGAAGAATTATATCTTTGATTCCCGCACGTTTTGCGGCCAACACTTTTTCCTTAATCCCACCGACTGGTAACACCTTACCTGTAAGGCTTAACTCTCCAGTCATCGCAACATTTCCGCGAACTTTTTTATTCTTAGAAAGAGAGTAAAGAGCCAGGGCCATTGTAATACCGGCACTAGGTCCATCTTTTGGAGTCGCTCCAGCAGGAAGGTGTAAGTGAACTTCATGATTAGCAAGAAAATCGTAACTATCTTCAGGGCTGTTAACCTCTGGTGATTTTGATTTTTTTGCTGACTTAGTTTTCTTTGCCACTTCTAATTCCGTTTGCAGTAAACGTTTCACATAACTATACGCAATATTGGCTGACTCGTTCATGACGTCACCCATTTGCCCTGTAAGCTTGAAACCTTTTCCTCTTACGGGAAGAGTCTCTACAAAAAGAATTTCACCACCAAATGAAGTCCAAGCAAGACCTGTAACGACACCCGGTTGCAATGGCTTTTGCGCCACCTCTGATTGAAACCTCTTTGGTCCTAAAATCTCTTCTAAGTCTTTAGGAAGTGGAGAGAATTTTTTTGCATTTTTACTGCTAACTTTTTTAAGAGCTGCTGAACGACAAAGCTTTGCAATTAACTGCTCCATTCGTCGCACTCCAGCCTCTCTAGCATAATCATGGATCAGAGCTTTTAATGTGACCTTGGATAAAGTGAAATCCTTTGTCGTTAGACCGTGAGCTTTTAACTGTTTTGGAATTACCCATTTAGATGCAATAGAAATTTTCTCTTCCATCGTATAACCACTAAGTTCAATTAACTCCATTCTATCTATAAGTGCTTCTGGAATTTCTCCAACATAGTTAGCTGTGGCTATAAATAAAACCTTAGATAGATCAAAAGGAATATCTAAATAGTTATCAATAAAAGTTTTGTTCTGTTCAGGATCTAGTACTTCTAATAATGCTGAACCAGGGTCGCCTTGATAAGAACGACCTAGCTTATCGATTTCATCTAACATGATAACAGGATTGTTTACTTCAACTCTCTTCAAAGCTTGAATAAGCTTACCTGGCATAGCACCCACATATGTTCTTCTGTGCCCTTTAATCTCCGCTTCATCTCTCATACCACCAAGAGAGAACCGATAAAATTTTCTTCCTAGGGCATTAGCAATCGATTGACCAAGAGAAGTTTTCCCGACACCAGGAGGACCTGCTAAACATAAGATCGTTCCATCATATTCTGGTTTCAATTGTCTTACGGCCAAAAATTCTAAAATTCTTTCTTTCGCTTTTTCTAAACCGTAGTGATCTTTTTCCAGAATTTTTCTAGCACTTTCAATATCGGCGCTATCATCGGTAGATTTAGACCAAGGCAGTTGAGTCATCCAGTTAAGGAAGGTTCTTGTGATATTATATTCTGGAGAAGAATCAGGAATAGACTCTAAACGCTCAAGCTCTTCCATGGCAGCTTTTTCAGCCTCTTCTGGCATTTTACACTCTTCGATTAGCTCTTTGAATTTATTTATATCACGAGATTTTTCATCCTCGTCCATTCCAAGTTCTGAGCGGATAACTTTTAGCTGCTCTCTTAAAAAGTATTCTCTTTGATACTTATTAACTTTATCATTTACCTCATCAGTAATTTTCTTCTGAATATCTGCAACATCTTTTTCTCTTTTCAAGTATACAAGAAGCTTTGCAAATCTTTTTTTAACCACAAGAGTTTCAAGAAAATCCTGTGCCTCAGGCACATCTAATGAAAGGGCAAACGCCACGAGATCTGCTAAAGAGCCTGGACTTGGCGAGTTTAACATCGCAAGCTTCATCTCTTCATTAAAGTATGGATTGATCTCACTTAATTTTTTAACTTGATTGATTACTGACCTAGTATACGCATCTAATTCTTCGTCTGATTCATGCACATCTTCAAATACATCTGCATTCACAACAATTAGTGGGGCTTCTTCAATAAACTTATCAATACGATATCGCTTTAATCCGTGAACAAGTAAATTCACTGAGCCATCTGGAAGCTTTAGTTTTTTAACAACTTTACAAAACACACCAACTCGATAGATATCTTTGGCCGAAAGATCCTTGACCTCTCCACCGTAAGCTTCCATTTCATACTCTTCAACATCGTTTTGAGCAGTCATTGGATTTTCTTCACCATCATCGATTACATACTCTTGACCTTCTTTAAACTTAACTAAGTTCAAGGCCACATAACCGATACGGTTAACCATTGCATCTAGCTCTGGCGTGTACTTATCTTCAGATAGAATAATTGGTGCAATCATTCCTGGAAATATTGGACTATTCACTATAGGAATAACCACAACTTGCTCAGGAAGTTTTTGTAAACTTTCTACTTCTGAATTTATTTTTACATTTTCCGTTTCGTTCATTTATTTTTCCTATTTTTTAACATCTACAACTAAGCGCCCTGGATTTTCTAAATAGAAAATATCAAAGCTAACATTTTGTTTAAATTGAAGTTCAACTGAGATGTTATCTTCATCAATTGTAAAAAAATCGATGTTCTTTAAAAATTTTATATTCTTTAGCTCACTGATATTCGTTCCAATAGAAGTATTGAAAAAATCTAAGTAAACTTTGTTTTCACTATTTGAAATCTTTCCGTAAACACGTGGCGGTTTTGCACTAGTAAAATCAAATACAACCCGCTCGTAACCACGAGAAGCCACATAAGAATTTCTCACATCCTTCAAAGACTGTTGCATAGGATTGGCATCAGAATGAAAAACACCTCTGTCTAAAAAAACAGATCTTTTTCTATCTGATATTTTCCAAATTCTCTCTTTGAGTAGATCTTGCGCAGGAGTCGCAGATATAAAAAAGACTGATAAAACTAACTGTAGAAATACTTTATACATAACCACCATCCAAGTGAAAATAACTACTTAAATGATAGTAAAAGATTAGGGTTTCGACAAAAAATAATACCTAAATCGACTAGACAAGACGACGATTAGAATACCTAAAACAAAGCTCATAGGACCACTTGAGTTGCCCCCATCGTCACCGCCAAGATCTACGGTGGCACAAGAGAATCCTTGATCCTCACTGCTCGCCGCAGCATTCGTAGTACTGCTAAAGCTTGTATATGGTTTTGCCCCATACGAAAGTGTCCCTTCACGGCAAGAGGAGTTATCCGTATAAGGGTAAGAATCAATTGATTCCCTAGGAATAAACTCTCCATCCACATAACTCCCCACACTTACCACCAACTGATAAATATTATTTGAGTTCGCCAGCTCATTCGGTGCGGAAAAAATCTCATAGGCTTCATCGGTACTAAGTTCACTAGGGTACAAAGTAATATTAAAGATATTTTCTGTGATATCTGTAGAAAGACTAAAGTCTATTGAATAATCCGTTAATAGTTTTCCCGTTTCGTCAGTTCCCGCAGTATAGGCCACCGTATTATTACTACCTTTTTGAACAGCAGTAACAATTTTGTAGCGACTCCCCAGACTAGTCGTCATGACACTGATACGAACGACATCAGAACCTGAACTAATATCAGATAAATCAAATGAAAAACTATCTCCATTACCTGCCACACCTTGCTCAATTTCATCGTCAAAAAATAACCCTACAAAATTAGCTGTGGTCTGAGCATAAGTTGTATCAAGCTCGATTGGATCAATGGCAGACGAAAATTTATTTGCAAGGTAATTAGAATCAAGTCCCTCATCACAACGAATGGTCACCTCTCCAACATCAATATAGTTGCCCTGATTTTCTGGACTCATTTGATGAGGACGACTTTTCGATCTCCCCCCACATGCTTGAAAGAAACTTGGAACGAAAACGTCTTGGGAGCAATAGTCTGTTTTTACGTTTTTATAATAATCAGGCAGGGAAGATAGATTTTTTAAGGGCTTCACTAAGATGGAATAGCTCTTATTACTGTCTTCAACTTGGAAAGAAAACTTACCATCCGCATCTGTTATTTGCCCTTGAACAACTTTATTTTCTGTTAGAGAAACAAGAAGAACATGGGCGCCAAAAACTCCTTCACCAGTATCAGCAACGACAGTACCTTCTATCTGACCATCATAAGTTGATAGATTATAGTTTGCAATCACACCAGCTTCGTCATCAGTATGAATAGTATGTTGGTTTTTAAAAACAGAATATGTCATCGTAGAGTTTGTTACCTCTGAATGACTTAAACCCAACATATGACCTATTTCATGAGTTAGTACATCCCCTAAATAGGCAGCATCAAGAGAGCTCACATCCTCATCCACCGTGAAGTCCACAAAATTGGTTGCAGATTGATTGATTAAGATATCTGCAGAGTTAATACTTCCAGAGTCAGACTCATAGGACAAAACTGTTACCGCAAGAACTCCTGAGTTAAAAAATGAAAAATTATTAGTAAATGCCATCGAATTAGATGAGTCATTGAAACTAACTGAAGTACTAGTTTGATAGATAGGTTTAATAGTATACGGAGAAACTTCGTTCCACTGATCAGTTGCTTCATCCATTATTTCAATCATACGACTCGCAATATAATTAGATTCTGTCATACCGAGGTCATCTAATTCATCATCAGAAATATCTAAAGTGATATCATTCGATACAGGATAAGGATTGATATATAAATTTAACGTTTTATTTGAGCGCTTCCACTTAACTTCTGCACCTGTTTCTGATCTTGAAATTACATAAGAAAAGGCAGATTGTGATATTAAAAGTAGAAGCAAAATTCTCATGATTTTTTACGCCTCGAGAATTGAACACCAACACCTAATGCTCCAAAGATAAAGACTAGCCAGATAACTGGAAAGCTTTCCTCATTCTTTGCAGGTTCTACAGATGCGATACCTCTTGAATTTTGTTTTTTATTGGTCGCCACGTGAATTCTTTTTTCTGCTTCCAATTCAAATCTAGTTTTAGACCTCATAGCGAACTTTTTATTTTTCACATTTTCTGCGATTTTAACGAATCGACTAAAAGGAATATGTCCAAACTCTGGATGCTCAGGAAAAATCTGATTCACCATCATATAATCTTCCCCCACTCTTTTGAGTGAATATTTCCCTAGGCCAAGATTACTTACCCAGTACTGTTCTTTATGATTATTCAATACAAGAACTACGCTCTCACCAAGTTCTAGTTTTGGAGCGCCTTCTATTTTTATGAATTGTCCCTCGTGATTGCCACCTGGATAGTAAACATCAATCAGGCTTGGTACCTCTCCAAATCCAAGACCTTGCTCAACTCGCATCTCAACCCTGGTTACAACTTTGAAAAACTCATGCTCTTCAGTCTGACTTGAAATCACTATCCCACGAATCAAATAATCGCTTCGTTTGACTTGCTCTTTAGCCGAAATAGGAACGAAAGTAGTAGCGTAACTACTTGAAATAAATGATAAAATGAAAAGAATGATAAGCTTGTTCATGCCTTCTTTTCGGCATAAAAAACAAGATCTTGAGGGTTTTAGTCAAACTTTATGTTTTTATTGGAAATAGTTGAAAATATTGGGTTTTGATCGATCACGACTATAGTATTTCCATTTTGTGCCAGATCCTGCAAAAAGACACATAACTTCTCTAACTCAACAACCGAGAGCCCAAACGAAATGTTTTCAAAGAAAATTATACTATTAGTTATGTTTTTTTGGAGCTTACTTAAAAGATAAATCCTTTGTTTTTCCCCACCGGACAAAGAAGTAATTTGCCTGTCCAGAGAGAGATAATCTAAATTCAAAAGCTTCATATGCTCATAGATTCTAGAGAACTTAGGAGTAAGCTTTAAATTTTTTATCACCTTAGAAAGTGGCGATGAATAAGCTTCATGAACAGTCATATGACCATCTGAAATATCAGAATAAATAGGTTTTAGTTTTTTACCGTGACAATCTTCACACTCTAGAATGATATCTTCAAGAAACTGCATCTCTACGACAATTACACCCTTACCTTCGCACTTTGGACATTGTCCAAGTTCAGAATTATAAGATAAATGTCCCTCTTGAAGACCCATGGCCTGTGCCATCGGCTTATTAATAAAATGCTTTCTAAAGACCGGAAAAAAACCTGTCATACTTCCGACAGTTGACCTTGAAGTATAGCGATTTAAATTTGCATCGATTATAATGACGTCCTCAAAATCAGGTACACCAGTCAAGGCCTTGTACTTTCCACGCGTAAGATTTAAGTGCTCACCGTTGAGCTTATAACTAAGAGCATCTGCTAGAATATTAATTAAACAGCTCGTTTTTCCAGAACCAGATGGCCCAATAACTGAATTGATTCCACCGATAACTAGTTCAAAATCTTGAAATTTGCGATTATAGATTTCCGGTCCTGTTAACTTAATAAGCTTTTTTTGTTTTAAGCTAATTGGCTTAATCTTTTTAGTTTGCTTTTGTATTTTATAATCTTTAGTAGGTCCTTGATAAACAATCTGGCCGCCTTCATGACCTCCATGAGGTCCCACATGCACAATATAATCTGATTGCTCCATCATAAAATGGTCATGATCAATCAACACCACAGTATTACCAATATCAATTAGGTCTCTAAATCCTTTAATTAATGCCTTCATCTCTTTGGTGCTCAATCCTAAGCTTGGCTCGTCAAAAATGAATAAAGCACCCGTTCCGTCATAAGATAAATATTTTAGTAACAGTAAACGTTGATATTCTCCGGCCGATAAAGTTTTAGATTTTCGGGAAAGAACTAAATGCCCAAGCCCCATACTGTTAGCGACTTCTAAGATAGACAGTATTCTTTTATATGCTTTATTTGCGTCAGTTGATTTATAAAAGCGCTGAGAGGAAAGTAACTTTAATTGATCAAGAGTAGTATCAAGTGTTTGATCCATTAAATCATTTAGAGTGATATCTGAGTCTTCATAGGGAAAAAATTGATGTATATGCTCCCCAAGACGTGAGCCATTACAGCTTTTACATTTCTCGCCCTTTTGAAGATTTCTTACAAAAATCCGAACATTCATTTTGTATTTTTTTCGCTCTAGATATCTAAAGTAGCCGTCAAATCCAAGATAGTCTCCTGCACCTTGATATAGTAATTCAAAAAAGCTTTGGGGCAGATCTTTAATAGGTTTTTTGACCGAGATTTTCTTTTTCTTCATCTCATACATTAGCTCTTCATACTGGCCGGCAAATCTTTTGTAATTGAGTAAGAGTACTCCACCATCCTCTACCGATTTTTCAGAATCATAGAGTCTCTCTTGGTCGTATTCTAAGGTCTCACCGAATCCATTACATACTGAACATGCACCCAAGGCATTGTATGGAGAGAAGGCCAAGATATTATTTGCTAATCTGGAAGGCTTTTGTTCGCAACTATCTGCTGGGCAGAAGTACTCGTGTCCGGAGCGAAAATTTAAACTTATGACTTTATTTAAGCTTTCTGAAAACAAATAGTATTTTAAATTGTTTTTGCTTAACTCTTCATACTTTTTCTGTGCACGGTCTAATTTATCAAACTTAAATCTAAAAACTTCCCAATACTCATGATCTTTATCGAATTCCGTTATTTTTCGAGAGCGATTTGATTTTATTGAACGTGAAGGAAAAGGAGTATTAACCATCTTCTCAATAAATTCTTCTTTTTCAATCAAGACATGAAACATCCCTTCTTGCTTTTCGACCTCCACAACTGATTGCAGATAATCACTAAATAAAAGGGGGTGAAATTCATTGTGGTGAAGAGGGCATAGCTCTTTTGTATAGTTTCCAAAGTAATTTTGAAAAAGACCTGTTAAGTGCATAACATCAGAAACATTAGACCTTGTACCGATCACTGGATTTATTTGTGGTAAACCAAAAACAGGAAGCACAGGATTAATAGAATCAACATCTACTGGAGCGGGCCTATCAATGAAAAACTTCATGGATGTTGGGAACGAATTAATAAATCTTCTTTTAGATTCTGAGTAAACAGTATGGAAAGCCAGTGATGTCTTGCCAGAGCCACTCGGCCCAGTAAAACACGTCAACTGATTGAGAGGGACATCAACATCGACATCCCTCAAATTATGAACGCGTGCTCCGCGTATTTGAATAAACTTACTTTTTGAGCTCGATATAAAAAGGTTCCTTACCGTTAGAATCAACGCTCATTTTCACTAGATCTTCTTTATCTACTTGAGCATTGTGAATCAAAATAATCGAAAGAGGTACGCCTTCTACTTCAGCTTCCTCTTTTTCGTAACTAATACCATTATCTTGTAATGTTTTTTCTTCAAATTGTAGAGTCCTAATCACTGTATTTTGCCTCGACACCTCAAGTCTGTGAAGAGTATACATATCCGGACTTTCATCATCGGCCTCCAAGAAAGATTCTGCCAATGTCACACCACCGATTTTACAGGTTGTATAACTGAATAACTCTTCTCCATCAGCTTGCATGGAGTAAACCCCACGTTGAATTCGTTTAATAGTAATGTTAGCCGGACTACCTGTCCCAAGATCCCAAGTATAGCGACCTGCAAAACCACTCACATCACGTCTATTACCATTGCAGACTGACTCTAAAGCACCAGTGTAATCACAAGAACATAAAATTGTTAAAAGAATTATTGAGATAAAAGTTTTCATCATTTTTCCTTTGATAAATTGTTGGGTAATCAAACCAACAGGAATACTCAAAGTAAATTAAAGAAAACTTACAATAAAAAAGCCCACGTAACGTGGGCTTTCTTGTATTTCGAAATATAATTTTGAAATATTAACGTTTTGAGAATTGGTAAGACTTTCTCGCACCAGCAAGACCGTACTTCTTTCTTTCAACTTTTCTAGAGTCTCTAGTTAAGAATCCAGCTTGCTTTAAAGCTCCTCTATCAGCAGCGTTTAGCTCTGCAAGGGCTCTTGCAATACCAAGTCTGATTGCCCCAGCTTGACCAGTAACTCCACCACCATAAACATTGATGTTTAGGTCGTATTTGTCATTTACACCAAGAAGTGCAAGTGGTTGCTCAACAACATATCTTGAAGTTGCTTTTGGGAAATAGTCAGTAAGCTCTCTTTTATTTACTGTGATCTTTCCAGATCCGTCCGCTACATAAACTCTAGCGATTGAAGATTTTCTTCTTCCAACTGTATTAGTTAAATAAGTTTTACCTTTAGTTGCCATATCTAAGTCCCTCTTACTTTATAACTCTTGCTTCTGGTTTTTGAGCTTCATGCTTGTGTTCTGCACCTGCATAAACTTTTAAGTTAGTTAAAAGTCTCTTCCCTTGAGAAGATTTAGGTAGCATCCCTTTTACAGCTTCCATAACGATTAGTTCTGGGTGCTTCTCAAGTTGCTCTTTAGCTGATCTTTCTTTTAATCCACCAATGTGGTTTGTATGCCAGTAGTATTTTTTGGCATTCCACTTATTACCTGTGAACTTAATCTTTTCAGCGTTTGTAATAACAACGAAATCACCACACTCTTGAGTAGGAGTATAAGTTGGCTTATGCTTCCCTTTTAAAAGTGTTGCTACTTCTGTTGCAAGTCTACCAACAACTACGTCTGTAGCATCGATAACCCACCATTTTTTATCAATATCATCTTTCTTAAGCGTAAACGATTTTTGCGTATACATATTAAACCTCTATTAAATAAAATTTCCAGACCTTTTACCGGCCAATGAAACCTACTGTCAATAATTAGTCACCACTAATCATTAAAAAAACCACATTGTGAAAAACTTCCTTTTAACGGGGATTAAAAGAAGCCGATTGACACATGTAGCCTTCCAGGGCTCTCTAAGTTACCATCAGTGTCCCGTTTCCTCAAGAGTTTTATTCCATAATCGAAATCTACGGTACCAAATGGCAAGAGCAATTTGAAAGTGAGGCCAGCAGATGAGCGAAGGTCATTAAAGTCGAATTCATCCACAAAAACACGCCCTGCATCATAGAAGACTCCAAAAATCATGGAGTCATTTATATAGTAACGGGGTTCAAACTTAAAATTAATCAGGTAGGCCCTACTATCGATAGCGACTGCACTGATATCTTCACCGTTATCAAGTCGGTTCATTTCATCATCCTGAAAACCTCTGATGATATCGGCACCCACCAGCCTAAATACTTTAATTCCAGGTATATAGCCTTCTTTTTCTCCATTTGAATTTAAATCTGTTGCGAGATTTTCCTGCACTCCAAAGGTCGTAGACATAGCAAAGACCATGGAATTTGAAACTGGTAGGTAGAATCTATTACGGGATGTTAACTTGTAATAATCAATAGTTAAGTCGTCGTCTTGCTGACTCAAAAAGAAAGGGTTCGCAAACTCAACCGCCAAATCAAAAATAGCACCTTTCGTAGGGTTTACAGGCCTATTTCTAAAGTCGAAAATTACTGAAGGCGTAAAAGAACCAATCTGAAAGAAGCCATGGTCACGGTCCTGGGTTGCATCAAACTGGGATATTGTTTCTAATTGCTGACTTATCCTAGCACTGAACCAATTAGTAAAAACCCTTGTCACAGAATAGCTAATTCTCTGAATATCCGCATCAAAAGAATAAAACCTTCTTCGCGATTTATTCAAAAGTAACCCAAAGTTATATTCGGAGCGAAAAATATTGTTTTCAGAGTAGTTCAGTGTTCCATCGTACTCAACAAGACTGCTAGAACTTTTTCTTCTTTCTTTATCTAGAGTGGTTAGATCAAATCTTCGGTTAACAGTACCTTTGAAAGAAATTCTCTTATTTAGACCATCTATATTATTGTAGTTAATTGTGGTTGAGAGCTTTAGCCCAATATCAGTCCTGATCCCTGGAGCTAATTCGAACGTGCCAAAATCCTTTTCTCTAACAAAGATAATGACGTCAGTATTTTTTTGATTTCCATCTACAGGCTTGATTTGCACGGAAGAGAAAAGACCTAGTGATAATAAATTCGTTTGGGAGCTCTCGATCGCATTGCGAGTGAGCAAATCACCTTTTTTCAAAAATATCTCTCGTTCAATTAAACGTTTTCTCGTTTTTTTATTTCCGATAACCAGAATTTCATCAACAAAGAGCTTCCGCCCCAGATTGACTTTGATCAATATATCCACTCGCGCATTGTCTTGTTTGTATTCTACAAGGTTTGGAGAATTTAGATTTTCAATTTTCGCAAAATAGTAGCCTTCATTTCTTAAATAAGTTTCTATAAACTTGAGGTCTTCCTTGAAAGCGATTGGGTTAAAATGTGTTCCGCTTTTATTTACAAGTTCTAAGTTGACCTTATTCAGTAATTTATCTGGTAGCCCATCCAACTTAAACTTATCAATTTTAGTCTGAATTCCTTCCCGAATACGATAGCTCAGCTGAACTCTTTCATCCTCGGCCAATTCTTGAATCTCAGGGTTGCCAATGAAAACACTCACGAATCCTTCAGTTATATACAGTTCCCTAAGCTTATCTTTAAACTGATCCAAGTACTCTTTATCGAGTGCTTGTACTGAAATAGTTTCTGGTGCATTTTCGTAAAAATGATTCCTTAATACTTTATCTTCAAAATATGAATTACCTTTAAACCTGAGTTTTTGAAAATAACTCCTCTTGCCTTCTGTGCACGCAATTAGATAATGATTATTGGGGTCGCCAAATTCATTAACGGATTTTTCATTCTTCACTTCAAATGTTGAAGTACGAAAGCCCTTTTTTAAATAATACTCTTTCATTAACTGAGCTATTGTTTCATTTGAAATTTTCCTTTTCAACGAAATCAACTGCCCACTTAAATATTCTTTAAGTTCTGCTTCGGTAAAAAACTTACTGTTATTGATGTGAAATGAATGAGTCGAAGCACCCACGACATCAACATATACCAAACTCCCGCCGGCATCACTAATTCTGTTTTTGAAATCAAAATCTATTAAGTAGTATCCATATTGAAGAAAGATTTTTCGAAGATCTTCCAATTCATTACGCATCTTCTGAGGGTCGAAAGGCTCACCTTCGTGGTACCCTATTTTTTCTTCAATCATGCGCTTTATTCGCTCTGACTTAGAGTTAACGATAACTTCCTGAACAACAATAGGCTTGCCTAAATCAACATGAATTGTTACCTCGCTTCCACTACCAACTGCTTGAACTTCTGCCCTAGCCTTTACCCTAGGAAATCCTTTGTCTCGAGCAATATCCGTAAGTAAGCGAAGAGTATTATCCACCTTCTTCGTGTCTAAATATTCGTCTTCTCGAAGAGGAAGTATTGATGGAAATTCTATTTCGAATGGACCGATAACTTTTGGGCCAACAATTGATTTAATTATAGGCTTTGTCTGTAGGGTAATATATAAAGTATTTTTTGTACCTTCACCCTCAACTTTGTAATAAAATCTTTTTATACCCTCATTTGCCACATATAATTTTAATATTGTTTCAAAATGTTCCACGTCTTTATAGTTCCCCCTAACAGAACTAAAAACTTTCCGTATCTCATTACAATTTGAAGAACTTTTACACTTAACCACTATTGCGTCTATATCAAAAGCATAGGCAGAGTTTAGCTTTAGAATTGAAATAAGAAATAAGAAGAAAAAGACAAAAAACTTCATTTAAATGACCACTTCAACTTTACGTCAGCACCAACAGAGTTGTCGACGTTTATGGTTTCTAAGTCATCTGTGTTTCTTGTTTCGTAAACTCCTTCAATTGATACATTTTTATTTAAATTATAATTTATATTGACGCTTTTTCTTTGCTGAGTATTCGTATCTAAAGTCTGACTCGCAGAAAGTGAAATTGCATCATTAATTTTCTTCTTAAGTTCTACCGTTGTTGCGGACCTCACACGACCAGTATTTGTTGAACCTTCTCCCGATCGACCTGAAAGCAAACTTCCTTGATCTTGAGAGATTTGTGTACCAAGGTTTATTTCAAGCCCAAATTCTTTTTTAAGGGTTTCATTAATTTTGAAGCTGTCAAAAATGATAGATGTAACACCCGCTCTTGTCATAGACTCTCTTTCTGAGTCCGTTAAGTTCTGAGATAAATCTTCAGTATATCCAAACGCAATTAGGCTTAATATATCACTTTGAGATAGTGCTGGCTCAGAGGTTAGGTCCACTTTAAAAGTTTTAACAGGGCCTAAAACTTTTACGTAAATATTGTATTCATTAATACTAGTGGTAGCCGCAAAGTCTAATTCAGGGTTTGAATATTCATTTTGCTCATTAAAGAATATATTTCCTTTTGTGAATACAAAATCATTATTTTTAAATGTGACCTTATTGTTTCGAGGAGCCAAACTAATTTTACCTCCTACCCGAGGAAGCTTTTCGGAACCTGACACCTGTAAAGCACCGGTAAAGCCAAGATCCGCCAAAGAGTTCCTGACATAAATTGGATTTCTCGTATTGATATTCAAATTAAGGTTGATCAGTTGATCTAGCTCTTTCTCTTCATCACCAGGAAGGTAATCAATTTCATCCTGCACGAACCCACCACTTCCTGAGGCAAAGTCAGTGAGTTCATTAACAAGAACAAAATTTTCAATATAATAATCTCCCCCCACTGTGTAGGGAAAAGTTTTTCCAACGAAACTTCCTTCGCCTGAGAAAACTAGATTAGATTTCTTAAACAAGGTCACACCAGCATCTTTAAATTTGTACCGAAGATTTACATCTGGAACTAAAGACTTCAAGCCGACTTCTCCGCTTACCTCTAAGGTTCCACTAATTAGCTGTGCATAAAATTTTTCAATATCAAATACTTTGTCTTTAAGTGAAATCTTAAACTCTGACCTTGTAATAGAGGTCGGTATCAACTCTGAAGCAAGTGAAAGATTATCTGAAGTCAGATACGCTTCATACTGTTGCTCATTATCTTGAAAACCAAAATTAACATTTGCCCTAATATTTCCTGTTGCTTTATTCACAACCGTATTAAAGATTTCAATTATGCTGGCATCAATTTTAGATTGAGTATTTGTTTTGAAGTTACCATACAGATTTCCTCGCCCCTTACTCAAGATATAAAAATTTTTGCCTCGAATATTCACATCCCATTTTTTTATTTCACCATCTTCAATAATGATTTCAGGTTCAGTGCTCTTATATCTTACAAAGATAGGTTTTTTGTTAATAACCAAATTCTCCATATTAGTTTGAACTCGATTAAACTTCCATGTTTTTGAGTCAAATTCAGATCTTAAATTGTATCGAACACGACCTGAAACATCCGTATTCGCCAGTTCAACGATTGATAGTATACCTGCAATATTTCTAATATTAGGTACGTTGAGGTCTATATTCAGATAAGATTTATTTGTTCGCCCTTCCTCTAATACAATATGGCTATCTAGAAGAACTTGTTGATTGAACAAATCAATATCTGTTTTAATTTCATCTAAATGATATTTAATCGTGATATTGGAATCAGCAAAAGACTCTCCATTCGAAAACGTGTTTGAGATTTTAAAACTACTGTCTGCTTCCCATTTACTTTCCAAATATTCTGCTGCAATTTCACCATCCAATACGCCTGTTAAATTCAAAGGCAGTCTCTTGTACCAAGTGAGTTCCTGAATAGGAATATCATAGACTCTTGACCAAATACTAATTCCATTTTTCGCTAGGTCATAGTCAAATTTAAGCTTAATAGTCCCACCGCTTTTTTGCGCTAGAAATTCATGTACATTTAATTTTTCTTTTTCGAATCGGTAGTCAAAATTTAAGTTTTCAACATTTTCATCATAAAAATAATTATTTTGCCCTTCAAAGTGCCCATCCACAATCAGCCCTTCTAAGCTCGTTTTTCCCGATAAGTTACCGCTAAGATTCCAATTTCCATGAATTTCATTCGTTGAGATAGAAACATCTCTAAGTAGAGGGGCCAAAACTCTTTTCACCTCACTAAAACTCGCATCCTTGACTGAGTAACTAGCGGCTATTTCTTCTTTACTAATATCAATATTACCTCTGGCAAATACATTGGTTTTACCTGAGGTTGCAAATAGTTTTTCGATTGAAAGCAAATTTGAATCAAAGTTAAGGCTTAGTTCTGATTTTGCTTTATCGAATGAAAACTCATTAATACTGAATTTATTAATGTCATCCTTTACAGAAAGAACAAGACCTTTATCAGATGGCGAAATATCTATGTCGACGAGACCTTTTCCTTTTAAGTTGTAACCCATAAAAGGAGAAATATCTTGCAGATCAATAAACGCATTAGGTATTTGTAAATTAAATTTACCTTTTCTTGTGGTAGCTAGAATACTAAATTGCGTCTCTTTTTTTCCTATAGCAATACTTAGGTCTAAATCCGAACCTGTGACACTAATATCACCCTCTTGGAGAATCAAATCTGAAGCTTCAAAGATATTCAAGTCTTTATTTGCCTCAAGAATCAACTCATGAATCAGAGCCTGATCTAAGAATTTGAAACTAAAGCTATTGGCAAATAAGTCGAAGCGAATTTTTGCTGAAAGACTACCTTTAAGAAATCCCACGTTTGATTTTAGGTATTTTAAAGCATTACTTAACCTAAAATTTTGAAACGTTCCGATAACTGGCTCTTCAACGAATTTTTTAGATTCAAAATTAAAAAATTCAAATGGAGAATCTAATTGGAATCCAGAAGTCCCTTTCTCTATAATGACATTTTGAAAGATGATATGCTTATTATCTACAAGTATTTCTCCCCGCAATAGATCCGCATCAACAAAGTCTGTCACTAAATTCTCTGCTTCTACTTGGTTTGTAATGGAAAACTGACGGCCACTCCCAGTAATAGTGGATACAACTTTAACGGTTCCTTTTTCTAATTTTCCAACCTTTCTAAAGTCAAAGATATCGTGCAATACTTTAATGGGTGTCTCAAGTGAGGAATTAAATTTATAGTTAATTTGATCTGACAGATACGACCTAACTTCACCGTTTAACTCAATTTTTTTAAATCCAGAGTTAATTTCGAGTTCAGAAACTCTCAATCTTGACTCATCTAAGGTTGAGTTTATTCTTACAGAGTCTACAATTATAGGCAGCGCCACATATTGTGAAAGATCAATATTTTCAATTGTACCCATGACAGAAAGAGAGTTCTTTTTATTCTGAAGATAAATTTCTTTTGCGAAGAATTCCGTTTTATCAACTTGTAATAAAATTTTTTCTAGCGACACAGTATTCACAGGAATCTTTGGTAGATAGTCGAATAGTTTCCCCGCGTCTACTTTACTTCCAGTATCTCTATCCGATTCCCTTTTGGATTTTGGAAGCTCCACAAAAACTCTTCCATCCTCTAAAACAACTCTATCTGCAATAAAGTCTGTCTCAAAAACATCAAGAGGATTGAAATAAACTCCTAAAGAATTAGCTTTAATATTCAAATCAACTTTTTCATTTTTTAGAATAAAGCTTACGTTTTTAACATTTGCTCCGGGAGGAAATAAATTAAATTGGAGATTTTCAAATTCTACTTCAGCATTAAGTACTTCCGTAATGTATTTTGTTGCTACATCCGAAACTTTTTTTGCTACCCAGCGACTCTGCAAAAACTCCCATGTCAGCATGAACGATACTGTCATTACAAATATAAATAAAATGAGAATTTTATTTACTCTTTTCATTGCTAGGTTTCTTCTCCTAGACTGGCGAGTTGCATTTCAACTTGAGCTAAAGCTTCAACATTGTTCATGGCCATATGAGCTTCTCTTTTCATTTTCAAAAAAGGAATAGGATCATCTGGTTGTACTGAATTTAAATACTCATTTATATAAAAAACTGCATCTGCAAATTTGCTAATTTTAAGATTTAAGAAGCCCAAATAATACAGCTTTTCATCACTCAACCTCAAAGATTCAACCAATTTCAACGCTGCGGAATAAAACCCCATAGAAATAAAACTCTTTATTAGTTCCTGCTTTTCTTCAATTTCGTAATCTTCAAATTTCAATCTCGTTATGGCAATCTGCTCTTCAGGAGTGATTTCATAGCGGATGTCTTTCACTTCTATTTGTCCCAAATTAGTATTTTCCAATGAATATAATCTAGGGAATACCTCATCTTCATTTTGAGGCTGTACCTTTTTAACCTGAATATTTGGTTTAAGTTCAGTTTTAAGTTTTCGATATTCTAAAGGTAAATCTCTAAAGTTTAACTTTAATATATCTTTGGCAATCTCTAACAGTTCTAGCTCTATCATTGGATTCAATGAATACAATTCAAAAAGATACATTCTCTCAATGTCTGTCTCACATAAAAGTAAGTACTCAATTAATTCATTCTCCATCATTTCATATCGCTGACTTTCTCTTAATTTTTGAGTCAAGCAGAGCTTCCTATAAGCAGGATCACCACTCTCATAGGTAGATAATAGTTCGTAGATATTTTCAAAGGAGTTATTTTTGACGAAGTCTACCGCCTTCCCCCACTGGGAGGTTTCTAGCAGAAGAATTAACTTTGCTTTTTTGAAGAAAACTTTTTCTTTTAAATAATTTTCGTGAGTATTAAAAAACTCTGGTAACTTGGAAAAATACTTCTTCAGAAGTGATGTCGTTAACACCTCTTTGCATAAATCAAAATATTCTTGAATACGTCCTAGTTCTCGACAAGCGGTACATCTCAACCTCTGCAAATCAATTAACCACTCATCAGTATCAGTTAACAAATAAACCAATTCAAAGTAATTTTTCGATGCACAGAATTCGCTAATTTTAAAAAGCTCAATAGGTTGTGCTTTTTTTCTAATTTCATCTACATGATATTTTAGAAAATTGAAAAATTCAGGTTCCAAGCAAACAGGATCACGATCAGTTATTAAACCGATGAGTCCACTAAAATTACCTAGTTTAATTTCGTTTTGAAATACAGTTAAATCCGTCATTTTCTCCTGCAGAATAATTAGCTAACTTATTAATATTTTAGCATTTTTCCGCAAGAAAATTTGTATTGTACGAATTTGCCCTAAAGTCTTCGTGATTCAAAATCTTCTTGTGAAGATCTATATTTGTCTTAATTCCACCAACGACTGTTTCATCAAGTGCACGCAAAGTCCGAGTAATACACTCTTCTCTGGTTGGAGCCGAAATTATAATTTTTGAAATCATAGAATCGTAGTGAGGAGAAACTCTATATCCTGTATAGATATAGTCATCTACTCTTACCCCCATCCCTCCGGGACGATGATAATGGGTAATCAATCCAGGTGAAGGCATGGATGTTGTTGGGTCTTCTGCATTTATTCTGCATTCAATTACGTGATTTTGGTACTTTATGTCTGTTTGTTTAAGCAGTAATTTTGCCCCAGCAGCAATTTGAATTTGTTGAGAAATTAAATCAACTGCAGTTCTCTGCTCTGTCACTGGATGCTCTACTTGGATTCTTGTGTTCATCTCCATAAAGTAAAACTGCTCAGTATCCAAGTCGTAAAGAAACTCAACCGTTCCAGCTGAGTCATACTTAACCTTATGTGCAAGCTTGATTGCAGAATCACACATCTGAGCCCTAACTTCGTCACGAAGTACTGGACTTGGAGACTCTTCTACTATCTTTTGGTAACGTCGCTGAATCGTGCAATCTCTTTCTCCGAGATGAATAATATTTCCAAACTTGTCACCCAGTATTTGAATTTCGATATGCCTTGGATTTTGAATAAATTTTTCAATAAAGAGGCTATCGTCTCCAAAAGCCAATTTAGATTCTTGTTTTAAAATTTCAATTGTTTTCAACACGTCATCTATATTATCAATTCGACGCATTCCTCTTCCACCACCACCGGCAGAAGCTTTGATCAAAACGGGCATGCCCATTTTAGTAACTTCAGATAAGATTTTCTCATCAGGAAGATCATTTACATAAATTGGCTTGAGTGTAGGCACTTCAGCATCTTGAGCTATTTTTTTAGACTCAATTTTACTACCCATCTTTTCTAAACTTTCAAGGTTGGGTCCGATAAATTCAATTCCACATTTTTGTGACATCTTCGCGAATTCAACATTCTCAGATAAAAATCCATAGCCTGGATGAATAGCATCAGCACCTGTAATTTCGGCAGCAGATAAAATAGCGTGGTAATTTAGGTAACTATGAATTGATTTCGCTGGCCCAATGCAAACAGATTCATCTGCTAATTTTACATGAAGAGAGTTTTCATCTTCCTGAGAATAAACAGCAACTGTTTCGATTCCAAGTTCCTTACAAGATCTCAGGACTCGAATGGCAATCTCGCCTCTATTTGCAATAAGTACTTTTTTAAATTTCACTTTAATTAGGCCCTAATTTTAAAAAGAATTTGCCCGTACTCAACGAGGCTTTCGTTTGATGAGCAAATTTCTACAATCTCACCATCAACATCGGACTCAATTTCATTCATAATTTTCATTGCTTCTAAGATACATAATGTTTGTCCCTTAGAAACTCTGTCTCCCACCTTAACAAAAGCTGGCTTATCTGGAGATGGTGAAGCATAAAAGGTTCCCACAAACGGAGACGTTATTTGATGATGATTATCAGTAGCTGCAGAAACTGCACTTACTTGTGTGTCAACAGCCACACTTGGTGTAGCAGCAGGAGCAACATGGGAAACAACCGCAGGAGCAGCATTAAAGCTAACGAAAAACTTCTTCCCGTCATCTTCGTATTTTAATTCACTAACACCTTCTTGTTTTGCCAGCTCAATAAAGTCTTTTAATTTATCAAAATCACTCATGGTATTTCCTATAATTTTGCTCTTTCTACATACTCGCCTGAGCGTGTATCAATCTTTAAAACTTCTCCAACTTCAATAAATAGAGGAACGTTAACTTGCAGACCTGTTTCTAATATTGCTTTTTTCGTTCCACCTGCAGCAGTATCACCTTTAAGCCCAGGGTCTGTCTCTGTTACAGCAAGATTTACGAAGTTTGGAAGCTCAATTGAGATTGGTCTCATATTAAAATAAAGAATCTCTACTTTGATTCCTTCTTGGAGATAGTTTTTCGCATCCCCAACGTTGTCATGTGAAAGATGAACTGATTCGAATGTTTTAGTATCCATGAAATTAAACCCATCCATATCGCCATAGGTATATTCCATTTCTCTTTCTTCCATATCTGGCTTATCAACAGTATCAACACCTGATTTAAAAGTTCTTTCTAACACTTGACCTGTTTCTAAATTTTTTAGTTTAGTTTTAACAAATGCAGAACCTTTTCCTGGGTTTACATGTTGAAACTGAACAACAATATAAGGTTTTCCATCAATCGCAATTTTGAGATTGTTTCTGATGTCGGTGGTTTGATACTTCAATTTTTATCCTTTGTTGATTTCGACCAAAGCGAGGGCCGCAAAATAATAAGCTTCTAATCCAAGCCCACCCATTATTATAGAAGCGGCTTGCGCAGTCAATAAAGAATGTCGATAGGATTCACGCGCATAAACGTTGGATAGATGAACTTCAGCAATTGGCTTTTGAAGGATTTTTAAAGCGTCTAAGATAGCAATTGAAGTATGGGAAAATGCAGCAGGATTTATAATTAATGCGTCATAATTTTCATTTGTTAACTGATGAATTCTTTCAATGATTTCAGACTCAGAGTTCGATTGCCACCAAGTCGTTTCTATCCCAGTCTGTGTAATAGCTAGCTTATCCTTAGTTCTTTTTTCTAGCTCCTCAAGAGTCAGATTTCCATAGATATTTGTTTCCCTAGTTCCGAGCATATTTAGGTTGGGACCATTTATAACTAATATCTTTTTCATAACTCTGCCTGTCTGTGGCCCTGTAATTTCGCAAGATAGCTTTTATAACGTTTTTCAATCAATTGTTTTTTCTCGCTCTGAACAGATACTTTATCCTCTGAAAATTCTTCCTCAACTTCAGGGCCACCTTCATCATTGGAGGCAATAAGTTGTTCAACCTCAGCTAAGCGTTTTTGTGTCGCCTTATCATTAGGATGAAGCTTTAAAATATCATTTAAAATTTCTTGAGCTTTATCAAAATGTCCTTGAGAACAGTATAAATCGACTAAAGTATGGGTTATAATTGGTCCATCTTCCTCTGGAGCTTCCTCTTCAATTTCGGGAGAAATGACGTCCTCGCTTGAGTTATCATAATCTTCATAGAAGAACTCATCATCAAGGGACCTTTTAGCCACTTCCAGTTTTTCTTCCCAAACCTCTTTTTTAAATTTTGCTATTGGATCTTGAACTTCCCATTCGATCTCATCTTCTTTAGTTTGAGAGATTTCTGTTTTTCCAAAATCTACTTGAATCCAATTATCCTCATCAAATGAAGTAGGATTATTTATAGCTTCGGGCTCTAATTCTTCTTCTTGATTAACTAGTAGATCATCTTCTAAAAGTTTAACCTGATCGGCTACAAACATGTCCTTAGGATTCAGGAGCAGTAGGTTTTTATAGGTAACGAGAGCTTCATCTAAATATCCTAACTGCATACAAGTTTTTGCAAATAATTTTTGAAGAGATAAATTTTCGAGGTTTCCTGGAACAAATGATCTTATCGTATTGTAGGCTAACTCAAAGTTCTGTAAATCGTAATAACAGTTAGCTAAAACGATGTATCCGAGTGTGTACGTAGGATGAATTCGTATTCCCTTTTGGAGAATATTGATTGCTTCATCTACCATCCCAAGCTTTCTATAAGTTTCAGCAAGAGGTGCAAACACCCTAGATTGCGGCTTCTTTTGATACATCAAAGTGTACTTCGATAGAAGCGAAGAGTTTTTTCTCGTTCCCGCCACTTCTAGACTCCTAAGTCTTCGCCAAGTTCTCTATTAGTAAGGCCAGCCTCTTCTTGATTTATTACTCTTGGAGTAAGAAAAATAAGTAGTTCCGATTTAGTCTGTTGAGGATTATATCCGTTTTTGAATAGCCAGCCGATAATAGGTAAATCCTTCAAAAAAGGAATACCTGATTCAATAGTTTGCTCATCCGTTTGATAAATCCCACCAATACTAACTGTTGAGCCGTTATCGACCAATACGTTGGTTTGAATACTTCTAGCGTTTGTAGGAGGCAATTCACCAGGAACAGACGTAGTTCCATATCCAGATTTTGTTATATTAACATTTAATGCGATAGACCCTTCATTCGTAACCTTCGGAGTAACTTGCAGTGAAATTGTCACTGGTATTTTTGTAGTTTGAGGTTGAGGAGCTCCTAGTTCGGATGTAGTTGTAGTAACAAAAGTACGCTCTGTCTGATCACTAATTGTTGCAGATTCTCCATTTTGAGTAATGACTCTTGGAGATGAAATAATTCTCCCCTTTGATTCAGTCTCCATTAGCTCAAGAGCAAATGCTAACTCAGTCAATCGCCCAACAGTAACAGTTGCATTTACAATTTGAGTAGCATCTAAGTTTGTAGCCGAGTTAAATGTAAAGGCTCCCTCATTTGCTTCTAATCCAGAGGTTGTTGTAAGCGGATCATAGGTAAATGATAAACCAGGAGCAGTAAGACCTGCTCGTAATTCATAATTTTCAAAAGCTTCAACAATCTTTGATTCAATTAAAATCTGAGGAGTCTGAGTATCTAAAGTTTCAACAATTTTTTTAATTTTTTCAATCACATCAACTGTATCTCTGACAATCATATTTTGTGTACGCTTGTCGAATTGAATGCTACCCCTATCTTTAGTTATATAATCTTCGAGAATTTTTTTAATATCAGTATCTGAAGCATAACTTAGCGGGAAAATTTTTGTTACTAACGGCTCGAGAGTTTTATTTTTACTCTTCTCATCTAACTCTTTTTGTCGTTCAGCTAAAGCCTTTTCAGCAGTCGTAATAGTTAGTATATTTCCATATTTGATAGCTACCAATTTACCAAGCTCCATAATAGTGTCAAGAACTTGATCCCAAGGAAGATTCGTTAGATTAATCGAAAGCGGCTTGAGCTTATTTACATCATCTTCAATAATGATATTAAAACCAGATGTCTCACCGATCATTCTTAAGACATCTGGGAATGAAACACCATTTACATTTAATGAAATTTTTCTTCCAACATATCTTTTAACTCCAGACTGAGTTAAATTTTCTAAAATATCTTCAACACTATTTGATTTAGGAATAAGAATTTTTTGCTTCTGAGCGTCGGCATCTTCTTCTCGAGCAACTTGACCATCTTCAACTTTGTTTAATTTTGCTCTCGTAAAAACACCAAATCTATTTTCAATATGCAAAATCATTCTATTCTTTCTTTTTTCTATAAAAGAACGAATATTGTCTCTGAGCTGAATGGCAAATCTAACTTCATTTTTTGCGCCCGGTTTTCTATATGGAGAAATATAGACAGCACTCCCTGAAAATTCTGAGGTATCAATTCCTCTTAAAAACTTTTTATCAGCAACAACATTTTTAATATCTAATAAAATTTGCTTTTCTTTTTTAAGATGCTTTCGATCTGCGATGAACTCGCCATCAAAATCAATTATAAGCTTTGAAACTTCGCCATCTTGAATAAAATTGACTGATTTTATTTTGGATGCTTCTTGGGCTTCTACACAGAAAGTAAAAACCAACAGAAATGGGACTAATAAATTCCTAATCATTAATATAACCTCTTCCTTAAAGTTATAACTACTTTAAAAATCGTACCAAGCTTAACGCGAAATAGGAATAATTGTTTCAATATATTCTGGCTCCTCGTATATATTAACGATTTGCTCAACTAATATTATCCCACCTGCTAAGATTGCTTTGATCTCAGGACCATTTGTACCTAAAGGCTCTCCTTCCTTTAGAGTATAGACTTTCCCACCGTCTTTAATCATGACTCTCCGATCTTTACCAATCAGAACGCCTACAATCTCAATTTTGTTGATATCAACTTCTTTTTCTAGTTTTTGTACATTTTCTTCAAATTTACCTGAAGCATTTTTCTCACGTTTAACCTTTTCAGCTGACTTAAACTTAGGTACCTGAAAAGGATCTCTCAGTTCAAAAGGCTGCTTAATTTCAGTCTGATTTTCAAATAGCTCTTTTAAATCAGCTTTTGAGTCGATGCACAAACCCAATAAGAGAATGCTAAAAATTAATTTCATCTCAATTCTCTCCTGGTTTAAATGAATCATTATATCGATAGGCTTCAAGAGTTGTTGTCATATCGAGTACAACAAAACGACTTCGCTTATCTCCAACCTCAGATTCGGAAAATCTTAAATATTTTACGTTAAGGATTCGTTCTCCCGATTTAGCCATTTTGTCGAGTTTTTCAAAATAAATAAGACCTTGTAAGAATGTACCTTTTACATCTAATGAAAATTCTTTAGAAAAATATAAACCTTGATTAGTCTCACCTTTATGAAGTGCATTCGGCTTAAGCATCTTTAAATCGGTTGCCAGTGTGGCTAAAACATTTTCAACTTCAGCATCTCCAATCTCAGAAGGAAGTTGTTTTTGAATATCCTCAATTCTTTTACTGATTTCTTTAACACGTGCCTTTGAAGTTTCTAGGTTTGCGTTGAACTGCTGAACATTTTTCAATTCTCTTTCCGCCTTAGCAATTTTAGGTGGAACAGAATCGTTTAAATTCTGCTGGGATTCAAACTCAGTATTCTTCAACTCGTAGCGATCCATCCCGAGCATACCTGCATATGCCAAGAGAAGTACCCAAAAATATTTTACTAAAGGATCAAGCAAGTCTAGTCTCCATAAAAATTTACAATTTGGGCCGTTATCTCAAAAGGTTCAACAGCAATTCCCTTTAACTCCGAATTAAGAGTCTGAGGCTTTGTATAATTGATATTATCAGAATTAAAGTGAATCGATAATCTTAGTTCTTCTATAAACTTCGTTATTGATGGAAAAGCTCTCGAATACCCCATGATTTTAAGGTTTCTATCATCAACAACCAAGTCCACAATCCAAACGTCATCAGGAGTTTTCTCTGCTATATATTTTAAAACAGCATAAGGATTCTGTCTTTTGGCAACAATTTGTTTGATTACATCAACTTGCTTTTCAAGTTCTTTTTCCTTTTGATTAAGTTCTTCTACTTGTTTTTTTACTTCATCAAAAGAGGAAAGTTCTGTTCTTAGCTTCTGCAGTTGATTCTGCTTGGTTTTATATTCACTCTCCAACCTAGCAATATCATCATTGAAAATACCATCGATAATTGGTTCTATAGAGTAAATCGCAATAATTGCAACTAACAAATATATAGGATTGATCAAAGTAAGGTTGATCGGCCCAACTTTAGTAAAATCTTGTGTTTGCTGAACAGGAGATAAATTAACTTCGATCATTAATCAACTCTCCTCATAGAAAGGCCAATGGCCACTAATCCACAATAGGCCATATCCTCTAACTCAATTTCCGAAAAATTACCTTTTATCTCAATGATCTCGAGAGGATTTAATTCCTCAACCTCTAGGTCCGTAAGATCCTGTAATGCCTCTTTAATACCTGGGACTCTTGCTCCACCACCTGTTATAAAACAATGTCCTACCTGCTCACTAGACCCAGCAGCAATATAAAAATTTAAGACCTTTCGTAGTTCATCCATTAATCGATTGATATGAGTCTCAAGGATTCCAATAATCTCCTCAGGTAAGTTACCATTATCATCTCCATTTACCTTGAGATCCTCAGCTTCTTCGTAACTAACTCCCATGGAACGCTGAATCTCTTCAGTTATTAAAACGCCACCGATATTTACTTCTTTCGTAAGAATTGGACCACCATTACGATAAACCATTAAAGTGGTATACTGAGCGCCAAAATCAATGATTATCGCGCCTTCGTCTGAGATTTCTTCCAATTGATCTTCTTTACAGAGTTCAAAAACATTATTGATGGCAAAAACATTTAAATCTACAATTCTTGTGTGAAGCCCACCTTCTTTTAGATAGCCTACATACCTTTCAACCACATCGATTTTTGCAGCACCAACGATTGCATCAACGACATCATCTTCAGCACTCCGGCCAATTATGGAGAAACCAATTTGAGCATCGTCGGCACCAAATGGGATATATTGTTCTGATTCCCAAAAAATATTATCTTCGACTTCCTCTTTGTCACCATCGGGAACTTGTAGTCTTTTAGTTACTGTATTTGGGCCATGCATACCGAGACAGGCAATTTTTCTTTTAATTCCATTTTTTGATAATATCGATTGAATTGCTTCAATAATCTCTTCAGGCTTTTGTACTTCATCCTCAATAATAGACGCTTCACTTAAAGGAAATGATTCATAAGCCTCTAGCTTATAAGTCCCTTTTTTACCTTCGGCCATAGTGGCAATCTTTACTGCACTTAGACCAATGTCAACACCAACCAAATAACCTTTGGCTATGTTCAATTTCATTTCTTGAATTTTTTCGACCAGTGACAAGCAAAACCCCTAATTTTACATCATTATAGCGTTTTCTGAATTATTAAATCAAGAAATTGGTGCAAATTGTTATTTAATATAAAGTGGATTAATTAACTCAACTAACTCGGGAAAGAAAATTTGAAGAGTAGCAGCAATAATAATAAATGGTCCAAAAGCAAACGGGGCGTTGCGATCAAGCTTCTTCGTTGCTATCAAGGCCACACCAATTAGTGAACCCAATAAGCAACTCATGAAAATATTGTTCACAACACCAAGAGGACCCAGAATGATGCCAAGAATACCAAAGAGCTTAATATCCCCTCCACCAAGACCTATTACTCCCCTAAGCTTATAGAACAAAACAGTCACTCCGTAAGGACCAAAAAAGCCGATAAGTCCTCCCAAAACCCAATGCATAAATGGAAAATGTAAAACTACATAAGGTAGAGAAATTGCAAGCAAGTAAATATTTAATTTATCAGGAAGAATCTGGTGCTCAATATCAATTAAAAAATGGGCCAAAAAAACACATGCTATTGAAAAAAAGTAAGTAAAACTAAAAATAGCCTCGGGTGAAAAGTCAGGCGGCATCAGTAGTAAAGCAAATATTCCGACTAATAGTTCTGTCAGTGGATAGCGAAGAGGAATTTTAAAATCGCATGAACCACATTTTCCTTTCAAAAAAATAAAACTAAAAATAGGAATATTCTGATACCACTTCACCATAGTTCCACATTTTGGGCATTTTGATCTTGGCTTAACGACCGACTCATTTCGAGGCATACGATATATTACGACATTTAGAAAGCTACCAACCATACTGCCGAAAATAAAAAATAGAACTTGGAGCACTAAGATATACATATTAGTCCAGATTCTTACGATTGAAGATAAAGATCGAAAGCAGAACCAATGCTAAAATGTAAATTACACAATAGATTAGACTCCCTACTAGATAGCTAGACTCAACAAGGTTCTCATAAAGCACAAACTCCTTGATATTTAGCTTGTAAAAAGCTGGTAATACAAAGTGGTAAGCTTCCAGTATAGCTTTAAATCCAGGTCTATTTTCGACAAAGTTAGTAGACATCGCACTACTTATAGAGTTGCCTAAAACATACAATACAATCGTATACATTACAGACAAAATTTTCCCAGACAAAAGCGAGAATGTACCCACAAGAGCTAGAACAAGCAAGCTTTCAAGTAATGTTAAAGCTACTGCCCAAGGAATCAGGTAGTTATACTCGCCTCCTATGAATGAATATAATGAAAGAGTAATTAGCGAGAGCAATAAAACATTAAGGATTAGTACAGCTCCCAAGCCAAGGTATTTCCCAATAATAAAGGAACTCCGTGAAACTGGTCTTGAAACGATCATATAGACGGTTCGACTTTCAATTTCTCTTGATAAAATACCGACTCCTATGAAAATAGCAATACCAACCGAAGATAGCGAAAGTGTGCCAAGACCGAAATCCAAAGCAACTCGACTGGGATCACCATAAGTAAAACTATATGCAATATAAGTTATCAAAAGCAAACCTAATCCCAAAAAAATAGCATTGTAGAGAATCTTGCTTTTTAAAACTTCAAGAAGAGTGTATTTTGCGATCGTTATAGATTTTTTCATGAATTAATTATCAACCTTATAAAATATTTGCTCTAATGATAGTCTTTCCTGCTCAACAGATAAAATTTCTGCCCCCTGATTTAAGAGACGTGACAAAAAACTAGTTTTATCGTTGTCTGAAACCTGTACTTTTTTCAATTCGCCACCTTCACGGTACCTCACCAAACTTGAAGGCTTAATATTATCATTAATAATTGAATCAACACTTCCGTTAAAAACGAGACGCCCATCCTTGATGAATAAAACTGTGTCGCATATTTGCTCAACATCGGAAACAATATGAGAGCTAAAAAAGACTGTTTTACCTTCCTCACTGATTTGTTCGATTATATCTTTTAACTCTTTTCTACCTACTGGATCAACACCAGCAAGAGGTTCATCTAAGATAATTAGTGATGGATCGTGCAATAAAGTAACGAGAAAACCGATTCTCTGTAACATTCCTTTGGAGTAAGTTTTCAATAGTCGATTTAGAGCGAATGAAATTTTGAATTTAGGAGCCCAATGATCAACCCTTTTTCGAACTTCAGCTCTACTTAGTCCAGAAAGTTCGCCCATATAATAACAGAATTCCATCCCCTTTAGATGAGGGTAAAAAAACGGTCTCTCTGGTAGGTAACCCATATTTGAAAAGGCATCCATCCGATTCTTACCCAATTTGCTTCCATAAATGATCTCACCCGAGGTTGGCCTAATAAAGTCCATGGCCATTTTTATAGAGGTGGTTTTACCTGCTCCATTCGCTCCCAAGAAACCGATTGTAGTTCCTTCTTCTATTTTAAAGGAAAGATTATCTACGGCGGTAAAAGAACCTTTTAATATATCCGAGGAAAACACTTTTGAAACTTCTATAAATTCTAACATGAACCAATTTTAGAAACTCTAAATCTTAAATGCAATATTTAATGTACTACAAAGAAAAAGAATTTACTGATAACTTAGAGTTGTATGAATTTAACTAAAACTTTCATAGTGCTTATCATAGCAAGCGTAATTTTCGCGGGCTCGTTTATAAACCAGGAAATTTCACTGGATAGTGAACTTATAATAAAGCCCCTCGAAGCAGTTAATAGCCCGAGTGACTATTTTAAGCTTTTTAATAATGGAAAAATCGCTGACTTTCAGCCCATACGTGACCTGCTCCACTTGATTGACATTAAGATTACGAAATTAACAGGCTTTAAGAGAACTAGCCTTTTTACAAATTTTCTTATTTTTCTAGCAACAACATACGTTTTGTTTCAATTTCTCAGCTGTTTCTTTAGAAATAAATTGTCTTTCATTGGTACTTTGTTATTTTCAGTCCACCCAATTATTATTCACGTATATACGGACCCTGCTCAAAAGAAGCACATTCTAAGTCTTCTCTTTCTTTTGTTAACCTTAAAATTTATCTATAAAAAGAACGAACCAAAGAAAGCCTTGGTGTCATATATTTTGCTTCTATGTAGCCAGCCGATAAATGCGCTTATTCCTCCTTACTATTTTTTACAGGTAGAGAAAGATAACTTTAGAGATCAAAAAAAATTATTAATGCTTTCGAGTTTTGCAGCCATTTTAGTATTCTTTTTGGCGGTTAATTTTTCCATTTACGGTATTTTTGAACCTCAAAGAGTACAAGCTATTCCGGATTTAGATTTACTGAACTTGGTAGGCTCGATTGGTTTGTTTATAAGACAAATAATTTTTCCTTTTTGGTTTTCTACTTATTACGATCTTTTAAAGAATATCAATTTTATTTTCGCAGGGATTGGACTGCTTTTTCTTTTCACGTCGTTCTTAAAGAAAAAAACTGAATTTATTAAATTTATTATACCCATTTTTTTAATTTTTATGACCCTGTATGGAATTAAATCAAATGTCTACAATCTATATTTTTATAATTCCTACCTTTTAACTCCATTAATATTCTCAATTTGTATGTTACTTAGCTTTTTGGAAAAGTTTCCTTACAAAAAAATTGCCACCTTATCATACCTTTTAGCATCGTTATTTTTCTGTATCACCCTTTTTTATAGCTCAAAAAGGACTAACAAATATGACCTATATACCTATCAAGTAACTACCGAAGCAAACTGTCGACAAATGGAATGGCTAACAGTTGAAGCCATAAAACGCGCCTATACAGACGACGTTTACAATTATTCGAGGTGGTGGATAAAAAATGACTGTGCACCGATCTACAATCAATCCACATTTTGGTTTATTCAAGCACATTATGTAGTCGAAAACTTACAAATCAGCTTTGCACACAAGCTTAAGTATATTGACGATATTTTTTCTCTAGAATTAGATCGTAGTTTATTGAAATTAATTGTTCTGAAGCGTGAGAATAGGACTGAAGAACTGTTACAAGAGTTAAAAAAATTAAAGCAATTTGAGTACAATAGTATTTTTTTAGAAAATAGTTATATAATCAGAGAAGTAATATCAGTGTTAAAAGACTCAAAATTAAAGAACGAAATTTTAAGTCAAATAGCGGAGATAAAAAAGAAACCTATAAAGTTTTCGGTAAAGAAGTTATAAATGGTTACAAAGATAAATATAAAAAATTATTCAATACTTTTTTTAACTCTCTCCCTTGTGGCGATTTCAGGAGTGATTAACCACTATACAAGTAAGCCTATCTTAAAAATCAGTAAGCAAGATAGTGCGTTTAACATAAACAAAGAACTTATTTCAATTGTATTTGCTAGTCAAAAAATGTTAATCGCAGACACTTACTGGATTGCAACTCTTTTAGAATCAGACTTAAAACATTACAAAGATAGAGACTTAAATTCATGGATGTTTCACAGGTTCGATACAATTATTCACTTGGATCCCTGGTTTTACAAAGCGTATCTTTTTGGCGGCCAATACTTAGATATTGTCAAAGACGATCTAGAAGGAGCAAAGTATATCTACAAGAAAGGCCTAAAGAAATATCCAGATGACTACCAACTATTATTTAATGCTGGCTTTTTGTTTGCAATCGAACTAAAAGATTACAATTTTGCTATACCCATTTATGAGAGGCTTATCAAAAACCCTCAAGCACCTCAGTACTTTGTGACATTGCTACATAAGATGAAATATGAGAACAAAGACTTAACTCTAGAGGACACTTACAAGTCACTCTTAAATTTGTTTGAAACTCTCGATGAAAGCACCTTTCTTTATTCTAAAGTTAAAGCAGATCTCTATAGGATTAAAGCCGAAATAGACACTAATTGTTTAAATACGAATGGAAGCGGGTGCTCAAAATTAGATTTTAATGGAGATCCGTACTTCCAAGAAGACGGCACCTGGACTTCAAAAGAAAAGATCACACCTTATGGTATCTACAAGAAAGACTAAAACCCCTTTCTATGTTGTTTAAGTAGTTTTTCTGAAGTCATTGTCCATAATGAGCAGTTACTTGGAGAAGAATAATCAACGTTAATAATTCCAAGAGCTGCAACAGTAAATTGCTTTGTATTAGGCACAGACATTGTTCCTAATCCTTCATACACGTCATCCGAGGTTTGCCCAGGTATTGTTTTATCTAGATTATTGTTAGTATTACCCATCAGTCCGGACACAAAATCAGCTTGCGTTGATATTTTTAAACCGCCAGCCCCATTCCCTGCAAGATAATAAGTTTGGTTTTCCATAGGAGGTTGATTGGCAGGACATATCCCAATGGGTAACCCTTCTTTTATTGCCATGGCATGAACGCTCGCATCTATATTTGCAGTGATAGATGGAAAGCCTATGGCATAAAATGACTTATCAGCACCAGCAAATTGATACCCCATATCTTGTAAGCAATTTGAGTACATATTAAAAGAGTTTTTAAAGATCTCTTGTGAGGTAAAAATTGCTGATAAAGCTAGTTTCGCTTCTGTTGACTTAGATTTTGACCGGTAATATTCAAAGAACACTGCTGAGGTAGAAGCAAGAATCCCAATAATTGAAATGACCATCAGTAATTCGACAATAGTAAACCCTCTATCATCTCTATATGTATATGTAATATTAGCTGTTGAATCTTTCACGACTTATAGTGTAACCTAAATCTGAATAATAATGAATATCAAATTAATTATGACAATAAAACTTGACCAGTTCAAATGGGTTTTTTTCCTATCACTCCCACTAGTACTTATATCTAGCTATTACTTATTTTTGTATGAACCTCAAATGCTTGATCAAAAAGCAATCTATGACCCTTTACTTAAGATCAATACATACAGTGAGTACTTCACACAATTAGCCGACGGAAAAATTACAGACCTTCAGCCTTTACGAGATCTGAGTCTTTTAACTGACATATATATTGGCAGAGCTTTAGGCTTTACAAATTTTCCTCTTATAACCAATATCTTTATTCATTTTCTCACTGGTTTTTTTATTTTCTTATGCCTGCAAAAATTCACCAACAAAAGCAGAAGTGGAATTATCTCATTTGTGTACCTTACTCACCCTGCAATATTTCAAGCTTTTCATGAATTTACTGCCAGAAAACATTCATTGAGTTTTTTGCTTTTTTTAATCAGTTACTATTTTTTTCAAGTGAACTATTTTGAAGATAAGAAGTCTTATATTAAATCTTTATTTTTTTATAGCCTTTCACTTTTTGCTCAACCAATCAACGCAGCCACGCCACTTTTCTTTTTTTGTCATAAAAATATTCCGCCGAAGATCACGAAAAGAAATATTCTATTGGGCACACCTTTTATAGTCATGATTGCATTAACTGGATGGGCAAACGTTTATTACTACCAACTAACTAACCAAGGATTTGAAATTCCTATTCCCTTCAAGCATGAGATAGATCATCTAATTCTGGGGATCAATCTGTATTTCAGACAATTATTTTTACCAATTAGTTTTTCTTATTATTATAAGTTCGAGAATTTATTTAATATTATAACAGTTTTTATCAACGGACTTATTGGTTGCATTGCATATCTGAGTTACAAAAAAATTAGCTCTCAGAACAAGCGTACAATCAAGCTTGGCCTAATACTTCTACTTTCTATTTTTGCAACTCTCTATATTCCAAAAACAAATATTCTGAATTCTGTATTTCAAAATTACTATCTTTATACTCCAGCTTTCGCGATTATTATCATCATAATTGGATATCAAGATTATTTAGCTAAAATACCTTTGAAAAAATATCTACTCGTTATTTATTCTATTTTAGCTGTGAGTTTAAATATCTATCATGTCAAGCCTCGCAAAGACTTTATGTCTTTAATGAAGCATTTTTCAAAGACTGAAGACACTTGTATTATTTTTCAAATGTTATCGACTAACACTCTTGAAAGAGGAAATAAGAAGGAGTTTATACAGTATAGTAAAGAGTGGCTGGATCGGAGATGCATAGTGGTGGCAGATCAATATAACTATGCACGCGTATTAATAAATAGCTTTCTTATCATTTATAGTGACGATTTTAAATACAATGAAAAAAGAGATCTTTTCATTCAAAAATTTCCTAGACCTTATGATTATATAAGTGTCATGGCAATCTTAAGTTTTGAAGAAGGCTTACGAGGAGTTGCTCTTGAGTACTTAGAAAAATTAAAAAACTTTGACGAGCCAAGCTTATTTCTTACGATGACTAACTATATAAAAGAGTTCAAGAAAATCTGCAACGAACAAGTCCCTTCAGAAGAGCAGCAGTGTAAGACATTTGAAGAGTATTTAAAGAGAATTGAAGGAAAGAGAACATCGATATTTTATAGAAAAAAGATCGATCTCACCTTACCCGATAATGAATAAGATGAGATCAAATCAAATATAATTAATTAGTAACCTGGAACTTGAACTGTATACTGTTTGTTTTCAGTTACGTTAATTCTTGCTCTCGTTGTTGCAGTTGTGAAGTCAGCACTAACAACACCTTCTGCAGAGATCAAAAAACTCTGAGCGTTGGAAACCTGTGTTCCTAGGTAAGCAGTATTGGCACCAGAACCTAGCATTGAACTTGCAACAAAACTACCATTACCTTTTCCAGCGGAAAACCAAGTTACACCTTGAGCAGAGGTTAAGTTAGAAACACAGTCGGCAGAATTTAGTCCTGAGTTCGTAGCAGTTTCATACGCTCCACCATTTATAGCCGCAGTCTGACTGATACCAATCGCGAAGTATCTGTTTGTTACTTCATTACGTGGATCATACCCCATATACTGGAAACAGTTGTGATAGATCCCAAAGTCACCGTAAAACGATTGTTCAGCTGTATAAGCCGCTGCAAGTTGAATCTTAGCTTCAGATGTCTTTGATTTTGCTTGATACCTTTTGAAGTTAGGTACCGCAACAGCCGAAAGAATCCCAATGATCGCAACAACGATCATGAGCTCTACGAGGGTAAAACCAGCCTGATTGGCTCGTAAAAACTTTTTCATGTCATTCTCCTGTCTAAACGTTAAGAGTTTAGTTTTTTAGTTGGACTCATTGTTATTAAGAAACAAGAAGTCTTAACAATTATTATAACTTCATACTTAATATAATCGGTTCTTTTTCTCTTAATCTAATCTAAATTCTTAAAGGAATTTTAATTATTCCTTTATTTTCAAGCACTTACAGTCTAGACTCCACCGGCTTGCATGAAGATCGGCATATACATCGCAATGAGTACCGTACCAATTATTCCCCCTAAACCGACAAGAATTACAGGCTCTATCAGTTTAGTGATGGCTTCAATCAATTCTTCTGTCTCCTGCTCAAAAACATCTGCCACTTTAATAAGCATGTCATCTAAGTTCCCAGTAGACTCCCCAACCTTAACCATCTGATTAACAAGCGGAGGGAAATAGCGAATTCTTCCCAAGGGCTCAGTTATAGACTTTCCTTTAATAACACTTTCCTTAACCTGTTTCATATCTTTTGCAATCTGAGTATTATCCAAAGTATCAATACAAATATCTAGAGAATCAATTAGAGGTACACCTGCTCCCAGCATCGTAGCAAGAGTTCGAGAGAAACTAGAAAGGCTACCTTTAATAATAATCCCTCCAAAAAGAGGTGCTTTCATAACAGTCTTATCCCACTGAATTTTTCCTTTTGGAGTTTTGATATAGTTAGCGAACGCAAAAAATCCGGCCAAACCTAGTATAAACATCAACAGGGTATACTCTTGAAAAAAATCTGAAACATCGATTACAAATTGGGTAATAGCAGGGATCTCTTGCCCTCCCTCTTGCAGCATGGCCACAAACTGAGGAACAACGAAATACATTAAACCCCAAGTTACACCAATACCAATTACGAGTACAATAACAGGATAAGTTAATGCACCTTTAATCTTCTTTTTAATCGCTTGCTGCTTTTCCATAAATTCAGAAAGCTTATTCAGGATGGTATCTAAAATACCAGCCGCCTCACCAGCCTTAACTAAAGACGTGTAGAGTTTATCAAATCCCTTTTGCGAAGCCATCGCTTCATGAAGAGATTTCCCATTTCCAATAGCATCTACAATATTTTTAATACACGATTTTAAAGTTGGAACTCGTTCCTGTTTGGCCAAAATTTCCAAACTCTCAAGAATTGGAACCCCCGCATCGATCAAAATCGAAAACTGCTTAGTAAATCTATTTAGCTCATTTAGTGTGAAAGGGGCAGCGAGACCTTTATCTACCATTAATTGACCAAGATCAAGATCAAGAATACTCGGCTCAGTAACTCTACGAGGTCTAATTCCTTGACGTCTGAGTTGCTTTTTTACCTCACGCATATTTTGCGCTTCAATTTCACCTTCAACTTTTTTCCCGTCAGAATTTATACCTGTATATTTATACTTTCCGCCCATAGCTTATTATACCTCTTTTAATCCAAGCATCTTCGCCATCTCTTCCGGGTTATTGGAATAAGACATAGCGTCTTCCCTTGAAATTAACCCTGCATCCAACGCCTTTTTGATACTTTGGTTCATTGTAACCATTTTCGTTGTTTCTTGGTTGATTTGCATCGCCGAATAAACCTGATGAAGTTTATCTTCACGAATTAAGTTCCTAATGGCCGGAGTTAATCGTAAAATTTCTTGGCATAGAACACGTCCCCCACCTTTTTTAGGTAAAAGCTGTTGAGCGACAACACCCTGAAGAACGAAAGATAAAAGGGTTCGAATCGGATCTTGTTGATCAGCAGGGAAAACGTTAATAATCCTGGAAATCGTTTGAATAGTAGAGTTGGTATGAAGTGTTCCAAAAACTAAGTGACCAGTTTCTGCAATTTCAAGTGCGGCTTCAATAGTTTCAACATCTCTAAGCTCCCCAACCAGAACGATATCTGGATCTTGTCTTAGAAGAGACCTCAACCCATTTGAAAACGAAAGGGTATCAACACCTATTTCTCTTTGATTTACAATACTCGCCTTATGGGAGTGCATAAATTCGACTGGGTCCTCAAGCGTTATAATATGTCCATTTTCTGTAGAGTTTAGCCTATCTATGATAGAGGCTAGTGTAGTCGACTTACCAGAACCTGTTGGTCCTGTTACGAGCATTAAACCATTTGATACATCGGTCATTTCAAGTAGTACGGCCGGTAAACCTAGAGCATCAAAGTCTGGAACCTGAGATGGAATTTGTCTAAAAACTGCAGCAACCGCTCCTTTTGAATAGAAACAGTTAGCCCTAAAACGCGCCAATCCTTTTACACCGAATGAAAAATCTAGCTCTAAGTTTTTCTCTAATTCAGACCTTTGAGCTTCAGTTAAAATTTGATAAACAAGTCTCTTTGTATCATCTGCTGTTAATGCCGGTATCTTTACCCGAATAACTTCACCTGAGATTCTCATCCCTGGAGGCGTTCCAACAGAGATATGTAAATCCGAGGCGCCATTATCAACCATAACCTTAAAGAGCTGCTGAATCTGAATATTTCCAACACTACCAGGTTTGGTGGTGGTGTGAGTTTTAGTAGGTTCCGTCTTAGTGTTCGTTTTCGTACTACTCATAGTCAATCCTTAGTCATTATCCGAAGCTGAGTTGGCCAATGCCTCCTCTAGCGTCGTTAATCCTTGTGCAACTTTAGTTAGTGCACTCATTCTTAAACTTTTCATTCCGTTCTTTATTGCCTGTGCTTTAATTTCATCGCTCGTAGCATTTCGCATAACGAGGTCACGAATTTTTGGGCCAACATCCAAAACTTCATAGATAGCGACTCGGCCCTTGTAGCCTGTTCCACCGCAAACCTCGCAACCCGCACCATGATAAATTTTTATTTTACTCGCCGAAGCTGGAGCGAATCCACATGAAATTAATTGCTTTTCATCAACCTTGACTTGTTCACGACAATTGATACAAATTTTTCGACATAGTCTCTGAGCGACAACAACATTTAGCGCTGCTACAACGAGGAAAGGCTCAACACCCATATTTATTAGTCTAGTAACAGTACTTGGCGCATCGTTAGTATGAAGAGTCGACAAAACCATATGTCCCGTAAGGGCTGCCTCAACAGCAATTTCCCCAACTTCTAAATCTCTAATCTCCCCAACCATGATAATATCTGGATCTTGCCGCAAGAAGGCTTTAAGAGCAGAAGCAAATGTTAATCCAACTTCTTTTTTAACGTTAACTTGGTTAATTCCTTCTAAGTTGAATTCACATGGATCTTCAGCTGTTGAAATATTTGTATCTTCTGTATTTAATTCTGCTAAAGCGGAGTATAGTGTGGTTGTTTTTCCAGATCCGGTTGGACCGGTAACAAGAACCATCCCATAAGGGTTATAGATACCTTTTTTAAAGATATCAATTTGTTTATGTTCAAACCCGAGTTTAGTCATATCAAGTTGAAGATTCGATTGATCTAGTAGTCGTAAAACAATTTTTTCACCAAAGAGAGTTGGTAGTGAAGAAACCCTGTAATCAATTGGTCGCCCACCGATATTTAGTTTAATCCTTCCATCCTGAGGCTTTCTTTTTTCAGAAATATCCATTGAAGACATAATCTTCAATCGAGAAAGAACTGGTGCCATCATCGACTTAGGTGGCTTGGCCACTTCTAGTAGTGAACCATCAAGTCTAAATCTAATTCTGAACATTTTCTCATATGGCTCTATATGAATATCGGAAGCCTTTTTAACATAAGCTTCTGCCAAAATTCTGTTTACGAAAGTTACAACATCTTGTCCGATATCTTCTGCTTTAATATCAGCATCATTTTCTTCACTGGCTTTTACTTCTACTATCGTACTAATTAATTCTTCAACAGAGTCTTCTACTTTAGAAAATAATTTTCGCCAGGAAGATATATTGGTAAGAATGAACTCAACTGGTCTTTTTAACTCCGCACCGATAATTTTAGCACTACCCGCAATTACGGTTGGGTCAAAAGTTGCAACAGTAACTTTAGAATTGGTTACCTGAATTGGAATCGCCCTGTATTTCGTTATAGAGCGCTTTCTAAGGGACATTATTGTGTCTTTATTAACTTTTGCATTTTTAAGATCAATAAAAGTAACTTTAAATTTATCGGCCATTAGCTTTGCAAATTTGTTCTCATCGAAATGAGCCATTTGCAATAAGTCGAACTCAGATATTTCATCTTCGTCCTTACTCAAAGACAACCTACGCACCTCTTTAAGAGTGGCTATTCCGTTGTCAGTTAATAGCTTTAAAAATTCTTCTCTAACCATTTGCTAACTAATCGGAATCTTGAGGTGGAGTTTTATTTTGAATCAAAATTCCAGTGCTTTAGGGCATATTTTGCTTGTAACTCAAGTAAGCCGATGCCATCGAAGTACTGAATATTCGAAAATTGAGAAAACCAACTGGCTGAGTCAGCATTGTAATTTAAATCCCAGACGATCAGATGAGAGTTGGTCTTAAATTTGAAATCATAGCTTCTAGAACACGAGTTTATGACTAAGGAATTCTGGGGAAGATCTTTAACAAACTGATCAAGTTTATCAAGTAGCTCGTTTTTTCTAGAAATTAGCTTCACTGAAATTCCAAGCTTTGTTCCCAAAAACTCGATCATTTTTGCCATTGCTCCATCACCAAGAACGAGGATGTTCGATGCCTTTAGCTTTAAAAGTATTTCTTCGCATCCGAGTAAATCTGTATTAGTTGAATAGATATTTGATTCTTTCTTATAAACCGTATTAACAGCTTTTTTGTAATCACAAGTCACTTCTGACTCACTTAAAAAATGGGTTTTATAAGGAGCTGTGATACTAAAACCATCGTATTTTTTTAAAAGTTCATCAGCAGAAGCTATTTCGCTCTCAGATGCATAATCCAGCAGATCATAAGAAATACTTTTATTTAAAAGTCTCTCGTATATATTTTGTGACTGGCTATGCTTTATATTTTTCCCAACTAGTGCGAGATGTGGTCGGTTAATTTTTTTAAAATAATTTTTTACCTTTTCCACATCTAGTTTTATTTGTTCACCAAGTTTGTCTAATGAATCAAATTTCTTTTCCTCACGAATAAACTCTAAAAACTCGATAGAGACTTCCAAGTTATAAACGTCCTTACTAAAATCCAAAATAAAAGTTTCTACTGTTTTTAAGTTACCAGATGAAACTGTAGGATTATGTCCTATATTTGTTATTGAGTGGTAATACCGTCCATCTATTTTTGTAAGTGTAGCGTATACACCGACCTTAGGAATCTTTCTTCTTGGATCAAAATTTAAGTTGATAGTAGGAACTAGCTCTTTTGAGCCGATTTGTTTTCCACGCACTACCTGCCCTTCAAGCACATAGTTTCGACCTAAAAATTTATTTGCCTGACTCAGTTCACCCTTATCTAAGAGATTTCTTATAAGTGTAGAGGAGACTACCTGCTCAGACTGCATAAAGCTCTTGTGCAGAGATAATGGCACTCCTCTCTGGGAGGCAAGCTCCTTACATAAATTTAAGCTGTCTTCTTTACCTGACCCCAAAGCGAAATCATGTCCTAAGGCCATAAATTTTAAATTTTTTTGATTGAAAATATACTGCTCTAGAAACTCTCTAGCTGAATGCTTTTGTAGATTTTTGTCAAATATAAATTCTACTAAATGAGTTAAACCAAATTGAAATAAGAGGCTTCTCTTCCTTTCGTTAGAAGTTATTTTAAAATTCTTGGCCTGTGGCTGAAAAAAGAATTTTGGATGTTCTTTAAAAGTCAAAAGAACAGGAAGAAGATTCTGTTTTTCACAAGCTTTCACAAATTCTTTCAGAACATCTTGATGCCCAGTATGAACACCATCATAGTTTCCTATAAGGAGACCATATGGCCTAGAGATTTCATCAAAGCTTGTATACAATATCATTTTTTGAATTCGCTATTTTCTCAATTTCTTTGAAAAACTTTTTCTTAATTTTTAATTTTCCCTCTCCCCCATCTTTATAGTGAAGATTTAACTGGTCAATCAAATTATAGAAGTATTCCTTTGCATTTTCACTTAGCGGAAGTGTTCCAATTGCACTTCTTAAGTCTGATTGATTTGAAACAGCATTAAAAACAACGACTAAGTCTTTATATGACACACCATTTTTATAAATTTCTTTAAAGTAATCAATTTTAGTCTCTCGTGTAAAATACTCTTTCAATTGTTTAAGAAAGATGCCTATAAGAAATAAGATTCCTACAGCAAAAGCAATTCCAAGCTCCTTTGCATTATACAAAACAGTATTCACTGGTTTTAAATAAGGATCAATATCAAATTCTTTCTTTTCAATTATCGGCGCGGAAAAAGGGGCTAAATTTGGATCTTGCCCTACCGTGTTATTTTTAACTGGAGCCTTTGATTTTGTTCCTGAAATCGTTATATCACCTATTGGGAGTACGACTTTTTTGTAATTCATAACTACTGGATCAAAATATGAAAACTCGACTGAATGGCCTTTTAAGTCCAATTTATCTCGGGCCAAATATGTGTAATCGACTTTCTTGATAGCACTAAAGTCCTTACGAATCGCAAGGTCAGCCTTTTTATCAAATTCTTCAACTTCTGGAACAGATAATACACTTGGGGGATCAAATAATTCAAAAGCTCCCTCTCCTGACACTTCCAACTGGATTTCAATAGGCTCATTTACGATAAACTTATTTTTGTTTATTTTAATCTTGAAATCATGTTCGCCAACAAGCCCTGTAAAACTTTTTGGCATACCCTCGACTGGAAGATCTTTGACCTCAATTTTAACAATCTGACTCCCAATAGTTGAAGATTTGCTTCGTCCCATATTAAAGCTAAAACCACCAAAATTTCCAGATCGCGATGACCTAGTAGAGTATCCTATTCTTAAACTTAATGGATCCAGTTCGTAGCTACCTGATTTTTCTGCAAAAACCTGCGCCGTATATATGACTCGCCTCACATAAATCCGATCATCAATTCGTACTCTTTCTGGAATCATTTGTTCTTGATGAAAGCGCTTCAAAAATCGATCAAGCTTAGGAAATTTTTTAACATCTGTTGAAGTAATGGAAACATCATCGCGACTATATAGATAATAGCGAACCAATACTGATTCACCTACAAATGCTGTTTCTTTATCAGGCTCTGCTCTGACAAAAATACTTTTAGCTTCTTGCGGCTGTTGTAGAATCGTTATTCTAACAGTGGGATGAGTATATTTTTGTCCACCACTTTCTACAGTTATATCTTTCATAAATGCAGTTCCAAAACGATTTGATACGACTTCATATACATAAGTAATAGATTTCGTAATACTCGCCGTCCCGTTAATAAAAGAAGCGCGAGTTTGAGTACCCGCTTCTCTTTTATTAAGGATTTCCATATTGATTGGGGTAAAGCTAATTGCCGGCTCCTCATCTCCTTCGAGTTCGACAGTCATTTGAACCTCATAAGATTCCTTGTATACCGGCCTAAGAGGTTCTACCTTAATACTTATTTCACCAGCAAATATATTAAAGCTCACTAGAAATAGAAGTAATACTTTAATCATTACCAATCCTTTTGTTCCGAAGATTTTCGTTTAGTCGTTTTTGCATCAATCATTTTCTTTTGAAGTTTATTATCATCACTCATCAGTTGTTTTAGCAGAGCAGGAAGTTTCTTTTGACGCTCCTTCTTTTCTTCTTTGGACTCATCCTTATCTCCCGAGTCTTTTTTTCTCATATCTTTTTCTGGCTTTTTCTTTTGATCCTCATCATTATTTTTCTTTTGGTCTTTTTTCTTTTCGCCCTCTTTTCCATCATCTTTCTTATCTTGAGACTTATCATTTTTATCTTTTTGATCTTTTTCTTTCTTATCTTCATCACTTTTGCCGCCACCACCTTGTGACTGTTTGAAAGCCTTAAGCATATTTAGTTTTGCTTTCTTTCGCATTTCCTCACTATTAGGGACATCGTTTTTCTCTAGGTAGTCGACTATATTTTTGTATTTTTGAACTGCCTCATCCCTGTTACCTTTTCCTAACAACATAGAAGATGCATGGTTAAATTGATGCTGAACATTTTCTTTGTTGATTTCTTCAGGCATGATCTCGTTATAAAGGGCAGAAGCATCTTCATGAAATCCGTCTTGCATTAATTTTGTTGCAAGATACCTTACGCCCTCATCATCAAGACTGCCTTCAGCGAATTTCTTTTCAAGCTCTAATGTTTCAGGGGACTTTACTGGTTCTTTCTTTTCCTGTTCTCCACCAATTTGCGCTAGCGTCTGAGGATCAACAACATTCATCTGAGCGTAGCTGAAGTTACTTATAGCCATTAATAGGAGCACAGTAGAAAACACCTTAAATTGTTTTAGAAAATACCCCAAACTTAGTAATACCATAGCAGGTATGAGTAGTTTCCAAGCTTCAACTGGTCTGATCCTGTAATTATTCTTGGACAGTTTGATTTGATGTGAGCGTCCAAAGAAGTTTAGGATTTCATCTGTTGGAAGCGTATATGAGGTTGCAACCCAATGCTTATAATATTTAATGCCTTGGCCAAAGCTTTCCAAAAAACTCTCGTCAAGTTTTGAAACAACGGTTTCTCCCTGATAGGTTTTGTTTTTTATGAATATCCCTCTGTCATTTCTAACTGGAACGGGTCCACCTCTTCTTGTTCCAACACCAACAACACCTACAGAAATTGAATCTGGCACTTCTAGCTTCATACCACCATCAGTTTCTTCTGCGTCAGTAAAAACAAGAATATTTCCGGAGGAATCCCCCTCTGTCATTTTAAAATTTTGAATAGCTTCACCAATGGCCAAAGATAGACTCGTACCACCACTATTGAGATTTAATTCCTTTAATGATTCGATACGAGCTTCTATTAGGTCTATATCGTCTGTGAATGGCACAATTTTCTTTGGATAGTCTGAAAATACTGCTATAGATATTTTTTGTCCGTATGCCCTTTTTACGTAATGTTTAACAAGCAAAAGAGCCTTTTCAAAACGATTTGGTCTAACATCTTCGACAAACATACTGGCAGACGTATCTATTAAGATCATCGTTTTTTGAGATGATGTTGAAGCACGAACAAATTTTTCAGGTCCTCTTAAATCAAGAAGAGCAAAAGCAATTAGACCAACTGCAATTATTTGGCATGCCGAAGAAATTTTGAAATTCCAGTTTGTTTTTATAAACCAATGATCCACAATCCATTTTTTGAATAGAGAGTTTTGTCTTAATACAAAAATCGACCAAAGTATAACTGCAATAACAACGAAGATAGCATACTGGGCATATAAAAAGCTCATACAACCTCCTTCATCACTGCTCTTCTAAAAATCTCTGTAAAAAGAAATAGACCGCCACCAATTAATAAGTAAAACAAGTAAAGTTCTTCATATACCACTTGCTTTTTAGCCTTTATTTCGGTCTTTTCTAATTTTTGAATCTCTTCTAGAATTTGAGCCAAGCTATTTTCACTGTCGGCCATAAAACTCTTTCCTCCAGTCATGGAACTTATTTTCTCTAAAGTCTCGACATCTATCGATCCCCCAGGAATACTTTGATATTGCTGTCGGCCAAACGGATCTTTGCCTATTGGAAGCCGAGACTTTGTTGTTCCAAGTCCAATCGTATATACCTTAATCCCAAATTCTTTTGCTGTTTTAGCAGCATTGATTGGGGTCATATTTCCAACATTATTTACACCATCTGTAAGTAGTACAACGACCTTATTTTTCGTGGGACTAGCCTGACCTCTTGCAACGGCCAGCGCCAATGCGTCACCAATATTGGTCCCAGAACCCAAAAAGCCAATCTTAATATCTGAAATAATTTCATTTACTAGATTTGGATCAGTTGTAAGTGGTAATAGTGTAAAAACTTTTTCTGAAAAAATTACTATTCCAATACGGTCCGTAGGCCTAAGTGCTGCAAACTCTTTCAATTTTTGTTTTGCTACTTCTAACCTATTTGGCTTGAGATCATCAGCAAGCATTGACCTGGAAACATCTACAACAAGAAAAATATCGTTAACTTCGATATTAGAAGGAAGAAATTTAAGTGGCTTTCTTGGACCTGTCATTGAATAGGCCATAAACAAAAAGCTTGTAACTCCTGTGATAAAAACTAAGAGTCTAATCATCTTCATAAAACCAAATTTAGATTTACCAGGCGGAAGTATGACAATAGGTTTCTGAAACACTTTCCAATAGTCTAGCATCCAAAAGACAAGTGCAATCAAAGCAAAAATGGCATAAGACTTATGACTATATTCCATTTTTACTCCTCAAAATATCTACATTTACTTGAGCGTCCCGAATATATTTAATATCTTGTTCATTCCATTCTTTTTTATACTGAACCGTATTTAATCTATTAAAAAACTCATTTAGCTCATCACCATTAGAAAAAAGGTCTAAGTAATACTTTTTCTCACGATAGAGCATTTCAAAATCTTGTCTCTCTGTCGCGTCTTCAAACTTCTTTTTCAACTCTTTAGCTTTCTTTTTTTTCAAGCTTTTAAGAATATACTTTTCACTTTTTCTCACACGAATGAAAAAATAGGCGAAAGCCCCAATAAGTATGAAAAGGATCGCTATAAGTAGAATTGTTTTCCAATTTTTCTTCAAGGCTTCTTGGTAGTCGATTAAAATATACTCGACTTTACCTTGTGTGTTCTTTTTTACATATTCATATTTAAAACCACTCACTGCAAATGGAGGTTCTTTAGGTTCCTCGTTTTGTTGCGGTTGTGGAGGATCCGTAACAAAAATTTCAAAAATACGATTTTCGTTCTCTTTTTTAAAACCGAGAACGAACATCACGTCGTTTATTTTAGAGTTTATAAAACCTGCTAATTCTTCATCAGTTTTATCCGAAACCACTAGAACGTCATAAAGTTCACCATTATTTATAGTGGTCTCTTTAAGAGGTGCCACATAGTCCTTTGCTATCGCACTAGAAATAAAAATAAATAGCATCAATAAAACTTTAGAGCATTTCACGAATAAATTTCTCCAAATATCTTTCTTCTACCTTAATTTTTTTAATCCTTCCCTTTAACTCCACATCATCATTTTTTAGAAATAGCCTCAAAAAAGACCTGCGCCCCTTACTTTTACCGTAAATAGTAAATGGCTGTTTATTGCTCTCATCAATTGGTGAGACCACCGAAAAACAGTGCATATTTCTGCGCACCAAGAGCTTTTGTAGTTCCTTTTTGTTTTCGAAATTCTTCATATCTGAAAGAAAGACAACCTCTTTACCTCTTGCAACAAAATTTTTAAGAAGACCTAAGGTTTTATTCTCGTTTATCGGTTCTGGATTTACACTAAAACAATCAATCTTTCCTTTCTCATTAAGAATTCCTCGCTTTTCGAGTTGAGAAATAAGGTGACTTATACCTTCGTGACCTGAAAGGAGAGGCAGAATGAGAGGCGATTTATTGTTCATGATAACTACAGAGACACGATCTTTTGATTTGTCTGCAAGTAAATAAAGTAAACAGCACAGCTCTACACAAACTTGTGCCTTTGAAACGCCTTGATACCCGTAAAACATACTCTCAGAGAGGTCTAAGAAGATATATATTTCGACGTTTCTTTCCTCTTCGAATGTTTTCACAAACGTAGTATTTGTTTTTGCCGAAAGTTTCCAGTCAATAAACCTTACATCGTCACCAGGGTTATATATCTGGTGTTCTTTAAATTGTAAGCCCGCACCTCGAAAGTGGGATTTAAGCATCCCGACCGAAAAAGAGTTTGAATTTCTAAAGAGATGACTTTGAATCGAGCCAACTACTTTATCAATTTCTTTAAGGTTCATTAAATACACTCATTAGCAATATCTTGAACGACGTCCCTCACATTCATTTTATCTATGGCAGCCTCATAAGTTAGAAGAACTCTATGTCCTAAAACCGATTGAGTAACTGCTAAAACATGCTCAGGAGCAACATGATCGCTACCAGCAAGAAAAGCTTTAAACTTAGCAAGCTTATAAAGCCAAATAGATGCCCTAGGTGATGCACCCGCCATGATGGCGCCATCATACTTTTTCAGAAAATACTGATTACCAGGTCTAGTGGCATGAACAATTTTCACCACAAGTCTCTTGATCTTTTCATCGACGAATATACCATCAACTGCCTCTTTCAAAACAGCCAGCTTAGAAGCATCTAACATTGGTCGAAGCGAATCCATACTTGCAAGTTTCAAATCAAGAATTGAAGTCTCTGCGTCGTAATCTGGGTAGTTGACATGAACCTTCATCATGAATCTATCTAGCTGTGCCTCAGGAAGATTATATGTACCTTCTTGCTCGATAGGGTTTTGAGTCGCCATAACTACAAATGGAGATTTTAGTCGATATGATTTGTCTCCAATTGTTACCTGCTTTTCCGCCATAGCTTCAAGTAAAGCCGCCTGTACCTTTGCAGGTGACCTGTTAATCTCATCCGCAAGAACAAGTTGAGTAAAGATAGGCCCAAACTTAGTAGTAAACTCTTCTTTTTTCTGGTTATAAATCATAGTTCCAATCAAGTCACTTGGCAGTAGATCGGGAGTAAATTGAATTCTATTAAAATCCAACTCACATAGTTTACTCATTACTGAAACACTTAGTGTTTTACCAAGACCAGGCATCCCTTCAATTAATAAATGTCCTTCACAAACAAGAGCAGCAACAATGGCCTCCAACATTTCATCTTGTCCAAAGACAACTTTTTTCGCCTGTTCTAAGACACTAACTACATTTTCTCTTAAATCACTCATTGTAAATCCGTTTGCTATGTTTTCTATCAATAAGAATATTAGAACTCTTTGAATCCCTATTATACTCTAACTCGTTAATTTTTTTAGTTATTTCTTGTGAGAATTAAACCAACCATTTGCAATTTTTTGGTCAATTTTATAGTTGGTAAACCTATATGTTTCACTCAAGCTTCGTTCAACTTTTCCTACAGTTTTAGCAGAAGAAGTCTCGTCAGTTACGACATGAACTTCCATCGGTAACCACAACTTCTTCCCTACTTTAAGATAGTTAATTGAGGTCGTAGTGTTAATTAGAGTCGAGCCCTTTTTTATCTCCGTTAGAATTGTAGTAAGTACAAATTTATTATCCGACCAACTTGTTTTGTTATATGCATACTTATGCTTTTCCGACTCAAACTCTCGGTCAATTTCTATAGTCAACTCTCCCATAGAAAAAGATATTCTGAGTTCAAATATATCTGTCCCTGTCTTTAGTGGTTCGTAAAAATAAACATCATCCTTTTTCTCAATGAATTTAAAGTCACTTAAATAATCAGTAAGCGAATCAGCCCAGACGAAACTTCCTTTTGCTAAGATATTTTGAGCAATAGTTGCGAGAACTCTACTGTTATCAACTTTTAGATTTTGTAGGTCTACTGCTTCATTCATGCCTAATTTAAATATTTTCCAGTTTGTATTCTCTTTAAGGTTCAATAATAATTTTGTATTAATGAGGCTGGTTAGCTCTTTCGATTCTAATTCAAAGTATATGTCTGAATTCGTTTTGAATGGTTGATACAAAACTTTATCAAGGGCCGGAAAATTCGCAAATGACTCAAGAGAAGTTAAGACACAGATCAGTCCAATCAATTTTTTTCGCATAATATCTCTTTTCTTTTTTAAAAATTACTTTTCCAGGCGTACCTTTAACACCTTTGATGTCTTTTACTTTTGTAAAAATTATACTTGCCTGTGAAAAATTATACTCAGAATGGTCTAAAATAACAGAGGCGACAATATTGAACAAATCCTCGTTCAGCTCCAAATTAACTCCCTTCACTATTACATGCGGGCTAGTAGCGCCATCAAGATGAAACCAATAATCATTTTTGCTAGCAAACTCGCTTCTTAAAGCGTCATTGCCATTTGCACTTAGGCCAATCCCGACTTTAAAATTTGGAAAATCTAATACTTTATAATTAGCTTTTTGTTCTATCTTTGGAGCTTTAATTCTTTCTTTAACTTTGTTCCATGCGGGAGCAATAGGTGTAATTGGATTTTTATCTTTTATTTCTGCTTGTCCTGATAGCTTCTTCTCTGCGTCTATCAACCTTGCTTCCACTAAGGCTTCGGCTGCTTTAAGAGCTTTTATCTTTTTAAAAATCTGATCCCTACGTTTATAGTGATCTGGATAATCAAAACTAATTTTTATATTCTTGAATTTCCATTTTTTTGGGAGCTCTCCCAAATCTGAAGTCTCCTCTAAAAATGCAAATAATTCCTTATGAGCCTTAATTTTTTCAAGATCAAACTTTATATTTTTAACTTTTCTTAGTGTCTTATTTTTTTCTTTTTTCGAAAGGGTCCTATCCTCGACTTCAACTAGTTCTCGTTTTAAAACCTTACCAGCATCAAATTCTTTTCCCTCTTTCTCCTTATCAGGAAGGTTTTTTCTGCCTACCTCGTTGAAGATACTAAAATCAATGCTCGCATTCCAAACGACGGGCTTATTCTCCCAGCTCTTTAGGTAATAGAATTCTCTTTTTTTCTCGCTATAAAAATAGTTCACAAAATTTAGTGCTCTTTTATTATAGAAAATAAAAAAATGGTTTCTCTGTCCCCACCGTAAATAATCAATCCTTATTATTCTATCGTCTGTGTCCACTTCAATTCTTTCCAAAATAGAATTAGTAAGACTGGCCCTCAAATACGATAAAAACTTGTCTTGGGTCCGGAGTATCGAAGGGATATTTTTTTCAAGCCATCCTATACCTTCTACTCGCTTGCCTCTTCCAATGATTAGGGCCAAGTTTTGTCCGGGTAGGCGTATTGATAAACCTATTGTATAAGCAGATGAATAAATTTTTTGTATATGAGCAGGTTTTCCCTCTATAATTTTATTAAACTTAGAAACCGTATGAACTAATTGAGAGTATGTTTGGATCATGGCAAGTAGTATAACACAATATAAGAATCAAATTGACTGGGAAGCATTAGAAAAAACAATTAAAAATTGTGCGATGCTCGATAGCACCCACGAAAAACTTATCTCTGAAATTAGTGATCCTAAAAAAATCCAACGAAAGCTTGATATTACAGAGCATTTTATCGAAGTCCTTCAAAGTGAGGAGTTTAACACAATTAAAGCTGACCTTCTCCAGTTCTATAGTGATTTCGATTTTAGAAGTATTTTGAATAAAATCAAGATCTCCTCTCTTGTAGAAATTACCGATTTAAACCAAATTATACTTTCACTGGAATTTGGCCAAAGTTTTAATCACTACCCTGTTAAGTATTTCCCTCACTTAAAAGTTGAAAAGAATAATATCAGAAAAACTATTCAAGACTTTAGAAAATTTATTGATGTAGAAGGTAATATCGACTTTGAAAAACATCCTCAATTAAGACCCCTCTATCAAAAACTAAAAGAGCACGAGACAAAAATTAGATTGAGTCTTGAAAGATTGATACGTGACCCTGAGTTTCAAAATAATCTACAAATTCCACAGCACGATATTATAAATGATTATTTTGTTTTACCTATCAAGAGTGACCACTATCAGTCTCGTTTTGGAAAGATTGTAAGCCGATCAGATTCGGGTAAAACCTTATTTGTGGAACCAACTAATATAAGTCAAGCAAACGCTGAAAGACTTGGATTCGTTTTAGAGATTGAAAAAATTATCAGTAAAATAGAAAGTGAATTTATCTCAACGTTGAATTCTCATTGGAGAGACACAGAAAACTCAGTCGCAACGGTACTTTTTGTGGATGAATATTTGGCCAGAGCAGACTTTTCTTTTAAATACAATTATTTTAAACCTCACTTAAGTCCAACTCCCTATATTGATGTAAAAAAAGCTCACCATCCTTTGATTAAAAACTCGATTCCCAATGATATTAAAATTGGTCCAGGAGAGGGACTCATCATTAGTGGCCCAAACACCGGGGGTAAGACTGCATCATTAAAATTGATTGCTCTCTATATAACTTTATTAAAACGAGGATTTTATATTCCTGCAGCCGAAGCGACTCTCCATCCCTATTCGAATATCTTCTTTTTAGGGCAGGATCTTCAAAACCTAGAGGAAGGACTCTCTTCCTTTGCTTCCGAAATCAAATCCTATCAAGATTTGATGAGCTCCCTGGGTAAGACAAATCTTATATTGATAGATGAAATCTTTAACTCTACTGCATCAGAAGAAGCTTCGGCACTTGCTTATTCCTTACTGAAGTCGCTCAATAAAGGGGGAGAAAATACGATATTAGTATCAACTCACCACCAAACTCTAAAACAGTACCTTCATAACGATGAAGAGTTTATATCAGCTCACGTTGGGTTTAATGATCAAACAAATCAGCCAACCTATAAATTAATTTATGGAAATCCAGGTAGCTCATACGCAATCGAGATCTTTTCAGAAATGGCCAAGGATTCGCCAGTCTTTAAAAAAATTCTTGATAACGCCAAAAATTATATCGACACAAATGTTGTTCATTACGAAAAAATGCTATCAGATTTGTCTCGAAAAAAAGCGCAACTAGATAAGGTTATTCAAGATAATCGACAGCTACAGCTTGAATTAAAAAATCAAAAGCAAGCACAAGAATCTATTTTTGCTATTAAACTGCAACAGAAAATGACTGAGGCGTTAAGTGAGATAGAAGAAATTAAAGACAAAGCAGAGAGTATTCTCATCGATGTTAAAAAGGGGAATATTACTAACCGAAATAAGGTGGCCAATAAGTTTGCTGAGATCAAAGGACGCTTAAAATCTGATGATGAAAAGAAGCCTGTCAAAGAGCTTAATTATGAAAAACCTAAAGAGCTCACAGTTGGAAGCCGCTATTTCTGTGTTCAGCTTAATAAGGATGTTGAGCTTTTAGAAATAAAGAAATCCAAAGTAAAAGTTCTCGCCGGAAAAATGAAAGTCGAAGTTCCTACTAAAAGCCTGCGTTTAAGCGGTAACGGCAGCCAAAAAGTGAAAAAAGAAGTATATGTTCATACTAGTTTTGTAAATGATAATAAAAAGCTAGAGTATGACTGTAGGGGTATGAGGCTGAGTGAATTTCAAAACCTAGTGGAGCAAATTATTTCGGATCTCTACGGGCATAGCATGCCATTTGCCAATGTTATTCACGGGCATGGTGATGGAGTGTTAAAAAAATGGTTAAGGGATTATATCAAGCGCCATCCGGATTTCACTATAGCTAATAATGAATCCGGAAATGACGGTGAAAGTAGAATTGAATTAATTTAAACCAGGGGCATCGTCAATTGATGTCCCAATTCTAAAAGGTCTAAAGCGAAGAGTTTCCTCGGTCTGCTCCCAAGGCCATGGAAATGATAATGAAAACCAAATCATTACTGCCTCACCTTTAATATTATTAAATGGAACAAATCCCCAAGAGCGAGAGTCTGCAGAAAAATCTCTGTTATCACCCATTGCAAAATAATGTCCCTCTGGAACTTTTATTTTTGGATAATTAGCTGAGTATACATTGTCCTCATCAATTTGGGTGACGTGATAATGTTCACCTGTTTTTGTTTTAAAAAAACGAAAGTTGAAGTTTTTATACTTCTCATCCATGTCTTCAAGAATTTCTTTTCCATCAAACTCTTCGGTCTTTAGAGGCTCGTCATTTACAAAGACAACCTTATCAACAACCTCAATCGTATCACCAGGAAGTCCAACAACTCTTTTAATATAGTTAATACTTGGATCTTTTGGATATTTGAAAACGATTACATCGCCACGCTCTGGCTGACTAGGTCCCGTGATATATACAGGGTCACCGAGCCATTGAGAAAATGGTACTTTGAAGCCGTAAGCAAATTTATTCACAAGAATAAAGTCACCAATTAATAAAGTAGGAATCATTGAACCTGAAGGAATTTTGAATGGTTCGAAAAAAGTTGATCTAAACCCAAAAACTAAAAGAACAATCCAAAAAATAGACTTAGTCTCTTTTTTAATTTTCTCTTTTCTAGTTAAACCATCGTCTATTTTTTTCTTTTTAAAGCCGAACATTAGGACCTTTTTTTGTTAAAATAATAATCAATAACTTCTCGCGCAAACAATGTCGATTTGATGTACCATTTTTCTACATTAACAATCATTACGCAAATAGAAATTCCCTCTTCCAGGTTTTCACTTGGAGAAGCATATGAAATAAACCAGTCTCTTTTCCCGTAAGGTAGCCCACCAGTTATCGACCCTGTTTTACCACCGACATGAAAGGCTGGGTTTCTTCTTATCCATCGGCGAAAAGACCCCCTTGCAGTTCCTCTTTTCACAGTGAGTTCCATCATTTCACGTAGTTTTTGCACTGGTTCAGGAGACATGACGACTTCTGCCTTTGGGGCACTCTCGTAAATCACCCTACCAGACTCTACATCGGTAATTTTAGCAATGACACTTGCTGACTTCATAATTCCACCATTGGCGGCAACAGATGCTATGGTCGCACCATGTACTGGACTAATCATGGTTTGACGATTAAAACCTGAAGCCAACTCAGCAAGTCCATACTCGTCGTTGTCAGAGAAAAGCTTGCTATTACTAGTCTTTAGAATTGATGTTACGTTGTCATTGAAACCGAATTTATAGGCCATCTTATTCAACTTTTCGTAGCTCAAATTATTAATCGCAGCCTTTCCAAAAACAACATTATTACTCATGGCAAAGGCTTTCGCGAAATCAATCTTTCGTGTCCATCGATTTGGCTTTCTATTTCTTAATTGGCTTTTATAAAGAGTCGAAGACCTACCGTTAAATCTAAAAGGAGTATCAATATCAACTTTTCCCTCTTCTAGCAGATTTGCTGCAGTAATAACTTTAAATATACTTGCAGCCGGGTGGGTACTTGAGAAGGTAATATTTTTTCCATATTTTCGCTGTTTCTTATCATAATCAACTGCAGTTAAGATTTTTCCCGTTTTATTTTCAATTACCACGACAGAAGTGTAGTCAGATGGGTAGCGACGCATAAGCTTTTTAACATGATCAGTTAGGTTTTCATCGAAACCATAATCGAGTTTGTATTGACGGTCGTCATAACTCACAGTTGTAGGCCACTGCTCACTTGCAAAAACCTCATGAGTGATTCTTTGCGCTAGCAAATCAAGGTTAACTTTCTGGAGACTAAAATCCTTTGCAAAATTATAGCCGGCATTTGAGTTAGTGATTAAAAGTAAATATACAAAAAAGGCCCTAAGCATTATTCAAGAATCCTTTCCCAATGAGAAAAAATTCCTTACTTACACTTCGTGTAGACTTAGGTTTAAGTAAGTGCACACTTTTAAAGTCCTTTTTTCTTCTATCCTTGATGAACTGCTGCGCCTCATGGCTATCAAAAATCTTGATGCAAAAATTCCCGCCTTCTTTAAGAAGCATCGGGAGATGATAATAAACCATTTCTACCAACTGCATACTTCTAGCCTGGTCTACTGACTTGATTCCTGTTGTGTTTGGTGCCATATCAGAAACCAGCACATCAAATTTCTTATCAACACCCAACTCAGAAATATCTTTTAGATCATTGATGTCTTTTTGATAAACTCTGGCGTTTCGAATTATTTCAAGCTTTTGATTTACTTCTTTTATGTCAATTCCAACCACAAATCCTTCAGGTCCAACAATTTGAGTTGTGTATTGCATCCAAGAGCCTGGGTAATAACCCAAGTCTAAAACATAATCTCCCTTAGAGATAATAGAATACTTGTCGTTGATTTCTTCTAATTTATAGATGCTTCTAGCGAGGTAGTTGTCTTGCTTAGCTTTTTTAAAATAGTGATCTTTAACTTTAAAAGTCATAGTTCTCTTTTTTGTTCTAAATTTTAAATTAAGTTATAGCACATTAATTACAATTTGAAATTTACACAGCTCACAATCACAATTTTAATTTAATTCTAACAACACAGAAACTTAACATAACTTTAAAGCCCAATCGCCGAATAACGAGCAAATAACTCAAGATAGCTAAATATTAAGTTTTGCACATACTGACATTTAAAGCTATTTTCTTACATCTAGAACACTTCATTTGATAGTTATTCAACAGAAAATACGCAGTTTTCCACATAAGAATATACGCTAACATTTGTTAAAATATATTTACTTTAGGCTTTTAACGCTCGTAATAATAGGTATTTAGGAAAAATATTGAAAAATAAAATTTTTATCAAATTGAAAAATAAAACTTGACCAATTTACTTATCCCCAAACTTCAACAAGACTTCATATTTCTTTAGCTTTCAATTACTTGCCAATATAAAACCGTCAAATATTAAGACGGCCTTGATATTTGTCTAAACTTTGAACAGTATATGAAAACATTTCGATAATCCTAAAGTGTATTCGTCTTCTGCGGTATCTTTTCAGTAATTACAATTTTCAGGAGTACAAAATGATTAAATTAGCTAGTCTCGCTCTGATGAGCTGTTTTGTTACAGGTGCCATTGCAAATGATACCAAAGTAATTGGTGAGGCTTATAAAGAGTTTGGAGATGTAGTCTTTGCACCAGTTAAAGTCTCAAACTATGCAGATCAAGATAACGAAATGACTTTTCTAGCTGTACTAGCCAAGGTGTTCGGTGCATCTATGTCTGCTGGCTGGCTTCTAGTTACACCTGGCGTAGAAGATTTTCACAAAAAAATGGTTAACTCAAAAAGCATAATAGCTAATCCCTCTCCCAGCATTCTTTCAAACGCTGAAATAGATTCAATCCTGTCTGAAGTTGATGAAGCAGGTGTTCGCGGGTCAAATAGAATTCAAATTATTCTCGAGAACAGATCTAGTTATTCTGAGGTTGGACCTAAAACTCTTAGCTCGGAAAACTCAGAACAATTTGTCCGGGAAAGAAATGGTTATAAAAAACATGTTCTAGTTAAAGAGCTATCAAAAGAAGAGCTAGAAAATACTCTGCAGAAATTAACAAATCAAAATATCAAAGCTTATTCAGTAAAAGTCGGAACTGCGAAAACAAGTGCCCTGAAAGTGGGAACATCAGTGGTAGCGATTTATCTCGTATTAGATATGGCTCATTCATTTGCGACAGGAAATATATAGGAAATTTTAAATAGGAATTAGAAATGAAAAGCTTACTAAAATTGATGTGTATAAGCCTTCTAACTTTTAATGCTCTGGGCGGTGAAGAGAGCAAGCTCAAAGAAAAGGTGGATAAGGTTGCAGACTTTGTATTTGCGCCGGTAAAGATTTCTACGTACACAGACGAAAAAATAGATTTTACAGATGGAGAATCCTTCGCAAAAGTAATGGGCACAATGTTTTTAGGACCTGGCTGGATGATGTATGCTTTTGGCGAGAGTGAATTCCACAAAAAGATTGTTCAATCAAAGTCAATCGTAGAGAATGCAACCGCCAGAGTAATTTCAAACGAAGATATCGATTCTATTTTAGCTAAAGTTGAAAATGCTGGAATCCAAGGTAATAGACGTTTATATCTTGTACTAGACAGCCTTGAGTATAGCCGGCACACAACAACTTCGACTGTATACATAAGTCAAAAGATTGGAAAGGTTAATATCCAAACCCCAACCAAAGTTACAACGACACATATCGACCAGCAGATAAATCAGAAAATTCTAAGCTCAGAGAGCGTTGATCAATTTGTTCAAGATGTGAGCCGCCCTGCACCTCCAGCGACTTCTATTCTACATACCGAAGCAACTATGGCGAAAGAAGTAACTAAGGAAGAACTAGAAAGAGCATTACAGGCTATGGCCAATAACAATATCAAGCTTCATAACGCAAAACTTGGGAGTGTCAAAATGCATAGTATGCGCGTAGCAGGAAGTGCTCTTGTCGTATACCTAACACTAGACATGATTCATTCATTTTATCGTGATGAATTTTAAGAAGATAATAAAAGGATTAAAAATGAAAAAACTAATTGGCATCGCAGCCATAGCTACTCTTTGTTTTAGTGCAGTCGCAAACGAAGTGCCACCAACATTTAGTGAGCAGTTTGATGAATTCGCAGATACAGTTTTTGCTCCCGTTAAAATAAATAGTTACATGGAAGTTGACTCGGAACCCCCTGTAGGTCAAAGCATGCTTATGGCTTTTAAGATTGGAGCAACTCTCGTTCTACCAGGTCTACGCTATAGTGATGCAATTTCCAATCAAATGCTTCACAGACAGATGATCAATGCTAAAACTGTATATGACGGACTTAAGCCCAGGCTATTAAATAACACCCAAATTGACGAAGTCCTAGACTCGGTTGGAGCCAAAGGTATCACGGGAAGCGAAAGGGTCGTACTCGTTATAACTGATAGAGGCATGCAAACAAAAGCTTTTAAAAATATGACTAAAGAAGAGCTCGAAAGATCCCTTCAGAAACTGGCCAATAATAACGTAGCCACTTACTCTATCAAAGTTGGGAAAACTGATTTGAAAGGGCGCAAGGTACTAGGCTCAGCCGTTGCTGTATATTTTTCTCTTGAGGCAATACATACAATAGTATCAGGAGAAATTTAGTTAATCTAAAACTATAACTCAATACTAGCGAGAAATCGTTTATTTATCTCAGCAGCTTCTTGGTAATTTTGAATAGGATCTTCATTTTTATAAAGTCGCTGCTCGATAAAGAGTTCATACGCGACTTGCTTTTGAAGCAAGATTTGCTTTAGCTCTATAGGAAGCTCTGTACTTTGGGTAACTTCCGGAAACATTCCTTCTTCCTCTAGCCTTTGATAGAGAACAGCCTTATCTTTAGGAAAAGAATCTGCAAATATCTGACGAAGTCTCTGGCCCATTTGAATATTTCCCATAAGTCCTGTTAAACGAACAACCTCACCTTTATGCTCGTAAAAATTATAATGAGCACTTAAATGAGGCCTAGCGAGCGTATAAGCTAAAAGTTTAGACTTCGAAGTTGTTTTGATTTCATTTTTTCTATCAAGCTCGATTTCATGTTCAAGTTGTTGTTCCGGAAGGAAGCTATCCATTAAATAAAAAGTTGCCTGGGAAGGAAGTCTAAGGGAAGTAACTAATGCGTCTAGTTCATGTAGATTTGCATTCCAATCATCCACGCCACTTTCTAATAAAAGTTTTTTTGTAGCCTTCATCAAACTTTCACGATCATCAGTTTTAAGTTTGAATTCATCAGCGAGGTATCCAACTCGCACAAGTTTTGGACTTTTCTCTTTTCTAAACCTGTTTAAAAGTGCCACTCTGTGCATTTCAGTAGAGTCTTGCAAACCAAGATCCACATAATACTCGATTAGCTTATCATCTTCTTTTGTTGCATCTGCAATGTGAACCTGGGTATCAGATGGCAAGTATGTTCCAAAACCAGTTAAGATAGAAAATTCTTTAACTGTATAACCAAGCCCTAACACAGTTTCATTGATCTTTGACTTCAAACCTTCAAGGTTAATATGACCCTGATAAAAGGAATAGTACTCGCTAAGAAACTCCTCGTATTGCTCTTCAGTCTTAAAAAAGCCTTTATCTTTAAGTTTCTTCATTGGCTCCCAAATTTTAGATTCCGCTAGACTTTCAACGCTATCGAGTTTTTGGAGCTCTTTCTCTAGTTTCGAAGCTTGCTCAACCCCTTCAGCAAAAGTTATATAGCCAGCTGAAAGCTGCTCTGAAATTGCTTTAAACCTAGGGTCATTAAGAATCAGCTCCCTTAGTTTACCTATTCTTTCTTGGTAATTTTTTAATTGATAGTATGAAACCCCACCCATAATTCCAGAAAACAATATTAGATTTCCAAAAATAGATAATTGCCTATAGGACTTTGTCACTTCAGCTAGTGGATGAGTTAAATAATGTGAAGGCCAATCATAAAGTTTATGTAGTAAAGATTGGTCTGCAAAGGTTGCAGGATCATGAGGTGCCCAAATAAATCTAAGGGGATTCTTTTTTAAATCGATTCCATACTGAACAAAATATTCTTTAATTAATTTTCCTCTTCTAGGCCATTGTTTAGCGTGATAAAAAGAGAAACTAAAAAAGCTTGGTTTTTCGGCTTGGTATTGCTTGAATTCAGCTATAATTTTTTTAAAATTTTCTCCCTTTGCTGGAAGACCATATTTATAAGCTGTTTGTGTTCGTAAATATATTCTGAGCTCTGAATCAATCGCCCAGTTTTTTAAATATTCCCAGGACTCAACTTCTTCAGGATTTATTTTTTTAAAATTTGTTAAAGGATCAAAGTAAATTTCATCTGCTAAGAATCTTTGGGGATCAAAGACTTCTGAGCAGAATAAATTTTTACTTGCGTAGGCTGCTGATGCAAAAACATAGCAGAATACGACCATCCAATATTTCATACTGAACTTATCGGATAGTTTCCTTAAAGAATTTAGCCTACTCTTGGAAGGCTAGAAACTCTACAAATCCATCTTCTGCTATCGATAATGCGAAGATTTCATCTCCCTCTTTCTCAGAGTCAACTACGTCTGTGACAAGCTTGATGGCTCCATCATAATCGACATAAACGAATGGCTGATCTTGATTTGAAAAAGTGGTTTGAAAGGTTTGATAATTCGAAACGAATTCGGAAAAGACATTGTGGGTTACAGATGACTTAAGTATAACGACCTCCTTGCCATTTACACCTAATATAATTGTAATAAATCTCTCTACCGCGCACAAGAGAAATCTTTTAGACATATCAACTCAACATAATTTTAATAAGTTAGACGTAATCATATTAGATATTCTTATGCTTAAGTTTAGTATTACTGATGAAAGATTAGTATTGAATCAGGTATTTCAAGCTCTCGTTATCAAGAAACATTTTGGCCACTATCCGAAGTCTATTCTCCATCTGCGAGTCCAGTAGACACACCAAGATGTACATAGCGTAGATTAAATTTCTCTTAGAACGAAGCCTACTAATAGACTGAAATATCCACTCAATGGGAAAAAGAGATAAGAAAGCAAGAGTCCACATTATGGATAATCCATTAAAAAATGTGGGCGACACAAACGAACCAAAGATAAATAAAATTGCAATTCCAAACATGACTTCTCCTAATTTCTTACGATCAAGATTAACGTAAGTGAGGAGGTAGTTAGAAATATTTGAAGAGTACAGAGCTATTAAAATAATTCCCAATGGGGCGATAGCAAAAAACGCTTTCCTATAAATTGCATCTAAAATAGTCATCCATACTGAATCTATACCGGCTTCGCCAAATGGAGTTTCTGTGACAAACAACATAGCGGTAAAACCGGCCATGACAACTCCGAAAATATTGTATTTAAGCCATTGTCTGCGGTACCAAGCTGTCTTAGATGGCTGAAATAAAAAGTATCCGGCAAGCAGCATTATAGGTGTTAAAAAGAAGTATATTGGTTTAAATATCGCAAGGTAAAATGCGATAAGACCAGTGAATAAGCCTGATCTGTAGCTTCCGGACCTCGTACTCCACATAAAGCTCCACAACCAAATAAGTGGTAGGCCACTTGTTACAGCGACAAAAAAATCATTTACTACAAGCTTAGATAAACTCCATGAACTAATAATTGCATAGGTACCAAGCATAGATAATCGTCTCGAAAAAAAATATCTGAGTAAGCAGTAAAAAGAAAATAAAAATGTCCCAATGCCAATAAAGTAGAAATGAAAGTTCCATACCAAATTAAAGAGTTTTGGAAATTCTTTGAATGGGTAATAAAGTACAGACAAATAATTCCACAAAAAGAAACTTACGTTCTCTGATCCATCGAGATAGAGCTTTAATGCATCAACATTTTCGAAGAGCGGAAAATCTGGCAGCGTGATTAAAAACGTTATTGTACTTAGGGATAAGATAGTTTTCTCAAAAGAATCAAGATAGCGAATTTCACTGAACTGACTCACCATCGTCTCTTCGATAATTTTCCCTCGAGTAGGCCAAGAGTAGAAAATACCTAAGACTGCAAAAAAGCCCCAAAAAACTGAACCAAGTGCAATGTTTGGTAGCAGGGAAAAGATATTAAACAACAAAATCAGTCCAATATTTCCTAAAAGAACCCGGTAAATTATTCTCTCCAATGAAGAGTTCGCCTTGTAATAAATTTTGAGTCGGTGGTCGATTTCTTTCCCAAATAAATACCACTGACTTCCCATAAATAAGATGTAGACCAAAAGAATCAAGCTTTGTGAAAAAAGACTTAGTTGCTCGGTCTTTTGAAGCCAAACTGGTATTAACAAGAACGAAAAGTACGTAACTATACGATTTATAAAGAATTTATACTTTATTTTAAGAATGTCTGACTTTTTTGCTAAAGCTTTTTCCATAATACCCGATAAATTTAGTAAGTGTTACAATGGTTAGCACTTACCCAATCTAATTCATCCTATTTGAAGGCCCGCTACCCCAGGGCCTTCATTATTTTAACTCACTTGATACCCTATTGCATCAAATTCTTAGTATGATACGATGTATATGATACCCCCATAGTGCAGGAAGGCGCGATTGGGACGATCAGGAGGATTAGTTGGGTATTGCATTTGGTTCTATAAATTCAGGACTGCCCAAGGATATCGTTAAGCAAATTATTGAAGCAGAAAAAATTCCCTTGCAGAAGATGGAAGCGCGAAAGGGAAAAATTGAAAACAAGAAAGCCTTGCTTAATGACCTTATAGACCGAGTTAAGAAACTCGAGGGTGCCGTATACGCCAATAAAGGTGCAAGATCTTTTCGTGAATTTAACGTCAATATTTCAGGTGAAGGCATCAAAGCTTCTGTGGATAAAAACGTTGCCGAACCCGGAACTTATCAAATTGAAGTTCTCCAATTAGCACAAAAATCTTCTGCTATTTCTAACGGTGTAGCGGACAAAGACAACACTTACACAGGTGTTGGCTATTTACAGTACGAACTCCCCGATGGAACTTCAAAAGAAATATATATCGACGAAGATCACGCGAGTCTTTCTGGAATCGCTAAACTCATCAATAAAGATGCAGACAATGGTATGCGCGCTAATGTCGTAGACTCCGGTGACGGATCCGACGCGCCTTGGAAACTTATCATCACACTAGAAGAAACTGGGGACCTAGCAAAAGCACAATTCCCAAACCTCTATTTGGTAGATGGAGAAGTTGATATTTGGTTTGATGGAGAGCGAGAAGCACAAGATGCTAAAATAAAGCTCGATGGTTTTGAAATAGAACTTCCAGGAAATAAAACCACCGAACTCATTCCAGGAGTTACGATAGATCTTAAAAAAGCTGCTAAGGGTGATGAAATCACTCTTGAGATTACTGAAGATACTGCCAAGATGGCGGATAAAATTGATGACCTCGTTTCTAATATCAACCAAGTAATTGGCTTTATTAAAGAACAAAATAGATTAGACGAATCTTCAGATACCTCGCAAACACTCGGTGGGGATATCACCCTCCAGACATTAGAAAGTAGACTACGTTCATCTGTATTTGCAGGAGTACCAACAGAGTTTGGTAATTTTAGAATTGGTGACCTAGGACTGCAATTTCAAAAAGACGGGATGCTTAAATTAGATAAAGAAAAATTTCAAGCAAAGCTTGATGAAAATATCGATCTAGTAAACCAAGTCATTAATGGGCGCTACTCTATTGAGGAAGGAAAAGTTGATGGCTTTGTTGATAATATTGAACGCCTGGTAAAAGATGCTATGAAAATTCCGGGTGGTATTCTCTCCTCCCGAAAAAGCGGACTCGACTCTAAAATAGCTCAAATAGATAGAAGAATCGATTCCACAGAGAGAAGGATAAAAAGAAAAGAAGAAAACCTAAAAGCAAAGTTTGCAAGGTTAGAAGAAACAATATCAAGAATTAAAACTCAAGGATCTGGATTAGCTGGCCTCGGCGGTGGAGGTTTTAATCCAGTCCAACAACTTGGTTAAGGAGTAAAGTATGAGTTACGGTTTAGGAGCCTACAAAAAAACGTCCGTTCAAACGGCAAGTAAGGAGCAGATTCTTTTAATGCTGTATCAAGCAGCTATTAAGAGTTGTAAAAAAGCAATCCAAGCAATTGATGAAAAGAAAGTTGCTGCTAAAGGAGAACACATCGGTAAACTTCAGGACATCGTTATTGAACTTAACAATAGTCTTGATTTTGAGATTGGTGGAGATGTAGCTAGAGAATTGTCAGCTCTTTATGATTTTATTCTCTACTCCAGTACTCAGGCAAATATCAATAAAGACAAAGCACCTCTTGAAGGTTGCCTTAATGTTTTAACGACACTTTATGATGGTTGGTCCCAAGCAGTGAAATCACTTAAGACTGAAAAAGCAGGTAATGCATGAAAAATAACACATCAGAAAAATCTCTAATTGAGTTTTTAGAAAAAGCCTATGAACTTTCTATAGAAGGTCTAAAACTAGCTAGAGAAGAGCGTTTCGAAGAACTTCTCCCTCTACTGGACAATAGAGAGCGCGCTATCGCCATTGCTGAAACAATGAGCGAAAGAATGAGCCTTGAACAAACTCAGCAAAATGAGGAACAGATCAACAAGACAAATAACCAAGTTAATCAACTAATTAATAAGATTAACAGTCTTGATGAATCAATTACTATGTATCTCGAAGCTGAAAAAATGAAAACGCAAAATGAAATTGCTAAAACGTTTAAAAACAAAGAGAATTTTAAAGGTTATAACCTTAAGAAAATCTACTAAAAATTGTGAGCACGATTATGGAAGAACGCTACTCTCAGTACCAACTTGTTAAATCTAAATCAGGACTAACTGTTCCTTATATTGATGATGTCTATCTTCATTCAATGTATAGTCCGGCCAAAGAGGCTGAAGGATTTGCTAAACTCCACGAAGAAACATTAAAACGTAAGAAAAATGTTATCGTTTTAGGTCTTGGATTTGGATACCATGTTGAAGAGATTGCAAAAATCCTCAATCGCGAGCACGACAATTACCGAATTTTAATTATTGAGCCCAATGAACAACTGTATAAAGACTTTAATGAAAAACGTAAGTTTGAAGACAGTAATATCATTCCCATTCATACAAAAGATCCAGAGTCTTTATTTCTTAGAAGAGACTTCACCGAATTTCTTCTAAGTTCGCCTGCGATCTTAAAACATGATGCTAGCTTTATGCTAAACAAAGAATTCTTTTCAAATCTATTACAATACAAAGCAAGTACTGACCTTAACCAGTTACGTCGCTTCTCAAAAAGTATTGATACTTTTGTAGAAACTTCTCATGAGAATGGAACACTTGAGGAATATATTGAATCGGTAATGAAAAAGAGAACCTTCACAAGAAAAGACTTTTTAACATTAGCATTTAACGAAATCGCAAATTCTTAAGGATATAGAAATGAATAAAATATTAATTGTAAGCTTAGGTACAAGTAAGCAACTTCTTAGCAGTGCTCATCTAATGGATACTTTGCGAGAAAACTATCCTCATACGGAGCTCCATCTTTTGATTGATGAGTCCCATCGCAATTATGCTCCCCTTCTCAATCATGTATCAAAATTTCATATGATCCAGTCTGAAAAAATAAGAAAAATTGTTGATGGAAGATTGTTTTCGAATGGATATGCCCTCGAAACTCTTGGAGAGAATCTTGCTGAAGTTATGAATGAAAACTGGGATCAAGTAATTAATCAAAGCAATACGACTTTAAGTACATTACTGACGACAGTTATGATTACGGAGAATAAAATCGGCGTTTCACTTTCAGACAAGGGAACGACTAAACATTCTTGTGACTGGTCTTTGACCATGAATTATGTAAATTCATCAGCAAGAAGATCACCGATCGAATCTAATATTATTCAGTCTCATTTAATTGGCGCTCCTTGGAGATCTGCAAGTGAACCATTAAAAATTTCGGATGAATATTCTCAGATCGCAAATCAAAATTTTGGTAGAATACGGACAATGAAAGCTGGTGATTCCAAGGTGATCGGTATTTCTCTAAGCCAAGGCTATGATGGAAGCTATTTATCTAAGGAAACTCTTGGTGAAGTAATTAGTACTTTACTTGAGTCAACTCAATATATTCCTGTGCTTTTAATTGATTCAAAACAACCAAGTCAAAAAAACATGGTTAACGAATTAAACTTAGACTTCAACAATAGCCTAATTTCTATCAATATTGATTTAACCGCTTTTACCGCTGTTGCGCGAAACTTAGATCTTTTTGTATCCCCAGCAACAGATCAACTTGTACTGGCAAACTTGATGCAGACAGAATCAATTGAGCTACGAAATGCTGAACCTTTTGCGGTTGAGCCAATAGTAAGTACAGAACACTCTAGAGTGCTATATTTTACAGAAGAAAATCAACTCGGCTCTGATATTATTTTCAGCATCAATGAGTTATTTGAAAGTGAAATGCCAGTAGAAACGATGGTTACGAAAAACAAATCTTTTGCATGTGTAAAAGATGAGTACGGTTACTTTTTTTCTCAAATAAGAGGTGACGTAGATCTTCACTCAGAACTCAATTATCACATATCTCGAAGTATTTTCTTTAACCTTTTAGGTTACCCAGAGAATCAACACCTTTTTAAAGATATTCAAGAGAAATGCCAGAAAGATGATTTAAAAGAATATGTGAATATCGTACGATCAGACTTAACTGGTGTCGTAAAGATTCTTCTAGCTACTCTAAGAGCACTTAAGGGCATGAGAAATTCTCAGGATAGTCTAAATAGCTTTTTGGGTTATTACGATCAACTATTAGCATACGGAACTCAAGATAGTATCGTAGGAGCACTTATCAGATTTGCAGAAGGGCGCGTTGAAGCGATTGAAACGGAAGATGCAAAAGAAAACTTTGTGCAAATTGAAAAAGAGCTTTTTGAGTTAAAATCAAACGTACAAAGGGTAACAGAAGTTTGTGGATATTTGATGGGAGATCTCACTCCAGAGACAAAGTCTACAGATAAAACTGCTTAATCTTTAATCGAGGAGGTTATTGTGACTATTCAGGAAGAAATTCACAAGGCCATGAAAGAAATTCAAGAAAAGTTAAGAACAAACCAGAATCTTAAAGAAGAACACCTGGAGCAACTACTTTTAGTATCCCTTATAGAAGAGGAGGGATAATGAAAGGCACAGTTTTGTTTATCCAACTCACAAGAATTGGAGACCTGGTTCAGACTTTACAAGCAGTGAGGCAGTTCAAGGGTGAAACTCCAGGTATTGAATGCCATTTGATTGCTCGCAAGAGTATGGGGAAAGGAATAGATTTTCTTTTACGTACTGTATTTGAAAAAATATTCTATCTCGACACAAAAGACCTCCTAATTGAAGGAACCTTTGCAAGCGGCCACAGAAACCTTAAGCATTTTATTAATAGAATAAATGAGACGACATACGATGTTTCTGTAAATTTCAGCTATACTAAGAGCTCGTCTTATTTACACTCACTAGTAAGATCTAACCAAAAGCTTGGACTTACTCGAAATGATAAAACAGAAGTTTCTGTTACTGATCCTTGGAGTCAATATGTTTACTCTAGCGTCATGAGAGGAACAAACACTCCGTTTAATTTAGTAGATATTTATCGCTACTCTCTTGGATGTAAAGAACTCCTAGTGCTTCAAAATGAATCAGAAGAAACAAGAGAGAATAGAATTGTTATTCACCCATTTGCCTCTTCAAAGAAAAAAAGCTGGGGAGCGACCAAATGGGTAGAGGTAATCTACAAGCTTCTTAATGAATATACTAATTATGATATCCACCTAGTAGGTGCACCTAATGATCTTGAAGAAGTTTCAAAAATCGTTAACTCACCTGCACTTGAAAAAGTTAAAACACGTTTAAAGTCTCACGTGGGTGATTTTGCCATTGAAGAAACATATGCACTTTTACAACGAGCAAAGCTCTTTATTGGTCATGATTCTTTGGTTTCACACCTAGCTGCTGAGACCTTAACTCAAAGTATAGTTATCTCCCTTGGTACAGTGCGACCCCATGAAACAACAGCCTATTCAGATAAGGTTATAAATTTAGTCCCGCGAAATAGCTGCTTTCCATGTAAAGTCGATGATAGGTGTGAACTTCTACCATGCCACAATAGCATTCAACATCAAGTTGTCACCAAGGTTGCCGAAAGCTACCTTTCCGATGGGCTTAAAGACATAAATACATGCTTAGCTGAACTTTCTCCTTTTCACACTGGAAATCTAAAAATCTATAAAAGTGAATACACCGAGACTGGTCTTCGATTAAACGAACTGACAAAAAATTATTCTGATATCAAAGATGTTTTTAAGAACTACTACGAAATTATTTTCCAGTACTACCTTAGAGGAACAGATATCAATACCTCCTTACCAGACATTACGGTTGAGACCGCTAACAATCTTTCTCAATATATTGAAGGTACGAATCATTTATTTGAACTCTATAATTTTGGAGTTCGCTATTGCAATCAAATCATCAAAGCCAGTGAGCAGAAACAAGTTGATTATGCAGAACTTCAAGCTGCTGTGAAGAAGCTAAATGAAGTTGATCAACTTTGTCAGATTACTAAACAAACCTATCCGCTACTAGCGGATCTGATTGATTTCTTCCATGTAAATAAAGCGAATACGCCAGGAAACAATCTCAATGAAATTGCAAAAAGTAGCCTGCTTTGCTTTTATGATGCTTCAAACTTAGCTGCCGTTATAAATGACTTTATTAAAAATACAGTCGAATCAAAAATTAATGTGGCGGAGAGCATAAAAGAGGTTTAGAATTAATGTATGGCAACTTTAGAACTAAACAACCAAAGAATTGAAATCAGTGAAGAACACTTTTTTAATTTAAAGTCACTTATCCCTCAGTTAAGAAGAAAATTTCCTCTTAGTGAGTACGACTTTGAAAGTCTAAAGATGAATGGAAAAAATCTAGATCTAGATTCTGATGATCCAGATTTAATTAGACCTATTAACCGTGAAGACATAATTTCATTAGATATTCAGGCCAGAAATGCTAATAAAATTGCATTGGTTGAAGATGTTTTAGAACTTTCAAATAAAATTCTCGCAAAGCTAGATGCATGTGTTGAGCTTTTAAAGAATGACGATATTTTAAAGGCCAAAAAAGAACTAAATCTCATCATAGAAGCTATCGAGACCTTTATCATTACCAGTTCGTATATTTGTAAAAATGCTGACGACGTAGAGCTTCTTCCTTATAAAGAATTACAAATTCATTTATTGTCCGTTATGAAAGCGATATCTGATGCCATCGCAAAAGATGATTCAATAATGCTAACTGACTTGCTTGAGTACGAATTGAAAGATAACCTAACTCAGTGGAAAATACACGTCTTCATAAATCTTCGAAACAGAGTTTAAAACTCTTTAGTCAGGTCTCAATAGATGGCCAGCTAGATCATGTGCAAATTATTGAAAGTGCTAAAGAAGCCGACTTAATCGTCAAAAGTCTTGATGATGAACATTTTTCGTTAACTTTCGTAGAAGATGCAAATGATTTAAAAATTTTAAAATCTAACTTGATTCCCCACATACAAAGAATTGCAAGGTCATACTCGAGAGAAAAATTAGATTTCAAAAAAATCTTAAAAAAGAATACTATTTCGCAGTCTCAAATTTTTTCCAATTTTCTAGAGCTATTAAAAATAAAAAATGTTCTACGATTTATACAGGAAAGTTTATCTAAAAATCTTCTGACTGATGTGCCCCATGTTCATTTTGTCTTTCACAAAAAAGGTGATATCTCAGCCTCATATGCTGAAATTTCATCCAACAATTTAGACCTTAAAAGAATGAGTGTTGAGGAATTCAACGATGTATTCAACACAATAAAAAAAGCAAAGCAGACGACCTTTGCAGAATCGTTTTTAAAAAGCTCACAGATTAATATAGTAGGAACTTGTTTAGCAAAAGCTGCAAGTTTTAGATCACATAACTTGATCATTATAGGGACTAGAAGTGAGTTTATACCCTATGGGAAAAACCATATTTTTGATTTCAACCTTTTTTGTAATATTAATTTAAACCTGTTCGATGTGATTTTAGAGAACCAAGATCAATTGGAATTAACTTCTAAGCTACAGTCCATAAGTGATACTTTAAAAGATTACGACCTAACCGAAAAAAAGATCAATAACGAGTTTCACATTAAAAGAATTTCGTTATTAGGTGAACTACTCAATACTCTACGGCATGAATTATCCAATCCTCTTTTTGGCATACAATTATCTGCGAGTATTGCGACAGAGGAGTTAAAGCAACCTGACGATAGGGAACTCGCAGAACAAATTCTTGAGGCCATTGAAAAATGTCTTAATATCCTTAACGGCTTTAGTAAGCTCTATAGTTCAAGTGACCAGATTCAATCTATAAATCTTCTAAAATTAATAGATGAAGTATTTACTCTCACAAAGAGTGAAACAAAAATGATTAAAAGAGAAATTGAATGCGAACCATCTCTCTTAAACTCTAAAGGTGAATTGATAATTCAAAATAACCCTACTTCACTATCACAAATATTTTTTAACTTAATTATTAATAGTTCACAGGCAATGAGGCAGCTTCCAAGTGGACAGGCCAAAATTGGTATTAAAATTTCTCAGGAACTAACCGGCCTAAGAGTTGACTATATGGACTCAGGTCCTGGTATCTCCGTGGATACAGTGGAAACTATTTTTGATCCCTTCTATACCACAAAGCAGGAGGGCACAGGACTCGGCTTATCCATTTGTCGCAATCTTGCTCAAAAGCAAGGGGGAGATCTGTGGTGCGTTAAAAGTGACAAGGGAGCTCAGTTTGTCCTAATATTAGCGCATGCAAGTACTGTTAGTTGAAGACGAAATTCTTATTCAAAAATCTCTAAAAATGCTCATGGAGAAGCGTGGTGCTAAAGTTACAGCGGTCAGCAGTGGTAAAGATGCAATTGAGCAAATAAAATTTCATGACTTTGACAGAATTGTTTGTGACCTGATGCTGACAGATATTTCAGGTTTCGATGTAATCGAGGAAAGTAAACATCGCTACGAGAAAAGTGAAATTGCAAAAAAATTTATTATTATTACCGCCTACTCTTCATCGCAGGTTATAGACAAAGCAAATGGCTACGGATGTAAAGTACTAAATAAACCATTTGATAATATCAACGACGTAATAGAAACCTTTTTAACAGTATGAAAGAAATTATAAATATTGGAATTGTCTTAAAACCCTCCGAGATTAAAGATTTTGGTACTATCCTGACGAACCTTTTTCGCTGGCTACATAAACGTGAAAAATCCGTTTTTCTTTTAAAAAAAGAAGCTAAGAGGATAGAAAAAATTATCCCTAAGACCTTGATGGAGAAAATTAATTTTTGTGATTCCAAAAAACTATTTCATTCGATGGACCTAGTAATGTCACTAGGTGGTGACGGCACACTTTTAGGTGTGAGCAGAAAAATTGCTAATGACATTCCTCTGTTTAGTGTAAACCTAGGACGACTTGGTTTCATCACTGAGTTTTCAAGAATGGACTTTTATGAACATCTCAATCTTGTCCTGGCCAACAAATTTAAAACCTCTAAAATTTACTTAAATTCAGTCCAAATTTTTCGAGGAAAAAAAGTAATCTCAGATGAGTTCTTTTTTAACGATGCTGTCATTACAAAAAATGCCATAGCGAGAATGATGTCAGTTAGTATTGAAGTTAATAATGAACATACTCAAGATGTTCGTGGTGATGGTATTATTGTGAGTTCAACTTATGGATCAACAGGTTATTCTTTAGCGGCTGGCGGCCCCATCGTTCACCCAAGTGTTAATGCCTATATTCTAACTCCTATTTGTCCCCACGCCTTGACTCACAGACCAGTTGTTATATCTGACGACTCAACCGTTACAATTAAAATTATTGAGAATATAGATGACGTAAACGTCACTATTGATGGACAAATTGTTGTACCAGTAAGATACAAAGATTTCATAACTGTAAAAAAAGAAAAAAATAGGTATATAACACTTATAAATAATGTAGAAAAAACATATTTCCATACATTGAAAGAGAAGTTCGTTTACGGAACGAGAGAAGTTAACAAGGACTAACCATGAGTAAGAAACTCTATCTTAGAAAACTAACAATTCAAAACTTAGGTATCATTGATCAACAGATCGTACATTTTAGTCCTAAGTTTAATGCAATTATTGGTGAAACAGGTTCAGGAAAAAGTTTAATTCTAGATGCAATTGAACTAATAATTGGCTTTAGAGGCGACAAAAAACTCATTAGAAAAGACTCCGATTTTTTAGTAGTTGAAGGAATCTTTTCTACTGAAGATAAAAGTATCAAAGAGTTTTTTAGTGAAGCAGGCTATCCTTTTGAAGACGACTGCTCAATTAAGAGAATTCTTTATCCAAATGGAAAGTCTAAAACTTATGTTAACCAGCAACTTAGTACTCAACAATTTGTAAAAACTTTTGCACGAAAATATATCGATCTTGTAGGTCAATTTGAAAATCAAAAACTTTTGTCTTCTGAATATCAGTTAAAGCTTTTAGATCTTTATGCCCAGAATGGGAATGATCTTGATTCGTACCGAGACTTATTTTCACAGATTAAAACGAAAAGAGAAACGCTTGAGGTGCTGATCGCGAAAGAAAAAGAACTTTTTCAAAAGAAAGACTATATAGAATTTCAATTGAACCAACTTCAAAAACTTTCCCCTTCATTGGCGGAAGAACAAGAACTAATTTCTAAAAAAGAAGAATTAAAAAATAAACTTGAAGGAAAACAGGTTCTAGAAAATATTAATATGCTATTTGAGGGAGATCACCACTCTACTGGGCTCCTAGAGCAGCTTAACAAACTAGAGTCACTAATTGGGCAGAGCTCAATTTCTGATAAAGAACAAGAGAACTTCTTCTCAGCTAAAGAGATGCTGCAAGATCTTAACTTTAGAATAAATTTGGAACAAAACACTGAATTTCCCGAAGAAGAATATGACGAACTCATTGAAAAACTTGATGAGTATCAAAAATTAAAGAGAAAATTTAATACTGATACAAAAGGGTTAGAGCAGGTCTTTACTGATTTTCAAGCTCAACTTGATGAGATTACCACAATCAGTGATAATATTGGGACCCTGGAAGGAGAACTTGAAGCACTTTTAAGCAAGGCAAATAATGTTGCTACAAAACTTCATAAAACTCGCCAGACTGCTGCCGGCGAACTCTCGGAGAAGCTCACCCAAATGGTGAAGTCTCTAAGAATGATTGGTGCATCAATTAAAGTTTCAGTGAGTAAATCGAATGAGCTCAATATTAACGGTCACTCGCATGTTCAATTTTTAGCTGAAACCAACCCTGGAGAGGGCTTTTATCAGATCAAAGATATCGCCTCAGGAGGAGAACTTTCAAGAATCCTTTTAGCAGTAAGAAATATTCTTGCGACTAAAGACAGTATTAGTATTTTTCTTTTTGATGAAATTGATACCGGAATTGGGGGCGAGACAGCTTTATGTGTAGGAAGTGCAATTGAGAGTGTTTCATTTAATTCTCAAGTCATTACTATCACTCACCTTCCTCAAATTGCGAAGTTTGCAGATAAGGTGGTTAAAGTTGAAAAGTCGACAAATAAGAGTCGAACGACAGCAACGATTATGGAGCTTGAAGGTCAGAAAATGGATTATGAAATCCAGGCTATGATACCTCTAAATTAACCATTTCGAATTTTTGATTTCTAAATGATAAAAACTTTTTGTCACGTATGGGAAAACCACAGTTAAAATACCATTGATTAGTGGGATACTTATGCGTGCATGGAATGTGAGTATGACCAGCAATTACCCCATCAACTTTCTTTTCTTTTATTAACTCATAAGCACCTTCAATATACTTTACTCGTGCAAGATTAAAATCAAAGGTCTTTTGACCTCTCCTCTTAGAATCTTTAGATGCCCAGTCAGCAATTTTCATAATGATATTGTAGGTTAGAACATAATTGATAAAAAATTTAAACCATTTAGAAGAATATATACGATACCATCGTCTAAAGTACTTATTGAAGTAATCTACTTCATAACCATGACAATAATAAAATTTTTCTTCGCCCAACAGAAGAGTTTCACCCTTTCTTAAATAACGAAAATTTGTCGAATAGCGTGGGTTACTCGAGAGATATCTCTCAAAGAGCTCTTTAATATGAAAATCATGATTTCCTTCGATAAAAACGACCTCTTTATCTAGGGCCAAAAGCTTATCGAGTTCTTCAAAAAAGAATTGATATTTTTTTAAGTATTCCACATGGTTTCCCACAACATGGTCAAAAATATCACCTAGGAAAATAACTTTATCCGAATGAAGTGTATGTGAGTGAAGACAGAATTCACGAAATATTCGAGCTGCCAGGTCATCTGGCCTTTTGATATGAAGATCTGAAATAAATACGTAATTCATATCAGTATTATAGCATTAAGTCGCAAATCTTAAACGGCTTTATCTAGGTCTAGATACCTAAATACGAAACTATCTAATTCTTTTGCATGCCCTGAATCAATATCGTTGAATTGAAAGGCAATTTTCCAGCCTTTATAATGAAGATTGTTGTGTGGACTTGGCTCTATCTCTTGTAAATTTACAACTACCGCTGAAAACTCAATCGCTTTGCCGTCAAATTCTAAGGTTATTCCCGAAACTTTATCGCCTAATTCGAAAAATTTTCTCTCAGGCTTAGACACGATAAAAGATAGACCACTTGCTGAAATATCAAAGCAATCTTTTTTAAATAATTGCTCTACTTGTTTGTGTCCATGCCCTAATTTTTTAAATGTGGACTTAACACTTATCCCATTTTCGACAAACAATCGAAAACTCTTTCTTCTATCGACTTGTGCGATCATTGCTGGGATCGTAATTCTCACGTCCCCGTTTTGTTCAATCTGCTTAACTTCAGTTTGAAACAAAACCATATCCTCTGGTAAGTAGAAGTTCAGGTTATTAGCACTCGCCGCCAACTCGCCTAATAACTTTGTCCCTTGTCGAGATGCCGCTCTTACAACAATCTCTTTTCTCGCCTTTCTAATAATATAGAAGGTCACCTCGACCGTTACTTTTTTCCCCGAAACAAATTTCCATGCAAGAACAGAGCGCTCATTTAACTTTGTGTTATCAATGATGCTTTGAATGGACCACTCATCATAATTTTTTTGTAGTAAATTTTGATTCGTATTTTCCATCTTTAAACCTGTTCTTATATGGCCTCTCTAACAACTTTCATCGCTAGAGAGGCGGGGGCTTAAGATAAATTGGTACATTTATACCAATAATTGTTCTTTTTTAGCACAGGGAGGTTGCCCTCCCCGCCTCTCTACTTACCTACTTAATTATCCAATTAGTCTCATTGCACTATTTGGAATCGAGTTAGCCTGAGCTAAAGATGAGATACCTGCAGACTTCATTACGTTGTTTGCAGCAAGTTTCGCAGACTCTTCCGCTACATCGACATCTTCAATTCGAGATCTAGCAGCTTCAGTGTTTACCGCAGCAGTATCTAAGTTGGTTATAGTTGATTGTAGTCTAGATTGGATCGCACCAAAGTTCGCTCTAAATCCAGCTACTTTATTAATCGCTTCGTCAATTACTTCAAGGTTTCCTTGAGCACCGTCTTTATCAGCGATACTAGTCCCTTGAATTCCCAGTGAAGCAGCTGTTGCATCAGTAGCATCTGCATCAAATGAGATTCTATTATCTTCACCGGCATAAGCACCTACGTGAAATTCCATTGTTCCTGTATCACTTTGACCAGTAAGAAGTTCCTTACCTGAAAAAGTAGTCGTCTTAGAGATACGATCAACTTCTTCTACAAGTTGTTCATATTCCAGATTTAAATATCCGCGTTCTCTTTCACCTACAGTATCTGAAGCTGCTTGAATTGAGAGTTCTCTCATTCTTGTTAGGATGTTCGTTGATTCATCAAGACCACCTTCAGCTACTTGTACAAGTGAAACACCTGAACTCGCGTTCTTTTGAGCCATTCGGTAACCTCTTACCTCAGCTTCCATTTTCTTAGCAATACCTAGACCAGCAGCATCGTCCGCTGATTTAGTGATTCGTTTACCAGAAGCCAGTTTTGCGTAGCTGTCTTCTGTGTTTTCTGCAGCTTTTCTTAGTTCTTTTTGTACCGCTACAGAAGGTACGTTTGTTTTAATTCTTAAGCCCATTGTGTACTCCTCTAATAAGGTTAAGTTTAACGTCCAGTAGTTGATAGTAACCATCAGACATAAACCTTATCGATGCGCTCAGGAATAAGTTTAGGAAAAATTCGAAGAAACCTGACAAAATATGTCAAAAACAAGTAAATTCAAAGCCTTAAAGCGGGAAAAATTGATGCCAATTATCAGGTATTATTGATTTTCTCAATAGTTGAGGTGGTAGAAAAGCCATCAATAAACTTTAGAGATAAGACTTGGCCTCCATTTTGTATGACAAAATCCGAGCCAACTATCTGATCAGGCTTCCAATCTCCACCTTTAACTAAGATATCAGGACTAATCTCTTTTATTAGATTCAAAGGTGTGTCTTCTTCAAAAATAAACACAAAATCTACTGCTTTAAGATTTTCCATCACAAATTTTCGATCTTGTTCATGATTTACCGGACGAGATTCACCCTTTAATCTTTTAACACTAGCATCAGAGTTTAAGCCGACGACAAGAAGATCACCAAGAGCGCGTGCTTCATTCAAATAGCTCACATGTCCACGGTGAATAATATCAAAACAGCCATTAGTAAAAACGACTTTTTTGTTTTCTCTTGCTTGGTTAAAATGGTCTAAATTCATCTTTTAATAACTTGTGTTTCAAAGAAGAGATCTTGAGTTTTTAAAATTGCTGGTAGCCCTATTAAAATTAAAGATACCAAGCAGAACAGATTTCTTTTAAAAGATAATGTTAGTGAGATCGGCTTTAAATTTTTTACAACTTTAATACCAAAGATTCTTTTTCCAAATGTTGAGTGCTCTGTAGAGTCTAGCACTGAAAAATAAAGAATATGATAGAGAGATAACATCGCTAAGCTAAATGTTGCACTTAACTCTGAGAACATTGTTACTTTATTCACAGGGATATCAGCAAAGAAAAATGAAAGAACGGTAGTAGCAACAGCAAGTGTTCCAACAAAAATCATATCAATAGTCCAAGCAATTAAACGTTCAGCTGAATTAGCTTGTTTAATGATTTCTATTTTCTTCTCTTCTGGAATTAAATCTGCAAGTTCCTCGATTGGTTTTTGCTCAGGTGCTGAATCTACATAAAATGGAGTAAGGTCTCCTCTGTTTATTTCACCTGTTGGCTTAGACTGTTTAAGAGAATTAATATGTTTTTTTAAGTCTTGATCAAGCTCATTAGCTTTTTGAGCTAGTGAACGCTCTACTTTTTTCTCTTCACCAACAGAATGATGAAATCCAAGGCCATCAGTAATTGCACTGAATTCAAAATTTTCGAGGATTTTATCAATATCTTGATCTTGTTCTTGCATATAAATTTCTCCGCATGTCTCCCTAATAGATTCTCACAACTTTCACAAAGCAGCAATCAAGCCTGTAAGCCATACACGTAGCCCAGCGCACAAGGAACTGCAGTAGTTGCCCTTAAAATTGGCATATCGAAATTAATCGCCACTGTATTTTCAAGCGCTAAAATCTGACTTTCCTCTCCCTCAGAAAATCCCCCTTCAGGTCCTATCATCAAAAGAGACCTGCCAGGAAGAATAGAATTTGCATTTCCTCTCTTCAGTGAAAAAAGAAAAATCTGTTGATATAGCTCATAAGGAAGATCACTGAAGCCGACTTCATAAAGATTGGGTATAAAATAATTATTAGACTGCTCTATTGCTGACTCAATCAATCTATCGATTCTATCATTTTTAATTTTATAGCATTGAGCGTATTCGCAATTTACGACGTAAATATTTCTCACTCCCAATTCGCAGCATTGCTTTATTATGAGATCAAGTGAGTCTTTTTTTACTTTTCCAATTGCAATATCTATTTCATGAGAAGGTGACGCCTTTTTAAGCTCAGAAATGGGTATCAACGAAATTTTCTTATTTGTAATTTCAACGACTTTAAATATTCGTCCTTCGCCCTTTCCTGTTAGAAGAAGAACCTCTAAATCAACTTTCGCTCTCAATACATTTTTTAAGTGATGAAACTTCTCATCTTGTATCTCGATTAAGTGATCCTTACTTATATCAGAGTCTGGAACTAAAATTGCCCTCATGCTTTGTATTCCATCAAAATGGCAATCCAATCACCTTTTCCTGCAATCTCTTTAAGCTCTAAATTAGGACAAGTTTTATGATAGTAATCTAATACTTCCTGCTCTTGTCCTTTTAATAGTCCTGAGAGAATGAGTACTGATCCATCTTTTAGGTGCGATTGAATATCAGAGGCTTCAGAAATGAGAGTTTGCAGTAAAATATTAGCGAATACTAAATCGTACTTTTTCCCTACATAAGTTTTATACTCTTCAGGTAAAATTGCTTTAAAATTATCAGGACCAAAAGCATTCAACTCTATATTTTGCTCAGTATTGGTTAGAGCCTGCGGATCAATATCAAACAGTACGATATCAGAGATTTTTCGTTCCAAATGTACGGCCAGTCCTAAAATTCCTGAACCACATCCAAAGTCGATACAATTATTAATAGGTTTTTCTTTAATATTATCTAAAAATTTTAAACAAAGATAAGTTGTTTCGTGGCTTCCCGTACCGAAGCCCATTCCCGGGTAAATATAAAGTTCTCCCGCTTTCGCGTCCTCACTCTTCTCCCAAGCAGGAACAATATGTAAGTCATCGCTAACTTTTATCGTGGAGAAATTCTTTTTCCACTCCTCATTCCAATCCTTAACTTCTTTTTCAATAATATGCGAAACTGTAATTTCATTTTTCTCTAAGAATTTTTGAAACGCCACACATTCCTGCTGAGATTGAAAATAATATTTTTTTAAGCTCGTGTCGGTTTGGACCACTTTTTCAACATTTAGAATTTCTTGCTCTGGAATATCTCCACCAGAATAAGACTTCTCACCTAAAATCTCATCCACTAACGGTTCATCAATCGAAAAATCTTCAACACCTGTACACCCAAGTGAGCTCATTGCGATTGCATCAATGTCTACTTGTAAATTAAGGGGGATAGCGACTTGAACGTAATAATATTTTTCCATAAGCCTTCATAGCAGAGTGCTATAAAAAATGACAATAAACCGTATAATTTTTTCTTCTAAGTATTTGTTATCTCTAAATATTATGCTACCTTGTGCGCTTATGTACTTAATTGGAATCGCAGGGGGATCAGGGTCCGGAAAAACGACCTTTGCCCACAAAGTTTTTAATCGTGTTAATCACAAAGCCTGTCTTATATCGATGGACTCATATTACCTCGATGTTCTACCAGATGACCTGCTAACAGCGAAAGGAAATCCTAATTTCGACCACCCAGAAGCTTTTGATTGGAAACTTCTCTTCACTCATCTTGAGCAATTAAAAAATGGCCAAGCAATTGAAGCTCCAATTTACGATTTTAAAACCAGCTCAAGAAAAGAAGAAACGACTTTAATCGAACCTGAAAAAGTTATTATTTTTGAAGGAATATTTTCTTTATTCGATAAAAAAATTCGCGATTTGATGGATATCAAATGCTTCCTGCACGTTGAAGCTGATATTCGATTCACCAGAAGACTTCACCGAGATGTAAATGAGAGAGGTCGATCACTTGAGTCTGTCATCGAGCAATACTATGAAACTGTTCGACCTATGTACTTAAAGTATCTAGAACCTCAAAAGCAGTTTGCTGATTTTACAGTTGGCGAAGAAACAGATGTAGCAGCCAAAATTTTGTCTGCCCGCCTAAGAGAGTATCTCAATGAATAAGACCGATTTAAAAATTTACCCTATGGGAGGGGTAGCAGAAATCGGCTCTAATATCACAATCTTTGAATTTGAAAATGAAATACTAGCAATTGATTATGGGATTCTATTTCCCTACGAAGACTTCTTCGATATCAACTATTTAATTGTCGACACTCAAAGTTTAAAAAAGTCTGAAAAGCCAATCACTCTATTTATTACTCATGGACACGAAGATCATATTGGTGCTGTTGTTCATTTTTTACAAGAATTCCCTAGAACTAAGCTCTATGCACCAAGGCTTGCCACTGAGTTGATAAAGGCTAAGATTTTTAAAGCAGGTTTTTCTTTCGAGATTGAAACTTATACTGAAGATCTAGAAATTTCTTTTGATGAATATACGCTAAGACCTGTTCATGTAACCCACTCTATCCCAGATACCTTTGGAGTGATTCTTCATAAACAAGAAGAGTTAGCATTTTTATTTATTTCAGATTTTAAATATGATTTAAACCCTTGCTTTGAGAGGCCTTTTAATACCGAGAAGATCAAACAATATTTCACTAAGGCTAAAAGAAGCATCGCCTTTCTAGATAGTACTAATATCCTTAATCCAGATAAGACTCTTTCCGAAAATGACATTTTAGAAGATCTAGAAAAAATCATCGCAAGAAAACAAAGAACTTTTATCACGCTCTTTGCTTCTAATATCTATAGAGTCCACAATCTTTTAATTCTAGCAAAGAAACACCAAAGAAAAGTTTGCTTTATTGGGCGTTCACTTCACTTCTACCTTGAGTCAGCTCACAATGTGGGAATTCTCAACAAAGAAGATTTCCCAATTATAGAGCTTGATGCCATCGAAAACTACACTGATCCAAACCTCATGTTTATTGTGACTGGTAGCCAAGGTGAGCATCTAGGTGCAACAAAAAGAATCTCTAATGGGGATCAAAAACATATCACTTTAAGTGAAAAAGATATTTTCGTTTTTAGTTCCAAGGCCATCCCTGGAAATGAGAAGAAAATTTATCGACTTATCAACAAATTATCAGATTCTAATGTGGAAGTTATCACTTCCAGAGATATGCAGGTGCACGCATCTGGGCACCCTGGTCAAAAAGATTTAGCTGAGCTTCTAAAAGAGATTCAGCCAACTGATCTTATTCCAATTCACGGTGAAACATATTTTTTACGTAAGCATATAGACTTTGCTGCAAAGAACTTCCCTCAGATCAAAACTCACTTCATTACAAATTTTGATCTAATCATGTTTAAAAACGGCGAGATGAAGATCATAGACAATGCTCCAACTGATCCCATAATCATTCATGGAAATAATATACCAATAGAGCGCGAAAAAATCAGCGAAAGAAGAAAACTAGCCTGTAATGGCCTGATTGTCGTGACCATTAACCACAAATCGAAAAATATTAATATTACAACCAATGGTCTTCCTAACGAATTTGCGGGAGCTCTACCAGATTTGCGTGAGCTAACTCACTACACAGTATTTCAAGAATTTAAAAATAGAGACTATGACTATGTAACTGAAAAGGTTAGAATAAAGGCTAGAAACTTTGCTAACGGAAAACTAGGTTACAAACCAATCACTATAGTCTCGATGGTATGAAAAATCTCATAAAGAAGCTTCTCTCCTACTTCACTGTCTCTCACAAAGGTGTCTGCTCTATTTGTGATAAAGAATTTAATGATTCAGACCTGCACCCGTTTGATGAGCTCTATCTTTGTATGGAGGACAGTATTCATTATCAAAATCATGAATGGTATCTTTTAGCAGAAGCTCTATCTGACCCTGAAAACCCCGAAGCTGCATTAAATATGCAAAATCGCAAAGATGAGCTTAAAAAGAAAAACATAAAATCCTACATCCTTACCAGCTATATTGAAAACGATGGTGAAATTATCACCAAGTTTGACCTCTACCGCGAAGCCTGATTTAGGTAGTACCTACCATTGTCTAAAGTTTTTACATAAAAAATTTACACTAAGCAGTCGATTTTCCAGGGAATACTCCTCAGCATGTTAGCCTTAAGTATGAACTTAAAAAACCGTATATTATTAGTGGCCACTCTCAGCCTTTCGTTCAACCTAAGCGCAGAAATTGGAAGCTTCCAAGAGCTTGAAGATAAGACTTTCGACAGAATTCATGACTTTGAAAGCTATGCTAAAGAAAGTGGATTTGGCCGAAAGGTTCTTGATAAACTTTCCCAGGCAAATATTCGAGTTGGTGCCAGAGTCTTCAATATTTCCTCTGATCAAACTGGCTTAAGCCTTGCTGCTAAATATAAAAGAGAAGTGGAAGCTGGTGGTGTATCTGGATATTGGCTTAGATCTGATAGCTATGAGCTTAAAGCAAAATTTGATGCCGGTGACTTTCTTAATGGTCTTCCTGTCCCAGTTGGATTAGGTCTAAGCAAGGGAACTAAACTCAAATTTATTCGTCCATATACTGATCATAGCCGAGCTTTACTTGAAATCAGCACAGATGAAAATCTAAAAAAGATTCCGTTTAATTCTCAAATTGCGATGGAGCAACTTGAGCCAGGAGACTATTTTTCCATGCAGGCCAAGATGAATCTTTTTGCAGGCTTTAGCGGGGATAAGGTACTCAGCCCTGGTCTTAATTTAAATGCAAAAGCATTTTATATTTTGAGTGGTGAGTTTCTGGTCCAGACTTTTAAAATGAAAGATCAAAAAATTAGAGTAAGACTTTTTGCAGAAAACTCCAAAAATATCGAAACAAGTGGTGCTTTAAATATTGGACCACAATTGTTTAAAATTAATATCGGAAATTCAATTGGTTCTAAAATCGTAGAAAAGATTATTGATTTTGATTTAATGGAAGCCTTTGCCAATAGAGAAAAAGGTCGTGTTATGGTCTTAGACTATATCTTTGATCTAAACACTGAAGTTGCCAGACAAGCTTACGATGATCTTTTGACACCAAAACTTGCACTAAAAGATGCACAGATTGCAAAAGACCTTTTTAAAGACAATGCAATTCAAACAGAGAGACTCTTGTCTAACGCAGCTAAAATTGAACTGATTGCGAAAGAAGACGCCAATAAAGAAAATAAAAGAATCGAAAAGACATTTAATTCTGAAATCGACTTTACTAGAAGAGGGCTTGGATTCGATATCAATCTTCTAGTTTCTAAATACGAAAGATCTAGAAATTTTACTGAAAATAATATTGTTAGCTATGATCATGATGGTGAAAAATACTTTTTTGCCCCAACTTTTTCCTCTGAAAAAGAGTTTGGTTTTGATATTGGGATTATCGACTTAAAGAGTAGGAAGTCGTCTACTTTCTTTTCTATATTCAATAGTGACCCGACTCAACAGGAGTTAGATTTCTCACAAGTTGGGATGAGTTTCAATTACTATGAACACAGTCACACGAGAATTGAAGAGCAAAACCTACACTCTGAAATAAAATACAATCTACCAGTCGACAGTCATTATGATCAGTTCGAAAGTTGGGACTGGCCAGGAATGTTTCCAATTTTCTTTAAGAAAGATAAAGAAGACGTAAATTATCGTGTACAGTTTTTTATCAACAAAACAGGACTTGAATACCTACAAGCAAACTACGTTAAACTTGAAGATTTTCAAAAAGTTATTGATTCCATCTACCGTGGAAAAAGGGACCGACATATTGCGAACCCTCTTTTTCACAGAAATAATAATGCCTCAGGTCCAGGAGGAAATGCACAGAAAGCCAAATCACTGGCGAGTAAACTATACCGCATTTTAAGTATTGAAAGTGAATTATCGAGTCGTGAAAGAGCTGACCTACTGATGGAGTTTAGAAGCAGTCTAAGCACGAGAAAATATCTTCCTTATCTAATTAAGAAGATGATTAAAGATGAAGATGTTCTAGAAAAAAGTATCTACCTCTCTATTGAGATGTCTCATTCTGAACTTAAAGGAGAAGATGCTATTTCTTATGAATATGGATCAAAAGAATCACTTGGCTTGTATAAGCATATTCGTGCACTTGAAAATAGTTTTAATGAAGATGATACTGAGGCTTATATCTTATTTAGAGATTCAGAAGACGAAGAAGAAAAATACTTCAAATAAAAAAGGCCCTCATCGAGGGCCTTCTTATTTTTTACATATCTTGTTGTCTCGTATCGTCTCTTCTCATGAATGATGGAGTATCAAACTCATCATCATCAAAGTTCATAAACCCAAGTTTTTCAGCAATAGATTTTGCCTTTGAACTAGTAGTTGGAGCCGCTTCAACTTTTCTCTCTTCACGAGTTTCAATTGGATGTGCTGCCACTTGATTGTGTTCTTCTTTAGTAACATTATTTTGAGTTTCACGAGAAGTCTCTCTTAGAAACTCGGTGCTTGTGTTATTGAATTGAACATTTGTATTTTCAATTTCAGACTCTGTAGCACCTTCTACTTTTGATGTTCCTAAGAAGCTATCTAGCTCTGAAGTCTCATTAGAAATTTGAGAGTTATACTCTGGAGCAACAGGTGTTGCTTCTCTTTGAACTTCTCTTACTGTGTCTTCAACTCTTACAGTTGGCTCAGCCATCATTGTAGGTCTAACTTCTGGAGTAAGTGTTGGACGAGTTTCTGTTGCTACGTAAGCAGCTTTAGTCGCCCCACCAAGTCCAGTTGCAATAACAGTGATCTTAACTTCATCACCCATCTCTTCATCTACAACAGTTCCAAAAATGATTTCTGCATCTTCGTCAGCAGCTTCCATAATAAGAGTCATTGCTTCATTAGTTTCATGCATTGATAAAGTTGCATTACCAGTAATGTTTACAATAATTCCTGTTGCACCATCAATTGTGATATCTTCTAGAAGAGGAGAGCTAATCGCATCAGTAGCCGCTTGAACAGCTCTATCAGATCCAGTTGCAATACCGGTACCCATAAGTGCTAGACCTTTATTGGCCATAACAGTTGAAACATCTGCAAAGTCAGCGTTGATGAAACCAGTATTATTGATCAAATCAGAAATACCTTGAACCGCGTGAAGAAGTACTTCATCAGCTTTTTTGAAAGTATCTACAAGCGATAGAGACTCACCAGCGATTTGCAGTAGTCTTTGGTTAGGGATAGTAATTAAAGAATCAACACACTCTTCAAGAGTTTTAATCCCAAGGTCTGCTTGTTTTTGTCTTTTTCTTCCTTCAAACATGAAAGGTTTAGTTACAACACCAACTGTAAGAGCTCCTAACTCTTTAGCTAGTTTTGCAATGACAGGTGCAGCTCCTGTTCCAGTTCCACCACCCATTCCGGCAGTAACGAAGACCATGTCTGCACCTTCAATGTATTCAGATAGCTTCTCGTAATCATCGAGAGCTGCTTTTCTTCCAACTTCTGGATTCGCGCCTGCTCCTAGACCTTTTGTTAATTCATTACCAAGTTGAATTTTAATAGGTGCTAAGTTAGCTGCAAGAGCTTGAGAGTCAGTATTAGCTACAATAAATTCAACACCAGAAAGTCCTGACTTAATCATTGTATTTACGGCGTTACATCCACCGCCTCCGACACCAATAACCTTAATTCTGGCACCCGAGTTATTATCAATATTCTCTGCGACCTCAAACATACATTATCCTCCGATTAAAAAATTTCCTTAAACACGTTTCTTAAGGAGTCACTAAATCTACCAAGTAAATCTACCTCTTCATACTGGGAAATTTTTTGCTTGGTATTTTTGGTAATTTCCTTACCCATATTATTCGATTTAGACTCCAATAGAAGCCCTAGTACTGTTGCAAATTTAGGGTCTTGCATGACCGTTGTCATCCCACCAAAAGCGTGAGGATAACCTACTTTCACAGGTTTATTTAACAGGTGTTCACCTAAGTCCGATAAATCACGAATCAGTGCACCTCCACCAGTTAAAATATATCCACCAGTGATCATTCCAGTTAAGTTTTTATCTTCAATTTGTTTTTTTATAATTTCAAAAAGCTCTTCTGCCCTTGCTCCAAGCACTTGAGCAATCTGGCCTAGTTTAACTTCGCGAGGTTTTGATCCAGATAGCCCATGAACTGTTATATGTGCAGATTGATTTAAACTATCCGCAAGAACTGATCCGTGATTAATCTTAATTCTTTCAGCTTCATTATGCGGAATCTTTAAAGCGACTGCTAAGTCATTTGTAAAATGGTTCCCACCAACAGGAATAATTTGACTGTGAATTAAACTTCCATCTTTCCAAACCGCTATATCAGTTGTTCCACCACCGATATCAATTAAGACAACTCCAAGATCTTTTTCTTCTTGCGAAAGAACTGATCTAGAACTTGCAATTGGCTGAAGAATTATATCGTTTGGTTCAATCCCTGCAGCTTCTACACATTTAATAATATTTTGAATAAGAGGAGTTTTTCCCGTAACGATATGAACATGAGCTTCTAATCTTGATCCGCACATTCCTATTGGGTTTTTTACTCCCGCTGTACTATCCACTCTGAATTCCTGTGGGATGACATGTAGTACTTCTCTATCACTTGGGATGAGAACGGCTTTAGCAGCCTCTAGAACTCGATCAACATCAGCTTGTGTGATCTCTTTTCCCTTAACAGCTACAACTCCCGAAGAGTTGAAACAATAGATATGATTACCAGCAATACCAACCGTTGCAGCGTAAACGCTATCAATACCGGCCATAAGCTTAGCATCTTCTATTGAGCAATGGATTGATTTAACGGTCTTGTCGATATTGACGACTGCGCCTTTCTTAAGACCGTGACTTGGATGTGAGCCGACGCCAATAATCTCCATTCCCTTGTCCTCAAGGTAACCAATGGTCGTACAGACTTTCGTCGTACCAATATCAAGCGCGACAATAATTTTTTTGTCATTCATGAGAGAGTCCTTTCTCACTGCTTACAAACAGTTACAGAATCATTCTGCTTCTAGGGTCGGCACTTTTTGCACCCTATAAAAAAATTTTAGATGGTGTCTGAGAACTTGACAACAATTTTTTTAAGATTAGTCAGATTAATTACGGCAGGTATTGTTTTCTTCTCTTGCATAAATTTGATTACTGAATCAAGTTTGTCAACCTTTTCACTCCACATATCAGTACCTAAAAAGGCGCTTGAGGGCTTTCTACCGAGAGATAGGATGATTGTGAGTTCTCGATTTTCATTTAAAATAACCTCTGAAATATTACGAGTAAATTCTTCTCCAATAATATTAAATAAACTAGTTAATTTTTTTTCTTCACCACTATCTAAAAGTGCGGCTGGATAGGCCATATGAGGTAGAGTGCCTTTTATTTTTTCTTCAGCTCTTAGCAATACTTCGTAGGTCGGATCATAGAGCTCACCGGAATCAACTAGAACCGCAGTGTAATACTCTTCACCGCCATCCTTGTAAATCTGAACTCTCATTAGAGGTTTAGGACAATTAAAATTTAAATTCAGCGTTTTTAGAAGCGGATCGTATCCGATTTGGTATGAAGACAGAAAATACTTCTCTTCTAATTTCTCGTCGATTATCTTCTTTTTTACTGCTAATAAGGAATTTTTCTCTTCAAATTTTTTCACTAAATCAAGAGCAAGTTTACCAACAACCTTCGATGGGCATTGACCAAAATCAGTTTTGTAATGAATTCTTTCTTCAAAATATTTTGGCGAGGACACTTTGGCCGCCATAAAAATTGGTAAAAAAGCTAAGAGAAAAGCATGCTTCATAGATAAATGTTAATAGATTTTAACTTCTAATTCAAATTTTTGACCACTACAACGCTCAATCTCTTCTTTTAAACAGTCTACTAGCTCTAAAAAGTCTTCCGATTTTGCACCTGCATGGTTCTCAATAAAATTAGCATGCTTCATAGAAACTGAGATTTCCCCATTTCCAAAACCCTTTAAGCCCAAAGAGTCAATCGTTTGACCAGCTCGAAAGTTTGGATTGTTTTTAAACACACTTCCACAGTTTTTGCTTCCAAGTGGCTGTGTATTTTTTCTATATTGAAGATATTCTTTTATGGTCTGACCTATCGATTTATCTACCCCAAGGTGTTTAATTGTTGCCCCTATGATGATTTCATCGGTTTTTAAAAAGTTGTTATGCCTATAAGAAAAGGATTCACTACCCACCTTATGAGTATAAATGTCGCCATTTGTTTTCAAAACTTGAACCTCTTCAATTAAACTTCCGATTTCACCAAGTGAAGTACCTGCGTTCATGCAAATTGCACCACCAAGACTTGCAGGAATTCCTGTAAACACCTCCCATCCCTTCAAACCATGTTTAATTGCTGTCGCAGTTAACTGATTAAGGCCAACAGATGCTGGTAGGATATAACGATCTTGAACTTTTTGAAGATAAGATTTATCAAAATGAAAATCGAGTTTAATAAAAAGTGTTTTTTCTGTGGTGTGAAGAACTTGATTGGCTCCCCAGCCAACAATTCGAAAGTTGAATTTTTGTTCTTTAATTTTGGTCAGCAATTCTTTAAGTGCATCTATAGACTTAACCTCAACAAGATCACCTAAATTTCCTAACTTGATGGTGGTGTACTTTTCTAGGTTTACTTGTTCGAACCAAACAAGATCTTGATTTTCAAATCTACAGGGATGCAAGGATACCTCGGATCTCTTTACTGATTGAGCCCGCACCTAAAGTTATCAGAGTTGAAGAGCTACCCTTCAATTCCGCTATAACTTTTTTCGCCTCATTAAAATCGGGTAAGTATTCTGCATTATGAAATTTTTCATTTATATTTTTCACCATAATTTCAGCATCAATATAATCAATAGGCTTTTCACTGGCAGCATAAATAGGGCAAACATAAACCTTACTCACCCCTCTGAAACAGTTTACAAATTCATTCCAAAATTCTTTTGTTCTCGAATAGCGGTGAGGTTGAAAAATACAAACTCTGTTTTTGTCATGGTACTTAGAATTAAAAACCTTAAGTATATTTTCTATTTCAGTTGGATGGTGAGCATAATCATCAATAACGACAAGTTCTTCATCATTTTTTAAATATTCAAAGCGACGTCCCACACCTTGAAAAGCTTCAATTCCCTCACAAGCTTTTTCTAAATCAATACCGGCTCTATGAGCAATACTGATGGCCGCTAGAGAATTCAAAACATTGTATTCACCGGACATGCCAAGATTAATTTTTCGCGAAAATTTTTGGTGAGTAAGTTTATAACTGCATCCCGCATCAGTGAATTCTAATTCACTTGCTTGATAATCTGCTTCGTGGTGGATACCGAAAGTAACATAAGGTCTCTTAATTTTTTCGATAAGTTTTCTAGAATTTTCGTCATCAATATTTAAAGCGACACATCCATAAAAGGGAACTTTATTCGAAAACTCTTGGAAAGCACTAAATATTGCTTCTTCTGTTTTATAATAGTCCATGTGGTCGTTATCAATATTTGTAATAACACTCATAATCGGATTTAGAAAAAGAAATGATCCGTCAGATTCATCAGCTTCTGCGATTAAAAACTTACTATCTCCACTAATCGCCTGCCCATCAAGGTTTTTTACAATGCCGCCAACGATACAGGTTGGATTTCTTCCGTCTTGTTTAAAGATAGTGGAGAGCATACTTGTTGTCGTCGTTTTCCCATGTGATCCTGCGACAGCTAATCCAAATCGAAGCCTCATTAATTCTGCTAACATCTCCGCTCTTTTTACGATCGGTATATTTTGATCCATGGCCTTGGAAATTTCTGGGTTCTTATTATCAATTGCCGAAGAATAAACTATCAATTGAACATCTTCGATATTCTCGGCACGGTGACCTATAAAAATTTTGGCACCATTTTTTTCAAGGTTTTTAACCGTAGCGGACTCAGAAATATCACTACCACTAACCTTGTAACCTAAACTCAGTAGAACATGAGCAATACCACTCATCCCAATTCCACCAATTCCAATAAAATGTATATGTAAGTCTTTATTTATTCCGAACATAACTTAAGATCTCGTGTTTAATTAATTCTGCGGCTGGGGTTTCGGAGCTAGCAGATACCCGCTCCCAATCCCTCGCATTTCTTAGTCTAATCAGTGCATCGTAAACCTCTTGAGAAAGTTCATCAACTGATTTGTTATAATCCAAGATCTCAACGGGAAAGAGATTTTCTTCTTTTAAATTAAGAGCATTATAGTACTGATGATTATCTGTAGCATGAGGAAAAGGAATAATGATTGTTGGTCTTTTCACGACTCGAAGCTCGGATACGGTAGATGCTCCTGATCTTGCTACAATTATATGGCTATTGGCATACGCCTGCTGCATTTCATCAATATATTCCAGCTGTTCATAGGCGATACCTTCAGGCACTCGAATATTCTTAAGCCCATCTTTTCCAACCTGATGTACAATTTTGACGGGAAATTCAAATCCCCGCTCAATTATTTGAAAAATCACTTCGTTAATTTGAGTTGCACCTAGGCTTCCACCAAAAACCAAAATATTTAACGTGTTGGATTCCAAAGCTTTTGGAAACTGGATTTCACGCCTAATGGGATTTCCGACAACGCGAATTTTTTTATCTTTAGCTTCAAGCCCCTTGGTGTTTTTAAAATTTAAAAAAATTAAATTGGCGACTTTCGCCAGTAATCTATTTGTCAGTCCCATGACCGCATTTTGCTCAATGATAAAGATTGGAATTAATAAAAGCTTGGCTGCCATCAGAGTCGGTCCACAAACGTATCCCCCCGCACCTATAACTGCTTTGGGTCTGTTAGTTAAAAACTTCCAATAGAGCTGAAAAAATGAATAAAAGTTTTTTAAAAGATTGATACTAAGTTTAATGGGATTTTTAGTTCTTAACGGTTGGCTTTTAATATGAGTTACATCCGCATTAGCAAAAAGCTTTAAGTCTAAGTAGCGCAATCCCGATACATAATGGACATCAAAGTCAGAGGAAAACTCCTCCCCCACGCTTAAAGCTGCATTGATATGCCCACCAGTTCCTCCAGCAGCGATATAGACCTTTTCCATTAAACGGCTCCGCTATTTGGTGCCTGATCAAACATTTGAGATTTTTCACTAATTGCTGAGAATATCATTCCGATAACCCAGATATTACAAATAAATGAAGTTCCTCCATATGAGATAAATGGCAGATTTAAACCTTTTGTCGGAAGTAGGCCCAAAACAACTCCCATATTTAAGAAAGCTTGAATTGAAATCGCAAAAATTAAACAGGCCACAATTTGTTGGTTTATTTTACTTTTGGTCGCAAGTGCTAGTTTAAATCCCAAGAAGGTGAAACCTAGAAATAACATCACCACGCAAAGAACACCAAAAAGCCCCAACTCTTCACCTAGTACACTCAAGATAAAGTCATTGTGAGCCTCTGGCAGATAAAAAAGTTTTTCGTTACTATTTCCAATACCCTGACCAAAGACATGTCCATTGGCAAAAGCAAGGTAACTTTGAATGATTTGAAAGCCGCTATTTTGAGGATCTTTCCAAGGGTCTAAAAATACCATTAGCCTTCTTACCCTATAAGGAGCTGCAAATAACATAACCAAAACACCGCTGTTAACAACAACTAATCCGCCATAAAAAAGCTTACGTGGAAAATCTGAAATAAATGCGGCAAAACAAACAATGATCGCGATAATACTAAAGGATCCAAAATCTGGTTGGGCCAATAATAAAAGCATTGGCACAATAAAATGCAAGCTATTAAGAAACTTCTCTTTTGTTGAATAAAAATCAAAGCGATTGAAATAATAAATGGCAGTTAAGCAGGCCGTGTATTTCATCATCTCACCTGGTTGGAAATTAAATCCAATAATATTTAACCAACGCTGAGAACCTTTAATGGATATACCTAATGGTGTGTGAGTGAGAAAAATTAAAAACGTAACGACACCGTTAAAGAGGTAGATATTTCTGAACCAAAACGACATCTTGGTTTTACTTGCAACTAAAGCGACTCCGGCGCCTAAAATCAGAAAAACCAACTGTTTTACTGCGAAATGAGTAGATGATCCAAAATTTTCTTTTGCGTATATATAGCTTGCTGAGTAAACCATTATTACTCCTAAGGTTATTAGGAGTAATAGGTTTATGAGAAATATTTTTTTTGTTTTTTCAAAGGTTAGCATAACTCTATTCTAACAAGAGATTATGCAATTCGCCAAACCAAGATTAGAGTTGGAAAATTAATTTTTTGTAGTAATTACCCTTCTCTTCGAAATCCCTAAAGATGTCGCTTGAGTCGTTACCTGGGCACAGAATTATAGTGTCCCCAGTTCTAGATTTTTGGAAAGCCAAAAGAATAGATTCATCAAAAGACCCGACTAAGAAAGTCTGAGTTGCATCACCTAGAATACGGTTCATGTTTTCTTTACACTCACCTACTAAAACCATCAATCTAACTTTTTCGTTGATGATATTTTGATAACCTTCGTAATCTTGCTCTGTATCCTTTCCACCTGAAATTAAGATAACTGGTGGTTTTAAATTCTCAAGAGTCTCTCTCAGGTCAGCCATTTTTTCAGACTTAGCATCGTTATAAAATGTAACGCCGTTCTTTTCGATTACAAATTCCATTCTGTGTGGAATCCCAGGGAAAGTCTCGATACATTTTTGAATAGCAGCGTCGTTAACTTTAAGTGCCTTACATGCAGTGATGGCCGCAAGAAGATTCTCTCTGTTGTTCTGTCCAACAATTCTCATATTACGAACTCTAAAGTCAGAGTGGTAATGGATATTAGAGTGAATTCTTCTATCGTGAAAATGTGTTCCTTGAATTTCTCCAATAACTCCCATTTTCACAAATGATCTTCTTGAATACCAAAATGTTTGTGCCTGAGAATTTCTTAAAATTGAATTACTTGATAATTTATCAAAATTTACTATTAGAAAGCTGTCAGGACTCATATTTCTTAAAACTTTAAGAGAATTTTCAATATATTCGCCAGCAGTACTAAAACGTCCCTCTACTGTTCTTTCTTCAATATTCGGATAAACAGCTAATACAGGTTTAAATTCCTGAAGACTTTGCAATTGAAGTGGAGAAACTTCGACGACAACATAGTCCATAAAATCTTTATTTGGGTGCACTAAAAGATTACAAAATGGCTCTTGGCTGGTTCCACCAACGAATACATTTTTTTGATCCATCTTGAGAGTGTAACCGATCATATGAGCAATAGTTGTTCTGCCCTTGGAGCCACAAACTGCGATTACTGGCTTATTGCAATGCTTGTAGGCAAAAGCAAATTCAGAATAGACTTCTCTTCCATGCTCACGCGCCTTAACAAGTTGAGGGAGATTTGGATTAACTGATTCAGAATAAACAACGACATCTGCTTCAAGAAAGTCTTCTTCTCTATGCTCACCCAAAGTCATTTGCGGTTGTGGGCTTATTTTTTTAAGTCTTTTAACTGGCTTATTAAGATCAAAGATAGGCTTAATATCAGTAACTTTAATCTGGCATCCAAACTGATTAAAAATATTGATTAAAGCAAACCCTGTCTTTCCGAGACCAACGATAAGTACTTTTTTTCCTCTATACTGATCCATTTATAAACTCCTATCTTAATTTTAGTGTTGCTAGTGCAAGGATTGATAACACAATTGAAATGATCCAAAACCTTACGATTACTTTCGGCTCCGGCCACCCAAGCAGCTCAAAGTGATGGTGTATCGGTGCCATTTTAAATATTCTTTTTTTGCGTAATTTATATGATCCAACTTGTAGAATTACAGAGACAGCTTCCATTACAAAAACCCCTCCAACCACTACAAATAAAAATTCATTTTTTGTAAGAACTGCAATCATACCTAAAGCTCCACCCAATGATAGAGAACCTACATCTCCCATAAAGATTTGAGCCGGATTACAATTGTACCATAAGAAGCCTACACTCGCGCCTACAATGGCGGCACACAGAACAGTTAGTTCAGCCGAGCTTTCTACGTATGGAATTAAAAGATAGTTCGACATTTTGATATTACCTGCAAGATAGCTTAATAAACCAAAAGTTGATGCCGTAGTAATAACTGGCCCAGTTACTAGGCCATCTAATCCATCAGTTAAATTTACAGCATTTGATGAGCCTACGATGACAAAGCTAGAAAAGAGAATATACCACATTCCCATATCCAAAACAGGCTCTTTCATAAAAGGTATATAGAGATTGGAATTAATAATATTTAAATCTAATAAGTAATAAGAAGCAACCAAGGCGGTAGAGAATTGCCACACAAGTTTAACTTTCGCTGAAACCCCATCAGAGTTCTTTTTGATGACTTTTAGATAATCATCTACCCAGCCCAAAATAAAGTATGAGGTCATCACAAGTAAAGTCATGACAAACGAGAGGGATTTATAATTACCTACAAATAAACAAGAAACGAGAATTGATCCTATAATAAAGATTCCACCTAATGTTGGTGTTCCTCTTTTTTTAAAATGCGACTCCGGCCCATCATCACGTATGGCCTGTCCAAATTGTTTTAGCTTCATATATGCGATAAATCTTTTACCCCAAAAAATAGAAACTAAGGTCGCAATTACAAAAGCAAGAAACGAGCGAAACGTAATGTAGCGAAAGACATTAAAAATAGCGATTTGCTCACTCATTGGATATAAGATGTGATAGAACATTCAGAAATTCCCTAAATAAAACAACCTTATTATATATCGAGGATTGACTCCAGTTGTAAAGACCTAGAACCTTTGATCAAAATATAATTAGTAACTTCAGGAAGTTTTCTTAAGTCGCGCCGCGCATCATCTACTGAATCATAGCATTCACACTCTTCGTTTAGGCCAAGTGCGTAATCACTTGCAAAACGTCCAATGAATATTTTTTTTAAATTCGGATACCTTCTTAAATATGCTCCAAGTTCTCTATGATACTCTTTTGAACCAGAACCGAGTTCATTCATATCTCCTAAGATGACGCATGCACTTTCTTCAATTTTTTCAACAAAACCATCAATTGCTACGACCATTGAACTTGGATTAGCGTTATAGGCATCTAGAAAGACTTCTGCTCCGTGCCATTTAACCCACTGAGATCTATTAGCTGTTGGTTGAAAGCTAGCTGCCGCTTCTATAAAATTTCTTTCAGGGCAAATAGAGCTGGCAATAATAAAAGAAACCGCCAAATTAATAAAATTGTGTTTACCAGTAATGGAATCATTTTTTAGCTCAACCCCATTTACTGAAACAGATTGCTTCTTAAAGTCTAGTTTGTAGTCCTGAGCATCCACCCCAAAAGTTTTAACTTTAGCTGTGGTTTTAAAGTTTTTGATAAATTGGTCATCGATATTTTGAAAAAATAAATCACAATAATGTCCTAAAACGGCTTCTTCTTTATAAACATTTTCAAGAGTTTCAAAAAACTCTAAATGGGTGGCACCGATATTAGTGGTAATTCCAACTTGTGGTACAGCAATTTTACAGAGGGTCTCAATTTCTCCTGGATGATTACTACCCAGTTCAATAATTGCAAATTTGGTTTCTTCTCTGATTTGAAAAAGTGAGAACGGAACGCCAAGGTGATTATTATTATTTTTCTGCGTGCAAATAACCTGGCCGCTAAAATTTTGATCCAGTAGATGAAACAACATTTCTTTTGTGGTTGTTTTGCCGTTTGAACCGGAGATGGCAATAATTTGTCCACCTCGTTCTTTAAACTGTACGGCCACCTTGTGACCAAGTTCTTGAATACTTTTAACGATATCTTCAACGAAAATAAAATTTATGTCGTTTTTAAAGTCTTTTGTTAAATCTTGTTGAGACCTTTCGCACATAACATACTTACATCCTGATTCAGCTACTTTCTCCAAATGTTCAAGCGGATTAAATCGACTTCCCACTATGGCCACAAAAAGGCTTTGAGAATCAAGGTCTCGGTTATCAACTTTAATATTTAGGATTGGTAAATTATCTAGCTTGATCATTTATATTTTTTCTCACTGTTTCGATATCACTATAAGGTTTTTTAACACCTTTAATCTCTATATAGTTCTCGTGTCCTTTGCCTGCGATTAAGAGAATGGCCTTTCTTTCGCTTATATATTTAACCGCTTTCTCAATGGCCTGCGCACGATCAACTATTTTTTCATACGGCCTTGTTACACCAGGAACAATATCTTCTATTATTTGCTCGGGATTTTCAGACCTTGGATTATCAGAAGTCAAAAATAAAAAGGACGAATGAAGACTGGCAGCCTTCCCCATAAGTGGGCGTTTTGATCGATCTCTGTCACCACCACAACCAAAAAGTGTCACAAGTTCAAAATCAGAAAATGCCTCCTTAATAGAACCTGTGATAGATTCAATCCCTCCAGGAGAATGAGCAAAATCAACAACAATTTTTGATTCGTTAAATTCGAAAATATTAAACCTTCCAGGTGGAGGATTAAGTGGTGTTAATTTTTCGACTTTCACTCCACAACTTTCTAGGAGAGAGACAGCTAACCCTAAGTTTTCTTGGTTATAAATCGCTTCAAAGAAATCAGCCTTAGCTTTTATATTCTGACTGAGTTTTTTATTTTTTTGAGTGACTTTAGAATAAATACTCTCTTGTGTATTTGGAATGAACAGGTCTCCATCTAAGTAGTGAAACAATTCAAGCTTCGCATTAAAATATTCTTCCATCGTTTTATGATAATCTAGATGGTCTTGAGAAAAGCTAGTCCACCCAATACCCGTAAAACGAAGACTTCCAAAGCGCTTTTGCGCCAATGCATGAGAACTCATTTCCATGCAAACAATGCCAGAAAAATTTGATATCGATTTTCTCATATCGATATAGTCTGGAGTCGTCAGTGAAAAGTCACTGATTTTAGAATCATTCTCATACACTCCAAGCGTTCCAATCGTTCTAACCGGTTTATCATTTAATATACAAAGCTGCCTTACAAGATCAGCTGTGGTTGTTTTACCATTTGTTCCAGTAACTCCAATGAATATTGCCTCTGATGAAATTGGATAAAAATGGTTTAAAGCTTGCTCTCTCAAAGAGAGCCACTCATCCATAGTCGTACCGATGATATTGTTCTCTATTTGATTTAATTTGGGATCTGATACAATACAAATTTTGAATTTCGTATTTTTTATCAATTGCCGAAATTTTTCTTCTCCACCAGAGTTCAGTTTATAAAACAAGAGGGAGTCTTCAGTTGAGTCTTGAACTTTCCAATGCACGTCTTTAAATTCGGAAAAGTTTAAATCACTCATATTCAGGTGGGCTAAAATTTAATCTCACTTCTGTCTGTGAGTTAACTGGACTTCCGGCCTTTGGAGCTTGTTCAGTTACAACCCCAAAGCCTTTGGCACTATACATGATATCAAGTTTTTCAAGAGTTGCACCTGCTGATCTTTTATCTAGTCCAATCAGGTCTGGCATGATTCCCGCTTGAATTTTTCTATGACCGGAAAGTTTAATATTAAGAGTGTCACTCTCAACACCTTTTTCTGCGGCAGGAAGATCCATTCTATGAATACTTTTTGTATTGTAGAGGATACTTCTTACGATCTTTTGAAATATTGGAGCAGCCACTGTATTTCCATAGTAGCCGTTTTTAGGATTATCGACGTAAACGTAAGTGACAAGTTTTCGATCTGTATTTACAGGGTAACCAATAAAGCCAGCGATATAACCAGAGTAACCACCGCTAACGGGGTCTACTCTTTGCGCCGTACTAGTTTTTCCAGCAATTTGAAAACGCTTTATTCTAGCATTAGCACCAGTTCCATCTTCAACAGCTTGAATAAGCATATTTGTAATTTCTTTTGCTGTTCTTTTCGAGATAACTCTTTTCGAGTTTTTTGTTTGATTTTGTTGGTTACGTAAAAAAGTTGGCTTCACGTAGTACCCACCATTTGCAAAAGCAGCGTAGGATGCCAACATTTGAATACCAGTTGTTGCAACTCCTTGTCCGAAGCTTATATTACTTAGTCTTAGTGGTCTTATTTGCCCTTTCTTATCCAGGATACCTCTTGATTCGCCGGGCACCTCAACTCCTGTCTTTTCACCTATTCCAAATGTTTTAAGGCTGTCATGAAGTGTATCGTATGTCAGATCAAAAGCTATTTTAGTCGTCCCAATATTTGAACTCTGTTTTAAAATATCAGTAACCGACAACCACTCAAATGCGTGGTGACTGTCAGATTCAGTGATATAGTGGTTATCAACTTTAAACCGACCACGTTCACAATAAAAATTTGTATCAGGCTTTACAATATTGTTCTCAAGTGCTGATGCGATAGTTAAAGTTTTAAAGACAGATCCTGGTTCAAATGGATCTGTCACAAAAGCAAGTTTTTGATTTTTATTGCCTTTTTTGGTGTTTGGGTCATAAGCAGGATAGTTTGCGATGGCAAGGATCTCTCCAGTAACGGCATCCATTACTGCCGCACCTCCACCTTGTGCCTGTGCTTTTTCAACACCTTCTTTTAAATATTCTTCTAAGTCAGCTTGAATATCCTTATCAATTGATAAAATAATATCTTCGGCACGTTTATCAAAATTAGCACTTTTAAATTTTACAGGACGGCCTTTGGCGTCTTTAAAATATTTATGTATTACTGGCTCGCCTTTAAGTTGCTCATTAAATGTGTACTCAATTCCAGCAAGACCATCATTGTCAATTCCAACAAAACCTAAGGTTTGAGCCAGAAGTTCATGATTAGGATAAAAACGACTGGATCGACTTTCAAGTTGAACAGTTTCCAGTTTTTTGATCGCTTCAACTTGTTTTTTAGTGAGTTCAATATCTCTTGCAATCCATGTGAACTTATTTCGACTCTTAGCTTTTTTAAGAATTTCTTTTACTTTTATTCGTGGAAGAACTTTATCAAGCTCAAACATTTCTTTGCTGAGTTTTTTTTGATCCTTAGCAAAAGTAAAAAGATTGTACTTCTGAATATTTATCGCCAGAGGGTTTTCATTTCGATCTAAGATAAAACCCCTTTTCGGATATATCTTAGTTTTTCTAATTAATTGTGATTCAGAATAAGCAATGAGCTTGTCTCGACTTAAAACTTGAATGTAAAAAGCCTTACCAATTACAGCAGTAAATAAAATTACAAAAAGGAAAAAAGAGACCGTTATCTTTGCTTTCATTTATTCGGTATGACGATGATATGTTTTTCGTCCGGCTCCTGTAATGAAAATTTCTTTGCATAGGCTTTCAGATTTTTAACTGAAAGCTCACGAGCTTTTTTGGCCTTTAATTCTTTATTTTGAATTTTCTGAACTTCAATACGTTTTGCAATATCATTATATTTGTAGTCTTGTTCAATGCCTTTCATCCTAGTTAGAACAAAAAGTGCCCCTATAAGGGCAAAAGCAAGAAATACGGGCATGAATCTAGAAGTCTGAAGCTTTACACCAAGCTTCTTCCAAGCCGATTGGTTCGAAGTTTTACGCCTTGCCAAATCTCCTCCCTGAGTATTTTAATCAAGTTTTTGCAAAAGCCTTAGCTTTGCACTTCTGGAACGGGAATTTTCTGCTAATTCTTGTTCAGAAGGATAGATAGGCTTCTTAGTTAATATTTTAGCAGTATTTTTATGGCTTTGAAAAATTTCTTTGAATTTATGTTTAGCAATACGGTCTTCTAATGAATGAAACGAGATAACCGCTAAAACTCCTCCCGGAGCTAAAAGCTCAAACATTCCATCAAGACTATCTTCTAGTACCTCAAGTTCACGGTTAACAAAGATTCGCAATGCCTGAAAGGTCTTGGTCGCTGGATGGATCTTTTTATGACGAAGATTGGCGGGGTAAGCATGAAAGCAAATATTTTCAAGCTCCTTCGTTCGCTCTAACCTTTGAGTTTTTCGAAAGTTCACAATTGCGGCAGCAATTCTTCTAGAGTATCTCTCTTCGCCATACTTAAAAATCAAGTTAGCGATAGAAGTTTCATCCATCTCATTAAGGACATCGGCTGCAGTGTGAAACTTAGAATCATCTTGGTTCATCCGCATATCTAAAAAAGCATCTTCTCTAAAAGAGAATCCTCTTTCAAAATGATCGAAATGATGTGAGGACACACCCAAATCCATGATGATTCCGTCTAGTTTTTTATCTGAGTGTTCTTTCGAAAACCACTCAGGAAACTCACTAAAATTCATTTTAGTAAGAATCACTTTATCTTTTTTGTTTCTTTTTTCTATTTGAGCCCAGCCATTTTCGAGGGCATCATTATCTTGATCGACTGAAAACACTTTTGCTTCGGGAAATTCATCAGAGATTGCAAAGGTATGGCCCCCACCACCGAAGGTCATATCAGCAAAGTTTTTTTGCGTTTTTGTGTCATTAGCAAACGATGCCAATGTTTCGGGTAAAAGAACGGAATAATGTTCAGTATAAGTCGTCATTTACGAGTTAAGACCTCAATGATCTCTTTATTCTTGGCAGAGATAAGCTCAGGTTTTGTCACCACAGCAAACTCATTTTCAGGAGTAAAAGAAACAGGATCTTTCGTTAGGCTAGGAATTATTTTTGATACAAATGCTTGAGCAGCATCGTAGTTTTTTGCCATAACTTTCATGATTTCTTCGAGGGTACAATGCTCTTCTTTCCAGCAATCATAGTCAGTCACCATTGCAACTGTTGCATAGGCCATACCAGCTTCTTTAGCTAAATAAGACTCTGGAACATTTGTCATACCTATGACATCGCAACCAAAAGAGCGATATAGCTCTGACTCGGCCCTACTTGAAAACTGAGGACCCTCAATACAAATATAAGTACCGTTGACATGCGTTTTAACATCAACGTCTTTTAATACTTCCGCCATCCTTTGCTGAAGAGATTTCTCAACAGGGTAAGCCACTGAAACATGCCCAACAACACCATCCTCGAAAAAGCTTCTCGCTCTTTTACCTTTGGTCCAATCAATAAACTGATCAACTAGCACAAAATCATTAGGAGCATATTCTTCTTTTAAAGAACCTACTGCGGAAATCGAAAGGATATATTTTACGCCCAAAGATTTAAGAGCGTATAAATTGGCGCGATAATTTACATCTGAAGGATTAATATAATGACCTTCACCGTGACGAGGAAGAAAATAAAATTGATCACCATTAAGATCAATCTTCTTTATCTTGGAGCTTGGCTTTCCAAAAGGTGTTTCAATTTCCTGTTCCTCAACTATTTTAGCCGAGCTTAGGTTATAAACACCACTTCCACCAATTATCGCGATTTGACTCATATTTATCTCGCAGGATTAAGAGTAACAGTTTTACCTAAAGACTTCGATTGGCGGCCAATAAAACTTCCAAGCTCTTCTCTTTCAGCTTCATCTTTACAAGAAATACAAAGTTCAGCTGTCGGTCTGGCCATAAGTCTTTCAAACTTAATCCCTTCACCACATTCTTCACAAGTTCCATAATCTTCCGCTGCAATTTTCTTTAATGCCTTTTGTAGTTTCTTTACATAGAAAAGATCTCTATTTCTGAATCTAAGCATTTTGGCTCTTTCGTATTCTGTTGAAGCTTGATCTACTTCATCCATTTTATCGTCTGCACTGATATGGTATTTTTCAAGATCTTCTTCTGAAAAGCTTTTTAAAATTCTGTCTCTTTCAGAATTAATTTTTTCAGTTAGTGTGTCTAGTTCTCTCTTCTTTAGTGTCATGAGGGCTCCTTTTAAAGTCCACCTTTGATATTAAGTAGTACATACTTACTTATCGATTTTAACGTTTCGAAAACACCCTCCCCTTTTAAAGCGCAGGCTTCAAAAGAAGGGAAATCGTATTCGTTAAGTTTTTTTTCTAACTCTTGAACTGAGGCAATATTAGGAAGATCTCTTTTGTTCCATTGCATAACAATAGGAACTCTTTCTAAATCATAGCCTTGCTCTTTGAGGTTATTTTTTAAGCCTTGAAAACTTTCAAGATTTGCTTCCATTTTATCAACCTGGGAATCTGCTACAAATACAACCCCGTCAACTCCACGTAGGATTAACTTTCTAGATGCTTCGTAAATCACTTGCCCAGGAACAGTATATAAATGCATACGCGTTTTAAAGCCGCGAATTTCAGCTAGGTCTAAAGGAAGAAAATCAAAAAACAAAGTTCTCTCATTTTCAGTATTAAGAGTGACCATTTTTCCTTTATTATTACCAGCTGTTCTCTTGTAAACATGTTGAATATTAGTCGTCTTACCACCAAGTCCCGGTCCATAATAGACAATCTTACAATTCACTTCTTTGGTATGATAATTAACGAACGACATTAGATTCCACTCACTTTAAACATGCTATCGATTTCTTCATCAGTGATGTCTTCAAAAAGATATCCTTCTCTTGACTCACTTTTGTTCTTTTTAAAGCCACTCATATAAATTTCAAGACTCGATTTAATTAGTCTAAGTTGGCTTTTCAATTTTCCAGGATTGCGCTCTTTATTGTAGATAGCACTTAAGAAATATAATTCATCAAAGATAAAAACCGGCAGAACATAAACACCTTGATCAGAAGAATCAAATGCAAGTCGATAGTCTTTAAATCTTTCTTTTTCAGTTACTTGCTTAGAGAGGGACTCCGATGCCTGCCATAAACCACTAATCAATGCACCGATAGTGACACTCGATTGATTACGATTAGAAAAAACAGGTATACCGTCCTTTCTAATAATAGAAATATCTTCCGCGAGTCTGTCGTACTCGTTCTCGAAAAAGAAATCTTTGATGTGGGAATTTAGATTCATTAAATCTGCTTCCTATTCTCCATTGCTTTGGAAATGGTGAGGGGGTCTAGATGCTCTAGTGATCCGCCCATTGGTATTCCAAAACCAATTCTCTCTATGTGGACCCCTTGTAGCAGTTGCTTGATGTAAGAACAAGTTGCATCGCCTTCAACAGAGGGGTTAATAGCAAGAATTAAATTAGTAACATTATATTTATTTACTCTCTCTGCGAGCTTTTCAATTTTTAGCTGTTTAGGCCCAATTCCCATTAAAGGATTTAGTACCCCACCTAATACATGATACATCCCGCCAAAACCTTCACTTTTTTCAATGGCAATTAAGTCACTGATATTTTCAACCACACAAATAATTGCAGCATCTCTTCTAGTTTCGTTGGCACAGATATCGCAAATTTCATTGTCGCTGTAAAGGCCACATTCCTGACATTTTTTAATTTTTGTTAGATTATTAATGGAGTGCGAAAACTGCTCAAGATCACCTGGAGTCCAATTAACCATGGACATAATTTGACGCAAAGCCGTTTTCCGTCCAACGCCCGGGAGTTTCGCAAATGATTCTACTGCTTGGTTAATTGATTCAGGTAATTTCATGAATTAAAATAGTCCAGGAATATTCAGGCCACCAGTAATCTTACTCATGGCACCGGAAACAGTCTCGGATGATTCCTTCATCGCCTGATTAATCGCAGCTTTTACCATATCTTCTAGTACTTCTACATCTTCAGGATCAACACATTCTGGATTAATTTTTAGCTCCATTAATTCCTGCTTACCATTAACTTTTACGGTAACCATTCCTCCACCTGCACTACTTTCAAACTCACGAACTTCAAGCTCTTTTTGAAGTGTCGCCATCTTTGCCTGCATTTGTTGAGCTTGTTTCATTAATTTACCCATGTTTGCCATAAGTTTAACCTTCCTCGCTTAAAACTATTTTATCAACTTTAGCGTTAAAGATCTTTTCAGCATCTTTAACAAATTTATTATTTAAAATATCTTGTCTCTTTTGTTCTATCTCTTGTGCAATTCTATCTTCTTCAATTTGAACTGCACTTTTAAAATTCGATTGTTCACTGTCTGCTTCAGTTAAAACTCGAAACTCCAAATGGACTTGATCAAGCTCAAGATAGTTTTTTAAAAGTTCAATTAACTTGATTCTATTATCACCCTCTTGCAGTACATCTAGAAAAATTTTAGAACCTTGCTCAAATGCAATCTCAACTCTATTTCCCCCAGCGCCAAAAGTTTCTGGTGAAATAATATTGCCTCGTTCAATATTTAAAGAAAGGGCCCGATTCTCCTCTCCTAGATATTTTAAAAAGCCATCCCACGACTTAGGTCCTGAAAACGTTGGCCCCTCATTGACTGGCTCTTCCATGGCAGGCTCTTCGGTTTGAGCTTCTGCAACTTTTTCAAGGGTTTCTTCAGAGACTTCTTCAATTGCTGCTGGCGCAGAACTAGAATTTTCTTCGATCGGCTCTACGTCGACGCTAGACTTTTTTTTTACGATTATCGGTGCGTTGGAATTGCCAAGTATTTGATCACGCAATGTGGTTTTTGCCAGGACAAAACCTAAACTTTGCTCTGGTTGCATTGACTTTAATGCCCACTCAAAATCTTTAACAAGAGATTCATACAGCCAAACCACTTCTACAAGAGAAACTCTTGAAAGGTTTTCCTCAGAGTAGTCGCTAGAAACGATATTCCCTTGGTTATCAATCGAATTAACTAGATTATAAAATTCTTCAAGTATTTGCTGTGAAATGACTTTTAAATCAACATTCTGTTCTAATGCCTCTGAGAAAGCTCGCCCAACATACTCCTTATTTTTTGAAAGTATATTGGTAACAATCTTGTTAAGTGCCTCATTACTAACTAACCCCAGAGCGGCATTCATTTCTTTTTCGGTTATCTTATTACCCAGAGTTAAACTTATGACTTGGTCCAAGATTGAAAGAGAGTCACGAACAGAACCTCTTGCGTATTTTGCAATTAGTTCAACAATTTTTTCACTCTCTAAATCTACGGCTTCTTTCTTAGTAATATTTAAAAGATGATTCTTAATTATTTGAATTGGTACGTTTTTAAAATCCAAACGCTGACAACGAGAAAGTACTGTTCCTAATAATTTTTGAGGATCAGTTGTCGCAAAAATAAAAACAACATGCTCAGGCGGCTCTTCAAGAGTTTTTAAAAGCGCATTAAAGGCATTAACGGTAAGCATGTGAACTTCATCAACAACATAAACTTTGTACCTACCACTGGTTGGTAGATATTGAACGTTCTCAATCAAATCACGCACATCCTCAACGCTGTTATTAGAAGCTCCGTCAATCTCGATGTAATCAATTGATTGCGCCTTATCCACTTCAAGACAAGCTGAACATTTTAGGCATGGCTCCATTTCTTCTTGTCTATCTAGGCAACGGATAGCTTTAGCAAAGATTCTTGCGATGGTCGTTTTACCAACCCCACGAGTTCCCGTTAATAAATAGGCGTGAGCAATCTTTCCCGTTTTAACTGAATTTTTTAGGGTGCGCGTTATGTGATCTTGTCCGATCACCTCTGAAAATCGCTTAGGTCTCCACTTCCGTGCAAGAACTTGATAACTCAATGCTTAATCCTTTAATTTCTCTCTCTGCTAGGTGCAAATTAAAGTACGTGTCAATCTATGTCAATTCGCAATTAGGTATTTAAGGATTTGTAAGAATATTAATAACCAAGGTCAACGCAAAGCTTTTTATCGTTTTTAACACACCATAACAGCAAGCTTTTGCTTATTGGCCCACGGTAAGGTCCAGATGCGTTTGCTGCTTTCAAATGAGGCATAGCTTTCTCACGATCTCCCTCTCTCCCCAATAGCCAAATTAAACCGGTGGTAAAATGAATCAGTTGTTTGTCTATTAGATATTTTTCTAAAACCTGTACTCGCTCTGATTCATTTATCTGATCCAGTCTAAGTAGAAGTGATGCTGCTAACTGCTCATTTGCTGGCTTAAGCTCGTTTACCCCCTGAAGGGATTCACTAAGGAACAGGAAGGCTGCTTGTTGATCAGCTTTCATTGCCGAAGCTACGTAAAGTCCCAATGCTGGGTGATTTTCACTCGTCATTGAATGCAGAAATATCTCTTTATCTGATCTCCACTTTGAGGCATAAGACACTGACTTCAAACTAAAAATAATAATGATGGAAATTATAATAAAATCTCTTTTTTTCGCAGGCTTCTTTTTTGTGTAGTAAGCTATTCCGACAAAGATAGTAATCATCATTGAATATAGATAAGTATCATTTACAAAATAAGGCGCTGTTAACACCCAACATAAAATTTGGGCCGTAAAAAAGAAACAAAACTTTTTAAATCCAACAAGCTTAAAGCTTATATATTGAAAGACTACGAACGCTAAAATTCCCATAAGGTTCAAAATTGATCCCTCAAAATAGGATATTGCTTGATGCATGGGAAATAAGATCAATTGGTAAGAACGTCCAAAACTCAGTACTGCACTAGAAAGAATGTCAAAAATACCTTTTTCAATAAACTTTGTATTATTCAAGCCCATAGCAAATGATTTATAGAAATTAGCAGAAAAAATAATTGAAAATGGCAGGAGAATGTATAGAAATTTTAAATCTCGAAAACGACGAAGAGTGATCAATAGAAATGGTACCGGAGCCGTTATAGGATGACTTAGAATTGATAATGAGTAGAAGATAGCACTTCTTAAATTAAGCTCCTTCTTTTTTAATAGCTCATAGAAAAAGAATAATAAGAAAAAAACAGCCAGCGAATGTTTTCTCGCAGATATCCAACCAACTGAACTTACCATTAGCGGATGGGTTAAAATGAGAAAAGACCAAAGATAGGCTCCTCTAAAACAGATGCCCAATAATAAAAGAATTTTAAAGCACAGGAACACAATTCCGGTTGAAATAAGAGCGTTAACAGCATGGAAGAGCGAATGACCGAATGTCTCGTGAATTTTAATGTTAAATAAAAAAGTTAAATCTCTAACTGGTTGCAAATCTTTAATTGCTTCCGAGCTTATAATTTCTTGGAAATATTCTTTTACCCCACCAATTGTTTCCATTGGATAAAGCAAAGACTTGTCATCATAGTTTAAAATTGGATCTTGAAAAACGACATCATGATTAATAGCAACAGTAGCTATAAAAAAGATTATAAATAAAAGGATTTGTCGCATTTGAAAAGTATAACAAAAGTGGCAGCCCACACAAAGTAAATACTTGTACCGTTGCTCCCTTCCGGGCCTGGCGGATTCCGAGCAATACAATCGCGAGCTACCGACGAATAAACTAACTGAAGATCGTATAATTGTAAAGTTCAAGATAGAGAAAGTGTTATGACGGAATAATTTAAGATAATTTAAACGAGTAAGAATAAAAGGAGAAGAAAGACCATCTTCTTTATCCTACAAACGTAATCACATGCTTATAACACAAGGCAGGATACTAATTTCTATTTAGTCGCTTTAGTAAAATTTTGTATTCACTGGTTTCTATTTGAAAGAATCCCTGTTGTTTCATTTCCAAGAAACGATTACACACTATACTAATTCGCTCTTTGCATAAAAAGCTAAGCATAGGTATTAAGTCGTTCTTTTTTAAAAGCTCTTGTTTTGTGGATTTTTCAGTATATCTTTCAAAATATTCACTGGCTTTCTCATTAGCGGAAGCTTTTAAGTAGAATATCGCTTTATAAAGATCAAATATGGCCAATTCGGAAGTTGATTTCGCAAAGATCTGCTCTTTACTTTTTAGATCCATATCCAGATAAACCAAATAGTAACCTCCAAGGACTTGATCTAGTTGACTATTGCAATTTCTCTTTCGATGCTCTGTAAAAGTTTTCTCAAATAAATCAAATTTCTCCTCAGCGAAATATAACCTAGCTAGTTCTGCCGAGTGAGTACAACTACCTTGGCTATTCAATGACATTTTCGTCAACGCAACTGTATTTCCCCACTTTTTAGCAAGTGAAAAAGACAAAGCAAAATTTATTACTATAGGTATTAAGAATAAGTAAGAGTAGGATTTAAATTTCTCAAGCCATATCGCAACGACTAAGCTAGATATGACTAAAGGCCATAGAAGATAAGTATCAATGATTAAATAAGAAATTTTCCAACATACAAAAAAGATAGGAAGTAAAACCAACCAAGCTAAAGTTAAAGTCCCTAGTCTGTGGCTGATTACAAGAAAAACAAAAACGAGAATAAGCCCTACAATAGAAGTTAGCCCGAAAGGTTCATAGGATAAAGAAGGTTTAATCAAAAGTACCAGATTGGAAAAATATTTACCAATAGATGAAATGAAAACCTCTGGAATTAAACTATTTGCTACAGAAAACTCTGAACTACCCACATTATTGAATTGATAAAAATCGAGATATCTGTAGTAGTTATAGACAGACCATCCCGCAAAAATTCCAGACCAGCTAAAGCCAAAAATCCAATCACCAGGGTTAATTCTTTTCTTTCTCACTTTAAATAGTAATGGGATCAAAATAATTGAGAAAGCATAAAGTAGATGTGTCGTCAGGCACCCCAAATAGATTAGACTGACCTTTATCAAGAGTTTGTTTTTTTTTTGGTCAATATAGTCTATACATGTTTTTAGAAAATAAACTAAAAACAAAACCCCCAATAAGTGCTTTCGTGCTGATATCCAAGAGACGCTCATGACTGCTACCGGACTAAAAGCAATAAAAGCTAATGATAGATTAACAACTCTTTTATTTTCTACAAATTTTCTTATTAAGGATCTTGCCCCAAATAAAATCGAAATCCAAACCAAAAAGTTTGTAAGGTGAAATGTTCTAAACCCAAGCTCGTTCAATTTTATATCTATAAAGAAGGTAAGATCAGTTAACGGCTGAATATCCGCTTTTTTCAAGCTTTGAATAACATCTAAATACGATGTGAGGCTGTCAACTTCTAGCAAAGACGAAAGAATCGGAACATCATCACGATTTCTTAATATTGGATCATCTATTATAAGTTGCCCATAAATACACAGGCAGCAGAGTATGATGAAATAAATAGGATCAAATTTTTTATAAGACATGAAGGTATTCTAATGGATCTTTAGTAAAGTTGAAATGGCGGAGGACAAGGGATTCGAACCCTCGAGGGAGTTGCCCCCCTACACGCTTTCCAAGCGTGCGCCTTCGACCACTCGGCCAATCCTCCGCAGACTAAAATTTTTATCACATCTCAATTAGGGCTTCAAGTACTTGTTTCTTCTAGCTTTAAAGAAATCGCTTAAAAGCTTGGAGCATTCTATATGTTTAAAGCCACCATAAATTTTAACTCTATGGTTTAGTTTGGGGTTATTGTGAATATTAAAGCCTAGGCTAACAGCACCGCCCTTAACATCGTATGCACCAAAATAGACTTCAGAAATACGAGACTGAATAATGGCCCCCATGCACATAACGCAAGGCTCAAGAGTGACAAATAATTTATGCCCATTCAGTCGCCAGGAGCGCCCCTTCGTGCTGGCTTCACTAATGGCAAGAACCTCAGCATGGTTGCAGGCATTGTTTTCATACTCTTTTGTGTTAAAAGTTTTAGAAACTACTTTCCCAGCAGCATCAACAATTACTGCTCCAACAGGAACTTCGCCTTGGGAAAAAGCTTTAGAAGCTTCATCAAGCGCAGTTGTAAAATGGTAGTTAATCTCATTAAAATTCATTTTAGCTCTGCAAATTTTCTTCGGATATTTACTTTTTTATGCATACTCCAAAGTTTATAAAGTTCATTATAATTTTTGCGACTGTCCTCGTCTTTTAAAACTAGACTAACCCCGAAACTAAGAGGGCGGCCCATAATATCTTCCCTGATTGTTTTAACTTCTCCAAGAAGAAGATACTTACTATTACCGTATGGAATTTCGATATTGATTTGATCACCAAGTGAAAGCTTATCAAAAGCTAGTACTGACATGCATTCTCGTCTTAAATCTACCATACGGGCATCAAAATCATTTCCCTCATGATGGATAGTTGCTTTAAGGTCTCCCCGGTAGCGAAAATCATATTCCCACCATTGAATCCTTGGGTAGTAGAGTGGTGAACTCATGACGTAGCAGTTTATTAAGAGAAAAAAGCCACTAAGAGTTGCTAAATATAGAACAAATATATTTTGGTCAATAAAAGTAAAATGCAAAAGGTGCCGCAATAAATAAAGACTCACCATTACGGTATATCCCCAAAAAGCATAGTTTCGATTTCTGTGAGAAAAGCGATAAAATCTTAAAAGAAAAAACAAGATCACAAGTTCTAGATAAAAATCAAATTCAAAAATTGCTTGGTCATGAATTCGAACGAGCAGAAATAAACTGAACGTCAGCAGGTTAAAAATATACTGAATTGCGACCGATTTTTTATATTCCTCTGAATTTTCTTGTTCTAGTAATTTTTTCATTTGAATATTATACCGCAAAAAAAATATTTGAGTTATTTCAAAATAACCAACCAATTTTGTTCAGAATTTAACTATATCAATAAAATATAATTTCGATAAAATAAAACGATGTCGAGTTCAAAGTATATACCTGAAATTGATGGCCTTAGGGCAATCTCCATTATTGCAGTGATTATTTTTCACGTAAATGCTAATTGGTTGCCAGGCGGGTTTTTGGGAGTAGATGTATTTTTTGTGATATCTGGATTTCTTATCACAAATATCTTAAAAACCAATTATGATTTAAAAGAGTTTTATAGAAGGAGAATATTAAGGTTATTTCCCTCATTAATTTTTACTCTTCTTATCAGTACTCTTTTCGCATATATCCTATTCTTTCCTAAAACAACTAGAGATTTTGGGGACTCATTAATATACTCAGAATTCTACCTTTCAAACTTCTTTTTTATATTTTTTGAACGCTCATATTTTGACACAGGCTTCCGACCTTTATTACAACATACTTGGTCCCTGGCCATTGAAGAACAGTTTTACCTTATTTATCCTGCTTTGTTTCCTTTTTTCCTCAAACTGGAACCAAAGAAGAAATTCACAACAATACTTTTACTTTGTTTGGCGATGAGCCTGCTTTCTTTTTTTCTATTTAAAAGTAATTTAAATGATGTGGTCTTTTTTGCTAGTTTTCCACGTGGTTTAGGATTAATTCTTGGATGTGGATTAAGCTTTATTCCCGAAGCTCGTTTTAATCGAAACTCACTTGTCTCCTGCTGCTGTCTTTTAGTTTTACTAGGGTCCTTTTTCTTCATCGGAGAAAAATCATTTAATACGCTTACTACTCTGCCTCTGCTAGTATCAACATCGATACTTATAGTTTCTCGTGATAAATTATTCTCAAGTTTTTTACTTGGAAATAAGGTGATGACAAGTATTGGTTTAAGATCATATTCTCTGTATTTAATACATTGGCCTTTATTTGCATTCTCAGATTATTTTTCACGCGATTTTCAACCTAGATTCTGGTTACTTGCAGTGCTACTTACTCTTGTAAATTATAATTTAATTGAACAGAAATTTCGCTATTTAAAAATTTCACTGAAAGAAGCGATCAATTACTTTCTCATCTTACCAGCTATATTTTTTATCACTATCTTTATCAGTATAAAATTAACCAATGGTTGGGAGTTTAGATTCAAAGAAGTAGACAGTGCCTATCACAAAGTTAATCCAGATCCTAAAAAGAAATGGAGTACAGATATTCTTCCATACAATTTATATAATCCCGAGAAGGCACATTCCCGAATTCTCCTTTATGGAGATAGCCATGCAGGGCACTTCCAAGGTTTTAGTTTAAAACTGGCAAAACATTTTAATGCTAGACTAGATGTGTTGGCATACGGAAATTGTACACCTGGCTACAACGGTGAATATAGTCTCCCAAACATGCGAAAAAAGGATATTACTGAGTGTATTTATTTTTTTAAAAACCTTCTGGGTATGTTTGATAAGTTCGATATAATTCTTTTAGCAGGATACTACACCGATAAAACTGGGAACAAAGAATTCGCTGCTAGCCTCCAAAGACTGCTTTCTGAATTAAAGGCAAAGGGTAAAAAAATAGTACTTTTGTCGCAAGTTCCAGAACTTCACTCTGAACAGAGTATGGAATATATTACGATGACTGAAAGATTCAATATCGAAGCATCTAATATTTTCACTCTTAATTCGAAATATATTGCGGCAAACAATTTTATTAAGATGATTGCTCGCCCTTTCGCCTCACTTTATATAAATTTTGATAAGGTTTTGATTTCTAATAATTCGGCAGTCATTTCAGATGCAAATGGAGCACTTATCTATAGAGATACAAACCATATAAATCTAAAGGGTTCTTATTTGCTAGCGGAAAAATTTCTTAACACTAAAGTTTACAAGTTGGAGCGTGAAACACTGAAGTCCCTTATTAGTGAGTAATCATTTCTTCATAAGTCGTATTGTACATTTTTGCAATATTACTCAAACTCGTAGATGGAATAACAAAGACTGGGTCTTTAAAAAAGGTCTCTATTCTATAGGCACCTGAAATATTTTTAGTCGTTAATAAACACACGGGCTCTTCAGGGTTTATATTCTTTTCAAAATTCCAAATACCAAACTGACTAGTTCTACTATCGAGATGAAGTCCTGGCACTGTTTGATCCGTATAGAAAGAAACTTTGGCTGCGTACTGATAGTTTTCAGCTACCATTTTCTGTCCGTTACAAATTTTTAATATCTCAGGGATTCTTTCATTTTTCCAACGAGCAATCTCATTTAATCTGTTTTCATTATCCATTGGATCATGACTGAAGTCTTCAGCAAAAAATATGCCTGCTCGCAAGACAAGAATTAAAACTAAACTAAGTGAGGAGCATAATACCAATCTTTTAGGGTACTTCGATACTCTATCTGCCATAAGGATAATCAATGCAATTGAACAAGTAACTGTCCAGTTGGCTTCAATTTGATTTCTAAATGAAAGAAGAAATAGGAAAATAAAAAATCCGAATGAATTCCAAACGAGTATTTTTTCAAAAAGGTTTTTGACCGCATTCTGCTTGAGCGCCCAGGTAATCAAAAAAAAGTTGAACACACCCATTAATGCTATCTGACCTGTTACATAGTTTGTTATATTTGAAAAAGAAAAATGCTTTTCTTTTCTTCCAAACAAATGAAACTTAAATGACACGAAATCATGTATGTACTGCCAGTACATATGCGGGAGATAGAATAAAACAACAAGTCCCGCAACAAGCCAAAAACGTTTTTCCTTTAAAAACTTGAGATTTCCACAAACTGTTAACAAAACGATAAGAAGTCCATGGTATTTAGCATAAAACATTAGAGCTATAGATACGGCCAACGCAATTGAGTTTGCTATTGATTTATTTTCAAGGAATTTTTTTAAAAACCAGAAATAAAAAACCGAAGAAAGAACCATAACAGAATCTGGTAGTGAAAATATTCCAGAAAATTGAACAAGTGGCATAGTTAAGAACAACAGAAAAAATGAATAAATATTCTTTCTTTCCGTCATTCGCCACATTAAAACTCCAGCGACAGTCATTAAAATATTTGCAAAAAGTCTTACTCCTAATTCTGTCTTTCCAAGAATCAAGGTCCCAAGCTTAATCATCAATGCAACAAGTGGTGGGTGATCAAAATAACCCCAAGCAAGGTTCTCGCTATAAAGCCAATAATAAGCCTCATCATAGCTAAGCTCTACAAAAGCTGATGTGACCAGATTTGGAATAAGGACAATTAAACCTAGAAGGAAGTAAAATTTTTTATCAGTATTTTCTCTTAACATGGGCATTCATTTTAGCTTAGAAAAAGTATATAATGTAGAGAAATGAGCTATTTAGATAAATCAAAATTCAAAAAATGTGAGTGTGGGACTGAAGTTGAAGGTGAATTCTTCGAAGCTAAACAGCATTATAGTGCCACCGGTTGGTTTTTTATTACCTGCATGGGCACTACATTTAATCCAAAATCCATAGATTTCATATGTACACGCTGCAACAAGATCTTTGATACTATAACTGATAAAGACCTTATTAAATATTTTGAACTGAACAAGAAGCGTTAGCTCCCCTTTGAATCTCAAGTAAATATGGATTGATTTAAAAAGTGGCGCACCCTGAGAGATTCGAACTCCCGATCTTCTGATCCGTAGTCAGATTTCATGCAAAAACATGCAATGGCATGAAACAAGTTGAACAACCTAACCCCTGTAATTACAATAACATGAAACACCTAACATCTTGGGTGTTTTGTATTTTTAACTAATTTAATCGGATTATAGATATCAAATGGCAAAAATATTTATACTAAGAACAGTTTTATCTCTAACTTCTTGTTCAAAATCACCAATTAAAAACGTGAACTACAGCAAATTCAATGCATACAGTACAAACAACCCAGGTAATATGATGTATGAAGAAATTGACCCAGTGTTTACAGAAAAAAGTAGTTCAATTCTTACAAGCTGTAATGAACTTGCTCAAATTGCACTTACTGAATTAATTGGGAATGTAAAACAAATGGGTGGTAATGCTGATACAAATTTGAAATGGAAAAAGGGAAGCGAATTATCCTCAATTCCTCATTGCGAAACAGAGTGGAGTTGGTTTGGCCTTTACATTGTTGGTGGATTTGGAAGTTGGGTCAGAGATGTAAATATTTCTGGAACAGCTATAAAATTAAAAGAAAACTCTAAAGTTAATAGTCCCGGTACTCACGTATTTAACTTAAAAAGCTCTAACAAAAAAATCGCTGTTAATATTCTTACGAATATCATGTAAAGTAGCTTTCATCTATTAGCTTTAAATCTTCATCAACTATTATTTTGGCCAGTTCAACAGATTTTTTTGCATTCTCTAACTTTAAGGGCTTTTTACCTTCATAGTCAGAGTTTATCCTTGCTAGTTTCAAAGTATCCAGCTTAAAGCCAATAGATTTTGCTACTTTTTTAGATTGCTTATACTTATCAATTAAAAACTTATGAGAATCAACTTTATCAATTCTATTTATTGTTGAAGCCTTTAAATATTTTTCTTTACATAAGTTATATACAGAATAGTAAGCCCGACTAACTGACGTTCTTAATACTTCTTCGCTTGCATCCTCCGACAATAAACTTTCTGCAAGGTTTAAATATTTATGCCAGTCAAACATAAACTAACCTATTTCAAATAAAATTTTATCTTCAAATTCCACAGGAACGCTCTCAACCCATTCATCTATAAAATTACAAAATGATTCTATTTTATTCTCGTCCATTGAATAGATTGTAATTTTTACTTGTGAGTACGATTCATTAGGGTCCTCATAAATATCTATATTATGCGAGAAAATAACAAAATATCCTTTAAGCTTTGAAATACTTTCATTTATAAAAGACTCTAATCCAGAGTACTGGTTAATAAATACTTTTGTTGTATTGTTAAAGGATTTAACCAAGTGATTTATTGAATAAGTTTCTTTTTTATATAGAGTCACATCTTCGTATTTGTAGTCTGAACGAACATTAGAAAATTCTTCTATGTGAGATATCTCACCACTGCTATAAGAAGGAGTCGCTAAACTCACCCCAGCTAAGCCAACCAGAAAATTAACTGGTATAGAATTAATTACACTACTCATAACTTGGTCCTAACAATGTTGTTACTTCATCACCGAGGATGCCAAAGAATATTTCTTTTTGTTCCTCGTGAATTTCATTAATTATTTTGTTTATTTCATCTAGATTAATCTTTTCTTCAAAAACAAATGAATCTAAATCAATAATATCACCAACTTTTTTTGTGTCTTTATGCTCAATCTCTATTGTATTATGAATTTGAGTCTTATGGTTTGCTACTTTTCCTCTAAAGTAAGTACTACAAGAAAAGTTTTCACCTCTATTCATGTTTGCAATATCAACGCTTATATTTAACTTATCGAATGTATATTTAGGAATTGTTTCATTACTTAAAAAGTCAGTGTATCTCAAACCAACTCTATTAACCTTAGATACAATATTAAGATCAATAAGCCTCTTTGTAACTTCAGTTATTTTAGAGTTGAAGTTTTTAAATACATCATAACTATAATCTACACAATGTAAGGAAAGTTGTCTTTGTCCATACTGCAAGACAAAGTTTCCATCTTTTGACTTCATTCTTTGAAAGGGTTGATACATTAGATTCTTATCTGAATTTCTAACCTTAGAAGGTAAATTCATTATTGGAAAGCTTTCTACATCTTCATTGAATTCTGACTTAAAACAATTATAAATAATACCTGTGTTTGTTTCTTCTGGCGAACTGGTATCAAAACGGATTTCATAAATCGCTTCTAAAATTGGAACAATGTTTAGCTTACTAGGTATTTTCATTTCTTTCTCCGCTATTATTTATTAACATAATAGCAACGCCTTGCACAGGCCAACGCATAGCAATATCTAGCATTTTCTCATATTTTTTTTATTTTAAATATGCAGTTGGTCTTTGCCCTAGGTATCCTATTGAAATCTCGTTAGGAGCTGAATTAAATTGTTTGTTTCAATTAGAAGATGCTTCATTTTATTGTCTTTTGTAAGTAAACCATCAAAATATGTTGATAAGGCTATAAAATGAGCATCTATCATATCATTTACAAGCTTGTTACTTGAAACTTTTGGAGGACTTCCTTTTTCAATCCAGTTTAAAAAATTCAAATGAATAACTAGAGAATATCTATATATAAAATCATTAGTTGATACTTGCTTTTCATGAACATTTACAGCAGGGTGTTCTTCAAACAATAAATCAGTTGTATAATGAAAATTATCAGAAAACTGCTTCAAAAATTTTTCTGTTAACAATCCTTCTTTCCTAAATACCTTAATGTCATTTTTATTATATAGACTTTCAACTTTTTTATAACCTTCCAAAAGCACAGATGAATCATAGCGAAGTTTTTCAATCTGTTTGTTAGCATCTCTTTTTCTCTGGTCTAATACTTTGTGTGAAACTATTTTATTATCTTTAATTTTATCTAATTCCTCACAGAAGCATTTAAAATTAATTGATGATTCAATATCAATTAATTTTTTCCATGAACTAATGCTACTTAAGTCTTCACCCACAAAGTCCATTGTATTTCTTAAAACAATTATTTGATTAGGAAAGTGTTTCAGAATACTAACAAAGTTTATTATCTCTTTATAAGAATCTCCCTTGTAAGCTTCAATTGCTATATATTCAGATAAAGCGATAAAGTTGCTCGTTGATGATTCCAAATATTTTCTTAAGTTTTCATTTCTAGCAAAACTTGAGTCTAATACAAAAATCATCTAATCAAACTCAATTTCAGACAGCTCTTTATTATAGTTTGGATTTATAATTTTAATAATCTCATCAATTTGCTTCATTAAATTATCATAATCTTCTTTGCTTAACTGTGAATTATTCCAATACTCACCATTTTTAGAGTCAACTCTTCTATTATCGAACGTCATATACCACATCCTAAAATCAACATTTAAACTTCTCCATTTTTCGTAAATTGAGAAATATAGTTCGATTATTTCCTTATTAAAGTATGCATCTACTTCCTTCGCATAGTTTAAAAAATCTTTAATAACATTTTCATATTCTACAGTTCTTGATTCTCTAACTTTCATCATATATTCAGCATGGTTATCATCTTCATTCTTAGCGGGATCTTGATTTCTTCCGAAGGGGCTAGTTATTAGGTACATCGCTTCAACAAAGCTTCTCATTTGAACAAGTAAACCAACTAGCTTACCTCTGTTTTCCCTAATTGTTTTTTCTGATTTTGAGTCAAAGTATTTGTTTATCCCCACATAAACACCAAGTACTCCTGCGACACCAAGCAAAGCATCTCCAACCTTATCTAAATCTAGTTGATATTTTTGGCAAACATAGTGACCAATAAACCATGTCACAACTACTGCAATTCCAAAAATTGTAACGCTTATATTTAAGGCCCTCCAAAGAACTGAAAAAACAAATCTAAACCAATTCAAAATATCTTCAATACACTTACTATTCATTTATACCTCTTAGAATATATAATTCATTACATACAATAGTTAGTCTTGCATCTTAATTATTGATACCCCAGTGTTACCCAGAATCGCTTTAAAATGAATATACATGATATAAGTTGTTGAAAAAGTGGCGCACCCTGAGAGATTCGAACTCCCGATCTTCTGATCCGTAGTCAGACGCCTTATCCAGCTGGGCCAAGGGTGCGTGAGGTTATTTTTAGTAGAAACTTACCGAAATTTCAAGGTTTATCTACAAAATCGCCTGAATATCCTTCTCTATAGATTCAGGAGTATCTGTTGGAGCATATCTTTTTACAGGTTTACCTTCTTTATCCACCAAAAACTTAGTGAAATTCCACTTCACAGCTTTCGAGCCTAGAATCCCAGGAAGTGAATCTTTCAAATATTGAAATAAAGGGTGAGCATCATCACCATTAACATCTACTTTAGAAAACAATGGAAAAGAGATATTAAACTTCAAGTCACAAAACTCTTTAATCTCAGAGTCTGAACCAGGCTCTTGTTTTCCGAATTGATTGCAAGGAAAAGCTAATACCACTAGTCCATTGTCCTTATATTTCTTATAAAGATTTTCCAGACCTTCATACTGAGGAGTAAAACCACAAGCACTTGCCGTATTTACGATTAAAAGAGTTTTTCCTTTGTACTCAGAAAGAGATAGTTCATTCGTGTCAGTTAACTTTGCTCTAAAGTCATAGATATTCATGCTTTGTCCTTTTAGGATATTTTATTGAAATGATTTAATTTGTATAGAAATTCATTGGTTGTCTAACATCAACATAGCCTCCACCTTTTGGACGTGGAAACTTAATGCCGCTAACTACGCGCTTAATGCACTCAAGCCCATCTTTTGTAAAGCCTTTGCCTTTGCTCTTAACAAAAGCCTTCACACCTTTACCAGAGGCGTCAATTTGAAAGCCCAAATCAAAAACTCCTGCAGTTGAAGGATTTCGAATTAATTCTTGTTGATAGCAGTATCTAAACTGAGAAATATGTTCTCTCATTATTTTTCTCACCAAATTTGGATCAATTGAACCGAGAACTTTTGTCTTAGCTTCCATATAAGCCGTGTTTGATTCAGTTTTTCCAGATAAGCCTTTAGTACCCATCATAGAATTACTTCCAGCTGCCTTACTCGCAGTAAACCTGGAAACCTTTGTTTCAGAAACACCTATTTTGGACTCAGAAATTCCACTACTCACATCAGTTGCTGAATCCATTGCAGCTGAAACATCAACCTTGCCACCCGCTTTCGATGTTTTTAGCTTCGCTGAATCCTTAACAGATAAGCTCGACGCCATTTGGCTTGCGAAATTAAATTTATATGTCTTTTTTGGTGGTGCTGGAGCTTCTTTAGCCACTGCAATTTTTTTAGGTTCACGAACAGATTCTTTTTTTACTTCAGGCCTAGGCTTTACAACCTTAGTTTTCTTTGGAGGTGCCGCTGCTTGCGCAACTTCAACTTTTTTCTCTACTGGCTTAACTTCTGGAGTTGGTTTTTCTACAACCTTTACTTCTTCGTTTTTAGGCTGATCGGCTACTTCTTCAACTGGCTTTTCAAGTTTCATTTCTGGCTCAACAGGATTACTTTGAGGCACAGTTACTTCATCTTCCGGTTTCTGAATCTTCTTTTCTATCTTATAAATCACAACCTGTTTTTTTGGCTCTTCTTTATGTTTGTCTGCAATTAAAACGTTAACCAATACAAAAGCTGCGAGTACCCAGGCATAGGCCACGTTCTTTAACAGGTCCTCATCGAAATCGAAGTAGTTATTGATTTTTACTTTAGGAACAGGTTTGGCAAGCTGAATGACAAGTTGATTAGTGTCTTTCGTTAAGATGATTTTTTCACCCGGCACAATTTGAGTCGTACGATCTTCTACTTCAAAAACTCGATCATGAGTAGACTTAGACATTTTAAAACCACTAAGTTTAACGACTGAAACATGATTACCTTTTATAAAAGCCAGCTCCTCTTTTTGAAAACCGGTACCAAAGGATTGAAAATAATTTTTTTTGCCGAAATCTTCTGAAACAAAAAGACGTTTAAATTTATTATGAAAGAATTTTTCACCAATAACTGTACCGTTATTCATTTGAATAACATGAATTGAGTAACCCTTTTTTTCTTTGTATAGATCTGTAAAAGGAAGTTTCGTTTCAGTTTCATCTTCAGGATCTATAAAACTAGAAAAGTCTTTTTCGTTCAAAGAATAAGCCTCTTCCGTCATAGGAACAAAATCAGCTTCATCAAACACTGTGTCAAAACTTATAATTTCGTTGATATCAAGGTGCAGTGGTATCTCTTGCTTAACCACGGCTTTAACTCTTTCAGCAGGAGCTTTAATTATAGAATCCGCTGAATGCTCTACCTGCTCAGAAAAATCTTCTGGCAACTCCTTCGGTAACTCTAGCTCACCCACTCTGGTTTGATCAAATTCATCTTCTACCTCGGTATCAATATTAGGAAGACTAATATCAGGAACAGATACTTCTTCAGAACTGAAAATAACGTCCATAGTTCCAATTTTAAAAAATACGGAATCTTTAAGCTTTGCAGCCTTATACTTTTTCCCATTAATTTTAATCGGATAATTGGTATCGAAGACTTTTATTTTTAATAAATTGTCTTCTTTAGTAAATATAACTTTTACAGGTGGCTTAGAATCGAGAACTTTGATATGGGAAGTATCACTTGCACCGATAACAATAGGCTCATTTTCAACTTCAAAAACAAGTTGTTTATTTTGATAAGTAATAAAAAGTTCAAATTTTAGACTTTTCATTTTGAGTATCAATTGCCTTTTTAACTAAAAAATCTTTCACAGATTCATAAAAAGCAAGATTGTACTCTCGCTCCTTAATCGTTCTGATCAGATCATCGTTAACTTTGTCTTTTTTCAACACGTTAAGTGCATCAATTATTAAAGACTTCTCAATACTCTTATCGTTTACTGCAGGAAGAACTTTACCCTCAATAAAATTTTGGTTATTTAAACCGAAATTTGCTGCTAACTGGACAATTTTGATAAAGTTACTGGTAGGATACCTTCTGGCCAAGGTATTAGATTTCCGTGCAGCAGCTGTAAATTCAAACTGGTTAAGGTCTATAAACGTAAGTTCCAACAATGCCAAATCATTTGAAGGATTTTGCTTTAAGGCATCCTCAAAAAGGGAAACGGCCAAAACAATCTGATTCGACTTTTGGTAGATCAAACCACTGTTATAAGCTAAAGTGGACCTCTGTGAACCAGTTAACTTTCCAGTGCTCAGAGCCAAATCTGTGTATAACAAACTTTGTTTGTACTCGCCTACATAGTTATGACAGATAGCTAATTCATACCAAAGAACTGCTTGTTTACCAGGATCCCTTTCTGTTTTAAGCTGAGATTTAAAAACAGAGATTGATTTTTCCCAATTAATTAAACATGCGGAAAAACTCTGTTTTTGAAAAAACATATCATTACGGTTTTTATACATTTCAACAAGATTCTGATTCTTAAAAAGTTCATCTCGCATTGAGATACTTAAATAACTTTCGCCTTTTTTAGCATTCTGGGCACAAGATATAATGAAAAATAAAACCAGTACTAATTTTGCCATTGCCCTAATTCCTCAAAGTGATGTTTAACCGCCTTGTCTATAACTTCGTCGCGATATTTTTTTGCACCGGCCATAGGTGAGCAGTTCTCAATTGATTTAAAATAGATCTGTTGAAACTCAATAATCTTTTGATCTAAGAATTGATGAAGTTTTGAAAGTTCATCATTCATCGCAGCCTCTAAGTCCGCATCTTTTGAAACAGGAATAAATTTTTTAAATTGTTCTGACTCTTTTCTAAAATTTTTGATCGCCTTTGAAAGAAAATAAGGTAGAAAATCAGGTTCTATCTCATTTATACCCTTTGTAAGATTGGTAATGATTGAAGTCATTTGCTGGTTAAACGCCATCCCAAAAGCTCCGAATTCTTCAGCTATTAACTCCGCCTTCTCTGGGGGCTTAGTGAATTTAAACTCTGCTAACTTCATTTGCATTTGGATTTTATTAATTCTTTCGGTATAGAGTTTAAATAATTCTGAAATTGAGGTTTTAGATATCTGGTTTTTAAACTCATTAAAGCTCAAATTAGAATAAAAGCTATTTAAAAATCTGCGTTCTATTTCTGTCTGGATGATCACTTTAAATGCAGGTTCCCTATAAAATAGTTCGTATAGTTTATGAGAAAACACTGAATCGGAATTCATCAAGACCTTAAATAGGTAACTCTTCTTCTCTGGAGTATTGGCCTTTTTCAGAGCTAATTCAAAGTTTTCACTAATAGAAACAAGTAGCTTAAAATTGATATTTTCAAGGGCTTGAGAAGGCTTTAAGTCTTTATCTATCTCAAGTGCACCGTAGACGCTTTGGCATTCTTTAATCAACGTCGCTACGCATATTTCTTCTGCGTAAAAAATTAGCTGTTTAGGGTCCTTCTCCTTAGGGTCCAGAAAGCTTAGCGCAAAAACAAAAGAATCTGCCAAGCCACTGAAGTCTTTGTCTTTATATAAAAAATATAATTTCTTTTTTAGAGCTTCATCTCTTAAATTTTTGCTCATCGCTTTATCATCTACAATTGACTGAAAACCTTTAATTGCTTCTTTAAACTTTCCTTGCTTGGCTAGGTTCTCATACTCGTAGAAGTAAAGCTGATTAATGACAATGGTTAAGTTTGCTGATTCAACAGACGTAAAACCTAAAAATCCTTTATCGACTAAGGATTTTAATTTTTTTAGAGCGGAAATGTCTTTTTTATCAATATACTTGTTTAGAATTGATTTGTAGTAATCTTTTTGAATTGCATTATCAGCAGGATAAGCTTGATTATAATCTCTTAAACTATTAAGCATCCCTCCTGTATTTCCATTCACTTGATGAAAGTTTACCAGTCGTTGATGAACTCCTCTCGCCTTAGCCCCTTTGGGAAAGTAATGCAAATAGGCGGTCAATGAAAACAATACGATATTTGAGTTAGGTTTTCCTTGGTACTCTAAAGACTTGAACAACGAATCTAATGTTTTAGCAACATACTTATTCGGTTTTTCATTTTTCTTTTTAAAATCGCTCAAACCATTTGCGTAAACATACGAAGCCTTCTGAAACTTTTTGATAGAAAAATATGTTTCCCCCTCATAAAAGCTATACTCTAAAGAGTTAGCTGGATCTACTACTCTTAAAAGGTTAAAATTTGTAGCTATATAATTAACAAGTCTTATCTTATCGCTCTTATTCACAATTGACCTAGACTTAACCAGTTCCTGAAGAAAACCCGTGTAACCAATAATTGCTGTTTTCAAATTATCTTTAATTTCGCTTTCTTTGTTTAATTCTGACTTAAGATTTCCACGAAATTTAACAAATTCTTTTTGAATAAGTGTGTATTTTTTTAAAGGTCGAAGTATTATAATTTTTTTCTCTAAAAACTTCATTTCCTGTTCAAGATTAAGTTTCAAATTATTTATTTCATTGATAACAACATTCAACTTAGAATGGTCACCATTTTCAAAAACATAATGTAAAAATTTAAGGAGGTTATCGAAAGAATTCATTTTATACTTTCTGAAATACTCTATCCCCTCAACCGTCTTCTTAGAAAAAGCAAAGAAAAGTAAAAATGCATCAGTTAACTGATCACCAATTTTAAAATATCCTTTTTTTCCTTCAAACTCCTTGGCAAGCTTTAAGTGTGCTATAGCCTGATCAAATTTACCGAGCTTTAATTCGGACCACGCCAAATTGTAATAGAATTTTGTTACCCAGGAATTCGTTGTTTCGCTAATCAATTTCTGATAGTAAAAAACCGCCTCTTTATACTGGTGCTCATTGTAATGGTAGTCTGCTAATTTAGTGTAAATTAATACGCCTAATTTTTTATCGGTATTTGTGCTTTCGGCTTTTTTAATAAATTTATAGAAGTTACTATAGTCTTTAACCAGATAGTAATTAAGTGACCGATAGTAACTTATTTTTGTAAGAACTTGCTTATTATTTGTTTGTCTTTCGATCGTCTTCGCAAGATATTCAATTTTTTTTAAAGAGTTCTTTTGTAAAACTATTACCTTATCAAGACGGGAAGTCTTACCGTTAGCTATATATTGAATCCGCAGCTCATTTTCTTTTTCAAGTAGCAGAGATAGTTTCTCTCCATACAACTCGAACAATCTAATCCTTAAGCTTAAGTCCTTAGATTTTAAAGCTTCAATTTTAGCAATGTCTTTCCTAACAAGCGCATAGTATTTATTCCACTGGTCATTAGCTTGATTATCAATAGAGAGAAACAGTAAGAAAATAAAAATTAAATTTTTCATTCATCACCTTGAACAATCAATTTATACATTCCGAAACCACTGTCTGCTGCGATTGATAAAACTTGGTTGACTGTTTCATAAGTTAAACTTTGATCAAAAACAAGATTGATGAGTTTGGGCTCAGATTTTTTTGCTGCTTCCAACTTCAAATCAAGTTCAGCCTTATGGTTGTTCAACAAACTCTTTAGCTGAGTTATATTTGAGTCTGAACTAAGAGGTCCAATTAGCTGATTGTTATAATAAACAAGACTAGAGGAGCTAACTTGTACAACAACACCTTGCTGCGCTATTCCCCTTTGGGTTGCATAAGGTAGTGCAAGTTCCTTTGCCATATCAACTGTTAAATCAGAGTCTGTAAAATTCTTAAGTAAAAAAACTAGAAGTATTACCAAAATATCTAATAGTGATGTAATATCAATATCTTCCACCTTAGTGTTAGATTTTCTCTTTCTTCTAAAATTCATCATTCCAAAGGCTCCAACACGACATTTGAAAATATCTTTTTTAGATTTTTCACTTCGCCGTCCTTGTCTACTGAAAGTGTTAATCCTTCAGGTATTTTTTGGACCGCTTCAATTACCTTTATGATATCCCTATAAGGTACGCTTATATCTGGTGCTATAATTGCTTCATCATCTTGTGGATGTACCTTGCGCAATTCTATTAGCTTTTCCGAAAGAATTTGTAATGAGTTCTCTTCATCAAGGTATAGAGAGAACTCTAATTTAGAGATCACACCAGTAAAAACGTCGATTTTACGATTACTAAGTTTTATTTTTAAGCTAAGCGGCTCTTTATCAAATTTTTTGTCACTGGGGATAGTGCTAATGATTGGAGCTTGTGTTTCCAGTTGATAAATTTTTATAAACTGAGCTGAAAAAAGCAAAAAAAAGATGAAGATGAAAACAGCATCCATAATTGGAACCAGATTCAATCTTTCCATTTTTTGTTCTTCTCTTGACCTAAGCTTTAACATACTAAACTTTCTTTTTTACACTTAACAGATCTATTAACTTAGCAGAAAACTCATCCACTCTATCATTAATCTTAGTTGCTTTCCCGGAAAGAAATGTATGAAGGGCCATTATAATAATCGCAGATATCAATCCAAATGCGGTTGTATTCATAGCTTTGGCAATACCATCAGCCAGAGCCTGAGCTTTATTTCCTGAAGCCTCACCAACAGCTGCAAATGAAATAATTAATCCCTGTATGGTTCCAAGTAGACCTATAAGGGTCGAGCTATTTGCAACCAAGGAAATATAGTTTAAGTGATAGTTAAGCTTTGGAGTTTGCTCCATTATCGAAGTAGCAATAGCATCTTCAATCATCTGTCTATCTTCATTAGCTCGTTTTAAACCAGAGCGTAGTATTCTTGGGAGTACGGCTTTACTTCCTGCGCAGATATTTAGTGCTTCTTCCACATTATTTTCTAAAACCAGTTTTTTTATATGATCAAAAATTTTTGCTCCATTTACGTCCTGCCTTTTCAGTTGGAAAAACTTAAAAAGACAAAGTCCTAGGCCCGTAAGAAAGACGAGTAAAATTACCCACATAAAAGGCCCGCCATCTGTCATAAAATTGCCGATAAAATTAACCACTGGTGTTCTCCTTAAAATACATATTCAATATTTATTCTTATTCTGTCGTTATAATTTTTCCGTTTATATAATAAGTTTGTGGCTTTCTCTTTTTCATCTTCAACGGAAAAATCTCCTGGTGTAACAATTTCACCATCGATCATTATTGCACCGAGGTCGATTTTTTGTCTTTTTTGATACTCAATCTTTACTGGTGTTTTTTGAGCATTGACATTAATTGATAAGATAAAAAGTACAAATGCTAATCTCATTTTCCGCACCTATTTTGAAGAGCAACTGCGTAGTCACCTAATTCATCAGCCCAAAAGCCACCCTTAAAATCCCATATAAATTTCTCATCTATATTTTGAATTTTATCTAGGTCTTTTATTTCTATTTCGTCTTTAAATTTGACAGAATTATTTTTAGCGATGTTTTCTCTTTTCTTTAAACTAATCATTAGGTCAAGTTTCACAAACGCTTTTTTCATCTGATTAATTTGTAAAAAATAATCATCTGAAAGATTTTTTAGAAAATCTTTGAAGTCTTCTTTAATGGCCTTCTTATAATAATAAAGAGTGTTTAAGAATATTTTAGCTTGTTTTAAACTTTTAATTCGGGATAGTTTTTTTATTTCTGTATCAATCTGAGTATCCGCTTCCTGATAGGAAAAGTATCGAATATCCTTTTTATATCCTTTTAGGTAATAATAAAGAAATTGATCTTTTGGATTACTAGGTTCATCTTTGGTTGAAATTAATTTAAGTAACCTATTGGTACTAACTGATTTTGCTTCTCCTCTAAACTTCCAAGTGTTTTCTTCAAATTCATTTCGTATTTTTTCAGCTTTTTCAAAATAACACATTTCATAATAGATTAGCGCTCTAAGATAATTTGCTTCCGGAACCATAAAACGCTTTAAAAGTGGAGCTTTGTAGGTCATTACACTTCCCAGCGCTCTTTCATTTTGACCTTCCCAATAGTAGGCCCAGGCCCTATCAAGTAAAAATCTAGGCCATATATAATCCGTCTTTTTCACATAATCTAAAATTCTTAAACTAGCTGAGTAGTCTTTTTGGGAAAAAGCAATCCTTGAAACTTGTTGTATACATCTATTCTTAAAAGTTTTTATATATGCATTAGATTTAAAATGAGTTCGCTTCTTTTTATCTGCATATCGAACACAACGTTTGAAGTATTTTGAAGCTAGTTCATCTTTTTTTTCAGTTAAATAAATTAGACCTAAAAAATAATTACTTTCAATAAACATTGAATGTTCTGGTTTGATTTTTGATAATTTAATTTTAGCCGTACGGAAATCATTTAAGAAAAATCTTCTAACTGCTACAGCATAATCTATACTCGTTTTCCTTGAAACAAATTTATCAAGCTCAAAATCATGTATAAATACTGATGGATGAATTAGGTCCAAAACATCGTTTACCTTATCATCATCAACCTTATTCCCTTTGATTATAGCTTTCTTCAAAAACAAATAGGACGAATAATATAATTTGTTTCGATGAACTATATTAAACATATCCCCATACGTTTTCGCATGAATCGTTGTGTGGCTTAAGCTTAGTAGGATAATGATAAAAAATATTTTCAAAAAATATACCCCACAGTAACCAGAATATCGGCAAGATAAAGTAAGTCTTCTTTCCCATTAGGATCTTTAATTGTATTAACGCCAGATAAATTATATTCCGCTCCAAAAGTCATATCAGATCCTGTATAAAACTTTACATAAGACCTGAAGTTGAAACCTGGGTCCTGGCTCTTTTCATATACGAGCCCTACATCTGCATCATCAAATGTTTGCCAATTCCCTTGGGTGTCGAATTGACCAAGACCAAATCCAAAACCCCAATCAAAAAAGAATATTTGGTTAAACGTATTGATCTTTCCATAAAAAGGAATCCAGTTTAAGTGGATCAATGCGGCTGAATCAATTTTTCTAATGATTGGTTTTATTCCATTTCCGATTTGGTTTAATAGGCTGTTTAGATCACCACTGTCTTGGTTGCTGTATTGCTTGTAAGTTAAATCTAGTGACCATCTTTCATTGAAATAAAAAGTAATTGAACCTAAGAATCCTGTCGTATCTTGAAAAGGTGAACTTGCAGAATCTATAATACTAAAGTCCACACCAAGCCTTCCAGACTTTATGTATTCTTTATTTTGAATGACGTAGACCTTTTCACCGTCATCGAGCCACTTAAAATCATACAAGGATGTTTCGTCAGCAAATGACAGGTTAGAGAGAGCAATAATGAATGTGATAGTTGAGTAAAGTATTTTTTTCATAATGATTAAATGTTGCTTATAATTAAAGTTATAATAAAATATTAATATATTACAAAAACGACGCAACCTTATTTAAGAGTTATTCATGTTAAGACGGCCATTAATACTTAAGCTTTTTGCTATTTTTCTCTTGATTGAACCGGTACTAAGAACCGCTTTCATTAGTATAGAATCAGAGTTTGAATTTTTCACAGTGCTCCAGAGATCTGTAGCTCTTCACTCCTTTGACTTTTTTAATTATTGGTTTTTATTTCCTTTATCAGGAATTCTCCTTTTGAGCGTGAAACTTTATTCCTACTTACTTTTTATAGCGATCCAACTCTATTCATTATATTTTCATTTAAATTACGAACCATATAGCTGGCCATATTTAGCTGAATCGCCATCCATGACTGCTTATGCCTTGTTATGTTTCAATGTATTTATGATGATGTACTTATTACTTCCAACTTCGCGGGAAATCTTTTTTGATAAAAATCTTCGTTGGTGGGAAAGAGCCTCTCGATATACCCTCAATGAACCATGCTTTGTTTCCTTTCAAGATTCTAAAATTCATGGAAAAGTTATCGACATATCATTTGGAGGAGCTCTTTTACAACTTGATGATAGTATTGAGTCTGGTGGTTTAATAAATATCGACTTCGATATATTAGGTAAAAATATTCCCTTAGAAGCACAAATAGTTCGAGTTATCAGAGATGAAGAAGGCAATACTCGATATGGAGCTCAGTTTATTTTCAACAGTTATTGGGAAAAATTAAAGCTCAGGCTTCTTATGATGTCGGTATCAAAAGTAGAAGATTACTCAAAGTACAGATAGATGAGCGTTACCTTAGTTCTTCCGGTTTATAACGATCTTACAGAACTAAAGTCTGGCGTTGATTATTTTCTCAGCAACAAAACTATAGATTGCGAAATCATTGTTGTGGATGATGGAAGTCGTTATGAAAATCAATATAAAGAAATTTGCCGCTCAATAAACGCAAAATATATTAGGCTGGAAAAAAATTCAGGTAAGGGTGCCGCAATAAAGGCAGGTATACTCGCCAGTTCTTCTGACTATATAATATTCACAGATTCCGACTTTCCATACGAATATAAAGATTTTCAAGCACTACTATTTAAACTCCAAAATGAAAATTCAGACCTAGTATGCGGCTCAAGATTTTCCAACCGCTCATACTACAGCAATATCTCATTTCTCAGAGGTCGTCTTAGCAGGTTATTTAATTTTTTAGTAAAACAATCAATTGGTACAGGCACTATTGATAGCCAGTGTGGCCTCAAGGGTTTCAACAAAAAAACTGTTATTCCACTCTTTTCCGAACAAAAAATACAAAGGTATTGTTTTGACGTTGAGATCTTGGCCAAAGCTTTAAAGTTAAATTATCAAATAGATTCTGTTCCAGTAACGATTAGGGAGATGTCGCCCGGCTCACTTCGCTTGTATAAAGATGGTTGGCAGATGCTAAGAGATCTAGCAAAAATCATTTTTTGGTATCGTTTTTAGAATGAGTGGGGAGAATTTAAAGGCAATTTATATATGTGATGATTTTGGTCTAGACTCCTCAACAGATTTTGCGATTTCTGAACTAATTACAAATAAATACGTGGACGGTTGCTCCATCCTAGTTACACATTTGACTTCGAAAGTTGATATTGGCGGAAGAAACGGCCTTCATTTTAACTTAACAGAAGGATCTCCTATTAGTGATCCTCTAAAGATTGCCTCATTAGTTAATAAAGAAGGACGCTTTTATTCTTTAAATCAATTATTTATGAGAACTCTAATTGGTCTTGTTAATATCAAAGATATCGAGACTGAGCTAGATGCACAACTAAGTCGTTTTAAGGAGTATTGTGGTGAAATCAATCATATTGATGGTCATCAACATATTCAATTCTTACCAAGAATTAATCGAGTTATAAAGCTACTGAATATAAGAATTAGAAGCGGTCGCTTCCTTGCAAATGACCTGAGCTTTAAGTACTTAGTTTTAAATTTTTTTAGCTATCTTTTCTATCGCGATAAATTTTCTAGATATTGTATTATTGATTTTTCCAGTAAAGTAGATTTAGATTCCATTAAAGGAAAACACAAAGAGTTTATGCTTCATGTTGCTCACCCTGCGCTAGAAAGTCCTATGCACAATAGCACTACTTTTGACTACAATTCGAGGGTAGAACAATATCATAAGTGTAAAGCTGCCAATTCTCAGAGGCACTAAAAGAACGAAGCTCCAACCTAAGTTCTCGTTTTTATTAGTTGGACTAGTTTCCGAACTATCATGGATTTATGATGAGACCATGATAAAGCTAATAACTGGTGTACTATTTTGTTGTGGATTTTCTTTACTCTTTTTTGCTGGAGAAAGTGAGAACCTTGATCGAAAGCCCCTCTCAGTCTATCAACTCGCGTTGAAGGCTAAAAGCGATGACAATGGCCTGGCAATCGCTTTACATACACCACAATCTCACAATTCGCTAAAAAAGGATTGGCTTGATTATAGAGAAACTCTGATCAGTTTGAATCGAGACGAATTATTTAAAGGCCTTGATGTTTTAACATATAAGCATAAAAAGCTATTAGTTGCTTCACTTAACGCAAACTACCCAGTTGATCCATTATATAGTTGCCCACCGAATGTTCTTTTTGTCATGGCCGAGAGATCAAATAAACAAATCAAAGACCTTGATCTCAATATTGTCGTTAGTGCTCAAAGAAAGCCCTCGCAGTGGAGAGAAATAAACCACGCAGCAAACAGCCTAGTTAGGCTTGCCTACGAGCACTAGGCCATTTGAAACTGAACACCTTCGACTTTCGCCAACATTAGATCGAAACTGCTGTAACATTCCATATTTTCATGCGGAACTTTGAAACAGTAATCATAAGCACCAACTAGAACTTTTGTATCCTCATAAAAATTTTCACCTAAAATTTCGAGATATCGTTGTTTTTCCAACAGGGACATCGTTGATTCATGACTGTAATTGAGGCCTACAAAAATATACTCAGGCTTAAACTGCTTACTTAACTCACCTAGAATTTCCGGCTTCACGTTTCCGCCAAGGAAATCAACCTCATAGTTGAGATCGAGAAACAAAATTGTGGCAACCATAGCTCCCAGTTCATTTAACCTTCCCTGAGGACTAGCAATAAGAATTTTCTTTTTACTTCCAGGAGTACTTTTGAATAAATATATTTTTTTAATCAGGTGGGATTTAATAATAAGGTAGACCTGCTCTCTTTGATCAGGAGTCAACAACCCTTCACCTTTAAGCTTTCGAATTTCATCAATTAAAGGTTTCACAATTTTCATAGCAAAGTCGACCGAAGATAACGCTTCTGCAGCCTTAGACAATTCATGGTTCATGACATCTAGCTTAAAAAACTTAACGCCTAAATAAATACTTCCAAGAGTTGACTCGATATCAATTTTAACGTCCGAGCGATGTGTACCTTTATCCGTTTTACCGTACTTTTCTACCACGGTGTTTAACTCACTTACATCCATATAAGCAATGTCTGATATATTGTTACCATAGGACACTAGTTTATTTAGAAGATCCAGACGATGAATTTCAGAGTCAGAATAAAGCCTTCTACCGTTTTTATCTCTAACAGGTTTAGTTGCTCCATATCTTTTTTCCCAGGCCCTAATCGTGTGAGGATTAATCCCTGTTACATTTGAAACAAACTGAATGCTGTAAAGGTTTTCTTTTAATGATTCCATATCAAATCTCCTTGAAACCAATATAAAGAAATGTCAGATTCATCTCAATACTCAAAGATGGACAAAAAATAGACGTAAATTGAACTATTAAAATCTTTTTTATAAATATCCGTAATTACGTCTGATTTTTAGACAAAACTAATAAATGTCTAAAAAATTACACAAATCTCAAAGAAGTGTACAAGGCCCCAATGCTGCGCCGCAAAGTGTGCAAAACATAGACAACTTATCTCTCTTGATGGTTATAGACGCAGTAATTTTGTCTGAAAACAATACGCTTATTATTAACTATTTGCGGGGTTTAAAGCTAGATAAGTATCCAAATTTCGTTATAATTTAAGCATGAAAGAATTTTTTAAAGAGTATATCGCCTTTGTTAAAGAGCAAAAAAAATGGATTTTAATACCAATATTCTTTTTTCTTATTTTACTTAGTGCCTTAGTATTTGTGACTTCAAGTTCAAGCGTTACACCATTCATCTATACACTTTTTTAAAATGACTGATAATAAATCGCAAGGCCTGATTCTTAAAATACTTCTCATTAGCAATGGAATATATTTCTTTAAGCTAGGGCTTAAGTCATCTGCCTATATTATTTTAGCCGCAATTATATTGTCTTTTATTCCAAAATTTTCAGCCTCTTTAGACCATGCGATTGAAAAGTTTGTAAAATTCCTTGGGCTAGCTCTTTTTAAATTCATGCTTAGCTTTTTCTACTTCTTTGTCATCTTTCCCCTATCATTTTTTGCGAATAAAAAAAATTCACAAAATACCAGTTATGAAAATATTGGAAAAACAGAAATCAACTTTGAAAGGCCGTGGTAAATGTATATTCTAGGTCTTTCCGCATTCTATCATGATTCCGCAGCGGCTTTAATTAAAGACGGCAAAGTTTTAAATGCTGCTCAAGAAGAAAGATTCACCAGGATCAAAAATGACTCTTCGTTTCCCCATCATGCAATTAGTTTTCTACTACAAGAGGAAGGTTTAAGCATAAACGATATTGATCATATTGTTTTTTATGACAAACCATGGGTTAAATTCGAACGCATCATAGAGTCCGTACTCAATACTTCCCCAAGAAGTTTAACTCAGTTTCTTAATGCTATGCCATCATGGCTTGGTGAAAAATTAAATTTTAGAAAGTTAATTAAAAACAAATTTTTAATTCTCGACAAAAATTATAGCGATAAAAAAATCCTTTTTTCTGAGCATCATTTTTCACATGCCGCTAGTACTTTTTATACTTCACCTTTTGAAGAAGCTTGTGTCGTAAATATTGACGGAGTTGGTGAATGGTCAACACTGACTATTTATGAATTTAAAAAAAATTCTCACAAATTGATCAAACAGATGAACTATCCAAATTCAATTGGAATTCTTTATTCTGCATTTACTTATTTTTGCGGCTTTAAAATAAATTCGGGTGAATATAAGTTAATGGGACTCGCACCATATGGCGTGGAATCAAATGAGAGGACCCAATTTTTCATTCGTAAAATAAAGGAAGAGCTCGTTGCAATATATGAAGATGGTTCAGTAAAAATAAATCTCAAACACTTTAAATACCATTATGGAAATCGAACGATTAACGAAAAAAGCTGGGAAGACATTTTTCAACTTAAAACAAAGGAACCTGATTCCGAACTGACACAAGACTACTGTGACTTTGCCATGGCTGCGCAACTTGTAACTGAAGAAATTCTATTAAAAATTATTGGCCACGCCAAAAGCATTACAAATACTGAAAATCTATGCCTGTCAGGAGGTGTCGCTCTAAACTGTGTGGCAAACTCAAAAATACGAAACCAGAACTTTTTTAACAACTACTGGATCCACCCCTCTCCGGGTGATGCAGGAGGAGCTGTCGGTGCGGCTTTAGGATATTTCTATAAAGACCGTGATTACAATCCCAGTCATGAGTTTAGTCCCTATCTCGGCCCTAGTTTTTCCGAAAAAGAGATACGTATTTCTTTGAAAAAATTTAGGCTTAAATATGTTTTATTAGATGAGGAATCACTTATAAGTACAGTAGCCCAAAACATAAATAATGATAAAGTCGTAGGATGGTTTCAGGGAGCCTTAGAGTGGGGGCCTCGCGCACTAGGAAATAGAAGTATTCTTGCTAATCCAAAAAGTAAAGATATGCAAAGTAAACTTAACTTAGCAATTAAGTTTCGAGAAGGGTTTAGACCTTTTGCTCCTGTTTCAACCTTTCAAGACGCTCCTAAATACTTTGAAAATGTCTTTGATAACCCATATATGCAATATGTTCATCAAGTTAAAGGGTTTATTCCAAACTCCACACATTTAACACTAAAAGAAAGACTTAAAAATATTAATTCGCCCCTTCCGGCCATTACCCACTTGGATGGAACTGCGAGATTACAAACAGTCACAGAGAAACAAAATCAGAAACTTTATAAGTTGATCAAAGCATTTGAAAAGCTCTCAGATTATGCTGTCTTAATAAATACAAGTTTCAATGTTCGCGGAGAACCTATTGTAAATCGCCCAGATGAAGCTATTGAATGCTTCCTGGAAACAAAAATGGATCTGTTAGTTTTAGAGAACTTTTTGATTTTCAAAGATGACAATGTAGAAGCAGCAGAGAAATTTAGTAAGCGAAGTTTTGAATTGGATTGATAATTATGGTTATTCTCGGAATAAGTAGTTTTGTTTTTGATTCATCAGCTTCTCTTATCATAGATGGTGAACTAGTTGCGGCTGCCCAAGAGGAAAGGTTTACTCGAATTAAAAACACAGGAGATTTTCCAAAGAATGCGATCAAATATTGCCTTTCTTCTCAAGGTTTAACCATAGAAGATGTCGACCATGTAGCCTTTTACTGGCAACCTTATAAAGGACTGGTTAAAAGAGCCTTACAAATTATTAGCACCCTACCTGAAAGTTTAAAGTTTTGGGGTTCTCATTCAGGCAAATGGAGTTCCATGAAAAATTGTGAATCAATTTTGAAAGACAATTTTCCAGGGAATCATAAATTCATATTTCATAACATCAGCCATCATATAAGTCATGCAGCATCAGGATTTTTTGTTTCAGAATTTGAAACAAGTAATATTCTGGTCATGGATGGCGCAGGAGAGATCGCCTCTACTAGTTTGTGCGTAGGTAAAGGTAGTGATATTGATATCATCAAGTCCATCGATTTCCCACATTCCCTTGGTTACCTATATGTTTCTTTAACACACTACCTAGGATTCAAACCGGATAATGATGAATATAAAGTTATGGCGCTCGCATCCATGGGGAAAGCTAGTAAGTACTACGAATTTTTCAAAGAGATTGTCATTCTTGATGATGATGGTGGCTACCATTTTGATTTAAGCTACATGAGTTACCATAAAGGAAATAGAGATCCTTGGGTTTCCAAAAAATTTATCCAAAAATTTGGACATATAAGAACAAAAGACCAAGCACTCACAGAAAGACAAAAGGATATTGCTTGGGCGCTTCAAAAACGACTAGAGGATGTAGCTCTTCACTTAGTAAAGCATCTCCATAAGATTAATCCTTCAAAAAATTTAATTATTACTGGTGGTTGTGGATTAAACTGTATAATGAATGAAGTTATAACTAAGTGTGGTCTCTATGAAAATGTTTGGGTCAACTCTGTACCACATGATGCTGGCACTTCAATGGGCGCAGCTTTCTGGGTGTACAATCATATATTAAAAAACCCTCGTACTTTCGTCTTTGAATCTGCTCTTTGGGGTCCTGAATTTAGCAATAGTGATATTGAACTTGAATTAAAAAGAGCTAATTTAGAATATGTAAAATTTGGTGATGAAGAGCTCATTCAAGAAGTATGTCGCCTATTGAGGGAAAAAAATATCATCGGCTGGTTCCAGGGCAGGACAGAATTTGGTCCCAGAGCACTCGGCAATAGAAGTATAATTGCAGACCCTACTCACTTAGATATTAAAGATATCATAAACAATAAAATAAAGCATAGAGAGCCTTTCAGGCCTTTTGCACCGGCGATAATTGAAGAGTGTGTTGGTGACTTTTTCGAAGAAAAAAGAAAGCTACCCTTTATGACTTTTATTTTAAAAGTAAAAGAAGACATCGCAAAAAAGATTCCTGCTGTCGTCCACTTTGACGATACCGCAAGAGTTCAGACTGTCTCTAAAGGGGTTAACCCACGTTTTCATAAGCTTATTAAGAAGTTCGGCGAAATAAGTAAAATCCCCATTTTGTTGAACACTTCTTTCAATGACAATGGAGAACCAATAGTGAACAGCCCTGTTGATGCTATATCAAGCTTCAAGCGTACCAACTTAGACTATATGGCAATTGGTAATTACCTAGTTAAAAAGGAAAATTAATATGTGTGGAATTTTCGGTCTAGTAGGAAAAAAATTAACAAAGAGGATGTTCCAAGAATATACAGATTCGCTATTTAAATTAACTGAACCTCGAGGTAGGCAGGCCTCAGGAATATCGATTGCTGCCAATGACAGGTTAACTGCTTTTAAACGACCGCTAACAGCAAGTAGAGTTATAGAAAGTGTTGAGTATAAAAAATTCCTTGATAGCTCTCTTGCAGATAACTTTGATGGAAATATTTCAGCGATAGGACATTGTCGGCTTGTGACCGATGGATCTGAACTTAAAAGTTTTCACAATCAACCCATAGTACTTGAAAAATTGGTTGGTGTGCACAACGGTGTCATTAACAATTTCGAACGCATTCGCGATAGAGAAGCTCTTAATACTGAAGGTGTAGGCGATAGTGAGGTCTTATTTCGCTATCAAGAAAAAAAGATGAGCGCTGGTAAAAATCCAGTTCAAGCTCTTCAGGAAATTCACTCTGAGATTAGAGGTGCGGCGTCGCTTGGTATTCTATTTTCTGAAATACGATCTTTGATAATTTCGACTAATTTTGGTTCTCTATATATTTCTGAAATTAATGAAGACCTTTTTGTATTTGCTTCAGAAGAACAAGTTTTAAATTCCTTTCAAAAAGCTTTTACTATTGAAAGCCCGATAAAAAAACTTGAGCCAGGGATAGGTCTCATTATTGACACTCAAAACCTAACTCAAAAAAAATTTAATTTAAACAAAGAATTAGACAAAGAAATAAAGTTCACCAAGTTTCAAGCAAATATAATGGATTTATCACCAAATCCCAAAAATATTAAAAGGTGTACGAAATGTATTTTACCTGAAAACTACCCATTTCTGACTTTTGATAAAAATGGTGTGTGTAGTATTTGTCAAAAATATCAGAAACAAAAATATCACGGGAAAGAGGAACTTGAAAAATTTCTGTCAAAGTATCGTTCAAAAAATGGAGAAGTAGACTGCGTGATTGGGCTAAGTGGCGGGCGTGATAGTAGTTACGGTCTTCATGTTCTAAAAGAAGAATTTGGTATGAATCCTGTTGGATTTTCCTATGATTGGTTGTTAACTTCAAGAAAAGCTAGGCATAATATCGCCAAGATGGCAGGTGCACTCGGTGTAGAAGTTATATATCGTTGTGGAGACTATCAAACTCAAGCGAAAAATATTCGTGATAATATCTACGGTTTTTTAAAAGATCCTGATCTTGGTATGATGACCTTCGTTCAAGCCGGAGATAAAGAAATGTACCACTACGGCAGAAAAATCAGAAAAGAAAAAAACCAAAAACTGACTGTATGGTGCTCAGGCTATCAGCTTGAACAGCGTGAATTCTTTATCGGCTACTGTGGTATAGATAAAACCCTAATCAACAATCCTAGGTTATATGATTATGGCTGGATAACAAAGTTTCGACTAGCTGTTTACTATGGAATGAAAACCATCAAAAATCCTTCCTATTGGAACCGATCTATTTGGGATAATTTTATGGCGTTCTGGCATTGTTTTGTCGCCAAAGATGATTTCCTTTACCTATTCAATTACTATCCGTGGAACGAAGAAGAAGTTGAGAGAACACTTAAAGAAAAATATGAGTGGGAAGCAGACTTAGATTACGGAGTTAATCAATGGAGAATGGACGATTTTCACACGGCTTTCATTAACTATGTTTATTATACTGTTGGTGGTTTTTCAGAGTTTGATGATTTTAGATCTAATCAAGTGCGTGAAGGTTTGATCACAAGAGATGAGGCTCTAAGACTTACCGCAATTGATAATAATATAAGATATGAGTCCCTGATGGAGTTTTCAAATCTTGTAGGTTTTAACTTAGAGCATGTCTTAAAGGAAATAGACGCGATACCTAAGCTTTACCGCTATTAAAATTTAAACCATGAATATTGATACGAATATCCTTAGAATTTCTATAGGGCCTTAAAATATCTAGTAATTCAGAATGTTCTGGATGAGAAGCTAAGTGTATCGCTTGGTCTTCAAATTCTGCTGCAATATCAAGATGCAAATCATATAGATCATTCCAATTATCAAATTCTACGAATTCAATATAGTCAAACTGTAATCGTCTAGCTAATTCCACTAGCTTATCGATTGATTTATAGTTCGCTTTTCTCAGAACAAAATTCATACTGATGGTATAAAGCTCCCCTTTTTTTCGCTGTTCACTAATCCATTCTAGATTTTTAATTAATTGTTTCCAATCTCCACCTCTGGTAACTGCATAAGTAGCTTCATCACCTGCGTCGATAGATATTGTAATCTTTTTTATAAAACTACTTCCAGGAAACAAATCATCAAATGTTTTAGGAGTAAGAAGTAGACCATTAGTAATAATGAAAACATGATCTAATTTGGGGTAATCAAATAAATTTAAAGACTTTAAAAGTTTTCTTTGATCTTTAGAAAAAAGAACTTCTCCCCCGGAAGACATTTTAATAGTTTCAATCGTATCCTTATTTGCCTCAATATAACGAAGTTCACTATCTATCATTTCTTGGCGCTCGGGCGTGTTTTTAACGATATAGTCATTACGGCAAGAGGGGCATTTCAGGTTACATTTTAAATCTGCGCAAATCGAAATTGAGCTTGGCCCCTCAGTTAGAGTTGGATCATTATTCTTCAAAGCTTCTAAATTTTTATCTCCGATTGGAGTTTCATACCCTTCTAGATCCAAATAATCTAGCTCAGAAATTTTCACTTGCGGCTTATTGCATCTATCAAGCTTACAATATTTGTAGTTGCCTTCTAAAATAGATTTCCGAAGCTCGACCGCCTGCTCACTATTCCAAATCTCTTCATATCGATTTTCAAAATTTTTAATATCGGGCTCGAGTGCATAATAATCGTCATTAAACCAAGCATAACAACAGGGAACAAAACCATTGTGCCGAGACCCCAATTCAATACGACTAAATGGAAACGGACAAATCTTTTTTTCACTCATAATTAAACAACCTATTTACTACTAGTTTTATCTTTTTAAAGAAACTTCCTGACATTCTTTCTATTTCATTTTTGGCATCAAGGTCTTTAGAGTCGATTTCTAAAACTTTTTGAAACACCTGCACTGATTTCGAAAAATTTTTAATTTTTTTATAATTCCATGCGAGTATTTTTAAATCTTCTTTTCTATTAGGACTGACTTCAATTGCTCGTTCCAACGCTTTAATACTTAATAACAAAGAATTATTTTTTTCATATAGACCTACAAGTTGCATTAAATCTTCATAAGTTTCAGTACCTCTAAAATTCATCATCTTAAGATGCGATTCAATTGCACGATCAAATTCTGGAATTAGCATGAACAACTTAACTTTTAAAAAGCAAGTATAGAAGTCATCAGCTTTAAAATTGGTATCTAGCTCATCAATAAATTTAACAACATTATCCACATCTCCATCGATAGAAATGTTTATAAGTTGGATATTTAATATTGCCTTTTTCTTATCTATCCCTTCAAATTTATGAGATTCCAAATAAGTTTTAAATAATTTCAAATTATCTACTGAAAGTCCCAACCAATGCCCATTAAGAAGGCCTTCATCAACAAAATTTTCTTTTTCTAATTTTGTACTCCACAAGCATGAAAAAGCTTCATCATACCTATTTAGAAGTTTAAAGTAAGTAGCAGCGTTAATTGCAAATTCACGAGTCGTTTTTATCGTTTCAATATTATTAGCATAGTAGCTGACTAATTGATTCAATCCTTCTGTTGAGATTTCCCTCCACACACCTGCATATAACTCTCTTTTGACTTCAGAATTATCGAATTTTTGATCGAACTCAATCAAATAGTTGAGATACTCTTCCAGATTGTTTTTACGTTTTTTTAATCTTAAAAGCTGAAGAAAAGCATTTTCATTATTTATGTTTTCTAAAAATACCTCTTCTCCCATAAAGTAGGTTTGATCTGGTAGATCTTCCCAGCCTCCGGAAAATAAAGATTCTGCTACTGTATCTATATTTTTTTCTTTGAGAAGTTCTAAATGCAACAGAAAAGATTCCTCTAAACGGCCAGCTTTTTTTAGAATCAAAGCCTTTGATTCTTTGAAAGGAATTGAGCTCATATCATTCGCATCGTATAGAGCTATAAGACTTTTTTGATTTTTCTCACAGAGACCACTCCAATCCGGAGAAAATAATATTTCATCAAAAAATCCCTGTTCAAATTCTTGCCCATTATTTTTTATAAATTCGAAAGCATCATCTTCAAAGTTCATATTTTTGAGGTCTGCAATTAAGCTCAAAATATCTTTATCAAAAGGATGTATTTTTGAGAGAGCTGAAATGATAACATCCCTCATTTGTAGGTATTTTTTTTGTTCTCTGAAAAATCTAGCCAACTTTTTAAGGATTTTTGAAGACAAACTTGAAAGCTGTGTTTTATTTAACAACTCCATGAGTTGCGCGTCTTTTTTCAAAGTAATTAAAATTTCAATAATTCTATCTCTGTCTTCTTCTTCAAATTCAAACTCGTTATTTTTTTGCAAATCTTCTATTATACTTGGAGTGGAATAAGTTTCTGAAATAAAATTTATCTGCGAAAATTTTTCTTCTAACAAAAAGCCCACTTCCCTTGATTCTGTAAAAACGTTAAGTCGTTTTTCATATAAACTCTTCTTTAAGGTTGATGAATCTATCCAGCCTACAAAGTTTCTTTCATCTTCAGTTGTTTCTATAAAAACTGATAAGGTAAATTCTTCTATAAGATTTACTTGAATAAAATAGTCGAGAGGAGGTGGTGCCTTGTTATTTTTGAAATCTAGAATTAGCTCCTGTGATTTCTTCAACACTCTTCCATCTGCAGCTGTTTCTCTAAAAATAGAAGTGTCTTCACTAACTTGAGTCGGTTTTTGTAATTCACTGAAATAGCAATATGAGCAACTAGTTGGATAATTAGTTTTCAATTGATCTTTTCTTAAGTTTTTATAGATCTCCTCGTTCAACACAACATCACTCGTCTTCAAATAATCAAGTAAGTCGAGTTTCTCACCAAGATACCAGCGACAAGGAGTTATTTTCCTATCTTCTCCAACATATATTTCCCTCCAAGGTCTGGAGCAAATATGGTTTCTATCCATCTTTAAATTCTACAACAAGCATAAAAGCCTTTTCAAACAGCTAAAAAAAAATGACAATCTGTGTATGCAAGATCTAAAAATTTTCGAGCTTACACCCAATGAAGAAGGTGGATATCCTATTCCCCAAACTTCTGAATTATTAAAATTCGATAAACTAATTATACGTGGGGATTACTTACTCAGCAATGAAGAGCTAATCAAGTTTCTAAAGAATCTTGTGTCTGATGGTTTTAGTCAGAATATTGTTTTAAGAATAGAGACAGGATTAAAAAAATTTAGTGAAGATGCCATCGATTGTTTCAATGGTTTCAAGAGAGTTGAAGCAGAAGTCCAAATAAATGATGTATTTGAGAGATATGATACCATCTATTCCGGTTGGGACGATGTCATCGAGAATTTAAGCTTGCTTTCACTAGCAGTCCATTCTGCAAGTAGCCCAACAGTTGCAATGAAATGTGACCTAACGGCACTCAACACAATTTATATTGATCAAATTTTAAGATTTTACTACACAGACCTTATGCAACTTTTTCCTTATATCGAGACGAAACTTGTATTAGGATTTAAAGCATTCCCGAAGTATCTTACTCTAGAGTATATGCCAGCAACCTATAAGAAGGCTTGTCTTCACCAACTAGAACATTACCTCTCGACCGACGACGAAGGTTATACTAATAAAAATAAAGATAATTTTGATGAAGTTAAAAGAATACTTGCGATTGAATCGCATAATGAAGAGTTCTTTCGCTTAGTAAAAGACGATATAAAAAAATTCTCAAAAAGAACTGGTAGCGCTGGTGAGTTTGAAAGATTAGTTCAATATTTAATAGAGTCAGAATCAAACACTAAAAAACTCGAGGGACTAATCGGGTTAATGTCTGATGAGAAAGCTTTTGAATTGTTTAAAGATAAAGATCAGCTGTATATTCTCTCATATAAAAAAGCAGAAAACTGTGATTTAAGGCTCAAAATTTTTCGACACTATCTTGAAAAGAATGACTACGAGATTTTAAATAAAGATCTAAGAGAGATGGCTTCAAAACCATTTACAGCTGGTATTTATCCAATCGCCTTAAAAGAATTTATTGATCATGAAGTCGCACAAAATTCTTTAAAAGAAATAATTCCCTACGCCATGAATCTATATGACATAGATCCGTGTGCAGAGAATGCCTTTACTATCGCTCGTGGATACTTTCAAAAAAATGACTTAAAAGCGACGAATTATTTTTTGAATTTAACATTGAAACATGATGAAAGCTATACAGCAGCTTTAGATCTTAAAGCAGAACTAGAAAAGTCTAACGACTTTTATTTTGTAGAAATTAGCTTAGACAATTATTCAGCTGATACACTAGAGCGCATTTCAAAGAAGTCTCAAAAGAATTTTTCTAAGGATACTGTTAAAATCATTGAAGATAGCAAACTAGTTACGGAGTTAGGTGAGATAGCACCTTCAATTGACGATCATTTGTTTCTAGAAACTCTTAAGTCTTATGGCTGGGATTGTATGGTTGAAGATCGCAATAGTAGAGCTCTTCTAATTTTCGAATATCTATCAAAAAACTTTAGAGATTTCGATGTAGATAAAACGCTTGGTGATTTGTTTTCAATGAGCGGAAAAGCTGATGAAGCCATTCGTGCCTATCAGCAGGCGCTTGAGTCTGAGCCAAACAATATTTACGTCCTTAAACAATTAGCTTGGCGGCATTACGATATCAATCTACCGAAAAAAGCAAAAGAGATCTTTTCTGAGATTGTAAAAATAGATCCTAACGATAAAGACGCGATAAGAGAAACTTCTCACTAGAAAAGTTTTTGCTTTCCAATTCTAATATCAGTTGGGCAGTAACAACCCTCTTTTGTACTACAAAAAATTGGTCTTACAGGGAATTCAATATTCTTGTAATCAAAGATATTCCCCAGTGTTTTTGTAAATTTACCCGGAGCACATCCAGAACGGTAAACACTACCCTCTGCATCGATAAAAAGGCTTTCTAAACCGATATTACACTGCCATCCAAAAAAATCGACTTGGTTATTATTTATTAAAACATTTTCATCTAGCTTGCCAATACCACCTTCAGCATATTCAACTTGATAATCAAATAAGACAGACGGAAGGTGAACATAGCTATTATCAGTAAATTGTGATTTGAATGCATTATCTTTGAGAAAATCTTCTTGCTCCTTTGAAGGGTAAGGAGTTTTATGTACTGACATTTTTGCGTAGTCATCCAGAATATACACACATTCGTAGGTCCAATTAGGAAATTTTTTGATTTTTTCCAGAACCTCAATGGCCTTATCCCAGTACTTCCTCTCTTTATGCATCATCATTCTTACTGATGGAACTACTGTTTCAGTTTGGTTATGAAGATATTCAAATGTACTGAGAAAGCGGTCATTATCTACAAATTCCGCATGATAGGATAAACAAATATAGTCAAAAAATGTGCTCGTGCGTTTCCAAAAATTTAAGCCAACACTACCATTTGTTGTCAGGCCTAAATGTATACCTTTTTCATGGGCATAAACGATGAGTTCCTGAAAATCTTTCCAAAGAGTCGGCTCACCACCAGTAAATGAAAACAGAATATTCTTATAACCAAGAACACCTTTATAATGACTGACAACTCGATCAATCAATCCTTTCAAATCATCGATTCTCAAAAGATCAACACTGCCATTATTCAGCCCAGGTGAGCAGTATGAACAATGAAAATTGCATTTATGGTGTAAATCCCACATAAGGTGTAAGTCATATGTTTTTGCACCTTTGACGATCTTTATGGGAGCTTTAGTATTCATTAAGTTTCCTTTAGTAAAACCAATTTTACCATGCTTACAAGTTTCCAGGCAATTTTGATCAAAATTTTGTCCTTTTCAGCTGATTTTCGTCATATAATTATTAAACATGAAAGTAGCTCTTGTTATTCCACCAGCTTGGTCAACTTATATGCCTCCACTTGGAGCTGCCTATATCGCTTCTGCACTCAGAACGAGTGGGCATGAAGTCACAGTATTTGATTATAACGTGGATATTCTACCAATTATTCACCCAGACCAAAATGAAATGTGGGAACGAAAACACCTCAATAATTGGTCCATTCAAAATCTCTTTGATAAAAATTTAAGAAATAAAGTCATGAAGCTTTTATGGCCAAGGCTTCAGAGAGATCTACTTATTAATAAGTTTGATGTGATTGCTTTTTCTATGTATACAACCTCCACCCCAACCACAAACTTTATAGTTAAGATCTTAAGGAAGTTTGGTTGTAAGGCTAAAATTGTTCTTGGAGGACCGTCCGTCGTTAAAGAGCATATGGTGCCATGGTTTGAACAAGGTCTAATTGATGCAGCCGTTTTAGGAGAAGGTGAAAGTGCCGCCCAAGAGCTGATCAATAGAATTAGCCGCAAAGAACAGTATGAAAATATCCCCGGTGTCATGACCATGCATAATTTTAAGTTTCCACCTCAAGCAAAGCTTATGGAGATGGATACGTTAGTCATACCTGACTTTACTGATTATGATCTGGATAAATATATTGAAAAATCCCTACCTATTCAAATGAGTCGAGGCTGCACTGCTGCTTGCTCCTTTTGTTCAGAGACTTATTTGTTTCGTTCAAGACCACCTGAATCTATTGTAAAGGAATTCGAAATTGGTTATGAAAAATTCGGAAACACCTATTTCAACGTAGCAGACTCATTGATTAACTCATCAGCAAAGTTCACAAAAGAAGTTTGCGAACTATTAGTTGAGCGGAATTTGCCCATTAAATGGGGAGGTAATGCAAGACTTGATAAATTTCTCACAAGAGAGCTACTTGATTTGATGGCAAAAGCTGGCTGTCACTACCTGTCCTTTGGTTTAGAAAGTGGATCTAATAAAGTCCTAAAGCTTATGAGAAAAGGAATTAGAGCTGAGAGTGCGGCTCAAGTTCTAAAAGATACTTATGAAGCTGGTATAATTGCCAATGTAAATATATTAGTTGGCTTTCCGGGGGAAGAAGAAGAAGACTTTCAAGATACGCTAGATTTTCTTGAACAAAATAAAAAATACATCAAAGGTGTTTCTCCAGGGGGGACATTAGGGATTGGAGTTGGCTCCCATATTCATCGTAGACCTCAAAAATATAATATAAAGCTCAATAACGATGACTCAATTTTCTATGATGATACCCTCGGATGGGTTACTGAAGACGGAAGAAATACGGAGCCTGTTCGGTTCGAACGCCTAGAAAGGCTTAAAAAATTCCTCTTTGCTAATGATATGCATATCTAGGCTACTTATTTTCTTTAAAGCTATGTTCAGTATTATCCGGATTTTTAGGTCTAAACTCTTTGATATTAACCTTTTCACCTTTAGCATTCTTCTCTGGAAAGTAATTGTCTAACCAACCAGCATCTATCATCGCGAGTTCTTCTTCTGTATAAGAGTCAGGATATACTTTTCCATCAGTAGAAAAACCACCTTCAAGCATTGGTATTAACTTAAACTTGATCCCATGTTCTCCAAAGAACTCAGTATACTCTTTGATCTTTGGAAATAATTTTGGATGAGCTACAGTCGTAATATAGTAATTTGAAACACCCGCATCATGGACTATTTTGGCCCGCTGTAAAAAATCATCTGTTAAGCGCCTAACTTCCATCGGCTTAATATGAAGTGAAATATGCATAGTTAAAACCTTTGAAGCATCCACATGCTCAAAGAAATCTAGTGGCATAGCACATAAATTTGTATTGAATGAAACGTAATGCTTTCTAGTTAGAGCTGCACAAAGCTCCGTCATATTAGGAAGCATAAAAGGCTCTCCTCCGATAAAAGAGAAGTGATATCTTTTTCCTGTGGCATCAAGTGTTCTCATTACCGCTTCAACATCAATTGGTTTGGATTTTCTAAGCTTATCAAGTGTGTCGATTCTTTTGTCTGTTGAAGTAACGGTACAGTAGTTACATCTCATCTGGCATTCATAAGTAATATGCCAATGAAAGAAGTGGTCCCAATCTATGATGTTCTTCTCTTCTTTCCCATGCGCTCTAGCATTTAGATTTTCGTCGAAGGCCCAAAGTGGACATTGGCAGTGAACTTTATCACAAGGTTTTAGCTCATTTTTCCATTCAAAGCCGGTAAAAATACTTCCAAGATTTTCGTCTTTTCTGTCAAAACAAACATTTACTGATCCATCCGGTAGAATTGAACCGACATTATAACCAGCATTACACATGAGCATTTTCTTGGACATAAACTCCCCTCGACTATAGTCATATATTAACATAGATCAGGTTTTTATTAATAATTAATAAATCTAAAGTAAAAATATTTAGATATTTTATCCTATTTTCAGGCCTTTATGCAATGACACAAATGCAGATATCTCGTTATAATAATATCATGCTTGAAGTGCCTCAAAAAATTGAAAAGACTGAAAACTCAGTAGACCTATCCATCGTTTGGTCTATTCACAACTTTTGTAATTTTAACTGTAGCTACTGCCCAGAATATAATTCCAATGGCTCTGAAAAATGGCTAGATCTGGAAAAAGCTAAGCATATAGTAGACATGATTCACCAGCACTATTCCCAAAAACTTGGATTCAAAAAAATCCTTTTTTCTTTTACCGGTGGTGAACCGATGTTTTTTAAAGGCTTTATCGACTTAATACAACATATTTCGAATAAAGGTATGTATTCAGGCCTTACTTCCAACGGCTCTGGCAGCCTAAAACTTTGGGAAAAAATAATTGATAAACTCGAATTCATTTCAATTTCTTATCACCCAGAGTTCATTAATGATGAAAGCTTGCTTAAGCTGCTAAATTTAATGCATGATGATTCAAGAGTTATTATTCCCACGATTAGGCTCATGTCTCCATCTGAAGAGATTCATTTTAAAAAAGCGAAAGACTTTGTTGATAAACTTAAAGAGCGTTATGAAAATTACGCTTTTGAATTTGTAAAAATTCAAAATGATTTTGGAGTAGGCATTAAAGAATCAAATTACTCCAGCGAACAAGAATCCTTCTTAATGAACAACCACTACACCGAAATAAGAAAAAGCCCGGAAAAAACCAGGTACTCAGATATATATTTAGAACATCAAATTACTTACAAATCAGGTAAGAGTGAAATTCTTCGAGCAAACGATCTCGTTAACAACAATACTATTAATTTTCAAAATTGGGATTGCAATGCAGGTCTTGAGTCTCTTTATATTGATTATAATGGTGATGTCTTTATGGCCGGCTGCAAAATTAATGGTGCTATTATTAATTTACAAAGGGAGAATAGTTTTGAGTTTCCCGCCAATCCCGTAACATGCAGCTTTAAAAGATGTATTTGCCAAGCAGATATAATGATTTCTAAAAAAGCAGGAGCGAATGCCTAGAAAGCGAAAATTACTATTCGTTTTTTTGACGTTGTTTTTAACCAGTCTAACCGCGGTTGTTTCCTCAGAATTAATTGCAAGGCAAATCACAGCTTCAAAAAAATTAAATCCAACAGAATATTTTAGTTCAAATATAAATGCTCATAGTGACCCTATTACTTGCAATCCATTTTTGAAATACTCTGTTAGCCCGAACTTAGGTCATGTCTTCAATCAAAAAGCAAAAAAGGAGTGTCTCTTTGGAGATGACACAAAAATAAATAGCATAGGAATTGATCAAACTTATGAATATCCAAAAGAAAAAAGTTCCGAATTTTACACAATACTGGTCTTGGGGGGATCAGTAGCTCATCAACTCTCTAGGCACAATTTCTATCCAGATCATAGCGTCTTAGAGGAAGTATTAAATAAGTACTATCAAAGTCCTACCGGGAAACCGTTTAAGATCTTTGCTGGTGCACTAGGCGGTTGGAAACAACCAACTCAATATAATATGCTTGCGCTATTTGGAGATTTATTTCATGCCGTTATTTCCGTGGAAGGTTATAATGAATTGACCATGGATTTTCACAAAAATGCGATCGATACTGCTGACCGCGCCAGTCTTCACTTTGCTATGGGGCCCAAAAGTAGCTTTGAAGAATTTTTAATATCAATCCACAAGACAATAGTGGCCAATAGAGAAAATTGGATTGTAAAAAATAGTCATTTTCTATTTATGGTATCAAATTCTATTATATCAGATGTTCTAAACAATGTTGAAAATGACAAACGATTCAACACTCACTCTCTTGAAACATTCTATCAAAACCTAACCCAGTTTGAATTTAGCCAAAGAAACATGAAAAAATATGAATTCTATTTGAAAAGTATGAGTGCTGGTGCAAATTCACTTGGACTAAATTATGCCTACTTTCTTCAACCTATACGCTGGATAGACAAGAATCTAACAGCTAAAGAAATGAGCTTCACAAGATTTATCCACACAGAATCTTACAAACAACTAATTGAAGTTTTTAAAAAGCTTAGACTGTCTGGTCTCAATACAATAGATACGACCGATCTGCTTAAAAATAAAACCGGCGAATATTATATCGATCATATACATTTTGACATAGATATAAATAATCGCGAAAAGAGTGGGTACTATCTTCTTTCCAAACGAATTGGTAAGGAACTGGCTCAATTATGGAGTCTTGATAGCAGGTGACTTCTCCATAAATTTTACGAACTCATTTTCAAAAATCTTGTTATAAGACTTCAGCATTTCTGAAAAATTCTCTTCAAAAAGTTTTCCCCATTTTCCATGTTTAGGAATAGCAATATAATATGGAAGAGTATTGCCCTTTCCAAATATAGGTTTATCAAAATAACCTTTAAATGCTTCCTCTTCATTAAATCTATAAGGTGACAAATTAATATAAGCCCCCCTATTTTCTGCAAATTCCCACTTTTCTAATAAGAGTAAATAGAAGAATGAATAATGCCTATATGGAACGAAGTGAAACCATTTATTACGGTTAATATCTAATGTCTTTGCAAACTCGATAGACTCTCTTAATCCTGGTCTCTCATAATCTTTATACGAATATTTTCTTGTATGCTGGTCAAATAAAAATTGAGGCACAAACGCAAATACCAAGACAGGAATTAAAATAAATAAGAAATTTTTCTTCTGCCAATCTACGGTATAACTTATAGCAAGTGCAACAAACAAAATTATAAAATAAGTAGTCGCAAAATAGCGAGGGTCATAATAAAGATTATGGGTCAAATTCATAATAAAAATTTGAATAAAAATAAAACTACCACTAAAAATTATTTCTTTATATTCAAGAATTTTTTGTAATTTTCTTTGGGAAGGAATACTAACGATTCCTCCAAACACAAGCATAAAGATCACTGGACCAAGGGCATATGCTAAAAACTGAGAGAGGCTATAATTATCAAGGTAAGGAGCTATTTTTGCCTGGCTTAATGGTAACTCCACGAAAACAAAATAAGTTTTTGTTTTTAAGTAGGTTCCAAGAATCCATAGAAATGGTCCCGTTGCAAGAGGCGCCATTTTTAACCACGCATAAATGTTTCTTGTATTGAATAAATAAAAAAATACATAAACTGCAATTATGATCCAACCTTCATACCGACAAAGCGATAAAAGCAAAGCAAAAGACCAAACGAGCACAAGATACTTCTTATTTGATTTGAATTTTTGAAATGCATAGATAAATCCAGCCAAAGAGAAAAAATAGAGTGCTTCAACATGGGTGGTAAAACTTATGTAAAGAAGTGTAGGAATCTGAAAGATGGCAACTGTAATAGCTATTCCAATTAGATAGTTTTTCGCATTTCGAATTTGCCTAAAAAGTAATTCATTTAGTATCGACAAAGCCATTACACACAAGAAAAAATGTGCATATATTACCAAAATAACATCGTTAAATAGTCTTACGGCCAATTGGTTAAATACAAAATGAAGAGGCAGCCAGTCTTTAGAAGCTACTAAAAAATTCCTTGAAAAAATGTCCACGCCATTACCGGAGTGACGTAAACTAGCAGCGACCCTAGTAATAGCATCCCACTGAGTGGTGAAATAGTCTAATTCAAAAAATTCTTTGAAATTTAAAATTATAATACCCAGAGAGATCAAGAGAAAAGTTAAAATTGGACGAATATAATTATGTTGAATCAACTTATGCATATGAAGAATGATACATTTCTTTTGCTAATTTGAAAGTCGCGGCGTACTCAGGAAATACTTTCGAAAAATTGCTTCCTCGCTTACGATCATTTTCACTAAGCCATTTATACATATTACCTAACTCTGGGTGTGGAAGTTTATTCTTGAGAATTGCATGGCCAATGTTTTCCAAAAAATTTGCGTAGTTGGACCAAGTATTAAAAGTGTAAGGTTCGAACTCTGAATTTCTACCATCATCATTTTTCCTCAAAAACTCTGCAGCATCAAAAATATAGCGGGCATATTCATGGGGTAAAATATAAGGCGAAAGCTCATTTGGCCAAGAAACAATATTATGCCTCAAAGGTATAAAGACATTATATTTTTTTCGAAATTCTAATAAGACCTTAAGATGATTTTGTAAGTCCGTTACACATAAGGCATTGATAGACATTTGCGAAGCCACTTCAAAATCAGCATTATTACTCTTTAAGAGAAGGTCCATATTTTTTAACCATTTTTCGTAAGACACACCAAACCTGATATATTCAGCTCTCTCCATAGTGGCTTCCATCGAACTATCAATATTAATACGATACTTGGGAGTAAGCTTCGGCAGAAGCTCTAAAAACTGGTGTATTTTACTTTCATGCACATTCAAATTTGATACAGTATCTAACCTAGGCTTAATAGTCCTAACTTTGCTATATTCAAACTGAGATAGCTTTTTAAGCGCTTTGAAATACCGTTTCTCAACCAGAGGTTCTCCTCCTAAAAAGTTGATACAGTCAAGATTCTCTTTAACCGATTCTAGCCAATGCCAAAAGTTGATTTCAAACTCATCACTAAATCTCTCTTGATAATCTCCCTTTGAGATTATTCCCGCTTTAATATCTTCAACTTCCCACAAAGTACTATAAAATCGATTGCAGTAGATACATTTCGCATTGCAGGTTCTAGATATTTCAATATCAACTCTTTTTGTTAATTTTGATATTCCTGGATTCTCTAACTCAAAAAGGGTTTTGTTTTCTTTCACATCTTTTGTCAAATTATCAAGTCGCATGGAGTGGCCGAGATTTCTTTCAACCTCATAACATTTTGAGCAGTCTGGTGGTGCTATACTTTCTAAAACAAGCTGACTCCGTGAATTTACTAGCGAGGGATGATTTTGAAAGACCGAAGTACCAAGTTTTTCATTATCACCAGGTTCGAGTTGTATTGGAGAGCTTAAGCAGCAACTACGTACAGATTGATTAGGAAAGTTGACTGTTACGCTGCTCCAAAGCAGCTTGCAATAATTAGACATAGAAAAATTATACTGCATAATTAGATTTAAGGAAGTATTGATCCAAACTAGAGCATCGGTTATGCTAATAACATGATAAAAAAATACTCGAGTTTTCCCTGTTCTGCCCCTTGGGATGGAGCCTTTATCTACGGAAACGGAGATGTCTATCCCTGTTGTCGTTTATTTGAAGAAGACAAACTTTTGCTCGGTAATCTAAATGATAATACCTTTGAAGAAGTTTTAAATAGTGAATCTGCTTGGAAGCTTCGCGAGGCATGGGTCACAGGCGAGGGACTTGAAGAATATCCTTGTGATAAATGCTTCAAAGAATGGTCTCACTATTGCCAGACATATTTCAGAGAAGATGTTGAAAAAAACTATTTTGAAAAATCATATAAAGTTGAAAATGGTTCTCTTAAACGAATAAAATTTGAACCTTTTAAGCCTAAACGACTTGAATTTCAAATAAGCCAAGACTGCATGTTAGACTGCAATTTTTGTCATCGCAATGAAGTGCCAAAGGGTAAAGAGGGAATTAAATCAATCAAATACTTAGATGCTGACCAGTTAATTGAAATTGCAGAATATGTTGATAAAGACAATACAGAAGGGTGTACGGTTTTTACGCATGGTAACGCCGAGCCCCTTATGCATCCAGAGCGAGAAAAGATTTTTACGACTCTTGGACAAAAAGCCATGCTTTATACCAACATAACGACCAATGCTGTTGCACTTACTAAGTCTTTTGTGGATAAAATTGTGAAGCTACCTTCCCCTCCTACAGTTCACGTTTCAATTTATGGACCTGATCGTGAAACTTATAAAAAAGTAACGGGAAGAGATGCATTAAATAAAGTGTTAGATAATGTTCACTACCTACTAGAACAAAGAAGTCTCTTTGATACGAAAAGAGTAATGAGCGTAACCATGGCGATAGTTATAACTCCTGAAAACGAACCAAAACTTCATGACTTTCTAGATATGTGTTCGAATATGTTTTTAAAGTTCAGTGATGACTTAACTATATGTTTTAACGATGTTGGCTTTAACAAAAGATCTAAAATTTCTATCTTAGCGGATATGGAACGAACTCTTCATCCCTCTATGGTAAGAGGTTTTTGGAAAGTTGAAGCGATTAAAGCTGAACATGAATTTGACCTACTTACTCTTGACAATAATTTCAACAAAGAATTTCTAATGAATCTTCATCCTGACAAGAATGAACTTAAAATGGTAATTAGAGAAAGGATTGAGGCATGTCTCTTCTATTCAAGAAATACTGAAGAAAAAGAGAAATATCAAAATCTTAAAAATCAATTCCAAGCAAACCTAGAATTGTTTAATTAAAAAGGTCTTTTAATTGCGGCACTAGTTGAACAATATTTTCTCCGCGTTTTTGATCTAAGAACTTTGTGTATGAAACGAATTCTTCAAGCTTTGATGGGTTTGAAGGAGTATTCATCATATGCTCGATAATTCCATCAACTTGATTACAGATGAGATCGTAATTACTATCGTACATTTCACTTGTTACTTTAGAATTTTGCTGCATAAAAAATCGTACTATCTTACTATCAAATGCTTTTTTAATATCTAGCAAAGATTTACTTGCCGTTTCTTTAATAGATTCTGGAAGATGTACAATATCCAAATAGTCTGTTCCCTGCACAAGAGTGGGATAGATTGTTCTTCTGGCCCTATTATTATTTTGAAAATTGTATAAATAGAGATCCTTCAAATTGAAGATATTATAAATTTGAACTACTGAACCAATAGAAAACTCAGTTATATTGAGGCTTTCCCAGTCCAATTGTATTTTTTTAAAATTCTGATCTATCTTTTTCCAGTTGGACTTAGACCTTATGTATTCGTTGATTTTGCCCACACCATCAATTGAAACAGACAACTCCACAGCTTTAAAATAAGGCCATAAGTGATAAATTTCAGGAGGCAAAACAGAAAGGTTTGTCATATACGTGAGCACTATCTTGCCGGCGTCTCCCCGATCAACTAACTTACGGAGAAAGCTGAAATGCTCTCTGACTAAAAAAGGTTCTCCACCTGCAAAGTTTATTCGATCGATATTGTGGCTACTATCTAACATCGATTCCCAAAAATTCTTTGATTCATACCAATTGAGCTTATTCTCACGCTCATATTTTTCAGGCTTATTCTCAAACTCACTAAACTCTGAAATAAGATTTTTAGTAAACTGAGGAGTACACATCCTACAAGCAAAATTACATTTATTGCCAAGTCTAATATCCAAGAATTTTAGCGATGAAAGCTTGCTTTCTCTAAAGTCTTCTACAACTGTATTAATATGTGGCCCGTAAATCTTATTAAAGTGTGTACGTGAACTAGATAAGTTATGTTTTTCCAAAGTCCAGCATTGTTTACAACGATCGGGAAATTCGCCTTCCAAAAATTTTTGCCTTAAGGAATCAAGTTCCGGCGAGTTATATGCACTATCTAAAGAGTTTTTATTATTTGCTTGAACTAGGTGTTCATCAGCTTTGGACAAAGCAGATACTCCAGGCTCCCGATGGCAGCAAGGATAAAATTCACCATATTCACTTACAAATAAATGAATAAAAGGCAAAACACAGAATGACTTACTAGGTAAATTTTCCGAAATATCAACTCCTACATCCAACAATTCATGTTATCATATTATCTAATGAAAAAGTTTAAAACATTTTTGTTCATTATCCTAACATGTTGCTTTTTTTTGGTATTCTTAGAGGTATTAATTAGGTTTTTTAAGCCAAGAGAGGAGAGCTCTCGCTCTGCAGTATCATACAATCATAAATTTGGTCATTATGTAAAAGGATCAGAGTGGATCAATCAACCTCCCCAAGATGGGAAAATTAATATAAATCATCGACTTTTTCCCTTAGAAAGAGATTTCGAAATTCAGCGAGTACTTTTTATAGGCGATAGTGGAACCAGAGGCGTCAATATTGATGAAGAAAAAATTTTCACAACAATTTTACAAAAAAAGCTTCTTTATAGAGCCGAAATAATTAATGCAGGAGTTCCCGGTAGCAACAATGTAAACCAACTCATGTTGCTAGAAAACAAGTTCAGCTTATTAAAACCCAACCACATCTTTCTTGGAATTTTTTTAGCAAACGACATAAATTTTAATCTTTTAAATTACGACCCTATCATGAAAAATAATTGGGCACATCGACTATACGAGCGCATTAGGAATATGAGTGCACTAGTGAATTTTCTTCACTATAGATTAATTAGCTTAATAAAAAGAACAGAGTTATTTGACTTTTTGTCTAACGAAGAGCTTTGGCCAACTAGCTGGCTCAAAACCCAGCGTGGATTACATTATATAAATTATATAGAAGGTGAATACTCTTTATATTTAAAGGAGGATGAACCATTAGTAGAAAAGTCATATGCCATTTTAGAAGACTTGTTATCAAAATTTAAGGCATTTTCTAGCAAAAGAAATATTAAATTTTCGGTTCTTCTACTTCCGTCGCCAAGCACTGTTTTAAATAAAGCATATTTTGGTATGGACGATATAGCTCTCCATATAAATAAACGCTTTAGCATAAGTGAGGATGATTTAGACTTTCAAAGACCATTAAATAAAACCATAAACATTTGTAATAGACTGAAGGTTAAATGCATCAATCCTCTGCAAAAACTAAGACCATTAGGACTCAAAGCATTTTTAGACAACGATCATTTTAGTGTTTTAGGACATGAAGTACTATATAAAATCATTTTCGAACAATTAGATTCAATTTTGCCAGTTCCTCAATAATCTTATTGGTCATAATTTCGTTACCCCGATAATTGAGATGAATATGATCTATATAAACATCATCCTCTATATTATCAAATAGATTTAATAGAGAAATTTTAGTTAAACCAACTAACTTTGAATTTATTTGGTGGGTAACAACTTTTTCATAAAGTTTACTATTTATAAAATTCTTATTATCTAATTGAACAACTTTTTTTTCGTTTTCAGATAGCTTCTTCTGGATTCCAGGGTGAGGCTGGAAGAATGTTACACAGGATTTTTTAAATTCACGACAAAGAGAAGAAAGGGCTCTTTGGTAATTTATATACTTTTCCATTGCGGCCTTTTCACTTTCTATAGAAATTTTTTCGTAAACTAATGGTTCGTAAAATTTTGTTTTTATTTCTCTATTCAGAAATCGAAAGTACAATTTACCAAAGCCAAGATGTTTCAAAAATGTATTTTCAATTATCCTTTTATTTTTTACTAATCCTTCAAGTTCTTCTTTGAGAAATAAAACTTTATATTCAACTGGGGGGTTAGGGATAATTCTTTTCTCTCTAATAGCCCATGTTTCGTTGTAGCCCTCCAAAGAAATAATCAAATCATACTTATGCATTTCCTCAATTAAAAAATGGAGGGCTTGCGGCTGTCTAAAATCTCTTTTCGCTGCATTAAATACAGATATTTTTTCTCCACTTTTACTTTTATATCTTTTATTTAATTCGATTTCTAAACCGGAAGTTAACTCTGGTTCTCTTTGATAATTATGCATATAGAACAAATCTGCAACAGAACCTCCCACCAAAAGTATATTAAACTTATCGGGACTATTTTCTTTAGGGTAGTCTTTTGATTTAAGACCATAACGATTATTAAATTCTGTGTCACATGTATTACCTTGCACACCTAACGGCCCGAACCAAGGATGTAAATAAGACTCCTCCAAAACATTTATGCACCCGCTATTTAGTTTTGGTATATCACTCATATCTTCAGATGATGAAAACCAAGCGAAATATATATTAATTCCGACATCAACAAATATGAACGCCAAGATAAAACTTAATAGAAGAAATTTTGTATTATTTTTCAAATCCCTAACCTTTAACTGTACCAAGTTAACTAATGTGCATTGCCCCATAAATTACAATATAGTTATAATTTTATCATAAGATTTTTATTTCGGAGAAAATATGAGCAAGACTCTAAGAATACCAAGTGCAGATGAACTCGTTCGCCTTCAAAGGTGGCGCTTATCAACATTTTGGGTCTGCTTAATAGGATATATTGGCTACTATATTTGCCGTAAAAATCTTAGCGCGGCTGTTCCATTAATTGGGGAGGAGTTTAATTATTCCAATTCTGAACTAGGTCTCATCGCATTCTATTCAGAAATTGCATATGCGATAGGAAAATTCATCAATGGCCCTCTAGGAGATCGAATTGGGGGAAAGAAGATTTTCCTTACAGGAATGATAGGTGCAATCGGTGCAAATTTCCTTTTTTCGATAGGCTCCAACCTTGTTTACTTCATAATTATCTGGTGTGTTTGTAGATATTTTCTATCAATGGGATGGGGTGGTCTGACTAAAATGATTGGTAATTGGTATGAACCAGAAAAAAACGGGACGGTAATGGGTTTCATCTCACTGAGTTTTCAGTTTGGTGGTGTTGTTGCCACTTTATTTGCTGGTGCCATAATTGCAGCTGGTGGAGGTTGGAGAGAAGTATTTATATACCCTCCAATTGCTCTTCTTGTTGTATTTATTTTATCGCTTCTACTTGCCAAAGATTCACCTGAAGACTTGATTAAAGGGACATCTTTCGGGAAAAGCTCAGCAGGAAAACAAGCAATTGTTACGAAAGAGTTAAAGGAGAATCAACATGAGGCTAAACCAATTGAAATCATTAAGGATTTAATTTCCCTTCCACTTTTTAGGCAGCTACTTTTATTTAGTTTTCTCACGACATTTCTAAGGTCTGTTTTCTTCTTTTGGACACCCAAACTACTTGTTGATATCGGTATGGGAACAAGTAATGCCATTCTTAAATCGGCTCTATTTCCACTTCTTGGTTGCCTCGGAACAATTTTACTCGGGTGGTATACTGACAACCATGCAAAAAATGGTGATCGAGCGAAAATGATGTGGATTATGCTTACAGGCCTAATCATTTCCCTCGTCTTAGTGTCCCTTCTCATGAGTTCACCTACGCCAAACAATGATATGATCGTAGTCTTTGTTGGGCTTTGTGGTTTCTTTCTTCTAGGCCCTTACTCCATGAGCAGTGGTTGTTTAACACTAGACATCGCTGGTGCGAAAGCTGCAGGCTCTGCAACTGGAATGATTGATGGTTTGGGTTATATTGGAGGCGCCCTTGCGGTATGGAGTGCAGGAGCTTTGTCTGATCACTTAGGTTGGAGCCAAGTATTTATGTTCCTTGCTGGTTGTGCTTTATTAGCTACTTTTTCGGCTTTAAAGATGAGTCGTACATTTCAAGCAATTGCTAAAAAATCATGACCTAGAGAAAGCGATCTTTTTGAGGGCCTGAAAACCCTCATTGCGATACTGAAAACAAAACTTAAAAAAATCCCAGACCCTAAAGTTATATATAAAGACTTTCAGGTATCCTAGAAACTGAATTTTTTCTAGGTCTTTTCGCTTGATACCTTTCATCTCTAACGCATTTCCAATCTGTTTATTAAACATATCCCAATCCTGAGTTATAAGGCTGTAGCCGCCCTCGCCTTTTAACGCCATTTCTCCTACTTTTGTTCCAGGATAAGGAACCATTAGCCCAAAAATTGGCGTTGCTGGATTCAACTCCACTGCAAAATCAATAGTTTTTTTAGCACTCTCAATAGTCTCATTTGGCTGTCCTAATATAAACATCGAATCAAAATTAAGCTTATGTTTATGTAGAAGTGCTATGGCTTTTTTCACTTTTTGTTTATTAATACCTTTTCCCATTTGCTTAAAAATCTCATCATCACCTGTTTCGATGCCAAGGCCTACTAGCTTGCAGCCTGCTTGTTTCAACAAGATAACTAATTCTTCATCAAGGGTATTAACATGAGTCTGACACCACCACTGAACTTTTTTATGTAATCCTTTTTCAATTAACTTTCGACATATTTCTTTAGCGCGATTTATTTTGGCAGTAAAAATTTCATCACCAAAATAAATGGACTTAGGCTGCATATTCTCTACGAGATACTCAATTTCTTTAATTGTAGTATCTACAGTTCTAGGTCGAATTTTTCTACCACCTGGATTCATACAAAAATTACAATTAAAGGGACAGCCTCTTGAAGATTGAATCATATACTCTTTAGCCGGCCTAAACATATCCCATGCAGGCTTGATTGAATCTTGGTCAGGAACAGGAATACTAGGCCCAGAATAAATGAAAATTTCGTTCTCTATGAAACATAAGCCTGGAATTGTAGGTCTTTTTTCTTTATGTATAGATTCAAGAAGTTTTAAAAAAGTGTCCTCCCCCTCACCCACAACACCGTAATCAAAAGCACGAAACTCGCGCATTGTTCGCTCAGGCAGAGCAGTAATATGAACACCTCCCACCACCGTAATAATATGTGGTTTTGAGCGTTTTAAATTTTCTGCTACTTTTGCTGCAGACTTAATTTCATTTGTCATAGCAGTTAATGCTACAACTGAGTAATCATTGTCTTCTATAGTCTTTTGAACATCTTCAAAACTTAATCTATCGAACTTTGCATCCAAGACATCTACTTTAAACAAATTGGACTGAGACCGAACATACCCCGCTAAAAAAGCAAGAGCTGTTCGAGGAAAATCAGGTCGATCATAATAAGGTTCTAATATTTCTTTAGCAGGAGGATTGATAATCAAGACTTTTATAATCACCTCAGTATGAATTTAATAGACCTATTATAACCCATAACCACTTCTAAATATTTCTTAATTTAGCCTCAAATTAATTAATAACGAATAGAAAATCCAAGACTTATGTTGTTGGTATATTTGTCTTCAATTTGAGATTTTTTAGTCTTCTCAGCTCTAAGTTGCCCCTCAAAATGTTGAAATTTTAAATTCACCCCTAAGCTCTGTTGCAATAGTGATACTTCCAGTTTGAAATTCAAAAAATGATAAGCTTTAAATTCGCCCCTCAGAACTACCGAATCGACCAAATCGTACTCCCCCTGATACAACGGAGATAAACCAACTCCCAAAATTATTTTTGAGCCCATCGGTTTTGAAATCTCTAAAAATAAATCTGCATAATCATATTTGTCGGAGTCAAAAAGATCCAAAGCAGTTAAATAGGTTGAAACGAAAAACCCCGTCATCTTTTTTTCTGCATACAAGTCAAGGTAGAGTGGAACATATGTTCTACCTTCTTTTAGGTCCAACTCTAAATCATCAGTAACAATTTCTTCTAACGAAATACTACGATTAATATACCACCGATTCATCAAACTAATTCTGGGAACTACTTTAAATTCACCTCTTTTCCACATTTTCTGAACACTAATTGAATCGCTTCTAAGATTGAAGAGTTTCATACTTGGAAAGACAGGGTTGTTTAACTCTGCAATTAACAGGTCATGCATTCGAACTTCTACAAGGTGATTATTGTAGACAAAGCTTTGCTCTAGTTTGGCAACAGAAAGATAGGGATAATTATAAGCATTTTCAACACCAGCCGATATTTCAGATAATTCTTCCGAACTTAGAGCATCATATAGGTCAAAAAACCTTTCACTAGAATTTACCCCAATCGAGGTTTTACCATGTCTATCAAAATTAAAGTGATGAAGTGATCGTAGAGTTATTGTATTTAGTGGATCTATTTTAGAAAGTGAAGCTCGCGAATTCAAAATTGCTATCAATACGACAAGCATCCTGCCTATGGTTTTTAACATATTTTTCTACCTCACCCACAATTTTTAATGCATATCTTTGATATCTCGGATCGTTATTACCATCAATAATGGCACGTTTTAATATTGCCACCTTTTTTAAAATAACTTCTTTTTTACAAGTTTTAAATATTTGCACCATTATTGATTTATAAAGCTTTGGATTATATTTAATAAAAAGAAAAGTGAATTTCTTGATATCCATATCAGCTAATTCTTCTTTTATTTCATAGAAAGGAACACCAAAAGATTCGAGGAGTGCTCGATCCACTTCGCTTAAAAGATCATTTATTTCGGAAAAAGATTCCTTAAAATTTAAATATGCATTGAAGCCGTGGTAAAACATTTCATCAACATACACCAAATAATTTTTAACAAATCTCTTATATTGTAATTCTAGTTTTTTAACCTCATCATCTATATCGTTGTTTATTTCAACTTCAATCTGGGTGCTCGCAATTTTCTTAACCAGAGCCTTTGCACTTTGTGCCAATAAAAAAACATGAACCAGCCCTTTTTTAAGTCGATCTTCTCTAGAGTTAGATTTTAAGTCTTGCTCAAGTACTGAATAAATCTCTAAGGCTTTATATAGTGAATTTTTTCTCTCTTGAGTGATTAAAAAATATTTTTCGCTGAACCTTTTTAGCTCTTCTAGAAACTCATCACTTTGAAATGAACCAGAAATTAATAAATCAATTTCCAACAAGAAGTTCAATAACTCAAACCCACCCATCCCCAGATAGGAGTCGGCTAAATATCTTTTGTATTGCTGATTATTAGGATTATCCTCTACAAGTTTTGCTAATATTGTATTCGCCCTATCGTACTTACGATCGCCAAGTAACTCTTGTGCTTTTATAAAGTCTTTCTCTTGAGCCTCATAATGAGGATTATTACAAGCACTGAAAAACAAAAATATAATAAGAAGGCAAACTAGTTTCACCCCATAATTTTAACGAATAATTCCTAGATTTAATAATAAGGAAAACGCGGTCTGCGTTAGTTAAAAATTTCGTCGGATTGAATCAGATGCTTTTGTATATTAGATAAAAGCGTAATTTGAGAAACTGGTTTAGTCAGATAACTATCGAATCCAGCATTGAGGCATTTCTCCCTCTCACCTTTCATTGCATGAGCAGTAAGAGCAATTACTGTACCTTTATAATCGGAATTTCTAAGGACTTTAATGGCTTCATAACCATCCATACCCGGCATTTGAATATCCATAAGAACAATATCAAATTTTTCTCCGCCTAAAATCTCTCTCACAGCTTCTGCACCATTATCCACAATTTTAATTCTAGCTTTAGAAGGTTCTAAATAGATTTTAAAAATCGTTTGATTTTCTCTAGCATCTTCAGCAATAAGAATATTACTTCCCTCAAAATTAAAGTGCTCAACCTCAAAACCCACTGCAGATGCATTATGCTCTCTATTCAAGAAATCAGAATCTTCAATCACACTTAATTCATCACCATCAGTTAAGTTCAGTGTTAATCGAAAATGACTACCGACTCCTAGTTCAGAGGATACCAATTCCAGTTTTCCGCCTAAAATAGACGCAAGCTTATTTGAAAGTGCAAGGCCTAGCCCTGCACCACCATAACTTCTTGCGTGAGATTCATCCGCCTGAACAAAAGATTCGAAAATTGAATTCTGTTGTTCTGGCTTAATTCCAATACCTTGGTCTATAATATCTACAATAAGCTTATGATTCTTACTGGAAAAAATAACTTCTATAGTTTTACCATTTGAAGTAAATTTCACGGCATTTGAGATAAGGTTGGCAAGAATTTGCTTTAACCTTGTAGAGTCGTTAACAATAAAACTTGGGATTGTACTAGACATCCTGAAGTTCAAATCGATTTGTTTATTTTCTGTCCGACTAAGAAACATATTTTTTAAGTCTGTAATAAAAAGCTTTAAATCGATTTTTTCATCAATTACATCTATCTTATCATTAGCAATTTTTGAAATATCAAATAAATCATTAATCAAACTCAATAGGTACTTACTATTTTTCCGGATAAAAGAAATATGAGTCAATCCTTCTGTAGATAAGGTTTCTTTCTGTTCAATAATTTCTGAGAAACCAATTATAGAACTTAATGGAGTCCTAATCTCATGACTCATATTGGCCAGAAAAAGATCTTTTGACTTAGAAGCCTTAATAGCTTCTTCTTCTTTTTCTTGTAGCTGACTTATCAGTTCAAAATAAAATCGAAGAGTTGATCTCAGCTCTCGTTCCAAAAAGAACACAAACAAGGTAGAAATCACTATTGCAAATATGATCCCAACTATTCGAGCCTTGGATTTGTAGTCAATATAGTCCTTTCTCGCTTGAGATAGCAGTTGCTCCACGTTTGCAATAAAACTAGTTGATTTAGTCCTAACTACATCGAATTTTAATTTTCCTAGCTCTGATTTGTGATCGACAAGGCTTGCTTCAGATTTATCTTGAATTTTTCCTATAGCAATCGATGCAAACCTCATCCAAACTTCTTGTGCCTCAATCACATCTCTATATTTTTTCTGCAAGCTATAATTGCTATGTGTTGCTTTATATAAATCTTCTTTTACAGAATTGTATTTAATAATTGCAGCATCATAAGGTTCAAGAAATTTTTTATCCTGCTCGATTACAAACCCTCGAAGCCCAGTTTCCATATCAACGAAAGAGTTTTGTAGCCCAAGAAATTTAATATAAATATAATTAAGATTTTCAAGTTTTTGAATTTTGTTTTTTAGCATTGCGCTTTCAACAAAAAAGAATCCCACCACAGAAAAACATGTAATCACAAACCCTATTATGATTTTAGCCAAGTGCTTCTTAATGTTTTTCTTTTTCAATTCAGGCATAATCTTTCCAAAATACGGCTATGTCACAGAAAATTCAATGAATTTAAAGCAGATAAAACTTAGACATAAATTTTTTAAATTATTTTAAAATTGAGATCTGTGTAGGATGGCGGAGACGGCGAGATTCGAACTCGCGGTACGCAGAACGCACGACGCCTTAGCAAGGCGCTGGTTTCAGCCACTCACCCACGTCTCCGAACCTGCTGAAAAGTTTATGGCGGAAGTGGAGGGATTCGAACCCCCGGAGGGCGCAAACCCTCAACAGTTTTCAAAACTGCCTCCTTCGACCACTCGGACACACTTCCATAAACTTTCAGTTCAATGAATATAAACTGTTACAAGCAAGAAATCAACGAAATAAATTTCAACACTCCTTGTCAGTAGCAATATATTTATTTTCGGCTAAAATATTTATAATGAATAAAAATTTCCTCTGCCCCAAACCATGGACAGATATTATATTTGACCAACGCGGCAAGTCTTTTTGCTGCGAAAGTAGTCTTGGTCACAAAGACGAGGCTAATCATTACTTCGAAAATAATTCTGAACAAAGAATGCTTTTTCGAGAGGCTATTTTAAAGAATAAAAATCAGACAAGCTGCCAAAATTGCATAAATTTCAATTGCTCAAATATTTTCAGCGAGAGAGATCTTGCGCTCCAAACAAGTAACGAAGGTGTATATAGAGCCACTGGTTTTGATGGAAAAACAAATCAACCTATAGAAAATATCAAAATAAATTTTTCATCTCACCCGGGAGCATTTCGACTAACGCAATCTTTTCTCTCAAACAAAATTCAAAATGAAATTAGCCTTTTGATAGAAAAGCAGCCCGAATTGCTACTTTTTTCAAATATTCACTACCCTCATGTAGCTATAGATCCAGATCACTCAATATTACTTCAGGAAGTGGAAAAGCATATTACACATATCCGAAATATTACAATTTCACTTAATAACACTCAAGACATCTCTACTTCCCTGTCGTTCTTTAAAGAGCTCTCCAAAAGAGAATCACTACAAAATATAGATTTAAAATTTGAAAGTTATTATGCCCTATTCGACGAGTCGCTTGTTGAGCTAAGTCAAATTTTTAAGAGCATTAAGTATACGTTGCAAAGTTTTGGAAGCTTTGAGATACAGGCCTATTTACTTGGTTATGATGTAGAAAGTCTTAAAAAAAATATTAAAGAAAATTTTTCCAACGATTCAAAGTTTCACTCTGAAAATCAATTATTTATAACTCCATATTTATTTAACCTAAAAAAAGATGAGTGTGATTTTAAACTACACTCTAAAAGCACTTTTTATTGTCATCACTCTTTTGATCTTTCTAAAACAAATCTCTTTCCAACTGAAATTCAACAGTTTCTACATGAGAACTACGAAATTACGAAACAGGAATCACCACATTTAGAAGCAAGAGAGTTTTTAAAATTTAATAAAGTTTTCGATGAGGTTTTCCAAATTGAAACTCCAGCAAATCTGAAAGATCTATATAATATATGTCTTCAAGTACCGGAAAATCCAAATCACACACAAAAGGTAATAAATTCTTTTATTTCCGCCATTAAGGACAAAAATCTTGAGACAGCGCTGCTACTTTCGAAAGCAATAGATATTCATAATCTGTCAGATGCTGAGTTAAAAATTGCTGCCGAGTTTTTTCTTTCTTCAAAAAAACTATTACTTTCTTTTAATTATTTCGAAGTTTTCTTAAGTAAAGCAAAGGTTATCACCTACACAGTTAAAGATTTAGCATGGAGGCTCAAAAAATCTGGCCATTTTCATGAGGCTCTACAATTACATTCTCGAATATTAAATATTAATCCACTAGAGACTGATGTCATTAACTCCCTCGTAAGTGGTGGTTTTGAAGAGCTAAATAGAGAACAAACTTTGTTTTATATACAACTACTTGATAAATACGGGCAAAAAGACAATTCAGGAAAAATTCAAAAGAGTTTACTTTTAAAAAAAATTGGAATGCTTGAAGAGAGCTTGAGTCTTCACTTAGCGATCATTGGCAAAAACGAAAAAGAAGAATTGATTAGAAGGTCTCTTATTTCAGGTGGGTGGTTAGAATTAGACAAAGATTCTTCCAAAAAACTTGAACTATTTCTAGAAGAGAAAACTTGGCCGAGTGAGAAACTAGATTCTTACAAGCAATTAGCTCTTATTCACAAAAATCAAAACAATATAGATAAAGCCTACTTATATCATAAAAAAGTATTAGAAACGGATGATGCTGAAGAATCACTTGAAATAATTAATTCCTTGTATGCAGGTGGATGGGATAATCTAAATCATTTGAATAAAAAAGATCTTATCAAACTGCTCAAAGAACACAGCCAATTTGCACCTCTTAGGAGTAATATACTTACTGCACTCTATTTAAAAGACCTTGGAAACTTAGGCGAAAGTTTTGATCTTCACTTGAAACTCGCAGACAAGAATTTTGAATTAATCGAAAGTTCTATTGTTTGTGGAGGTTGGGACAAACTAGACACAAACAGAACTGAAGCATTGATTATTCTTCTTGATAATCTTCAACCAAAGTTTCCAAAAGAAGTACTCTTTCAAAAGGCACTACTATTAAAGAAACTTAATCGAATTCAAGAAAGCGCAAAGCTACACTTAGACTACCTAGAAACTTTTGATAGTGATGAGATTATTATCGAATCCTTGCGAGCAGGTGGATGGATTGAGTCCAAAAACAATCAAAACGAAAGGTTAATTCAATTTTATCTTAGTGACTCTAAAAATTTGAAAAGCTGTAAGGCAGTATCTTTTGGTCTCAAGCTTTTAGGTGAAAATGAGAAAAGTCTTAAATTGCATCTTGAAACATATCAAAAATTTAAAGATCAAGAAATCAAAGAGTCTATTTTAGGTGGTGGTTGGAATCTACAAAGTGGAGTATTAAAAGATTTATTAAAGAAATTTATTGAAGACCACTTTGAGGAATTAAGTCCTTTCCAAAAAGCAGTATACTTCAAAGAAGATCATCGCTTTAACGAAGCAATTTCGATTATCCGCAGTAGCAATTTTCAAGATAATTCATTAACTCAGCTCTTACTACTACCCGGCTGGAGAAAGCTGAATTTCGAAAATCATAATTGGTATAGAGAGTTTTTATACAAACATTTAAACTCCAATAAAGAGTCTAAAGTTCTATTGGAATACGCTAAAATTATTCGTGAGGAATATAATGAAGATGAATTTTTAAAAACACTTATACTACTTCCGGACTCAGAAATAAAAAGAAGTTTTTTAAAAACAGTTGATTGGCAAAATATGGAAGAAGATTCTGTCATGATTCTAGTGGATGAACTTAATAAACTTAACAATGAAATGGAATTTAAAATTATTCTATCGAAAATCTATTTTAAAAATCATGATTATAAAAATTCCTATTTAAATTTTGTGTTAAGCCTTTCAAATAAAGCCCAACTTGAAAACTTTTTAAGTATTAACTGGATTGAGTTGTCTGCAACAGACGTTAAAACACATTTAGACACAATTAGATCTCTTAATTGTCCTAACTCAGAAGAATTCAGATGGCTGTATCCCTACTCAATTGCCTTAGCCTATACCTATTCCAACTTGGCTGAGTCTAAGGAAGTTTTGGCCCAATTAGAGTGCGATACCGAAGTCATTGCAAAAACCACTGGGCTTTCACAGGCGGCTCATCTATTTCACAAGGTGGGTTTAAATGAGACTGCGATTAAATATTTTGATTTGTCTGATCAAAGAGAAAATTTAGATAAAGAAGATTTGAAATTGATGGGTTGGCTTCTAAAAGCAGAAAAAAGATACCAAGATGCATTAAAGTTTTTTCAAAGGGTGCTTTTAATAGATCCTACCGACTTACAGGCTCTTGACGAGGTAAAGAGGCTCAATAGCGGTTATCTAAACAAAATTAAAAACACCCTCAGAAAGTTTATTTAATTAATTCAATTCCACCCATATACGAGACCAATGCCTTAGGTACAGTTATTGATCCATCTTCATTCTGGTAGTTTTCTAGTATGGCCACAAGGGTTCTTCCAACGGCCAGTCCAGAGCCATTTAAGGTATGGGCAAATTGAGGCTTGTCTCCAGCCTTTTTAAATCTAATACTTGCTCTTCTTGCTTGAAAGTCACCACAGTTAGAACAAGAGGAAATCTCCCTATACGTATTTTGGCTAGGCACCCAAACCTCCAAGTCATAAGTTTTTTGAGAACCAAAACCAATATCTCCAGAACAAAGCCTAACTTTTCTGTAAGGGAGTTCAAGCCTTTCAAGTATTTCTTCCGCTGATCTCACCATGTCTTCAAGTGCTTGAGCGGATGTATCTGGATGCACGATATTCACCATTTCAACTTTGTTGAATTGGTGCATTCTAATTAGACCTCTTGTATCTTTTCCATGAGAGCCAGCCTCACTTCTAAAACAAGGTGTTAATCCAGTATATTTAATTGGAAGTTCAGCTTCATCAAAGATTTCATCACGTTTAATATTTGTCATCGGCACTTCTGAAGTTGGAATGAGGTACCAATCTTGTCCTTCAATCTTAAAGAGATCTTCTGAAAATTTTGGAAGTTGCCCCGTTCCAAACAGTGCTCTTTCATGAACAATAAACGGGGGGATTATTTCTTGATAACCACGATCTAATTGATGGTCTAACATAAAGTTAGCAAGAGCTCTCTCTAGTCTTGCTAGTTGATTTTTATATACGACAAACCTAGCACCAGTAAGTTTAGCTCCAGCTTCAAAATCTAGCATTCCAAGGGTTTCGCCTAAATCAACATGGTCTTTTACTTTAAAACTGAACTCTTTTGGTGTTCCCCACCTTGAAATTTCTGGATTGTCTGCATCTGAATTTCCAGCGGGTGTATCGTCTGCCACAAAATTTGGAATTGTTGCAAGTAGATGGTTTAAGTCATTTCTTACGGCCTCTAAATTTTCTTGGCTTGTTTGGATAGATGACTTTATATCTTGAACTTTTTGCATTATTTCTGAAGCGTCGCCGCCAGATTTTTTAATCTGACCTACTTCCTTAGAAAGCTTTTTAATTTCAGCTTGATTGGTTTCAACTTCCGTAGTTAAACTTTTTCTCTTCTTATTTAACTCAAGAGCTTGATCAACTACTGAAATATCATAACCTCTTTTAGATAAATTGGTTTTTACATATTCGGTTTCTGTTTCAAAAGTTTTTATATCATGCATTTCTTGCTCCTAATAAACTTCTCATATCATAACTTATTGCATTAATCTAATATAGTTTTGTATTTTACCCTTAAACTTAGAGTTAGGCTTTCGTGACAGGTAATCTTGATAAAATTTTATCGCAAGTTGACTCTGCCCTAACTTACGATAAGCATCTCCTAGCAATTTATATATTTCTGCCCTATCTGGTTCAATTTCAATAACTTTTTGATATTGATCCAGTGCCAACTCAAACTGTTCACTCTTTAGCGCAATATCAGCTAGGCCCTTCATTGCATTTGTACTCTTTGTATTAATCTGAAGAGCTTTCACATAATACTTATTAGACTCAGAAAAGTTCTCTTGTTTTTTAAATATATCCCCCAACAAAACATACGTTTCATCGACACTTGGATTGTCTTTAGCCTCTTTGAACGCCAACTCTTTCGCTTTCTCAAAATTATCAACTAAAAGATAGAGCCTTGCTAAATTTAAATTTAATTTAGGATAAGTTTGAAGTCTCTCTGAAACTGCTTCTAATTGATCTTTAGCCTTAGAGTATTTTTCCATTTCAATATAGGTAGAAGCTAACTCCATTCTCGTTTTTAGATCACCAGGCTCAATTTCGATTAGCTTCACTTGATTTTCAACCTTCTTTTCAAGGTCGTCATCAAGTCGAGCTGATTCTATTAAGAACTCATACAAACTCGCTGATTTTTTTGGAAGTGCTAAGAGCCTTTCTTTTACATCTTTATATTGTTTGATTTGTCCACTTCGATAGTAATAAATTCCTATCTCACTCAAAACCGCTGGATGATCAGGGAAATCTTTGAGTACATCGTATAAGTACCCGATTGCAGCCTTACTAGTATCAACCTCATAAAGTATTCTTGCGTATAAAATTTTATATTTTACATTACTCGGGTCAAGATCGATCGCCTTTAATAGTACAGATTTAGCGTCCAAAAAACGGTAGGCATCGGCAAATAGCTTTGCTAATTGAAAAATATTTTTATCATCAATAGGATTGGCATTTGCTGCTCTTTGATACCACCCTATCGCAGCACCAGTATCACCTTTAAACAAAGACAGCTTGGCTTTTGCAGAGTAAAAATCATGCAGTTGCCCACCTGGAATATTTACAGCTGCATTTATTAAATCAGTCGCATTATTAAATTTGTAGGCTTCAATATAAGCATCAATTAATTGAAAAACTACCTGATATGAAGATGGATTTTTCTCATACAACTTTTTAAGTTGTTTGATTGCATCTTCCAAATATCCTTTCTTTAATTGAAGTTTAGCCAAAAAGAGTTTAACTTCTATGAGATTCGGTGCAAGATTACTGGCCATAAGAGCATGTTTAAAGGCTAAGCTTATATCATTCTTTGAGAAAGCATTTTCCGCCAATCTTAGTTCTTTAATAGCTTTTGAGTTTGTAATTAATTCATCAGTATTTTTATTACCACTTTCCTTAAGAACAGATAGTTTTTCTATTAAATCTAAACTTCTTTCAAGTTTAAGAGACTCCTCAAAGTTTTTTACGGCTGCCGCAATATTATTTTTAAGAGCATTAAATAGCCCCATCAAAGATAGGTATTGTGCATAATAAATCTTAGATCCCTCAACATTATTTCTATTAGTTTTAAACAAAATACTTGCGAGTTCTTTAGTCTTATTAGCATCCGCAAGAATCAGTCCTGCCTCTAAATCGAAAAAGACTGACTCAGGATATTTTTCTCGAGCTTCTTTTAGCAGTGCTATTTTTTCCGCATCTTGGCCCAATATTTTGTGGTATTCGAAAATTGATTCATAAATAAAATGATTTTTGTTTTCTATTTTATTAAGCCTTAAATAAATATCTTTAGCTTCATCAAAACGACCGGCCTTTATTAAAGTTTTTAGGTATACTGCATATAATTCTGCACTTGGTTGGGAACCAGGTATCGCCTTAAATTTTTCGATCGTTGTAATAGCTGCATTTATTTTATCAACTTGTAGATAAAAAAATGTCGTCGCAGAGGTAAAGAAAGGACTTTTTAAAATCTTTGTTTTACTAATTTGAATAAGTTTAAATATTGTATTTGCGTCTTCAATATAGCTTGATGAATTGGGTAATAAATAAGAATAGGTAAAAATTAATCTATTCATGGCCTTTTCATCTTCAAAATTATTCTCTACGGCTGCTTTAAAAAATGCTCCTGCCTTAACCATAGAAGTATATTTATATTCGTTAAAAAGCTCTAAACCTTTTTGATAATTCTCTGTCGATATTTTCGAATCGGGTGGTTCAATACGAACAGGAAATTGAATTTGAGGATCAACTAATTTAATCGGTTGAAGTTTTTTACTATCATCTTCGTTATCGTCAGGAAGTATAAAAAAAACGAAAAGTAATGCAGCACAGGCCAAGATGACAAATCTTTTGCGCCTTTTTGCTTCATTTTCATCTATTTTTTCACTTTCTTGCTTTTCAAATTCTTCTTTTTGTTTTTCCTTAATAATTTTCTTTTTTCTATTTATCTCTTCTTGCTTAAGCTCTTTTTCTACATCTACTGCTTGCTCAAGTTCAGGCGTAATCTCCTCAATAGACATAAACTGTGTCGCTTCATTTTGATAGTCGTATTGAGTAACCTCTTGCTTCTCTTGTTCTTTTCTTTTCTTTTCTTCTTCCCGTTTTAACTTTTCTTCTTGCAGTCGCTTTTGTTCTAAAAGATATTTTTGGTAGTCTGGGTTAATCTGTGTTTTATCCAAATCCTGATCAGTCAAATTAGAATTATCGTCTACCTTGCTCTCTTCATCTGTATCTAACTCAAAAAGACCATCATCAACTTCCGGTGGTTCGGAATTAATCTCTTGCAAACTCTCTTCAACTGGCGTTTCTAAAACAAAGTCTGACAATGGGTCTTCATGAACAAATTTAAATTCTTTTAACTCAGATTGAGGATGTAGAATATCGCTCTTCGTTAGTTCAAGGTTTTTTATGTTAACGATAAAAGTCTCTTCATCGACACTCTGAATATCACTTTCTAAGATTTTCACAAGTTCAGGATAACTATTAAAGCTACTCCATTCGCCAACAGGAAAAATTTGAACTTTCTCTGTCCCAGAGATCTTTTTTCTATATATTAATTCAATTATATCCTTTAATGCTAAAGGGCCGATGATTCGTCCATCTTTTAATTGAATTCGATATTTATCCATCTATTTTCCTCGTTAAAAACCTGCTAAAGAAAATTATTGGGATAAACATGGTTAAAACTAGTGGAACTAATTGTTGCTTCTCGAGTCCTATATTCAGTTGACTCAAAGCATGTAACTCTAAAAGAAAAATTGGTGAAAATGGAAGTGCTAAATACAGAACTGCATTCAGTCTATTATGCTCGTTTCTCTTGTAGAAAATCCAAAACACATAATTTAACGCCAACGCAATCATTAAAAATGTCATCGCACTTTCACCAAGATATGAACAAGTAAAAAAAATACTAAATGAATTCCAAGCAACAGTTGTGTGTGATGCAAGAAAATCTTTTGACTTAATGGAGAGCCAAAAATTCACACAAAAAACTAATACTACGATAATTAGTGGAAACCATAAATTACCATAAGAAAGTAAGGTTTTAAAAAGGTCTGCTTGCTTTATAAAGAGTGATACTGGCAGTAAAAAATACTCAACAAGATATAGGTATTCAAATTCCTTTGAAAATTTACTATTCCATTTTTTATTCTCTCCGAAAAAATTCAATGTTTGAAATGTTAATATCAGTAAACTAAATCCAACAACATAGTGACTAGTATCAAATTCGGAAATTCTTAACTGGTGAAAATAAGAAATATCAAGTGCTGTTAATATAAAAGTACCAAGAAGTAGTATTAATGATGAGTTAAACAAATGAGCTTTCTCCTCACCTATAGTTTTTTCAAAACCTTTAATATTCATGACAGCAATCTTTATGGCCAAAACATATAAAAAGAAATTAATTAAGACGTTAGTTCTCAGGGCGAAGCATATTAGATGTGGGACTATCGATAGATAGAAATATCCGCTTGTTTTCAATTTAGTATTGATTCCAATCCATGAGACAATAATAGCACTTAGAAAAAGAAATAAGTTCATTCCTACTTCATTCACCCCTAAGGTTAATATAGGAAGACAAGAGAATATAAGGGTTAAGAGTTTGTTTATTTTATCTCCACTATGAATGCGGTTTAAAATTTTAAAAATAAAATAAATCGAGACTATATAAAATAGATTAACCACTTAAGCCTCCTGAAGGAAATTTTAAAATCAAAGCAAAAATCAGGATGAGTAACCCCACTATACTTAATACAAGTTCATCGATATAAATTGCACCTTTAACAGATCTCTTTTTAGACTCCAAAATAACTAATAAATATGGAAGAAGTAGTAGCATGCCTATTTCAATAGAGGCACCCAAAAATTGTGTTGTAAAAATCATTAAAGCTAAAATTATAGCTATTGCATCTGAACTAGTAATACTTTTTGAAGAATAAATGATCTTCGTATTACTAAACCAATTTATTGATGTTAAAAAGAAAAGCAGTAGTATTTCAGGAGTAACTACAAAGCCTAAATGTGAAACGACAATCAACATTAATGAGTTAACTGACAAAAGCCTGTTGTCAGAGTCTTTTAAGTTTTTCAAAAGCTTTATTATAAAAAATAAACCTAAAAAAGTTATTCCGTACGGAAAAAAGCTATCTGGTACGCATTGTATGATTGCAACCAAATATAAAAAATTGCTTTCAATATTCCACTTTTTTTTAATCCAGAATAAGTTGAGAAATAAATTTATAATTAAAACTATAGAGGATAGTAACAAACTTGTTTCAGTATTAATCCAACTCAACAATCCAAGGACGGATGAAAATGCTAATAAAGCACCCACTTGCCGATTTAACTCATTAAAACCAAATATAATTAAGTATGTTGATAAAAAGAGGTTGGAAACAAGCGAATTTTCGAAGCTAACAAAAATAAGAGAAAACAAAATTTCTGTTATATTATTTAGTTTATAATCTTGATTAAAGATGCCCTTAAATATGCAACCTAGTGTAAATGTTAGTACGTAAATATCTATATTAGATATTTGGCTGCTGAAAAGTTCCTGATATAAAAATAATCCTGTAATAGTGAAAATCATACCAAAAATGGAAAATTTCAATGTTCTCTGATTTATCAAATTTGCTAGAGAACTAAATATGGCTATCATTGCTCCTAATAAACTATAAACCATTTACGAGTCCCAAACCTAAAACAATTACTAGTAGAACAAAGCAAGAGAATGCACCTACAAATTTTATTTCATAAAGCTCATCTACTAAATTTGTATTTTTAAAGGAGATAGTTTTCTTTTCTATTTTTTTTGAAAAGTTTTCACTAATATATAAATTTTTATTTTTATTTATCTTAAATTTTGCATTTATCAAGATCCTCTCAACAATTTTGATTTTTTTAAGTCTTACGGTAATCAGTTCTTTCAAGTTTCCGGTCGCACTCTCTAATAAGATAAACATGAAAATCATCAGACCAAGGCCAATAGAAAATGAGACTGAAATATGGTTTGACATGACCAAAAACGAAATCAACATTAGTAATTTAGCTTTGGTTATTTTAGTTAAGGATACCAATAAGATTATTGGCAAAAGACTAAATACTAATAGAGTTATTACCTCATGTTGATACTCAAACTTTAAAATGGCTAAGATCGTTAGCATAGCACCAATTAAATCAACTTTAGAGAGAATAAGATTTTCTTTTTTTATAAAGATGTTTGGAGTAAAACCCAAAAGTAAAATAAAACCTTTGATGAATAGACTATTTAATGAAAATAAAATCAATGCACCAAACTCCCAGTTTTTATAAGGTACATTTTCTTTATTGTTAATCAAATTATATAAATTGAATGATGCTTTTATCACTATATATGAAACAACGATAAATTTATCAAATCGAACCGTATTTAAAACAGGCACTTGAGATTCGGCATCAATAAAAAGGAAAGATAAACTAAAAATTCCACCAAAAATATTTATAAAAGCAGAGTATTTGTTATCGAAAAACTTGCTATCAATAAGATTAAATAAAAATAATGTTGCCAAAAATATAAAAATCAATTTTTTTCATCTCCTATCTTACTTCCAAACAGAAGAATAAAAACTAACGATATTAAAAGCACGAAAATTTGCTCAACACCTGTGCTAACTAACAATTTACTATCTTTAAAATATGCAACTAACCAAAGTAAAGATAATGCAAAAACAAAAAGACTATTTTGTTTCTCCGACTTTTTGAGATAAAAAATAATACCAACAATATAGAATGCAACAACTATGTTTAAGTAATTAACCATTTCTTTTGAACTCCGGATTAATGATTAATACGAATAAAAGTATGAAAATTGCCTCTAAGCTAAAATCTGTTGCTGTTGCCGTTTCGCTTGTATTTAATTTTCCAACTAATACCGTTAAAAAGAATGAGGTAGCAATTAGTACTAAGGCTAAGCTTGTAATCTTTCGTTCACTATCTGCAGGTATTTTAAAAATTCTATTTATTTGTGTTTTCAAAAAAAGTTTAAGAATAATAAAAATAACGGCGAGTAATGCGAGTAAATAATGTTTTTGATAAATAAATATACCAAGAGTATTTAACGCCAAAATATTAAAAGCGGTACTTTGAAACCTCTTCGGTACAATGACAACCGCAAGCAGAGGTATTATAATTAATAGATCTAGTGTTCCAAAAATGTTAGGCATACTTTCCCTGCAACGATATAAAAAATTATATTATATTTTAAAGACACAAATGCTTTTCTATCAAGCTTCCAACTCTTAAACTCAAATTTCCAAATTTTTCTCAATACGATTAATGTAAGCAGCAACATAACTACCGAAGTAATTATTGGTGTTTCAATTAAAAAAATGTTTCCTTTGGTCATAAAGACATAAAAACTAGAAAAAAACAGAGCAATCATAGAGGTGCTATCAAAAATACTTAATATTTTAATTTCACGACCTTCTGTTTCTATATCATTCCAAAGACAAAAAATAAGACCAACAAAAAGTAATGTATCTAAAAGCGTATCTAATATATGATTTTTAACTACAAAAGATTCAATCGTAAAAAAGACTAAGTACATTGTGAAAAAATCTAAAATGAACTTTTTTAAAGCATCATTAGTTGTATTTATTTTTTTAGCTTTATAACTTTTGTAGGAATGAAGCCCCAAAGAAAGTAGAGGTAGAAGTGAAAGGTGTAGATAACTAGTAGATTCAATTTCTTGCGCAGCTACTACTGAATAAACTGATAGAATGCCGATATACATTAAAGACAAGCTAAGAAAGTAAGTGCCTAACGACATAGCATTATTTTTTCTGTTGGCTAACACAAAAAGATATTTATCCTTCATTTCACGCAAGCCGCTGCGATAGAATGCAATTTTACTAGAATTAAATCCTGAGACGGTTAGAAGTGTTTGAAAAAACTCCACAATGAAAAAGGATAATAAAAAAATGGCGACGGTTATAATTAATAAAATATTCATAGTCCAACCTTTATTAACTTTCTATAAAGATAGAGAACTACGATAATGAAAAAAACTTTTGCCAAAAAATCTGTGTAAGGACCAATTAATGAAAGTGAAAAAACTAGTGGGATACAAAATAATGAAATCAAATCCAATTTTTTAAAATCAATTTGGAACTTTGACACCTTTTCACTAAATTTAAACCTTACTGGACTTATAATGAACAATAAGGCAAAAACTAGAATGAATATAGTTATATATATATTTAACAAATTTTGCCTTTATTAAAATTTTATATCTCTAGGCTACCGAAATTATATAGTTTTGAAAACAAGATGACCAGAAGCACAATCCAAGAACTTTCTCTTACTAAACGATTAAATACCATTAACACTAATAGGTTTAAAATTAGTGGGATTTCATCTGAGCTTTTTGGTCTTCTATATTCTGAAAACGTATTTTTTTCTAAATTTTTACCTAAAGAAGAGTCTCGAATAATTATATTCAACAATGAAAATGAAGCTAGCCAATTTTTCTACTGTTACAAAGATTCAATTGAAGATTTAGTTTATTTTCCAAACTTAGAAAGAGATCTTTACTCAAGTATTATTCAAAATGATCAAGACTTTGATCAGCGAATCTCAATTATATCAAGACTTGCCAGAGGGGAACGGCTACAAATCGTAACCACCTATAGTGCAGCATCTCTAAAGTTACCACCCAAAAATTTTTTTGAAGGAAGCGGACTGATTCTTGAAACCGAAGAAATTTATGACATTCAAGAATTAGCGTCTCAGTTAGTTAGTCTTGGTTTCAAAAGATCTTTTAGTATTGAAGAACCAGGCTCCTTTTCAATAAAAGGTGAGATTTTTGATCTCCACCCTACTGATGGAAATCCTGTTCGAATTAATTTTTTTGATACAATAATAGAAACTATTAATGAAGTAGATCCGGATACTTTAATAACTAAAAAAAATAGTACATTAAAAAAGATCGTTCTTTCTAAAACAAGTAACAGCTTTTTTAGTGAAGAAAATATTCTATATTTTAAAAACAAGTATCCTCGTGCGACATTGAATGAAAAAGAATTATTCGAACAAAGAAAGCGAATATTTGAATCTTTGAATGACGGTTATTCTTTTGAAAATTTTCAGCTTTATACTGATTATTTTTTTGAAAATACTTCATCATTATTTGACTGGGTAAACACAACGCCAATCGTATTAAACAGAAGTGAAACTATAAAAGATTTTGAACTTTATCTTGAGGCACAACGAGAAAGTCGAGAAGAATATCTTCAATTTAATAACAGTTTTGTACCAGAGCCTGAAGAAGTTTTTGACTCTTCCGTTAAACTAGAAAGTTTTTTAGACATTTCGGAACACGACAACTCTTTTGATGACGAAGAAATTGATACCTTACCAATTAAAATAAAAAATTTTACACAACTTGATTATAATTCTTCGGAACTTAAAGAGAAAATCAAAAGGAAAATCAAGGAGATTTACTCGCTCAAGAAAGAGGGTTTTAATATCTTTATTGCTACTGAAAATGACTCTAAGTTAAAAGAGATTAACGATTATTTTGATTTTTTTAATGAAGATACTACTCTTCGACTTCCAACAATTAATTATTCTTTGAATGAAAGTTATATTTATTTTTCTGAGCGACTTGCCATTATTTCAGATAACGAATTTTTCACTGATAAAAAATCTAGTTCCCAAAAACGTGCTAAAAAGAATCTAAATACAGATTATGACTTATTCGCTGAGCAGTTAGCGACACTCGTGAATGGAGATTATGTCATTCACAAGGTACATGGCATTGGGAAATATCTCGGAGTTGAAACACTTACTTTAGGAGGAAGTACATCAGATTATTTAGTTATTGAGTACAAGGACAATGATAAGGTCTATGTCCCTGTTTACAAATTAGATCTCGTTCAAAAGTATGCTACATCTAATACTAAAGCTACTTTAGCTGATTTAAAAAAGAATAAATTCGAACAAGCAAAATCCAAAGCTAGAGAATCTGTTAAAAAACTTGCGTTCTCACTTATTGAACTTCAAGCAAAGAGAAAAATGCAAAAAGGTTTCGCATTCAGCGAGCCTGAACAAGAGTATAATGATTTCTCTTTTTCATTTCCTTATTCAGAAACTATAGATCAAGAAAAAGCAATAAATGCAGTTATAGATGATATGACAAGCGATAAACCAATGGATCGCCTAGTTTGTGGTGATGTTGGCTTTGGAAAAACAGAAGTAGCGATGAGGGCTGCCTTTAAGGCCGTTATCGATGGAAAGCAGGTTGCGATGCTAGTTCCAACAACAATCTTGGCGTATCAGCATTTTAATTCTTTTAAACAGAGATACAAAAATTTCCCTGTTAATATAGAGTCAATCTCTAGGCTGCGAAGTGCAAAAGAAGTTCGAGATATTCAGCAACGTCTAGAAGATGGAAAAATAGATATATTAATTGGTACTCATAAAATATTGAGTGATTCTTTTAAATTTAAAGACCTTGGGCTTTTAATAATCGATGAAGAACAAAGATTTGGTGTAGGACACAAGGAAAAAATGAGGCTTCTGAGGGAGAATGTTGATACTTTGACAATGACAGCAACTCCAATTCCTAGAACCTTGCAATTATCATTCTTAGGCATTAAGGAACTATCTCTTATTAAGACTCCCCCACCTCGAAGACAGTCTATAAAAACCTTTGTTATTAAAGAAGATCAGAACACATTAAGAACCGCAATTGAAAAAGAGCTTAGCCGAAACGGTCAAATTTATATTGTCCATAATAAGGTATCTGATATTGAGATTTTCACAGCTAAAATACGGGAACTTGCTCCGAAAGCGCGGATTGTTTATGCTCACGGACAATTGCCTGAGAGAGAGTTGGAAAAACGGATCGCAGCTTTTTATAAGCATGAGTATGATATTCTTATTTCTACTACTATTATTGAATCAGGTATCGATATTCCTAATGCCAATACAATGATCATTGATCGAGCAGATACTTTTGGTCTCTCTCAACTTCACCAGTTACGTGGTAGAATTGGTAGGTCTAACCGAAGAGCCTATGCCTATTTTGTCATTCCAAAGTTTAAAAAGCTTTCTGATGTATCAGCAAAAAGATTAAAGGCTCTTCAAACTTTTGCAGAACTTGGATCTGGTTTTTCAATTTCTTCATCCGACTTAGAAATTAGGGGCGCTGGTGATGTATTAGGCCCAGAACAGTCTGGCCATATAAATAATATTGGACTGGAACTTTATATGGAGCTTTTAAACGACGCTATCAATGAGCTCAAAGGTACGCCTGAAAAACTAGTAGAGCACGTTGATGTTCATACGAATTTCAATGCCTATATACCTGAAGAATATATTACTAGTAGTTCAGCCAGACTTAGATATTATAAGCAACTTGCCGGAGTTTCTGATATTGAGCAATTAGAAACTCAAGTAGAAGCTATAATTGATCAGTTTGGTAAACTTCCAGAAGAATTTTTATCATTAGTGTTGATAATGAAATCAAAAACCATTCTACGTAAGCTTGGTATCGAGTATGTAAAAGTTCAAACGAAATCTATCGTTCTCAAATTCTCTCAAATTTTAATTGATAATGATGGTCAACTTAGAGACAAAATTATTAGCTTCTTTACGCAACGTCCAAAGATTTATAAAATAAATCCAGATTACTCGATAAATTGTGCATTTAAGGATAAAATTACTATTAACGATTACTACGATTTTATTAAGCATTTAAAAGACCAATTAGAATAGGAAAAGAATTATGAAGATTTTTTTAGTGATGTTACTCACAATTAGTTCAATGGCAGTAAGCTTCGGTCAAGATGACCCAGTTGTTGCTACAGTAAATGGTAAGACGATTAGAAAATCAACGCTACTTGCTTATCATCAGCAAAACTTGAGTTTTGTTCAAAGTGCGAAAGAAGTGACACTTCAAAGCTCTTTAAATGATCTTATCGATAGAATTATTGGGATTGATAATGCTAAGAAACAAAAAATTCACGAGCAACCAGAAGTAATTAAAAAAATGAATGATGTTGTTTATCACGCATTCATTTCAAAGGAGTTGACTCCAAAGCTTCAAAAGATTGAAGTTACAGAAGAAGACATTAAAAATTACTACGAAAAACATCCTGAATATAAAACTTCACAAATTTTGTTTCGTTTAAGGACTCTACCTTCCGATGGCGAAGTTGCAGTTGCACTCCAAAAAGCCACGGAACTATACAAAGAGTTATCTAAAGGTAAGTCAAAAGCGACTGAAGAAAAGTTCGCTGCGATGGCGGCTCAGTATTCTCAAAGCACTAGTGCAGTTACTGGTGGAGATATGGGTTACCAACCAAGAACTAGACTAACTAAGCAATATTTTGACGCAATTAATGGTCAACCAATGTCCTATGTAACAAAACCATTTAGATCACAATATGGAATTCATGTTGTTATGGTTACAGGTGTCAAAACTTATGAACAAATCGACAAAAAGCTCTATGAAAAGATCGTTTACGATCAAAAAAGAGATGCTATATTAGCAAAGTATTTTTCTGATCAAAGAAAAAGCGCTGATATTAAAATAGAAAAAGATAAATTAGCTCTATGAAATTTTTAGCTCTCTTAATAGTTATTTGCACAACTTCTCATGCAGCCCTACTGGATAAAGTATCTGGTGTTATAAATGATAAAGTATTCACACTCTCTGAAATCAATAGAGTGAAAAATACCATCAACATTAGAAAAGAAATTGCGCCTTTTATCTACTCAAAAGAGAGCTATTCAAAACAAGAGATCCTTGAACTACTTCAAAATCTTTTTTTAGTTAGAGACAAATTATCAGAGCTTGGCTATGTAATATCTGATGATGCGGTAGAATCTAGAATTATTGAAACAGAAAAAGGTTTGGGACTAGATCGTAATCAACTTTTAAATTTTCTAGAATCAAAAGGTATCTCTTTTAATGAGTATTTTGAAATTATTAGAGAAGCCATGGAGTACAATATCTTCAATGGTAGAGTAATCGCCCCCCTAGTTACCATCACTGATCAAGAGCTCAAGAATCTCTACTATAAATTGACGAAAAACAAGAAAGCTCTTTCATTCAAATACAGAGTACTAGACTTTACGTTACCTAAATCTAAAGTATTAGCTGAAGATTATGAACGCCTACCAAGTATCCTTGAAAGGTATAGAACCACTGGAAATATTCCACAGATTTATCGTGATATTTCTACTAATGATCTTGGCCGTGTTGCAGACGAAGATTTACCAGGAGAACTATCAAATCTCTTAAAAAAGACGGATGAAAAGTCATTTTCAGAAGTTTACGTTAAAGGAAATTTGATCCACATTTTTTATGTGACTAAAAAAGACTTGGCAGATTCAAGTGAATTTTTAAATGCTAAAAGAGCTCTCTATAATAGAATTTTTGCAGAGAGAGCCGACAATATCACCAAGAATTGGTTTAGTCGTGAAAGGCTCAATTACTACACCCTTAACAACCTATGATCTACACGACCCAAGGCCATCAGCATGGAGTTGGCCTGGAAATATTTTTGAAATCTATTCACTTAAATAATTTCAAACTCGAAAATCACGTACTTATTTGTTTTCAAGAAAGTCTCGAGAAGACTCTAAAAACTTTAGACTTTAGATCCTCCATAAAAGATGGCCATCTACAGCTAGAACAGCACGTACTTAAACTCGACCTGATAGATGAAGTACACAACACTGAAACCGTAGATTGCCTTTTAAGAGCACTAGACCTTGCCAACAAGGACGATATTATACACACGCTTCCTTCAAGCAAAGATCAATTTAAGTATCAAGAAAAAACTTTTAAAGGGCACACTGATTTTTTTAGTGATTATTTTGGCAGAAATATTGCCATGAGTTTTTTAGGTCCAGATTGCAATTTCCTATTACTAACTGATCACATCGCAATAGATGAAGTTTATTCACAGTTGAAAGAATTGGACCTAGAGAAAAAAATCAAAGAAACAATACATGGCTTTCCCTCATCGAGGAAAATCAAAACCCTACACTTTGCAGGAATAAATCCACATATTGGAGAAGATGGAATTATTTCATCTCAAGATCAACTTATTATAGATTTGGCAGCAAAGCTCAATGGCTCTATCCACAGTGGCGATACAATGCATTTTCAAATTAAGGACAAATCTCAATTATTTATATACGCCTACCACGACCAAGGACTTGGCGTCTTTAAAGCTCTCTACGGATTAAGAGGCATCAATTTTTCTGCGAATTTACCAGTTAAGCGTGTAAGCGTTGATCATGGGACTGCGTTTGATTTATACGGAAAAAACTGTGCTGATATTGAAGGAATGAATTTTCTATTATCAGAAATAGAAAAATGGTAAAAAAAACCCTCTATTTCTAGAGGGCCTTATTATCGATATTTTAATTTAATAAAATTATAACTCGATTCCACCTGCTTTAAGAGCTGCTTTTACAAGTGTTCCGTACTCACCAGCGATAGTGTTAGCGATAACGAATCCAAGAATAACTAGAGATTCGATAAGTGCCATTGCAATAATCATTGGGATAAAGATTTTGTTTTGAGCTTCTGGGTTTCTAGCGATACCTTCAAGAGCTGCAGACGCTGCTTTACCTTGCCCCATAGTTCCACCAAGAGCTGCGATTGCGATTGCAATACCTGCTGCAAGAGTGATTAGTCCGCTGTTTGCTGCTAAAGTGTTAATTAATTCCATTTCATTCTCCTTATAAATTAGTGGGCGTGTTCATGATCGTGAACTTCAACCGCCATTGCTATATAAACCATTGTTAAAAGTGTAAATACAAAAGCTTGCATGAAACATACAAAGATACCAAGAATATAAAATGGAATTGGCACTATGTATGGTACAAGCTCAGTAAAGATACCTAGAACGATGTGATCTCCCATCATGTTACCTTTAATTCTTAAACCAAGTGTTAAAGGTCTCATTGCGTGAGAGATTAATTCAATTACAAAAATAACAGGTGCCATGAAAAGTACCGGCCCCATAAAGTGCTTAATATGCCCCCAAAGACCTTGAACTCTAACACCCTGGTAGTTATAAAATAAAAATACAACCACACCTAGTGCAAAACCAGTGTTAAAGTTTTCAGTTGCTGGCGCCATCCCAGGGATTAAACCAATCAAGTTATTTAAAAAGATAAAAAGAAAATAAAAAATTATTAATGGGTAGTATCTTTTAGCATCTTTCTCACCCATAGTTTCTTTTGCTAATCCGTAGAAACCTTCACCAATTGCTTCGATTATATTTCTAAAGCTTATTCCTTTATCTGGAATCACACTTTCTTCAACCGACTTAGTGCTAAGTCTGTAAAGAAATCCTGCCAGAACGAAAAGAATACCACCAAGAATCAACGTAGCTGTATGATTAGGAAGATTGATATGGAATTTGTGAAGAAATTCATTTACCCAATTAAAACCACCTGATGCAAAAGCATTCATTGAGATGATCGACGAAAGGAAAAACATTATTAGTTTCATGAGTTAAATCCTTAATTTTTTAAGTTATTCTTTTAATACTTAAAATGAGAATAATCAATTGAAATATATAGGAAGAAATGAGAAAAATTGTAGACTTATCTGAGTAGCCCATCGCAACATAGAATCCTCCAATAAGAATTAACATTTTACTAATAATTGCAAACGAAACTCCTCCCATACCTATTGAATTTCTACTGATATTTAATCCCATCCACACCAAAATAAATTGATTCAATGCAATGCTTAATAAGAAAATTACAATGAGAATAGTATTTTGAGTGTAAAAATGATGTAAGAAAAAAAAGTTCATCAATGCACCGATAAAATATACGAATATCGTTCTTTTATTGTTTAAGCGCATACCTAACCATTAAAAATAAAACATACAGTACAACTAAAACTATAAAGCCTGTGCCGGCCCAAGCTGGAATATAGTTTTTTTCCACAAGTATTTTTTGAAAAAAGTAAGACCCTAAAATCGCTGAAGGCAAAGATACTGAGATGCCTAAAACTTTTAAGATCCCTTGTTTTGATTCTTTCATCGTTTTCTACTTACTCGTCTTTCGTACAAAGAATTTAGTCTATTTTTCACTACATCAGGATTAGGGTACTCACCTAATATGGAATAGTAGATATTATAGGCTTCTTTAAGCTTTTCAGCGCTTTCATAAGCATTAGCTATAAGAAACTTAGTCTTGGTGATTCTGTCGCGTCTCTGTTCATATTTGAGATACTCATACCAGCAGTCGATTGCTTCCATCCATTCGTGTAGATAAAAATGGGCAAGGCCTTTATGATAAAAAGATTGGATTTTATGTTCAGAATTGTCGTTTTCTATCAACCTGTCGAAAGATTGAATACTTTGTTTATACTCTTTGAGGTTTAACTGGCTTAAGGCATATCTATATTCGTAAAAGGTATGATTTTTCAAAGTGGGTAAAAAATTTAATAGCTTTTTATAATAATTCTTCGCCTTATCGAATTCACCTAAATTTTCAAAGTATATATTACTCATTTTTTCCAATGCCAGAACTTGCCAGGCAGGTTCATTAGAATCCTCAATGATTTCTGCAAAATATTTTAAACTTATTTCGTAATCATTTAGATAAATTGAATAAATTTCTCCAAGCTGGAAGTTTATTTTAATTTGGATTTGTTTAGATGGTTTCTTTTTTAAAACTTTTGTATAAACCGTAACGGCTTTTTTGAATTTTTGCTGAGTAAGAAGTTCTTCAGCTTTTAGAATATCTTGGTAAAGATTAGAGCTACACCCTCCACAGCTCGTTAGAACTAGGAGGGATAAATAGCATATTAAAATTTTACTCTTCGTCGTCATCTGAGTCAGCAATCTTTTCAACTGCAACAACTTGCTCACCATCTTTCAGGTTTATAAGTCTTACACCTTGAGTATTTCTACCAAGTAAAGAGATACCAGAAATTTTAGTTCTGATAACTTGTCCCTTGTTAGTAATAATCATTAGATCGTCTTGTTCTTCAACTGGTTTCATCTGCGATAAGTTTCCAGTTTTTTCAGTTAACTTCATCGCGATAATACCTTTACCACCACGAGTTTGTTTTCTGTACTCCGAAACGTCTGAACGTTTTCCATAACCCTTTTCAGTTACAGAAAGAATTTGCATTCCATCTTCAATGATTGCCATCCCAATTGCTTTTTCTTCATCAGTTAAAGTTATCCCCTTAACACCTTGAGAAACTCTACCCATAGGTCGACAATCAGACTCGGCAAAACGGATAACTTTTCCTGAGTCCGCACAGATTAGAATATCTTTTTTACCATCAGTAACTCTTACACCTAAAACCTGATCACCTTCATTAACTTTAATTGCTCTGATCCCAGAAGATTTTACGTTTTTGTATTCATCAAGTTTCGTCTTTTTAACAAGACCTTTTTCGGTAGCAATTACAAGATAGTTATCTTCAAATTTTTTAGGTACAGCTATAATTTCAGTTAACCTTTCATCAGCTTTCATTGGAAGTAGGTTAACAATATTTCTACCCTTAGAAGTTCTGCTTCCTTCAGGGATCTCATAAACTTTAAGTGTGTACACTATTCCTTTGTTGGTGAAGAACATTAACTGATCATGAGTTTCAGCCGTAAATAAATTATTATAGAAATCGTCCTCAGAAGAAGCTCCTTTAACACCTTTTCCACCTCTTTTTTGAGCTTTATAAGTGTCAGTAGGCATTCTTTTTAAGTAACCCTTATGAGTTACAGTTACTATTACTTCTTCATTTTTAATTAGGTCTTCAACCTGTATTTCATCTGCATCTGCTACGATTTGAGTTCTTCTTTCATCACCGAAGTTCTCTAGTACATGATTAAATTCATCTTCAATCATATCTTTAACGATGTCTTCAGAATCAAGAATACCTTCCAATCTTGCAATCTCTTTTAAGATGGCTTCATAATCAGCGATGATTTTATCTCTTTCTAGACCAGTTAATCTCTGTAGACGCATATCTAAGATAGCTTGCGCTTGAATCTCTGATAATGCGTAGTTACCCATCAATCGTGTTCTTGCTTGCTGTGGACCATCCGAAGATTTAATTAATTCAACAATCGCATCAATATTTTCTACAGCTGTTTTTAAACCTTCTAATATATGAGCTCGCTCTTTAGCTTTTCTCAGTTCATACATTGTTCTTCTGATGATGACTTCTTTACGGTGATCAACAAAAGCTTGAAGTTGTTCTTTTAGATTTAATAATTTTGGTTGCCCATTATTAATAGATAGAAAAATTATCCCAAATGAAGTTTGCATTTGAGTCATTTTAAATAACTTATTTAAAACGATATTAGCTGGCTCACCTCTTTTAATATCAATAACTATTCTAATACCTAGTTTACTGGATTCATCTCGAATATCAGAAATACCATTGATATCTTTATCACTTGCTAGCTTAGCAATTTTTTCAATTAGCTTGGCCTTATTAACTTGATATGGAATCTCATTAATAATGATTCTTTCTCTTTCTTGTTTTCCATGGACTTCAATTTCAGCTTTTGCACGAATTTGAATAATACCTTTACCTGTGTGGTATGCAGATTTAATTCCGCTTGTTCCATGAATTTCACCAGCCGTAGGAAAATCTGGACCTGGCACAGTTTGCATTAGTTCATCAATACTTACATCAGGATTTCTTAGGACTGTTTTCAAACCATTCATAATTTCAGTTAAATTATGAGGTGGAATATTTGTTGCCATACCAACCGCAATACCGGCTGAACCGTTAACAAGTAGATTTGGAATTTTTGTAGGAAGAACTCTTGGCTCTTGAAGTGAGTCATCATAGTTTGGTTGCCAATCAATTGTATCCTTATCGATATCTTTTAGCATTTCCTCTGCTATTTTTCTCATTCTTACTTCGGTATACCTCATGGCCGCAGCGTTATCACCATCTATAGAACCAAAGTTTCCTTGGCCATCGACGACTTGATATCTCATTGAGAAATCTTGCGCTAGTCTTACAATTGCTTGATATACAGCTGAGTCACCATGTGGGTGATACTTACCAATAACATCACCAACTACCCTTGCAGATTTTAAGTATGGTTTATTATGGTAGTTATTAAGCATATGCATGGCGTATAAAACGCGTCTGTGTACAGGCTTTAAACCGTCTCTAACATCAGGTAATGCTCTACTTACGATTACCGACATAGCGTAATCTAAAAAGCATTCTCTCATTTCATCTTGAATCAAAAGACTCGCAATATTTCCGTGATTATGTTCTGAGTTGTTATTCTCGTCGCTCATATTTTTATTTTCCTAAAATTAAATATCTAAGTTTTTAACATTAAGGGCATTCGCTTCAACAAATTCCCTTCTCGGTTCAACCTGATCACCCATTAAAACTGAGAATACCTGGTCAGCATCAATAGTATCTTCAATAGTTACCTGTAGAAGAGTTCTATTTTCTGGATTCATCGTAGTTTCCCAAAGTTGGTCTGGGTTCATCTCTCCAAGTCCCTTATATCGTTGTATATAAGCACCTTGTTTTCCAGAAGTGATTACAAATTCAGCAAATTCTTCTAGGCTTTCAAATTCTTGATCAAGCTTTTCGTTCTTAAAATGAAATTTAGAATTGAGATATTTTTTAATACCCTCATAGTGATTTTTAAGATCAGCATATTCTGTTGAGTCGACAAAATGAGAAGAGATCTTGAATTTCTTTGTTTTCAAAGTTGATTCAATCGTAACTCTAATTAAATGTGACTCATGTGCTGGATCTTTTTCTACTGAGAAAGAATATTTTTTGAGGTTATTAACATCTTTTGCAAGTTGAGTTGAAATTTCTGCTAATTGTTCATTAATTACATTTTCAGCTTTTAAACTATCAACATCAATTTTACCTTGTTCGATAATTTTCTTTAAAAGTTTTTTATCAAAATGCCTATCGTAAGAATCAAGTAATCCATTAAATGCTTTAAACTTATTTAACATCAAGTCTAAAGTTTCTGAATCCATCTTTTGACCATCAATAGTAACTTCAGCATCGTTTAATGATGAGTTTATGAGAAACTTTTCTAAAGCTCTTTCATCTTTAAGATATCTTTCCGTTTTACCTTTCTTATATTTATATAAAGGTGGCTGAGCAATATACAAATGCCCTCTTTCGATAATCTCAGGAAATTGGCGATAAAATAAAGTCAATAGAAGTGTACGAATATGGGACCCATCAACATCTGCATCTGTCATTATAACAATCTTATGATACCTAAGTTTTGCTAGATCAAAATTATCTTTACCAATACCTGTACCCATTGCCTGGACCAGCATTTTAATTTCGTCATTTGCTAACATTTTATCATAACGTGCTTTTTCAACGTTAAGGATTTTACCTTTTAGAGGTAGGACAGCTTGATGTTTTCTATCACGTCCTTGTTTTGCTGAACCACCGGCTGAGTCACCCTCAACGATATAAATTTCACAAAGAGCTGGATCTTTTTCCTGACAATCGGCCATCTTTCCTGGCAGACCCGCAAAATCCATTGCTGATTTTCTTCTTGTTAGTTCCCTTGCTTTTCTTGCAGCTTCTCTTGCTGATGCTGCATCTACAGACTTCTTAATAACTGTTTTACCAACTTTAGGATTTTCCTCCAAAAATTGTTTTAACTTTTCACCAACAAGTGAATTAACAATACCTTCAACTTCACTTGAACCAAGCTTATCCTTCGTTTGTCCTTCAAACTGAGGGTTAGCAAGTTTCGCTGAAACTATCGCGGTTAAACCTTCACGCATATCATCTCCTGTAAGGTTTAATTTACCTTTAAGAAGATTATTTTCTTTTGCGTAGTTATTCAGAACTCTAGTTAATGCTGTTTTAAATCCAGAAATATGTGTTCCACCACCTGGTGTATTAATATTGTTTGCATAGCCAGTTAAAGTCTCTGTGTATGAATCAGTCCATTGCATAGCAATTTCAACTTCATAATCGTCTCTTGAAGAAGAAAAATAAACTGGCTGTTTATGGATAGGAGTTTTAGCTCTATTTAGGTATTGAACAAATTCAGCCAAACCACCTTCGAAATGAAAAATATCTTTTTTATCATTTCTCTCATCCTTAAGGACAATTTTCAAACCACGGTTTAAGAATGCCATTTCTCTAAATCTATTAGCAAGACGATCATAATCAAATTCATGAATTTCAAATAACGTATTATCTAGCTTAAACGTAACCGCGGTACCTGATTCAGTTTTTGAACTTACTTCGCCTACAACTTTAAGAGGAGCCTTTGCCACACCAGATTCAAATTCGACAACATGAACCTTCCCTTCTTTTTTAATTTCAAGCTTAAGGCTTTTAGACATGGCATTTACTACTGCTGCACCAACTCCATGTAGACCACCTGAAACTTTATACGCTCCACCTTCTTCATTGAATTTTCCCCCAGCATGTAGTTTTGTATATACAATTTCTGCTGCTGAAATACCTTCAGTTGGATGGATTCCTACAGGTATCCCTCTACCGTCATCGACAACAGTGATTGAGTTATCCACATGAATAATAATTTTAATTTCTTTACAATAACCAGCTAACGCCTCATCGACAGCATTATCAACGATCTCATAAACACAATGGTGAAAGCCACGTGCCCCTGTATCACCGATATACATACCTGGTCTTTTACGTACTGCCTCTAAACCTTCTAAGATTTTAATCTTATCGGCAGTATATTCAGAATTTACCTTTGAAATTGAATCTGCATTTTGATCCATTGATGATTCTCCTCACTTTTATCGAATCTCCATATTCCCATCTGACATAAAAATTTTATTCGCACCTTCAATTCTTTCTAATTCATTTTTAAAATTCTCATTTGCTGTAGAAATGAAAACTTGAAATTTCTTAGCTTGAAGATAGCCAATTAAATTTTTCCATCGACGTTCATCTAACTCACCAGAAACGTCGTCTAATAAGACAATAGGGTAAGTCTTAAATTTATATCGAAAAAGCTCTATATAGGCAAATAAGAGGCTCAGAAAGCTCATTTTTTGTTGCCCCAGAGAACAGTATTCATATGAGTTATAACCATCAAACTCAAAAAGATAATCATCGCGATGCGCACCACCTCTGGAATGACCTAGAATTTTATCTTTTTCTAGATTCTCTTCCATTATTTTCTTAATCTCCAAAGGAGATTTATTTACATGTTTAGAATCCAGCTTTAAAACTAAATTGTGCGTCTCATCAAACAATAATTTAAAAGTTTGGTTTAAAAAATCAGTTAACTGACCCAGTATTTCTACTCTAAGTCTCGTTAAATTAAATATAAGCTGGCAGTAGTTGTCTTCATTGGCCTGCAGTTGTTCTATGAATTGGTATGGTTTTTTGGCCAAAAGATTATTTCTGAATCGAAGAGAGTTTGTATAAGCAGTTAATAGCTTTTTGTATTCCGGTGAAAGAAGACTTAAGTACTGATCAAACCACTGCCTTCTAAAACCAGGTGTTGTGTGAAATGAAAACGAATCAGTAGGACCTATGAAAATTGAGTCGATTATTTTTTTTCGTTTAACTTGTTTATTCTGCCAGTACCAAGTAGCGAGTTCAGGTTCTAATTTTCCAGTATAAGGTAACAACTCACCTTCATTATCAAATACAGAAGAAAATAATATTTCAGGTTGTTCACTTTCTACACTGATTATTTGTGGAAAACCGACTTTTTTACGAAAAGATTTTCGGTTTAATAAAAAATAAATTGCTTCTAATAAATTTGTTTTACCATTTCCATTCTGGCCAAAAACACAATTAATATTTGGATTAAACTCTACAACTTGTGAACTTAGATTTCTAAAGTTAGTAAGCTGTAGTTTTGATAAAACTAATTGGTCCATTAAATTTTAAGAGGCATGATAATTCCAAGAAAGTTTTCTTCTTCGCTTGACCTCACCACAACTGGACTCAATTCATTATTTAGTTCATATACTATTTCATTTACCGCTAAAATATTAAGTGTATCTAGTAAGTATTTAGCATTAAAACCGATTTCCATCTCAGTGCCATTATAACTTACAGGCACTTTTTCAACGGCAAAACCAAGTGAAGGATGATCTGCTGAAATAGTCATCTCTGTTGATGTTAGGCTTACCTTTACACCGTTAGTTTTTTCATTAGATAGAAGTTTAATTCTTTTAACAGCATTCAAAATTAATTCTCTTTCAACTGTTAAGGTGTAAGTTGTTTTATTCGGAATTACTGTCTGATATTTTGGATATTCTCTAGCAATAAGTCTTACTGATAAATAAGTTTCTTCATTTGCAACTACATGGATAAAAGATTCATCTAGATAAATATTTAAATCTGAATCTAGATTTGCTTCTGCTAATTTTTTTAATTCAAAAACACCCTTTTTAGGAATAATAAATCCATCTAAAAGTGTTTGATTAGAACTTTCAAAATCGATGATGTCATACAGTGCAAGTCTGTGTCCATCTATTGCAACTGACCTTAATTTTGAATCTAGTTGCTGTAAGTAAATCCCGTTTAAGTTAATTCGAGTTTCATCTGTGGAAATAGCGTGGGAAATTTTATTTATTATGCTTAATAAATAATTAGCTTTTAAACAAATTACTTCATGTGAGTTAGTAAAATTAATCTTTGGAAAATCTTCTGAGCTTGTAATTAACAAAGAATATTCAATTGAGTCACATTTAAGATTTAAAAGATTTTTGTCTTTGTCGATGTTAAGAGTTAATTCCCTATCTGGAAGTTCTCTCAGAATATCAGAGATATTTTTTGTGTTTATGCAAAATGATGTATCTTCGGTCGTAATAGCATCTAAAACGATTTTTGCAGATACTTCTAGGTCTGTAGCAATTAGTTCTAATTTGTTATTGGCAATATTGATTAAACTGTTCGTAAGAATAGGTCTTGAGTTTCGTTTATCAATAACCGTAATGATTTTGTTAAAGCCTTCTCTCAGAGTTCTTGAATCGATTATAATGCTCATATTAGTCCTAATTTAGTTTTTTTATTCTTAACTGTATTGGATCAAATAAGCAAGTAAGGCTTAAGCTGATTTTTTTAGAAGTTATTCTATTATTATATATATTTATATTAATATTTATTATTATAAGGGATAAATTCTTGTGGATAAGTAACTAAATTAAATAATTTAAATTACTTAGCCCTTTCTTTGTTCGAATAACTTTTCTTTGATCGAGTTTAGAAATATGATTCGTTCGTATATCATAGATCTCATTAGGTATTTTTATCAGTTTTAAGCTCTCATTCCCAAAGTTATCAAGATATAAATTCTTATCGTTTATAACGCAAAGTTTAGCTTTACTATTTTCTTATATTTTATAAACATTTTTTCAACATTGTTAATAAGTATAACTGTTATAAGTACTTTTGTTTTTCAACACGATGTTGATTTGTGAATAAACATCTTTCATAAAAAAAAAGCCGAGTATTAACTCGGCTTTCTAAAACAAATATTTTTTATATTTTTATAATTTTGATTCTATCTCGTAAATTTGTTGAGAAAGTTTGCTGTCCGTTCTTATTAAGTTTTGAATCTTTTTTATCCCATGAATTACGGTACTGTGATCTCTATTATCAAAAAATTCTCCTATCTCCTCTAAAGTCTTCTTTAAAATTTTGTGGGCCATATACATAGATATATGTCTCGAGAGAGCCACTTCTTTCTTTCTAGACTTACCTTTAATATCCCCCAGAGTAATTTTAAAGTAAGAAGCAACTGTCTTTGTAATAGATTCAATCGTAATTAATTTTTCATCATGACATTCTGATAAGTTCAATTGCTCTTTAGCAATCTCAATATCAATGTCTACATTCATCAAATCTGAATATGCTCCAAGCTTTACGAGGTTACCTTCTAGTTCTCTAACATTAGACTTCACACAGCTAGCAATAAGGTTAATTACCTCGTCATCAAGAAATATATCTTTTTCTTTAGCTTTTTCTTTTAGTATAGCAATTCTTGTTTCTAGGTCGGGTTGCTGGATATCTATTAATAAGGCACTTGATAACCTAGTCCTGATTCTATCTTCAATACCAGAAATTTCCTTAGGTGGTTTATCTGAAGTGAATATTAATTGTTTCCCTTTGTTTTGGAGCTCATTAAATATATAGAAGAATTCGGTTTGAGTTCTAATTTTATTACTTAGCTCGTGAATATCATCAATTATGAGAAGATCTACCTTTTCTGTGTATTTACTTCTAAAGTCATCGATCGTTTTGGCTTGAATGGCTACAACCATTTCCGTCATAAAATCATTGGCGGTAGTAAAGCAAATTTTTAGATGAGGTATATTTTCTGCTACATGATTACAAATTGCATGTAGTAAATGGGTTTTTCCAAGTCCAGAATTTCCATGAATATATAATTGTGGGTAAACGCGCCCTGGATCTTTGGCCACCGCATGACTAAAGGCATGAGCCATATTATTGGAGTGTCCTACGATAAAGTTTTCAAAATTCTTTGATCTATCAATACGTAACTTACTGGAATTAGATTTAATTTGCTTGCTTTCAATTACTCTTTTAGCATCAATTTCAGTTAAGCTATTGAAATCATTTAATTTAAAACTTGGCGCACTCAATTTTGGTTCTATAGGGGCAATACTTTGGCCAAGCGTTTGGATTTCAATATTATATTGTGTCCCTAAAGCAGTTGTAAGAATCTGCTTTATTTCAGAAATATAATGAGTTTCAATCATCTTTTTAATGAAGCCGGTGGCGACGCTCACAACAACAGTGGTGTCAGAAATATGACTAATTTTAAAAGTTTTCTCAAAAAATGCTTTGTATTTTTCAGTACTTACGTTAGTTTTCAGTCCTGATAGTACCTCTTCATTTATAGTAGCAAGCTCATCTTCACTGAAAAGACCATCACTAAGTGATTGATTATTCGTAAAGGCAGTAGTTTCTGTTGGTAGTGACTCTTCTGTTTGAAATGAAATGTTATTGCCTAAAGTATTGTTTTCTTTGAAGTTTATGAACTGATCGAATGGAAAATCATTACTCATTAAATGTCTCTCTCTTTGTTTTGTGGAAAAATTTTGTAGCACGGGATATTTTTTTTTTCAAATTAATAGTTTTTTTTTCTTATTAGAAAATGCAAAAAGCGATTGACCCAACACAGCTTTTTTTGTATTCAAGCATCTCATAATTTTTTAATTGTTAAATAGGATATATTTATGAGTAAAAGAACTTGGCAACCAAAGAAACTAAAAAGATTAAGAAAGCACGGATTCCTAAAAAGAATGGCTTCTCCAGGTGGAAAAAACGTTATCAAAGCTAGAAGAGCTAAAGGTAGAAAACGTTTAACTGTTACTACTGGAACAAAATAAGTTGAATTTTTCCTTTCCTAAGGAAAACAGACTTATAACCAAAAGTGATTTCAATTCATTAAGAAATGATAGTGCCCGACTCAAGTCGGGCTTTGTCGTTTTCATTTATAAGTATAACTCGTTAGGATGCTCTAGGTTAGGCTTAGCGGTTAGTAAAAAATTTGGAAACGCAGTTAATAGAAATAAAATGAAAAGAATCACCAGAGAGAAGTTTAGAGTTCTTCCCTTTGTTAAACCTATTGATGTTTTAGTCACTATAGATCAAAGAGCTTGGGCTAAGCGGGATAAAAAAATCGATAATTTTATCCAAATTAAAAATGACCTAGATTCAGCTTTTAGCAAATTGCTTAATGCCTAGTTTTTTCACATTTTACATGTTAAATATTCGCCACTTAAGGAGTCTTTCATGAATGCTAATGAAGGTAATCAAAATAAAAATTTGATGATCGCACTTGTTTTATCAGCCGTAGTACTTTTCGGTTGGAATTACTTTTTTCCACAGCCAGTTCCAATGGAAAAAACTAAGGCAAAAAATAATACTGTTGTTGAGGTTAATTCTGCTGGTAATGAGAAAATAAAATTCGACGAGGTTTCTAGTGATGATAAAGAAGTTGAAAAAAGTGCTTCAGAAGTAACACTAAAATCTGAAAAAGCTTCAGTTACGATAGACTCCCGGCTCAATTTGAAGAGTTTTTCTTTTGCAAATACAAATAGGAATTTGGACGAAGTTTATCCAGATTTGTTTGTTGGGTTACAACTAATTGTAGATGGTAAAAAATTTAATGGCGACGTTCAGCTTACAAGTGAATCAGAAAATAAAGTACTTGTTAATGGAGATCAATTCAGTGGTGATCTTTCTCTTAATGACCAAGGACAACTTCTATTAAAGGTAGCATCAGAAGGGAAAATTCAATTTATTGGGAAAATTAGCTCTAAAGAAGAGAGTAAAGACCAACAAATAAATAACTTTGTTTATTATACAAATGAATTAGAGACCAATGCGGTAAATGAAGATGACTTTGAAGTTAAAGATGCAAAAATAAGATGGTACGGAATAGATTTCGATCACCATATTTTTGCTGTTGTTGTTCCAGGTTCTATCTACCATGTTAAAGGTGGGAAAGAGACTTTTAATATAGCTAATATGGAAGGATCTAATGAGCTAGATCTTAAATTTTCTTTTCTAAAGAAAAACTATGACGATCTAGCAAGTATGGGTGATGGCCTCAAGAATTCGGTAGATTTCGGGATTTGGTCTGTTATAGCACTTCCAATGTTAAGAGGTCTTCAAATGTTCTATGGTCTTCTTCACAATTGGGGTCTTGCAATTATCGTTCTTACGATTCTTATTAGAACCGTTATGTTCCCTCTGCAGCACTCTTCATTTAAAAGTATGAAGAAAATGCAAGTACTTCAACCAGAGCTTAAAAAGATTAAAGAAAAGTATAAAGATGACATGCAAAAGCAACAACAAGAGACAATGGCGTTGTTTAAAAAGCATGGGGCAAATCCAATGGGAGGTTGTCTTCCACTTTTTCTTCAAATGCCAATTTTCTTTGCATTTTATAGGATGCTTTATAATTCAGTAGAGCTTGTTGATGCTCCTTTTTTCTTTTGGATAAATGATTTAAGTGCAAGAGACCCATTTTATGTGCTTCCTGTTCTAGTGGGTCTGGCAATGTTCTTTAATATGAAGTTGACTCCACAAACCACAATGGATCCTGCTCAGCAGAAGGTAATGAAGTTTATGCCGATTCTTTTTTCAGCATTTTTATTTACTCTTCCTTCTGGTTTAAATTTGTATATTTTGGTTTCGACTATTATTGGTATGCTTCAACAAATGTTTGTCTATAAAAGAACAACCTAAATTATGAATGACGATACTATAATTGCGTGCTCCTCTGGTAACTCAGCTAATGTAGCAATTTCAATCATACGTATCTCTGGTAAAGATTTTTTAGATAAAATCAAACCGTTTATTCCTGTAGAACGAATAAAGCTTGAAACTCGTAAAGCTTATTTTACAAAGTTGTACGATAAAGATGAAACAGTAGTAGACGAGGTGGTAGTTGTATTTTTTAAAGGGCCAAATTCTTATAATGGCGAAGATATATTAGAAATTAGTTGCCACGGAAATAAACTAAACGTCCAAAAAATAATTTCTATATTTATCGATAATTGTGGTTTTAAATTAGCCAATCCTGGTGAGTTTACGGAGAGGGCACTTCGTAACGGTAAGATGAATATTTCCCAAGTTGAAGGTTTAGATCTTCTGTTAAACGCGAATAATATTTTTTCTCTAAAGCAGGGCTATTCTTTATTAAGTGGTGAGTTGCAAGAGGATTTCTTAAAGCTTCAACAAGCTTATATGAACCACAAATCTGCCATTGAACTTGGTTTTGATTTTTTAGAAGATATCGGTGAAGAAGGTTTCAACGAGAACTTTAAAAGTACACTGAATGAATTAAAAATTTTAGTTGATAAGTTATACAAGAGAGCTTCATTATCAACAACTGGTCTAATTGAACCTGAAATCGTTCTTTTTGGTCCACCAAATGCTGGGAAAAGTACCCTATTTAACCAAATACTAGGTAGCGATAGGGCTATCGTATCTCCTCAAGCTGGTACGACTCGAGATTATATTTCTGAAGCTATCTCTATTAAAAATAATGCCTTCAAGCTTATAGATACGGCAGGAATTCGCTTTTCTGAAGACTCTATTGAATCTCAAGGAATTGAGCTTTCAAAAAGATTTGCGCAAAAAGCATTTTTTAAAGTACTTCTAGTTGATACTTCAGCTGATTTTAATTTCGATTCGTTTAAAGATTTTAAATATGACCTATGTCTCCTTACCCACTCAACGGAGGCTTACGACGGTACTAATAAAGGGTTTAATCAACTTTTGAAATATTTTGGTCCTATAGAACCAAGTGAAATTGCCCCGATAGGACCAGAGTTGAAAGGTGGTCCTATAGAACCAAATGAATCTGCCCCGATAGGACCAGAATTAAAAAGTGGTCCTATAGAACCAAATGAATCTGCCCCGATAGGACCAATTTATTATGTAGATCTATTAGCACATGATATTGGTGATTTTATCTTAGATATGGTCATCAAAAAATATGATTCTGTTTTAGACTTTGATCCTATTTTGATTCAAAGACATAGTACTAAGGTAAATGAAATTTATTTAAACCTTAAGAATTATTTACATACTGTACGTGATATCAACGATTTAGCAATAATTTCTTCTGAATTTAATTCAGTAGGTAATTGTATTTCCGAATTAATAGGTATAGTTTCCCCCGATGATATTTTAGGGAATATTTTTAACAGTTTTTGTATTGGGAAATAGTTCTACGTGGAACATTTTAATTTTGATATTGCTATTGTTGGGGGCGGACATGCTGGTTTCGAAGCTGCTTACTGTGCCTCCCAGTTTAAAAATCTTTCAGTCGCTATAATTACAATGCCGGAGGTTGGAATTGCCAGCGCTCCTTGTAACCCAGCTGTTGGTGGCGTTGGCAAAGGGCAAGTAGTAAGAGAAATAGATCATTTGGGTGGTATTATGGGTAAGCTTGCTGACTTAGCAGGTATACAATTTAGAACACTGAATGAATCAAAAGGTTATGCTGTTCACTCAACTCGAGTCCAAATTGACAAGGAATTGTATTCGAAAAATGCAGAAGGGTTAGCTAATTCAATTGAAAACTTAACAATCATAAGATCAAAAGTAATTAAGACGATAAAAACAGAAGAAAATTTTGAAGTTAAGACAGAAGAATGCCTGGTTAAAGCCAAAAAAGTTATTTTTACTGTAGGTACCTTTTTAAATGGAAAATTACACTACGGTTTAGAGTCTAAAGAAGGTGGAAGACACGAGACACGTAAGGCAGAGGGCCTAGATTCCATTTTCGATGCGATTTCTGTTAATCCAAAAAGGTTTAAAACTGGAACACCTCCCCGATTGAATGTTGACACAATTGATTTTAGGGAAATGGAAGTGCAACCATCCGATCCTACTGTAGAAAGTATGCATGTTCTACATGGAACATTTGAAAGGTTCGTAGAGCAGAAGAATTGCTATCTAACCTATACGAATGTCGAATCAATGGCGGTAATACGTGATAATAAAGACAAGTCGCCAATGTTTAATGGTAATATAAAGGCTACCGGAGCTAGATATTGCCCATCGATAGAAGATAAAGCTTATAGATATCCAGATAAAAACATTCACCATGTTTTTGTGGAGCCCGAAGGATTAGATTTAAAAACTATGTATCCAAGTGGTATTTCTACTAGTTTACCGGTAGATGTTCAAAAGAAGATGGTGAATTCAATTGCAGGTCTGGAACAAGCAGAAATTTTGGTTCCTGGATACGCAGTGGAGTATGATGTTGTAGACACAACTCAGCTAGACTTAACACTCCAGTTAACAAACTTGCCAGGTCTTTATTTTGCTGGACAAGTAAATGGTACATCTGGCTATGAAGAGGCTGCGGGTCAGGGAATGATCGCAGGTTACAACGCTGCTTTGAGTTTATTGGGTCGAAATCCTTTGATTTTAAGTCGAAACGATAGCTATATTGGGGTTATGATCGAAGACTTAGTCTCTAACCTTAGAGATGAGCCATATAGACTATTTACTGCTCGATCTGAGAACAGACTTTATATCAGAGAGGACAATACAGCTCTTAGGATGGCTAAGTATAGGCGCTCTCTGGGCTTATCTGATCAGATAGATGAATACCTAGAATCATTTTCACTATCATATGATTGTTATATGGATCTATTTCAAAAGACCTTGATAGATACACGTGAAATGTTCTACGTAGAACAAAATATAAAATTTGATAAGAAAGTAACCCTTATTGAGATATTAAAGCTCTCTCATATTAACCCTATCGAGTTTTTAGCCAGATATTTTGATTATAATTCTATTCAAGTAGATCAAAGGCTGGTGAAATGCTTAGCCATATCGGTTAAATACTCCGGCTATATTGCAAAATCAGATGAGATTAATCAGAAGACTTATAAGCTAGATAGTAAACCAATTGAATGGGCTAAACTGGTTGAATCCGAGAATATTTCTTTTGAGTGCAAACAGAGAATAACTGCTATTAAGCCTACTACCTTTGGTCAACTTAGGCGTATCGAGGGAATCAGGCAAGCTACCCTTTCCGCAGTAGCAGGGCAGTACTACTAATGAAAGAATTCTCTAACAATTATTATGATCTTTTAACTGGTGAATATGCAGGTATAAATCTAACTCGCATCACTGACCCAGAAGAATTTTGGAACAAGCAAATTGTAGACTCAATTGCGCCACTGGAACAATCACAGGTTTTTAAGGATTGCTTGCTGTCGAACAATCTTCATTTAGATGTAGGTTTTGGTGGTGGTTTTCCCCTATTGCCTTTGGCAAAGCTCAATTCCGAAGTCGATTTTTTGGGTTTTGAAGCACGTGGAAAAAAGGCAAAGGTAGTTAATGAAATAGCCTTAAAGCTTGGGCTTAATAATGTTAATTGCCACCATGTTAGATTGGAAACTTTAATTATTGATTTACCATGTTCTATTACTCTAAAAGCTGTTGGAAAGGTAAATGATTTCTTGAGCATGATTAATGCTAAAAATAAAGTCCAAGTATTTTTTTACAAGGGTCCAAATTTTCAGGAATTAGAAAAAGATCAAATAGAAATTGCAAAAAAAGCTTGGAATATTTTAGAGAACCGTGAAATTAATGTACAAGGTACAGACAAAAGATATATTATAGGCTTCGAAAATAAGCATGTTCCACATGGAACAATTACCCCAAATAAAACAACAACTCTATTAAGTGAGTTGGTAAATCATAAAAAAGGATAGTCATGGCTAAGGTCATTGCGATCGCAAATCAAAAAGGTGGCGTTGGTAAAACAACGACTTCAATTAACTTGGGAGCTTGTCTCGCCGCAGCGGAAAAAAGAACTTTAGTAGTTGATCTGGATCCTCAGGGAAATGCTAGTGTTGGTCTTGGATTAGAAAAATCAATATTTTCAGAATCAAATGTTTATCATGCTGTTATTGGTGAAGAAAATATTCAAAATTGTATTTATGACACCGAACTTGATTGCTTGAAAATTTGTCCTTCCGACAACAACTTGATTGGTGCCGAAGTTGAACTTATAAATGTTATTTCAAGAGAGTCTAAACTTAAGAGAGCTTTGTTGAATGTAGACGATGAATTTGATTTCATAATTATTGATTGCCCACCTTCACTAGGTTTATTAACAGTAAATGGTTTGAATGCAGCGAGCTCTATTATTGTTCCAATGCAAACCGAATACTACGCTATGGAAGGTCTAGCCCAACTTTTAAATACAATAAGTCTTATCCAGCAGGATCTTAATCCTGATTTGAAAATTGAAGGGATTTTACTAACCATGTATGATGGAAGAAATAATCTATCTAAGCTGGTTGCACAGGAAATTCAAGGCGCTTTTCCAGAAGAGACCTTTAATACAATAATTCCAAGAAACGTTAAACTGTCCGAGTCCCCTTCTCATGGTAAACCAATCATTACCTATGACATTAGTTCAAAGGGATCTGAAGCTTATTTTGGTCTTGCGAAAGAAATTATTGCAAGAACTAAAAAGGAAATGGACGCTAAAGCCTCATTGGTTGATCAAGTAATTAACAGAGAAGATCAGTCGGGAATGAGAGAGATTAATTTTTAGGAGAGAATAGATATGGCAACAACAAAACCAGCATTAGGTAAAGGAATGAATGCACTACTAAAGAGTAATGCACATATGGCCAAGAAAGTTGAGAAAGATGCCCCTATAGAACCAAATTCGGGAGTGAATTTAATCCCATTAGATAAAATTCATCCTAATAAAGATCAACCTAGAAAAGTTTTTAAAGATAAAGATTTATTGGAATTATCAAATTCAATTAAAGAGAACGGAGTTATACAACCTATTTCCGTTTATAAAGAGGATGATAAATTTATCATCATAGCTGGTGAGCGACGCTATAGAGCATCTAAGCTAGCAGGTCTTACATTGATTCCTGCGATAGTAAAAAATGTTACGAAAAAAGATGTACTGGTTATGGCCATCATCGAAAACGTTCAAAGAAGTGATTTAAACTGTGTTGAGGAAGGACTAGCCTACTATCAATTAATGAATGAATTCAACTTAACCCAAGAAGAAGTTGCAAAACGAGTTGGTAAAGACAGATCGTCTATTGCTAATTTTTTAAGAATTTTAAAGCTACCAAGAGAAGTTGCGATGATGCTTCAAAGAGAAGAGCTCTCTATGGGTCACGCTAAAGTTTTAGCCGGACTTAAAGACGATGAGCAGATAAAAAGATTGGCTCGTGAGGCGGTCGCTCAGAAGCTATCTGTGCGTGAATTAGAGAAACTTTCAAAAAAATCCTTTAAGGTTCACACTCCGGCACAATCAAATAAGTTTTTCGATGAAAAACTTGACTCATTGCGTGGTAAGCTAGAGGCAAGAACAGGCTATCATTTTGATCTTAAGACAAAAAATAATGGATCTGGTACAATAAGCATTAAGTTTAGTAATGAAGCTGAATTTAATGATATTTTCGAATACTTAGTATCAAAATAGGAAAACTTAATTGAGCTCTAATAATCAGATATGTGCCATCATAGAAGAAGGCTGTAGATTTGAAGGAAACTTATCGTTTAATGGTGTCGTGCGTGTTGCAGGAACCATTACTGGTAGTATTTTTTCTAATGACACGTTGATCGTTTCTGAGGGTGCGATTATTAACGCTGATATTAATGCGAACATTATTCTTATTTCTGGAACTGTTAAAGGTAATATCAAGGCCACTTCTAGAGTTGAAATCAAAAAACCAGCAAGATTTGAAGGAACGATCACCTCTCCTAGTCTTATTGTAGAAGAAGGCGTTATTTTTCATGGTGTTACTAAGATGAAAGATAAAAATAAGTAATCCTAAACAAAATCAGTCTGACACAATTTTAATAACTTCTCACTTGACTATAGAGCCCCCAACAACTATCAAATATTGTTGAATTTATCATACATTTCAAAGGTATATTAATGGATTTGGTTCTTAATATTTTAAAGCAGCTTGGAGCTGACAATTCTTTTGTTTATCAATTGGCCGTTATCGTTGTCGTCTTTATTATTGCTAAATTTCTTTTTCTTGATCATTTACAAGCTGTAATTGAAAGAAGAGAGGCTAAGACAGTTAAATTAGAAGGTGATGCTGAAAAACAATTCGATGAAATTAATAAAATTCAGGATGAATACAAGCAAAAAATTCAAACTGCTTCTAAAGAAGTGCGTGAAAAATTAACTGCGCATAAATCAGAAATTATTAAAAAAGAAGAAGCAAGATACAGAAGTAACGAAGCTGAAATTAATACTTATATAGAAAAAACTCGTTCTGAAGTTGAAGCAGAAATTAACGAGAAAAAAGAAGAAGTATTAAAAGAAGCTGATAAGCTTGCAACTAACCTAGTTAAAAAACTTTCAAAGGAAATATAATGAAGTACGTTTTACTTGGAACACTTTTATGTTCTGAAGTATTTGCTGCTGGTAGCGGTGGACATGGACATGTTTCTGATATCATTCCTAACGCTGTGAACTTAACAATTTTGATTGTTGCGTTAGTAATTATTTTAAGAAAAAAACTACAAGCTTTCTTCACTGACAAAGCTGTTGTTATTTCTGAAATGATGGAAAGGGCTGAGATTAAAGCTAAAGAAGCTCAGATGATGATGGAAAAACAAAAAAGCAAAATTGAAGGTGCGCAAGCAGAGATCGAAAAATTGAAAAGTGATGTAGATTCTCAGATCAAATCTTTCGAAGCTACTTACAAAAAAGAGGTTGATGAAAGAATTGTTGCACTTAAAGAAGATGCCGGTCAAAAAATTGAAGCTGAAAAAACTGCAATGCTTGCAGAGTTAAACTCTAATTTACTCGACCAAGTAATTATCAAAGCTAAATCGAAAATTAAATCAGAAGCTGGATTAAAAAATAAAGCAACTGATATTCTTATTGGAGAACTTTAAGATATGAAAGAGCAAAACATAGCTAAAGTTTACGCCAATACATTTATTGAGCTAGGGAAAGAAAAAGGTGTTGATATGGCAAAAGATATCATCACTCTTACTGAGGTTATTAATACGTCAAACGATCTTGAAAACGTTTTATTTTTAGACGTATTTACAACTGAAGAAAAAACATCTGTTTTTGAAGCTATTGCAAAAAAAGCAGGACTAGCAGAAGTAACTGTAAATGCTGTGAACTATTTAATTAATGAAAAAAGAATTTCACTTCTTCCATTAATCTCTAAAGAAGTGATCATTATTGATGATCACCAAAAAGGATTTTTAAGAGGAACAATTGAAGGTTCTGAAGATACTATTAGTGAAGATCACAAATCAAAACTAATCGCTTCTATGAAAAAACATATCGGTGATGTTAACCCTCAACTTGACTATGTTAAGTCTGATGAAATCACTGCTGGTTATAAAATAACGATGGGTGACCTTCAGTTGGATGCAACTGTAGATAGCCAATTAAAAAGTTTTAAAGAATCTGTCTTAGGTAAATAGTAAAAGGAATATCTAAAATGAGTACAACAATGAGACCTGAAGAAATTACCTCAATCATTAAAGAGAGAATTTCTAATTTTGAAACAAAGTTAGATGTAAATGAAGTTGGAACAGTTTTAACTGTTGGTGACGGTGTTGCGCGTGTTTTCGGTTTGAAAAACGTTTTGGCCGGTGAACTTGTTGAGTTCACAGATGGTACTAAGGGAATGGTTCTAAACCTTGAATCAAACAACGTTGGTATCGCGGTTCTAGGAACTGACACAAACATTAAAGAAGGTTCAACTGTAAAAAGAACTGAAGCAATCGTTCAGGTACCAGTTGGTGATGCACTTCTTGGAAGAGTTGTTAACCCTATTGGTGAGCCACTTGATGGACAAGGAGAAATCAAAACTTCTGAGTTTAGAAATATTGAAATCAAAGCTCCTGGTATTATTCAAAGAAAGCCAGTTCATGAGCCTCTTCAAACTGGTATTAAAGCGATCGATTCTATGATTCCAATTGGACGTGGGCAAAGAGAGCTTATCATTGGTGATAGAAAGACAGGTAAAACGGCTGTTGCACTTGATACGATCATCAACCAAAAAGGTAAAGATGTTGTTTGTATTTACGTTGCTGTTGGACAAAAGCAATCTACAGTAAGACAGGTTTATCAAAAACTTAAAGAAGCTGGTGCACTTGATTATACAATCATCGTATCTGCTACTGCATCTCAGTCAGCACCACTTCAATATATTGCTCCTTATACTGGTGCAACTATGGGTGAGTTCTATAGAGATAATGGTAAGCATGCTTTGATTGTTTATGATGATCTTACAAAGCAAGCTCAAGCGTATAGACAACTTTCACTACTATTACGTAGACCTCCTGGGCGTGAAGCTTTCCCTGGAGATGTTTTCTATGTTCACTCTAGACTTCTAGAAAGAGCGGCGAAGATGAGTGATGAAACTGGAGCGGGTTCTTTAACTGCACTTCCAATTATCGAAACTCAAGAGGGTGACGTTTCTGCATATATTCCTACAAACGTTATTTCTATTACTGATGGACAGATTTTCCTTGAATCAGATCTTTTCAACGCTGGTGTTAGACCTGCCGTTAACGTTGGTATCTCGGTATCAAGGGTTGGTGGTTCAGCTCAAATTAAAGCAATGAAGAAAGTTGCTGGTACACTAAGACTTGATCTTGCTCAGTATAGAGAGCTTCAAGCTTTCTCTCAGTTTGCATCTGACTTAGATGAAGCGACTCAAAAGCAACTTGCTAGAGGTGAAAGACTAGTTGAACTTCTTAAGCAAGCTCAATATTCTCCATACCAAGTTTGGGATCAAGTTATCGGTATTTATGCTGGTACTAAAGGTTACTTTGATACGGTTCCAAGAGATAAGATCGTTGAGTGTGAGAAAGGACTACTTGAGCACATTACAACTAAGCATAATGAGATCAGAGAATCTATTATGAATGAGAAGCAAATCACTGCAGAAACTGAGGCTAAGTTAAGCGAAGTAATTAAAGCTTACGTATCTGCTAACTACTAAGAGAGTAATATGGCTAATATTAAAGAATTAAAGGTAAGAATTTCTAGTACTAAAAGTACTCTGAAAATTACCAGTGCGATGAAGCTAGTTTCGGCAGCGAAACTTTCTAAAGCGCAGAATAAAATTCAATCGCTAAAGCCTTACTCGAACGAATTAGATTCAACTATTAGAACTGCTTCTGCTCTTGCTGAAAATTACTCTCACGAGTTTTTAAATGAAGGCGAAAGCAATAGAACAGCCCTACTAGTAATCTCTTCGAATAAAGGTTTATGTGGTGGATATAATTCTCAGCTTTATAAGAAAGTTAAGCACTTTTTGTCTGACAAAAAAGAAAACACAGATTTATTTTTTGTTGGAAGAAAAGTAAAAGAACTTCTTCAAAGAGACGGAATTACAGCTGAAAAAAACTATGTTTTTGAAAAAGCTGATCCTAGATATGAAGAAATCGTAGCGGTAGTTAATGAGTTAACTGAATTGTTTACTAGCGGGAAATACGGAAAAGTTTATATTGCATTTAACTCTTTTGTTTCTGCAATTGAATTTATCCCGACGATTAAACCTATCCTCCCCTTCTCTATTTCTGCAGAAGAAAAAGAGGAATTGGTTAAAGAGTTTCCAGTTGATTTTAAATATGAACCATCAGCTGAAGCGATCTTAGATTCGCTTATCCCTGAGGTTCTTGTAATGACTGTTTATGCAAGTCTTCTTGATGCAATCGCTGCAGAGCATGCGTCTAGAATGACAGCAATGGACAACGCTACAAACAACTCGAAAGATATGATTAGAACACTAACACTAACAATGAATAAACTAAGACAAGCAGCAATTACAACAGAGCTTACTGAGATTGTATCTGGTGCTGAGTCATTAAATGGTTAAAGGATAAGACAATGTCTGAAGAAAATTTTGGAATTATTAGACAGGTTATGGGGCCAGTTATTGATGTTGAGTTTCCAAATGGAAAACTTCCAGCTCTATACAGTGCTTTAAGAGTAACAAACAAATCAATTGGTAATACTGAGTGGAACCTTGTTACTGAAGTTGCTTCTCACCTTGGGAATAACATGGTCAGAACAATTGCTATGGACGCAACTGAAGGTTTAGCACGTGGGCAAAAAGTTCAAGATACAGGAGCTCCAATTCAAGCACCAGTTGGTCGTGAAGTTCTTGGTAGAATTATCAACGTTACAGGTGATCCGGTTGATGAGGCAGGTCCTGTTAATGCTCAGAAATCATACTCTATCCACAGAGAAGCTCCTACTTTTGCAGATCAGTCTACAAAGTTAGAGCCATTCTATACTGGTATTAAAGTTATCGATCTTCTAGCTCCTTACCTTAAAGGTGGAAAAATTGGTCTTTTCGGTGGTGCCGGAGTTGGTAAAACAGTTCTAATTATGGAGCTAATTAACAACATCGCTACTCAGCACGGTGGTCTTTCAGTTTTCGCTGGTGTTGGTGAAAGAACTCGTGAAGGTAGAGATCTTTTTGATGAAATGAGTGAATCAGGAGTTATCGATAAGACTGCACTGGTTTACGGACAAATGAATGAGCCACCAGGAGCAAGAGCTAGAGTTGCACTTACTGGTCTATCAGTTGCTGAATATTTTAGAGATGAAGAAAAGCAAGACGTACTTTTCTTCGTAGATAATATCTTTAGATTTACTCAAGCAGGTTCAGAGGTATCTGCCCTACTTGGTCGTATTCCTTCTGCCGTTGGTTATCAGCCTACTCTAGGTACTGAAATGGGTAACCTTCAAGAAAGAATTACATCAACTAAAGATGGTTCTATTACATCTATCCAAGCTGTTTACGTTCCTGCGGATGACTACACGGATCCGGCTCCAGCAACAACATTTGCTCACTTAGATGCTACTACTGAACTTTCAAGAGCGATTGCTTCTCTAGGTATTTACCCTGCGGTTGATCCTCTTACATCTTCATCTACTATCCTATCTCCAGATATCGTTGGTAATGATCACTACGATACTGCAGCGAGAGTTAAGCAAGTTCTTCAAAAATATAAAGAGCTTCAAGATATTATCGCGATCCTTGGTATGGATGAACTTTCTGAAGAAGATAAGCTTGTTGTTGCAAGAGCTAGAAAGATTCAAAAATTCCTATCTCAACCATTTTTCGTTGCTGAGCAATTCACTGGTTTAAAAGGTGCGTTTGTTAAGATCGAAGATACAATTGAAGGATTTAAAGCAATTCTTGATGGTAAAGTTGACGATCTTCCTGAGCAAGCATTCTACCTAGTTGGTGGACTTGAAGACGTTAAAGAAAAAGCTAAAAAAATTCAAGGTGAATAATGAGCAGTTTTAAACTAAATATCTATACTCCGAATGGGCCTGTCGTAAAAGATATGGCCTGCGAGGAACTTACAGTTCCTACAGCTTCGGGGCTTATCAATGTTCTTAAAGGTCACACTCACCTAATCTCTGAGTTAGACACTGGAATTTTGAAAGCTAAACTTGCCAACGGCCAAGTAAGACATTTCACTATTGCAGGTGGACTATTTAAGATTCTCGGACAAGAAGTTAAAGTGCTTGCGAAAACTTCTGAAGCTCCAGAGAAAATTGATATTGAAAGAGCTCAGTCAGCTCAGAAAAAAGCTGAAGATAGACTTAACTCTGCCCTACCAAGTGTTGAGCAAATTAAGTTTAGAAGAAAACTTGAAAGAGCAAAAAATAGAATCAGACTCGCAAATTTAAAATAATAATGTAATTCTGATGTGGCCCGACTTTGTTCGGGCCTTTTTTTAACTAAACCTCCCCTTCTAAAGCCTTATTGAATAATCATTTCAAGATTTTGACTACTCACCTCGCCTCTAGATTAATTTTTATCACATAAAATAATAAAAAAAGCTGGTCCATATATGAATACTCAATGACCGACAAAATCGGTTATTCGTTATTGCCCCTATAGGACCATGAGTATTCAACTGGTCCTATAGGGACAAAATGACTTAATAGGGTAGGTACTCACAAAATTACGATGGGTAATCAAAACTTGCATTGCTAACCTTTACCTAGCTTTTAAATAATTTAAAAAGCTTTAGAATAGATTTAGTGATTAAGTTATTTTTATTAACCATTCTTTTAGCATTTTCAATCGGTTTACCGTTGAAGCAGCGTCTGCAAGGGGCTTTCGAGCTTCGTAATGTATACGTTAGCATGCCAACTAAGCTTGCGATTAAGGAAAATCATAAAGAAGAAATCATTGAAACAGCGATGGATAGGGTAGATAGAGCCCCGGCTATCGTTTTAAATGATGGTGAAGAAATTGATTTTTCTGATGTAGAAGCCATAAGCTTTACACCAAGTTATCAATCCGATAAAGATAACTTCGATACCGATATTACTTTTATTAGTGATATTAGTGAAGCACAGGATGTTGATTTAAATGCTATTAAAACACCAAATGTAACCAATGCTAATATCAGCATTGAAGACATTAAGGAGGAAGCAGCATTTGAATTAAGCTACCAAAAAACAGATGAACAAAAATTTGTACAAGCCAAAACTCTAGAAGTTGTGGCCTGGACCGGAATTTCAGTTGATCAATTAAATGACAACAAAAAAGAAATTGCATTTGTTCAAGGCGGATCAAGTTTATCAAAAAATTTAGCGACAGATTTATCTACTAATTTATCGACTGATTTATCAACTGACAGAATTTCTACCGAAGTTTCGGCACCTGAAAAGTCTAACAGTTTAAATGAGGAAGTTTCTGCACCTAAAATTCCAAATTCTAAGATTGATGAAGAACTTGTATTTTTTGACTATTCAAATTCAGGCTCGGAAGAAATTTCCAAGCCAGAAAAACAAGAGTCAAAAGCAAAAAATGAATCAAGCTTCAACGGAGTAGTGCAATCGAAAAAAATTTCATCAATTCAAAACTCAGATAAGAAGAAAGATAAAAAGAAATCGAAAAAGAAAGATTTAAAAATCGAGGAAAACCAAACGGATTATACTGTTCCAACTATAGCTGATGCAGGCGATGCAGTAGACACAAATAAAGGAATGCTTCCTTCGATTAATAGTCTTATGAGTGATATTGAAAAAGCTCCTCTTTTAAATGCAAAGAATTTGGCTTTTGATTCCTGTCATAAAATAATGAATAGTAATAAAGAGTATGGATATGAATACTCAATTGGTGTTCGCTCCATCGGAGTTACCAATAAATTCCCAGAACACAGTCATTTTGACATTCGTTTTCATGATGATATTGACGAAATGGTACAAGACTTTGGTACAGGCAGAATAAAACTATCAGGTGAATTGCATGGTCAAATGAATATTCGTAGGGGAACTGTTTTCTCTAGAGGGCATTATCCGACTACGCTTGATTTAGTGCTAGAAGATACTCATGCAGATATAGTAATCCCTTTATTATCGGTAGAAAAAATTGAAGAGATAGGCACTGAGTATAATATTCCAGACGTAGGTGCTCATATGTTAGTTGAGCTTGATAAAGAAACTGAGGATGTTGATCTTGGATTAGATCACAAATATAAGGCGAAGTTCTTTCTAGATAAAAACTTTAATGTGGTAGATAGAGCAAACTCAGATTTCTATTTCGTCTTCTTTATGGGGATTGAACCAGGAAATACTATTGTCAAATTTTTAGATTCCAAAAGCCAAATTACCTCTAAAATCGTTCACCTTTCAGCTCAAGAAGTTTACTACGAGCCAAATTTCTACGCTGATATTGAGACGGATATGATTTCAATGTATGAAGAAGGATTGATGTCAGATTGTCTTTCTATTTTAAACGTAAAGCCTAAGGAAGTAGAATCTTGGTCAATGGTAAAAGAAGCCAAAAAAGAAAGCCTTAATACAATCAATTTTGAAAATATGCGCTATCCTTTAGGTGCTAGAAAGTACCTAAAGTTAAACCACTTAAATGAACCTTTATTTGTAGGTAGATGGTCTCAAGAGGAAATAGCGATTCCAACAGAAGAATATATTAACCAAATACTCAGTCGTTTTAATGTGCGTGGTGGAGAATGTGTTGTTCAGTTAAATCTTGCTGATCAACCTATGGATATCCTCTACAATGGAATGTCTACTAGAGGGGGCTTAAATCTCTCTATGCTTGCTTTGGATAAAGATGGAAGATTCTACCAAGAACCATCTGATCAAACAAAGAGAGCTTTCATTATGGGCGAAGAACAGGGGATCATAAATATCCAGCTGATTTATCCAGATAACTCTAAAAGATATATTCAAACATACTGTTCAGAAAACACATATTTAGTTGAGCAACTATAAATCGCCACATTTTTTATTTTTTATATAGCGTTCATAATTCTTTGGAAAAAGACTAGTAAGCTGGTCATCTGTTAGTTTTTCATAATACTTTGGCTTAAGTGGTGCGGCAGAGGCAAGAATCAATCCACGTTTAAATACATGCTTCTCATCATTGATATGAAGATTGAACTCTTTGTTAAATTTATGCTGATCGAAGATATACGCACGAGATTTTTTACCAAAAAAACATTTAGAAACATAAACATCAATGCTTTTTAAACTCTCTTTATCGATTCCATCGATACTATAAATTGAATCTTTATAGGCTAAGACATGTACGAGTGCGATAAACTCCGAATAGAAATTTTTAGAAGCGAAACCTAAGTGTTTTGTTTCATAATGTTCGATTATATAGGCTAGATCTAAATCTTTTATTTTAGAATATTTTTTTCGAGCTTTGATTAAATGTTTAGTACCTGAGTTATAGGCCGTTACCGCTAGGTCCCAGCGTTTAAGAATTTTAATATTCTGTTTGAGTAAATGGAATGCGGCTAGGGTAGATATAATAGGGCTTTCTCTATAATCAACTTTTTTTGAAGCCTTCGGCATAAAAAGATTCCCTATAAAAGGCATGAATTGCCAAACCCCTGAGGCGGCAACTTTAGACATAGCAAATGGGTTAAAGCTTGATTCTAAAAAAGAGATGGCAATTATTTCTTTGGGTAAGTTAAACGCCTCGGCTTTTTCATATAAAAATTTTTGATAAGGTTTAAAACGTAAAATACCAGCATAGATAAAATCTTTTTGTCCTGTTTGGCCTCTGACATTTTCAACCAGTTCTAGGAAGAACTTTTTTCTAGCCTTGAATCCTTTAGGAAGTTTTTTATAAGCGCTGGTAACTTTTTTAAGTATATCTGCTTCGAAGGAATTCAGTTTATTTAGACGTCCTTTACTTAACCTTATGAGAGCATCTTTTACTCGTTTTGAATGTTCCGTTGTTAATACTTTTTGCAATTTAGCTTTAGTAAATCTATGTAAAGTAGAGGTGGCCATGCCTTTGTAATCGAGAACACTGTAGGTAAGTTTCAGGTTGTTGAGATCATGAATTATAATTGTGTTTGAATCATATAACGTATAAATATCGAACCAAAAATTGATTCTATCTTCAAAATATGGTGTGATTTGAAACCGATCATCAATTCGATTTTCTTGATCAGAAAATATCAATTTCTTTAAGGGATAATCAGTTTCTTTGCTATCTGTTAGGTCCTTGATTCCACGAGTTTCATACTGCAAGGAAGCTTCGAGGTTAACGAGTGACGAGTCAACATCATTAGGGTTAACAAATGCGTGTGACTGAAAGCTCAAAAATAGAAATAAAAAATAAATCATAAAAATTCTGGTTGGCTTAGGACTTTCATAGCTTTTTTATAGCCAGCTTTTACAGCATGGGAAGCTGTTTTAGGGTTCAATGAAAAAGCATTTGCAAAAAAGAGCTTGTAGTCATCGTGATCTGGAAAAATATCGATTAATTTAACATTTGGATTAACATTAAGTTTACGTTCTAAGATCGCTAAAATATCCCTACGATGAGAATTCGAAAACTTCTCTTGTTTCATATAAGTAGAAACAGTATTGAGTATATCGATTGCAGTCGCTCGATTGGCCCTCGATGAAATAATCTTCTTTTGAATTAAAAGGTAAATCGACTGTATGGCAATAGAAGGTAACCCGTAATTAATCAATGACCCAACCTCATCATGATAGTGATATGGAGTGTGAGTCCAAGATGAAATGATTATTTCACAATTATTATCTTCAGCTACGTGAGTTGAAAGAGTCTCTCTAATTTCTCCATCAATATAATAATTCACTTCTTTGGTTTTTGGATTCTTAATTGGAAAAGGCGCATAGAAAGGAGGTACTGACATACTTGCTGCAGCCGCATCCGAAACTTTTACGCCTGTTTGATAAACTGCTGTGGAATCATGTGAAGGATTTGGGTAATTGTACTTACTGAAAATCGTTTTTTGAGAGTGATCCAACTGTGTACCGACTATAAATAGATCAGGAATAAAATCTTCGAATCGATCAAAATCTAAAATTCCATCCAATAGATATTTGCGAACACCCTCCGTAGAGAATAGGCCTGGAAAGTTTAAGACTGGACTTACTAAAGCTCTGACAAAAGTTGGAAATTCTTCAAACGGATGATAGAGCTCAGGTCGCTTTGGTTTAAACTTATTTTTATGAAGGTAAAACACTTCTTTATAGGTGAGGCGTCTCATATCACTTTTAGTTAGTCCAAAAGCACCGTTAATAATTTCTTGAGGTGTGTATCCACAGGCCAAAAATATAGCGATCATTGCTCCCGCTGAAGAGCCAACATATGTGCCTATTTCAAGTGAACGTTGAGCAATGGCATCTTCAGTGGAATTTCGGTTACTTTTTAAGGTAAAGCCTAGTTCCTCGAGCGCTAAAGTAACACCAATATGCCACGCCGCAGCTTTAACGACACCCCCTGAAAGAACGAGAGCTATTTTTTTATTTTTAAAATCTTCTAATTGATACTTTGTCATAATACTTAAATTTTGCACATTTCGGTTAAAATTGTACAATAATACCGAAGTTTGGCTAATCAAAAAAGGTGACCAATGGAAGGTAAATGGCTGAGCATAATTGAATATGCAAACTATAAGAAGAAATCTATTTCAACCGTACGCCGGTATATCAAAGCGAACAGGGTTAAATACCGCGAAGAGCAGGGTAAGTACTACATCTTCTGTAAGAACTATTTTGATCAAGAAACGAATCGAGAAATGATGGAACTCAAGCTCGAAAATGTTCGTTTAAATAAAGAAAATAGGTCTTTGATGGAAGAGTTGTCAGAATTAAAGATGTTAGTTGCTTTGTATGAACAAGCACCTAAGCAAACTAAAACTCTGCCGAGCGTTCCGACAAATATATGAAAAAGATTTTATTTTTCCTCGTTTTCGTTGCATCTCTAGCGCGTGCTGAATCCTATAGCATGCGGGATTGCATGCTTCTTCCCATCACAGACACTGCAGGTAATTCTCTTGGGTACACAGTGTTTGAAAAAGTTGAAAGACAACTGAAAGAGCAAGGATGGTGTGAGTATAAATCAAGTTCTGAAGTGATTGAGATATTTAGTAAATATCGCGATAGGCTGCCTGAATACTTAAAAAATGAGAACGTTTTAAAAACTGTTGCTGACAGGCTACAGGTTGGAACTTTGATTCGCGTGGGAATCAAATATGAAGTTGATAAACTTGAAGTTAGTTTAGACATCATTGGCGAAAATGGAAAAGACATCTATATGTCTGAGAAAACTATTATTAATTCCATGGACGCTGATCTTGCGACAAATACAATTAATAATTGGCTAGAGCTATATGAGGCGACAATTCCTTATGACGGTAAAGTTATTGGAGTTCTTGGCGATCAAGTAACATTTGTTGTTTCAAAAAATAAAACTTTAAATATCGGACAAGAATTTAAAATTAAAAGACTACAGGGGCAGAAAAGGCATCCACTTCTAAAAAAAGTTGTGGAGTGGGATTCGATAGTCATGGCACGAGGAAAGATCTTTAATCTCTCTCGTGGTCAGGCCCTTGGTGTTATTAAAACCTATATGTCTGAGAGGAAACCAAAAACGGGTGACTGGATTAAGCTTGAAGAATTTATTGCTAAAAAAGGTGGGCTTGATACAAGGCTAAGTAAGGTTGAACAAAATTCTTATGGAAGGCTTGGTGACCTTTCACTGTCTTTTCTAATTTCATCTCACACCGCTTCTACAAATGCAGTTTCTGGTAATAACAAAATGTCAGGGCTTGTTTATGGTATCTCTGCAGATGTTGAGGCTTGGATCACGAGAAACTATGTTGTGTTAGGTGAGTTTGGAATGAAAGTTGGAAACCTTGAGAGTTCTTCTGGAGATCCAGAGCAAGATACTTCAGGTCAAAATATGATTCACTATAAAGTGGGAGCGGGATATAAATTTCTCCCGATGGGGTTCTTCTATGGTCCACAAGTGAATGTCTATGGGGGCTATGCAAGTTACTCATATCAGATGGATACTTCGGCAACTGATGGATTTAGTACAAATACTTTTTCTGGTATCATGCTTGGTGCTGGAGGTAGTATTCCTTTGCAAAAAGGTTTAAGAGTTTTTGGCTCAGGTGAGATCATGCCATTTGCGGATTTCTCTGATGATGAAAATGTATTTGGAACATCTAAGACTGTAACATCTATGGCTTTTAAAATTGGTGCCCAATATTTATGGAGCCCAACGATGAGACTTATGGGTGCATTTGAGGTAATAAATAATTCAGCTAAAACCAATGGTTCAAACTCGGAAATTAGTTATAGTGATAATAATTTCAAAGTAGGGGCTGTTTTTACTTTTTAAAAAGACTAATTCATGAATATCGTTTTTGCCATCAGCATAATTATCCATGCGAGTGTTTTCCTATTGGCGACAACACTCTTTGTAGTTACCTATAAAAAAGAAAACTATAAACCAACCCAGGCAATCGCTTTTTTCTTAAGCGCTATTATTACGGCATTTTTAAATGTTCTCATAGTTGTAGTTGCCGTTAAAAATCTTGATGGGCTTCAAGGTTCACGATTGGCCGTCATGGGTTATACGGCTTTCCCTGTTATCCCTACTATCTTTGGGCTACTTTCTTATTCAATCGTTCAGATGATCAATAGGGGACTTCAAAATAAATTTCGCTACGGTGCGGTCTTACTTGGAATTATCGTCGCTGCACCAGTAAGTTACGCTTTAGGTGCACTATTAACTTTATCTGGACTAGTATGAGTAGAATAAAAGATCTTGAGCAAAAAATCATAAAGCATAAAACTCTTTATTATCAGGGAAAACCTGAGATTTCTGATTTTGAATACGATGCTATTGAAGAGGAGTTAAGAACTCTGGATCCAACTAATAGTATTTTAGATATGGTTGGAACTGAGTTCTTTACTGGAGAAAAGATTGAGCATGAACACAAAATGCTTTCTTTAAATAAAACCTACAAGCTAGAAGACCTTATTAAGTGGAAGGGCGACGAAGAGTTGGTTTCAACATTTAAAATTGATGGCTCAAGCTGTTCTCTTGTATTTAAAGCCGGAAAACTCCAAATTGCAAAGACCAGAGGTGATGGAAAGTTCGGTGAAAATATCACGAACAAAGTTATGTTAATTGATCATATTCCTATGAGGATAGATCAAGAAATCGATTTTGAAGTTAGAGGTGAAATTTATTGTACTGAAAGTAATTTCATAGCTGTATCTAACGCCATGGAAAAAGCCGGCTTTGAAAAGCCAACTTCTCAAAGAAATATTGTTGCAGGACTTCTTGGAAGAAAAGAAGTGATTGAGTTTAGTAAGTTTTTAAGTTTTCAAGCATTCGAACTTCTTACAGAGGATATTGAGCTGGAAACTGAAGTTGAAAAGTTTAAAACCTTGATGAAGTTTGGATTCGATACGCCTGAGTATATCCTTCATAAGAATCAAAAAGATATTGAAGATCGCCTAGCGGAAACCAGAGAGTTTATGAGTGAGGGTGAGTACCTTATTGATGGATTAGTTTTTAGTTTTAATAGACAAGAGCTACATAAGACTTTGGGAGTTACCGCACATCATCCAAGATATAAGATGGCGTTCAAATTTCAAGGTGAAACTAAAACGACCAAAATAAAGTCAATTTCTTGGCAAGTGTCTAGAAATGGAATTCTTACTCCTGTAGGTAACGTAGAGCCGGTTGAGCTATCAGGCGCCAAGGTTTCTAGAGTTACACTCCACAATTACGGCCTAGTTGCTCAGAATCAACTAAAAAAGGGTGATACTATTGAGATTGTTCGTTCAGGCGAAGTTATTCCAAAATTTCTTTCTGTAGTATCCGCAAGTGATAATGAGTTTTCTGTTCCGACCAATTGTCCTAGTTGTGAGCAACCTATAGTTGTTGAAGATATTAGGCTAATTTGTAAAAACGATCTTTGCCCTGATAAAGTTCAAGACGAAATATTAAATTTTTTGAAAAAGATTGGAATTGATGATTTAAGTTCGAAGCGCCTTGAAGAAATGATTAAAGTAGGGCTTATAACTGACATCCCTTCCTTGTATCAATTGACTAAAACTCAACTTTTAGGTCTAGATAAAGTTCAAGATAAACTGGCCACAAAAATTATTTCCAATATAGAAAAGTCTAAAAACGTAGATCTTATTACATTTCTTTCGGCTCTGGGTATCAGTGGTGGCGCGTATAATAAATGTGAAAAAATTGTTAATGCAGGTTATGATACGATCGATAAGGTTATGAATTTGACTCCAGCGCAACTAGAAACGGTTGAATCATTTGCGGAAAAATCGGCCACAGACTTTTTAAATTCTCTCCAATCAAAAAAAGAAATTGTTGATAAATTAAGAACTTACGATTTTAAACTTAATCCTCCAGTTGCAACCACTCAAAATGAAGGAGCAATAGGTGGCTTGAAGTTTTGCATTACGGGAACACTTTCTATGAAGAGATCCGAATTGCAAAAAATTGTGAAATCTTACGGGGGAATTGTTCAGTCGTCAGTGAGTAAAGAAACTGATTATCTAATTACTAATGATACCGAAAGTAGTTCTTCCAAATTTAAAAAAGCACAACAACTCGAAATACCTATTATCTCTGAGGATAAATTTTTTAAATTAGTAGAGAGTTAATGAAACAGCAAAAATTCGAATGTGAAAGTTGCCGCTATCAATTTTCTAAGTGGCAAGGGATGTGTACGTCTTGCGGAAAGTGGAATACTATTGTCGAGCGAGACTTAAACCAAGAGCACCCGCAAATTTCAAATCAACCTCAGAAGTTATCTACTATTCAAGCTGATAAATTCACAAAAGTTGAATTTAAATGTGGAAAACTTTCAAAATTATTTAATAATAAGCTTTCGACTTCGGCATTGTGTTTAGTTTATGGCGAACCAGGCGCAGGTAAGTCTAGTCTTATGAGTTATGTCATTAACTCTTTGGAAAAAACAGTTCTCTATATATCTGGGGAGGAATCAATTGAGCAAGTTGGTGAAAGATTAAAAAGACAAGGCGTCACAGAGAATCTAACTTATATTTCAAACTCCACCTACATCGAAGATATTGAAAAGAACCTTAGCTCTGGCGGCTTTAAATTTGTCATAATCGACTCAATTCAAACTTTAAGGTCAAAAGACAATTCAAAACTTAGTGGTCAAAACGAAATTCTATTGAAACTACAGACTCTCGCTATAGATCATGAAATTAATATTTGGATAATAGGGCATGTTAATAAAGCAGGAAAAATTGCAGGACCAAAACACTTAGAGCACATGGTGGATGTGGTATTAAGTTTTTCTAAGATCTCTAATAATATAAGAATGCTCAGAGCGCATAAGAACCGATTTGCACCAAGTGACAGCAATATTTTGTTCAATCTTAACGATAGCGGCTTATCTCTATTTGAAGTTTCCAAGGTAGAACAATTTTCAGAGGAACCAGTTGTTGGACGAGTACATGCTCTAGATATTATGGCAGATCAAATTGGAGTTTGTCAGATTGATTCGATTTTAAAAGACGAAAAAAGACGAAAGCCAACTCAACTTGTTGTAGGAGAAAACTCGAAAGAAATAAACTTTCTTATAGAGGTTTTAGATCATAATTTAGACTTAGGTATTTCTCTGTATAGTGTTTATTTAAAAAAGAAAAAGCAATATCTGAATGTAGAAAATTGTGATTTAGCTATAATGAGCTCTCTTGTTCTGTCGAAACTAAAAAAGAAACTTAAAACACCAACCTTATTTTTTGGTGAGGTTGATGTATCAGGTAAAGTAGACGCGAATATCAGCTCCCAGCAAATTAATCAGTTGAACCAATATCTTAAAAACTCAGAATATTTTGCGGTTATGCCAGCAAAATTCAAAACAGAAAATGATGATATGAACGTGAAATTTGTTGATAATATAAGAGAGCTTCCATATTTATTGAAAGCCCTTGTTGAATAAATAAGTGGACAATATGAAGGCTAATAAAGTCTATTAATTGTCTCGGACCATTGGGCAGCTTTCTTCTCAAAATAAGAATCTTTTTGAGGAGCAAATGACTGCTCAAGTTTCCATAAATCAAGAAGCTTATCTAGTTTTAAGCTCCCAGACCCCAAAAGAGATCCAAGTGCTACGCCATAGGCTGTAGTCTCTACCACTTTTGGTCTTTGAATAGTTTTCTGCGAGAAATTCGCTTGTATTTGCATTAAGAGATTATTTTGGCAGGCTCCACCATCTACTTTGATTTCTGTTACTTCTTTTGGGGAATCATCTTCCATTGCCTTGATTGAGTCTTGAACTGACAGCGCGATTCCATCTAAACAAGCACGTGCTATTTCAGCTTTCCCTGAATCCCTGGTTAGGCCTACAATCGCTCCCTTCGCTTCGGCATTCCAATGAGGTGAGCCAATACCGGTAAAAAATGGGAGAAACATTAAATGCTCCATTTGATCGATATCTTTAACACTTGAGGCCAGAGCTTCTACCTCTGGTGAGTGGTCTATAATCTGTAGGTTGTCTCGAAGCCATTGAACTGCTGCTCCTGCAATATAACATGAACCTTCCAGAGCATAGCATGCTTTGCCTTTATGCTTATAAGCGACAGTTGTTAAGAGACCATTTTTTGAAAATACTTTTTCTTCTCCGGTATTGAGAAGAATAAAAGCCCCGGTACCATAAGTGCATTTTAAATCACCGGCTTGATATCCAGCCTGCCCAAATAGAGCCGCTTGTTGATCACCTAAAATACAGGCTACTGGAATACCGTCCGGTAAGAAAGATAGACCCTTTGTGTGCCCAAACTCGGTGAATGAATCACAAATCTCTGGAAGAAAGTCTTTGGAAATTTCAAAAAAGCTAAGAAGAGAATCGTCCCAGTTGCAAGAATCTAGATCCATTAAAAGTGTTCTTGAAGCATTTGATGGTTCAGTTTTAAAAGCCTCACAGTTAGACATCTTGTATAGAAGAAAAGTATCGATCGTTGATAGACGAAGATTTTTGTCTGCGGCTGCCTCCGCAACTGCCTCGTTATTTTGAAGAAGCCATCGCATTTTTGTACCGGAAAAATAGGGGTCTAATGGAAGCCCGGTTTTCTTTTTTAAATCTCCATAGCTTTCTCTTCGCTCACTACAAAAGCTACTGGTTCTTCTATCTTGCCAAACAATTGCATTTGCTAGCGGCATACCTGACTTGTTATAAGCACAAGTCGTTTCTCTTTGGTTTGTAATTCCTATGGCCGTGATTTGTGAGCCATCAATATTATTGTTATTTAAAATTGCTCTTACTGTGGAGCCAACCGTGTTCCAAATATCGTTTAGATTATGCTCCACCCAGCCTGGTTTAGGATAGATTTGTGGAAATTCCTTATTTACCTTATCAACGACTTCTAAAGATTCAGAATCAATTAAAAGAGAAGTCGTTCCAGTGGTCCCTTGGTCTAGAGATAAAATAAATTTTTTCATAATGTCCTATCTTATTTGAAGTTGTTGATTGTTATCGTCGAGAATTGTTTGCGCCATTTTTTGCCAACGTTCTGAAATCGATGAGTTTACCACTCTCATAAAGCTAAATGATATAATACTTATGGCGGAGAGGAGCAGAATAAATTCAACCAAGGTCTGTCCTGATTGATTTTCTCCAGTATTTTTGCTAACTTGCTGCGGCTGACTAAACATCGGAAATACCTACCCCTGTGGTTTGTTGGCTTTTTTTCTATAGTATAATTTTCTCTGTTAAAGGGCTTTAAGACAAATGAAGAAATTTTTACCGGCCATATTCATCGCACTCGCTTTCACTTTTATGGTGGTTTCACAGATGTTAATAAACGGAAAAGAACTATCTGCGTCAAGAGTTGAAAAACATAAAGAGAAATACTCATTATTTGAGTCGAACTTTTCTGATTTAAAAATCAATACAACAAAGGGTAGCGAGCTTCAACTTGCTAAGGTCCAGGAACCAATTGTAATTTTAAACTTCTGGGCTTCATGGTGTCAGCCTTGTGTGCGTGAGTTCCAATCTCTAAATGCACTTCTTGAAAAATACCCATCAAAGATAAAAGTTGTGGGAATCAATAATGATACAGAAGATGCTCTTAAAGAAATTAAAAAAATAGAAACAAAATATGATCTAAAGTTTGAATCGATGGCAGATGAAAAAAACTCTCTAGCTTCGAAATTTAATATTTCAAGAATACCTTCAACAATTGTTTTTCATAAAGGTAAAGTCATAGAATTTTCTGAAAAAGAATTCGATTTTATGGATCAAAAGTTTGTGAAACTAATTAACGAAGCTTTGGAATAGGCTTGGCCAGATTTCGTCCCCAATTATAAGTTATCTCATCAACCGAATTACACTCAAACAATGAAAATCTTGGTGCTGCACCTTCAGAAATAAACCCTTGGTGGTGCAAATCAAGTGCAGCTGCTGCATTAAGTGTCATCGCTGCCCATAGCTCACACAAATTCATTTCAAGTTTTTTTACCGCTAAAGAGGAAACTAATAAAAGGTTATCACAGTGACATGAGCCAGGGTTATAGTCAGATGCAAGAGCGACTTTACATCCCTCGTCTAAAAATTTTCTCGCCTGTGCTAAAGGCTTCCCGAGAAAAAACGCCGTACCAGGAAGTAGTGTGGCTACAGTAGAAGAGTTGGCGAGAGCCTTAATACCGTCTTCACCGGTACATAAAAGGTGATCAGCACTACAAGCTCCAAACTCGCTCGCTGTTACTGCACCTTTATTGTCATTAAATTCGTCGGCATGAATCTTTACTTTAAGGTTAAGCTCCTTACAGATTCCAAATAGTTTTTTGGTATCCTCAAGATTGAAGTATCCCTCTTCATGAAAAATATCGACAAAATCGATGATCTTATCTTTTGCAACTTCTTTGAGAAGAGGCACAACGACCTTATCAATATAGTCATTTGAATTGCTATAGTTTTTTGGAATCGCATGAGCAGCAAGGTATGTATTAAGAATTTGCACACTAGGTGCAAAATGTTTTTTGAGACGATCAATGACATGTGAAATTTTTCTCTCAGACTCTACTGTTAAACCATAACCACTTTTGATCTCGATAGTCCCAATTCCATAAGAGTGAATTCTTTCGACTCGCTCTTTTCCAAGTTGAAATAACTCTTCTTCAGAAGCGCTAATTGTGCTCTCCATAGTGGCGAGAATTCCGCCTCCAGCGGCAGCTATTGCTTGGTAATCTGCGCCGTTTAGTCGCATTGAGTATTCTTTGGACCTGTTTCCGGCGAAAACTAAATGAGTATGGGAGTCTACAATTTCTGGAGTAAGTACGTGTCCAGAAAGATCAAAAGTTTTAGCGGACCTAAATTCATCTGGCTTATGAAGCTTATTACCTATCCATAGGATTTCTTTTTCATTGAACACAATCGAACAATTAGGCCTAAGGCTCAAATCTTTTGGATCAAGCTTACGGCCATCTTTTTGTTTCGCTTTATCGAGAGTTACAATTTGTGAAAGATTCTCAAAACACCACATATTAAAAATTTAACACAAGATTGGTCATGGCCATATTAGTTTCCTGCATATTAGCCAATTTGATTTCAAGTTCAACTAGCGGGAGTTGAAATCCTGTTGAAATAGCGATTCCGAAAGAAGTGTTTTTTGTATCTTCAATAGTATAGCCACTAGGCTGAGAGTATAATCCTGAACGATAAAAAATAGGCATACTAACACCTAGCCTAGTAGATTCATTATCTGTACGCCAAAAATACCCGCCTTCAAGATAGAGCCCGGCAACTGGCACACCAAGTTGTTTATAAGCAGTGCTATCAATTTCACCAGAGACACCAGCGTAGCCAGAAAAAGCACAACCGGAAGCTTGCCATCCTTTATAGTAGTTTTGAAGCCTCAAACCTGCGCCGTAACAAAGTCCATCGGTATTAGAAATGATACTAGCTGTCGTTCCTGAAGTGCTATTTTTAATTTTCACTCTATCGTTAAACATGATCCTTCCAGCATAGAGGAAAAATTCAAAACTTCTTTTACTCTTTTCCATAACATCGAGCTTTTTATTGATGTTATCAAGAAAGTCAGAACAGCGATCATTAAAACCAGAATCATCACATATTTTAAAAAACTTCTTAGCTCTCTCAGCATATAGTTTATCTTCAGAAGATGTGAAAATAACATAATAGCTTTGGGCCATATAAAAATAGGTCGCCTTAAGAAGCTTTGGGATTTCATCTCCATCTACTTCATCGGCTTTGAGCGCTTTTAATGTTTTAATATGGGACTTAAGGAAGCGCTTCTTAATTGTTTGGTTAAAATAGTAGATAGCATTTTTATGCTTTCCTAGTTTTTGCAAATTCACAGCGTAAAGATAGAGAATTTGCCCTGGGATTTTTTTCGTACTTTTAAAATTATAAACCTTAGAAAGATACTGATTTGAACGGCTGTATTGTTTTTTAGCGTTAGCCTTTACTGCGAGGCTCAGATATTTCTTTGCAGAACCTTTTTGCGCAAAAGCTTGAGCACTAAATAAAATTATAAATAGGGTGAGAATTCTTATAGCCATAAGTGTACCTGCCCATAGAATCCCCAGCTGTCTTTTGAGGCTCCGTTAGAGGAGTAAGTTTTAGAATTGAGAAGATCAGCTCTGAACTCAAATCTTTGAAGTGGAAACCATTGCACTCCGGGTCCGAAGTTATGGGTTTCATTATAATCACTAGTATCTGATGTATACATTTCATAAGTGGTTACAAAGTAAAGACCACGATTCATATACATATGACTTTGGAGGTATATGTATTGAGCAGTCGTAGTGTCAGCGTTTTTTATGGCCGTATCAACGAGTCCGTACTCAAACATAATACTTGATCCTTCACCAACTCTTGTTTTAGTTAGAAAAGATTTAGCGTCATATTTGGTTTCAGATTCTTTTTCAGTTTCGTTTAAGTAAGAGACACCGACTCGCCAACGTTTGTTTAGAGAGTATTCAAATTTTGTAGCAATTCCGCTACCGGCATCGGATGTGTTCTTTTCGTTGGTGTCTTCAGTTTCATCTTCTAAGAAGATTTGAAATCCAGCATCGTAGTCTTCTGTTCCGTAGTGAACCATCACTCCGGGAGCAGAAGCATATTGGTTATTTCTAGTGGCACTTCTTGCTTTAATATTGTGATCAGGAATTCTAATCCCAAAAACTTTATCTGTTTTACCTAGGTAGACTCCTAGTTGTTGGTTTACACGATAACCTAAATAATATTCACGAAGGTAAGAAAGATCTTTATCGGCAGGCTTGCCTGACCTAGGTTGATCACCTTTTGGAGTGATACCGCTGTTGGCAATTAATGTGTTGTATGAGGCAGTTAAGATCCATTCCTTTCTCTTTCCCCAATTTGCTGAAAGAGATACCTCAGCCTGCATATTGATCCATTTTGGATCTGGCTGGTCTTCTTGTTCTAGCCCACTTTTTATGTATAAGCCTCTGTAATCTATAGAAGGCTTAACTGGAAGAGCGTCTGGTTTTCCAAAGATTAAACTAGATCTCTGTCCAAGAATATCGTCACTTACACTTTCAGGTATCATAAATCTGGCGGCCAGACCTGTTGCTGCAACCCCTCGGCCATAATCGTTTAGTGGACCATTTCCAAATGGGTTATAATGACAAGTGAGGCAAGCGTGATAACCCTTACCGATAAATTGCGGGTAAGACATGGCATTTCTACTGCCAAAAATCCCTAGAAGTAGCACGAGAGCCAAAAATAGATTGTTCATGTGAAATATTCTAATTTTGATAACTTAGCTTGTCCAGAGTGACCACAAAAACAGTCTCCTAAATAGTTAAGAAAACTTCACGTAGTAAAAAACTTATGTCTTAAGCTTACGTAATTACTCAGAAAAAGCTTAATTAATTTTTAGAGTAGACCGATAAGAATATAATGCAATTGATCAGTCTTATCATAAAAATCAACCAAATTAATTGCAGATTGTGAATAACAGTTTTTTGGAGGCGGAAGTGAAAATAAAAAAGATGACGAAAGGTTTCTTTGTACTTGGTCTTGCCACCGTATCAACATCAGCTTTATCCAACGAGCGTGATCAAGCGAAAACGCTTTATTCATCTCTCACTGGAGGGACAGCGAATAAAGATACAGCAGATAAATACGAAGGATACATGCGTGATAAAAAGTATCGTGAAGCTGCCAAAGAAATCATTGAATCTAATGAAGGTTTTTACAATGTCACATTAAAAAACTTTTTTACACCAATGACCAATGAGGATGGAACCCAGTTTGCTCCATTAAATGATATGACAGCACTCCTGATTGGTGCCACTAGAGACGATATCGATTTCTTCAGAGTTTTTTGGGATAATATTATGTATCAATTTGATGGTACTTTAACCGGTGCTAACAGAGATAAATACTACTTAGAAGACTTAGACGTAACTGTTCCGAAATATAATAGAACCAAAAATGAAATGTACGAAGCTGCGGAAAACGGCTTAGTCCCTCTAGGAAATAGAAAATACTTCAAACAAACTCAACAAAATACTTATACCACTCTAGATCCCGCGGCGATTGCAGGAATGTTTTCGACTCGTGGATTTGCGGCAGCCTATTATCCAGATGGTACCAATAGAGCAGCTTTTGCATACTTTGCGCAGAATTTTTTGTGTAAAGATATGGCCGAATTAAGTGATACATCGATCCCTGACTTTAGAGTTAGAAGAGACGTTGATAGATCTCCTGGTGGATCTAGTGACACTTACAAAACATACTGTGTCGGTTGCCATGCGGGACAAGATGCACTCGGTGGTGCTTTCGCTTATTACGATTATGTTGATGGAAGAATGGTATATGGAGCTCACGATGTAGTAATAGACGGTCGTGCTGAAGTTGTAGGTCCAGTTGCTCCAAAAATTAATGCAAATAATATGTTTCCAGATGGGAAGATTACGACTTCTGATAGTTGGATCAATTTATGGACCACTGGTCAAAATGAATATATTGGATGGGGTAGTCAGCAAAACGGAAATGGTGCGAAAGAACTTGGAAAGATGCTCGCAGAAACCAAACAAGTTAGAACTTGTTTAAGTCAAAAAGTTTTTGAAACTGTATGCCACAGGAGTCCTACATCAGATATGGACAAATCAATCATTCAATCGATGGCCAAGCAATTCGACAAAGATAGAAATATGAAAAATGTATTTATCAATGCAGCTGTTGCTTGCATGGGAGAATAGTAATGAAAACACTAGGTTTAAGTTTGACAATGGTTCTTATGTTCTCATGTATTGAGCCTGATAATGCTGACAATATTAAAAAAGAAAAGAAGAAGGGAGAGGTCTCATTAAAGTCTGCACAGACCACTTCTGATCTAGCAATAAAAAACTTTTTACAAGTAAATAATACTTATTCGAAACTTACTGGAATTTCCCCTAATGAAGGAGATATTCTTGATGAGTATCAAGCAATTCAATTACAACTACCTTCAAGTACTGATCCTAAAACTCTTAATGGATTCAACCAAATTGCATCGACAAGGTTAGCCTTTGCTTATTGTAATGAATATATAGACGCGAATGAAGACGACTACAATTTGAGCTCTACCGAGAGTAATAGAACTGAATTAATTAGTTTGTCTCAAAAGTTTGTCGATTTTGATTTTAATAACAATAACGATCATAAAACCTTTCTCACTAATCTAGAAGCTATTTTATCTGATGAAGATGAATTGGTAAACGATGCAAATGCAGAAAGAAAAAAGAAAAAATTATTGAAAATGAGTTGTGCGGCAATCTTATCTAGTACGTATGTAACGATGTTTTAAGGATGGACTTATGAGTGATGAAAACAAAAAAAATGATTTACCTTATCAACACAACGGTCATAAAAAACCAAAGACAAGAAGAGATTTTATAGCTCAAGGTTTTATTGGTTTAAGTAGTTCTCTCGTACTTCCCTCTTTTGCGGGAATGGTAATGAGGTCTAATCCAGTTCTTGCTCAGGAAAGAGGATGTGCTCTTCCGGAATTTCAAGGTGGTCTTCCTTATATCTGTATTGATGGTGGTGGTGGTATGAATATCGCCGGCGCAAACGCTTTCGTTAGTATGGGGCGTGGTACTGAAGTTCAAGATGAGATAGACTATGCTGGTGCAAGTACCTCTGATTATATTCGAATTGGTATCTCTCCTGAGGAACATCCAAGTGTTTCAGGAAAACCACTTGAAGGAAAATATGGTTTAAAATTTCATAGAGCCTCAGGAATTTTACAGGGTATGAATCAAGTCCTTGATGGACATACGATGCCTAACGGAAATCCTATTGCAGATGGGGTTGACGGCTTAATCTTTTGTACAAGAACTTCAGACGATACTGCGACAAATCCTATTAATACTGTTTTTATGGCCAATAAAGCTGGAGCAAAAGGTGAGCTAGTAGAACTAATCGGAAACGCGAGTTCTGATACGGGAGCAAGATCAGCTGCACCAGCTGATCAAATAAATTTAGGACTGAGACCAACTAGGGTAAATAGTGGTGGAACAGCAAGTGGGCTACTGAGCTTAGGTCCTGAGCTTTCTGGAACTAATTATTTAAATCTAAGTGGAAATGGCGGACAAGAAAGAGTTCAAAAATTTATGGATAGATTGGCCAAGATGTCGAAGACAAAACTTGAAGATCTTTCTCAAAAAAGAAGTATTGCTCAGATACAGTCAGTACTCAATTGTTCTCTAGAAAATGCTAAGCAACTTTTTTCAACTTATAGTGCGGCGATGTTAGACCCAACAAATGATACTGCGGTTCAAAGAGCATTTGCTCAAACAGCTCTAGCTGCGGATCCAAACAACGGAATCAATGACACATTCGCAAGCCAAGGTGGGAATGTGGCTTCAGTCGCAAAGTTAGTTATCGATAAAATTGCAGGTGCAGGGACAATCACTATCGGTGGTTGTGATTACCATGGTAACCCAATCGCAACAACTCACGAAAAAGATCGTCAGGTTGGAGAAGCTATAGGTCGTTGTATTCTTCTTGCGAAGGAAAAAGGTGAGAACTGCGCTATCCACCTTTATACAGATGGTGGTGTGGCTTCAGATGCTGGGGGTGCAACTCAGCCACAGGTTATTCCTGGACTTGGAGAAATCAATAAGGTTCGTCACGTAGGTGACTCTGGTACGAGGTCAGCAGCGCTTTTAATTGTTTACAAGCATAATCATGATGGTTCATCTCTTGTTAGAGAAAACAACGATGGTGAGCCGAGAAGACAGATTGGTAATTTTGTTAAAAACGGTGGAGTCGATCTATCTACAGTTATTGGTGATAGTACTGAAAATCTTTGGAAGGCCATTATGCTAAATTACTTGGCTGCTCAAGGTAAAGAAGGTGAGTTCGAAAATATTTTTGGTTCAGGAAGTTTACCTCCGGAATCAGATACATTGATTAGAATGAAAAAAATTACAGCATAAAAAAAGCAAAGAAAAAGATTAAATCTAGGGACGTTATATGAAATATCTTTTCACCTTTGGCTTGTTCGCATTACTGCAGTCTTGCTTAATGGAGCCGGAGAAAGTTACAGAATTATCCTTTGAAGAGCAATCGGATCGTGCTCAATCTGCAAAGGCGTTCGCAAATACTGTTCACCCTCTGTTGAAAGCTAGTTGTGCTGGTTGTCACGGAGATAGCGGTTCTCAAGCACCAAAACATTCGGTGAGTGATTATCAATCAGCTCATGATGCGGTCGTTGATACTGGACGTGTTAACTTTCAAGAGCCTGCCAAATCAAGACTGGTGAAAAGATTATCCGAAGATAGACATTATTGCTGGGGTGATTGTGCGAGCAATGCTTCTGAGATGCTTGATGCTATTGAATCATGGAAAAAAATGTCTGGTGGCCTTGGTGGCGTAACTGGAAAGATTACTGCTTCTAAAAAAATATCTGATGCATCAGTGGGAATTGCTACTGTTACTAATGGGACCTTAGTACTCCAAGCAGAAGATGGAGAACTCAGCGGTCGATTTAAAGTGAAAGTTGCATCTGAAGCCTCAGGTCTTGCTTATATTTCAGGTGATCAACCAAAAGTTCATCCAATAGAAGCCACAGCAAGGACAGCCAGTATTGGTATTTCATGCAATCCTACATCTGGAATCAATGACACAGTAAATGGTCCTTATAGACTGTCTGAAAGAAGAAGACATGTTAACCAATCAGGTTACAGACCATACAGCTCACAAGTAACTTTGACTTGGATTGATCCAGACAAAAGGGACGCCTATGAAGCAGCTCTAAAAGATCCAAATATTACAGATTATACACCTTACTTTTTTAGAGACGAAGATGGAGATCCAATTCGTTTCAACTCAGTTAGGACTCTTCCAGAGTTTGTTTCAGCAGCATACTTTGCAAGTAATATTAGAAATGTATCTGAACCTGCTAACACAGCACCTTCCGCAACATACACTTGGAATGGGGAAACGAATTTAGTTTTTGATTTTTTCAAACCTAGATTTGGTTCAGGAACAGAATATTTTACTGCAGACACTAACGAAGTTATTGAAGGTCTTCCTGATTATGTTTTCAGTGACGTGATTTATGGACAGATAAGTAATCGAATCAGGAGTATATTTAATAATGCTGATGACCTAGGTGATATCCCTGAAGGTATGAGAATCGCTAATGGAAGTGTATTCAATTTTGGGGATAAGGCGAATCAAGTAAATGTGTTTCACGATTTTTTCATGGCCGAATTGACTCAAGGGACAGCTTTAAATGATGAAGGTTCAGGCATTAGAACCATAGATAGATTTGTTCACTATGAAGTACCTGTGGCTTCAAGAAGTGTATACGCTAATGTTGATTGGAATGGTGTAGACCAAATGGATCTAAATGGGTTCGGTAACGTGACTCTAGATCTTGCGGCTTTATATACTGGTGGATCAGTTAAAACAATTGGACAAATTAGAGCTGATACCTATGCAACGACACTTAAGCAAGTTTTCACAGGAGCAAGCTGTGTTAACTGTCATGGTGATGGATCAAATAGACCTCAGTTTGCAAGTGCAGACAATGAGAGAGCTTACAATCAAGCGGCTGCAATTAATAATTTTATTAATTTTGATAATCCTAGAAATGCAAGGCCAGTAGTTAGAATGCTTGATGAGAGACATAATTGTGGTGGCGCTAGTAATTGTGATAGTCTTGGAGCTTCAATGCAAACTGCAATTGCAGCTTGGGAAACCGCTATCAATGCTGAACTTGCGGCACAAGCAGATAGCCAAGACACTGGTCTTGAAGCTTTAGAAGTAGCAGATAGAACTCCAGGTAAAGCAGTCTATAAATTCAGAGTTGAAGAGGCTGGTGAGTATAATGTTTGGTTAAAATTAATGGCACCTGATAACAATATAGATAGAGTTTTTATGCAGATAAAAGACTCTAATGGAAATGTTATTAGAAATTGTCGTCAAAGTACAAATGGTGCTTGTACTACTGCTTCAGCAGATGATCAGCTTTGTAGACAATATGCTACCAATCAACAAAACTGGGAATGGTATACACCTAGTATTAATGATGAAAATAATAGAACTAAATGGGATCTTGTTCCTGGAGTTTATACATTAGAGATTATTGAAGATGATATTGATGTTAAATTAGACCTTGTTGCAATTAACAAAAACCCGGAATTTAATCCTGCGAAAAACCTAATTGATGAAGGATATATTCAAGACATCAAGCCCCGAACGATCAGTTATGATCTGTCTAGTTTCATTAAATCTCCAGGTCGTTTTGAAATTGATGTTCGTAGGTCTGCAACTGAGGATTCTTATATTTTTAGGAACCCGAGATTTGTTGGTGGTGCGAAAAACTTTAGATTTAGAAATATCAAAGTTCTAGTTAATGGAAACTATGAGTTGAGTAACTCAACTTACTCAAAACTAGATAGAGTTACTCCTCCAAATTCTGGGATACTGACCTACTCGAGTTTAGTTGTCCTTGAAATACTAGGTCAGAATAATGATGAATTTGCATTTGTTTTCGAAGACCTTAAGGCAACAGACCTTCCTTCATCACAACTTGACGAAGATGCTCCTGTCGCGGTTGAGGGAAGAAAGTGTCAGGAACTTGCACTGTTTGAGCAATCTGTCATGCCAATCTTAAACAGAATGAGGCTAGTACTTAAAGAAGAGTATATGGAGTATACTGATGATGAATTTCCAGGAAATGATGGAGATACTGCAACTAATATGACTTTCTATACTTGTACAACTTGTCACAATGAAGAGCACCCATATTTCAAGATGACTACATTCTTTGATAATTCAGAAGTTCTTTGTGAGCAGGCTTTATCAAGAGTTGATTTTGGAAACTTTGAAAGATCGCTATTATTAAGAGGAATTAACGGTACATTTAATCACCCTAAACTGCATTTCATTCAGGACGGTAGATACACTGGCTCGGGAAGAAGTAGAAGACTAGTAACTGATACTACTAATGCTTCTGGTTTTGATACTTCTTGGAAAGGAAATAGGCTGCTTCGATATACACAGGGAACTGATAAAGCTGCTGGTGAGATTGATCTTGATAGTTACAGTGGTGAAGATAGAGAATATCTTCAAAAATTTATCGGTACTTTCCAAAGAGTAAGGTACTTAACTTATCAAAATGTGCAATCTCCAGATAATGGTGCCGTTTTAACAGAAAATGGAACCATTACAACTGATGATGATGGTATTCCTCACTACAACCAAAATAATGGTCGATCAGTTTACGAAATTCGCTCACCTGAAGACTTCCTTGGGAGAAAAGACGATTGGAATCCAAATAGTCCAACTGCTCAAGGAGCGATTGCAGTAAATAGAAACTGTATGGGAGTAAACTTTCAAACGGTAAATGGAGTCATTACAGATCCTTCAAGCTGTGGGAACAACGCTGACTACACCCAGGAGTTTGAAAATATCAAGTCAAAATATAGAGAAGCTGTCATTAATTGGATGGATGCTGAGAAAAAGGCTTATCAAAACCAATAGATTTAATACTCGAATTTAATTTTATCTAAGAATTTTTTTGCATAAGGTTTGGACTCATGAGAAGTGAGTCCAAATTTTTCTTCTAAAACTTTAGCGAGACCATCAACAGAGATATCTTCATTAATATGGGAAAGTATTTTCGCTTTAATATCTGCCACAAGCTTATACTGCTCAAATTCAGGTGTGAATTTGAGGTCAACTCCTGAGAAGTCTAAGTTAAAATCCTTCGTGTATTCTTTGCTGTGACTTGCTTGAATAAAAAGAACTTCTTCTTGTCTGTTTTGTGAGCTAAGGGGAGAATCTAGGTAAGAAATCCTATTTCTAAAACTTGATACTTCATTAAAATTATCCTGAAACACTTCGATGATCTCTTCACTGCATAAGCGTTCATTCAATTCTTTTTTATGAATGTTTGATGGCCCGAAAAAAAGCAAACTTCCTTCGGGTTTTAAAAAATCTTTGGTTCCCACGATTGCGTTTATGAAAGGCAAATCGAGAATATCAAAAAACCAAGGAGCAATGATGATATCAAAAATATTATCTTTAAACGGAAGGTCTGGAAAACTAGCAAGGATGACGGTTTGATTTTCTATTTTTTTTTGAGTTTTTAACCTTCTTTTAACACAGGTAAGTTCCATTTCTTTTGGATACTCGCAAACTTCGTGAAGCTTAACTTCTTTTCCATTTGCAATTTGATTGTGGATGGTAGCAAGTAGGGGGTTGTGCTCAACATTTATAAACTGTGCGCTTGGTTTTTTTTCAGCTAATTTCTGGCTAAAGCCTCCGGCTCCTGATCCAAGAATTAAGACAGATTTATTTTCGAAGTTAATACCTTCTGCAATTTTTAAATATGAATCTATTTCTTTCTCACCCCATGACCAGTCTCTAAATGCTAACTCAAAATAAGAGTGAATTTGCTGCGAGGAAAAAATAGTCTGTGAGTTTTCATTTTTTGAAATATCACTTAGTAGTTTTTTAATTTGTTTGAGGTTGTATGATCGCCCTTGCAGAAGGCTATTGAGCCTTTTTTTTGTTAAGTCATTTTTTTGATTATTTATTCTAGACTGAAGATGTTTAATGAAGATTTCTTCCTCTTTAAAGTATGCGGAGGCTTTCATACTCCATTCTGCTAACGTTTCATCTGGGTTCTCATAGAGGCACGGTATAGAGTTAAAAGTTCTATGATTTTGAAATTCTTCTTGAAGAAAGTTATTTAACATCATTTTTCTCTTGAATTAGTTTTCTAAGCTCCTCAGCTGTTGCCCTTAGGTGTTGAAAATTATCACCTTCTCTTAGATAGAAATCTCTTTTTTCTCCCTTCGCTATCGCCAATATATACCTTTCAAAAGCATAAATTGGGCCGGCGGTTTTATGTGACATCAAAAGACCGATAATAAACATAACTATAGTTGAGAGTATGGTGAGAAAAATATAATATTTAATAAAAGACTGATAATCGAGAATTCCTTGTCGATCAAGATCTTTTACATATGTGTAGGTGAAAATACCTAGAGCACCAGAAGATAGAAATGATCCGACCGCCATCTTGGAGGCGAATCCTATTTGTTCTTTTCTATTTATAATAAAAGTTGAACGTTTAAACTTTACCTCAGCTGCAGGTCTAAATAATTCATAAATTAAAAGGATTACCCCAAGGGTGATAAATATATCTGCAACATTGAAAGCTGTATTATTTATTCCTGGAATAAAATCAATTGTTTTTAAAAATACGACTCGATCGATAATATTTCCTACAACACCAGAGAAGATAAAAGTCATATAGAGCTTTGTTTTATAAAAAAACGATGAAAGAAAATCCATTAAAAATAAATACAACATGCATAGATAAACAGAAGTAGTGGCCAAAAATGTCACTCGAAATAGCTGTGATGATCCACTGAGATTACCTAGAAAGATGCCCTCGTTAAAATGAATTAGTGACAGGTAGTTAAGTGCCAGGTGTTTACTAACCTGATCCACGATTAAAAGGCCTGTAAAAACAAAGATATAAACCATCTTATTTATCTGCATGTGTCTATTTTATGTGGATTTTAAACAGATACAATCAAAAATTTGCCTGCTTATTTTGGCGCTAAATTCTCTTTAGTTTACGTGATTCCAGCACGATAGGAGATATATTAAAGTTTTTTTTCATAAATACCGTAGAATAATCGTAGGTTATTAACTAAGCGGTACGTTTGTCGAGAAACCAATTGAGGTAATTAGGATGAAAAAAGTTGTTAGTTTATGTTTATTAGTTGCGAGCGTCCAAGCCTTCGGTGATACCAGCAGAAAACAAGCTTGGGACCTTCACAAAAGAATAGCAGGTGTACCGCCGACACCTCAGGTGCTCAACCAGATGTCTTCTCTTATTGAGAGCAAGCCTGGAATGGAAGGACTTGAGTCTGCTGCAGCAGTCGCTATTGAAAACCCAAATTTTTATAATGTTACTCTTAAAGCATGGGCAAAAACTCTTACGAATACTAATGATTCAAACAGGGTTCCCCTAGATGATATGTCGGCGACGATCATTGGTGCCATTAGAGATTCAGATCAACCAGGTAAGCCATTTGGAAGAATTCTTCACGAAGACGTTTTGTATACGGGTAGTGGAGTTGCAATGTATTCACCAGCAAACAACACTCACTATGAGCAATTAGAAAACGGTGGAGCAAATCTAAAAAATATTTTGGTTGAACGAAAGCAATCGGATATTGGATCGGTTTCTGACTCGAGAGGGATTGCCGGAATTCTTTCTTCACGTGCCTGGGCATCTGCTTATTATAGTATGGGTACAAATAGAAGAGCGACATTCTATCTTTTGAAAAATTTTATGTGTAGTGAAATGGACTACATCATGGATACAAACCTTCCCGATATTTTTGTTGCAAGAGACGTTACAAGAAGTCCAGGTGGAGATTCATCTGAATACAAATCTTACTGTGTTGGTTGCCACGCTGCTCAGGATGCGATGAGACCAGCTTGGGCTTATTATGATTTCGATGCAACAACAGGTCAGATTTCTTATACCCAAGGTCAAGTAGTTCAAAAAATGAACCAGGCTGGTGACACTTTTCCTGATGGATGGGTAACGCCAGATAACAATTTTAGAAACCTTTGGGGATCTATGAGTGTTCATATGGAGAGACTTGGATTTAAGCCTCCTTTTAATGGGGTTGGCGCTGCTGATCTAGGTAAACAAGTCGCAAGATCGTCAGGATTTGCAAACTGTATGACTTACGAAGCATTCAAAAAAGTTTGTTATAGAAATCCTGCAGCTTCAGAGTCAGAGTTCATCTCAGATGTTTCTCAAGAATTGGAAAGCACAGGAAACATGAAAGAAGTATATAAGAAAGTTGCCGCTCATTGCGTGGAGGATAAATATGAAGAGTAATAATAACAAAGCTTGGTCTAGAAGGATCACAAGTGGTGTTTCTGCAATTGCGATACTCCTCATGTTTAACCAATGTGTACAAGAGTATGAAGAAGTTCAAGAAGTTGAAGTAGCACCTATTCAGATGCCAAATGATAGTATTCATAGTGTTGGCGATGTAGGGTCTGGTTCAAATGAAGAAGAAGCAGACATCGTTCCCGAAGAAGAAAAAGAAACTGGTGCAACTGAAGTTGCTAGAACTGCTGCAAGTGTTGGAGTTCAAAACTTCGAGCAAATTGATGCTTCTTTTTCTGCACTTACTGGAATGAGTCGTTTTAATAACAACAATATTAGAGATGCCTACAATGCAAATTTTCTAGGCCTTCCTAATAATAACAGTGTTAAGTCATTTAATGCAGCCAACACAATGGCCGTATTTAAGTTAGCTTCTACATATTGCAGTGAGCTTTCAAACAATATGACTGCGAGAAATAATTTTTATAGTGGTGTCCTCGATCTAACCAGAGCTCCAAGTCAAGTTTTAGCCAACTCTGCTCAAAAACAAGCTTTCGTGGATAGCATGATGTCTAGACTTTGGGGTTCAGGAGTTGAGGATGGCGATCCAATGAATCAAGCAAGGTCCGAGCTACTTTTATTAGTAGATGAGCTTCTTGCTGATGAAAACATGGGAAGTGCTAATACCACAAGAATAGTAGCAGTTGGGATTTGTGCAGCAATGCTTTCATCACCTCAGGTGATTTATTTATAAAAAAATTAAATTTTAAATAGCAGGTACGTTGGAGAAAAATATGAAATTTAGTAGAGAGTTTTTAGAAAAAGTTGAAAAAATGGATCCGGTTGATAGACCAATGATTCATAAAGGCCATAGGCTAAAAACAAGAAGAGACTTTCTCTCGCAAGGTTTTATTAGCAGCTTAGGATTTACTTTAGCTCCTAGTTTACTCTCGATGTTAAGAACGGATATTGTAATGGCGGTTGAGGGATGTGAAGCAGCACCAGTTTCAAGCAATGCGCCAGTACTAATAATTGATCTGGCTGGTGGTAACATGCAGGCTGGAAATCACATGATTGTCGGAACAGATAGCCAAGATAATCTTCTTTCAAGTTACGCCGGTCTTGGACTTCCTCCAGCGATTGATCCTGCCCAAAATCCTAATATGATCAATAGAGACTTTAACGTAGCGATGCACGCAAACTCAGCATATTTAGAGGGAATGTTAGAAGCAACACAAAGTACAGTTGATAACAGAGATCCAAACATGAGGAACAGGATTGACGGTGGTTTTTTTGCTGCCCAATCTGAAAATGATAGATCGACAAATCCACTGAACCCTGTTTATTGGATGGCAAAAGCTGGAGCAAACGGTACTCTAACAACAGCTTCAGGTACTAGAGGCTCTCAAAGTGGTGGGCGTTCTGTTCCACCAGCAGCAAGTTTTGACCCAACATTATCACCGGTTCAGATTAGCCGAGTAGATGACCTTACAGGTTTAATTAATCTCGGAGTTGTTCAAAATGAGTTTGGCTCTCGTGGGATTGCGAAAGTTCAAAAAATCTTAAAAAGAATGGAAGGTATGTCACAAGCTAAGATTAATAGCTTCACTAATAAATCATTATCAGAACAATTAAAGTCAGTGGCTGCATGTGGATTTGATACAACAAGATACACTAGCCAGACAGCTAACCCGGCTGCAATTGACCCAACTCAAGATGCAGTAATTCAAAGAATATACCAAGGTAATCAAGATAACAGAAATAACACATCTTATGACCCAGGAGCATCATCAGCAGAGGCTTGTATTGTAAAAGCTCTTTGTGATGGACTTGTAGGTGTTGGTACTCTTGAGCTTGGTGGTTATGACTATCACGGTGATACAAGATTAAACCAAGATAACAAAGACTATAAGGTTGGAAAAACAATCGGTCGTGCATTGAGTGTAGCAGCTGAAAAAAACAAAGATCTAATGATTATCATCATTACTGATGGTGGTGTTGCAACAAGTACGACAATGCAAGCGGGTAGAAACGGAGTTATGAAGTATCGTTACTCTGGTGATAACTCTTCACGCTCTGGAGCAATGATGTTTGTTCATAAAGCTGGAGTTTCAAATTCATCTGAATTTATCCGAGATACTTCAGGAAGACAGATTGGTGAATTCGTTGCAACCACTGGACAAGTAGATAGAACTACTGGAAGTTTAATTCAATCAACTGCTCAAACAGTTAACGGAAACCTAGCAGCTGTTTTAGCAGCAAACTATATGGCGCTTCACGGTGAAGAAGGTAAGTTTTTAAGCATTGTAGGAGATACATACCAAGCAATTCAAAATGATTTAGATCGTTATTTACTTCTAAAAAAAGCGGCGTAAGAAATGAAGAATTTGGTTAAAGTGAGAATTTTAGTTCTCGTATCGTCTGTTTTAATATTTGGTCTTTTTACTCAATGTAATAAGATGGAAGAGATGGCTTCGGAGAGCACGCTTGAGTTTGGTGGTGCAAATAGTGTTGTGGGTGGTGGTAATCAATCCGCTTCACAAAAAGAAGCTATCAAAAACGGATTTTCAAATACCGTTCATACTGTTTTAAGAAATTCAGATTATTCTTGTGTTGGTTGCCACGTAAAAGGCGGTATTGGTGGACAATACCCTCATGCGGATAAAGATCCTGAGGTGGCAATGAATACTATTTTTAATAATGACTTGGTGGATGTTGAAAACCCATCTGCCTCTAAGCTTATTGATAAGGTTGCCATCTTCAACCACAATTGTGCTCCTAACTGTGACAAAATTGCTACAGACTTAACCGCCATGATTGGAAGTTGGTCAGAGGTAATAAAGGCCAATCAGTCTGTTTCAAATCCGGGCTCAGGTGAAAATGAGGAACCTGTAGAGGTTTGTGTGCCTGAAATGATTACAGAAGAATTTGTATTTGGTGAAAATAACGGTGGTACAGGATTAACTCGTAGGCAGGCTTTCGATCAGGAAGTTTTTCCGGTTATGTTAAATAGTAACTGTGCTGGATGTCACTTGTCTGCAAGACAACCTCTTCATAGTTCGAATAATGCAAGTATTGCTTACGCTGCTTGGGATAATAATAACCTAGCGGACTTTAATACTGTTGATAATTCAGATATCCTTATTAAGGTTCGTAATGGACATCAAGGATTTAATCAAAATAGTGATGAGTACACTGATATTAGAAATGCCATCATTCGTTGGAGAGATAATATCGATGAAACTGTTGGTAATAATAACGGTGTAACCGTTGAGCAGAGGGAGTATGACACTTGTGAAAGCTATACTGATAAAATAGCGAGTATCAACAGTGTCGGTGGAAGCAATGACGGTGAGGAACAAGTTTCTGGTGGAAATTTTGCACCCTCAAATGCAACCTTTCAGGGTACTGGCCTAAGAGTTATCGGAAACGAGTATATAGGTAACCCAAATGCTCATGGAATTTATACTGTTAACAATCCTAATGGTGGAAAGGCAATCTTCGAGTTTAATGTTTATGAACAAGGCGACTACGAAGTTTTAGCCGAAGTATGGTCTACTGATGGTTCAACTGATTCATTCTTTGTATCCATTGCAGATTCAGTAAATCCAACAGAAATGTTAAGTACTGGACCTAATGGATACTTACAATGGCTATTTGGTGATACTAACGAGCAATATGTGGCGATGGAAGTAAGTGAAAACGGTTCTAAAAAGCTTTGGACGTTGAATCCTGGTAAGTATTACTTAATTTTTAAAGAGCGTGAAAACCTATCTAGACTTAGAAATGTTGTCGTAAGAAAAGAGGGATCTGATTCACCAGTTTCTGTTAGTGCTTATAAAACAATGAGGTTTGATCTTTCAACCGCTCTTAATAAGCCAGGAGCCGAATTAACTTTTAGACTGGAGAACTTTGATGATAAGTCTTATAAAATTTCAGATGTTCGTATTAAGAATGCGCAGTATGCTTATGTGAAAGGTTTAAAGATCTTAATAAACGATAAGTTCTTCCCTGGAAATGCAACTTATACATTGGTGGATGAAAGAGTAACTTCTGATGACCATCAGTTAAGTTCTTCTGCTCTAGTAATGTTAAAAGTTAATGGTGCAGGTGATGTACCTAAGATTGACCCGGCTAAGATGGATCAATATCAGGCAGCTCTTGAAGATGATAATATCACCGACTACTCTAGTTATTACTTATATAGTAATGGTCAGGTAGTTTATAAAGATGCTGATAAACTTTCCCTGCAATTTGAAACACTTGTCATGACTGACGAAAAATAAAAAATTGGGGGGCTTATTTAAGCTCCCCGATATCTTCTTCAACAACTCTTAAAATCTCAAAGTTTGAAATCAATTTTAAAATATTTTCAATATCTGTTTTGAAAACTCGATCGTTATCAATCGGTGGTACATGGTTTCGGATGACATTATAAACTTTTTCCAAAGTAGTCGTAGACTTCAGAGGTCGTAATAAGTAAATCCCCTGAGTATTACATAAAAATTCAATCGCAAGACAAGTTTTCACGTTTCTAATTACTTCGTGTAGCTTTCGTCCACTAGTAACCCCCATAGAAACATGGTCTTCTTTGTCTGTTGAGGTTGGAATTGAGTCTACGACTGCAGGATGAGATAGATATTTATTCTCTGAAGCGAGTGCGGCCATCGTTACGTGGGCAATCATTAGACCAGAGTTCAAGCCTGATTCTTTCACTAAAAATGCCGGTAGATCAGAAAAAGTTGGGTTCATCATTTTTTCAACTCTTCTCTCACTGATATTCGCGATTTCAGATAGGCCCATTGTTAAATAGTCCATGCAAAAGGCAACAGCTTCTCCGTGAAAGTTACCTCCAGATACGACTTTATCTTTATCAACAAAAATAAGTGGATTATCAGTTACAGAATTTATCTCTACGTTGAGAACTTCTTCGGCGTGTTTGATTGTCTGTCTAATAGCACCGTGAACTTGAGGTACACAGCGAAGTGAGTATGGATCTTGAACTTTTCCACAATCCACATGCGACCTTGCAATCTCACTTTCCTCACTTAAAAGAAGTGTGAGGTTGTTCGCTACATCAACTTGTCCTGGTTGAGGCTTTAAAAGTGAAATATCTGGATCATAGGCACGTTTAGTTCCACGAACAGCTTCAAGTGTCATAGCTGTTGCAATATCGGCCATTTTAACAAGTCGTTTTGATTCATACAGGGCTAGGGAACCAAGAGCAGCCATTACAGCTGTACCGTTAATTAGCGCCAGCCCGTCCTTGGCTTTTAGTTTAACAGGTTCTCTACCAATCTCACTAATTGCAAAAGATGCAGGCACATTTTTACCCCGATATTCAACTTCACCTTCCCCAATTAAGCAAAGGGCAATATGAGATAGAGGAGCCAAGTCTCCAGAAGCACCAACTGATCCTTTTTCTGGAACAATTGGAGTTATATGATGATTTAAAAAATCTAGAAGTAGCTCTATACATTCGATAGATACTCCTGAAAAACCTGAAGCCAGACAGTTTGCTCTAAGAAGCATGATTGCTCTAGTTGTAAGTTTGGGAAACGGGGCCCCAACACCAGTACAATGAGATCTTATGAGGTTGTATTGCAGAGTCGAAAGATCAGAACTCTCAATGAACTTGTTTGAAAGAGCTCCGAACCCAGTATTAATTCCATAAACAGGTTCACCTTTTTTAACGATATTATCTACATATTCTCTTGAGCGTAGGATTTTTTTTCTCGAGTCATCAGAAATCGTGACTTCTACTTCACCGAGTTTTCCGTCTGAAATTTCATAAATTTGTTCAATATCTAAATTTTTTCCGTCTATTATAAATTTTTTCACATTAACCTCTTAATTTATCAATTTGCCCAAGGTAGTTTTTACTAGCTTCACCAAATACAAATGAACCAGCAACCAGATTAGTCGCACCGGCAGATATTAAGTCTTTTGCGTTTTTATCCGTGACTCCGCCATCAATTTGAATTTCAAAATTCAAACCATTTTCTTTTTTAAAACTATTTAGTTTTTCAATCTTGGAGACGACACCTTCAATAAAGGATTGACCACCAAAGCCCGGATTAACAGACATAATTAAAACTAAATCTATATTCTTTAAAATATACTCAGGAATTACTTCAACTGGAGTTGAAGGATTAAGTGAGATTCCCACACTTGGATAATATCTCTTTAACTTTTGGATGAGAGAATCGTGATGAACGACAGCTTCCCAATGAAAGGTGAAATTATATAAGCCGGTGTCCTTAAATGATTCGATAAAATCTTCAGGATTGGTAACCATAAAGTGTGCATCGAGTTTGTGTTTAGTTATGTTTTTTAGATTTTTAATGACAGTTGCACCAAAGGTAAGATTGGGCACAAAATGTCCATCCATAACATCAAGGTGAACCCAAAGATCTTTTGCTCCATCCAGCCTCTTGATCTCTTCTCCTAAGCTTAGGAAGTCCGCGGATAATATACTTGGTGCAATTGTTGTCATAGAAATCTACTCCAATGAAATGTCTGACTTGAGTCCGTTTATTAGTTCCCTATCACTAGAGCGCTTTTTACCTTCTAATTGAATACCTTCCAAGCGAATAGTGGCATCCTTGCAGCCTACTAATAATTCACCTTTACTAATATCCACATTTCCGGGAGCCAATTTGAATGAGCTTCTTTGAATATTAAAAACTTTTAATCTTTTCCCGTTTAATTTGCAATAGGTTCCAGGCCAAGGATAAAGAGCTCGCACTTGGTTGTGAATTTCAGAAAATGTTTTCTCAGCAAACTTAAGTTCACCGTCTTCTCGCTTCAGAGTCGGTGCAAAGCTTACATGGCTCTCGTCCTGTTGTGTATACTCCAGATTGCCTTCACTTATATTCCACAATAAATCACTTAAACTTAGTGCGGCTTGGAATTTTAACCTTGTATAAAGAAGTCCACCTGTCTCTTCATCATGGATAACTACTGGATCGTTGTGAACTAAGTCTCCGGCATCCATCTTTTTCACCATTTTTTGGATGGAAACTCCTGTAGATTTATCTCCATTTAAAACGGCGTATTGAATCGGAGCGGCTCCTCTGTATTTTGGTAAAAGAGAAGTGTGAATATTAAAAGGCCCAATGCTAGGGATAGAGAGTACCTTGTCATTTAAAAACTGAGCAAATGCAAGGACAATAAAAATATCGATATCTTTAAGCTCTGCTAAAAATTCCTCTTCTTTGTTTATGTTTTCGGTTTGGAAAAAGGGAATCTTGTTAGCCTTCGCATATTCGATTACCTCTGGTGATTTAACTTGATAGCCTCTACCTGCTTTCCTGTCAGGCATAGAAACAACCCACTTTAAATTTACCGCTGGATGGTTGGCTAAAAGATCTAAACTTGGAACGGAAAAGTCCGGTGTTCCAAAAAAAACAATATTAAGTTTTTTCATAAATTATGTTCAGCTTCTTTTTTCGCCTTGATAAGTTTCTTCTTAAAAAAAGATTTTTTAAGCTTAGACATTCTATCAATCATAACTACACCATCAAGGTGATCGTTTTCATGCTGAATACAAATGCTTAAAAGATCGTTTGCTTCCATTGAATGCTTTTCACCTTTGGTATCTTGGTATTCTACCACGATGCTTTCGAATCTTTTGATGTCTTCATAAATACCAGGAAGAGATAAACAGCCTTCTTGGTAAACAGTTTCACCTTGTTTTTCTTTAAAGGTTGGATTGATAAAAATCATAGGTTTAAAATTACTAAGACTAAAATCGCCTGAACCTTCTTGAGTTTCTTCACGCTCATAATCTACATCAATAACAAAGATTCTTTTGCTTACACCAATTTGAGGTGCAGCTAATCCAATCCCAGGAGCTTTATACATAGTGAAAAGCATATTAATACAAAGCTCTTCAAGCTCCTCGTTAAACTCGGTTACTTCGTCGGCAACACGTGTCAAAACGGGATCTGGGTAAGTATGAATAGGAAGTAATTCTCCCTTTAACTCGTAGTTCTCAAGTAATTGTTCGCTCATAAAAGCTGTATAACATACCTTTTTCAGGTTTTGTATTATAACTGTCGATTTTTATAGAAGGCGAGTAGTATAACTAGTGAAAATAACGTGGGTATGGCCATGGTCGCTACTAAAACTGGAAGCCTCTCGCTATTACCCATTGAAATAGTGGAAGAGTGGATTCCCCAAAAGAAAATGGTAAATAGGAGGGTTAGGAGTACATTCTTTCCAAATCCCGCAGCCCTGCGGTTAGGGTTAAAGATACTAGAAACCGGGAAAAGTGAAAAAACAATGCAGATGAGCACTAAAGACAGTTTTTCCATGTACATGATTTCATATTCAGTTGAGTTAATGTCTGTTGATTTGAGCCGTGAAATAAAATTACCTAATTCAAACAAATTTAGGGTGGTGATATCGGACTCGAACTGTCCAAAGTCTTCAGGTTTCTCGTCAAGATCAATAAGAAAATCATCCGTAAGGCTAGTGTCAGGGAACTCAGATGTTTCAAGTTTGTCTAGCCTTAGAATATTATTTAAGCGCCACTTCTTATCACCTAAAAAAGTCGCTGATTCAGCTGAATAAATTTTTTCTAGCACTTTGTCTTTAACAAAATAGACTGTCACATCTTTTAGTTTTTTATTTTTACGATCAAAGGCTTTGAATGAAGTGAAGTAATTATCAGTCTTGTACCATATCAGGCCTGAATTTCCGATCGTGCTTCTGGCAAGATATTTACTTTCGTTCTTTCTGCTTTTTTCAAATTCCGCTCTTTTGATTTTGTTGGCAGCAGGCACTAAAAAACCTAGGTTTATAAATTGTAGAAAGCCAACAGTTAGGGAGCAAATTAGAATTAGACGATAAATGAGTTGGGCAGAGTAACCTCCGGCCAGAATCGCCATTAGCTCACTTTGCCCCTTGAGTCTGTTTATTGCAAAAAGTGAAGCGAGCAGCGCACTAATTGGCAGCATTTTTCCTGTTAGATCTGGGAGTTTTAGAAAATACTCTATGAAAATTCTTTTGACTTCATATCCGCGTAGAAATCCATTTACGATATCCCCGATACTGACTAATAAAAATAGAACGATGATGGCTCCAAGTAGCGATTTTAACCACTCTTTGGCAATTATCTTTGCGAGTAAACTCATCTTTTAAATATACAGTATTTTAAAATTGTTGCAAAAGCTTTGAGTGGGGCGGAGATAATCGGTTGAGCAAAACGATCAATCTTTGGGTTTGCTTCAAAAAACCTGATTAGCTTTGGTGAGGTAAGGTAATACCATCGTACGAATCCAATACCTATATTACTTTTAATCAATAGATTCTTAAACTCCCTCAGAGTGTTTGTATCAGCCGACGTAGCGCCTAAGCAGTGAGTAGCGATAAAACACTTTTTAGATTGAACAAAAATCTGCTGATAGGCATCGTTGAGAACAGTGTACTTAGGAGTCACACGTTTGTTTTTCTTAATGTATTTTCTTAGCATTTCAGCATTGAGAACTTGGTAAGGTTGGTTAACTGTAAACTTCACAAATTGAGCTAAAGCTTTATAGAAAACTTTTTCGAGCTGTGGTGATTTTTCATTAATTCTAGCGATTTCCCAGTAAACGTGACTGACCAAAAGCATTTCTGTCACTTCCCGTTTATTGTCAAACATAGAAGGTGAAAGCTTAAAAATATCATCGATATCATTTAATTCAGACAAGATTCCTAGGTACTCATTATATTTTCTTTGTGCGCCAACGTAATCTTTAGCGAGAAAAGCTTCTCGTCCTTGCCTCGCTATGGTGATACGGGTCCCATATTTTTTCTGTAGGGCCAGCTTCTTTTTCTTTTTTTCTTTTTGGTTTTCGTTAGATTCTTTCATTTAAAAAAGGACCGTTAAGGCCAGTGAGTTCTCAATAAATTGTTCTTCTTTAAAAACTATATCGGAATCTTCAGAAATTTTTTCAGAGTTTTTAATCGCATAATCGAGAACTAATTTGGGACCTACCCAAGTGACTCCATACGAACTACCTTTAAAACCTAATGAACGATCATAAAAACGTCCATACCTCAAAAATACGCCCTCGTGTGCTTGAATTTGTAATGCCCATTTATTGAACGACTTTTTATCTCGGTTAAGCATATCTCCAGAGCCAACGTCAGCTATAAGGTCCACAAATTTATTAAATGAATAAAAAATCCCTGCTGTATATTTGAAATATTCGCTATTAACGAAGGTAATATCGTCTACTACAAAGCCGTATGTCAGACCTTCTTTGATGACTTGAGTATAACCGAAATCAATTTGTGTATAGATTTTATCTCTATATAAAAGACTATCCTCTTCGTTATGTGAAATAACAAAACCTGCAGCTGAGCGTTTACTAATAGGAGCCGCCATAGAAAGGTTATATGATTTCTTTTTTCCAGTAGCTTGATTTTGATAAATATAGTTGAAGCCACCTTTTAAACTAGAAGAGCTATCAACGAGAATAAAACTTTCTGTCAAACCTTCTTTATAGTCACGATCTCGTAGATCTGATTTATCCTCTAGTTCAATCGAGTTTCTTCCATACAAAAATGTACTTTGATTGGTAAATACAATCGAAGCTGGATTAAAAAAAGTTGCTTCGTTTGTAAGGAGACTTGCTACTCCAGCCCCACTTTGGCTCTTTAGTTGAGTTGTCTCGTAAGGTAAAATTCCATCAAAGGCATAAATATTTATTGTGAAACAACCAAGAAGAAAAAACCTAAATATGCTACTCATTCGCTTTCCTGTTTTAAAATAGTATACTTATACTACAATGGCTGTTTTAAAATAAAAAGTTCAAGGTAAATTATGAAGTTTAGTGTTTTGTTATTTTTAGTCTATTCAACGTCAATTTTGGCCTATTCACCTTCGTTGGAATCACTTTTCAGAAATGCTAACAATATGGATGTAGGAAATAACACTGTGATGGCGAGTATGGTTATTACAGAGCTTGATCCTAACACTAATACACCTCTCGAAAAAGAAGACAATATTCCAAATAAGTTTGCTATCAAATACGTAATTTTCAATGAGAAAGAAGATCGACCAACGATTACTCAAGTTAAGTACAAGGACTCGAGCTTTAATTATGATGTGCTAACTGACGTGGAAGAGAGATCGTTTAAAAGACTTTCAGGGCTAGTTCGAAATAACGAGGCAGTGGATGCAAAATCCTACTATAGTGTGATGGCCATGCTGTTAAATAATGATGGGAGTTTTCTCATTGATTTCCTGAAAAATTATAACTCAAAAGTAAAATCGAATTCTGAAATCATAAACACGAAAAAAGTGAAACTTCTTGGTGAGTATAAATACTACCTCCAGGTCAGTAAAAAAGAAGATGCTACTAATATTGAAAATCCCCTTCGTCCTGAAAATGAAGAAAAAAGGGCAAAGGCCCAAGAAGTGATGAAGGAACCATTTTTAAAAGCTGACGATTTAGTCAGACGAATTAAAAAGAATGATAAATTTGTGTGGGCCGTACAAGAAGAAAATATAAAAGCCCACTTTGATGAAAACCACTATATAAAAGACCTAACTATCAAAACTCCACTGGGGCAACTTCAATATGTTTTTGGAAGATTTGTGCAGTTTAGAGAATTTGAATTCCCTGAATTTGTTTGGTTTACAGATCTATCTGGAAGAAAATTTGAGATTAGAGCCAGTGATATTAAAGTTTTCAAAGATAATAGTCAGTATTTTCAAAACAGATACAAAAAGTATGTTGAAGCTAAAGAGAAGAATAATTTTACCAATGCTTTAGTTTTACCGTCATTTATATTGTGATTTCGATGCCTTAGCGGGGTAGATCTATTTAAGTTATTTATATAATAGTCCGATATGTCAGTGAGATAATGCATAAAGGGCATATTTATGAAGATTTTAATTAGTGTATTTTTTCTTGCAAGCTTTCAAGTAATGGGTGCAGATGCTACTCAAAAAGACTCTGCTACGGCATTTGGCGGCGTAAAGAAAAGTGATTGGCGAAACGCTTATAGAGAATCTGGCTCAGCAACAAACCCTAATGGAAATAGCACTTCCGAAGTTGTTGTAGAGCAAACGCAAGAAGCTTCCATTGCATGTACAGCAGATCAACAAACTTCATTAACATATAAATTTTTTCTAAGCTTACTGGTAAACGAGAAAATGTCAGTCGTACCAAACTCGGAAGATGGAACATTATCTATTAGCACCGGGAAAATGGTTGGAAACTGTAACTCAATGCTTAGTTTTGGACACACACCACCGCAAGATGGAAGGTCACATTTAGTTCAAATTGGGATTAAGAGACCTAACGGGTGTACGGGTGATGTTTGCGAGTATGATGCCTACACTGGTGAGTCTGGTGTAGCAGTTGGAAGCCCTAAAAAAGTCAGTGTTGCTCCTAATTATGAAGGGTTTGTTCAATGCCTAAAAGACACAGGAGCACTTAATGAGGATATGACAATTAATGGTGATTCGATTGTTCTCGTTGAAGAAAATAGAATTTTCTCTGGTCTGACTGATACAGATCAAGTTTGGTTTTATTCGCATGGACCACTTGGAGCTAAAGATGGTGGTGTATATTCTGGAAACAAGAAAAAAGAAAATACCTGTCGCTATTATGAAGACATAAAAGAAGGTGGACTTACTTTCTACTCAAAGTATGATGCAAATAGGAATAGAAAGAAAACTTTATTCGATGAAATTTGTAAGTCTGGTGATTATAGATTAATCGAGCAGCATTTACCTGACTTCGGTGAATTTGTTTTTATGAAAAATATCCTAGAACAGGTGAGAAACTTATATTTGGAAAAAGAAGTAAAAGACCTACATAAAGAGCTGGCAAAGAAAAATGGTGATGGAAAGTTGGATTATTCTGAACTAGACGCAGACAAATACCAACGAGTCATAGGAGATTTTTATTCAAAAATCATAGTTCCCAAAAGAATAGAAATTGAAAGACTTATTCGTGAAATTCAAGAAACTCCAGATGGTAGAGAAAAGAAAAAACTAAAAGACGATTTAAATAAACAAACTAAAGAACTTTTAGCTTATGCAAAGGCTCCATATTTAAATTATGCCGATTTTGAAAATATGCGAGAGTTTTTAAATAAAGCACCTCTACACAAAGAAGCTTGGAGAGAAGCAACAATATCTTTATATGGAACAAATAAAACAGCTTTTTACTTTCAAGCTTTCAATGAAAGTCTTAGGAAAAAAGCGAATTTAGATAATATGTCTATTTCTCAAGCAAATGAGATGATCACTGCTGATGTTAAAGCAGAAAGAAAAGTGATCAATGAGCTTGGAGAACTTGCTGAAGATCATGATTTAAAAATCTCCGATCGCTATCAAAGAAAAGCCGAACGAATTGAAGAAGCAAAAGATGAATATGAGGAAAGTGCAAGAGTTTTTTATGAAAGTGAAATGGATTATCTCTACAATCACTGCTACAACCCGAGCAAATATTGGATAAACAGACAGCGATGTGCCGCTGAGGTTCAAGCAAATATTGCTGATTATCAAGATATAGACCAGCAAATTTATGATCAATTTGATGCAGAAGCACAGGGCTATAGAGAAGAAGCTACGTTGTGGTCAGGATATGAAAGAAGAAGAGACCAGGCCTATGGTCTTAATCCATCCCGCCAGTCAACGGCAAGACGAAGTTCTTCATCTGCTAGTGGTGTAGACCCAAGAGCTCTAAGACAGCCTAATTATCAAGACAATTGGAATCAACTCATGGCTAGAATGAATAATGGAAACGGACAGAATCAAGGGTGGGCAGGTAACACTACTCAAAGAGGTTATGATCCAAATTCCTATCAAACTTCAAATGGCTGGCAGTTTCGAGCAGCAAATCGTGGTCCTGCGGGTTGGAACAATAGAACCACTGGTACTTGGGGTGGAGCAAGTACTGGAACGTGGGGAGCTAGCTCTGGGACATGGGGTGCTGGTGGACAACAGTATTATGCAGGTGGGCCGCAATATGCAGACCCAACCTATAATTATCATTTAAGAAGTAATACTCAGTATGGACCGATGAATTATCGATCCTTTGGTTATCCTTAGAAATTAACGGATAATCTCATACCTGTGTTCATTACGTTAGTTGTGCTGATTTCATCACTTGTATTTGAGAAGCTATAGAAGTCTCCAACAAAGTGGTATCCAAGATACCCAGAGAATACAACGCTAGGATTCCATTGATAATCGAAAGCAACATTGGCTTCGTAACCAAGTTCATCCGATTGATCTGCATTTGCTGTTACAACTTCTCTAGCAACATGATCGTAGAAGTCTTCACCGTTTGAAGCAACGTTATTAGCTTTTGCCCAAACTAATCCCATTTTCCAAGACCACTCAACACCTTTATAAACTGCTGTTAAAGCTGCATAAGTTGAGTTCGTTACTGAAGCATTGAAGATGTCATTACTTCCGTTCATGAAAGCAGGGTAGTTATATTTGTATAAAACCTCAGAGAATTTATAATTCGGATGTAAGTACATTCCTTCAAAACTATTAGCTGTTTCGCCATCATCACCTTTAACCAAACCTGCGTTTAATTTAAAGCTCCAGTTGTCATTTAATTTATAACCACTTTCAACAATATAAGCATTTGTATCAAAGTCAGCATCACCAGTGTTGTAAAGATCTCCTATACTTCCAGTAAGCATTGGAACTTCAAGTCCTAAACTAAATTTTTCCCATTCTTTTGAAACAAAAATATCTACCAAAGTAGTGTTTTGAGAACCTGCTCCATAAAGAGTGTCGCTCGTTTCAACTTCTCTTACTGCGTAGTAAACGCCCACTTTTAAATTTCTGTTTGGATCATCGTAAAGTGCCTCAACACTTGTTTCGTATGAGTCGTATTTTCCGTTAGGAGCATCACTTGTATGAAGTTTCGCCCACATTGGAGATAGTCTAAATTTACCAAGTTTTAGGTTGGCTTCAATACCTTCATATCCAGAAAAGAAACGATCAAAAGTTCCATTTCCAGCATTAACGACAGCACCAAGTCCAAAGTTTCTAGCAAAACGACCAACCCTAAAAAGGGCAGTATCAGCAAAAATTTCAGCATAAAGTTGGTTAACGTTTAGTGCCGATGAAGTTGTTTGAGAGTAGTAACTATAAGTTTGAGAATCTACATCAGTAGCTTCACCAAGATTTGCTCCTCTCGTCCCACCAGTGGTTAACTCACCTCTAATTGTTACCCCATCATTAACGATGATATTCGGATTTAGTTTGAGTATCATAGATTGAAAACGAGCGTTGTCTTCTTGTGGGTTTATACAAGTTGATCCTGCGGCAGCAGTACAATCATCTGAAGTTCTACGAACATCATTTAAAATATTGGTATCAAAAGCTAATGTCCCTTTCCAATCAATTGGAACAGCAACAGCTTGAACTGAAAAAAACACAAGAATAAGACTAAGGGTATTTCTACTCACAATGGCTCCTAATTTTAATATGCACAATAAGTCATAAGTGTTAAAAATAATATGAAATATACCTAAAACTGGCAAACAAAGAGCTTATGGAAAAATCGAGCAAAAATTTGTTATTGAGATGCGTTAGCTACGGAGTGATTCTCATTTTAACCGGACTTATCTTTATCGGTGGGTATGTTTATTCTGTCGTTGACGAGCTTGAGCGCAAGATTTCCGAGAAAGAAATTAACAAACACGCATTTGAGTTAGGAAGTTCGATCCTAGAAAAAGACTCAACAGTTCTTAAAGAAGACCTAGAAGGTTTCTTGGCTTTTGCTAATCAAAATGCTGAAATTGCGCAATACCTTCAATCTGAAAAGGATGCGTATCGCCTTCTTGCAGATATAGAGCTTCCTCAGATTGAATCGAATGATTGTCAAAATTTTAGATGTATTCAAATCAAAAAGAAGTTTCCTCAGATCCCATCCTCAATTTGGAAAGGCCTTTTGGGCACTGAGGACTTTCGTTTTCTAGAACACCGTGGAGTAGATCTGTGGGCAATTGCCAGAGCTGTGGTGGTAGATGTTATTGCCATGAAATTTGTGCAAGGGGGATCGACTCTTACTCAGCAGTTGATGAAAAACTTGTTTCTTTCTAATGAGAGAAAGCTTTCAAGAAAATTCAAAGAAATGATTTACGCAATCTATATTGAAAATGTCATGAGTAAAGAACAGATTGTGACTCTTTACCTTAACGAAATGTTTTGGGGTGTACATCAAGGAATAAAATTAAAAGGTTTTTATGCTGCATCCCTAGCTTACTTTAGAAAAACACCTGAAAAATTGGATGATTTTGAGGCCACAATTCTCATAAGCTTATTAAAAGGCCCAAGTTTCTACAACCCAGTTAAGGGTATCAAGCGGATCACTGATCGCTCAAAAGCTGTCTTCAAAAGACTGCAAGGACTTAATTTAGTGACAAAAAATGATCAATTCATGTGGTCTGATGCTCGTTGGAATATTTATCAAAAAGAATATTTAAAAAATAATTCGGAGACGAATTTTTTTCAATATTACATGCTAAGTAAAAATACTGATGTGTTTCTAGAGCCTTTTGAAAAGTTTGTTTTATTCGGCAGCTACCTTAGAAACAATGAAAAACTTAAAGAGCGTACCAAGGGAGCTGATGTCGCTTTTAAAGTTATTATCGGCGAGAAAAAATGTGAGTCATATGATTGTGAAGGGGTCTTTTCTTTTTACTCCAAACTGGAAAGAGAAAAGCGAAAAGCGATTACTGATGAGTCTCACCAAATAGGAAGTCTTTTTAAACCTATCGTATATGATACTTTCATTGATTTAGGGCGATCTTATGATGATGAGATTTCAACAAGTCCAATAACACTTAACTTAAAGTCGGGTAGTTGGACTCCTAAAGACTACTCCAAAGCTAAGGTAGATAAGATTTCTTTGAAAGAAGCACTTCAAAAGTCCAAAAATATACCCCTTGTTAGGGTGGCGGCTGAACTGGGTTTTGATAATTTAGAAAATATTTTGAGTGAGCGAATTCCTAGGTTGAAGACACCACTGGCGGAATATCCAGCTCAGTTGCTTGGGGCTTTGGAGCTCTCAATGGAAGAAGTATTCATGTCCTATCAGAAGTTTTTAACTAATAAGTGCGACGAAATGCTAGCCAACGATCAGGAATTTGAAAAATCTCTCCTCTATTATATGAGTCGCGCTTCGGAAACAACGATAGCTAATTTGGTGCGTCCGCCTTTGAGCCACGCGTTAGTTTTTGGCAAGACTGGGACATCAAATAATGGATTAGATAATTGGTTCTTTGCTTTCGATGGCCGACAGATTTATGTTTTCTGGTATGGGGTTGAGTCTGAGAGAGATAAAGCTAATCTCCGACTTACTGGAGGATCCTCTTCATTTAGAATTTTTCAAGATTTTATCAACTATAGGGGCAAACAGGTATCAGAAGTCTATTGTCATAAAAATGAGGTATGATTTTTCTTGTCAAATTTTGCGCTAAAAAGTATCATGCTTAAAATTATAGGGGTGTCGTCAAGTGGTAAGACAGCAGATTTTGATTCTGCCATGCGCAGGTTCGATCCCTGCCACCCCTGCCACTTTCTTTAAGGAGAGAAGATGAGAAGAATCGTTCTGGTCTCCGGTACTTCAAACCCTAGCTTATCCAATCAAATTTCAGATTTTTTAGATGTACCCTTAGTTAATCCTCAAGTTAGAAAGTTTGCAAACGGTGAAATTTTTTGTGAAATTGAAAAGAATGTCCGTGGTGCGGATGTCTTTGTTCTTCAAACTATTTGTAGTCCAATAAATGATAATTTAATGGAGCTTTTAATTATAATGGATGCTCTTAAGAGAGCTTCTGCAGCATCTATCACTGCTGTTGTTCCACATTATGGCTATGCAAGACAGGATAGAAAGGCAAGTCCAAGAACACCAATTTCAGCTAAACTAACAGCTGATCTTATTACCGTGGCCGGAGCCTCAAGGGTTATTACAATGGACCTCCATGCAGGTCAGATCCAAGGCTTTTTTAATATTCCATTTGATAATATCTACGCCTCACCAGTAATTTTAGATTATATCCGTGACAATATTGCCATGGATAATCTTACTCTTGTTTCACCAGATGCCGGCGGAGTTGAAAGAGTGCGATGGTTTGCTAAAAGATTAGAGCGCGATATTGCTATGATCGATAAAAGACGTACAGGTCCTAATGTTGCCAAGGCGATGAATATTGTAGGTGACGTTAGAGATAAAGATGTTGTCATTATTGATGATATGATTGATACCGCTGGAACATTGGTAGAAGCCGCTAAAACTCTCAAAGATCATGGCGCAAAAAGAATTTATGCTATGGCCACTCATGGAATTTTTAGTCCTCCGGCTGCAGAAAGAATTGGAAATTCAGCAGAATTAGAAGCTGTAATTGTCACTGATACTCTTCCTTTAAGCGCAGAAATGAAAAAGCTTTCTAAGGTAAAAGTTCTGAGTACTGCCGAGATTCTTTCTAAAGCAATTCATAGAACCTTTAACCACGATTCAGTTAGCTCGCTATTTGTATGATTAAACTAATTGTAGGACTTGGAAACCCTGGAGCGGAGTACGAACTCACAAGGCATAATGTTGCTTGGATAGTTCTTGATACTCACCCTGAACTAAGTCGTAATAATTGGAAAGAGAAATTCAAAGGTTTATACAGTGACTTCAGCTTTAAGGGAGAAAAAATTTATGCCCTTAAGCCTCACACTTATATGAATCTGAGTGGAGAAAGTGTAGGGCCACTTTGCAAATTCTTTAAAATTAAACCAGAAGAAATAATTGTGATTCAAGATGAAATAGATCTTCCCTTTGGACAGATCCATTTTAAAAAGGGTGGTGGGCTTGCAGGACATAATGGATTAAAGTCTATTAGCCAGCATCTTGGTACCAATGAATATTATAGATTACGAGTTGGGGTAGGAAGACCACAGCATGGTAGTGTTTCGAGTTGGGTACTTTCTAAGTTTCCATCAGAGCAAGACACAGAGTTATCTATAGTAATGGAAAAAACAAACGAAGCGTTGAAGCTTTTCCTCGAACAAGGATTTAAAAAAGCTTCAACAGAATATAATAAAAAAAATCTTTTAGCTGTTTAGGAGAATAAGAAATGTCTTTAAACGTAGGTATTGTTGGACTACCAAATGTTGGTAAATCTACTATTTTTCAGGCGATCACTAGTGCCCCTGCAGAGGCTGCAAACTATCCGTTTTGTACTATTGAGCCAAATATTGGAATTGTTAATGTTCCTGATTCCAGACTGGATAAAATCAAAGATTTATTCAAGCCCCAAAAAATTATTCCGGCTGTGATGGAATTTAAGGATATCGCAGGGCTTGTTGCTGGTGCTTCTAAAGGTGAAGGCCTTGGAAATAAATTTTTGGGACATATTAGAGAAGTCGCAGCGATTGCCCATGTTGTAAGATGCTTTGAAGATAGTGATGTTGTTCACGTGGCCGGTAAAGTTGATCCTTTATCAGATATTGAAATTATTAATATCGAACTTGCATTCGCAGACTTAGAAACAGTAGATAAAAGACTCAATAACCTTGGAAAGCTATTAAAGTCACAGGATAAGGCTGTAAAAACAAAAGCATTAATTTCTCAGCCTGTTTTGGAAAAGTTAAAAAAAGCTCTTGAAGATGGAAATCCAGCTAGAAGCGTTGATCTAGATGATGATGAATTAGACGCTATCAGTGATCTTCATTTAATTACTTTAAAGAAAACTCTCTATGTTTGTAATGTTGATGAGGATGGAGCATTAGAAGATAACGAAATGGTTAAGCAAGTTCGTGAATTCGCTCAGAAAGATGGATCAGAAGTCATTAAGATCTGTGGAAAAATGGAATCAGAAATTGCCCAACTTGATACTCTTGAGGAAAAACAAGAATTTTTGAAGGATATGGGACTTGAAGAGTCTGGTCTCGATCAGCTTATAAGGGCCGGATATAGCTTAATGGGCCTAAAAACTTATTTTACTGCTGGTGAAAAAGAAGTTCGTGCATGGACCTTTAAAGATGGAATGAAAGCTCCTCAATGCGCTGGAATTATTCACACAGATTTCGAAAAAGGATTTATTAAAGCAGAGGTTTATCACTGCGATGATCTTTTTGAATTGAAGTCAGAAGCTAAACTTAAAGAAGCTGGGAAGTTTAGAATAGAAGGTAAAGAATACGTCGCAAAAGATGGCGATATCATGCATTTTAGATTTAACGTTTAAATATAATGCCTAGGCTTTAGCGATTAAAGCCTAGGTGTAAATCAAAAATTTGATTATATTTGTGCTCGTCATTTCCACCTTCTTTTAAAAGCATTTTATAAAAGAAAATATTTCTAAAAATCAATTTCACATATTTCCGAGTCTCTCTAAAAGGTATATTCTCAATATCCTTTAAAATAGAGTCATTTGAAAGAAAATCACTTTGCCAACGATCAACTCTGTGTTCGCCAGCATTATATGCTGCTAATGAATAAACCAGGTTGTTGTCATAACGGTTCAAGAGATTGTTAAAATATTTTGTTCCAATATTAATATTAGTACTAGGATTGTAGAGGTGAGAAGTTTTCAATCTTCTTTTAAACCTTCTCGCGGTTGCAGGCATTAGCTGCATTAAGCCTCGGGCACCTACTCGCGATCTGGCTCTTCTATTAAAACCTGACTCTTGTCTAATAAGTGAAAGGGCAATAACAGGGTCAAATTCTTTATCAATTTCTTTTTTGATTTGATGAAAATAAGGAGTCGGAAAGAGTATTTCTAAGACCTTCTTATCAAAACCGATTGAGTTATTATTAAGACCACTGATCACGACTTTAAAGCTTTCTAGATAGTCGCCTTTTTCAGATAATAGTTTTGCGGCTGTTAGCACGTGATCTTCATAGTTCTTTGCACCTTCTTTATGAAGAATTTCTTGTCGTATAAAATATCCAGAACCTAGGTCACCCCAAATTTGTATTCTCTTTAACCAGTCAGTATCAATTTTATTTTCAGAGGCAACAACTCTGGAAGGTTTATTAAAAGTTTTAGTATAAATATCGTTTGCTAGAAGTGCAGAATGCTTTGAAAGCTTTTTAGCGGATAATATTGCATAATAGCTAAGTGGATTTTTCTTAATAACAAGCTCAAGAAGTTTCATCGCTTCATCTCTCTTGCCTACTTTTTCCAGAACTGATGAACTCCAGAAAGCTAATTGACTATTATTACTAAGTGAGTTGGTATCTTTTAAAAAATCAGCAACCATCGAATTATAGGCTTTCTTATAGTCGTTCTCTAAAATATAAGTCCATAGCAATTCAAATTTGGTTTGGACTTCATACTCTCTATTCTTCTTCAGTAAAACTTGATTGAGAAGTGAACGAGAGATTTCATATTTACCAGCTCTCGTGAAATCTTTTGCAATAGAAATCATATTTAGACTTGCTCTATCCTGATCCATGAATTCATATGTGCTTTGAAAATAATCTACGAGCTTGATCTTTCTTTCTTCAATAATTTTTCTATCCATTTTTTTATCAAGAGATTCTTCTAAGTCATTCTTATAGGTAAGAAGTGTTTTAAAAAACTGATACCTCTGTGATCGATCTCCTAATTCTCGTGTTTGTATAAATCTAGTAAGTGTAGGTGTAACTTTTAACTCTTTAATTAAAGCGGTCGTTGGAGTTAATTTATGTAGCATTAAATGGTTTACGATTGCCTTCGAATAGAGTTCGTGTTTATCAGGAACAGATTTTAGATTTGACAAAAATGTAATTACTGATCTCTCGCGACTCATTATTGATGAGATATTGTTGTTAATATATTTTATTTGTCTTTTGTGGAAAGATTTCGTGAAGCTTATCTTCTTTTCTAGCTCTTTAAGATACCTATCAAAGCATATGTTTTTTATATTTTTATTGAGCTTGACCTTGATATGAGAACTGTAGTTTTTATTGCTATACTTTTCACAAGAATCTTTCAGCCCTTTAAACGATTTTAAGTTTACCAGTTCATCTACACCATCGACCCAAATTCGGTAATCGGCAAAAGTACTATTTTTTGCCATAGAAGATTTTAAATTTTTAATCAATTTTTTATTTAGAATACCTTTTCTTGATAGTCGATAAAGCCTCAAAAAGTTATTTCCAACTAAACGGTCTTGTCTTGAGATATTGATGGTGGGTATTTTGATCCAGGAATCTAGCTCTGCTGTTTTGGATGCATCATTTGTTGCAGCAACAGCCGGCACGAGAGTGAGTAGGATCAATACAATTGCTACGCTTCTTAAAACCAAATCGCCTCCTTGCTTTTTGGTATTTACAATTTAATTCTAGCATTTATTGCTAGGCTTCACTATACCGGTAATGATTAGTAAGTTTGGTGTAACCTCTTGAAATCTTCAATTTTTTTCTGAATTTCTTCAAGAACAGGCTTTTTGTCTTCGGGAACAACTAACGCAATATTTTCAATATAAGTGGCCACTTCAGTCAGGTATTCTAATTCATCTTCGTCGCGATTGGTAAGGTACTCTAGTGTTTCATTGAGCTCCTCAGCTACTTCCTCAAATTGGTCACCATCTCTGAAGGTAAGTTCGTGAATTGCACCGCCCTCGCGAATAGACCTTAAAAACATGGTCATTTTATACATTGGGCCTGCGATTTTGTGGGATATAAGAATGCTCGCAACAAAGGTCAAACAGAGCACAGCAGCAATTATCAAAAAGAGAATAAACATTGTTCCCTTATATAATTCTTCAAAATTGATTTGAGGGCTACCAGCCGGAAGACTTGCCTGGATTTCTTGGTAATTAGTTTCGAGCATACGGATAAGGTCATAAACTACGACTGGGTACAGCAGAGATACTAGGAAAACAATCCCACAAATTATAAGACAAAACTTATATTGAAACTCAGGGTTGATGATGAAAATTCTTCTATTATTTGCCAACGCTAATCCTTTTTGAAGTCATTGCTTTTATTCTATAATATCGCATAAAATAGGGAACTAAAAATTTTAAAGAAAGGCAGAGAATGGATAGTGATATTGTAGACAAGGTATCTCAGGTATTAAATCCTGTTTCACAAAAAACATTGGGTGAAGAGGGAAGAATTATAAGCGTAGAAAAAAAGGGTGAAGACCTGCATATACGCTATAAGAGGGATGGGATTCCACCTCAGCAAAAACAAGAGTTAGAAAAATCTATAATTGATATGCTAAAGGACAAGATTTCAGAAGATAATATCTTTCTTCTGTCGAGCTCAGATAGCAGTCAAGATGTAGCTCCTAATTTAAACAAAGAAGCAGTCGCACCTAAGAACCCTGCACAGCTTAAAGTTGGGCACGGAACTGTGGGAGAGAAAAGAAAGATTCCGAATGTTAAAAATGTCATTTGTGTAGCTTCTGGAAAAGGAGGGGTAGGAAAGAGTACTTTTACCTCGAACCTTGCAGTAACTTTGGCTGCTAAAGGAAAAAAAGTTGGAATTATAGATGCAGATATATACGGACCATCAGTACCACTTTTATTTAACAGACGTGAGCATAGGCCTTCGGCTAATGAAGAGCAAAAGATCATGCCTCTTGAAAATCACGGGATAAAATTCATTTCTTTTGGAAATTTTATCCATGAAGATGAGCCTGTTGTTTGGCGAGGTCCAATGTTAGGCGGAGTTTTAAACCAGTTCTTTTTCGAGACTGAATGGGGCGAGCTTGATTACCTTCTTTTGGACCTTCCTCCTGGAACGGGCGATGTTCAATTATCAATGGTTCAAAATATAGAGTTGAGTGGAGCGATCATCATCTCTACGCCTCAAGATATAGCGCTTTTAGATGCAAGAAAAGCACTTCATATGTTTGATAAACTAGATGTTCATGTGATCGGTATGGTTGAAAATATGAGTTCGTTTATCTGCGATGGTTGTGGAAAAGAACACTTTTTATATGGAACGGGAGGAGTTATGTCTTCTTGTACTGAGCTGGGAGTTGGTTATCTAGGGCAAATTCCTCTAGATATTGGACTTCGTAAAGGAGCAGACTTTGGTACTCCATATATGACGAATAGTGAAAAGCATGGTGACACTAAAGTTTGGACTGCCTATCAGGATATCGGTGGTAAACTGGACAGCTATTTTTATCCAGATGATAATAAAAAGAAAAGTTTACTTGGAAAGCTTTTTAACTAGGATCAAATTTGAGGCTCGATATTTTTGAAAATTTTGATGACCAAGCTCTTGTCTGTTTCACTGGCAAGCTCAATCTATTAGAAAAATCTAATAATAAATTTATTGGAGAGATCGTTTTTTTAGATGGAGAGATCATCAATGCTAAGCATTCAAATGTTGAAGGTTTTAAAGCTTTGATGAGCTTATGTTCACTGAGTACTATAGAGGGTAAGTATAGAATTGTCGTTGAGCCGGAGTTAATTGCTAAGACTCAGCAAAAAATAGAAGTACCACTGGGCCAGTTAAAACGGAAAATTTCAGAATATATTGAGCAATACCAAGCCTCTCAAAAGCTCAAGCCGCCGGCAAATATGAAGCTCCTTGCAAGGGCCGAGGTAATAGAGTCAAATATTGAAATATCGGCTCAAGAATATAGTTTGCTTTGTACACTTTCTGACTACAATCTTGTGGAAGATGTATATAATAATAATGAGATGCTAGATTTTGAGATAACTCAGGCACTAGTAAGTCTTAGAAAAAAAGAAGTTATAAAAGTTATTAAACTTGTGTGAGGTAAATATGAAGTCGCAAAAACACAACGAAGGTGAAACGGCTGAGTTAAAGGTTAACATTGAGAAGCAATTAATTGCCGATCTTGAGACTATGAGTAAAAACTCAGACCTTCCAGTTGAAGAATTAGTAGCAATTGCAATTAAAAGATTTAGATCTTCTCATGCTGATTACATGGGAATCAAACTAGATTTTCCTTAATGGTTGCTTACTAAAAAACAAAAATTTTAAAGGGGTAAGGACCAGATTCTTACCCTTTTTTTGTGTAAAAAATCCATACACTGTTTAATTTCCTAACAGTATTACATTAGAAATCTTCATGATTACAGTTGCTTAGCTGCCTCTTTCGGGCCGTGTAACTTGGCATCTACCATGCATATATAAAGGCAAGGAGATTGAGAGTTATGAGTACATTAGGAAAAACATTCAAATATGGGATCGTCTTACCAAGCTGTATGTTGGTCGCTTTAGCTGGATATAATTCCTATCGATTTAACACTATTTCCCCATTAAAAAATGACTTTAATATTAAGCTTACAAAACGCTTAGACGAAACACTTGGAGAAGTTAAGTTTGGAAGAGCGGCAGCCTCTTTGAGCACTAAAACGTGGAAAGATTCTGCTGAAACAAAACTTATCCAAAGAGTAAACGAAGCAGTGAAAGAGAAATTTAAGCCACTGCTAGATAAGAAGAAAGAGGAAACAAAGGAAGTGGTTGTAGCAAACCCTGAACCGGCAATTTCTCAAGATTTAGACCTTGAATTAACAGGCGGAATTTTCAATAAGAAAGTCCTCAAAGAAGGCGTTGATTATTCTGGGAGTGCAAAGGTTGTTGATGGAGTTGTAGAAGAGATTAATGTTTCTCTTCCGGGTGGAAAGAGTTTCGCGATCAACACTCGCGAGCGTATGGTCGGAAATGTTTTTCAGTATGAAGATACTAAAACAAGGGAGCTACGCTCAGGTCTTCTTTATGAAGTTAAAAAAGGTCAGTACATGATCACACTAACTGATGATTCTCAGTATGGTGGTATTAGGCTGCAATTTAAAGCTCCAGTAAATAGTGAAATCGACGGCTATGATTATAACAATGAGCAAAGCTGGGCGATGAATGATCAGAATGAGCAAAAAGTTGATGAAAATCTTGAAGAAAATCTAGATGATGAAAAGAAAGATCAAGAGCTTGAAGATCATTATGCTAGAAACGATGATAATAGACGTGACATGCCTACTGATGAGTTCGGTTACCAGTATGACGAGGGTGAGTCTTACGATAAGCAATATGAAGAAGATTCATATGAGGCGAGAAACTACGAAGAAATTAAAAACACAACTTCTCCGTATAGCCACTCTTTTGGAGTCTAAGTCTTAAATATAAATCCCAAAAATTGTACAAATAAGCCACAATGCCACTGAAGTAAAAAGTGGTATTGTGAGGTTATCATCAATCTTTAGAGGAACCATATCAAAGAGTGCACAGATAACACCGAGAAGAGCTGAAACAAAAAATACACTCGCGTTAAAACCTTGATTGTATCCAGTTAAAATTAGCGCACAGATGATAAATGTAGTGAAAAAGAATGCAGCAGCACCCTCCCAGCTCCTAGTTGGAGAAATTTTATGCTTTCCAAATTTAATCCCAATTAAAGCAGAAAGAGGATCTGCAAATGCTAGCGTGTAGATACCCACCAGAGCGATATGTTTTGGAAAAGTTATAATTGTAAGTAGCACGGCAAATGCATAAGGCACCATTGCTGATTCCTTTAATTGCTCCTCTGCACGCATGATTAGTCTCGTGAAAGGAAGAAGCTTGGCTGCCGTTTCGGGGTAGCTGATTCTAATTTGTTCAACTACATATAAAACACAGGCAATTGTTCCTAGTAGGTGAATCATTTGCGAGTGACTAAATGAAACCAAATATAAGGAGGCAATCACGAAGCCATTGGCCATATGAAATAGTCTTCTTGTAATTTGAAGGTTGTGACGAGTTGGAAGATCATCTTTTGCTTCCACATCTGGAGACATTAAACTTTCATAAGCCTCATCTAGAGCAGGCTCATTTTCATCCCATGTATAATCAATTTGTTCTTGCGTCATAATTCAAACCTTTAGGTAAGTATCGGAATATGCCCTCTCAAGATTGAGAAGTAAATAAAAAGGCTAGGAGACTAGGAGATTGTTAAGCTGAGACTCTAGCTCAGATGTTTCATAATGACGTAAGTGCCCAAAATAAAGATCAATTCGAGAGAATGGAAGAGGAAATTTTGCTTTATTCCACGACTTTTCAAATATTTTTGTTCGAGATGATTTTGCTCTTACAGGCATAATCGGAGTGTCAGTTTTTTTTGATACCGCACAAATTCCGTCTTTAACTTTATAAATAGGACCTCTAGGTCCATCCACAGCGAAGGCCATACTTGCACCTGTTTTTACTTTTCTGATGGCTGCAATTAGTCCTGAGACTGCTTTTTTTGAAGATGAACCTCTAACAGAATCATAGCCCAGAAAACGAGAAGCATTATTCATGATCTCTCCATCTTTAGAGATAGATATTAAAACTGATACTCTACGGTTTCTCCAGTGGTTGAGCAGGCAAAGTTCATCTTGATGAAAGAAGGCCAGAAGGTAATTTAGCTCTGGATTCGGTTTCTTATTTTTGAATCGCTTGAGAAACTCTGCTTCGGTTTCTTTGTCAGGAAAATGCATCTTCACCCTGAGGGTCATCCCAATACATCTCACAAGTAAATATGCTATAAAACCTAAAATCTTTTCGCGCATCTCTAAAACTATACATTAAAAAAGGGGAGTCAGTAACTCCCCCTATAAAACTATTTAATTTTGAATTTAATTAGTCTTGGATTTTTTTGAACTCTTCAGTCAGAATTGGAACAATCTTAAATAGATCTCCAACAATACCGTAGTCAGCCTTAGTAAAGATAGGCGCATCAGGGTCAGTGTTGATCGCAACAATAACCTTAGAAGTTCTCATCCCCGCAAGGTGCTGAATTGCTCCCGAGATACCACAAGCAATATAAAGTGATGGAGAAACTGTTTTACCTGTTTGACCAACTTGCATATCTGGACTTGCGTAACCAGAATCAACAGCTGCTCTTGAGGCACCAACTGTTGCACCAATTACATCCGCACACTCTTTAAGGATTGCGAAGTTCTCAGAATTCTTCATAGCTCTTCCACCAGAAATGATGATATTCGCTTCAGTAAGATCCACTTTTTCAGATGCAGAAGCAATGATCTCTTTAATCGCTGCTCTGATTTCTCCCGCTTCTACACTTGCATCAGCCGCTTCACCAGCACCAGCAGTTGGAGACTCTGGCATACCAAGTGCGTTTGGTCTGATAGTTGCAAAATGTGGCTTCGGTCCTGAAAGTTCAACTTTAGCTAAACACTTACCCGCAAAAAGAGGTCTTGTTCCGTTAAAAGTATCACCATCAAATACGAAATTAGTACAGTCTGAAGCTAGACCAGCATCAAATTTAGTTGCAAGTCTTGGAAGCATATCTTTTGCAAGAGCAGTTGCTCCAGCTAAAACATAATCATAACTTCCACTTGAAATAAATCCATGAAGGGCGTTTGAATAACCTTCTGGAGAATACTTATCTAGGTTGTCACCTTTAAGCTTATGAACTTTACCTGCACCGTACTCTGCTAGTACTTTTACTTGGTCATCTGCAAGGTCACCGATAACAGCAACTTCAGCAGTTTGGCCGTTTAATTTTCCAAGGATTTCAAGCGTTACTGGCTTTACCTTCCCATTATTTGTCTCTGTAAATACTAATACGTTTGCCATGATTAAATTACCTTTGCTTCAGTTCTTAATAGACCAACTACTTCAGCAACAACGCTTGCCTGTTGAGCTTCGTCCATTGCATCGAATTTCTTCCCTGGTGGCTTTTCAGGTGGAAGAGTAAAGTTAGAATAATTAACTCTTCTATCATCAGCAGAAACACCAACATCAGCTAAAGTTAGCTGCTGCATAGGCTTTCTTTTTGCTTTCATAATTCCTGGTAAAGACGCATATCTTGGAGTGTTGATTCCTTTGTTTGTAGCTAAAACACATGGTGTTTTAAGCTCATAAACTTCAATCGCTCCACCTTCGATTTCTCTTTTAACAGTAACGCTATCACCATTTTGCTCAAACCCAACAATAACTGAAACTGATGGTAGGTTCATCATTTCAGCTAGAATTTGAGGAACTTGTAGACAATCGTCATCAATACCTTGTTTACCAGCAAGAATTAGATCTGCTGACTTTCCTGATTTTTCAATCGCTCCTTTAAGAGCTTTTGCAATTGAATAAGAATCAAGATTGTCTTCTGCTTCAACTAAGATTGCTTCGTCTGCACCCATTGCCATTGCAGTTCTTAGAGCCTCAGTGTCTTTTACTCCACCAACTCTAACAACAGTAACAGTTGCACCAGCATTTGCAGCTTTTACTAAAAGCGCTTGCTCAACAGCAAATTCATCGTAAGGATTCATAATCCATTTGATTGAACTTGTTTCGATAAAGCTTCCGTCACCGTTAGGTTGAACCTTTGTCTCGGTGTCAGGAACTTGCTTCACACATACAAAAATGTTCATTGTGATACTCCTTCAATATTATTTAAGTACTTCCCTTGAGATAACAAGTCTTTGAATTTGACTTGTCCCCTCGTATATTTGCATCAGTTTGGCATCGCGCATAAGCTTCTCAACAGGATACTCTTTGGAGTAGCCGTATCCGCCATATATTTGTACCGCATCGGTCGTTATTTGCATACAAGTATCGGCTGCAAATGCTTTGGCACTCGATGCAGCAACGGTGTTTTGTATACCTTGATCTGCTTGCCACGCGGCTTTTTGAATGAGCAGTCTAGCCGCTTCAATTTTCATTTGCATCTCTGCTAACATAAATTGAATGGCCTGATGTTTTGCTAGAGGAACTCCAAATTGAGTTCTCTCTTTAGCGTATTGACTCGCAAGATCTAAAGCCCTTTGTGATCCTCCAAGAGCAATAGAAGAAACAAGTGGTCTAGAGTGATCTAGCGTTTTCATAGCTATCTTCCAGCCATCACCAGGATTTCCGAGCATATTTTCTTTTGGAACTTTAACGTTTTCAAATTGAATCGCGCGAGTGTCTGATGTTCGCTGTCCCATTTTGTCTTCTTTATTTCCAACTGTTATACCTTCTGATTTAGCGTCTACAACTACTGCACAAATTCCTTTATGTTTAAGCGAAGGATCGGTAGTACAGTAAACAGTGTAGAGGTCAGCGTATCCTCCATTTGTAATCCACATTTTTTGCCCGTTTAAAATCCAATGATCTCCACCGTCTTTTATTGTGGTTTTTATACCTGCAGCATCGGACCCATTTCCTGGTTCAGTTAAACAAAACGAGGCAAGTTTTGGTCCTTCGGTAAAAGGTCTTAGAAACCTTTCTTTCTGTTCGTCAGACCCCCCAACTACAATTGGCGTAAGAGCTAGGTCATTACACATAATTGAAGTGTACATACCCATACAACCGTAAGATAGAGCTTCACCTATAGTCACGGCATCTAAAAGACCAAATCCATTTCCACCAAATTGAGTGGGAATACAAGTATTAGTGAAGCCTAATTCCCAAGCTTTCTTGATTTGCTGCTCACAAAAAATACCTTTTTCATCATATTCAGCTGCGTAAGGAATCATTTCGTTTTTTGCAAACTTTCTTGCGAGTTCATACATTTCTTTTTGCTCAGGGCTTAGTGAAAAATCCATAGTGTCCTCAAATTGGTTGGGCAGTATTATTAAATTGTGAAGGTATTTTATAATGATTTGCTAGGATTTTACAGTAAGGTAGTTCTTGCAAAGGTAGGACAATGAAACTTCTTTCACTCCATCTGGGGTGGGGCACAATAAGATTTTTTAAGTTGATTGATTCAGTTCCCCAAAAAATAATGTCTATATCTATATTTCTTGGACCACGCTTGATTTCTCTTGTACGTCCAAGACTTGCTTCTATGTCGAGACAAATTTTTATGGCATCTTTTGGTGCCATTTCTGGAAGCTTAAACTCTAAAACCTGATTATAAAAATCTGGTTGATTAGTGTAGTCGACAGCTTCACTTTTGTAGACTCGACTTTCATGAATTAAATTAAATTTTTCTTTAAGAAGATTTTTTGCAGCATTTAAATGTGAAAGTCTGTCACCAATATTAGATCCAGTTGCAATGATTAAACTCATTTCTTGTTCTTTTTGGTTGGCTCTTTCTTTTTTACTTGTTCTTTTTCTTGCAGCTTATATTTTTTTATATACTGCGACTCTATCGGTTGGAATCTATTTTTCGGTGGGACGGGTTTAGTTTTTAAACCGCATCCTATAAGAAATAAAAAACTGATAGTAAGGATACTAAAATTCAATGGCAAATCCCGCGCTAAAAATATCATTTCCAAGATCAGCTTTGAAAAACCAACCAGGAACTAACCGTCTCATAAAACTTACACCGACGATGAGTTGAGTTTTTTCTAAATCATCTATAACAGCTTCTTCCAAAGCGGCTGTTTCTTCGTCTACGTCGTCACTAACAACTCCAGCGTTGGCACTAGATACTATATAGGTTTGGAATCCTGCATACGGAAGTAGGTATGAGTAAAGCGGAGCTTTGATAGTATATTTAATTTTTGCACTAAAACTATTAATCACAGTTTGTTCACCTGACCTAGGGAATCGATTGGTTTCCGCTCTCGCGTAAGTACCCTCAACCCAGTAGTTGTCTGAAAATTGATAGGCCCAGTTATAGCTGAATTGGCTGGAAGTTATTGTGTCTCCTGATCCATCAGCGTCGTTTACAAAACTAAATTGCGAGTAGCCAATAGACACAACATTGTCTGGCTTGATATGCCTTTTATCTGTGTAGAACTGGTCGGCATCACCTTCAATTATTTCCTTGTCATTAAAAAGGTCTTCTTCGCTGGTGATTTTTAAATCCTCTTCTTCAGTCGTTTTTTTATTTTCTTTAGGCTTAAACAAAACGCTATCGTCACCTCGAATAATATCGACCTCTGTTCCTTTTGCTAATTTTTTCCAACGGGCAAGGGAATAGACCTTTATAACTTTTATTCCTGCTCTTCCCTTATGGTTTTTGGCAACGATCGCTCGAGCGACAGGTCCTTTCTCTCTAAGGCTCATCGTGATGAAGTCACCTTTATTGAGCTGCTGATTATTGTTTGTTAAGATAAAAATTTTCCCTGACCGTGAAATTATATCTATGGCCTCGGTGAACTGTTCAGAAGTGTCACCTATAGAATAACTTGACGTGGCATCATCCAAAAGATCCTGACTATGTGCGACACCACAGCTCAATAAAAAAAGTATTGAAACTAAGGCAAGAGATTGATTTTTTAATAACTTACTGATCATTGAGTTATTTTATATAAGCCGAAACAATCGGTAAACTAAGTCAATTTTATTGAAGTAAGAAAAAATAGTTTTTTGTCATTTGACTCATTTGCTCAGATTTTATATTCCTGATAGCCACACAAGATATTGGGGGAATTGATGAGTTTAGAGGCCTATAGTCAGCTATCTAGTGGTTCAAATAAAATGTTTGTTGTTGTTGCAGGAAATATTGGAAGTGGAAAGACTACACTAACAAAAAAACTTTCAGAAAGACTAGGTTGGAAGCCACATTTTGAATCCGTTCAAGACAACCCTTACTTGGCAGACTTCTATGACAATATGTCTCGCTGGAGTTTTCCTCTTCAAGTTTATTTTTTAAATCATCGCTTCAATACTCATAAGCATATTGAGTTTGGTTCTGGTTCTGCTATTCAAGACAGATCAATTTATGAGGATGCAAATATTTTTGCGCGTGCCCTTTTTGAACAAGGTGACCTTGATCAGAGGGACTATGAAACCTATTGTACTCTTTACCACTCAATGATTAATTATCTAAATCCACCAACGTTAATGATATTCTTAAGACGTTCAGTTCCAAAACTAGTTGAGCGTATCAAGCTTCGTGGTCGTGATTATGAACAAGCAATCCCTATCGACTACCTGACTCGTTTAAACGGATACTACAATGAATGGTACGAAAACTACGATCAAGGTAAGTCTTTAATCGTTGATACAGACGATTTAGACTTCTTAGAGAATGAAGAACATTTTGATCGATTAGTTAAAAAAATACATGACTCAATTGATCAACAGGAAATGTTTTTCTACTACTAAAAAACTTTTATAGGAAAATTTTCCCTTACCGATAAGCTCTTTGTATTTAGGTTATAATAATCCTAACTTACGAGGAGTTATGCTATGAAGTTTTTATTATCACTATTTTTAATTATGAGCTTGGTCGCTTGTTCTGGTGGGAAGTCACTCGAAGAAGTTGCAGACGGAGCGGGAATCGATGTTCCTGAGCAAGACGAATTCGAAGAAGATTTCAAAGAAGAAGCAGGTGATGAGCTTGCGGATACGGTTTCAGATCAAGTAGAAGATGCCTTTGGTGGAGATGATTTCTCTGATGATTTCAGTGATGACTCAACAGCATCTACAGATGATTTTGGAATGACAGAGCCAGCAGCTGCAGCAAGCACTGAGATGGTTTCTGACTTTTCTGATGGTGGAACAGGTATGGAGGCTACATCAATGGGTACTTCATCTTTTGCTGCCGCAGACGGGTCAGGTACTTATACAGTTCAAAATGGTGAAACACTTATGATAGTTGCTTTTAAAATTTATGGTGACTACAGCAAGTGGAGAGACCTAGCTAGAATGAATTCAGGAAAGCTTGGTTCTCGATATTCAGTTTCTGCTGGGACGGTATTAAGCTATAATCCACCGGCACAACCATTTCAGTGGAGTCCAACAGGTAACCCGTACTTAATCAAGACTGGAGATACTTTGGGAACAATTTCTACTGATACATATGGAACAACTAAGCACTGGAGAGCTATTTGGAAGAATAACACTCCACTAATTAAAGACCCTAATAAGATTTTCGCAGGGTTTACAATTTATACTCCAATTCTAGATTCTAGAGGAGTAGCAAACGAAAGCTTCTAAACTTTAAGTGATAATAGTATAATAGAGGCAGGTCTAAGACCTGCCTTTTTTTATGATGAAGTATTTAATATTAATTTTACTATTTTCTTGTTCGAGCTTTAAACTTCCGGTTTTCAATCAGAAACCAAAAGTTGAATTAGAACTCACCAACTATAAAGAATTCAATAATTTTGATTATATTGATCATTTGAAATCCTATCACAAGGTTTATCTTGAGAATATCGAAAGCAAGCGAATTGATCTTCAAGCTAAGCATCAAGAATTTTTGAAAAATACAGTCAAAAAAATTACCTCAGCAAATGAACTTTTTTTCAAAGACAATGTCCAACCTGAATTTTATATCGTGAACTCGAATATACCATTTCACTTTTCACTGCCGGGATATAAATTTTATTTTTCTTCTAGCTTAATCAAAAGGTACGTTAAAAATGAAACTATTCTGTATTGTTTGATAGTTTATGAATTGGTCCGATCAGAAAAAAATATTTATGAGAAAAAAATTATCATTCCGACAGGGGCGATTGATACTGAAAGAATTCTCTCTCTACTAAGACTTAATACTGAAGTTAAGGTTGAAATTCATAAATGGTCTTATTATCTTTTGAAAAGAATAGGTTTAGAGTCAGACTCTTATCTTTCTTGGTTACAAATTAAAAACAGAAACTCATTGGATTTTTCTCTTCAATTAGGAGATGTCCGGTCAATATCAAGAGAAGAAGCGCTCTTTAAAGCTTTTTTAATAGATAACTATCTAGAGGCTTCTCAACGAACCAAGTATAAAGGTTCATCCAAACAATTTTATAGTTTTTTAAGGAGCATCTAGCATGAAGCCGGAGTTATCAGAGCAACTCTTTATCGAAGAGTTATTTAAAAGCAGCATTAGTAAGGCTGAAGATCAAGATTGTCAGTTAGAAAACATAGATAAATTGACCGGAGATGCCTCAACAAGAAGGTATTACAGACTGTTTTGCAATAATAAATCTTTTGTTGCATGCCTAGATAATCCAAGTGCTGAAGGTGAAAATAATTTTGTTAATGTACAGAAATTTTTGAGCTCACATGGAGTGAGAGTCCCAAGAATTTATGATGAAAATTTGAAAAAAGGTTATATTCTGGAGGAAGACCTTGGAAATGAAACTCTTCTTCATTACCTTTCAAGTGTAGAAAATAGTGATAAAGAATTAGAAATATACAAAAAGGTAATTGACCCTTTAATTGATATTCACAAAATCCCTGTTCGTGATGTTGAAAACTCTAAGTTATTTAATTTGAAATTTGATTTTGATAAATTGTTCTGGGAGATTGAGTTTACGTTAGACTATTACTATAAGCGCTTTTTAAATATTGAAAATGCAAAAGATATAGAAAAAATCCAGGAACTATTTAAGCCAATTTGCCAAAGACTTAGCTCTGAAAAAATGGTGCTTACTCATAGAGACTTCCACAGTCGAAATGTCATGGTCAAAGATGGAGAAAATATCATCATAGATTTTCAAGATGCGAGGTGGGGTATTCCACAATATGATTTAGCTTCTGTTTTAGATGACTGTTATTATAAAGTTACCGAAAATAATAAGCTTGAAATTAAAAAATATTATTATGATAGGCTCGGTGAAGAAGTGATTGGTCAATCGTGGGAAAAATTCAATGAGCTTTATGATGATATGGTTTTGCAACGAGTATTTAAAGCCATCGGAAGCTTTGGTTATATTTATGCTACAAGAAAAGATGTTCGTTATATCAAATATGTGGGCTTTGCGATGGAAAAAATTCGAAAGGTCATGATGCGAAATGAAAAGTATGATGATTTACGAAAAGTGATGTTCAGAAATTATTATGCAAGTTAATAATGTTCTTATCTTAGCTGCCGGTAAAGGAACCCGTATGGGAAGAATTGGGGAGGATATTCCAAAGCTTCTATGGCCGGTCTTTGAAAGTGAACTTCTCGCTCTGCAAATTGAATTTGCTAAAAAACTGTACCCAGCAGCAAAGGTTTTTGTAAACACTTACTATTATGGCGAAAAAATTCAAGCCTACTTCAATTCAAAAAATTTTGGCGATAATGTTAGCCTTATTATTGAGGATGAACCTCTAGATATTGGAGGTGCAATTCATAATTTAGCCAAAATGATAAATTATGAGGGTGTTTTGGCAATTCTAAATGGTGATCAATTTATTACCATGGAACAAACTCTAATCAAATCCGCACTCTCATTTCTAAAAAATAGATCCACAGTACTGCTTGGCTATGAAGTCAATTCAAATGACTTATATAATGCACTAGATTTGGATGAGAATAGCGACTTCAAAGGAGTCGTACCCAATCAAGAAATTGCTCGTGATCAAAAAATGATTACTTATACGGGAAATTGTTTTATCGATCTAACTAAGCTCAGAAGAACAAATGGGCTCTCAAAATTTTTTGATACAGTAGCTAATCCTGAAAAAGATGATGTTGGTGTTATGGTATTAAAGGAGTTTGAATATTGGGATTTTGGGACTTTAAAGCGCTATCATAATTCGCATTTTTCTGTGCTCTCATCACCTCATTCTCGGTTTTTTAACTTCCTGGTTGAGACAAAAGCACTAAATCCAAAGCAAATAATTGATGCTCACACCTACAATTGTTTGCAAGGGATCAACCTTTCCGGTTCATATGCTAACAAAGCTTATGGTTCTCACACTATTATTCTTGAGGACTCAGACATGGAAATTGGTACTGCGGATTCTCAAAGAATAGTTTATAACTCGATTATTGAGGATTCTTTTTCAGATTAGATTTTATCGATTCAGATGGACAAATGGGAATGCACAAATGGCACAAAGTGCAACTCCAGGTGTCAATCTCATAATTTGTTCCGTCGGTAACAATTGAGTTTTCAGGACAAACAAGGCGGCAAATATCACAGGATATGCATGTGTTGTTAATTTTGATTTTTTCCAACATAATAGAATTATACGCTATTTAAAGATAAAAACATGAGCAAAAAAAAAATTACCTACCGAAGTCCTGTTATTTGGAATGTTATCACATTTCTTTTGTTCTCTTTTCTGTTTCTTTACTTACAAAACTCAATTCAAACTGGGAAATCGATTTTACAAACAGAAAATCTCATGGAGTTTATTAAAGGTTCGCAAGTAGTTGCAGGACTATTTTTAGTCACCATTTTTTCAATTTATCGAATGAGTCGTTTCGCTGTTTTTCTTTTTTGGGCATCTGTAGGTACAACCTTTGCCTTTACTGTTGGTGGCCTGTGGATTGAGTTTTCTAAATTTATTATACTTTTACTTTTTTTCTATCTTTTGTTTGCCTATTACCTTTTCCAATTTATGACGGAAGATTTTAAAGAATCCTATTATAATCCTTTATTTGATGAGAATAATCTTTTCGATCCAATGTGCTTTAAAATTCCTATCACTTTGAAGCAAGGAGATACTACATTTCATGGGCACCTAACAAACTGGAGTGAAAACGGTTTTTTTATCTACTTGAAAGATGCGCAAAAAATTAGAGGAAAGTTTGAGGTAGATATTAACTTTGAAGATCATAGTTTTAAGTCAAATGCACGAGTAGTGACCATCATGAAAAATGGCAATGGTGCCGGACTTAAAGTGTTCAAAGACGAAGCTCAAACAGGGCTTAATTGGTACAGATTTGTAGATATTATAGAAGAATTAGGATTTCAACCGGAGTTATTAGTATGAAGTTTTTATTAGTTTTGTTGGTAGTTGGTTTGGTGAGTTGTGATAAAGGAGCTAAAACTCCAGAAGGTCTAATAAAGCTCTTTGTTTCAGAGGTGACGTCGAAAAAAGTTGATAAAGAATTTTTTGAAAAATACACGACTGGAAAGCTTCTTGAGAGTGTAAATCAATTAGAAGAGTCTGAGATGGAAGAGTTCTTGGATAAGTCTATGAAGAGACTTACCAAGGTTCAGAACCCTAAAATTGAAATATCCAATAAGGTATGTGCTGGGGAAAAGTGTACTGTGACGTACATTGTAAAGTTCGACTTCAAGAATAAAGAAGAAGGCGATTTTGAGTCAGAAATCAAAAAAGTTGCCACGGTTGTGAAAGATGGGGAGATGTGGAAGATTTCAGAAGTAAGCAATGTAAAGTCTTACTATAACGCTCAACAACCTATAAACGCCCTAGAAGAGAATGATATTCCGAGTGGCGAATCTGACGAGTAAAAACCTTGTAAAGTTGTGATTTTTCATGCCGATAAGTGAGGTGTGAAAGAAAAAGACTTTATATCATTAATGGTTCAGGAGACGCTCAGCTTGCAAGAAAGCTCTGACAGAGCCTTTACGCTCTACGCTCAGGAAGATATCCAGCGAATGTGCCTGAGCATTGAGAATGATGTAGGAGAGCTTCTAGAGGTTCCTAAGAACTGGGGACCGTTTCGGGATCTAATGGGGAGCCAGATATTTATAACTGCTGAGAATGACAGTTATGAATTTTTAGGGGTTATCTCACAGTTTTTTGGCTATGACTTCCAATCTGTTCGAATAGTCCTTGAACATGGCCAGGAAGAATCTTTTAGCAAAGCTGCCTAATTGGCATCTATCGCATATTGTGTTAAATCCTCCCTATGACAGAAACTAAATTTACCAAATATGGAAAGAAGAATCTCGTAGGGAAACCTAGGTATTTAAAGAGCAAAATTCCTAAGGGTGATAACTACAAATCAATCAAAACACAATTACGTCAAAAGAATCTCTACACTGTATGCGAAGAAGCAAAATGTCCTAATTTAGGTGAATGTTGGGATGCTCGTACTGCAACAATGATGGTAATGGGTGATACCTGTACGCGTGCTTGTAAATTTTGTCATGTAAAAACGGGAAATCCTAAAGGATTACTCGATTTAGAAGAGCCTAAAAAAGCTTCTGAGATGGTTGAAACCATGGGGCTTAAATATCTTGTCATCACAAGTGTTGACCGTGATGATCTTCCTGATTTTGGTGCATCTCATTTTGCAGCAGTTGTAAGCCAAGTTGCTATTGATCATCCTGAAGTAAAAGTGGAAGTGCTTATTCCTGATTTTGATGCCCAGGAAGAACATATGCACACGCTTGCAAAATCAAAGCCTTTTGTAATTGCGCAAAATATAGAAACTGTTAAACGACTCACACATCCAGTGAGAGATAGAAGAGCTGGATATGAAAAAACTTTAAAAGCTTTAAAGTTTTATGCAGATAATTATCCGGAAATTGCTACCAAAACTTCATTGATGGTGGGACTGGGTGAGACAAAACAAGAGCTAGTTGAAACCATGCAGGATTTGCGTGAAGCTGGTGTGAAAATTATAACTTTCGGTCAGTATTTAAGGCCAACTTTAGCGCATCTTGAAGTCCAGAAATACTATGAACTTGCAGAGTTTGATCATCTTAAAAAAATTGCCTACGACTTGGGCTTTGAATTTGTTGCATCAGGGCCAATGGTGAGAAGCTCATATAAAGCAGCTGAATACCTAGAGTTTTTAAACGACAAAATGGACGAGAAAATAAATTGGAACAAATAGATTTCAGCTCCCTTAAAACTCCGGAATCCTCAGAGTCTTATGTTAAAGATGAAAAAACTTTTGTTATCAAAAAATGGAATTGGGATTATTCAGAGTTTTTAAAATTTCAGACTACTTATCAAGAATTTGTTCGAAAAAATACCGGCGCTAGAATTTATATTTTTACCAATCATCCACATTGCTTCACGCTTGGACGTGGAAATGAAAGGGGTGAGGATAGTCTGCTAGAATTTGATAATACTATCAGGGAAAATCTTGGCTTTCCTGTATACGATATTCACCGAGGGGGTGGCATCACTTATCATTATCCAGGACAATGGATATTCTATCCAATCGTGAGAGTTACACCTAGTTACAGTCTTAATGATCATATGTGTTGGCTTTTAAAGTTAGTACGAAATCACTTAGAAAATGAATATCAGATTAAAGCCTTGGCCACTCAGAAGATTATGGGTGTCTGGTTTCAGAAAATGAAGATCGCCTCCATCGGAGTTGGATTGAATCGTTTTATAACAGAGCACGGTTTAGCCTTTAATCTTAATAGTGACCCAATAATGAGTTCAGAGCTGAAGAAAATAAACCCTTGTGGACTTAATTCGAATGTTTATACATTTTTAAATGAGGTATTGGATAAGCCCCAGATAGACTTGGAAGAATTTCACCAAAGTATCATTAAATCAATACCTTAAAATACTTAAGTAATTTACTCAGGCACCGATAAGAAGGGGTGAAGTATTTAGTTTTAACGCTATTTTTACCGCTTTTTTTAACCTCAGCAAGTTATGCCTCCGAAATCCGCGTGGCCGGCACAGTGACGCGTAATATAGGGATTTCTTGGGGAAAAACTGTGAGTTTTAGCGCTAATTATGATCACTATTTAGAAGTCGAATCGGTATCAGGCCAGACATCTACTTATTTTTTTCAATATAATGAGAGCATAGATTTGAAAAACGAGAACCTTAAAAAGGTAAAAATTTATGCTCCGTAGTTTGTTCCTATTTCTTTTTATCGCTCATACTCAAAATTCTTTCGCATTCAAACTGACACCTATAGTTCAAGAATTTGGCTTTAATAAAAAAGAGAGAACAAAATCTTTTCGAGTGATTAATACTAATAAAGAGCCGATAAAAATTGAAGCTGCCACCTATACCAGATCTATTGATAAAGATGGGAATGAGAAAAGGGCTGAGTCTGATGACTTCATGATTTATCCACCTCTGTTTGAAGTTGCTGCCGGAAAATCCCAAGTCATTCGTGTGTCTTATATTGGAAAAGAAGTTGATAAAGAAGTCCCTTATCGAATGATTGTTCGCCAAGTCCCTGGGGCCATAAATGATGGAGTTCAATTAAAAGTCGTCCTTGAATATATAGCGTCTCTCTATGTAACTCCAAAAAATGTTTTACCTAAGATTGAAGTTCATAAGGCATATGTCTTAAATAATAAGCTTCATATAAACTTAGAAAACTCAGGTAAAAAGCATGATCTTCTTCATAATTATGATTTAAGCATAAACCAGAAAGCCGTGAAGAAAAAATTGAATCTCAAAGATAAGCAATTTAAAAAATGGAGTTCTATCAATTTGCTTCCTGGAAATAAAAGAGAGCTCATCATTCCTTTTGAAGAAAAAAAATTCGAAGATGGAAAGGTTGAAGTTAACCTAATTAAAGATTAGTTGTTACAGTAACTGTAATTAAGTCGTTGTAATTTCCAGCCGGTTGAGTATTAACTGCACCAATTTCAAAATCTAATTCAAAACGAAAACCATCTCCTGGATGTCCTCCTGTTCCTGTTTGTATAGTTCTAGGCGAGCCACTAGAGCCATCAAGGCTTACAGTTTGTCCGTTTGCTCTAAGAGAATAATCAACATATGAATTGATCTGAGAATGCTTCATTTTGCCATTGTTTTGTGAGGATACATTTAAACTATAGCCAGCAGATGTTTGTATTACGACATCAACTCCTCTGGTAGCACCAGCAGAAAGACTGCCAAAATTCAAAGATCGACTCGTTGAGTTTGAATCGAAACTAGCTCCGCGGTTAACAATGGACAACGCAATTTGTTCCGGAACTTGATAGTAAAGAGTTAGGGGCTTGGTTTGTCTAAGTATATAAAAGAAGCCAAAAAATAACTCGTAAACTTTCACATTTACTGTATCTGTATAATGCCCGCCAGTAGCGTTGTTGGGAAGAGTAAGCTGTCCATAAAAGCGAGTGTTTTGTGATGAATTACCCCTGTTTGATCGAAACTCCCCCAAAATGATTTCATTGTTGTTGGTACGATCATTCACATCTTTGAAAATATTGTTGATTGAAGCTTCTGGCGAAAGATTGTAGTTCAAGATACCTGAAGCACCAGAAAGTTGCCTATTGTAATTTGCTGCACCTCCCTTATCTATACCAATGGCAAAGATACAACTTTCACTTCGATCATCCCTCGTGACTCTGAAGCTAAATCTAGGCGTTAGGTCATTTGCAAAATCAAAACTCGGCGGAAGATTTTCAATATCAATAGAAGGGCAATAGGCAAAGGCCTGAAAAGAAAAAAGAAAGAGTGTTATTATTTTAATCAAGGTTAATTCTCCCTAGGTCGAAATATCCAGGTCTATCAGGTATATCGATGAGTTTTGTTTTGTTTGAATTGATAAGTTCAAGTTGATAAGTGCCAGGTGCTATATCTTCTAAAAAGACTTTACCTGTTTTACCTGTGAAAAATTTATGCTCTCTGTTAGTTGAAAGGTTTCTCAAAACCCCTTGGTTGTAAGATATAATTAATGGGTCATCGGCAAGTAGTTTAAAAACGATTGACCTATTTTTTGAGGTTTGAATTTTATAATAAACCCCAGATAGATAACTTGGCTTAATATTGAGCTGGGTTTGTTCAATACTTTCGTCAAAAGAAAGCTCATTAATATCAAGTTCAAAAGTATTGTTTCTATAAGGAGTTAAGTCCGTGATGACCAAGGAATGATCTTTGTTTACCTCAGTCTGAAATTCATTCTGAACAGAAATATTAGATTCCGAGTCAGATTCGACAACTAGAAAGGAGTTATTCACATACCGACCGATCCCAATATAGTTGTTTGAAGCCAGCATACTAAAGCGCAAGTTGTATTGGTTTTGATAAGTATCGTTTTGACTAACGTGAGATAGTCTGACAGCACCTATTCTGGTGTCTAGCTCACCAAAAAGTCTAGTGGACTCAACCTCATCAAATTTGTCCCTATTGGCTGAAAGGTAAGTTTGATTGTTTGAGATATTCTTATTGAAATTCACCTGATTGGTGTAATTATTTGATTCGTGATCATAAGTATGAAAGCCAGATATTTGTCCATTATTTTCATTCCAGTTTAAAGTCAAAAGAACGGTATTTTCTTCTCGTGTAATCAATTCAGATCGCGCTCTTAGAGAAAGACTAATATGACCGTTAAACCTGTGGGTATATTCTGAAGTGAGGTACTCTTGGTCTGTTTGCAAGAACTGTTCAGCTTTTTCATATCCAAACCCAATTGAAGAGATTGGATTTACAACATAAACAGAGTTTACGTTGTATTTGTTTTGTATCGTTTGAGTTGAGTTGGAAAATTTAAAATTTCTCTCAAAATTTCTGAGTGAAGCCTGAAAATAAAAATTCCTAAACTGGCTTGAAGCTTGTGATTGAATTCCTAAAAAACTTGAGTTTGCACAACCTGCTTTACAACTTTGTTCTGCTCTAAGCTCCAGAAGAATGTCCGTAAATGAGTAAGACTGTCCGAGTCCGGAAAGTTTATATTCTCCAAAATCTTGATAGTTAGCTTCTACTGTCATTTGAGGAGTAAGACCGTAACGATAATAGCCGGAAAAATATTTTTCTTCAGCTTCATACTCTAGCAGGTCTTCCTCATTATACTGACTGGGAGAGAAGTAGTTTAGGGAGTAATCTGAAATTCCATGCGGTAGCACATTTTGATGAAAACTACTGTTAAAGTTTATGACTTCTCTTCTTCCATTTCGATCGGTAATAAAAATTTCAACAGCATTCATTCCAAGGATTAATGGTAGCTCTCGTAAGTTTAGAACCCCAGCTGGATGCATAGAGGTGTAAACTCGTGCTTTATTTATGAAGATCTCAACCTTTGACGGTTTTTGTAATTCGATTTCATAATCATTATAGCGTCTGTTGAGAAGCTCAGGTTGAATGGAAAATTCATTTTGAAAGGAAACACCTGCACCGGCTTTGTATTCTTGAATACCTTGAACGCGATAATTTATATCCCCGCCAATAAGTCTTAACCTGGCTGACTCGACATCATAAATTAACCTAGAGTACTCTCTTCTAAATTTTTTTGAATCAGTAGAGGAGTTATAAAAACCCCCGCTGTTGAATACTAGGCCATTCATATTAAGGTTTAAAACATTGTAAATTGTCTGGTAGTCGTCTGAATTTTTTGACTCAAATTGAGATACATCCCAGTTGAGGTATGCGCTAAATTTTTCAGGATGAACTTGAGAGTATGAGTTTTTGTTTTTTAAATTGATAGTTTGAGACTTTAAGAGCTTTGAGTCGACCCTTAATTCAAGTTCTAATTCTCGCGGATTAAAAAAGAGATTAACCCCAACACGTTTAAAATCATCTATAGTCAGATAGCTCTTAGTTGTATTTTGGGAAGCAAGCTTCTTAGTGACATCATCGGTTAAAATCTCTTTTAATATTTCAAGACTTGTTGTTCGGTCAATATATACAGGGGGAGTTGGATTAATCCATACTTCACCTAGGTTTGAACCTTCTAGAATAATTGGAGCTATTAAAACGGGAGTCACATCTTCCCAGTTATTTGGAAAAGCAAAAATGGAGGAGCTGATAACTCCTAAAATAAGCATCTGAAATAGCGACTTAATCACTCTTATATTTTACCTGTAAGAGCCGAGAGATTGTAGAGAGCAAAAAAGCACCCCGGCCAATCAGGGTGCTTCTAGTAGAGAGAGAGTTAAATATTCTTAATTGGCTTGAATTTGTAGAGTAATTACATCTGAATAAGTTCCAGCAGGTAAATTCGAATTACCAGTAACATTCACTGTTAAATCACTTGTGTCACTAGTTAGTCCTGAAAGAGCACCACTATCTTTGAGCTGAACTCGGTTTGCTACTCCTGCACCAAGGCTTACACCTGAATTGGCTCCATCATATTTAACAGTATAGCTTGTTTTATGAGTGGTATTGGTTCCATCTAACCGTAGTTCTGATCCATTAGTGGAATAGCCAAAAACTTTGTAACCATCGAGGTCGTTACATTGTTCAGTAGCGGTAGCAATTGAAGTATCCCCTCCATTTTCAAGGTCTAAAGTATTGTAGCTTGAAGAAGATAGAGAAATGCTCAAAACAGGATCGATAGTACCTGACAAATTGATATTACCAAAAGTTGCAGCAAATACCGTTGTAGTAGAGGTGATTAAAAGTCCTAAGATAAGTTTTTTCATAATGGTCTCCTCATTCATGATGTCCGACAATTATGTTGCAAGCTGAAGGCCAGCTTAACTAAAACTTAAGTGTTTGAAACTTCGATGGCCGGTGTTAAAAAGGCCGACACCTGGTTACAAACTGACAGTTTTTTGGATGGGTTGATCAAGGCTAATAAAAGACTCGGTAGCTTGAACTGCCTCAATAGATTGAATTTTATGGGCTAAAAATTGATGAAAATCACTAATATTTTTGGTCATGACTTTGAGAAGAAGTGCATAGTTTCCCGTCGTGTAATGAGCTTCTACCACTTCTGGTAATGCTCTAAGCTGCTCAATAACGTTTTGAAGTTCTTTTGAACTGGTAAGGTGAACTCCTAAAAAGACCTGTACATCGAAGCCTAAGGCCTTGTAGCTTAGGTTAATAGAACTTCCACATATAATGCCCGCTTGCTTAAGTCGCTCGATGCGCTGGTGAACAGTTCCTCCTGAAACAATGAGCTTTCTAGCAATTTCGAGGTAGGGCATACGAGCATCTGCCAACAAAAAGTTCAAAATTTGCCTATCTGTACTATCAATTTGATATTTCTCGCTCATATTTTACCCGCTCTTTTGAGGCTTTGTTATTAAAACCACCAATTTTATATCGATTTAGTAAAAATAAAGCAAGTTAAGTATTAGATGTTGAATATTTTGCCTCAAATTACGATAATCTTTTAGTCGGAGGAATCTATGTGTGGATTTGTATTTGTAAATGATAAAAGTTTAGATGAGAAGAAATTTGATCAGGCGCTGGCGTCTATTTTCCATAGGGGACCAGATGATGTTCAAAAAGTAATCACAGAAGACTCATTTTTGGGCTTTTCTAGACTTGCGATAATGGATCTTTCTCATTCGGGTGACCAACCTTTCGTTCATGATGGAAAATACTATTTATGTAACGGTGAAATTTACAACTACAAAGCTTTAAAACAAGAATTTAGTTTTTCTTACCAGTCCGGAAGTGATTGTGAGGTTCTTATTCCAATGTTTGAAAAAGAAGGAATTCCTGAGCTTTTGAAAAAGATTGATGGAGAATTTGCCTTCGTAATTTATGACTCAAAAACAAATGAAGTATTTGCTGCAAGAGACCCTATCGGGATTAGGCCTTTATTTTATGGATACACTGAAGCTGGAAAAATTGCACTGGCCAGCGAAGTGAAAGCTCTTCAGTCTTATTGCTCCGATATTAAAGCTTTTCCTCCGGGACACTATTTACATTCCGGAAAAATTCTTTCCTATATCGATGTGACTTATGTTTCCGAATATGTAGAGGATGATCTTGAAACAGTTTACTCTAAGATAAACACACTCTTAACTGATGCAGTTGTTAAGCGCTTAAATGCCGACGCTCCTGTTGGTTTTCTCTTAAGTGGAGGGCTTGATTCTTCACTCGTCTGTGCAATCGCGCAGAAGCATTCTGATAAACCAATTAAAACTTTCTCTATCGGAATGAGTGAAGATGCTATTGACCTTAAATACGCTAAAGAGGTCGCAGATTATATTGGTTCTGATCATACAGAAGTTATTATCAACAAAGTTGATGTACTCTCACATATTAAAGAAGTGGTGAAACAACTCGAAACTTATGACATCACTACGGTAAGGGCCAGTATTGGAATGTATTTAGTATGTAAATACATAAGGGAGAAGACTGATATTAAAGTCCTCATGACAGGTGAAGTGAGTGATGAAATTTTTGGATATAAGTATACGGACTTCGCTCCAAGTCCTGAGGCTTTTCAGCAAGAAGCTGCCAAAAGAGTTCGTGAGTTATATATGTATGATGTCCTAAGGGCTGACCGTTGTATTGCTGGAAACTCGCTCGAGGCACGCGTTCCATTTAGTGATACTGAGTTTGTACAATATGTAATGAGTATTGATCCTGAAAAGAAAATGAATTTTTCAGGACATGGTAAATACCTTCTAAGAAAGGCTTTTGAGCAAGGTGATTATCTGCCGCATTCGATTCTTTACCGAGAAAAAGCCGCATTTAGTGATGCCGTCGGACATTCAATGGTAGATTATATTAAGGCCTATGCTGCTGAAATTTACTCAGAGTCCGAAGTAAAGGCTGCTAAATTAAAATATAAACATGCGACACCATTTACTTGTGAATCGCTATTATTTAGAGAGCTATTTGAAGAGTTCTATCCCGGGAAATCATATCTAGTTGATGATTTTTGGATGCCTAATAAAGAGTGGAAGAACTGTGATGTACTTGACCCGTCGGCGCGGGTACTTCCAAACTATGGAGCAAGTGGTTCATAGTTTTTTTCAGTTTACTGAAATCCAGTTTCTGTTAATCTAGAATAACAGTTACGGAGTATTAGATAATGGCAAGACTTTGCGAAATTAAAGAAAAAGAATATCTTGATAAAAAATTTGAGGCGGCGAAAGAAATTTTACCGGTCCTTCTTGATAAGGTTGATTCAGCTTATATCACTGATGTGAGAAAACGTGGTAGTTTAATCTTTAATTCGGTTGCTGTTGCTGACCATCTTTTACAGGAGTTGGGATATAGGATTAAAGGTTCTGCAACTCCCCAGGCTCAGGATCAAGAGTCTACTGCTATTAGAAAATTAAGTGATATGTTAAAAAACGAGAAATAAAAAAGCCCTCTTTCGAGGGCTTTTTTTATAGTGCTATATAATAGTCTTTAAGCATCTTGGCATCAACCTCAAGGTTAGGTGAGTTTGAGATGATATAGCCTTTACAGTTCTTAGCTTTAAGGGCTTCAAGCATTGCCTTCCAGTTAAAATCAGATTTTTCAAGGTTAAGGTGCTTCAAGTCACCTTTTGAGTTTGAGCTGATTCCTGAAACATGGATATGCATATTACTAAGGGCATCCGCACCTAGTTCTGTTTCTAATTTATCAAGTACATCAACCATTTCTTGGTAAGAATTATATTCACCTGTTCTAGCATAGAGGTGAGAAAAGTCGATACATGGTTTAACACTCATTACATTTTTAGTAAGTGTGATTAATTCTTCAAGAGAACCAAATTGAGAAGTCTTTCCTGTAAGTTCAGGTCTAAGCTCAATTTCAATATCGAGTCTAGAAAGTCTTTCTTCAATAACATTCATAGATTTTTCAACCAGATCAAAAACATCATATGGAGAATCTTTCATATAGAAAGCTGCGTGAAAAGTCATAGATTCCGCACCACAAAGATCAGAGATCTTGGCTGTTTGAATGATTCTTTCAACTGAAGAATCGATTTTATCTTGCTCACGAGCATTTAAGTTAATGTAGTAAGGGCCGTGTGAAGTAAGGGGAACACCTAGCTCATAAGATGCTTTACGTAATGCTGAAGAAACTTCTTCTTTCATTCGTACACCATGAGCGAACTCAAGTTGCATACAATCTAAACCTAGTTCGTGTATCTTTTGAACACCCTCTACTGGATTATTCTTTTTTACTGTGCAGTTTGGTACACCAGCGGTACCGAAAAGTAGCCTATCAAATCCCATAATTTCTCCTAAAAATACACTTACCCTAAATTTTTGTTTTCCAAAAGTCGTAGTTCTTTACACAGCTTGAGCAACCCGCCCCCAGGTTAAAATGCTCTTTTAGTGTTTCCAAACTGATTTTATGATCTTTTGCAAAACCCCTAATTTCACCTAAACTGACACATTCGCATTCGCAGATGAGTTCATCATCCTCACCAGAGCCGTCCCCTCTGGATAAGTGCGCACGGGCTTCAAGGAGTAATTCCAATTCGTCTTGGTCCAATTTGTTCCCTTTCGTGCAGCTGAAGTCTGAGTCTTTTAACGCAAATCTAAGTGAATGTCGAGGCTATTGGTACCACCTTGTAAATATGACAAAAATACCTAGAGGTAGGAGATAAGTGAAAAATAGCGTAAGATATGGAAATATGAAGTATTTACTTTCAGGTCTCCTTTATATTTTCGGACTTAGTTTGTTCTGCGCTGTGGCATTTATGCTTTTTGAAGGGAGTGCATTGAATTTAGCTCTGGTGGGCTGTGCTGTCATCTGGTCTTTGTTCTATGCCTATAGCGATAAAATCGTGTTGATTTATCTCAATGCTAGAGAAGTTATAGATACTGACAGGCAGGAATTATTTCAGAGAATTAAAAATGAAGTTTACAAAACAGGTCAATCAGAACCTAAGGTCTATATTTATAGTGGAAGACAAGGAAATTGTTTTGTATCTGAATCTAGAGGTACTTGGTCAATCGTCTTAGAGCGAGGCTTACTTAAGCAGCTTAGTAGTGATCAACTAGAAGCTCTGGTTAACTACCTATTTAAGTTCAGAAGGATGGGCAACCCCTTAATTCAGACAAAAGTCATGGGTCTTAGTTCATCTATTTATATTACGATTTATTGGCTTGTTAGAAATGCACTAATACTGGCCAGTCTATTATATATATCTTTATGCGCACTCGCAGTCAGAGAATATGAAATGTATTCTTCTCATATAATTGAAGGAATTCTTCTTGTTGTCGTTGGAATCTCACTCATTTTCTCAATTCATCGAAATGGTGGTTTATTAATTAAAAAAGAGAATGTTTTTTTTAGAGTTTTCAGCCTTTTTCTCATGGGGCTCTTTAGACCGGTATTTTTTCTTTTTGATTTAGTTTCTAAAAAGACAAAAAGGATTGACGCGAGCTTGGCTTTGCAAGCTGTTGTGAATCGCTCAGAAAAAGAGAGCTACACCTTTGACCAACTTCTTGTCGATCATTTTAAAGACAATTTTTCGGTTAAAAATCTTATAGTTGAACACCTAGAAAGTTACCCTGTTTTAGAGAATTGTTATTTTGAAAAAAATTGATTTTAAAAACACAATCACAAAATTGAAAAAGCTAGAGTATAACAATTTCTATCCACTCTTTTTCACTTTAATATTTATCTTAATTCTCATCCAGTACTCGTTTCATTCTTTGGACGCCATCTTTTATGACCTATGGGTCAGAGGAGATGTTTTTAATCGTTCTGATGATCAAATCGTCTCAATTGTTATGGATGAACAGTCAGATCAATTTTTGGGGGAGGTGTATCCATATACTTATGCCACTCACAACCGTTTTTTAGATAAACTACTAGACGATAAACCTCTTGGAATTGGTTACTTAGTTCCTTTTTTAGAACCAGAAAGTGACCTGGACGAAGAGTATTTAAAAAAACTTCGGAAAAAGATTATTGATTTTAAAAATGATGGTGGTTTATTTCGTATTGGTACAGATAAGGATGCTTGGGGTGAGCAAATTCCTCCTGCGAACTTACGTGATCTTGGTTACTCTCTAGCAATCTTAAATAAAGATGGAACTGTTTTCGCTCAGGATTATGTCACGAGACGGGCCATTCTAAATATTTCGGGAGAAGATTCATTTCACTTATGGATGGCAAATAGCTTTCTCCAAAAAAAGCGAAATATCTCTTATGATTCAAAAAGTTTTACTGGTTCGTATTACGATCGAGAATCCGACGCAACCTTTGCCATGTTTAGGTATGCAAAAGACCCGACAATTATTAAACCTTTAGAGACAATTCCATTTCACAAAGTTGTAGTAGGAAATTATCCCAGAGGTTTTTTTAAGAACAAAATTGTCCTCATTGGATCAAGTTATTTATCTAATTCGGGTGATTTTATTTTTACTCCTTTTGGAAAAGAAGATGCAAAAGCACCCAAGTTAAATGTGCATGCTCAAATCATAGAAGCGCTCATCAATAAAAAGACAATTTTTCAGTTACCGGATTGGATTACGGATGTTATCGCAGTTTTTATCGCTATTTTTCTTTCCTTTGTCATATCAAGAGTACAGCCTGCAAAAGGTTTAGCGATAACTATGATGATTATGGTCTCAATTTTTTTGATCACCTATTTAAGTTTTATTCTTTTTGGTGTTTGGATTAAAGTTTCTCATCTAACCTTATCTGTTTTTGTCGTTTATTATATTTGGGTTCCTTTTAGGGCCATTGGAGAGTACCAAACTCGTTATGCCATACAAGAAGAATCTAAAATGCTTAAAAAAGTTGATAAACTAAAAGCAAACTTCATCTCGCTTATGAGCCATGACTTAAAGACTCCTGTGGCTAAAATTGCTGGAATTGCAGATATTTTGAAGGTTCAATACGAAAACACAAGTAAGCAAGATGAGCTACTGGGCAATATAATTAACTCCACTCAGGAGTTAAATAACTTCATCACTTCTATTTTAGATTTAACAAAAATCGAATCTCAAGAGCTCTCACTTAGACTTGAGAGTAAAGATGTGAATCAGTTACTTGAAACAACGGTTGATAAATTGAAGTTTGAAGCAACCCATAATCAGATGAAAATAGAGACTGATTTAGCTCCACTTTATCCCATTCAAATCGATACAGTGCTTATTAACAGGGTTTTCGCCAATATTGTGGGTAACTCAATTAAATATGCCGGGATTGGGAGTCAAATCTGGGTTAATACCTGGGATGATGAAGAATGGGTCTATATTGAGATCAAAGATAATGGAAAAGGTATCGCCAAGGAAGATTTAGAAAATATTTTTGAGAAGTTTTATCGGGTAAAAGACGATGAGAGTCATAAGATTAAAGGTTCAGGTCTAGGCCTTTATTTGGTAAAATATTTTATCGAACTTCATCAGGGTAAGATTTCTGTTACCTCTGAGGTGGGTGAAGGTACAGCATTTTTAATTCAGTTAAAAAATGAATAGGAATATATAAGAGGTTATTATGCATAAGGTTTTAGTAGTTGATGATGATAAAGTTCTTCAGCAGTCAGTTAAGCAAGCTCTAGAGTATCACCATTTCAAAGTCGATGTTGCTGACAATGGTAAGGAAGCCGTTAGTGCTGTTTACAGAGAGAAGTATGACCTCGTCGTTATGGACGTAAACATGCCTGAAATGGATGGTCTTGAAGCTCTAACTGAAATTAAAAAGCATGACTCTTCAATTATAGTTTTAATTCTAACTGCATACTCAAATGTTTCTGATGCGGTTAGAGCGGTAAAAGAAGGAGCTTTCAATTACCTTGAAAAACCAATAACAACAGAGAATTTAGTCGCACTAATTAAAAGAGCATTAAAAGCTAGGTCTATGGTTGAGACCACTGCATTTAGTGCGCCAACTCTTTCTCTTGGAAATGACGGTGATGATAAGTTTGTTGGTGAATCAAATTCCATGCAAAAGGTTTTTGATGTTATTTCAAAACTAGCAAAAGTTAATACTCCTGTTCTAATTAGAGGGGAGTCAGGTACAGGTAAAGAACTTGTCGCGAAGGCAATTCATTTTAACGGACCTAGAAAAGACAATAAATTTGTGGCCGTAAACTGTGGGGCAATCTCAGAAAACCTAATTGAGTCTGAACTTTTTGGGCATGAAAAAGGTGCCTTTACTGGAGCTGATGCAAGAAAAATTGGGAAATTTCAGTTTGCTGATGGTGGAACACTCTTTTTAGATGAGATCGGTGATATTTCACCTCAAATGCAGGTGAAGCTTTTAAGGGTTTTACAAGAAAAGAAATTTACACCTGTTGGATCAAACAGAGAAATAAATGCGGACGTAAGAATCATTGCTGCTTCTCACCAGCCATTTGAAGATATGATCAAAGACGGTCGATTTAGAGAAGATTTATTTTATAGATTAAATGTACTTCCAGTGTATCTTCCACCTTTAAGGGATAGAAAAACAGATATCCCACATCTTGTGAATTACTACGTAAATTATTTTAATAATATCCATGGCCTTGAAGTAAAAGGTGCTGCTACAGATGCAATGCAAGCGATGCAAAACTATGCATGGCCTGGAAATATTCGAGAACTTCGAAATACAATTGAGCACTCTTTCATTATGGAATCGAGTGATCAAATTACTCTTAGTTCGCTTCCGGGAAAAATAACTAACCAGGATATTGTTGAGACTGTAGATACACAAGACACGATTATTGATTTTAAAGGAATCAAAGATTCAGTTCTTGATCGTGATAAGTCTGAAAATGTAAGTGATGAATATCAATTTAATTTTGCGACCAAAGAAGGTGGGGAAATTAAATTAGACTTTCAACAAGCTAAGGATCAATTTGAGGAAGAGTTTATTGTTCAAGCCTTGAGGCTTAATAAAGGAAAGATTAATCAAACAGCGTTGAATGCCAATATTCCGAAAAAGACTCTACTAAGAAAGATTGAAAAATACGAAATCAATCCAAAAGATTTTTATTAGATGAAAAAGATAATACCTTATCTATTACTAGTAATTGCAATTGTTGTTATCGATCAGCTTTCAAAACTTGCAGTTGTTGAATTTATGAAGCTCTACGACAGGATAAATATCATTCCGGGTTTTTTGGATTTTTATCACACCAGAAATACCGGTATTGCTTTTAGTATTGGTTCTAATCTTGGAATTGAAGAGCGAAAATTACTTTTTAAAATTTTACCCATAGGAATATGTATTTGGGTTGCGAGAGAGATGTATAAAGAAGCTTCTCAAAATAAAGTCTTAGCGGTTGCGTTTGCCCTTATTTTAGGAGGCGCAATTGGTAATATTATAGATAGGATTCGCCTTGATTATGTTGTGGATTTTATATCAACCTACAGTAATGGTCTTGGTTTTTTACCGTCTTGGGAATTTGCTATTTTTAATATTGCAGATGCTGCGGTCTCAGTTGGTGCTGTGTTAATAGCTTACGAAACAATATTTGCAAAATTTATAAAAAAGAAAAAAAGCGAAAATGTGGCCTAAATTTCAAATATTAGGGGAGCTGTTTTATACCTATCCCCTGATTTTAGGCCTTATCTGGGCGGTAGGCTTTGAATACTCAAGGGCCTTAAATACAAAATTAAAAAACTTCAATCTTCTGTTTCTATCCCTCTTTATTTTTTCGTGGTTGGGAGCAAAAGTTCTGTTCTTAATCACCTTGGACGAAGTCCAAGCAAAACAAATTGCTCAGGCCTCAAACTTTTGGCTTGGTGGTGGTTTTGTATTTCTGGGGGGACTCATCGGAGGTCTTTCAGTCATTTTGTTACATAAATTCTTTAAGAATCAAAAAATTAGCGATTATGAATTTATGCTACTTCCACTTACACTTGGGCATAGTATGGGAAGGGTCGCATGTTTTTTTGCAGGTTGTTGCTACGGTACATTTTGCGAACTTCCTTGGAGTGTTCATATGCATGGTGGCTTTAGACATCCTGTACAATTATATGAAGCTTCTATCCTTGTTGGTATATTTCTCTTTCTTCGCAAAAGGTTTCAAAACCATAAATCAATTTTTTTGCCATATTTGAGCCTTTATTTTGTTTCCCGCTTTTTTCTAGAATTTATTCGGGGAGACAAAATTCGTGGTATTTTTTGGTTTGGACTCTCAACTTCACAAATAATAAGCCTAATAGGGCTGATTATTGTTATAGCTGTTATGATGCTGCGCAAACGTGTTGAATTAAAGCGAATCTAGCCTCCGTTTTTTGATCAAGAATTTCATTTGTGGTAATACTTTTTAGTTATTTTAAGAGGATACACTAATGGAAAATAAGATTCGTTTTGTAACGGCTGCATCACTATTCGACGGCCACGATGTTTCAATTAATATTATGAGAAGGCTTTTGCAGTCTAAGGGTGTTGAAGTTATTCATCTTGGGCACAATAGATCAGCAAAAGAAGTCGTGGATGCGGCACTTAATGAAGATGCAAACGCAGTTGCTATAAGTTCATACCAAGGTGGTCATATGGAATATTTTAAATATGTTCGTGACCTATTAAACGAAGCTGGTGCTCATAATATTCGAGTCTTTGGTGGAGGTGGTGGGGTAATCACTCCTCCTGAGATTAGAGAACTTGAAGAATATGGAATTACAAAATTATACCATCCACAAGATGGTATGAAGCTTGGTCTTGAAGGCATCATTGATGACATGATCAAGAGGGCCACTCATTCAACAATTGGTGATATAAAATTTGAAGAACTTAAAGATAAAACACTTAGCGACTATGAGGTTTCCAAGGTAATCACCTATATTGAAGATAATGGCGAGCTTCCATTTGAAGTTAAGCCAAAAAAAGAAGTACCAGTTCTAGGTATTACAGGAACTGGTGGTGCAGGAAAGTCATCTCTAATTGATGAGCTATTACTGAGATTTTATAGATATTATCCGAATCAAAAAGTGGCGTTAATTAGTGTCGATCCAACGAAGAAAAAAACTCAAGGTGCACTACTAGGTGATAGGATACGTCTAGGTTCTGCGGTTTATGACAATATCTACGTCCGCTCACTTGCGACTAGAAATTCAAAAACAGAACTTTCACCTCAAATTCAAAAAGTTGTTAATTTCATGAGGACACAAGACTATGATCTTGTGATAGTTGAGACTTCTGGTATTGGTCAGGCCAGTGATGAAATCACAACAGTGGCCGATAAGTGTATCTATGTTATGACGCCGGAGTATGGTGCTCAAACTCAGTTAGAAAAAATTGAAATGTTAGAGGTGGCTGACTTTATCGTTATCAATAAATTTGAAAAACCAAGGTCTGAAGATTCACTCCGCGATGTTAGAAAACAATATAGAAGAAATCATAAACTCTTTGCAAATCATCCTGGTTCACCTGAAGATTTTGAGCTTCCTATTTATGGAACAATGGCTTCTAAATTTAATGATAAAGGTGTAAATGCGCTTTTTAAAGATTTAACACTTCAGTTTAAGTTTGAACCAACGGAAGAACTCACCATTTTAGAAGCAGAAAAAGAGCCAGCTGAGAAACCAGCAATTATTCCTGCGAAGCAAATTCAGTACCTAAGTGAAATCTCTGATGCTGTAAGATCCTATAACCAAAGAACAAAAGCTTTATGCCAACTTGTTAAAGCTTACGAGTCTTGTACAAATTCTCTCGAACTCGTTCAAAGTGCTGAGGCAAAAAATGAGCTTACTAAACTTCAAAAAGAATACGCTGAAAAAATCGGCGAAAAAAATCTAGCAAAAATTGCACAATTTGAAGACATCGTATCTCAGTACAGAGGCGGTGAATTTGTTTACCATGTACGCGATAAGGAATTTAAGGTTCCAACCAAATACACTTCGCTTTCTTATCAGGAAATTTCAAGAGTAGGTATACCTTCCTATCAAAGCATGGCCGATAAATTAAGATTTATCCGCTCTGAAAATCTACCGGGATTTTTTCCATACACTGCTGGTATCTTTCCTTTTAAAAGAAATGATGAAGATCCTAAACGAATGTTCGCAGGGGAAGGTGGACCAATTAGGACGAACGAAAGGTTTCACTATCTCTCTGCCAATGATGAGGCGAAACGACTTTCAACTGCTTTTGATTCAGTAACTCTTTATGGACAAGACCCAGATAAAAGACCAGATATTTATGGAAAGATTGGTGAAGCCGGAGTTTCAATTGCAACTCTAAAAGATATGGAAGATCTTTATAGCGGTTTTGAACTGACAAGTCCGAAAACTTCAGTCTCAATGACAATTAATGGTCCTGCACCAATTATTCTAGCAATGTACATGAACACTGCTATTAACCAAGTTCTCAAGGGAGAAGACCGTAACGATCCTGAAAAGAGACTTGAAGTTATGAGGCAAGTGAGGGGAACAGTGCAGGCTGATATTCTGAAAGAAGATCAGGCTCAAAATACTTGTATCTTTTCATTGGAGTTCTCTTTAAAGCTAATGGGAGATATTCAATCATATTTTTGTCAGCATAATATTAAAAACTACTATGCTGTTTCGATTTCCGGATACCATATTGCAGAAGCTGGTGCGAATCCGATCTCTCAGTTAGCATTTACTTTGTCGAATGGATTTACTTTTGTTGAGTATTATCTGAGCCGTGGGATGAAAATTGATGATTTTGCAGGAAATTTATCATTCTTTTTTAGTAATGGTCTTGATCCTGAATATACAGTTATTGGTAGAGTCGCGAGAAAAATTTGGGCGACAGCGATGAGAGATAAATATGGTGCTAATGAAAAATCACAGAAATTAAAGTACCATATTCAGACCTCTGGGCGTTCACTTCATGCTCAAGAAATTGATTTCAACGATATTAGAACAACTCTGCAAGCTTTCTTAGCATTAAGTGATAATTGTAACTCACTTCATACCAATGCATATGATGAAGCAATTACAACACCGACTAAAGAATCAGTTCGTCGTGCCATGGCCATCCAAATGATTATCAATAGAGAATTCGGAATGAATAAAACAGATAATCCACTTCAAGGAGCCTATATCGTTGAAGAGTTAACTGAAATCGTAGAAGAAGCTGTTCTTCAGGAATTTGAAAGAATCTCTGAAAAAGGCGGCGTAATGGGAGCGATGGAGAGCATGTACCAGCGCTCAAAGATTCAAGAGGAAAGCCTTTATTATGAGTCTCTAAAGGATAGCGGAGAGCTTCCAATTATTGGTGTTAATACTTATATTTCAGACAATATTGATGAGCAGCTTAACCGTGAAATTGAGTTATCCCGTTCAAGTAATGAAGAAAAAGATGATCAGATAAATAGGTTAAACGCCTTCAAAGAAGAGCATAAAGATAAGTCCGAGGAACAATTGAATAAATTACGCGAAGTAGCTCTAAAAGATGGAAATATTTTTGAACAGCTTCTCGAGTGTACTCAGTACTGCTCACTAGGACAAATTACCGATGTAATGTTTGAGATTGGTGGGCGCTACCGTAGGAATATGTAATGAGTAAGAAATCTAAAGTATATACTAGAACGGGAGATAAGGGAGAAACTTCACTTGTAAGCGGAACCCGAATTTCTAAAGCTAATATGAGAATTTCTTTGTACGGTGATGTTGATGAACTTAATTCTCATATCGGATATATGAGGTCACTTATGCCGCAAGAAGACTTCGAAAGCCTGCCAGAATTTTTTGATAGAGTTCAATCAACCCTTTTTGACCTCGGCTCAAAACTTGCTTGCGAAAGTAGTCTCTGGGAAAAATATAAGCTTCCAGATGTAAAAGTCGAAACAATTGAAACGATGGAATCACATATTGATAGGCTGGATGAAAAACTTGTTAAGCTTAAAAACTTTGTTCTTCCTGGCGGTACCCAGCTTGCAGCTTACACTCATATTGTGCGAACTGAATGCCGAAAGGTTGAAAGAAAGCTAATCGAGTTTGGGGAAAACACACAAAGCTGTCCGGAAAATGCAGTCCAATTTTTAAATAGGCTCTCAGATTTTTTATTTGTTTATGCGAGATATTGTAATCATTTTGCGGGTAAGTCTGAGACGATTTGGGTTCCTAGCTAATACCTACAATTTTCTTGCCTATAGATCCGGAAGGTAATTTTCTATTTACGGTATGAAATACATACCCAATAATGGCGGCTGCGACTGTGTAGCGAATAGCTTTTCCCCTAAACATTTTTATAAAGACGCTCGTGGTTTCGCTGCCAATATAATCATCTGTAAACATATGGTAGAAAACAAAATTACAGAGGCAAAATATTAGAACAGCTGCGAAGATGTCACAAAGCATAGCGTTTTTTATTTGAGCCTGTGATACCAATACATTTTTCGTTTTGTTCGTAACACTTACTCTTCGTTTCTCTTGAGGCGCAGATTCGTTTGATTTTGGCTGGGTCATTCTGTGAATGGCCTTAATCGCTTGAGGGGATGATTTCACTTGGTCTAATTCAAGGGTAAGGTTTCCTTCTCGGCTTCCTTTACCTGTATAAGTTGCGTAAGATATACTTTCTTGATCCATTCTTGAATGATTAATAAATAGAATACTATTTCCAAAACGAACCTTATCATCCACATATATTCTTTGTTTGATTATTTTAACGCCATTGAGGAAAACACCATTTTTAGAGTTTAGATCTTCAATAAAGATTGCATTATTAATTACGGAAACCTTCGCATGGGTAGAGCTGCAAATAGAATCTTCGATAAAGACCTGACACATGGTTTTAGATCTTCCTATGACGACGTACTCTTCGTTTGTTAAACGAAATTTTTTTGAACGACCATCTTCTTGAGCGACTACGAAGTGAACTTCCATACTATTCCATATAATCCCTGTGGTACTCGAAGCCGGTTTCAGCTTTAACTCGCATTAGGTAAGAGTAGATTTTTTCACTAAATTGAAATTCAGGCACAATAAATAGTGCCCATAGGTGAGCTGCTACCATTATATCTTCAAGCCTTAACGTTTGAGATTGGTAAAAAGGCTTAAGCTCTTGCTCTAATTCCCGAAGTTTTGGATTGAGTTTGGCAATTAGCTCTTCTTTTCGCTTCATTAAATCTTTAAAAGGTCCGCGTTTAATTTCTTTTTTATTTTGAAAGTACTTTCGTGACTCTTCATCAAATTCAGGTGTCCAAATGAAATAGGGCATCGCCAGAGAATGAATTTCGCTTCCAAGTCCTTCGACCATTAAGTTTACAGCGTTTATTTCTGAGATATTTGAAAAATCAAATTTATCTCCACAGTATTTTTTTATTATATCTAAGCTTTCATTGATAGCTGACTGATCATCTTGAACTATAGGAAGCATCTTTTTTTGACAGAGCTCTACAGGAGTTTTCTCGTCATTATAGGGCACGACTTTGGATACGTAAGGAACCTTTGCGAAGTCGAAGGCCATTCTTACTCGTATGCAATAGGGGCAGTGCACATAATGGTACAAATTTAATGGATTTTTTTTATCATAACTCATTGTATTTATTATATTTGTAAATCAAATCAAGTAAATCGATATTGCTAACACATTGAAATTCGGTTAAACAGGGGGTTAAAACCGGCATAAAATATGGTAAAATCACAATTGGAGGATTTTATGTCTGAAATAGTAACTGTTACTGAGAAAGCTTTTGAACAGATAAAAACCATCTTTACCCAAGAAAATCCGGGTCTAGATAAAGGTCTTAGGTTGGCCGTTGTTGGTGGTGGATGTTCAGGGCTTCAATATAAAATTGAATTTTCTGAGATGAAAGATAAAGACAATATTATAGATAGAGATGGAATTAGGATTGTTATTGATCCCAAATCATCAATCTATCTAAAAGGTGTTGTCCTTGATTTCAAAGATGGTCTTAATGGAAAAGGCTTTGTTTTTGAAAATCCAAACGCATCCAATACTTGTGGGTGTGGTGAATCTTTTTCTGTTTAAATCGTGTCCATTCTTTTAGAAGATATTCGTCTTAATCCAAGGAGCTTTAAACTTTTTAATAAGGTTGTGAAGCTCCAAGGTGACGACGCCATAAATTATTTAAATTCTCAAACGACCAACAGCTTGAATGGCCTTGCTGTTTCCGAATTTGCTTTCAACTCGATTCTAGACTTAAGTGGAAAGATTATAGCGAGTTTTGTAAACGCTTTGGTGGATGAAAAAACCGTAATCATTTTTATTGAAGATAAATATTTATCTGAGTTGGTGGAGAGAATTGAAAAATTTCATATATCAGAAGACTTTGAAGTTACTGTAGAAAACCGAGATGTATTTCTTAATTTAAATACCAGTGGAGACTTTAAAGGAAATTATTTTTTTGAAAATGATTCTATAAGCTTTGAAGCTCGCGCTATTGTTGGCACTGACCAAGAACTACTTAAGCTGAGAGTTTTAACCGGTGTACCAGAGTTAGGTGTGCAGGCTAAAACAGGAGAACTAATTAATAACACTTTTTTTGATGAGTTAAGTGTTGATTATAAAAAAGGTTGTTTTCCCGGGCAGGAAACAGTTTCTAAGATCAATACTAGAAGAGGGGCAGCTTACAAACCAGTACTTGGAATAAGTGAAAGCGCCCACTCTGGTGAAGTTAAGTTAGATGGGAAAAAAGTGGGGACAATTATTTCTCACGTGGAAATAGAAGGACTTCATTATCATTATATTTCACTATTAAGAAATTACCGTATTGATAATTCTGAGCTGGGTGATTTCAAAATCTATTATTACCCCTATATAAAATCGTCAAAAACAGCTCTTGCAAGAGAGCTTTATGACGAAGCAATAGAGTTATTTCAAAATAACGAAGATGAAAAAGCTAAATCTTATTTTCAAAAAGCCATCGATTTAGATCCCAAATTTGAAGATGCTTATGAAAGCCTTGGAGTTCTTTATGGAAGGCTTGGGGACTTTGAAAAGGCCATAGAGCTTATGTTAAAGCTTAAAGAAATAAATCAAAAATCGATGATGGCCTACACCAACCTGTCCCTCTATCATATGAAACTCGGTGAAATAGAAAAGGCAGAGGACTATAAGTCTCAAGCGACTCTTTTAAATTTTGAACTATTAGGTGACGAAGCTGATCGCAAAAGAAAAGAAGATGAAATTCGTAAGCAAAAAGAAGCAGATAGGCAAAGACGAGAAGGGATGTTTATTCAAGTGTTAGAAATGGACCCAGAAGATGCTATGGCCAATAATGGACTAGGGGAAATTCTCTTTGAAAAAGCAGACTATCAAACAGCTGCTGACCATTTTGAAAAAGCGATAGCAAATGATGCAAAATACTCAGTCGCCTACCTCGGCCTGGCCAAATGTTATATTAAACTAAACAAGCTAGAGAAATTTAAAGAAATTGTTGAGAAGGGTATTATTGTTGCTGGGAAAAATGGCGACTTGATGCCGGCAAATGAAATGCAGTCTCTAAAGACAACTTACCTTTAAGGGCAATCTCTATGGTATTGGACCTCTGCTGGCTGAATGTCGGGAGACATACAGAGGCCACAATTACCATATGAGATTCAACTACATAAGGAAAAAACATGAAAAAATGGTGCTAATCACTTTCACAAGATTAGTATGCCACGCTTGTCTCTTGTATTTGTCAGCTCAATGTAAAGTTTTCGAGTATTTTATGTCTGGCAGCTATTTACAGATCTTTTGAATAACCGGCCATAAATCGTGAGTTGGGTTGTCTAACTCTGACCATTCGGCTTTAAAACTATCCTTAATAACGTCCACATAATACTGACACCCAATATCTTTTTTAACTGGTCTTAAAAGTGCTTTGAGAGTCAAGGAATACGCCATAAGATCAGGCTCATAACTTCTTTCGCTGTGAAGCTTTTTTATATATGCGATATTATCTTTTTGAAGCTGCTTTAATTGGCTTAATACTACCGCTGGATTATCTTCTCTTTTAAGTTTTTCTATAACCAAGTCTGGTTCAAAAGCATAAGCATTAGTTATTAAAATTATAGAAAATAAAAATATTATAGACTTCATTTAATCACTATCTCCTGTGTAAAACTCTTTAAGCGGTCTAGAGGCCATCCCTCTAATCTGCTCTCTTCCACAAAGATTAAGATAGCGCTCAGAATCTCTATATTTGCGAATCATTGCATCACTCAGTCTTCTTTGGCCGTCACTATCTTTGGCTTTATATGGATCTTTGGAGGTACATAACCTTTTGGACGATATTCCCTTGTTATCGCGGTCGCAGACATTTATATACCAACCAACTTCAACTTGAGTTTTTTCCATTCTCTCTTCTGGAATGGGATCGTGACCACAAATAACATCCTTTTTTAAAAGCTTTGATGCTTTTTTGTTTAAGAGCTCTTCTTGGCAAGACATTTGGTGAATATAAGTTCCACCTTCGTCATCAAGTTTGTCAGAAGAAACATCTACATTTTTTCCATGAGACTTAGTTTTATTTTCGTAGAATACATATGAGGAGAAATACTTAATAAATTCCTCATGACCTATAGGCGCTTTAAACCCAGGTCTCCCCCAAAGCTTATAGATCCGACTATTGCCATGGCGAACCGTACTCCCATTATAGTTGGTCCGTGTTTTTCCTTGGGCCTCACTCATGCCTCCATGAAATAGATCATAAAAAAACATATTCATCATCTTCTCAACCGATCCCATTCCACGATTGTGCATTAATTTTGCTAGAGAAATTCTAATTTTTTCTTTTTCTTCATCATTAAAAATATTGAGCCTGTCTCCAAAGTATTCAGCTTGGATATTAGTAAGTATCTCTTGGGAAAGTCTTTTATGATAAGAATGTTGAGCAGTAGCAATATAAAGATTTTTCCGCATTCCACTAGGAAGGCTAGTTCTTTCGCATACATTACGCTCATCTGATAGGGGGCTGTTTATAATGCCGTTAATGGCAGCTTTACAATAAGGAGTATCTTTTAAATCAATAAAGTTAGGGTCACTTATATAGGCTTGCTCTTGAGAGTCAATTAAAACCTGAGTCGATTGCAAAAGACTAGAAGCGTTTAATACGTTAACCCTTTGTCCATTTTTCCAAATTTTGTTCATATTATAAGCGTTAAAATTAAACTTCGATTCAACATTGGCCATTGGAACTAATTCACTCACTTCAACATTCTTGAAACATTCCGCCATCAGTTTTAGCTCTTTAGCTATTAAGGCAACATAGTTTTGCGAAGCACACGCCGGAGTATCCGAACTCACTTTTTCTCCATTCTCACAACGAGCCACCCTCATGTTTTTTGGAGTTGATTTTAAACCCGCAAGAATACAAGCGTGCAAAGTCGTTTCTTTGAAATCATCTGGAGATAAAAGCTTGGCCAATTCAGGCTCAACATAGTCATCTTCAGCATCGCATTTCTTATAAGGAAGTTTGCCGGGTGCAATTGGTTTCCCAATGGCATCCACTTGATTACCTTCTATATCACAATTAGCTTTTTCATTTTCGTTATTTACTGGAGAAGATGGTGCTGTCTCTTCTGATCTAAAGGTATTGGCTATTCTATCTACAAAATTTAGACCTTTTTCCGCAAGCCATGCTGAATCTTCTACTGTTGGAGTGACCTCTGCTTTTTTACTCAATTGTTGATCTGCTGCTTCTGCCTTGGGTGGCTTTGGTGACGTGGATCTTTTACCAGCTGCGGGTTCACGCTTTGGAATAACAGGCTCATCATATGTGACGAATTTTCCTGGCACAACTGCACCTTTAGCGAAAACTTTGGAGATATCACTTAAATTATAAGGCTGATACCTTGTTTTATCAGGGGGCATGACAATAAAAGTCTCCCCTCTAGATTTGAGTACATGAAAATCCGCTCCTGGTTCGACATACTTTGGTTTTTTCGTGACAGGATCTATAACTCTAATTGGAGTCTCGTCATTGTTAAGCTTATAGTCTCGATTATACTCTAGCACCACACTCGCTGTGTCTTTTGTCGCAGATACTGCTATTGGGGCTGATTTTTTAGGCTGGGCATACTTAGCATCAAAGGCGGCTTTATATTCAGAAATATATTTTGATGCCATCCAATTTCCAAATTTTCCTTTTTGTGTAACTTTATCAAATGTTCCATCATTGAGAGAAAACACTCTTCCTTCATAACCAGAGCGATTAGCCACCTTGTAGTAGTAGCGCTCATCATCGTAGTCCGGAAGTAATCTTGCTTCTTTATTAGATAAAACTAAGAGCTTTACACCTTTGGAAAAAGTCACAACTTGTTTACTGGCTTCATCTCGAAGTGAGATGGATTCATTTGGACTCTCAATAATTAGTCCCGCAAATGGGGTCTCTGCCCAAGCTTGGAAAACTAATAAATATAATAAAAAACCAATAATTTTAATCAAGTAAAGCCCACTTTCTGTATTAATCTTCTCGGTAATTTAAAAATTAAATTCAGTTTTTTTATTTGGAGCAAAAAGATCAAGGAGCGCTAATGCTTGGGAATTTGGTTCCGAAAAGTAGAACATGAAGATTCTACTTATATTTTTGTCCATATCTTTTTCACAACAGGCTTTTTCAAACTGTCAGGTTAATGCTGCTGAGAAATTTATCAAAGAATCTAAGTTACAAAATTTTGTAAAAGTAAAAAGAGGAAGGCACAAACTAGTTTTTTCAGAGGAATCATGTGGCAGCCATGGTTGTGAAGTTTTAGTGTTTACTGATGTTGGATTCGGCTGCGAAGCTCTAAGTTTGGACGTTAAGGCCGGGGTACCTTCAAGACCTTTTCAGGGTGGACAAATCCGCTTAAGTCTTAAGGAGGGGTTAGTTAAGTTTCGCTATGATTCTTCTCGTAAGAAATTTGTGAGAGCTAGATGATGAAAATCCTAGCTCAAATAATTTTTCTCTGGATCTTAGTGCAAAATAGTTTTGCTTATCCGATGCTCTTTACTTGTGAGGATCACAAAATTAAAAGAGCCGATCAGTATAGTCCCGAGGATACCTTTAATAATATTTTGAGGATGAATAAAAAAACTCAAACCGAGTATTTTCAATCTCTTTGTCATAGCGGCTCTGATTGTATCGATAGATTAAAGCTAATTGCAGATTTCTCAAAATCAAACTTTAAAGCAGCCTATGAACTCTTTGAGTATGAACTCCAAAAGCTTAAGTTGCAAAGTGGACAATTAATTGAAGAGAATCCTTTATTTAAAGAAATAGCTGGCTTTAAAAATAAAATTACTGAAGTTATGGCATGCCAAGAAACAATGACCAAACTTAATCCTGATGATTATATTTGGGAGGATAATTATCTTCTTGCTTCCTATCCATTTCATACAAACTATATGTATGTGACAGGTTGTAATAGTGTTAACGGAAAAGATTGTTATCCCATAGCAAAAAGTAGCTTAGATAGCACCATAGAACGCGCACTTCTTATGGATACTGATCCTTATTTAATTATGGCCTTAACTTTGATGGAGGAAGGAACAAGTATGGGTTCCCTATATCTAGACCCCATCGGTTTGGTAGATGCAATCGGCTGTAAGGGAAAACAAGTGGCAAATCATGAGGCTAATGCTTTTGAATCTTATGGTACGAAATACATAATAAATGCTGAATTTGTTAGCAATAAGAAGCTTCAAAATAATATTCAAAAATATTTAACTCATGAATCTATTTCCTTCGAGCCAGGAACTGATAAATTTTGTATGCCACTAGATGGTGGTGGAGAACCTAAAGTGGTAGCAAGTCCCTATGAAAATAGCTGCTGTTTAGAGCTTGGAGTAAAGTTTGACCAAGAAAACGAGTCGGCAAGTAGTTCCATCAAAGATGCTCTTCGATATGAGTTTATTAGAAAAAGGTTGAGTTCAAATTTTAGGGGACGAAGCGAACCCGAATTTAAGATTCAGCGCTTTAATGGTTATACCGAATTAATGGGTGCTGCTGAAGGAGTCCAGGCTTGGAGAATGGGTTTGAATTTTTATGAGGATCCCCAATATGGCTATCAATCTATGGACTTTATTCTAAATTCCCTCATGTTTAACCCATATATTAGGGCCAAGGTTGATGCCGCGACTGATAGCAATTGGAAGAGTATCATATGCCTTGGGCGAGAAGATGGGACTTATTTTTATGATTCAAATCATTATTTCGAAAAAGTTCGTGATTCTAAAAGACTTACATCGATTTATGAAAAATTTAAAAATGGTAATTCTTATAATGACCTTACCCAAAGAGAGCAGCACACATTTTTTCGTGAATTATTTGAGACATCTAAAAGAAACCCATATATGCCAAACTTATTGCCCGAGAGAATTGAGAGCGCACTGAGTTCTAAAATTTATGAGAATGAAGATCTCAATGAAATTGATGAAATGTTTATCAAAAGAAAACTTAGTGCTGAAGAGATATGGGTTAAAAAGGATCTAGAAGCTTCTGGGATCGATCGAAAAATTTTTGATCGTGCCATTGCCTTAAACTCCCAAGTTGATAGCTTTTATGAAGAATATGAGAAATATTATGATCAGATAGACCTAATAAGAGAGAAAAATTCTGAGCTCTGTAGCGAAATATATGATTCTTATTCAAATACTGAAGACTATGAAGAACAACAAATAATTTGGAAAAAATACGAAGCTTGTAATGAATTTGATAGCCTCTATTGGTGCTACATGGATTTTGACCAGAATCAAAAAAAATCATGTGAAGAAAGATATAAAATAGAGGAAATGACTGAGGATTTAAAACTCGCAAAAGAGCTCTCACTGAAGGGGCGGCAAGCGGCAAATGCTGCCAAAACTTTATCTGAAAGTGAGGAGTACTTAAATATACAAAAATATTTTCGAGAAAATTCCAATAGAACAGTGGAGATATTTTACGCTTTTGAGGAAATACTACCTTTTGAAGAGCAAGTTAAAAGATATGCCAAGCTAACTGAAGTTACACCAGAACTAAAAAATGATTTAAAGCGTTTGTATGATCACCATAAAGCTCTTGAAAATTTGAATGAATTCACTAAGCCTTATCAGTACTATTTCGAAAATATTTACGAATCCCGAGACACTCTTGGTGAAACATCTGACTACTCTTGGCGCGAACTGAGTGAGCAAGAACAAAAGAAAATTCTAGATAAAATCATGAAATAAAAAACATGGAAATATTAGGCAAAAAAAAGCCCTGTGGGTTAAACAGGGCTTAAAAAATGGCTGGAATGGTCGGACTCGAACCGACGACCAATAGATTAACAGTCTACTGCGCTAACCAACTGCGCCACATTCCAATAACCAAAGTAAAAAAAGTTATAAATCCAAAAAAACTTACTGTAAATAGTTTTTCTAAAAAATTCTGCCTAATAGCCTGAAATCAGAACATTATCCTAAAATTACTTAAGTATTTTACTCGGATACCCGATAAGTTTGGTGGAGAATTTATGTTAGGACCTATTGGATCAGAAGTAATGTCGATATTTAGGCTTTTAAGCCCGCATGCCATCGATGAATATATCGTCGAGGATACAGTTGCGAGGGTTGAGGGCGCTAAAACCGCTACTGGTGAGGAGCTGCCTCACGACTCTTCCAAGCAGTTCTATTCTAAGAGTGAGAAGCAGCAGGCCCCGTCAGAGCCACAAGAAGCTTTTGATGTGGATAAGCCAGCTAAGATTGTGCCCCTTAACGAGTACCGAGAAGCCAAAAAAGAAGAATTAAAACAAGAATACCGCCAACAGTCCTCACTGCATCAAGAGCAAGAAAGGCCTAGGCAAGGAGCAAAGTCTGCTCTGGGAGATATCGGAATCCTCTCGGCAGCCCAAATTCGCGCCCAAGAAGAAGAACGCCTAAGAAAAGAAAGGGCGAATGAAGACTCGATGACGGTGTTTCTTTTAAAAGAGCGTGAGAAAATGAGGCGCTCAAAACAAAGAATAACTTCACAAGTTGCACTAAAAACTTATCAATCGAATGCCGCAGTTGATTTAAACATCCAAGAAGATGAATTTGATGAGGATGATGAAGATAAAAATAAAGGCAACGATATGCGCGGTATTCTAGTTAATAAAAAGCAATATTAAAATGGAATCGCAAATAGCTCTGTTCCAGCCTGTAGTTCAAAACGCTCAAAAATCTCTTTAGGCAGCTGAATTTTACCATCAATCAATTCAAGCTCTGTCATGACAGAGAAAAAAGGAAAATCCTTGTAGGGAAAGCTCACGAGGTATTTCTTTTTAGCGTTTTCTAAGAACTTTTCAGATAGCTTAGCTTTTATATGTGATTTCACCAGCTTGATATCAGAAAGCTTACACCTATAGTGAGGACCCCCATCAAACGGGTCTACTTCATTCATATAATTAAAGCCGATTTTCTCCAGCATATTTTTTACAGGCTCCGTATCGGCACCCACTTTTCCAATCGCATTTCTCGCTTCATATGGAAGAAGGGTCATATAAATATTCTCAGCCGGATAAAGAGAGAGGATAAACTCTTTGTTGTTTCTACTAAGTAAATCAGCATCAGCGTAGTCCATGTTCATAAACCTACGTCCGATGGCTTCCCATAGAGGAGAGTTACCGTCTTCGTCCAGCGGTGGCATTAGTTCTGAGTGAATTTCATCTTTAAATCTTTCAGGATGAATCGCCATATAGAGAAAACGCACAAACGAAATCTGCTTACCTAGCTTATGAGGATTACCACGATACTCTGGACTTACAACCAAACCGCCAATCTCAGTCGGGCCATCAGTATTGAGTCCAAGTTTCAAAGTACCATGCACAAAGCCGGTGTTTATCGTCTGTGAGAATTTATGTTCCGAAGAGACCTTTAAGTAAAAATGAGGCTCTTTTTCAGTTCCATGTTGAGCGTGGATCATCGAGACACCGATAACTCGATTGGCTTCTAGATCTTCAAGCACAAAAAAATAATAATTTTCTGAAAGGTCATCACTTGGATCTTCGAAAGAAGCTAGTGATTGTTTGAGTTTGTTTTCGATAATATTTTTATCGTGAGGAAGATTGATAAAAAATACTTTACCCGCCAGATCATAGAGATCATCTAAATCAGCTAAGCTTGCACTTCTTAAAACAAACACTCTTATTCCTCTTTCAAAACTGTGGCAATAATCTCAAAACTTTTTTTAATTTCAGATTTAAGACATGCGACTGGATATGCTAATACCGCTATATTAGCAAAAAGACTATGGATTATGCCAGCCTCTTGTAGCTTGGGAGAGTATTTTTGATCTAGAATTAGATAGCGACCCCTCGCTTTTATTGCGTCATGTTGACTTGCAAAGTCTAGAAACAATTTTTCTTCAGCTGCGTATTTACCATTTGATCCTAGAATAAATTGCTCTAAATAGCTTTTGAGGTGATAGATATAGCGATGAGCAAAGTCATCTCCTGTTGTTTCTTCGCCAGCTTGAAAGTAGAAATTAAATTGACTGGATTTCCAGATTCTTTGCTCAGCTTTATTCGAATAAAAAAATTCTGTGCTTTTAAAAAGCTCCAAATCTTCTTCTATGACATTTTCATTTTCGATAACGTCATTAGGATAGCCAAGTAGAATATCCTCTTCAGAAATAGTTCTGAAGCCTTGTGGGAGCTCATAAATTATCTTACCTGGAATTTTTACTTCGCCATCCTCGTTGATCTTACAAAATAGGGGATGTTGGTGCCCTAAAAAAATTCTGGATTTTGTAGCTCTTAGATCAAATAAAACATCACCCTCTTTAGTTAGAACAAATAAACCTTTACCTCTTTCCGTTAGTGTATTGGCTTTTGCCTTTTTCGAAAAATGGTTGAGTGTTCTGCTCTCCCAGATGTCCTGAATTGTTATTTTGCTGTAGTCTGTCATAAAGATGATGCTTGATTTTATTTTCTCAACCTAGATAATATACCCTATGCCTTCCAAACTCAATGATCCAGTAATTAACGATTTTAAAGCTAAACTAGACTCTCAAGACTATCAGAGCGCAAAATTGATTCTTGAAAATGCTCAAAATCTGCCAAAAAATATTAAGTACTTTAATCTTGGTTACGTCCATTACAAAATGGGTCAATTGGTAGAGGCCAAAAAATATTATGAGTTGGCTAAAATCAATGGGATGTACTCCAAAGAACTTTTCAAAACTTTGGATAAATTGAATAGTGAGTTAGCGATTTCAAGTGTGGAAAACCAATATAGTTATTTCGAGAACTTCCTTTTTGGTTTTAAAACACTTCCTTCGACTCATTATTTTTTAGGTGCAAGTCTACTTTCCTGTATATTTTTAATTGGTGTGGTTAAGAAATGGATTCCACTCATCATTGCAAGTCTAAGTATCGCCATTGTTTTAGGTTACTACCAATATTCACTCTCAAATTATCAATTTAAGTATATAGAAAAAGAAGAACTTCTTCATCGTGGGCCTTCAGTTATTTTTGAAGAGGTTGGAGTGCTACCTGTTGGTGCTAAGGTGCTGATTAGTAAAGAACGCAATAGCTGGCGCTATATCGAGTATCCTAAAATTTTTCAAGGTTGGATAAATAAAGAACAAGCCGAAGGGGAACTATGAGTTCTGATGAATCAAATACGAGAGAAAAGTTTGAAAACTCCAGAGAGTCTTATCAACAAGACCGTCTTCAAATTCCAACTTTAAAGTACTTTTGGCAGGCCAGTCCTCTGGCAACGAATAAAGCTGGTAGTATTCCAAAGTTTCTTAGATCAATAAAAGTGTTCGAACAGTTCACTGACTATGAACTGAAAATTTTCAGCGAGTTTCTTCATGAAAGAGTCTTTGCTGGGGAAGAACTAATCATTCGCGAGGGTGAGAGTGGGTATGGTTTTTATATCATTTTCAGTGGAACAGTTGAAATATATGTTCACAGTACCTCCACTGAATTAGCACCGGGACAGAACCAACTAATCGCAAGACTTTCAAAGCAAGATTATTTTGGTGAGCTGTCACTTTTAGAGAAGCGGAACAAGAGAAATGCTACTGCAATCTCCAAAGGAGAGTCTCGATTAATAGCTATCTATAAACCTGATCTTGAAGAGATGATCGAGCGCTACCCAGTTGTGGGAGCAAAATTTTTACAAGCAATATCTTTGATTGTGGCCATGAGATTTAATTCTGTGACGGAAGAAATCAAAACGCTTAAAGATATGATCGCAATATTGGAGAATAAGCTTGCAGCTAAAGAAGACAGTTAGAACAGACCGATTCAAATTCATATTTTTCTTGGCCGTTATGGTGGGTATCGCCGCAGTTCTATTTAGTCTGTCTCGAGTTATGGTGCCTCTAGGTATAGCCTATGTATTATCTCTGATGTTAAAGCCAGCTCTGAAATCTTTTTATTCAGCTGATCTTGGTCGAAAAACATTTTCACTTTTACTTGTCGTGGGTTCATTTTTCTTATTGGCGTATCCGATCGTAAAAGGTTTTCAAACAGTATCTGAAGAAGCTCATAAAATTGAATACTATCTTCCAAAGCTTGAAACATATTTACGCCTTAAATACGCTGATTTTAAACTGGGAGTGTATGACAGATTCAATTATGAAATTACAGCTAACCCGGTTGATAGCTTGATTTCTGTAGGGAAGGAAACTACCAAATCAGTTTTTGTGTACCTGCCTCAAATTATCACTTCGCTTTTAGAGTGGAGTTTTATGATCCCATTATTTTTATTCTTTATTCTAAAAGACGAAAGGCGGATGCGCTTTCTGATGATGAAGATTGTTCCGAATAATATTGTAGAGAAGACCTACTACCTCTATCATCAGTTTAACACCAAATTTGGTGACTATATTTTTGCGAAATTTATTGAAGCCACTATCGTTGGTGTCATTATCACCACTGGATTACTCTTACTTGGTTATCCATTTGCCTTTCTTTTAGGAATTGTCGCAGCGGTTACCAATATTCTGCCTTATATCGGACCATTTTTGGGCTTTATTCCAGCACTTGTTGTTGGACTTGTTGATCAAAACCCTAATACGACTTTAGGGGCCATGATTCTTCTTTATGTTATTGCCAATGTTATCGATCTCGCCCTGGTTTTTCCGGTGCTAGTGTCTAAAATTGTAAATCTACACCCTCTTATAGTTGTTGTAAGCGTTATTATCGGTTCTCAATTTGGTGGTGTCGTTGGAATGATAGTCTCCATCCCTTTTGCGGCGTTTTTAAAACTGCTATTTCAGGAATTTTATTTAGAGCTTTACGGTCGCTCCTGACTTTACGAGCCTCAACTAAACAGGTAAATTTAAGGTATGAAAATTACCTTATATTCTTTTATTTTAGTTCTTTTGTTTAGCTGTGCGTCAGACAAGCCTACCGGTAAAACTGAAGCCGAGGTTCTCTATAAAGAAGCCAAAGAATTAATGGATGATGAACGCTATATCCTTGCCACTGAAAAAATTAACCAATTAAAAAATCAATATCCATATAGTTATTATGCAACACCAGCAGAACTTATGTTGGCCGATATTTTATTTGCTCAAGAAAACTATGTAGAATCAGCAGCCGCTTATTTATTATTTAGAGATTTTCACCCAAGACATGAAAAAATCCCTTATGTAATTTTTAGAATTGCTGAATCGTTTTACCTGCAACTTCCTGATACTGATGATAGAGATTTAGAGCCCGCTGTTGAGGCGATTAAGTATTACCGTGAAATTATTACAAGGTATCCAAATTCAGCAGAAGTTAAATCAGCCAAAAAGAAGATCAAAGAATGCCAAGAGCGCCTACACAATAAGGAGCAGTATGTGGCAGACTTCTATTTTAAAACAGAAGCATATAAAGCAGCCCTATGGCGCTACCTAGATATCCTAAAAAATATTCCAAACGATAAAGATCTCAGAAGCCACTCAATGAGTCGTGTAATCCAAACAACTTATCAGTTGAAAAAGTATAAAGATTGCTTAGCTTATGGAAATGAATTCCTAAATGAGATAAATAAAGAAGATAAACAAATCGCAGAAAAAACACTTAAGTACTGTAAAAATAAATTATAAGAGGTGAGCTTTGAGTAGTTTAAATGAAATGAGCCTGATGGACTCGGCTAGAAAATTGTATTCAGATCAGAAGTACAAAAAATCACTTCTTATGCTCGAAGAAGTTATCAATCTAAATGCAAAAAACTCAGAGGCTTATTTTTATATTGGAAATATTTATCATATTCAAGGTCAGCTAGGTAAAGCTGTTAAGGCTTTTAATAAAGTTCTTGAAATAGATCCTAATAATACCGATGCCTCCATTTCTTTATCAGTGATTTTAAATGATATCGGGCGCTATGAAGATGCGAAAGTTATCTTTGATAAAGCTAATGAGCAGGTAAAGAATGAGCCTGATGGGATTAAAGATCCACACGTAAATAAGAAGTTTGCTAACAGGCACTTCGAATTAGCAGAGCTTTACTTTAGCTACAGCCGCTACGAAGAAGCACTTTTTGAATACAATAAATCAATCGGTCTCGATCCTGAAAATCTAGAGGCAAGAATTAAAATCGCAAAGGTCTACTCTAAGAAGGGTTACTTAGCTAAGGCGATGGATGAGCTAAGAAAATTAAAGTCTGAAAGACCAGCATATATTCCTGCTAGGATCGCACTTGGTCTGCTTCATTATGGACAAGGTAATGTGGTTGAGGCTCAATCTGAATGGCAACAAGCACTTATGAAAGATCCTGAAAATCAAGAGCTACGCATGTATCTTTCTCTATCAAAAGATGCTTCGGAAACAGTTTTAAATATTTAATAAGATTTTAAATTTTAGGCATAAAAAAAGCCCTCTTTCGAGGGCCTTTTTTTATCTTGGAAGTGATTATGCTTCGTTGATGCTTTCGTTTCTTCTGATGTTAGCTTCTGTTGAAGTTTCATTAGAAGTTGTTTTTGATTCTGGCGCAGAAACAGTCGTGCGGTTTCTATCATCAGAAGCGTAAGAAACGATATAGCTTTTTAATTCTTTATACATCTCATACTTAACTGAAAGCTTGTTGTCCTGAAGAACAATTTGCTTTGCAATCTTCTTGTTGTTATTGATCACAATAGGTGCTTTTAAGTTTGCACTCATGCTAGTGATCTCTGAAGGGATTGTTAAAATTGAATAAATTTTTGCATCTGAGATATTTTCAAGTTTAACGCTATTCATATCAGCCGGAAGTAATTTAGCGACATAGTCAGGCTTAAATATTTTCGGCTCGATGATAGGGAATGCAGTTTCTGGACTTTCAATTGATTGTAGCCACAGAATTAAAGTTGCATCACCTGGATCAACGATGAAAAACTGATTTAATTTCTCAAATCCCAGCAATCCTTCTGAGAAATTGATGATATCCTCTTTGTTAACTTGAAGTTCTCCGAACCTTGTAGTGTTGACTTTCACATCATCCTCCGAAAATTATGAGGTAGTTTCAAAATTTCTACCTTGAATGATGGTATCAGTCAATTATATAGAAGGGCAAGGAGGAATTTATTTCTTCCCAAAGTCTTCATTGAGCCTAGCAAGGTCTGCTGGCGTTGATTGACTAGCTGCGGTATTTTGATCTTGGATTGCTTGATAAACCTCTTCTCTATGTATTTTTGTCTCTTTAGGAGCCTTAATACCTAGGCGAACTTGCTTACCTTTGATTTGAACAACCACAATTTTAATATGGTCATCTATTGCAATGCTTTCTCCCAGCTTCCTTGTTAGAACTAGCATGTGTGTTAACCTCTTTAAACTCCGTCTTATAAACATTAGCCGAAAAGTAATTCTCAACTGAAGTGTTCATATAGTATTGCGAGTTTCAAAATGCAAGCTAATTTTTGAAATCATCTTACATCTGTGTAATTATTTCTTATTTATACTAAAAATTAATAATTTCTTAAGCTTACTTAATATATTTCATCAAATTGTTATTAAGTAACTGTGCACTGGCCTTGTAAGATGCATTCATTACGTTTTCTTGCCGTGTGAGGTCAGTAAATAACTCTGCCACGTCTGCATCTTCAATCCTGCTGCGGTACGTCTCATTTTCTACTTTTTCTTTCTCTATATTATCTATTGTAATGTCTATTTTATTCAAGGTGGAACCAATTGACGTTCTTACTTCGATCAATCGATCCAAGGTTTGATCTAATTTGGGAAGGAGTGATTGGATGATAAAATGGTTATCTGTAAGAAGACCGTTTTCTAAAGTTTCCAGATCTTTGAAGATAGAACCTTTTACTTCCTCAAAATTCTGTTCTTCTGCTGAAATGCTCGTTCCGGCAGGATCTCTATTGATGATTGGCTCGTTTGTTTCAGGATTGAGCTTCGCTTGCTCTACCTGATTTTGTATTTCTGTTCTGGCTTTTTCACCTAGCTCCGGCATACCACCATCTGGAGTAGGATTGGGCTTATTATAAAAAACAGATTCACCAGAGAATGTGATCGGAACATAGGTGTCTTTACCGACTTCGATTTTCGTTTGGTTATTGTCACCCTTATAGCTTCCATCTTCGGTGAATGGCTTTTCAAGCGTTTTAAAACCACCAAAAATATATTTATTTCCAATTCTTCTATTACCAATACTAAGAGCTTGGTTTCTTAATTGCCTAACTTCTTGAGCGATACCTTTTCTAACTGAGGGATCGAAAATATTTGACGCTTGGCCAATAGCAAGCTCTTTTGCTTTGGTGATAAGTTCTGTAAGCTCTTCAATTGCACTTTCGGAAAATGTTAACTGGGCTTTGGCAACAGACGCATTTCGTAAGTATTGCTGGCCATCGATATTGCGGGAACGAATAGAAAGAATATCCATATTCCCAACAGGATCGTCAGATGGTTTTTGCACACGCTTGAGGCTCGAGCCTTTTAATTGAAGGTTTTCAAGTTTCGAACGACTTCTATTGTTCGCATATTTAATCGCATTTACGGAACTTGATTCGGAGACTCTAGTCATTATTTAATCATCCCCAAAACAGAATCGAACATTTCATCAGCTGTTTTTATCATTTTTGCAGAAGCCTCGTATGCTTGTTGGTACTTAACCATATTAGTCGCTTCTTCATCAATGTTAACCCCGGAAATTCTCTCCTTTATACTTCTTGATTGAGCAACAATTCCACCAGATTGCTCCGCATTGATTTGCGCTTTATTAGATGCAAGACCAATAGAGGACGAAGTTTCTAGGTACACCTCTTCAATAGTTTTTGAACCATCTCCGAGTAATTTCTCATGTTGAACTTTGGATATTGCCAAAGCAATTCTGTTATCACCAGGGGAGTTGGGCGTTAGCCCTGTCGCAATATTTTTAAGATCGGCTTGTACTTCATCACTTAGTTCAATTTTTCCAGAAGCTCTTTCGAAATCGAGAGGTTCTTTAAAGAAATTGATACCAGTAACTTTTGGATCACCTGGTCTTACTATCACATTACCTTGTTCGTCTGTAGGAAGCTCTTTGTTAACAAATCCTCTTCTATGGATGGCATTTGTAATATGAACTAAACTGTGTGCAAGGTTATCTAATTGTTCTCTTAAAAAAGTTAATTCCGTATTTCTCGTTTTAACCAGGGCTCCAATAGAGCCAGCAGTCTTCTTCTCAGTAAGGTTTGAAGCTGCTTTTCCAGATTTTTCAAAAACAATTTCAACTCTACCTTCATCTGAGTAGCTACCAATTTTATCACCACCGACGCCCCTTGTTTTAAGATGGTTCACACTTCCACCTGAAACAAGAGATCCCCAGCCAACGATATTAACAACAAATTCCTTGTTACCACCTTCGTAGCCTTTGACTTCGACATATTCAGATAGGGTACGAATGGCCATGTCCCTTTGATCGCGAAGATCTCCAGTTTCACCACCCATATTTTCAATTCTTACGACTTCTTTATTAATATGAGCGATGGTATCGGCCAGGCGGTTAATATCTTCAACCGTTGCCTCGATCTCTGAGTCCATTCGCTTTTTAATCGTCGTGATTTCGTCACCGATACGGTGAAAATCTTCAACAACTAATTGAGCGTTGTCACGAACTAATGTTCTTACAACTTCATTTTCTGGCTGATTGGAAAGCTCTCTAAAAGAGTTAAAAAATCTATTAAGAACTTTATTTAAACCATCTGAATTGATTTCGTTAAAAATTTGCTCCATAGAGCCTAGGTGCTGCGCTCTCTTCTCGTTGAAGTTGTGAGCGGTAAGAGATTTGTTTAAGTTGTCCTCAACTAGTTGATCGTGCACGCGCTTAACACTCTTGATATCTACACCCGAACCAATAACGATGTTTCCTGATCCAATAGGGGCGTTGGCTTCTAAATGAACTTTTTGACGGGAGTATCCCTCGGTATTTGAGTTGGCGATATTATGCGACGTAGTCGCTAGCGACTTCTTTGAAGCATTCAGTGATGTACGTCCTATACTAAATAAATCTGATGCCAAAAGTTATCCTTTAATACCCCTTACTCGGTCTAGCAATTCCGCCAGTCGAGGAATAAGTGTTATACACTTTGTTTCCAGTAAAGCTTGCTTTGAGCTCACTAAGTGAGTGGAGAGCTTTATTGAGAAAAATTTGATTCTTTTTATTTTGAAGCTGAATTTTTTCAACGATATCTAAAAGCAGTAAGTTAAGCTTTTCGATTTCTACCGCTTGTTGTTCAAATTCTGCAATTTTTAAGCATTCAATTAAATCACCAAGTCTAGCTTGGCTTGGAATTCCCAACGATTCGCATAGATCAGAGATGAGTTCATCTCTTAGATCATCAAGCCCATTTACAAAATGAATTAAGGCTTTCTTCTCCTCGATTGTATCTTCTAATTTTTCAATTTCACTTGAGAGTAGGTGCATATACTCATCACAAGTGAGGTCATAAAGCTCTGTATGCTTAACACAGAAGTCTTGCCATAGAGCTCTAAGTCTTTCGCATTTAAGTTTTATGATATCTGGGTTCATTATTTATTCCTTAAAATTCTGAGCTTAACATTTTGTCAGCAATAGCATCGTAATCTGGCTGGTAAGTTCCGGCTTGGATTTGAGCTTTTAACATCGCAATTTTGTCTGTGTTATCAACTTCTGGAGCTGCATCTACAACCCTTTTAATTCTCGAGTAGTCTCGAATAGTATCAGGAATGGCAACCTTCACATCCTTTGATGTTTTGTCTGTTAGGTCCTGCGCTCTCTCGTAAGAGTTGCGCCTCATCACAGCAGAACTAGACTTACTAACTTCTGCCTCTTTGGCACTTTTAGCGTTAGGGAAGAAAGGGGCTCTGGTGTTAATTGTGGTCATGACCATTTCCTTTTAATTGTTTTTGATAGCTATTCATCACAGCTTGTTTAGGTGTTTTATTAAATGCAGGGTAGATTTGCTCTAGCACCAAATCTTTTATTCCAGTTCCATCTTTAGAAGCCATGATCTCTGCGTAATGCTCATCAAGCATTTGATCATAAATTCTAGAAGCGGCTGAATCAGGATTTGCTTTCTCAACTGTTTTTTTCATTTGAGCCAGCATCATTTGGTTGAATTGAGTCTCCATTCCCTCGGCAATACGCATGTATGCAGCTGGCACGTTAGCGTACTTGTCATCTTTTTGAATCTTTGGATTAAATGTAGGGTTTGAATTTACTCTCATTACCATCCTGGTTTATCTTATTATCCTCCGTCCTAGAGGATATTTCCTTTAAATTATAACATTAAACTGCGGTGCAAAACCATAAAAAAATTCAGTTTAAGTCATAATTCCAACACTATATGAATTCTAACTCGGCAATAAGTGCCCCATTTCTTTTAAGTGTCTGAAATATGCTGATCAAATCTTCCGGAGTTGTTCCAATAGAATTGAGGGCATTTACTAAGTCTTTTAGTGTGGTTTTTCGCTCAACCATAAAGAGTGATCCTGGCTTGGCGTCTTTATCGCCTTGTTTTCCAACTTGTAAAACTAGGTCACCATGGCTGATTGCCACTTCATTGAGAGTGATTTCTCCTCCGGCCACAATCGTTCCTGTCTTTTCATTAATCACGATTCGAGCTTTATTGTCTTGATTGATGCGATAATTTTCTACGATCGCTACTAAATTAACGAGTTTCTTTTCATAATGAGGAGGAACAATTAAATCGACTGTCGCAGAGTCAGATGCGCTGGCGTATCTTCCACCTAGATTTTCATTAATCGTTTTAACCACTCTAGCTGCAGTTGTGAAGTCAGGACTTTTTAGTGAAAGCCTAATTGATTTCTTCTCGTTGAAGTTTACATCCACTTCACGCTCTATCGTTCCACCTTGAGGAATCGATCCTGTAGTCGCAAATTTCGCACCTTGCTTCAGACCACCAATTGATAGGGCACCAGAAGCAACAGCATATACTTTACCATCTCCACCCTTTAGAGGAGTTACTAGGAGAGTTCCACCTGCTAGGGAAGAGGCATCACCAATAGAGGAGATCGTAACATCCATTTTTTGCCCAATTCTTCCAAACGGTGGAAGTTTTGCCGTAACGATAACAGCGGCAACATTGGCTGAACTAACTTCTTGTACAGGATCAAGTCCAAGAGTTTGAAACATTTTTTTAAGCGAGTTATTAGTGATTTCACCACCACCATCACCAGTTCCGTTAAGACCGATAACAAGACCGTATCCTACTAGTGGATTATCTCTTACGCCTTTGATATCAGCAATATCCTTTAATCTATTTGCACTGAAAGCATTAAGAGCAAGAGTTAAGAGAATAAAAGAAAGTGTCATTTTCATTTTTTAATACCTCAGTACATTAATTTTAGGTTCTAATAGTTTTATAGAGTTCACAGTATCTTGTGACGTAATATCTTTCTGGTTCACGATCGCTTGGATTTCAAAATAGCGCTTAAAGTTTTTGTAGAGGATTTCCTTGCGACCCCGTACGAGCATATAATCTTGGTTCATTTGCTCAACTACTGACGTAGAAATCTTATCATAGACTTTGTTAGGGTCATCAGGGGTAGTATTTGCCGCTGGTGCTGGTTCTTCCGCGGGGGCGGCTTCTTCTGCTGCACCTTTTGGTTTTTTACGTGGAGGAGGGTCTGGAAAGGCTCGTTTGAGCTCCTCTTGTATTTTATCTTTTAGTTTCTTCGTTACTTCAACAATAACGATATCACCTTTTCTCTTTAGATTGTTTGTCACAAATAGAAAGCTTTCAGCATTTTTTCCTGACCATAAACTTCCATCGGATGAGTTATCCTTGAAGTCTTCTGCATTGGCCCTACGTTGACCGGCTCTCTGATATTGGCGCTTGTTGGCCGGAGCATAGTTTTGAGTGCTTCCTAATGTCACAGGATTTTGAATAGGGCGTCTATCTCCATTCATCACTGCTTGTTGATATTGTGCCGCCCTCATTTGTTTTGCACGGTCAGCTTTATCAAATTGACGATGCATATTTTGCACAAATGATGCACATGAAATGTTGAAAAAAAGCAGAATTAAACTAAATAATCTCATAGCTCAACAACCGCCGTGTTATGTCCTGTTACTTTTCCCATAATTATCTTCTTTGATTTTGGATTTTCAATTTCAATAAAATCACCAAACTTTCCGGACTTCTTAGCAATTCCGATAGTCTTTAAGTTAACCTCTGAATTAATCACGTGCAGTTGAACTTTTTGTCCAAAACTTATGAGATTTTTAGGTCTGATGTCATTGACCTTTAAAACATCACCAGTCGCGATATTTCGGTTAAGCTGATAGAAGTGAATGTTTTTGAGGTCAGTAAAATATCGACCAGCATCTTTGTCTAGAATCTCAACTAATTCAAAGTCTTCTTTCGTAAGTATAGGAGTATGATATGAAAGGTTCTTTTTCAATTTTAGCGCTTGAAGTCTGTATAGTAGTGAAGCTGATAGCCAGATAGATTTATCTCCAATTGTGGCCTTAATATTTTTCCTTCCGCTTGAGTCACAGTTTTTACATTCAAAATCTAGTGCAGCAATTTCGTTTAAAGTTAATGCGCTAAAAGAATAAAGAGCAGAGATACCTGAAAACTCAAATCTATTTTCACTGAATTTATTTGCGAGCTCATCTTCTAGTCTACTGATTTTAATTTGCTCCGGAGAAATACTCACATCATTAGTTCGCTCGGAACTTAATACTCGCGCCAGGTGCGCCGATCTGGTTTGACCATTGGCGGATGAGATTAGATTGATAAAAGCTTCATTTACCTCTGAATTACAATCAGACGACTTGATGATGTGGTCATCAAGCACTTTATTGATTTTGACAATTCTCTCATAGGTTTCAATTCGACAAGAAAGAGCCGAAAAACTTAGTGAAAATAGCGAAAAGAAAATTATAAACTTCATTAATTCCTAATATGATTTACTGTGTTTAACATTTGGTCTGCTATGCCCATAACCTTTGAATTCATTTCATAGGCACGTTGCGCTTTAATTAGGTTTGTCATTTCATTCATAACACTTACGTTAGAAGCTTCAAGAGTTCCTTGGCTGATAACACCTGCATTATCATCTCCGGCAATTCTTTGAATTGGAGCCCCAGAAGCATTTGTTCTTTGTGCTAAGTTTCCACCTTTATCAGTTAGACCAGCTGGATTAACGAAAGTAAAAACTGGGATCTGTCCTAATTCTTGAGGCTCAGCTTGCCCTTTAATAAAGGCTTGAACCACACCATTTTCAGAAATATTGATATTCACAGTGTTAGGTGGAACCGTGATCCCTGGAACGAGTGTATGCCCAGAACGAGTTTTGAGTACCCCTTGAGCGTCAACATCAAAAGATCCGTCTCTGGTGTACATGACTTCACCACCAACTTGAACACCAAAGAAGCCATCTCCCATAATCATAAGATCATATGGATTTTGCGTAATTTGGGGACTTCCCATTTGATGCTGTCTTCTAGTTGCTGAGATCTTTACCCCAGATCCTACTTGTTGACCGACTGTATACTCAGAATCATTAGATGAACGGCCACCTGCTTCTTCTACTGTTTCGTACATTAAATCTTCGAACTCCGTTCGCTGAGCCTTGTAGCCATTGGTATTGGCGTTGGCGATATTGTTAGAGATTGTATTGACCTGCTGCTCTTGCGCGGCCATACCTGTTGCTGAAGTGTTTAATGCTCTAATCATTTTAGCCTTCCTTTACTTATTTAAAATCCGCAATATCGTTAACAATTCTTCCCGCTAAGGAGTCATAGGTACCAACGGCTTTTTGTATGGTTTCGAAATGCCTATGAGCTTTAATTAACTCCGACATCTCTTTTACTGCGTTAACATTTGAACCTTCAATAAACCCTTGATTAATAGAAGTATTCGTTTTGAAACGTTCAATATTATTTTCATTGTTATTGATAAATAAATTATTCCCTTCTTTTTGAAGAGCATGCATGTCTTTGAATTCAACGACACTAATAGCGGCAATCTGACCTTGAGGACCAAAAATTCCACCCTCCTTGGATACAGAGATCTGACGAAGGTTTGGAACTTTAATCACTCGACTTTGAATATCGCCTTGGTTGAGTTGCTGTCCCTCTGAAACTTTTGATAGCAGCTTAAAGCCACTCTCGTTAACAATTTCTCCGCTCTTATTTAAGTTAAAAATTCCCTTCCTAGTGTATCGTACTCCATTGGGTGTTAAGACTTCGAAAAGACCGTTACCAAAAAGACCAAGGTCGAGTGGGTTACCAGTAGGCTTTAGGGCCCCTTGTTGAAAGTCGGTGTAAGTACCATCAACTTTTACATAGGCATTCTCGGCACCTTGTGAGCGATAGAAATCGTCGGGACTCCATTCTTTTCTGGGAAGGTCGATATTGTCTGGTACTTTTGAGAGTGCAGTTAAGTGTTCTTTGAAGGTAATTTCATCGCGCTTGAAACCAGAGGTATTGGCGTTGGCAATATTATTGGCAATAGTCTCAACTTTTCTTTGCTGAGCTATCTGGCCAGAAACTGGAACCCAAATATTTTTCAAGAATCCTCCTGATTCATAGCTATGTCGCTGGAAAAAACTTCCTGTTTTTCCTATGCTATTTGTTATTCTAGCAACCGAAGTGACAAATTTATATCATGGGAAAAAAGCTCCTAGTACATATATACTGAGAATTAGGTTATTTTGGATGTAGTGATGTCATTCATATGACGGGGTAAAAGACTCTTTTGCCGGTGTCAGCTTCCTCTATTCAACGCTTTAGTCTATTATGGGGGAGAGAAAGGTAATAAATTATGGCCAAGAAAAATTTTGAAGACTCTATTGGAAAATTAGAAGAACTAGTGGATCAACTCGAAAGTGGGGATCTCTCCTTAGATGATAGTATTAAAAAATTTGAGGAAGGAATTAAACTCTACAAATCTTGTAAGGATTTACTTGGAGAGTCTGAGAAAAAAATTAAAGTATTAACGGAAAGCCTAAAAGAAGAAGACTTCGAAGAAATATGAAACTCGTTTTAATCTTCTTATTTTTAGCCTCTTGTGCAACAACGAAATCCCGTTTTGATATAGAGACTATTGGTGTTGAAGGCGAAGGGCAAAACGATTCTCTTCAGATAGACATTCAAAATAAAAATAGGGATGCAAATCCCGACGAAATTGATCCGGCAAATAAAATCAAAGACCCAGTTATTGTTTTTAATTTATATTCTACGCTCTATCACTCTCAAGCAGCTATCTATGAATTGAAATCACTTGAGCAAAAAGACATCAATATTTCAGTTATTAGTGGCTATGGTTTTGGAGGACTAATCGCTGCTCTTTATGCCAAAGAAAAAAGTGTCAGTTATATAGAGTGGAAGCTATTTGCGTTAACTAAAAAGTTAGCAGAAGAGAAAGCCTACTCAAATGGTTGGCTTGAAATTATTAATAAATTCGTTCAAGAAGAATTTGGTGATAAAAAAGCTGATCAGTTGAAAATTAGATTCGCAGTTCCAGAAGTTGTGAATGGAGTTGTTCGAATTGATTATCAATCCAAAGTAACCACTTTGATTAAAAAGTCACTGAAATTGATTAATAAAACCAGTTACTATCGAAATGGCCAAGATTTTGATTATGAATTGAGAAAGTATTTTTCGGTGGATTTGATTTATAAAGCAGCGTATTTACCTGTGACTCCGACATTAACTCAACTGCCATCACTTGAATACGGTATATACACTCGCTATTTAGGTGGACTACTATCCCGACCAGATGACTTCGGTTTGTTAAAGGCACCGGTAAAACAAGAAATTGATGAAATTGGACATATCAATGAGCTGGATGATCTTTATCGCGAACTAATTGATGAAAGAACTCAAGCATTCGAAGAAAAAATTCAAAAATGGCGGGAAGCTTCTACTCAATCTTTAAATCAGCTATAATCTCACCTATACTTAAGTACTTATAAAAAGGATAGTTTTGAAAATATTACTTCGACTTTTATTTGTAGGTATCGTGTTGGGTCTTTTAGGTGGCGTTGCTGCCTTAGGAGTCATCATGTACATATCAACTGATTTACCAGAGATTAATTCTCTTACTGAATATAGCCCACCTCTTCCGAGTAGAGTTTATTCAAAAGATGGAACTCTTTTAATGGAACTCTCACTGCAGAAAAGAGAAATCGCCGAGATTGAAGAAATTCCGCCGATGGTAATAAACGCTTTCTTATCTGCTGAGGATGATAATTTCTATAATCACTCCGGAATTGATTATATGGGTATTGTTAGAGCGATGTTCGCCAATATTAAAGCAGGTAGAATTGTTCAAGGTGCTTCAACTATTACCCAGCAGGTTGCCAAGTCTCTTCTTCTTTCAAGTGAGAGGACTTATTCAAGAAAGATAAAAGATCTTCTGTTGGCCAGAAAGATAGAACAAAAACTATCTAAGTCACAAATATTATATCTCTATTTAAACCAAGTTTATCTTGGTGGTGGATACTACGGAGTAAAGTCAGCATTCAGAGGATATTTTGATAAAGAACTTACAGAAGCTACGGTTGCTGAGATGGCCCTGGTTGCAGGTCTGTTAGTTGCTCCTGGAAAGTATTCTCCCTACGTAAACCCAGAAAAGGCAAAAGATCGTCAGCGTTATGTTTTAAAAAGAATGTATGCGACTAATAAGATCACAAAAGATGAATATGAAACGGCTTTGAAAGAAGATATTAAAATCCAAATCAGAAAGCCAACTCCCTTTAAAGCAGGCTATTTCACCGATTGGGTAAGACAACGTTTAATCGATCAATTTGGAAAAGAAGATTTTTTAACTAATGGTTATGAGGTTGTTACAACACTAGATTGGGAATTACAGGAAAAAGCCGAAAAAGAAGTTCTTGAAGGCGTGAGAGAGATCGATAAAAGGCAGGGCTTTAGAGGACCAATTTCGCATTTAGAAAGCCAAGATCAAATAAAAGAATTTATTTTAAAACAAAGAGAGGAGATCTATAACGAAAGATCGAACTATCTCGTTTTTAATAACGATGGAACAGCTACGAGAGAATTCAAAGTCTCGGAAGGTGAAATTGATAAAATTTTTGAAGCCGAAGAAAAGTATCTAAACGAATCTGAAGTTCGAGGTAAAGTTTTTCTCGAGCCTGGTCAAATACTTGAAGAGAAAGATTTTCTTCAGTTTGCTGAGTTTAATAAGCCTGTTCAAGCAGTTGTAACGAAAGTTAGTAATTCGCAAAGAATGATCTATGGCTCTTATGCCGGTTTGAAAATTATGATTCCCCATGAGCATTTTAAATGGGCGCACGAAAGAAAAATAGAAGAGGAAAGACATTATTGGAGTTATGAAAACAATCCTGAGTCGATCTTAAAAGTAGGAGACGTCATTCTCGTAAAGCTATTGAGAGATAAGCCAGAAAAAGTAACTCGCTACTTATATAATAATTTTGTTAAAGCCTATAATTCGAATAAAAAATTAATGGAAGCTATAGACGAACAAAAGTACTATTTAGCTGCGCTCGATCAAGAACCTGAGGTTCAGGGAGCCCTCGTTTCCATTTCTCCTCAAACTGGAGAAATCATCTCTCTTGTAGGAGGAAGTGATTTCTCTAAGTCGCAGTTTAATCGAGCAGTTCAGTCTAACCGTCAGCCTGGTTCAGCATTTAAACCGCTTATCTATGCTGTAGGGCTTGAAAATTATTACACGCCAGCATCGATTCTTCTGGATTCTCCAGCAGCTCTAGGGAGTGTAGACAATGGACTTAGTTGGAAACCTAGAAATTATGATGGGCAGTTTAAGGGCACAATGACTTTTAGGCGCGCGCTTGAAACCAGTAGAAATATTCCTACGATTAAACTGACTCAAGATGTGGGAGTCGATAAAATAATTAACTTTGTTGAACGCTTAGGAATAAAAGCCGACTTACCACCGGATTTAAGTATCTCACTAGGATCATTTGGAGTGAATCTCCTTAATATGGTGAAGATGTATAGTATTTTTCCAAACGGTGGAAGAAAAACCAAAATTAAATCCGTTCTTTCTATTAAAGATCGCCACGGAAATGTTCATTACATGAAAGATGAAGTGGAACAACCTGAGGAAGTCGTAGATAGCCAGCTAAAGATTGAAGAGCCTGAAGGCTCTGAAAAATCAATTGAGGTTGCCAATACAGAATCTGAGGCGGTGGAAAGTGAAGCAACTGAAGTCGTTGAGGAAAAAGTAAAAAAAGAGAACCCATTTTTGGTGAACTTAAATGAAGACCAAGTTTACGATCAAAGATTAGCCTATATTATGACAAATCTACTTAAAGGTGTTGTTCAAAGAGGAACAGGACGAAACACTGCAGATATCTCTTCTTTTATTGGAGGAAAGACTGGGACCACCAATAATTATGTTGATGCTTGGTTTTTAGGTTTTTCATCAAAAGCAGTCACAGGTGTTTGGACAGGTTTTGATAACAATAACACTATGGGCTGGGGGGAGACTGGTGCGAAGTCTGCTCTACCAATTTGGCGTGAGTATATGCAGGCTTTTCTTAGAAAGTACGGTGATTATGATTTCTCAGCACCTTCTGGCATTGTGAATGTAGCAATTAACGCAGAAACTGGGCGTATTTATCAAGAAAATGGCACAAGATTTATTGAATCTTTTGTTGAAGGTACTGAGCCTGGCGCAGAAAGTGAAGAATATACTGATGTGAATGAAGAAGAGTCAGGTATTATCATCCTTGATGGGGAAGATTATTACAGTGCTCAATAATTTTCTTTATTAGTTTTCTAGTCAGCCGATAGGTCAATAGATGACTGAGACTAGAAACAAAAATATTCTTTATGCACTCATTGTGGGATCGTTCTTACTTCACATGATGATTAGTTGGGTTTCTGTTGGGGGAATGAGTTTTTCCCTATCTAAATCGGATACTGAACCAACACCTATAAGAATGAAGTTGGTTCCGAACTCGGCTCTAAAGCAGATCGTGCAATCGCAAAAAAGCAAAATCTCTGAAAAAAACGATTCAAAATTTTTTAGCGATAGAAATAATACCTTCGCTAGAGAAACGAAGGCTGCAACTGTTGGTCAATTTAAAGCTGCTGGAAAAGGCCAAAGAGATGCTGTTCTAGATAAAAATTTACAAAATGCGAAAACAAAAAAAGTTGAAAAACGTAAAGAGATTAAATTATCAGATATTGGATTCAATAAAAAAACTTCTCCTCAAATTAAGAAGAAAGCTAAAACAGCTAAAGTTGTTCAAGCTAGAAAAGGTCTTAAAAATGGAGAGCTTTCTAAATCAGGTCTGGGAAGAACAAATGACTATTTATCCGATATTCCGCTCGGAGATTTTACAAAATTAAATACACAAGAGTATGAATTCTATGGCTTCTATCACCGAATTCGCCAGAAATTAGAACAGTTCTGGGGATTAAATATCCAGGAAAAGGCGAATAAGCTTTATAAAGAAGGACGCTCAATTGCATCAGACACCAACTTGATTACAGGTGTTACGATTAAGCTTAATTCCAAAGGGCAAATTGTAGATATAATTTTAAAATCTACTAGTGGTGTAAAAGAGCTAGATGACGCGGCAATTGATTCTTTTAACCAAGCCGGTCCATTTCCAAATCCTCCAAAAGGAATGATTCAAGCGGACGGGAAAGCTACTATTGACTGGGGATTTGTAGTTAATACCTAGTGCTCAGACTCAGAGTCACCTTTAAGCATATTTTTTAAACGGTCAATTCCTTCCATTGTCACATAATCAGACCAAACAGAATCAAGCTCTCTAATGGCTTCAATGACTTGAAGTGCAGCTTGATCTCGTGAAATTTTCTGAGACTCAGCAAGAATTGAAATGCTTTTGTTGATGGCATCGATGGCCGGAGATTTATTGATTTTCGTCAGTCGTTCTTCATAAGAACTATTAATTCGTTTCTCTTTGCTCTTGATAATGGCTGTATTTAATAGCTGAATAGATTCCATAGAACTCAAACCCTTAACTGTTGCAACACCAACATTAACAAATTTTATTTGATCAACGCCTGTCTCGAAAGTAGGGGCAGTATGGAGTAATGTTCATATTCAGTAAAGATTTTTTTGGGAGGTTTAAAAATTTTATAGATGCCGACCAGCGCATAGATGCGGCAGCCGGCCATTATTATTTATAAGCTTTCGCAGAATTCAGTATAGGCTTGGGCATCCATTAGAGAGTTCAGCTGATCTTTATCAGCCAATTCAATTTTTACCAGCCAGCCACCATAAGGATCTTCATTCAAGTTCTCAGGTGTTTCTTCTACAGTAGAGTTCTTTTCAAGTACTTTTCCTGAAATAGGTGTGTATAAGTCACTTACAGACTTGATTGATTCAACTACGCCAAAACTGTTTCCAGCTTCAAGCTCTTCACCTTCTTCTGGTAGTTCAACAAAAACAATATCTCCCAGAGAGGATTGTGCAAAATCAGTGATTCCTATCGTTGCTGAATTTCCTTCCACAAGAAGCCATTCATGTTCTTCTGTATATAAGTATCCATCCATTACCTTACTCATTACTTATGTCCCCCTGTAACAAAAGGTTTTTTATTTATTTCTGCGGGATAAAGTTTACCCCTGATATTTATATTTAATTTTTCTGAATCTTGATACAGATTTTTATCAACTCTTGCTAGTGCAATGCCCTTTTTAAGGACGACACTTTGAGTCCCAGACGTGATTATACCAATTGATTCACCCTTCTCGTTCTCAACTTCATAACCCGCTCTTGGGATTCCCTTATCAAGAGATAGCTTCACTAACTGATATTTTGCAGCATAGCTTTCTAGTGCAGACTTTCCAACAAAGTCTTCTTTATTCATTTTAACTGTCCACTTTAACCCAGCATCTAGAGGAGTGATGTCTTGGTTTAATTCATTACCATATAGAGGAAAACAAACTTCTAGGCGTAACACATCCCTGGATCCTAATCCGCATGGCTCTACACCTGCAGCTATTAATTTGCCCCATAGGTTTGCAATGAATTCATGAGATCCAAATATCTCAAAGCCATCCTCACCGGTGTAGCCTGTACGAGCGATAAAGCTCTTTTGATCCTTTATAGTTTCAAGTAATTGAATTGAATAATATTCGATATCTTGAACCTCGTCGATGATCGACTTTAGTAGCTCAAAGCTTTTAGGTCCCTGTAGAGCGAGTAAAGAATAGTCTGATGAAAGGTTTTTAAGTTCACAATCAAATTTAGCTTTGATGGATTCAAGTGCTTGAAAATCCTTTTCGATATTAGCGGCATTTACACAAACAAAAATTTCCTGCTCTGAAATCTTGTAAACAATTAGATCGTCGATGATTTTTCCATTTGAATCGCAAAGAGGAGAGTACACAGCTTTGCCATTGTTTGCGGCTTTAATATCATTGGTGACAGCATAATTGATAAAATTAAGCGCATCTTTTCCGGTAATATAGAACTCGCCCATGTGAGAAACATCAAAAACGCCGGCGTTTTCTCTGACTGCTACTACTTCCTCTTTTAAGTTTTTGTATTGAATTGGCATTTCCCATCCACCAAAATCGACCATCTTAGCTTTAAGCTCTAAATGCTTTTGGTGAAGGGAAGTTTTTTTGAGGTTACTCATAAAATCCCTTTTATATTCCGTTTAAAATATTTTCACTCGTAAGTAGTAAGTTTTCCATTAAAGAGAAAACTGTCATTGGTCCTACTCCTCCTGGAACAGGAGTAATTGCCTTTGCTTTAGCAGAAACTGCTTCGAAATCCACATCGCCAACGAGACCGTTCTCTGTTTTATTTATTCCAACATCGATAATGGTACAGCCCTCAGAGACGTGATCTGCTTTAAGGTAGCCGGCGATCCCTACAGCTGAGATAATGATGTCTGCATTTTTAGTATGGACTGATAGGTCTTTGGTTCTCGAGTGGCAAAGAGTGACTGTTGCATTTAAGTTTTGAAGGAGCAAACTAAGAGGTTTTCCCACAATACTACTTCTGCCGATAATAACAATATTAGAGCCTTCAATTTCTATATTGTTGGTCTTTAGCATTGTAACTATTCCCTTCGGTGTACAAGGAATAGGACTTTTCTCAATGCCACGGTATAGATCACAAACGCTATTGAGATGAAAACCATCTACGTCTTTTTTTGGGTTGATTAGCTGGGTAACATCTAGATGCTTTAGGTGAGCAGGAACAGGTAATTGGACAAAACAACCTGTGACATCATCATCAAAGTTCACCTCTTTTAGGAGTGCCAAAAAGTCTTGCTCATTTGTATCTTCGGATAAGTGATGGAGTGTGAATTTTGCTCCAATGTTCTCGCACATTCTTCTTTTGTTTTTTATGTATGAAAGACTGGCCGGATTGTCACCAACAAGAATTACACTTAAATGAGGTGTTTTCCCTCTGGAAGTTAAACTGGCACATTTTTGAGACAGTTGAGGGGTTTTGCTCTCAATAATATCTTTTGCTCGCAGTAACTTAGGCATGCTTAAAACTAGCTTAATTTTCTACGTTTTGACAGTAAAAATCGATAATTATTGTGCTCAAGCTTTGCTTAAGATTATAATATCGCCTTATGGCAAAAGAATGTACGATCTGCAAACACTACGGCAAAAAAACGGATGATGAAAATTCACTGGAGAAGGCCACCATTTTTGATGAAGTCGGAACTCCAGTTACGATTACACTGTGTCGGGTGCATTCGGTTGAACTTTTTAAAATGGGCCAAAAGAAGTTCATGGTTAGTCATTATCAGATTTTGGTGGATATCATTTCATCTGATGAAACCAAGTTCTTAGAAATCCTTGAAAAGACAGTCAAAAGTAATTTAGACGAAATTTATTAGTCCTAGACCATCTCCAGCAGAATCGTTAGAATTGATCTAAAGGACGAAATAGTGCTCATTCTAGGAATCGACCCTGGTTCTCGCAAGACCGGCTGGGGACTCATAAAAAAACAAGGTAAAAAAATTCATTACGTAGCTTCTGGCGTGCTTCAATTTAAGGGCGCTGATTTTATGGACAGGCTCCCAGCAGTTAAATCAGAAATGAAGCAGCTATTAAAAGAGCTTCAACCTGATGTTATTTCTATGGAGTCTTTGATCTACGTTAAGAGTCCAACTGCGTTAATTAAATTAGCTCAAACTAGAGGGATCATATTAGCCGAGCTTTTTAACAAATACGAAGGTAAGATCTTTGAGTATTCTCCCAATTTAGTAAAATCTCAAACAGTAGGGCATGGTCACGCTTCTAAAGAAAGTGTCCAAAAGTTTTTGGCCATGACATTGGGAAAAAAAGAGTTTAAAACAGACGATGAAAGTGACGCGCTTGCAATTGCCATGTGTCACGCCTTAAGTGGTGGCAATAAAGCAGATAAGTCAAAAGGCAAGGCCAGAAGTTTAAAAGCTTCGCTTGCACATAAGGTTTCAAATATATGATCGGATTTGTAAAAGGTAGGGTGCTCAACAGCACTGTGAAAAAGGTATTGATTCAAGTTGAGAATATGGGGATTGGTTACGAAATTAATTTTTCAGAACTTGTTCCAGTAGGGCAATCGCTAGAACTATATACATTTCACAATATCACTGAAAACGATCAAAATCTTTGGGGCTTTAGGACCATTGCTGAAAGAGAATATTTTGAAATGCTCAAGTCGGTAAATAAGGTTGGTGCCTCTAAGGCATATGCCTTGCTAGCAACTCTCGGTATAGAAGAGATTAGCGTAGCTATTACAACTGACAGTCCGAATATGTTGGCCAAGGCACCTGGTATCGGAAAGAAGATGGCGGAGCAAATTATTCTTTCATTGAAAGATAAAGTTCAGAACTTTGGGCAGCTAAGTCTTAGCACTAAGACAGTTGAAGGCAGTGACTTGAATATTGACCCGAAACTATTTGAAGAAGCTTCGCTTGCACTGAGCTCTTTAGGTTATAAAGACTCCCAAGTAGCTTCACTCATCAAAAAGAGCCTTGCTGATGGTGCGAGTTCAAGTCAAGATGTCATTAAGTCTGTCTTGAGAGAGATTTAACTATGGAAAACAGATTTTTATCAGATGAAGTCACTACCAATGATGTAGAACACGAGCAAAGATTAAGGCCTCAAAATTTTTCTGAATATGTGGGTCAAAAGAAAGTTGTAGAAAATATTAACCTCATGGTTAAGTCTGCCAATAAAAGAAACGCGGCCATGGATCATGTGCTGCTTTCTGGTCCTCCGGGACTAGGGAAAACTTCCCTTGCTATGATCATAGCAAAGGAGCTAGGTAGTGAGCTACATGTGGTTTCGGGCCCTGCAATTGAAAAAAAGGGTGATTTGGCGGCAGTTCTGACTAACCTAGGGCCAAAAGATGTACTTTTTATTGATGAGATTCACCGAATGCATATTTCGGTGGAAGAGATTCTTTACAGTGCAATGGAAGACTTTAGACTAGATATCTTGATCGGTCAGGGGGCGAGTGCCAGAACAATGCAGATTGATCTCGTTCCTTTTACTTTGATTGGTGCAACAACTAGATCGGGTCTTTTATCTAATCCACTTCGTGATAGGTTTATGGCGCATCTACATTTTGATTTTTACAAACCAGAAGATATTTCAGAAATCCTTAAAACAAATGCCAGAAAAATGGGAATCACGATGGATGAGGATGCTCTTTTAGAGGTCGCAACTAGAAGTCGCGGAACACCAAGGATAGCAAACAGAATTTTAAGAAGAGTAAGGGATTTTGCTTTGATCTACGACCATGCTTCTATTCAGAAAAGCGATGTTCATGAAGCACTTAAACTTATGGACATAGACAGTCTTGGTCTAGACACCATGGATAGGAAAATACTAAAAGTCATCTTTGAATACTACTCCAATGGACCGGTAGGAATTGAAGCGTTATCTGCTACCTTAGGTGAAGATAAACAAACAATTGAAGAGGTTTATGAGCCATTTTTGTTAAAAGAAGGCTTATTATTACGAACTCCAAGAGGAAGGATGTTGTCAGATAAGGCAATTTCGCACATAAAGTAGTCAGGTAGGTAAGACTTACATACCAGCTGTTACGTAATTTCAGTGGCTTAAGTGTTTCTTAAGAAAAATGGCGTATAATGGCGTATAAGCACATTTTTCACTCGTGTTTTTAAAGTTAAATAGTTTATACTAGGACGTAGTGCAAAATGTTAAGTTAAGGAAATAACTAACCTTATTAAAATAAAAATTGGATTAAAATGATCTATCAGAGAACCATTGCTAAAGAAGTTAGTATTACCGGAATTGGAATCCATTCTGGTAAGAAAGTTACTCTTAAGATGTTTCCGGCCGAAGCAGACACAGGCGTTGTCTTTAAGAGAACAGATGTCGCAAACTCACAAATAATTAAGGCTGACGCGAGAAACGTTGGACCAACTAGAAATAATACCACTCTTGGAGACGGGCCAGATGCAATTCACACTGTTGAGCATCTTCTGTCTGCATTCTACGGACTAGGTATTGATAACGTATACTGTGAAATTGATGGTCCGGAAGTTCCGATTATGGATGGCTCTTCAGCATCATTTGTTTTTGTTCTTAAAGAAACTGGTGTTGAAAATTTAAATAAAACCAAAAAATTTATGGTTATTACTGAGACCGTTGAGGTTGAGCACAATGGAACTTACGCGAAAATTGAACCAAGTAAGAACCTCATTATAGATTCAACAATTGTTTTTGCTCATCCAGCGATTAACACTCAAAAAGAAATATTCGAGTTTTCTTGCGAAAACTATATGAAAGAAATTTCACGCGCTCGTACTTTTGGGATGCTACGTGATGTAGATATGCTCAAGAGAATGGGACTTGCAAAAGGTGGATCTCTCGACAATGCAATCGTTCTGGATGACTACAAAGTAATTAATCAAGACGGCCTGAGATTTGTAGACGAGTTTGTACGTCACAAGATTCTTGATACCATTGGAGATGTTAGTCTGCTTGGGCACGAATTAGCAGGTAAGATCACAACATATAAATCTGGTCACTACCTTCATAATGTGTTGTGTCGAAAAATTCTTGAGACTCCAAGTTGTTATGAAATTGTCTCTGCAGCTTCTTTAGCTCCAGAAGTAAGGGAAGCTCACAGATTACCTCAATTCATTTCTGTGACGAACTAGTAGCTTTTTACATGTCTCTTTTCAAAGACGGCCAAATGGGGTAAGTAATCCTCCACGGTTAAGGAGACCCCTAATGAAGCACACAGTTTTAATCTGCGCGTTACTCGCAACTTTCAATGTTTTTTCGGCAGTAACTTGGGAAGGTCAAAAAATTTCATCTGTTTATAGTGCAAATATGACTATTCCTCTCAATCTAGATAACAGAACATTTCGTATCGTTAGCGGTACAGAATTGAAGCTTTTAGAGATTGAGTCCCTCAATATGCTGAAAGTTTATTTACATAAATATAAAGTTCAAGATTGTCCTTCAAGAAGCCTTGAGACTGATCTTGAGTTATTGCAGGTGGGTGATAAGTCAGTTGGCGTAAACCTGGTTAGAAATTGTATCTTAGAAGTTTATATTGAGCGTGCTGATTATAAAGCTTCTAGTTTTTTAGAATAATCAACTATGCGTTTATCAAAATCATACTGGCAAACATACAAAGAAACCCCAAAAGATGCTGAGATAGCTTCTCATAGGCTTTTTCTACGAGCGGGCTTAATCGACAAAACAACAAGTGGTATCTATTCATACCTTCCTTTTGCGGTAAGAACTCTTCAAAAAATTAAATCAATCATAAGAGAAGAACTGAATAATATTGGTTCTCAAGAAGTTCTTATGAGTTTTGTTACTCCTGGAGAGTTGTGGAAGTCTTCTGGGCGTTGGGAAACTATGGGGCCTGAAATGGTTCGCCTTAAAGATCGAAAAGAGAATGATTTTTGCTTGAGTGCTACTAACGAAGAAACAATCACTCATATTTTTTCTAATTCAATCAATTCATACAAGAGTTTACCGGTTAATTTATACCAAATTAATACTAAATACCGAGACGAAGTAAGACCTAGGTTTGGACTTCTACGTTGTCGCGAATTCATAATGAAAGACGGCTATACTTTTCACCTCGATAAAGCTTCTATGGATGAAATCTACGATGATTACTACAGAGCTTATGAAAATATTTTTAAGCGTATGAATCTTGAGTACATTGTTGTCGAAGCAGATGGTGGTGCTATGGCCGATGCCGGTGCTAAAACTCATGAGTTTCAAGTTGTAGCAGATAATGGCGAAGACGATATTGTTGAAGTTAAAAGTCTTAATTATGCGGCTAATGTGGAGACAGCGAAAACTTCTCGTGCTGCTTTAGAGTTTAGTGCAAGCTCTGCTCTTGAAGAAGTAGAAACAGTAAATCTTCCTACTTGTGAAGAAGTGGCCAAGCTTCTTGGTATTCCAGTTCATCAAACATTGAAAACTCTCATGTTCACAGCGGATTATGGGAAGAAAGAAGCTCATTATCTTATTCTTATTTTAGGGGATGATGAACTTAACGATGTTAAATTAAAAAATGTTTTAAAAGCAAAAAATATTTACCCAACTAAGCCTGAAGTCTTGGCTGAGCTAGATCTCCCTGTGGGCTATATGAGTCCCTTAAATCGAACTGGCTTTTCGGTTTTAGTCGATCAAGCCGTAGATCTTGAAGCGGGCTATGTTGTTGGAGCAAATAAAAAAGATTTTCACACGAAAGGTTTTACGCCAAGTCGCGACTTAGAAAACTTTAAGCAGGTGGATTTAAGAATGGCGCAAGCTGGAGATGTTGGGCCAGACGGAAAAACGCCAATCGTCATGAGAAAAGGTATTGAAGTCGGACATATTTTCCAACTTGGAGATAAGTACTCCAAGAGTATGGGGGCTTCAGTATTAGATCAAAACGGGAAAAAGATTTTTCCTCTAATGGGCTGTTATGGAATAGGTGTTTCGAGGACAATGGCAGCCGCAATTGAGCAAAACCATGATGAAAATGGAATGGTGTGGCCACTTCCAATCGCTCCATATGAAGTTTATTTTGCTACTCTTGCCAAGTCGGATGCTAACAAAACAATCTGTGATGAGATTTATAAGACGATGACCGCTGCAGGGATTGAAGTTTTGATGGATGATAGAGGGCTTGGTTTTGGAGCGATGTTAAAAGATGCCGATCTTTTAGGTCTTCCAGTAAGAGTTCTTTTCGGAGAAAGAGATTTTGATCAAACAGGTGAAGTCGAAATTAAAATTAGAAAAACTGGTGAAGTGAAAAAAGTCAAAAAAGACGAATTAATCACTGAACTAAAATCTGTCCTTACAGATCTAGGGAAGAAATTCTGATGGATGAATTTGATCTTGTTGTTGGTCTACATAGTATCAGATGTGCTCTTCAAAATAAGAGCAGAAACTTTTATAAGCTAGTCGGTACGGAAGAGTCCCTCGCTGATTTAAAACAAGAAATTAAATCATCTCAAGTAGAAGTTCAGATGGTGTCCTCACATAAAGCGCAAGAAGAGGCTAAGACTTATTTTAAAAAACGTGGCCTTGAATATCACCGAGTTCCAGGAAACTGCTTTTTAGTTTGTTCTGCCCTTGAAGTCCTTGATGTAGCAAAATTATACGCTGAGGTTAAACCAGGACTTAGAATCCTCGCTCTAGATCAAATTAGTGACGTTCATAATGCTGGAGCCATTTTAAGAACAGCTTCTTTTTATAATATCGACTTTGTAATTATTCCTCAGAGAAACTCTTTTGGTTTAACCCCATCTTTTTTTCGAATTGCATCTGGTGCAACTGAATACGTAAAGCTAGTTGAGACCACCAAGCTGACCAGAACTCTTACAAAACTTAAGGAACTCGGTTGTTCTACTATAGCTTTAAGTGAACATGCTGAGGGTGACCTAGAATCAGTTTTAAATGATTCTTCTCGTTCTTTAGTACTAGTTCTAGGAAAGGAAGATACGGGGATTAGCAATGCAGTCCTACGTGTTTGTGATCATAAAATGTCTTTGGAGAGTCAAGGTTCAATTAAATCTTTAAACGTTTCTATTGCCTCAGCGATCGCAATGGAAAAATGCTTTAGAAAACGTTAAAAAAAATCTTGCTTTTGTACTTAAATCCGATTATAAACTAAAGCTCATCTTTTGGATGGTGTGAACATGCTGCTCTAGCTCAGTTGGTAGAGCATCGGTTTTGTAAACCGGCGGTCGCAGGTTCAAGTCCTGTGAGCAGCTCCATGGCGTGGTTCCCGAGCGGCCAAAGGGAGCAGACTGTAAATCTGCCGGAGTATTCCTTCGAAGGTTCGAATCCTTCCCGCGCCACCACCTCCAAGATGAAATGACCTAAGCGGGTGTAGCTCAGTTGGTAGAGCACCAGCCTTCCAAGCTGGGGGTCGAGGGTTCGAACCCCTTCGCCCGCTCCATTTTTCTTTAGGAAAAGTGGCTCTTAATCCTAAATTAATTTCCTTAAATTAAATTTTTTTATAAACAATTTCTTTTATTGGTAAAACTTTCTTTTATTTATTCTCTTTTATATTTGCTCCTCTTAACTATAATTTTATCTTAAAGTTATAGTTAAGGAGAACCGTAATGAAGCTTGCTTTTGGCTTAATGTTGACAGTTATTGTTGTTGGGTGTGCACATCACCGTGATGTGAGACCGTCGTCTGATGGAAACCACAAAGTTGTGTTGAACACAGAAGATAAAACATCTGGCTATTCAATGGCAAAGAGACAAGCTGACCACTATTGCGAAGAAGGTGGAAAGCATGCTTTTGTTGGTGCTGAAGACTACAAATATGTAGGCTCAGTTGATGAAGACACATATAATGCTGGTAAAACAGCATCCAAGATTGCTACAGGTGTAGGAAGTGCCGGAATGGTATTTGGTGGAAAAAAAGAGAAGAACGCTGGTGGTATCGTCGGATTAGGTGGCCAGGTAGCGAACTCTGCGTTGGGTCAAGGATACTCATACACCATGCAATTTAGCTGTAAGTAATAAGTGAGGGCCTTGAGTGGCTTTTGTGGATAATTTTTTGTTGATTTAGAGATTTCAATAATATAAATAGGAATCCATTAAAAAAGTAAGCTCACATGGCTCAGGGGTAGAGCGTTTCCTTGGTAAGGAAGAGGTCCCGGGTTCAAATCCCGGTGTGAGCTCCACTTTTTTTAAAATTTTTTTATTGTCAGTTGGGTTTGCTTAACGCATACTCTGACGGTATTTTAAACGATATTTAGTGTAAAACAACGCCTTGATTACATGTTTGTAAGGAGAATATTATGGCTAAGGAAAAATTTGACCGTTCGAAACCACACGTGAACATCGGTACTATTGGACACGTTGACCACGGTAAAACTACTTTAACTGCTGCTATCTCAAAAACTCTTGCTGAAGCAATGGGTGGTGACGTTAGAAAATTTGACGAAATCGACTCGGCTCCAGAAGAGAAAGCTAGAGGTATTACAATTAACACTTCTCATATTGAGTACCAAACTGAGAAAAGACACTACGCTCACGTAGATTGTCCAGGTCACGCTGACTACGTTAAGAACATGATTACTGGTGCTGCTCAAATGGACGGTGCGATCATGGTTGTTTCTGCTGCTGATGGTCCGATGCCACAAACTAGAGAGCATATCCTTCTTGCTAGACAGGTTGGTGTTCCAGCGATCGTTATTTTCTTGAATAAAGTTGACCAAGTAGATGATGAAGAACTACTTGAGCTAGTTGAAATGGAAGTAAGAGAACTACTTTCTTCTTATGACTTCCCTGGTGATGATACTCCAATTGTTGCTGGTTCAGCTCTTGCTGCTCTTGAAGGTAGAGACGAAGCTATTGGTAGAGATAAAGTTCTTGAGCTTATGGCACAAGTTGATGAGTATATCCCGACTCCAACTAGAGACGTTGATAAAGACTTCCTAATGCCAGTTGAAGATGTTTTCTCTATTTCAGGTCGTGGTACAGTTTGTACTGGTAGAATTGAAAGAGGGATCATCAAGGTTAACGAAGAAGTTGAGATCGTTGGTATTAGAGACGCTCAAAAAACAACTGTTACTGGTGTTGAGATGTTTAGAAAACTTCTTGATCAAGGTGAAGCTGGTGATAACGTAGGTCTTCTACTTAGAGGGACTAAAAGAGACGACATCGAAAGAGGTCAGTGTCTAATTAAGCCAGGTACAGTTAAGCCACATAAGAAATTTAAGTGTGAAGTTTATATCCTAACTAAAGATGAAGGTGGAAGACACACTCCAATCTTTAAAGGATACCGTCCACAGTTCTATTTCAGAACTACTGACGTTACTGGTGCAATCACTCTTCCTGAAGGAACTGAGATGCTTATGCCAGGTGATAACGCTTCTTTCGAAGTTGAACTTATCACTTCAATTGCAATGGAAAAAGGTCTACGTTTTGCTATCCGTGAAGGTGGTAGAACTATCGGTGCTGGAACTGTTGCTGAAATCGTAGAATAATTAATTATTCGATATAGAAAGGGACTGGCCACGGCCGGTCCTTTTTTTTCTCAAGGGTGTATAGCTCCAATTGGTAGAGCGGCTGATTCCAAATCAGTAGGTTGGGGGTTCGAATCCCTCTGCACCCGCCACTTTAAAGCTTCTAAGTTTCTAATTTTAAAATAATTATAAAAAATTGAATTTTTGCAGAATAGCGCACAATTTTCGACTGATTTTTGTAGACAAATTACCTTTATTTTAGCATAAAGGGAAAACTTTTAATATTAGAAGGATTATTTATATGTCGTCGACTACCAATGATAGTGGTAAGAAGTGGATTCAAGCGGTTGTTGCTGTTTTGTGCATCATTGTAGGCTATGTTTTTATTAGCTTCTTTGGACAATTAGCCGAATGGTTTGATCTTGAGTCTAAAATCTCCAATTACAATTTAATTTCAAATGTTATTTCAGTGTTGATTGCAGGAAGTGTTTACTTCTTTGTAATGAGTAATGAAAAAACCAGTGCGTTTCTAAATGAAGTGTATGCTGAAGCGATGAAGGTTGTATGGCCGGACAAAAACGAAACAGTAAAGCACACAATTATTATAATGATTGGTGTAACTATTGTTGGTTTCATCCTTTGGATTTTCGACTATTTAGGGACTTTATTTTTAAGTTTAATTCAAGAATTCGTTAAATAGGATTATAGAGATGTCAGAAGAAAACAATAATGAAACAAATGAAGAAGTTGTAGAAGTAGCTGCTACTGAGGAAGCTGAAGTTCAAGATGACAGCAGAGATCCTGATTTGGCGAAAGGTGATTCTCCTGACTTCAAGTGGTACGTAACTCATGTGTTAAGTGGTTACGAAGGACGTGTTTCTAAGACTCTTAAAGAAAGAATAATGAATCATAATATGGCTGAATACTTTGCGGACATTCTTGTGCCTGAGGAAACAGTTGTGGCGAATGTAAACGGGAAAAAGAGAAATATCAAAAAGAAATTTTTCCCAGGTTACATGCTGATTAAAATGATCATGACTGATAAGACATGGCACTTAGTGAAAAACACTGACAAGATTACAGGCTTTGTTGGTGGGAGCTCGGTTAAGCCTCAGCCTATTAGTGATGAAGAAGCGGCATTCATGCTTGGTCAAGCCAAGGATGGAGCAGCTAAAAAAGCGAAGTCTTCAGTATCTTACTCAACTGGTGATTCAGTTAAGGTTGTTGAAGGGCCATTCGCATCTTTTGTTGGAACTGTCGAAGCAGTAAATGCCAACGGAAAATTAAAAGTAAACGTCTCTATCTTTGGTCGTCCAACTCCAGTTGAGTTAGATGACACACAAGTAGAGAAAGCATAACTATATAACCAAGCCGAACGGGAGATTAAGCGTCGTTTGAACCGAGGAGTTAATTATGGCAAAAAAAGTAACTGGATTTATTAAATTGCAAATTGAGGCAGGTAAGGCTAACCCTGCTCCGCCAATCGGACCAGCACTAGGTCAGAAAGGTGTAAACATTATGGAGTTCTGTAAAGCCTTTAATGCAAGAACTCAAAAAGAAGCAGGAACAGTATTTCCTACAATTATTACTGTTTACTCTGACAGGTCTTTTACATTTATTACAAAGACTCCACCAGCAACATTCCTACTTAAGAAGCATCTGGGTAAAAAGTCATTTGCTAATAAGCCAGGGCATGAAGTTGCAGGAACTGTATCTGAGAAAATCGTTGAAGAAGTAGCAAAGGCTAAAATGCCAGATCTTACAGCAGCGGATTTAGATGCAGCAAAAAGAACTATCGAAGGATCTGTAAGGTCTGGTGGTCTTAAGTTGGAGTATAAGTAAGAACGGGAGACGACAGTCGATAGAACCGTAGGAGATTATTATGAAAAAAATAAACGCAAAAAGAAAAGAAGCTTTCGCTAAAGTAGATAAAAATAAAACTTACTCTGTTAAAGATGGAATTGCCCTTGCAAAAGAAGCAAGTTTTGCAAAATTTGACGAGACATTTGATGTTGCTTTCCGTCTAGGTGTTGATCCAAGACACGCTGATCAAATGATCAGAGGTGCGATTGTTATGCCAGCTGGTACCGGTAAAAAAGTAAACGTAGTTGTTATTACTTCTGGTGAAAATATCTCTAAGGCTGAAGCTGCTGGTGCAGATGTTGTTGGTGGAGATGATATCATCCAAAAAATCCAAGGTGGTTGGATGGATTTCGATAGAGTAATTGCTACTCCAGATATGATGGGGAAAATTGGTCGTATCGCAAGAATCCTAGGACCTCGTGGTCTTATGCCTAACCCAAAGCTTGGAACAGTTACTACTGATGTAGAAAAAGCTGTTTCTGAGCAAAAAGCAGGTAAGGTTGAGTATAGAACTGAGAAAACTGGTATTATCCACGTTCCTTTCGGAAAGAAATCTTTCGAAGACTCAGCTCTTATGGACAACTTTAAGGCTATCGCTGGTGCGATCGTTAGAGCAAAGCCTTCTAGCGCAAAAGGTACTTATATTAAGTCTGTGACAATCAGTACTTCTATGGGGCCTGGTATCAAGCTTGATACTTTTGAAGTTGGTGGAATTTAATTAAGTTATAGGGGTTGATGAAAGCCGGTTTGCATGGTTGCAAGTAAGTCCTGCCCAAATCCCCCTCCAAATATAAATATAGGAGGAATCTAAATGATTACGAGAAAACACAAAGACGCTGTAATCGCAGACCTCAGAGACAAGATCACTAATTCTCGCGCTCTTTTCTTAACTAATGTTGTTGGTTTAACAGCTAACGATACAGTTACTTTGAGAAAGAAAGTAAGAGAAGCTAATGGTGCTCTTGTTGTAACCAGAAATACTCTTTTCGGTAAAGCTGCAGAGGGTACGTATGCTGAGGAAGCGCTTAAAGGTCTTAAAGGGACAAACGCTGTCGCATTTGCATTTGAAGATGCACCTGGTGTTGCGAAAGCTTTGTATGAGACAAACAAAGAATTTGAAACAGTTGTTTTAGGCAAAGGTTTCTTAGGGGAAGATCTACTTGATGAGAAACAAGTAGCAGCACTTGCTAAACTTCCTTCAAGAGACGAAATGCTTGGTACATTACTTGCAACTTTCCAAGCTCCAATATCTGCATTCGCAAGACTTATGAATGCTGTTAAGGACGAATGTGAAGCTCAGGGTGTAGAAAAAGCAGCAGATTTAAAAGTAGAAGCTAAAGCGGAAGAAGCAGAAGCTTAATTAATTTAACTTAAAAAATTATTAGGAGATAAAAATGTCAGTTACTAAAGAACAATTAACAGAAGCAATTTCAAATATGTCAGTTTTAGAACTATCTGAGTTCGTAAAAGAATTAGAAGATAAGTTTGGAGTTTCAGCTGCTCCTGTAGCAGTTGCTGGTGGAGCCGTTGCTGGTGAAGCTGCAGAAGAGAAAACTGAATTTGACGTAGTACTTGCAGAAGCTGGTGCTAAGAAAATTAACGTAATTAAAGAAGTTAGAGGTATCACTGGTCTTGGGCTTAAAGAAGCAAAAGAGATCGTTGAAGGTGCTCCAAAAACTTTAAAAGAAGCTGTATCTAAAGACGAAGCAGAAGAAATCAAGAAGAAACTTGAAGCTGCTGGTGCAAAAGTAGAGCTTAAGTAATTAAAATTTAAAAAATTTTTAAGAGTGGAAGCGCACTTTGTGTGCTTCCATTTTTCGCGTTTTAGAGAACGCATTTTTGAGAGAAGAAAAAACAACAAAATAAATGTTCTTAGGAGTCATTAAATGACAAAAGTTTTTAGCCCGAACGAATGGTTTAGATGTAGCTTCGGTAAGACCGACACTGTAATCGAACCACCTAGTCTGATGAGACTTCAGATTAAGTCTTACGAGGATTTTCTACAAAAAGATATCCCACCAGCGAGAAGAGAGGACTTAGGTCTTCAAGCTGTTTTTAAGTCAGTTTTTCCAATCTTTGACTTTAACAAAACAGTATCTCTTGAATTTGTAAGCTATAACCTAGAGACACCAAAGTATTCTGTTACTGAGTGTAAAGCTAGGGGACTATCTTATCAGTCACCTTTAAAGGTAACAGTAAGATTAGTTTTTTATGATATTGACGAAGAAAATGAAGAGAATGCAACTATCTCTTCGATTAAGGAGCAAGAGGTTTATCTTGGTGATATTCCTTTAATGACTGATACAGGTTCTTTTGTTTACAACGGAACTGAGAGAGTTATTGTTTCTCAATTACATAGATCTCCAGGGATCATTTTTGAACATGATAGTGGTAAAAAACACTCAAGTGGAAAGCTATTGTATTCTTCAAGAATTATACCTCATAGAGGTTCTTGGTTAGACTTTGAGTTTGATCACAAGAACGTTTTATACGCACGAATCGATAGAAAAAGAAAGCTTCACGCAACTGTTATCCTTAAAGCTCTAGGTTACAGTGTTCCTGAACTTTTAAAACTTTTCTACGAGCCAGAAACAATTCATTTAAGTGAAAAAGACTTCAAAAGAGAATTAGATTTCAACCTTATGCTAGGGGCTAGAGCTGAGGATGACATTCTCGATGATAGTGGTAAGCCAATTGTAAAAAGAGGGAAAAAAGTTACAAAGCTTTCTCTTAAAAAAATGGCCGAGTCAGGTCTTAAGACTCTGCCAATGACTTTAGAACAAGTTGTTGGAAAAGTTCTTTTTGACGATATTTATGATGAAGAGACTGGTGAAGTTCTAGCTTCTGCAAACGAAGCTCTTACTGAAGATAAAATTTACGACCTAATTAAAGCAGGAATTACAAAAGTAGATGTGCTTTATCTTGATGGAGTAAATTTCTCTGATCAAATCAGAAATACTCTTCTACTTGATAAAACAAACTCAAACGATGAAGCACTAATCAAAATTTTTGAAAGACTTCGTCCAGGTGAGCCACCGACAGTTGAAGCTGCTCAGGCTCTTTTTGATAGCTTGTTCTTTGACGAGTCTAGATACGACCTTTCAAAGGTTGGTCGTATGAAGATCAATTACAAATTTAACCTAGATATTCCAGTTGAGAACACGACTCTTACTCGTGACGATATCATTCGTACTGTAAGATACCTTGTTGATCTAAACAACGGTATGGGTAGAGTTGATGATATTGACCACTTAGGAAACAGAAGAGTTAGAGCGGTTGGTGAGCTTCTTGAAAATCAATTCAGAGTTGGGTTGGTTAGAATGGAAAGAGCGATCAAAGAGCGTATGATGACTATCGAGCTTGATACGATGATGCCTCACGATCTTGTTAATCAAAAACCAGTATCTGCAGCGATCAAAGAATTCTTTGGTTCTTCTCAGTTATCTCAATTTATGGATCAAACAAACCCACTTTCAGAAGTTACTCACAAAAGAAGACTTTCTGCTCTTGGGCCTGGTGGTCTAACAAGAGAAAGAGCTGGTTTTGAGGTTCGAGATGTACACCCTACTCACTACGGTAGAATGTGTCCGGTTGAAACTCCCGAAGGACCAAACATTGGTCTAATTACTTCACTTGCAACATACGCTCGTGTTTCTGAGTATGGATTTATTGAAACTCCATATAGAGAGATTAAAGAGGGTGGAAGAGTTGAAGATAATGTTCGTTACTACTCATCATTCGAAGAAGAGGGAAAAATTATCGCTCAATCAAATGACGACCATATCAAGAATGGCGTCCTTGAAGGAAACCTAATTGCAGCTCGTAGAAAAGGTGAACTTGCACTTGTTGAAGCGGAAGAAGTAGATCTAATGGACGTTGGTCCCTCTCAGATGATTTCGATTGCAACTTCATTGATTCCATTCTTGGAGCATGATGATGCCAACCGTGCCCTTATGGGATCGAACATGATGAGACAGGCTGTGCCTGTTGTGAAAACTGATGCGCCAATAGTTGGTACTGGTATTGAAAATATTGTTGCAAGAGATTCAGGTGCAATTCTTTTCGCTAAGAATGCTGGAAAAGTAATTTTTGTTGATTCAAACAGAATTGTTATCCAGAGAGAAAAGATTAAAGAAGGTGAATCTGCGGTAGATATCTATAAATTAGAGAAGTATCAAAGAACAAACCAAAATACATGCTTTAACCAAAAAGCGCTTGTTACTGAAGGTGATGTAGTTAAGGCAGGAGATGTTATTGGTGATGGTCCAGCTACTCAATATGGTGACTTGGCTCTTGGACAAAATGTTCTTGTAGCGTTCATGCCATGGGGTGGTTATAACTACGAAGATTCAATCCTAATTTCTGAAGATCTACTGTCTCAAGATGTATTTACTTCTGTTCATATTGAGTCTTTTGAAGTTGAAGCACGTGACACTAAACTTGGTAAAGAAGAGATCACTAGAGATATTCCAAACGTTAGTGAAGAAGCTCTGAAAGATCTTGATGAAGCAGGGATTATTAGAGTTGGTGCGGTAATTAACCCAGGTGATATCCTTGTTGGTAAAATTACTCCAAAAGGTGAAACTCAACTTTCTCCTGAAGAAAAACTTCTAAAAGCAATCTTTGGTGATAAAGCAGGTGACGTTAAGGATACCTCTTTAAGAGTTCCTTCTCACGTACACGGTACAGTAATTAATGCTCACGTATTTACTCGTGAAGGTGTTGAGCTAGACGCAAGATCTAAGTCAATTATCGAGAGAGAAACTGAGCTAATTAGAAGAGATGAAGCTATTGAAATTAAAGCGATTCAATCTTCATCTTTAAAAGCAATTGCAAAACTACTTAAAGATGCAACTACAATCGATACTCTAGTTTCTGAAGATGGTTCAACTGAGCTATTACCTAAAGGAAGCCAAATTACTGAAGAAGCACTTGCTAAAGTTCCTTTTGAATTAATTGGTTACTTGCCATTAGAAGCAGAGCTTGAAGATAGTTTAACTGAGTACTTCGCAGACGTTAGAAACAGAATCAACCTAGTAAGACAGAGATCTAATGATGAGATCGCTAAACTTCATAAGGGTGATGAGCTTCTTCCAGGTGTTATCAAGAAAGTTATCATCTATGTAGCAATCAAAAGAAAGCTACAGGCTGGTGATAAGATGGCTGGTAGACACGGTAACAAAGGTGTTATCTCTAGAGTACTTCCAAAAGAAGATATGCCATACCTTGCCGATGGTACTCCGGTTGAGATCGTTCTTAACCCACTAGGGGTTCCTTCAAGGATGAATATTGGTCAGCTTCTTGAGCTTCACCTTGGTTGGGCAGGTCGTGGACTTGGTGACAAGATCAACTACATGCTTGAGCAAAAAATGGAAATTGATAGATTGAAAGATTTAATCTCGAAAATCTACAAGAAAGAAGCTGTTGATAGCTGGTTAAAGAAAGCATCTGATAAGCAAGTTAAAGAGCTAGCAGATCAACTTAAAACTGGTATCAGATTCTCAACTCCAGCATTTGATGGGGCAGATGAGGAAGATATTGAAGAAATGCTAGAACTGGCTGACTTAGATAAGTCTGGAAAGACAACATTATTCAATGGAATCACAGGGGAAGCGTTCTCCGAAGAGGTTACTGTTGGAGCAATGTACATGCTTAAACTTCACCATCTAGTTGATGAAAAAATTCACGCTAGATCAACTGGTCCTTACTCACTTGTTACTCAGCAACCTCTTGGAGGTAAAGCTCAGTTCGGTGGTCAGAGACTTGGGGAAATGGAAGTTTGGGCACTTGAAGCATACGGTGCAGCTTACACACTTCAAGAGTTCTTAACTGTTAAGTCGGATGATGTTGTTGGTAGAACAAGAATGTATGAATCGATCGTTAAAGGTGAAAAAGTGCTTGAGCCTGGTTTACCTGAATCTTTCAACGTTCTTGTAAAAGAGCTTCAAGCGTTAGCGCTTGATATGAAGCTTGAAGAGCCAACAAATGAAGGACTTTAATTAAATATTAAATAATAGAGAGGCAAGACTCGATGAAAGACTTATTAAACTTTTTTGACAAACCAAAAGATCCAGTCAGCATACAAGCGGTTTCAATTAAAATCGCTTCTCCGGACACAATCCGTGAGTGGTCATTTGGTGAAGTTAAAAAACCAGAAACTATAAATTATAGAACTTTTAAACCAGAAAGAGACGGTCTTTTCTGTGCAAAAATCTTCGGACCTATCAAAGATTATGAATGTATCTGTGGTAAATATAAGAGAATGAAGCACAGAGGTGTTGTGTGTGAGAAGTGTGGTGTTGAAGTTACACTATCAAAAGTACGACGTGAAAGATGTGGTCATATCGAATTAGCAACCCCAGTTGCTCATATTTGGTTCCTTAGATCACTTCCTTCAAGAATTGGTGCTCTTCTAGACCTAACTCTTAAAGATCTTGAAAGAGTTCTTTATAACGAAGCTTATATCGTTCTTGAAAGTGCAACTGACGGTCAAGATGGTGGTCTTCAAGTTGGGACTATCCTTTCTGAAGCTAAAGCAATGGAGCTTAAAACAGCTGGCGTTGATTTTAGAGTAGGAATGGGTGGTGAAACTGTAAAAGACCTACTTGCTAAAGTTGATCTTGATACACTAAACAAAGAACTTAGACGTGCTCTTTCAGAAACTAAAACTGAGCTTGCAAGAGCTAAGCTGATCAAGAGACTTAAAGTTGTTGAGTCTCTACTTAAGTCACCTAACAGCCCTGAGTGGTTCATGATGGAAGTTATTCCGGTCCTTCCACCGGATCTTCGTCCACTAGTTCCTCTAGAGGCGGGTAGATTTGCAACTTCAGATCTTAACGATCTTTATAGAAGAGTTATTAACAGAAACAATCGTTTGAGAAGACTAAAAGAGCTTAACGCTCCAGAAATCATCATTAGAAACGAGAAGCGTATGCTTCAAGAGTCTGTAGATGCTCTTTTTGATAACGGTAGAAGAGGAAAGGTATTTACAGGAGCTAATAAGCGCCCTCTAAGATCTCTTTCTGACATGCTTAAAGGTAAGCAAGGACGTTTCCGTCAAAACCTACTTGGTAAACGTGTAGATTACTCTGGACGTTCGGTTATCGTTGTTGGCCCTAACTTAAGACTTCACCAATGTGGTCTTCCAAAAGTTATGGCCCTTGAGCTTTTCAAGCCATTTATTTACAACAAGCTAATTGAAAAAGGTCACTGTACAACTATTAAAGTTGCTAAAAGAATGGTTGACCAACAAAAACAAGAAGTTTGGGATATATTAGATGAGGTAGTTAGTGAGCATCCGGTACTTCTAAACCGTGCACCTACTCTTCACAGACTTGGTATTCAAGGTTTTGAACCAGTACTTATCGAAGGGAAAGCGATTAGACTTCACCCTCTAGTATGTACTGCTTTCAACGCTGACTTTGACGGTGACCAGATGGCCGTTCACGTTCCTCTATCACTTGAAGCTCAAATTGAATGTAGAGTTCTAGCAATGTCTACAAACAATATTCTATCTCCAAAAGATGGAGCTCCGATTATTGTACCTTCTCAAGATATCGTTCTTGGTATGTATTATATGACGAGAATTCGTCCATACGCTCGTGGATACGGACAAGTTTTCTCTTCAAAAGAAGAAGCTCAGTTCGCATATCATAACGGTAAACTTCACCTTCAAGCTCCTATTAAGGTTCGTATCGATGGTGCAACTTTTGAAACTACTGTTGGTAGAACGTTCGTATTTGACGTAATTCCTAAATCTTTAGGATTTGATGACATAAATAAAGTTCTTAATAAGAAAGAGCTTGGAAAGCTTCTTGATAGAGCCTACAGACTTGGAACTGAAAAAGAAACAGTTCTTCTAGCTGATGCTGTTATGCAGATGGGTTACGAGTACGCAACTAAAGCGGGTATTTCTATCAACGTTAAAGATATGGTTATTCCAAATGAGAAGAAGTCAATTATTGATGCTTCTCAAGCTGAAGTAGATCAAATTACTAACGAGTATAACGAAGGTTCTATTACAAACGGTGAAAGATACAACAAAATCGTCGACGTTTGGGCACAAACCAACGAAAAACTGTCAAAGGTTATGATCGAAGGTCTATCAAAAGACGTATTTAAGTCTGAAGTTGCTGGAGAAGAGGAGAAAGTTGCTCCTTCATTCAACGCAATTTATATGATGGCCGACTCTGGAGCAAGGGGTTCAGCTGCTCAGATAAGACAGCTAGCTGGGATGAGGGGGCTAATGGCCAAACCATCTGGTGAGATTATTGAAACACCTATTACTTCGAACTTCCGTGAAGGTCTAACAGTTCTAGAGTATTTCTCATCTTCTCACGGTGCTCGTAAAGGTCTAGCTGATACGGCTCTTAAAACGGCAAACTCTGGTTACTTAACTAGACGTCTTGTTGATGTTGCTCAAGATGCAATTATTAGAAATACAGATTGTGGTTCTGAAGATGGTATCGTTCTAACTTCAAGAATTGAAAACGGTGAGATTACTCAACACTTGTCTCTAAGAGTTTGTGGAAGGGTTGCACTTGAACCAGTTCTTGCTAAAGATGGATCTGAACTTTTCGGTAAAAACCACATGTTTACTGAAGCGGATATTGAAACAATTGAAAGCGAAGACGTTGACCAGATTGCGGTTAGATCAGTTCTAACTTGTAGAGAGAGATATGGATTCTGTGCTCACTGTTTCGGGCGCGACCTTGCAAGAGGTACCATGGTATCTGTAGGTGAAGCTGTTGGTGTTATCGCTGCTCAATCAATTGGGGAGCCAGGTACTCAGCTTACAATGCGTACTTTCCACGTAGGGGGTACAGCAACTGCAGGTGCACAAGTTAACAAAATGGAGTCAAAGACTGCCGGTATCATCGCTCTAGATAACGTTAAAACTGTAACTAGAGAAGATGGAGCAACAATCATCATGAACAAAATTGGTGAGATTGTTGTTAAAACTGAACAAGGCGACGAAAAAGAAAGATATCCAGCAATGTATGGTGCACAACTATTCTTTAAGAATGGTGATCATATTGATGTTGGGGGGAAAATCCTTGAGTGGGACCCGTTTGCAATGCCAGTTCTTTCAGAGGTTAAAGGTCGTATCGCATTTGAAGATATGGTTGTTGGGTCTACTGTTAAAGAAGAGATGGATGCAGTTACAGGACTAGCTCACAAAGTTGTTACTGAAACTAAGAGTAAAGAAGATGCTGGTAAGCAGCCTCAAATTATTATAGTTGATGAGAATAACAACCCAATCAATGTTCCAGGAACCAAGAGACAAGCGATTTATCGTCTTCCTGTTGGATCACACATTACTGTTCAAGAGGGTGATGTGATTGATGCTGGTACAGTTGTTGCGAAGGTTCAACGTGAATCTACGAAGACCAAGGATATTACCGGGGGTCTTCCAAGGGTTGCGGAACTTTTCGAAGCACGTAAGCCTGCAAACTCAGCTCTTATTGCTGACATTGCTGGTACAATTGAGTTTGGACCAGAAGTTCGTGGTTCAAGAAGAGTACTTATTAAGCCGGAAGATGGAGGAGAGCCTTCAATCATCGCAGTTCCTAAGGGACGTTATATTATCGTTAACGAAGGTGACTACGTAAGAATTGGTGATCCAATTATGGACGGGCCGACTAACCCACATGAGCTTTTAAGAGTACTTGGTATTAAAGAAGTAGCTAGCTATATCGTTGATGAAATCCAAGAAGTATATAGGCTTCAAGGAGTTACAATCGATGATAAGCACATCGAGGTTATTGTTAGCCAGATGTTGAAAAAGGTAGAAATTACAGACCCAGGAGACTCAATGTTTGTCGAAGGTGACTCTGTAATGAAAACTCACTTCTTAGAAACTAATGAGCAACTTGTAGCTGATGGTATGGAGCCAGCAAAATCAAGACCAGTTCTTTTAGGGATTACAAAAGCGTCTCTAAGTACTGATTCTTTCTTGTCTGCAGCATCGTTCCAGGAGACTACAAAAGTTCTTACTCAAGCGACTTTAGAAGGTAAAAAAGATTACCTAAGAGGGCTAAAAGAAAATATCCTAATGGGACGTCTAATCCCTGCCGGAACTGGTGTACCTCGTTACAGTGACTTCAAAGCTGAAGCTCAGGACGAAGATGACCATATGAGTTTATCATTTTAACAAAAACACTTGTCAACGCATGGGCTTCATTGGTAGAAGCTCATGCTATTACAAATTTACTGATTTAATAGAAGTAAAAAGACAATTTTGAAGGAGCAATAATGCCAACTATTAACCAATTAGTTAGAAAGGGAAGAAAGGCGAAGTACACTAAAACGAAATCGCCAGCTCTAGTAGCCTGCCCTCAGAGACGCGGTGTATGTACCCGTGTTTACACAACAACTCCAAAGAAGCCAAACTCTGCGATGAGAAAGGTTTGTAAGGTAAAACTTACTTCTGGTTTTGAGGTTATCTCATATATCGGTGGTGAGGGTCACAACCTTCAAGAACACTCTATCGTATTGATTAGAGGTGGAAGGGTTAAAGATTTACCAGGGGTTAGATATCACACAGTTAGAGGTACTTTAGATACTTCAGGTGTTGATAAAAGAAGACAGCGTCGTTCTAAATACGGTGCTAAAAGACCTAAGGCGTAAGGGGTAAGACATGAGTAGAAAACATAAAGCGCAACAAAGAGAAGTATTACCTGATCCACGTTACAATGACATCGTTGTAACTAAGTTCATCAACAGCATGATGTATGATGGAAAGAAATCTATTGCAGAGAAATTTGTATATGGAGCTTTCGATCTTGCTGAAAAGAAAATGGGCGAAGAAGGGATTAAGATCTTTAAGAAAGCAATGGCAAATATCAAGCCTTCAGTTGAAGTTAAATCAAGAAGAATTGGTGGGGCGACTTACCAAGTTCCTGTTGAAGTTAGACCAGCTAGAAAACAATCATTAGCTATCAGATGGCTAAGAGATTACTCTAGATCAAGAAATGGTAAGACGATGATGGAAAAACTTGCTGATGAGTTAGTAGATGCAGCTAACAACAAAGGTGGAGCAATCAAAAAGAAAGAAGATGTCTATAAAATGGCAGAAGCTAACAAGGCATTCGCTCACCTTAAGTGGTAATTTAAATTACATTCTTAGAATAATAAGGCAGCCGAAAGGTTGCCTTTTTTTTTGTTAAAGCTAGGCTCATGACAAACTTGCAAATTTCAGTTAATTTTACACAAATACTTCTTTCAAAAGAGAAACTATGAAAAATCTAGAAAATATTAGAAATATTGGCATTATGGCACATATCGATGCCGGTAAAACAACTACCACAGAACGTATTTTGTATTATACGGGTGTAAATTATAAAATTGGTGAAGTTCATGAAGGAACCGCCACAATGGATTGGATGGTTCAAGAACAAGAAAGAGGAATCACAATTACCTCTGCTGCGACCACGTGCCAATGGAATAAGCATAAAGTTAATATAATAGATACTCCTGGCCATGTTGACTTCACAATTGAAGTAGAGCGCTCCTTGAGGGTTCTGGATGGGGCCGTAGGTGTGTTTTGCGCTGTTGGTGGGGTTGAACCACAATCAGAAACTGTTTGGGGGCAAGCAGATCGCTATAAAGTTCCAAGAATTGCTTTTGTGAATAAAATGGATCGTGTCGGTGCAGACTTTTTTAATGTCATTTCAGAAATCAAAGAGCGTCTCGGAAAAAGTGCGGCGGCGATTCAGATTCCGGTTGGGTCTGAAGAAGACTTTAAAGGGATTATTGATCTGGTTAAGATGAAGAAGATAATTTGGAAAGATGATGATCTTGGGGCAAGTTTCAGTGAAGAAGAAATGAGCAATGATGAAGCTGATGATGCAGCTCTGTACCGGGATGAATTGATTTCTTCGATTGCTGATTATGATGATGAATTAGCAGAGGCATATTTAGAAGGTAATGAAATTTCTGAGGAAATTCTTAAAAAAGGCATCCGAACTGCAGTTATTAAGCATGGGTTTATTCCAGTACTGTGTGGAACTGCTTTTAAAAATAAGGGAGTTCAGCCGCTTTTAGATGCGGTCGTTGATTACTTGCCATCTCCTATAGATATCGGAGCCGTCAAAGGTTTTGAAGTTAAGAATCGAGAAAAAGAAACTGAGAGAAAACCCGAAGTTGAAGAGGCTTTTGCTGGTCTTGCTTTTAAAATCGCTACAGATCCATTTGTTGGGCAGCTTACTTTCTTTAGAATTTATTCGGGAGAATTAAAGGTTGGTTCACAAATTTATAACCCGCTTGAAGATAAAAAAGAGCGTGTGAATAAGATTCTTCAAATGCATGCAAATAAACGCGAAGAAGTTCAAGTTGCAAAGGCTGGGGATATTGTTGCCTTAAGTGGTTTAAAATATACTACAACAGGTCAAACTCTGTGTGCTACGAATAAGCCAATCATTTTTGATTTAATGCAGTTTCCAGAAACGGTAATTTCAATTGCTATTGAGCCTAAAACTTCAGCAGATGAGGACAAGTTAACCAAGACTTTAGAACAATTAAAAATGGAAGATCCATCTTTCAAATATATGAGAAATAAAGAAACTGGACAGCTTTTAATCTATGGAATGGGGGAGTTACACCTCGAGATTATCGTTGATCGATTAGAGCGTGAATTTAAAGTTGGAGTTAATGTCGGTTCGCCGCAAGTTTCCTATCGAGAAGGGATAGAGGGAACTGCCAAAGTCACTCATGCATATAGGAATGAAATTAACGGTAAAATGCAATACGGTGAGGTTACAATTGCTGTTGAACCTCAAGAAGAGCAGACTGTCGACTTTGAAATAGATTTCAAAAGTAGAGAAATACCAAAAGAGTTCTTTGATGCCGTTCAAAGAGGTGTTTTAGATTCAGTTATTGGTGGTGCGATGGCCGGTTATCCGTTCATAGGAATTAAAGCCAAGCTAGTTGATATGAAGTTCGATGAGATTGAGTCAAACGAAGTTGCATATACGATAGCGGCATCAATTGCCTTTAGAGAAGCTTGTCAGAAAGCAGGTATCGCACTTATGGAGCCTGTAATGGACCTTGAAGTCGTTACTCCAACCGAAAGTGCTGGTGATGTTATTTCAGATCTAAACACTAGACGTGGAAAAATTCTTGCGATGAATCCTAAAGCGGATAAGGAAGTGATTCATTCTACGGCCCCACTAGCTGAAATGTTTGGATACAGTACGGATCTTCGTTCAAAGACACAGGGAAGGGCGAATTTTACAATGACTTTCAAAGACTACGAAAAAATGGAGCGTCCATTAGCTAAAGCAGTATTAGAAAAACGTGGAATATTTATTTAAATGATACTAATCCCCAGGCAATCATGTCTGGGGATTTCTCAAATTAGCAGCAGCTTTGAGCTTGCTGATTCTTTCCTTCTAATCCTAAATTTACATATGGATTGTCAGTTCCACAACCTGGAAAGATCCCAAAGTGTTTTTCAAAATTTCCAATAAATTCAAAATGGTCTCTAAAGCGTGTCTTTTGCAGCATAAGAAAAGTATTTCCACACACACTTACCGCTCGGCCTTTTTCAAATAAATGTCCGTTGTCTAGACGAAAGGCAGATTCGGCATTTTCAATTCCACCCCTATAAATCACAGCTTGCCCATAATCTTCACAGTCAGGTTCAAGCCCTTCGAGTTTAAAAAGCCTGTATGTTACGGAATAGAATTCGTAGCCCTCTAATTTTGCGAGTACTTCTTTATTTTCGATAGTAATTCGACTTGCTTCAACTGAGCGAGGATCAGTAAAACCAACTTTTCGAGCTAGGTTTTCAAAGTCATTCCAATATAAGGCACCACTTAAACACTCACCATACAGTATTGGGTCATTAACGAGCTCTGAAGGCACTCTTCTATTTACATAGACATCTGAAAAGTACATCTCTCCTCCCTCTTTAAGAAGAGAATAACAATCTCTTAGAACCTTTTCTTTGTTGAGGGACAAATTGATCACGCAATTTGAAATGATTACATCAAAAGTATTTTCTTTCAGTCCAATTTCGTCCAGGCTTTCGATAGAGCCTTTTTTAAATTCAACATTTTTTTCTTTGAAGCCAAACTTTTCCATATGATAGTCAACATGTTTATTGGCCACATCTAGTTGCTCGTCTGTCATATCGACCCCAACAACATAGCCATTGCCCCCAACCAGTTTACTAGCTAAAAAGCAGTCCCTGCCAGAGCCGCTACCCAAATCCAACAGTTTTAATCCTTCCAATTTATGGGGAATGGTAAGGCCGCAGCCATAATATTTCGCCATGACTTCGTCATGAATGACAGAAAGAATTGATTTGATACTCTGAGGGTACTCTACGATCGTACAGCAAGCATTTGTCTTTAAGTCTTGGCTTTTTTGGAGAGTTTTTCCGTAATATTCCTGAACATCTTTGTGATCAACGGCCATACTGTCTTCCTTTGAAAAATTTTTTAAAAAATAATTTTTAAACTATAACAGCTTAGTAAAAAAAGAAGAATTAAACAAAAAACGTGTAAACTCCTGATATTTTGAGCCATACGTTAAGATGCGAGGCAATAGGAATATTCGTATTGAATTAAATAAAAATATTTGGGAAATAAATGAAAAAAAATCCCTAAAATATTTTATTTAATTTGTGTGCAAGTATTGACACATTACGGCCAATCAAATAATTAATACTGCATTTTAAAATCTAAGAGGATTAAATGGAAACTAATAAATTAAGAATTAAGCTTAGAGCTTACGATCACAACGTATTGGATAATTCCGTTCAGGAAATCGTTCAAACTGCGAAAAACACTGGTGCTAGAATTGCTGGACCAATCCCACTTCCAACTGAAGTAAATAGATATACAGTTCTTCGTTCACCGCATATCGATAAAAAATCACGTGAGCAGTTCGAAATGAGAACTCACAAAAGATTGGTAGATATTATCGATCCAACAAAGCAAACTGTTGATAGCTTAATGAAGCTTGATCTGTCTGCTGGTGTTGACGTAGAGATTAAATACTAGTAAAAAACAACGGCAATAAAGCCAAACAATAAAATATTAACCATGAATGCATCCCCATAATGGGGTGATGCTGTGGAGGAAAAATGTCAGAAGAAACAAAAGTGAATCTTCACTCGTTCTACGGTCAAAAAGCTGGAATGACCAGAATCTTCGATGATTCAGGCAAGCACGTTCCTGTAACCGTAATCAAACTTATCCCTAATGTTATTTCTCAAGTAAAAACCCAAGAAAAAGATGGGTATGAAGCTTACCAAGTAGCATTCCAAGAAAAAAGAGAAAAATTAGTTAACAAGCCAAAGAAAGGTCAACTTGCTAAAGCAGGTGTTGATAAGGCTTTCAACAAGTTCTCTGAAGTTAAAACAACAGTTAACCCTGAAAACCTTGGTAAAGAAATTTCAGTAGCTGATTTCCAACCAAGCACTTGGATTGATGTAACTGGTATCTCTAAAGGTAAAGGTTTTGCTGGTGTTATGAAAAAGCATAACTTTGCAGGGGGGCCTGGAGCACACGGTTCTAAGTTCCACAGAACTACAGGTTCTATTGGTAACAGAGCAACTCCTGGTAGAGTTTTTAAACTTAAGAAAATGCCTGGTCACATGGGTGTTCAGACAAAGACAATTCAAAACCTTCAAGTGGTTGAACTAAATGAAGAGCAAGGATACTTACTAGTAAAAGGGTCAGTTCCAGGTTCTAAAGATGGGTTCGTTAAAATCACTAAGGCCCTGAAGAAGTAGTAGAGGTATAAAATGGCAGATATAACAGTATTAAATACAAAATTCGAAAAATCTGGGTCTCTAAGCACTGAAGTAAATCTTTCTAGCGAAAGCATTAATGTTCCAGTTGTTCACCAAATTGTAAAAGCAACTCTTGCCTCAAGAAGACAGGGTACTGCATGTACAAAAAACAGAGCAAAAGTTTCTGGTGGTGGTGCTAAGCCTTTTAAGCAAAAAGGTACTGGACGTGCACGTCAAGGTTCTACTAGATCACCTTTAATGGTTGGCGGTGGTACCGTTTTTGGACCAACTCCAAGAGACTATACACAAAAAGTAAATAAGAAGATGGCTCTTAAAGCTACTCAAGCTGTACTAGCTGATAAGCTTCAAGCTGGAAAATTGTTTGTTGTTGAATCATTAGATTCTGATGGAAAGACAAAAACAATGTTTGCTTCATTAAGCGGAAAGAATCTTCTTCCTGGGTTAGTTGTTACTGAGAACAAGGATTCACTTGCACTTAGAGCAACTAAGAATATTAGAAATGCTAAAGGACTATCAGTTGAAGGTTTCAGTGTTTACGAAGCAGTAAAATATGAAAACCTAATCATTGAAAAAGCCGCTTTAGAAAAATTATTAAGCAAGCTGGGGTAAAATATGCATTTAGAACAAGTTTTAGTTAAACCCTTACTAACTGAAAAATCATCTATTGAGACAGAAGCGACTAATAGATACGTTTTTAAAGTTCAAACAAAAGCTAATAAGTACCAAATTAAAGACGCTGTTGAAAAAATGTTTGACGTTAAAGTTATCAACGTTAAGACAGCTGTTCTTCCTGGAAAAGTAAAAAGAGTAGGAAAAAGCATGAAGAAAACTTCTTCTTGGAAAAAAGCCTACGTTAAAATCCAGGATGGTCAAAAGCTAGAACTATTTAAAGGAATTTAAGAGTAGAGGATATCATGAGTATAAGAAAGTTTAAGCCTACGACTCCTTCTTTAAGACAAATGGCCGTAATGACAAGTGCCGAACTTACTAAGGGAGCAAAGCCGGAGAAAAAATTTCTGGCAAAGAAGACAAAAACTGCTGGTAGAAATGCCCTCGGAAGAATCACTTCAAGAAGAAGAGGTGGAGGAGCTAAGCAGAAGTACAGAATTATTGATTTCAAAAGACAGAAGCAAGATATTCCTGCAACTGTTAAGAGTATTGAGTATGATCCGAACAGAACATGTAACATCGCACTTATCGCTTATGCTGATGGTGAGAAGGCTTACATTTTAGCTGCTAACGGTCTTCAGGTTGGTGATAAGGTAATTTCATCTGACTCTGCGGATATTAAAGTTGGAAACTCAAAACTTCTTAAAGACATTCCAGTTGGTACACTAGTACACAATGTTGAGCTTCACCCTAAGAGAGGTGGGCAAATGGCAAGGTCTGCAGGATCTTACGCTCAGCTGATGGCAAAAGAAGGAAATGAAGCTCTTTTAAGACTTCCTTCTGGTGAATTAAGAAAAGTAAAAAATAACTGTCGAGCGACTATCGGACAGGTTGGTAACCTTAAGCACGAGCAAATCAATATTGGTAAAGCTGGTAAAAATAGACTTAGAGGTAGAAGACCTAAGGTTAGAGGTGTTGTAATGAACCCGGTAGATCACCCACATGGTGGTGGTGAAGGGAGAACTTCTGGTGGACGTCACCCAGTTACTCCTTGGGGTAAACCAACTAAAGGTGCTAAGACAAGAAAGAACAAAAGAACGAATCAATTTATCGTTAAGAGGAGAAAATAGATGGCTCGCTCGATTAAGAAAGGTTTTTATGTTGACCATTCACTTCTTAAGAAAGTGGATGCTGCAAAAGCCGATGGTAAGTCAAATAAGGTAATCAAGACTTGGTCTAGAAGATCAACAATTATTCCTGATTTCATTGGACTAACTTTTGCTGTTCATAACGGGAAAAAATTCATTCCAGTATTTGTTACTGACAACATGGTTGGACACAAATTGGGTGAGTTTTCATTAACTAGAACTTTTTATGGCCACGGCGCTGATAAGAAGAAGAGATAGGTAGGAAGCTATGATTACTGTACACAATAACAATGTGAATAAGTCGGCTAGAAAAGTAAGACAAGTTGCAGACCTTATTAGAAATAGAAAGGTTGAAGACGCGCTAACGATTCTAAGATATTCAGAAAAGAAAGAAATCGCGATTATGATGACTAAACTGTTAAACAGTGGTCTTCAGATTGCTTCTGAGTCGGATAAAATCGATTTAGACAACTTAGTGGTTGGAGAAATCCAAGTTAACGAAGGACCTACGCTAAAGAGAATTCAACCAAGAGCTCAAGGGCGTGCCTTTAGAATCAGAAAAAGAACAAGCTACGTTAAAGTTGCTCTAAAAGAAGCATAAGGAATAGATAATGGGACAAAAAGTACATCCATATGGTTTTAGATTAGGTTACATCAAAGATTGGCATTCAAGCTGGTATGCGAAAGATAACTACGGTGAAACTCTTCAGGAAGACTTGAAGATTAGAGCTTACGTTGATAAGCATCTTGCAAACGCTTCAATTGCTAGAACAGAAATCACTAGAACTTCTGAGCAAGTTAAAGTTACTGTTTATTCAGCAAAGCCAGGTGTAGCTATTGGTAAAAAAGGTGCTGGGATTGATAAAATCAGAGCGGACCTTAAAAAGATCGCTAAAGGTCACTTAGTTTTCAATATTGCGGAAGTTAAGAGACCGGATGCAGAAGCTAAACTTATCGCTGAAAATATCGCTGCTCAACTTGAAAAAAGGGTAGCTTTCCGTAGAGCGATGAAAAAAGTGATGACTTCAGCATTTAGATCTGGTGTTAAAGGTATCAAAGTTAAATGTTCTGGACGTCTTGGCGGAGCTGAGATGGCAAGAACTGAGGGATACTCTGAAAGAAAAGTTCCTCTACATACTTTGAGAGCAGATATTGACTATGACACCGCGGAAGCAAAAACAACTTTCGGTATTATCGGTGTTAAAGTTTGGGTATATAAAGGTGAAGTTTACAAGTAAGTCGTTGATTTTACTTGTTAAAAATACATTGAGGTAAAACATGTTAAGTCCAAAGAAAGTAAAGTGGAGAAAACAACAAAAAGGCAGAATGAAAGGTGCCGCTCACAGAGGTAACGAGTGTACTCACGGTGAGATTGGTATTCAGGCCTTAGAGTGTGGATATATTACAAACAGACAAATTGAAGCTGCCCGTATTGCGATGTCTCGTTATACAAAAAGAGCTGGTCGTGTTTGGATTAAGATTTTCCCTGATAAGTCTCTTACTAAGAAGCCTGCAGAAGTAAGGATGGGGAAAGGTAAAGGTTCTCCTGAGAAGTGGGTTGCTGTTGTAAAGCCAGGTAGAGTTCTTTTTGAGATCCAAGGTGTTGACGAAACAATTGCAAAAGAAGCGTTAAGACTAGCTCAACATAAACTCCCTATAAAAACTAAGGTAGTTAAAAAAGAAATGTAGTCTTATTGCGATGCTTGATATATATAGCATCAAAATATATTTAGAGGTAATTATGTTAAAAGTAAGCGAAATCAATAAAATGGATACTTCGGCGATTAATCAGAAGGTATCAGAACTGAGAAAAGAACTTTTCGATCTTAGATTGCAAAAAAATACAACTAATATCGAGAAATCTCACCTACTTACTGATCTTAAGAGAGATATCGCTAGGTTATTAACCGTTTTGAACAGTAAAGAGAGTAAATAACTATGAGCACTGAGACAAAAAAAGTATTTAAAAGAAAACTCAAAGGTGTGGTTGTTAGTGATAAAACTGATAAAACAATCGTAGTTAAGGTTGCTAGACGTTTTAAGCACCCTATCTACAGTAAGTTCGTAACAAAAACTAAGAAATATCACGCTCATGATGAGTCAAACACAGCTAAAGCTGGTGAAGTTGTTACTATCATTGAGTCTAGACCATATTCTAAACTTAAAAAATGGGAACTACTTTCTAAGTAGAGCGGAGAAAAACAATGATACAAATGCAAACTAAAATGGAAGTTGCTGATAATTCTGGAGCTAAGATCGTTAAGTGTATTAAAGTTCTTGGTGGTTCTAAAAGAATGAGCGCAAGGCTAGGTGACGTTGTTGTTGTAGCTGTTCAGCAAGCTCTTCCAGGTGGAAAAATTAAGAAAGGTGACGTTAAGAAAGCTGTCATCGTAAGAACTAAATACCCTGTGCGCAGAGAAGACGGTTCTTATATCTCTTTTGATAACAACAGTGTTGTTATTCTAGGTACTCAAGGTCAAGATCCAGTTGGAACTCGTATTTTTGGGCCTGTAGCAAGAGAGTTAAGAAACAAGAACTACACTAAAATCTGTTCTCTAGCACCAGAAGTTTTATAAGGTACTAATTATGCAAAAGTTAAAATTAAATGATGAAGTAGTTGTACTGGCCGGCAAAGATAAGGGCAAGAAAGGCAAGGTCAAATCAATTAACTCGAAAAAGAACACTGTAATTGTTGAAGGTGTTAACTTAGTAAAAAAAGCAATTCGCCCAACTCAAGAGAATCCAAGTGGTGGTTTTTCAGATATTGAAAAAGGCCTTCACGCAAGTAACGTTGCTGTTGTTTCTCCTAAAACCGGTAAAGCAACTAGAGTAAGAATTGAAAATAAAGACGGAAAGAACGTTAGGGTTGCAGTATCTTGCGGCTCTGAACTCAACTAGTAGAGGTCATTGTGGAAGCTAGATTACATACAAAATATAAAAGTGATATCAGCGGAAAGATGATGGAGAAATATTCTTATAAGAATAAGCACCAGATTCCTAAGCTTGAAAAAATAGTTGTTAACTCTGTTACAAGAGATGCAGTAGTTAACGGAAAGGTGGCAGAAAGCATCGCAGCTGATCTTGCTATTATTACTGGTCAAAAGCCAGTTATCGCTAGAGCGAAAAAATCAATTGCATCTTTCAAACTTAGAGAAGGTCAAGCACTAGGTGCTTCAGTTACTTTAAGAGGAAAAAGGATGTATGAATTTCTTGATCGTCTAATTTATCTAACTCTTCCAAGAGTAAAAGACTTTAGGGGATTGAGTCCTAAGGCATTTGATGGTAAAGGAAACTACAACTTAGGTCTTAAAGAACATATCGTTTTCCCAGAAATTAACTACGATAAAATCGATAAAGTTAGAGGTTTAGGGATCACTATTGTTACTACTGCTGAAAACAATGAAGAAGGTAGAGACCTTTTAAAGCATTTCGGAATGCCTTTTAGAGAGAAATAAGGATATAGACATGGCTAAAATTAGTTCAATTGCTAAAAACAACAGAAGAAGAAAAATGGCTGAAAAAGGTGAGTCTAAGAGAGCTGCCTTAAGAGCAATTATAATCGATGAGTCTAAGACTGATGAAGAAAGAGACGCAGCGATGATTAAGCTTCAGAAAATGCCAAGAGATACAAGTAGAATTCGCGTTAGAAATAGATGCGAAGTTACAGGTAGACCTCGTGCATATTATAGAGATTTTAAATTAAGTCGTATTAGTTTCAGAGAATTAGCTCATAGAGGTATGATTCCTGGTGTAACTAAGGCGAGCTGGTAGGAGAATATTATTATGATGACTGATCCTGTAGCAGATATGCTAACGAGAATTAGAAATGCAAACCAAGCTAAGCATAGTAAAGTTGATATCCCGGCAAGTAAAATTAAAGCTGGTATCTGCAAAGTTTTGAAAGAAGAAGGTTTCATTAAAAACTTTAAGCTTGTTGCAAAAGAAGAAAGATTATTTTTAAGAGTTGGTTTAAAAGAAGAAGCTATCGTTGGTATTCAAAGAGTTTCTAAGCCAGGTCTTAGAGTTTACAAAGGTTATAGAGAAATGCCACGTGTTCTTAGTGGTCTTGGTGTTGCGGTTGTATCAACTTCAGCTGGGATCGTTTCTTCAAGAAAAGCTAAGGCGATGAAATTAGGGGGCGAAGTCCTCTGCAGTGTTTGGTAGGAGATTGAGATGTCTAGGATTGGAAAAAAGCCAATTGAAATTCCTGAAAAAGTAACAGTGTCTTTCGATGGTGCAAATATTAAAGTTAAAGGGCCAAATGGGGAGCTTGCGTTTGAGCACCACTCATTGGTTAAAGTTGAACAAAAAGAAAAAGAACTACTAGTAACTCCTGTGGATTCTTCTAATAAAGGAAGAGCTCTATGGGGTCTAACTAGAACGTTAGTAGATAACATGGTTGTTGGTGTTACAAAGGGTTTCACAAAGAATCTTGAGTTTACAGGGGTTGGTTATAAGGCTGCTGTATCTGGTAACACTCTTACTTTAAACTTAGGGTATTCACACCCTATTGATTATGAACTACCTCAAGGTGTTTCAGCTAAAGTAAATAAAACTTCAATCGAACTAAGTGGTGCAGATAAAGCACTAGTAGGTTTTGCAGCAGCGAAAATTCGTTCTTTCAGACCACCTGAGCCGTACAAAGGTAAAGGGATCAGATATGCTGATGAAGTTATTCTAAGAAAAGCTGGTAAGTCTGGTGGTAAAAAATAATAGGTGAGTTATGATTAGAAAAAAATATGGAAAAATTAAAGATGCTTCAAAAGCTAAAGTAGTTAGAAGAAAGCTTTCTTTAAGAAAAAAAGTTGAAGGCTCAGCAGAAAGACCTCGTGTATGTGCTACTAAGTCTAATGCAAATATTTACGTACAAGTTATCGATGATACCACAGGGAAAACTTTAGTTTCTGTCCAAACTTTTGGAAAGAACGCTGTTGCTAAAGGTTCTAGCAAAGAAAGTGCAAAGACTGTTGGTGCAGAAGTTGCTAAGAAACTAAAAGAAAAGAATATTACTAAAGCTGTCTTTGATAGAAATGGCCGTCTTTACACAGGTGTTGTAGCGACTCTAGCTGATTCTATTAGAGAAGGCGGAATTCAAATTTAATAGGGGTAAATGGTAATGACTACTGAAAATAATAATCCTAATGAAGAAAAGAAAGCAGCAGTAGAGAAAAAAGCTCCTGCTAAAGGAAGAGCGCCTAGGGGGAAGAAGCAGCCTGAGCAAACTACAGCTCCTGATATTGAAGAGAGAGTAGTTGCGGTAAATAGAGTTGCTAAGGTTGTTAAGGGTGGTAGAAGATTCTCTTTCTCTGCACTTGTAATCGTAGGTGATCAAAAAGGTAAAGTTGGATACGGCCTTGGTAAAGCGAAAGAAGTTCCTGATGCAATCAGAAAGGCTTCTCAGGTTGCTGCTAAGTCTATGATTTATGTTCCAGTTGAAAATGGAACTCTTCCACACGAAGTATTAGGCGAGTTTGATGCAGGAAAGATCCTTTTTAAACCAGCTTCTGAAGGTACTGGGATTAAGGCTGCTGGTGCATGTCGTACAATTCTAGAACTTGCTGGTGTAAAGAATGTTCTTACTAAATCGATGAGAGGGAATAACCCTCATAACGTAGTAAAGGCTACCTTTGCTGCACTTAAAAATGTAAGATCTGTTGATCAAGTTGCTAAGGCTAGAGGCGTAGATGCTAAGAGTCTTAGAATGAGCAGTTCTAAATAGTCGGGAGTAATAAATGAGCACGATTACTGTTAAATTGAAAAAAAGTCCAATCCACTGTGTTGAGAAAATGAAAGCGACTGTTAGAGGACTTGGTTTAAGAAAAGTAGGATCTACAAGAACCTTGGAAAATACTCCATGTGTTAGAGGGATGATTAAAAAAGTTATTCACCTTGTAGAAGTTGTTGAAGAAAAATAATTAAGAGGTTCACATGTTAACGTTAAATAATCTTAGCAGTCCAAAATCAACAAGAAAGACCAAGAGAATTGGTCGTGGACAAGGTTCTGGTTGGGGACAGCAAGCAGGTAAAGGTCATAAAGGACAAAAAGCGAGATCTGGTGGTGGTATCATGCTAGGTTTCGAAGGTGGGCAAATGCCAATCTATAGAAGACTTCCAAAAAGAGGTTTTTCTAACGCTCCTTTTAAAACTGAGTATGCAGAAGTTAGTCTTGCTCAAGTAGCAGCAAAGTTTTCTTCTGGAGAAGTAACTCGCGAAGCTTTAGTAGAAGCTGGTCTTTTAAGTGGTAAAAACAAAAGACTACCTATCAAGGTTTTAAATAGCGAAGGTTTTAGCGCAGCTTTAACTTTTGTAAACATTGAAAAATTTTCTAAGACGGCTCAGGAAGCAATTGAAAAAGCCGGTGGTAAAATCGAGACAAGGGAAAGTAAGTAATGTCCGGAACTCAGGGGAAAATCGAGGAACTCCAAAAAAGAGTCCTCTTCACGTTGTTGATGTTAGGTGTATTTAGGGTTGCGACTCAGGTCCCTACCCCTGGTATTGATTCTGGCGCCTTGACCTCGTTCTTTTCGAACATGCAAGGTTCAATGTTTGGAATTTTTAATAATTTTACCGGAGGAGCGCTCGAGCGTTTCTCCGTTTTAGCTTTAGGAATCATGCCTTATATTACGGCATCGATTATCTTTAGCTTATTGGCTGTTTCTTTTCCTTCTCTGAAGGAGCTTCAGAAAGAGCAAGATGGTCATAAAAAGATTCAGCAATGGACTCGATATGCAACCGTTCTTTTGTGTGCTATCCAAGGTTTTGGTCTCTCAGTAGGTCTTGAGTCAATTAAGAGTCCAAGTGGATTACCAATTGTACTTGAGCCAGGCATGAGTTTTCGTTTACTTACAGTTATTACTTTAACTGCAGGTACAATGTTTGTTATGTGGCTTGGAGAGCAAATCACTGAAAGGGGTATTGGTAACGGTATTTCTTTAATCATCTTTGCTGGTATTGCTGCGGGTATTCCTTCTGGTTTACGAGATACTATCAACCTATTTAATAATGGTGAATTAACAGGTATGAACTTGTTGATTGTTGCGGCTGTTATGGTTGCAGCGTTTTGGATTATTATCTATACAGAAAAAGCATTTAGAAAAATTCCAATTCAATATGCAAAAAGAGTTGTAAATAATAGGGTTTTTGGTGGTCAATCTACTCATTTGCCAATCAAGGTGAATATCTCAGGTGTAATGCCTCCGATTTTTGCATCAGCTCTACTTGGGTTCCCAACGACTGTTTCAACATTCGTTCCTGAGGGAAGTCCTGTTAAAATGTTTGTAGATACAATTCAAGAGTCATTGTATCCAGGAAGAATGCTTTATAATGTGGTTTTTGTCGCATTGATTGTTTTCTTCTGTTATTTCTATGCTCAAATTCAGTTTAAAACTGAAGATGTAGCAGAGTCTTTAAAGAAAAATGGTGGATTTATTCCTGGTATTAGGCCAGGTGAGAAGACTGCAGAATTTTTAACTTATGTAGTAGATAGGTTAACTCTTTTGGGGTCAATATATATGTCCGTGATCTGTATAATGCCGGCTTTATTATTTAATGGATTAAAGGTTCCTTTTTACTTTGGTGGAACATCTCTTTTGATTCTTGTTGGTGTCGCTATTGATACTATGGCTCAGGCAGAAAGCTTTATGATCTCTCAGAGATACGAGTCAAATTACAAGGTTCGTGGCAAGTATAGTGGGGCTGGAAGAAGGTTTTAATGAAGAACTTAATACTGTTAGGTGCACCTGGTTCAGGAAAAGGCACTCAATCGGCTAAGCTGGTAGATACTCTAGGTTATAACCATGTATCTACAGGAAATCTCTTAAGAGAAGAGATTGCAAAGAAGTCCGATTTAGGTCTTAAGGTCAAGGCAGTAATGGACGCTGGGCAACTAGTGTCTGACGAGTTGGTAGTAGAACTTTTAAAAGCCAATTTAGATTTAAAAAATAACTCTTATATTTTCGATGGTTATCCAAGAAACGAAGCGCAGACGGAGACTCTTAATAGTATATTAGAGGGTCACCAGTATCTAGCTGTGCACTTCAAATTGGATACCGAGAATTTGGTCGAGAGATTGACTAATAGAAGAGTAACCCGTAATGGAAAACATATTTATAATTTGAAGACGAATCCTCCGAAAGTGGCCGGGGTGTGTGACATCACTGGAGAGGAATTAATTCAAAGAGACGACGACAAAGAAGAAGTTGTTAGAGACCGAATGAAGGTTTTCAATGAAACAATGCAACCAGTTATCGATAAGTATCGTAGCTTGAATGCATTAGTTGAAGTTGATGCTGATCAAACACCTGAAAAGGTGCTTGAAGAAATTCGATCTAAAATAAGTTAATTTAGACTATTGTGCATTGTCATACTGTTTATTTTCTTATATACAACTTGTTCACTACAAGTGAGGTTTGATGGCTGAGGTATCAGGAGACACCATTGAGGTGGAAGGTGAAGTATTAGAGCTTTTACCTAATACAAAGTTTAAAGTTAAGCTGCCAAATGGGCATGTAGTGTTGGCTCACATAAGTGGAAAAATGCGGATGAATTTTATTAAAATTCTTCCAGGTGATAAAGTTTTAATCGAAATTAGTAAATATGATTTGTCGAAAGGGCGAATCATTTACAGAAGTAAGGGATAGAAAAATGAAAGTTCGTGCAAGTGTTAAGAAGATTTGTAAAGACTGTAAAATCATAAAAAGAAAAGGTGTCTTAAGGGTTATTTGTAAAGCAAGTAAAAGACACAAGCAGAGACAAGGTTAAGGGGAAAGTAGATGGCTCGTATATTAGGTGTAGACTTACCGAGAAATAAAGCAATGAGAATTGCAATTACTTATTTGTATGGAGTTGGACCAACTCTTGCAAAAGAAGTTCTTGAAAAAGCTGAAGTTGATCTTGAGTTAAACTCAAATGATCTTACAGAGGAACAGAGTAATACAATTCGTAAAGTTCTTGAAGCTTATACAGTTGAAGGTGATCTTAGAAGAGAAGTTGGTCTTAACGTAAAAAGACTAAAAGATCTAGGTTGCTATAGAGGTGTTCGTCATAGAAAAAGTCTTCCAGTAAGAGGGCAAAGAACTTCTACGAACGCAAGAACTAGAAAAGGTAAAGCGGTTGCTATCGCTGGTAAGAAATCAATCAAATCGATGAAATAATAGGTAGATAAAATGGCAAAGCAAAATACTAAAAAGAAAGTTAAAAAGAATATTACCCATGCGGTATGTCATATTCAGGCTTCATTTAACAATACTATAGTTACCTTTTCAGATCCACAGGGTAACGCTATCTCTTGGGCATCTGCTGGAGGCTTAGGTTTTAGAGGGTCAAAGAAATCAACTCCTTTTGCTGCTCAGGTTGCTTCTCAAGAAGCTGCTAAAAAAGCTCAGGAGCACGGAGTTTCTTCTGTAGATGTAAAAGTTAAAGGTCCAGGAGCAGGTAGAGAAAACGCAATTAGAGCAATTCTTTCTGTTGGAATGAAAATTACATCTGTTGCAGATAAGTCACCAATACCACATAATGGTTGTCGTGCACCGAAAAGAAGAAGAGTTTAATAAATAAGGAGAGACCCTAATGTCAGTTGCTAATTCATTTGCTGCTAAAAATTGGATTGATATGATCAGGCCAGCTGCGCTGGAGCTTGATAAAGATCAATTAAAGCCTAGTTATGGAAAGTTTATCGCGAAACCACTTGAGAGAGGTTACGGATTAACTCTTGGTAACTCCTTGAGAAGAGTACTTCTTTCTTCTCTTCAGGGTGCTGGTATTGTGGCAGTTAAGATTGATGGTGTAGAACACGAGTTTGGAACTATCAATAACGTTAAGGAAGAGGTTTCTGAAATCATCCTTAACCTTAAAGAGGTACAGTTTAAAATTATTGATAAAGAAGAAGTGAATCTTGTTCTTGAAAAAAATATCGAAGGTGTCGTGACTGCTTCTAGTATTGCTGAAAATGCAAACGTTGAAGTTTTAAACCCTGAGCATGTTATTTGTAATATCTCTTCTGGTGGTTCAATCAGAATGGAAATTAAAGTTGCTAGAGGTAAAGGTTACGTTTCAGCTGTAGATAACAAAGAAAAGTTTGATCTTCCTATTGGATGGATCTTTCTAGATACTCTTTTCTCTCCAGTTCACAGAGTAAACTATTCTGTAACTAACGCAAGGGTTGGGAAGAGAACTGATTACGACAGACTTACTTTAGAGGTTTGGACTAATGCTGGTATTGATCCGGTTGATGCTGTAGCTTACTCAGCAAAAATTCTTAGAGATCAACTAGCAGTTTTCCTTAGCTTTGAAGATGAGGATGCTCCAGTTGAGAAAACTCAAAAAGTAGCAAGCAAATCAAGCTCTCCTACTAACGACGCTCTATTAAAGCCAGTTTCTGAGCTTGAGTTGTCAGTAAGATCTGCAAACTGCTTGCAAAATGCAAATATTAAGTATATCTACGAGCTAGTTTCTAAGACAGAAGGTGAAATGCTAAGAACTAAGAACTTTGGTAGAAAGTCTTTAAATGAAATTAAAGAGCTTCTTGCACAGATGGGTCTAGGTCTTGGGATGAAAGTCGACAGCATTATGAAACAAGTTCAAGAAAAAGGTGATGAATAGGAGATATTTATGAGACACGGAAAACATAAATACAAATTAGGTGTAACTCCTGCGCATAGAAAGTCAATGATGAGAAACCTAGCGATCGATCTAATCGACCACGGGAAAATCAAGACGACTCATACTAGAGCGAAGGCTTTGAGACCATACGTAGAGAAACTAGTTACTTTAGCAAAGGCTGATTCTGTAGCGAACAGAAGACTTGCTTATAGCAAACTTAACAACAAAGATGCAGTAAGAAAGCTTTTTGTTGATGTTGCTCCAAAGTTTAAAGAGAGAAATGGTGGATACACTAGAATCGTTAAGCTGGCTGATGCAAGACTAGGTGATGCTTCTCAAATGGGATTCATCTCTTTTGTAGATTAATTTGTTAAATTAAATTAAATCAGATAAGACCTTCTTTTTAAGAAGGTCTTTTTATTTTATGAACTCAAAACTGTTAATTTTTCTCGCACTTATTGCTTTCACTTTTGGATTTGCCACTTATGAGGCCATGAAAATGGACAAGAAGCTTGGTAGCTCAGTCGGTGAGATACTGATCAAGGAAATGCCTACAGATCTAACGCTCAAGGGCTTTGATAATCAGCAGCTTGATTTGCGAGCAGGTGGTGAAGTTTTTACTGTAGTTCATTTTTGGGCGACTTGGTGTGCCCCATGTGAAATAGAATTTCCTGAATTAGTTAACTTTATTAATTCTATGAAGAATAGAAAAGATATGCGATTTGTTTTAGTTGCTGTTAATGATGATGATACCAAGGTGAAAAAATTTCTTTCAAAATTTAATATCGAAAATGAAAATGTTGTCTTGGTAAAAGACAGTGATAATAATTATCAAAAATTTGGTTCATATAAACTTCCAGAGACTTTTTTGTTTGATAAGAAATTTCAGACACTTAGAAAATTTGAGGGCCAGCAGGCTTGGTCCCAAAATACCATACTAGATTATTTTAATTCCCTTTAATTTCAAATGCTTAAATGTTTTTTGTAGATTTTTTGACCGATAGCTGTCAAGAATCTACTCAATATGCCGAAAAGAATCATAAGACACGACTAACTGAGGAGTCTCATATGATCGATTGGAAAACTATTAAAGATCTTCATGCGAATAAAAAGCTGGAAGAGGTTATTGGTAAATGGTTTGGTGTGGATATTTTCTATACAGACCAACATGGAAATATTCATTCTAGTATTTTTGAAAAAGATTACGATTTCGTAAGTCATTTCTTTAAAATCCAGTCGCAACTGAGTTACGGGCAAGAATTTGTTTCTCAAGATATTGAGAAAGGATTGGAGAAGCTAGGTGATACTGATGAGGTCTCTTTTTATTTTGAATCCTTTTTTCCGCATGTAAGAATGATAGCGGCTAAGATCGAGTCTGAAGGTGAGTTTTTAGGGGCGGTATTTGCTTATGCCTACGTTACTGATCAAGTGACTAAAGATGAACTGCAAGAGATTCAAGATAAGCTTGTAGAGTGTGGTGCTTCACAAGAAGATGCTCAATCCTCAGTAGAGCAGCTTAAGAAGCTTCAAAAGCATGAGTACGAATACCTAAAAGAATTAATCGGTCTGGTAGCTCACGAAGTGTCTATGGTTTATGAAGAAGTAAATAAGCGTGAAAACCGAATTATGGATTTGAATGCTGAGCTTGGAAATAAGTATCGTTATCACAATATCATTGGGAAATCTAAGAAGATGCAGGAGATCTATCACTTGCTGACAAAGGTTTCGAACTCTGAAGCGACTATCCTTATTCAAGGGGAGAACGGGACAGGTAAAGAGATGGTTGCAAAGGCCATTCACTACAATTCGCCCCGTAAGGACGCTGTATTTCTTGCTGTGAACTGTTCAGCATTTAACGATAACTTATTGGACTCAGAACTTTTTGGACACGTAAAGGGTGCCTTTACTGGTGCTATTAAAGATAAAAAAGGTTTCTTTGAAGCAGCTAACGGTGGGACATTATTCCTGGATGAAATTGGGGATATGAGTTTATCGATGCAGGTTAAGCTTCTAAGAGTGCTTCAGGAAGGAACATTTCTTCCAGTTGGGGCGACTCAGCCTAAAAAAGTTAACGTAAGGGTACTTGCCGCGACTAATAAGCCATTAAAAGAAATGATCGCTAAGGGAGACTTTAGGGAAGATCTTTATTACAGAATTAACGTTATCAACGTAACGATTCCACCTCTCAGAGAGAGAACAGAGGATATTCCTCTTCTTATGGATACTTTTCTTGAAGCTAAATGTGCAGAGATGGGGCATCCATTAAAGCAGTGGGGGAAAAAGACTCTTGAGAAGATGATTGATTACAGATGGCCGGGTAACGTACGTGAACTTCAAAACGATGTTCATAGGCTAGTAGTTTTGGCCGGAGAGGATAAAACCATCACTCCTGATCTTCTCGGATCTAAATTTATGGATGCTCAAGAAATTGGAGCTCCTACAGGAAACCTTAAAGGGATCAATACTCGAGGCAAGCTTAAGGCAGCTCTAGAGGAACTTGAAGCTTATATGATTAAAGAAGGTCTAAAACGTTGTAATTTTAATAAATCAAGACTCTCTAAAGAGCTTGGTATCTCGCGAGCGAGTTTAATTATGAAGGTTGATAAGTATGACCTTGATAAGAGAAAGAAAGCAGCGGGAGAATAATTTGAAGTATATAGTATTTTGCATACTGCTAAGCTCGTGTTTTTCAGCTTTTGCTAGGACTCCTTTATGGAGAAAAGTAGAGGATCTGGAAGCACGAGTTAAGGCGCTGGAAGCTAAGATTAATTCAATGTCTACTGGCTCCGCGACTCAAAAAACCTCAAGCTCAGGGCTCAAAGTGAAAGATATGGGAAATACCCAGGTCGGATCGAGTTCAGCAGCGATGAGGGGAACGGCGAGTGCACAGCAGCCTCAGCTAACAAAAGAGCAACAAGAAGAGATTCAAAAACAGCTTGAAATGTATCAAAAGAAATCTCAGGAACAGCAGAAATTTCTTGAGCAGATAATGAATGACGAACTTTAAGCTTGTATTCTTATTGCTAATTATGGTTTCGAGCGCATGGTCTTTTGAAAAAGGCAGCGGCTCGGAATTTGTCATGGATTCACAAGGACAGAAAGTAAATCTTAATATTTATATCACCGACGTGGCCAAGCATAATATGTCTGTGGAGTTTCATTTTGGGACAGGTGGGCTGATGAGCATGAATATGTATCAGCAGTTTGAAATGTCTTTAAAGGGAAGCTCGCCAGTAAAAGTTGAGAAGGGCTATGTACTGACTGCTGGATCTGGTGAACCCGAGATAATGAAAGAATATATGTTTCATCAAAACCGTGGGGTTCAAATTAACGACTTCCTGTTTACAAGTGCCAGTGAAATAGATGGTAGCTTTAAAGGAGATGAGACGGTTGAGATTCCAGCTGGATCGATCATTGCAAAGCATTACCAAAAGTCTGCAAATGGTCAGACGGTGGATTTTTGGATATCCGATCAAGTTAAGCCGATTGGCCTAGTGAAGCTTGTTTCAAAAAGTGACAAAGAAAAATTCAATAATTATACCATTGAGTTGGCATCACTTCTGCAAAATGTAGCCGCTAAAATTGATCCTAAAAAGGCAGTTCCGATGTCGAAGCAGACGGAAGAAATGCTGCGGGATGACCGTAAGAAATAGTCGACAAAGCTTGTGGGAGCACCGCAAAAGCCATTCCATTAAATTGAATATTTAGCCCTTTAAAGGTATAAAAATCCCAGATTTTACGGGAGGCTTATATGACATTTTCCAATGAGGAAAAACGCGCCCATTTAACCAAGTTAAACGAAGAAGCTCTTCTTGGTGGTGGCGAAGCAAGAATTAACAGACAGCATGAACAAGGTAAATATACTGCACGCGAAAGAATTCAAAGATTATTAGATAACGATACATTTCAAGAGTTCGATAAATTTGTAAAACATAAAACAACAGCATTTGGTATGGAGAAAACTCAATACTTAGGTGATGGTGTCATCACTGGGATTGGGAAAATCAATGGCAAGAAAGTGGCCGTCTTCTCACAAGATTTTACTTGTTGGGGGGGAGCACTTGGAATGGCCTATGCAAAAAAGATCTGCAAGATCATGGATTTTGCTATAGAAAATAAAATTCCTGTAATTGGAATCAATGATTCAGGTGGAGCAAGAATTCAAGAAGGTGTTGAATCCCTTGCTGGTTACGCTGAAATCTTTCATCGAAATGTTCAAGCTTCTGGAGTGATTCCTCAAATCTCACTTATTATGGGGCCTTGCGCTGGGGGAGCTGTTTATTCTCCGGCGATGACTGACTTCATCTTCATGGTAGATAAATCTTCTTACATGTTTGTAACTGGTCCTGATGTTGTAAAAACTGTAACTCACGAAGAAGTGACAAAAGATGATCTGGGTGGAGCGGGAACTCATAATGAAAAATCTGGTGTGGCCCATTTTAACTGTGAAAATGAAGATGATTGTCTTGAGCGTGTAAGAGAGCTTTTAAGTTTTCTACCTTCTGGAAATTTTACTAAGCCTGAAGTTCAATACACTCCAGACTCTCACAAAAGATCAAATGCAAAATTAAAGGATTTCATCCCGGTTAACTCTAGAAAGCCTTACGATATGAAAGAGATCATTGCTGAGGTGGTTGATAGTAAGCATTTTCTTGAAGTACAAAAGAATTTTGCAAAAAATATTATCTGTGGATTTGCTCGTATGGGTGGAAATCCTGTGGGGATTATTGCGAACCAACCACAAGTATTAGCTGGTTGTTTAGATATTGACTCTTCAACTAAAGCGGCAAGATTTGTGCGTTTTTGTGATGCTTTTGAAATTCCGCTTTTAACTTTGGTTGATGTTCCAGGTTTTCTTCCGGGAACAGTTCAGGAGTACGGTGGAATCATTCGCCATGGAGCTAAACTTCTTTATGCATTCTCTGAAGCGAGCGTTCCAATGATCACCCTAATTACTAGAAAAGCTTATGGTGGAGCCTATGACGTAATGGCGTCAAAGCATATTGGCGCTGATATCAACCTTGCGTACCCTACTTCTGAAATTGCGGTAATGGGTGCTGATGGTGCAGTTAATATTATTTTTAGAAATGAACTTAAAGGTCTTGAAGGAGAAGCTTTTGATAAGAAAAAAGCAGAGCTAGTTTCTAATTATGAAGACGAGTTTGCTAATCCTTATAAAGCAGCTGCCGTAGGGTATGTTGATGAAGTTATCTATCCTGAGAATACCAGAGAGAAGATCATCACTTACCTTGAGTTTTTAAGAGATAAAAAGATTAATAGACCAAATAGAAAACACGGGAATATTCCACTATGAGTAAACGAGTATTAGTTTGTAACAGAGGGGAAATTGCCATTAGAGTGGCCAAGGCCGTTAAAGAACTGGGACATATTCCAGTTGGGTTTTGGACTGATAATGAACCGAATGCTCCTCATTTAGAGTATTGTGATATTTGGGTTCACCTGCCGGGAAGTGATAACACATCAACTTACCTGAATATGGATTTAATCCTAAGTAAAATCGATGAATATAAAATTGAAGCTGTTCACCCAGGTTACGGATTTCTTTCTGAAAATACTGTTTTTGCAAAGAAGCTAGAAGATAAGGGAATCATCTTTATCGGTCCTCATGCTGAAGCGATTGAGAAAATGGGTGATAAGGCTGTTTCAAAGCAAGTTGCAAAAGATGCAGGTGTGCCAGTCGTTCCTGGCTCTGTCGGAGAAGTTGACTCTATTGAAGAAGCTAAAAAAATTGCAGCTGATATCAAGTACCCAGTTCTTTTAAAAGCCGTTGCCGGTGGTGGTGGTAAAGGGATGAGGGTTTGTAATGATGATAAAGAGCTTGAAAAGAATTTTGAGCCGGTAAGGCGTGAAGCTCTTTCAAGTTTTGGGAATCCAGGACTTCTCGTTGAAAAGTTTATTGTGAACCCACATCATATCGAAGTTCAGATTATTGCTGATAAAAAAGGTAATGTGTTCCACTGCTTTGAAAGAGAGTGTTCTGTTCAAAGACGGCACCAGAAAATTATTGAAGAAGCTCCATCACCATTTATTGCGGATGATGAAGAAGTTCGTCAGAAAATATGTGAGACTGCAGTTCAACTTGCTAAAGAAGTTAGCTATGACTCGGCTGGAACAGTGGAGTTCATTATGGGGGAAGATAAGTCATTTTATTTTCTTGAAATGAACACTCGTATTCAGGTAGAGCATCCAATTACTGAAGAGATCACGAGAGTGGACCTGGTCGCGAATATGATTAAAGCCGCTTTTGGTGAACCGCTAGATATTAAGTCTCAAGACGACGTAAAAATTCTCGGGCACGCAATTGAGTACAGAATCTGTGCTGAGGATCCGGTGACTTTATTACCGGCTCCTGGAAAGGTGGAGAGTTTTGATTACACATTTCCGCAAGGAGTGAGGTTTGATCACTGTATTTACCCTGGATTTGAAGTCAGACCTGAGTTTGATCCGATGATTGGAAAGCTAATTATAGTGGGCTTATCCAGAGATGTTGCTTTGCGAAAAGCGGAGGTGGCGCTTCATAACCTACATTTAGATGGAATCAAAACGAATAAGGCTTTGCATGAAATTATTACAAAAGAAGAGAATTTCGTGGCCGGAAAGTATTCGACTCACTATATTTCGGAGATTAAACCCGTAGAAAGGGTAGAGACGCTAAAATCAGATGAAGCTCTGATTTTAAAAGCGCTTTCTATGGAAATGAATTACATGAGAGATGGGAATGAAGTATTACATTATTAATGCAGAAGGAAGAGAAGTATCATTTGATCTATCTGTTCTTCCAAAATCAAATTCAGAGAGTTTCAGAAAGGTTTTAGTCTCCCAGGGACAAGGAGACGAAAAAGAATACTTGCTTAAAAATTTAGCAGGGAAAATCTTTGTCTCTGAAGACCAAACAACTTGGAAGAAACTTCCAAAAACTAAAGTTGCTGAATCACTAGTAAATATCAACGATGCAATTAAAGTCTATCGTGGCTATAAACCTTCAGGACTAGGACAGGCCAATGCTGGAAATCTAGTTACTGATATGCCTGGAAAGATTGTTAAAGTTCTAACATCGGAAGGCGCTGTAGTTAGTGAAGGTGACACATTAGTTATTCTTGAGGCGATGAAAATGGAAAATGAGATCAAATCAGGAATTGATGGGGTCGTTAAATCAGTTCATGTTGAAGAAGGACAAGTTCTAGAGTCTGGATACCTCATGATTGAAATCGAAGAATAAAGAAAAATTAAATACTTACATAAAGAAGGCGGTTTATTTGACCGCCTTTTTTGTGCCTAAAATTCTGTGTTATAATAACTATTGATGGATAAAAAAACTGATAAGATCATTTTATCGGAGCAAAATTTATCTGAATACTTCTACCTTCGCTTATCTGAAGTGAATAAGAAGTCTCATTGCCCGTTACCTCAAGAATTTATTCTCTATTCAAGCGAAGTCATGCATAAATATGCACTCGCTGAAAACTATCTTGTGAACGATAGTAAAGAAAGAGTACTCGGAATGGAGTTCCTGCAGGCAGAGCAGAAGTCAGTTTCAGAGAAAAAAGAGATTTACCGAGAAATAGGTGACTCTGTTTTATTTCAGTTGGGAGTTTTTCCAAAGAGAATCAATAAACGCTCTCCAAGTAAAAGTTACTATCTAAATATTGGAAAATCGGCTTATTCAAAAGCCGCCATGCTAGATTGTTCTTTCTACGATATTCCTAATTTTTATAATCTATTAGCTACCTCAATGGAGAGTCTTATCAAGTTGGTCACTCACGTCGCTGGAAGCTTTTCTCATGATTCGCTTGAACAGTACCTTCTAGAAAACTCTGAAGCAATAGTTGACTTTAGTTTTCAGAAAACGAAACTAGCTAACTAGTTTCGCCCGACCTTAACTAAGTTCCAGCCATCTTTGAGAAAATCCTTTAAAAAGGCGTTAAGTTTATCAAAGTCAACTTCTTTGATTTTTTCTAAAGCTTTATAACTAAAATCTATTCCTAAGTTGTGAAGAACTGGAACAGAATAGAAATAAGCATAATCATCATTCGTTTGAATATTGACTAAGTTCTGGCCGTAAATCATTTCTTTAACCATTTCAAAGTCACGTCTACTGATTCCTTTCGCTTGGTATTTTGCAATGATCTTTTTTAATTCGGCAATTGCCTGCTCATACTTATCAGCTGAAGTTCCCATATAGATTCCCCAGTAACCAGCTTCAATTGAAGAGTTGTGAAGAGGCTGCACGGTATAGCATAAACCTTTTTTATCCCTTACTTGTAAAAACAATTCAGAAGACTGTCCAGATAGAAGGGTGGTTAATATTTTAAGATATGAATCCTCTGGAGTATTATTTTTAAATGCAGCTTTACCTAACATCAAGTGAGTCTGCTCACGATCAAATTCAATCTCAATTGTTTTATTAAAGATTGGCTTAGGCGCTTTTCTTTTTGTATGGTCCTCAAGCTTCGGAGATCTTTTAATTTTCTTTAAAAGATCCTGACATTTTACAATGATGTTCTCCAGTGGAAGATTTCCGCAATAAGTAATTACAAATTCTTTAGATTTGATATTTTTTTGATGAAGTTTTGAAAGCTTATCCTGAGTGATTTGTGCTAATGACTCCTCATCACCAATAACGTCACGTCTATAAGGATGTTGATTGAAAACAAGATCAGAAAATTTACTAAAGCATTGTTTTACTGGGTCTTGTTTTTGAATATGAAGAGTTCTTAGAATCAATTCTTTTTCAATCGCAAACTTATCAGTTGGAAAAGTTGGCTGAGTTAGAGTTCCAATAAAATGATCAAAAAGAGAGTCTGTATATTTACTCAGTCCTTGTAGAGTAAGTCCGTAAGCGTTTCTTCCAGAAAAGCCATTAAGGTATGAGGCTTTCTTTTCAAGATCTTTTTTGAGGTCATCATAGGCAATATCACCGTAGCCATAAGTTAAATTTTTGGCCACAAGATTATGTGTTCCACTGGTTGAAGCTGTCTCCTCACTTAGACCACCTTTGATAAAACAATGAAGCGCGAAGGTATCCGAAAGAGGGTTATGTCTGTGAATAAGCTTGATTCCTTTATCGAGTTCGATAACTTGAGCTGAACTATCATTTTTTGAAGTCAGCGTTTTAAAATTATTTTTATTCTTTTTTAAACTTTTAGAAGCAGCATTTAATTTCTTTGCTAATTGTTGAAGATTCTCTTCTGTAACTTTAACTTTCGATTCGTCAGGAGTTTGCAGAATAATATGAATTTCTCTACTGAAAATATCTGTCAGAGCTGACTGAAGATCATCGGCATGGACTAATTCCATGGAACGAATATATTTTTCATCACTGTGAATATCACCATTTTGAGCGTAACCATGACCAAGAGAGAATGCGAAAGATTCAATTGATTCTCTCTCATAAATTTTTGAGGCCATATACTGATTTCTGATTCTATCTAGGTCATCTTGATTGAATCCAGCTTTAAGAGATTTCGCTAATTGCTTTGGAAGCTCACTTAGGATTTTTTTCAGGTTTTCTTCTGGAAAACTAAGTCTTAGAAAATGAGTCCCTCCTTGAGAGAAAAACATCGTACTGCCACTCACGCCATTTGCTAGAGACGTTTCATCGATAAAATATTTATACAACGGACTCATATCACCAAAAGTGAGAGCGTTAAGAGCAAGATCCTCTTTCGCAGCGACAGAATCAGAAAAATCAGGAGCTTGAATACACATTGTAATGGTCATTTGATTAACAGGCTTTTTATGAATATTAAAATCATTTGTCGATTTGAGATTGAATTTTGGAAATTTTGAAATTTTGCCCTTTGGTAATGTGTATTTGTTTATCAATTGTTGAAAACTAGTTTTTTTATTGTCGAGATTCCCGGCCACAATCAATAAAGAGTTCTGCTGGTTATAATAGCTATCTCTAAATTTTTTCAATTGATTCAAGTTAAAAGTTTTAATTGTTTTTTCTCTTCCTAGAATGGGGTGGTTGTATCCTTTAGGAAAACAGGTCTTTTGAATATTGAAGAAATTAAATTGAGAAGGGTTATCAACAGATCTGAGATACTCTTCGAAAACAACCCCTCGTTCTGGAATTAAATCTTCCTCCAAAAAAAGAGGGTTACAGACCATGTCCATTAAAACATCGAGAGCTTTTTTAGCGTGAGTGTAGGGAGCGTTAATATAATAGCAAGTATAGTCAAATGAGGTGAAGGCATTGATCTCACCACCAAAAGCTTCAATAGTTTTTGCTATTTTCATATTGGGATATTTTTTTGAACCTTTAAAAAACATATGCTCCAGAAAGTGAGCTATTCCTTGGTCTTCCTTCGACTCAAGTGAGCTTCCAGCTTTGAACCAAAATTGAACCGAAACAATATTTGAATTAGGAGTTTCGATTAAAAGTGAGTTTATGCCATTAGCTGATTTAAAGTGTTCAGTATTCATTAGTTTTCCAATTGATTATGTTGTTTTCGTGCGTTTCGCTCGTTAAAATATATAATATTGTATATTAAATATCCGTCCTAGGGAACACATGAAGGTAGCAATCGTTTATTCATTTAAGCCGTCGGAGTGGTTTAGTTGTACTATTATCAACAAAAACCTTCGAGCAGCATATGAATCAATTTATGATGAGATTATGTATATTGATTATACCAGAAAGAGAACGGTTGAAGAGGAAGATTTAAAAGCTCTTGCGGAGAGTGGCATTGAAAAAATTATTTTTATTGATCATATACCTACGCCGGTCGATTTTTTATTAAAACTTAAAAAGTTTGAACCGGAATGTTTTGAGCGTTTGGAGTACACAATTCATGTTTTTGGTGATTTTCCACTTTATATGCCCGAGTGGCGCTCAGTGTTTGAACTACTTGAAGATATGCCGGTAAAATTTATTGCTGCATCTAAAAAACAGAAGCTTTTTGTGGAAAAGTTTATTCCTCAAAAAGACATTATTTTTGTCTCTCCTTTTCCAGTCGGTGAATCAGAGTTTTCATATGATGCTAAAAAACGGGAGAACTTTCGCTCTGAGCTGGGACTTAAAAATGAAACAGTATTTCTTTATACAGGCAGACTAACTTATCAAAAGCGAATCACGGATATGATTGAGATCTTCTGTGAACAGTTGATCGCTGGAAAAATTGCGAGTGATAGTTATTTTTATATTGTCGGCGGTGTTGATACATTAGGTGTACCCTATCTAGGTGTGAGTCAGCTTTTAGGTGAATATTATCGCCAGATTCAAAAAACATTGGCCAAGTATAGCGACGTTTCAGATCGTGTTATCTTAACTGGTAGAGTTGAGAATTCTGACCTTAAAAAATATTATTGTATGGCCGATTGTTATTTGAGTATGAGCACCTATCACGACGAAGACTATGGTATGTCTGTTGCTGAGGCTTTATGTTCTGGACTTCCGGCAATTCTAACCAACTGGGCGGGCTATCAATCATTTCAGTTGAGTGAGAGACCAGAGCTTTGTCGTCTTGTCGACACACGCTTAGAGCAAGATCTGCCTCAGTTTGATCGTGAACAGGCCAAAGATTTATTGGAAGGCTTTAAGTCGATATCCAACAGAGAAGAAGTTTCTAAACTTTATCTGGAAAATTTTGGAGTTATTGCCTGCGCTCAAAAACTTAAAAGCATACAAGATACAAAATTTGAAAGTTTTAAGGGGAGTTCTCCTTTTATGAAACGAGTGACGAATGAGCAGTTTTTAAGGGGGATGGAAGTCTTCAAAAACGAACTCAATCGGGAGTTTAACGACTTATATTTTGAGGCTTATGATGTCTACGCTCAATAAAATTTCTGAACTGATAGAACATATCAATCCTGACCAAAATCTATTGTATAAAAAGTGGAATATTCAGCATCGTGATGAATTGTTCACTCAATTGTATTGGTCGCATCATCCGATGACCGAAAAATACTATTTTGAAGCCAACCCTTCATTTTATTATGAATATAAGAATATTTTTGATTTAGGTCGCTATCCAATAGTGATGTTGAGAGATGGATTTTTAGGTATTCTTGAATTTTTTCTACTGCATCCAAAACCACATAAAGATATCGATACAACATTATTGATTCCTAAGCAATTTGAATGTTTGGTACCAAAACTTTGGGAAAATCAAATTGCTAGCTATAATATCTATCAAAAAAATCCTCGTGAAGATGAAAAAGCAGATCAAATCTTCATTTATGGTACACCAACTGAAGAGCTTTTTATCAGGAAATCTCCTGCTGAGATGGCAAAAGAAATCAGTGAAGTTATAAAGTCTTATAAAGAGTATAAGATTTATTTTCCTATTAGAGATTCTATCCTCTCGAATGCTGAAGGTAAGGAAAAACTTTTCTATATAGAATTTGTTAAAGAGATTTACCGTCACGTTGGATTTGATGCAAATATTTTATTTCATCATATTCATGAAAATTTAAAATCACTTGAAGGGAAAAGGTTTGATTTTTACAATTTAGATAAGTCGAAAATTTTAATAGAAGATAATTACCTTGATCACTATTTGTACAGTATTGGTGGAAAAAATTATATTGAAACAACGAAGATTTCTCGTGGCCTGAACTATGATCTATCTAAAGGACACGCTATTGAAATTCAGGAAGTTGATTTTACGAAAAATTGTTTTTCGGAATTCTTTTTAAATTTTAAATTGACCGGTCAAAGAACAAGGTCGATCTACGAGATCTTTAAAGATAAAAAAATTCGCGAGCTATACCTAAAGAATTTTTCTTGATTTCCATTTAAAGTAAAGTTTTTGAAAGAGACCAAATTTGGGATCAATAACCACTCCGAGTAAGTGGGAGACAGGATTTGGCTCATCAAACCGAGTGAGCTTTTCATTTCGATTTAATGGAAAAGTATAGAAAACATCTCCCTCTCGCTTGAAAAAAATATGGCAAATTAAGATATCTTTTTTCCAAAATACGACTATATCCCATGGTTCAATATTTTCGATTCCAGTAATTTTAACCTTGGTATAGGCTCCGGCCATTATCCATGGGGCCATAGAACCAGTGATTATTCTGATATCTAGTTCCGAATTTTTTTGGTTTTTTAAGAAAACGAATTTTTCAAAGCTCAAGCTCATTTCCGAGCTCCATGCTGAAATTCTTATGGTAATAGGCAATACCCTCTTCGACTCCACCATCAAAAAGCAGCTTTTGTTTTCCAATGACAATTATGCGGTTGCAAACATCTCTTATAATCTCTTCCGAGTGGCTAATAAACAGCACGGCTCCGGACTCCTTTATAACCGCACGGATACGAGAGCTAATTTTCTCATTGAAATATCGATCTGCTCCGTTAAAAACTTCATCCAAAATTAAAAGTCCACAAGGTCTAGCAGAGACAATACTCAAGAAGAGTCTTACCTTCATCCCTTTGCTATAAATTTTAAATGGGCTATCCACAAATTGATCTAGCTCGGTGAAATTTAGTGAGTCTTCAACAATTTCTAGTCGTTCTTTTTTAGGAAGATGACTATAAAGAATATTGGTAATGATCCATGCATTCTCTCGCCCTGATAATTCTGGTTGCACAACGCTTGCGGTATCAAAGATGGCCCTAAGTAGACCTTCTACTTCAATTTCTTTTCTTGTCCCATACATTCCTGCGATGGTTCGGCATAAAGTGGTTTTTCCCGCTCCATTGATACCTAGGATTCCTACAATTTCACCTTCTTGAACCTCTAAGCTGAAGTCTTTCAAAACATCAATTTTTTGCTGACGGGTAAATAAAAAATTAAATGGCGAAGTTATGAAGTTCACAAAAAGATCTCTTACACCCACAACGCGATAGCGAGAAAAATTATAACTAATCGTTAAATCTTTAATTTTTAAAACGGGCCTAGATGTTGATATAGAGTTCATTACGAGTCCATTTCCAGAAAGAGAGTGCAAGGATTAAAAAACCCGCGGCTACGCCAAATGAGATTAATGTAGCTTCAGTAAGTACGGGCAAATTATATTGCCAAAGAGCTATTTTAAAGGGGTTTATCAAGGCAAAGATAGGATTAATATCAACAAATATTTGATATTGATCTGGGATCATATGCCTAGGGTAGAAGATTGGCGTTAAGAAAAACAAAACATTCAATACGAAATTTGTAATATATTGAGTGTCCCTAAAGAAAACCTGTAATGTTGCTAAAAATAGTGTCATCGAAAATACACCAACAAAAAGAAATAGCAAAATTAGAGGTAGGAATGCGAGTCCCACCGGATTAAATGTCTCTTTTTCCATAAGGACTACAAACAAGAACAAAAAAGGAATGATGAAATTTACAAATTGATCAGCACATTTTGAAAGTATCACGGCCATGGGATGAATTTGAAATGATAGAAGAGACTCTCGCATGGTTAAAAAGCTATGGACCGATTGAGTTATGGAATTACTGACAAAGATCCACGGTAGTAGCCCGCTTAAGAGAAAGACAAAATAGCGGTCGATATCTAGTTTTAAAATATATTTGAAAATTAGAGCGTGAACACTGAACATTATTAAAGGGTTAAGCATAACCCAAACCACGCCCGCCACAGTATTTCTATACCGGGCTTTCATTTCCGCCAAGGTTAGGGTACTTGTAACCAATAATTGATGTTTTAAAGACATAAGAAAATTTTAGTATAGCTTAGAATTTTAGGCAATAAATGATTAGTTCTCTCTATATTCACTATCCCTACTGCATTCATCTTTGTAATTATTGTGATTTCTATAAACATAAATGGGAAAGTGCGGATCAAAACAAAGCTTATCTAGATCTTCTTACTCAACAACTACACGAGCTCCATCAGATTAATGAGAAGAAAGAGGAAAGCTTAGCTCCATTAGAATCTCTTTATATGGGAGGCGGAACTCCTTCGCTGCTTGGACCAGAGTATCTCGAGGAATTTTTACAACTTCTCAATAGGTACAATATTAGCCGAAGTTCTGGTTGTGAGTTTACGATCGAAGCTGATCCCGGAACATTTACTGGTCAAGATGTAAAGAGATGGAAGGAGCTAGGAGTAAACCGAGTTTCTGTTGGAGTTCAGGCATTTGAGAAATCTCAGCTGATGTTACTCGATAGGAGGCATTCTATTGAAGACATCTCTGAAAGCTTACACCTCTTGAAAGGAATGAATTTCAGTGTCGATCTTATGATTGGAACTCCTGATAGTCATGAGCGCAATATTGAACATGAAATTTTTGAGCTTTTAAAATTTGGTCCTTCTCATTTTAGTGTTTATATTTTGAGTACACGAAAGAATTATCCGCATAATCATAAGTTACCAGATGATGAAATCATTAGAGATCAATATTTAAGGGTATCTCAATGCCTGATAGAGGCGGGGTTTATGCATTATGAAGTTTCAAATTTTGCGAAGGCACCAGAGCTTCGATCACGACATAATATGAAGTATTGGGATTTCGAGTCTGTGGCTGCTGTTGGCCCAAATGCTTCAGGAACTGTTTGTCGAGCAAATCAGGTTTATCGCTATCAGTGGAAAAGTTTGTCAGCTGGGCATCTTGATGAAGTGGTGGAAGGTTCTTCACTTTTAATTGAGCGGCTCTTTCTAGGTTTAAGGCGCAGTAAGGAGTTTGATCTGGCGGCTTTGTTTTCCAAGAAATATCACGAAATACTTGAATCTAAGCTAGAAAACTGGCTTCGACTTGGGTATGTTTTTGCTGATTCAAAAATTAATAAAATAAAGGTCAGGCCTTTGGGCTTTTTGATGAATGATTCGATGCTGTCTGATTTGATGGATATAATTGACTGAGCGATGCGGCAAGTGCTTGATATTGTAAGCCTGCCAAATCACTAAAAGTTTTTTTAAGTCAAATCATTGACATTGATGATATCGAGACCATTTTAAGAGTAGATTTGGAGTATTAATAAATGGAAAACACATCAGAAGAAAAAACAAAAGTAGAGGAATCTACGGAAAGCGCAGAGGAGATGTCTGAAGAGGCGAGTAACGAACTAAAAGCTGATTCGGATGAGGAAAGCTCTTCTAAAGTAGAGGAGGCAGTTGAAGAAGCTGCAGTTGAGGCAAAAGACGAATTTAAAGAGAAGTATTATTACTTAGCAGCTGAAATGCAGAATATGCAAAGAAGGTTTGATAAGGAAAAAGAGAACCTTCTTAAATTTGGAAGTGAAAAAATTATGAATGACCTCGTATCCGTTGTGGATAATTTTGAGAGAACCCTTGGGTTTATTGAAAAAGAAGAGGATGAAAAAATTAAAAATATCGCGGAAGGTATCCGCATGGTGAGCAAGCTCTTTGTAGACACTTTAGAAAAGCACGGTTTAAAGAGAATTGAAGCTTTAGGTGAAGAGTTTGATCCCAATTTTCATGAAGCTTTGGCGCAGCAGCCTGCTGAGGGAAAAAAGGATATGGAAGTTATCCAGGTTTTTGAAAATGGCTACACTCTAAACGATAGAGTCGTCAGAGCAGCCAAAGTAATTGTCGCAAAAAATTAGGTTAATAAGGAGCTTTAAAATGGGAAGAATTATTGGAATTGACTTAGGTACTACCAACTCTTGTGTCGCCGTATACGAAGGTGGAAAGTATAAAATTATTCAAAATGCTGAAGGACATAACACAACTCCATCAGTAGTTGCATTTAACGATAAAGAAGAAGTTTTAGTAGGGCAGATTGCTAAAAGACAAGCGGTTACAAACCCTAATAAAACTCTTTACGGTATCAAAAGATTAATTGGTCGTAAGGCTACTGATGCTGAAGCAAAGGAATTTGCTGGTGTTGCACCTTTTGAAATTTTTGCAAACAAAAATGGAGATGCTTGGGTAAGAGTTGCTGGTAAAGAACTTTCTCCACAAGAGATTTCAGCTCGTGTTCTAGAAAAAATGAAAAAAGCAGCTGAGGACTACCTTGGTGAAGCGGTTACTGAAGCAGTTATTACTGTTCCTGCATATTTCAACGATGCTCAAAGACAAGCAACAAAAGATGCTGGTAAAATTGCAGGGCTAGAAGTTAAAAGAATTATTAACGAGCCAACAGCTGCGGCCCTTGCTTATGGTTTAGATCAGAAAAAAGATATGAATATTGCGGTATTTGACCTTGGTGGTGGTACTTTCGATATTTCAATTCTTGAAATTACTGAAGACGGTGTTTTTGAAGTTAAAGCAACAAACGGGGATACTTTCCTTGGTGGGGAAAACTTTGACGAAGAAATCATCAACTGGATGGCCGAAGAATTTCAAAAAGATAATTCTGTAGATCTACGTAAAGATCAAATGGCACTTCAAAGATTAAAAGAAGCTGCTGAGAAGGCGAAGCATGAGCTTTCTTCTGCAACTCAATCAGACATCAACCTACCATTTATTACGGCTGATGCTTCTGGACCGAAACACTTAACATTGAACCTAACTCGTTCAAAATTTGAGCAACTTATCTCAAAATATATTGATGGGTTAACTGAGCCTTGTACCACTTGTTTAAAAGATTCTGGCTTGGATAAGTCAGAAATTAACGAGGTTATCCTTGTTGGTGGTTCAACCCGAATTCCTGCAGTTCAGGACAAGGTAAAACAAATTTTTGGTAAAGAGCCAAGTAAAGGTGTTAACCCGGATGAAGTTGTTGCCGCTGGTGCTGCCGTTCAAGGTGGTGTTCTTCAAGGAGATGTAAAAGATGTTCTTCTTCTTGATGTTACTCCTCTTTCTTTAGGGATTGAGACTCTTGGTGGTGTTATGACAAAAATCATCGAGAAAAACACTACTATTCCTACTAAGAAATCTCAAGTTTTCTCTACAGCAGAGGATAATCAACCAGCGGTTTCTATTCATGTACTTCAAGGAGAGCGTGAGTTCTCTAATGATAACAAAACTCTTGGTAGATTTGATCTAACAGGGATTGCTCCAGCACCAAGAGGAGTACCTCAGATTGAAGTATCATTTGATATTGATGCTAACGGGATCATTAACGTTTCTGCAGTTGATAAAGCAACTAATAAGAAACAAGATATCGTAATTACTTCAGGTTCAGGTCTTACTGATGAAGAAATCGAAAAAATGGTTAAAGATGCTGAAGCTAACCGTGAAGCTGATAAATCTAGAAGAGAAATTGTTGATGCAAGAAACAACTTAGACTCTTTAGTATTTGCAACCGAAAAAGCACTTAAAGATGCTGGTGATAAAGTTCCAGCTGATAAAAAAGGTGAAGTTGAAGCGGCAATCGAAGAAGCGAAAGCAAAACAAACTTCTGAGAACCTAGATGAGTTAAAAGCTGCTCATGAGAGACTACAAAACGCATCTCATGCAATCGCTCAAATGCTTTATGGTCAGCAAGGTGCACCAGGTGCAGACGCTGCTGGAGCAGAAGCTGAGCAAGGTGCTGCAGGATCAGATTCAAAGAAAGATGATGATGATGTTGTAGATGCAGATTTTAAAGAAGTTTAATACTTAGTTAGTAGAAGAGATTATGAGTAAAAGAGATTACTACGAAGTTCTTGGTGTCGCTAAAGGCGCCACCAAGGACGAAATTAAAAAAGCCTATAGAAAACTTGCGATGCAGTACCATCCGGATCGCAATCCGGACAATGCGGACGCAGAAGCTAAATTTAAAGAAGCTTCTGAGGCTGCAGAGGTACTGTTAGATGATAGCAAGCGTTCTCGCTACGATCAGTTTGGGCATGCAGGAATGGGTGGCCAAGGTGGATTTGGTGGTGGTTTCCAAGGTGGAGACTTTGGAGATTTAGGTGACATTTTTGGTGATCTCTTTGGAGATATTTTCGGTGGCGGTGCTGCTGGAGGTAGACGCAGAGGCGGTGGTGCCAGAGGTAGAAGAGGCGATGACCTTCAACTTAATTTGGAAGTAAGTTTTGAAGAAGCCGCATTTGGAGCTGAAAAAGAAGTTACTATCCACCGTAATGTTGTTAAAGACGGAGCGCAAGCTCAGACTTGTAATTCATGTGGTGGGCAAGGAGAAATCCGTAGGCAACAAGGATTTTTTACAATTGCTCAGCCTTGTCCATACTGCCAAGGGACTGGTGAGATCGTTGAAAGAGTTAAGAAAAAAGTTAAACTCGCAGTTAAGGTTCCGGCTGGTATAGATCACGGGCAAAGATTAAAATTATCTCAAGAGGGTGATGTCGGCTCTAAAGGCGCACCTAATGGAGATCTATACGTTCAAATTTTTATAGAAGACCATCCGTTTTTTAATAGAGATGAATTCGATATTTACTGTGACGTACCAATAACTTTTTCTCAAGCAGCACTTGGTGCAGAGGTTGAGGTTCCAACTCTTAATGGCAAAGTCGAGATGAAAATACCAGCAGGTATTCAGTCTGGTAAAAAAATGCGATTAAAAGGTAAGGGAATTCAACGCTTGGGTGGTTATGGAACAGGTGATCAAATCATTAATGTTATTGTAGAAACTCCAAATAAATTATCCGATGAGCAAAGAGAGCTTTTTGAACAATTGGCAGACTTGGAAGAGGCTAAGAACTCAAGTCCAATGTCTCGTGGATTTTTCGAAAAAGTGAGAGAGTTTTTTCAATAAGCCTGACTGAATTAGTTTGTTGAAAAAGCTTTCCCCATGACAGCACCGCCACTTCCCGTTAAAATAGTTGGGTGAGGTTGTTATGAAAATTGTTCAATTGTTATCGTTGATATCATTTATCTTTTTAGCTGGATGTGGGATTACTCCACTTAATACAAATTATTATTCTTCAGACTTTTTGAAAGCAATAGAGAGCGTGAATCTTATCTATAAAGATGGAGATAAAGCACTGGCCCTCAAAAAGCTAAGAGCTCTTCCTGAAGAAGGTTTAAATAAAGACGAGATCGCAAAAAAATATAATCTACTAGGTGTTATGCTTTACCGCACGGGAGACCTCGATGGAGCGATCGAGAGTCTTTATCAAGCAAGACAGAATGTAGACCGAGATCCATTTTTAACAAACCAGATTAGACTGAACCTCTCAAGCGCATTTTTTAAGAAGAACCAATTTGAAAAAGCCTATGAGGAAATCAATAAAATCGACACAAGTTATGTGGAACCCAAAGATAAAGAGGGTTACCACAAGCTGAGATTCACTCTGGCCAACCAGCAAAATGAGCCCAAAAAAGCAGTAAGCTCTCTTTTATACTTGGGAAGAAAAATAGATTCATTCCAATCAGTCGAGGACTTTTCCTACAAAGAAATACTTATTGATAACTTCAAGAAAATGAGCGAAAGCGAACGAGTTTATCTTCTTGATGATAAAGCAAGTGATAGCCCATTCGTTATTGCATATCTGGGAAGAATGGAGGCGATGAGTAGGCTCTATGTTGGAGACAGAAATGGCGCTGAAGATGTGGTTAATTGGTTAGATAAAAAATTTAATCACCTGAAAGAAATCAATACCTTCGTTGCGGATTTCAGGTTTAGAATTGATAATTTTTCAAAGATCAACCCAAAGTCTGTAGGGCTTGTGACATCTCTTTCCGGTAAAACGTCTAAGTGGGGACGTCAAGCTTTGATGGGAGTAAACACTGCTTTGGCCAATCTATCTAAAAAAGAAGAGCTTTTTAAAATCTATGTTAAAGACAATCAAAACAATCCGTATCTTTCTAGAAGTAAAGTTCGCGAGTTAGTTGAAAAGCATAATGTATCAGTTATCATTGGAGGTTTGTTTCCAAACCTTGCGAAAGAGGAATACTTAGAAGCACGAAAATATGGCGTTCTTTATATATCTTTGTCACCAGTTTACCTTCCACGTTCAGAGAAAAACCATCTGTTAATTGAGGTTTCGGGATCGGTTGAGTCTCAGATCAACAGCCTCCTTTCAAGCCCAATTGTTGACGACCTTGGAAAAAAGGTAGCGATTTTGTATCCAGATAAAGACGAAGGATTTAGCTATTTAAACGAATTTTGGACATTACATAATTTAAAAAAGCTTGATCTCGTAAATAGCAATCAGTTTGAAAGAGGGATCTCAGACTATCGTGAGCCTGTTAAAAAGCTTCTAGGATTAAAATATCCAAGAGAGAGAAAAGAGGAATATTTAGTTTGGAAAGAAATTAAAAATATTGAAAAAACGAATGTCCGAATCATTAACTTTCTTCCACCTGTAGTGGACTTTGATTGGGTTTTTATTCCTTCACTACCAAATGAAGCGATTCAAATCATTCCTACCTTTGGCTATTTTGATGCTAATCGCGTGAAGTTTGTTGGTGGTCCATCTTGGATTAATAACACGCTTAGAGCAAATAAGTCCTCTTTGGGTGAAATGTTTGTCATTGGAAATGATACTGCTGACGTTGGGCAAGATTTTATCAAGATGTACCGTGAGGTGAATAAGTCATCTCCACACTTAGTTGACACACTTTCATATGACGCAATGATGGTTACTTTAGATCTTTTAAAAAAGGGAAGCTTCTCTAGTCGAGATGAATTCGAAACGATTCTAAGAGGTGCAAATCAATTAAAAGGTGTGACATCAGAATGGACCCTCAATGAAGGCCTTTGGTACAAGAATATGGATATTCTGAAAATTTACCGAGACGGATTTAGAAAAGTTTCCGCTAAAGCAGAAGCTAATTAGAGGTCTATGATAAAACTAGGGACCATCTCACTATTGTTTTTAACTTCCTGTGGTTTGAAAATCACTAATTATGTTTCAGACAATGTTTTGTACGGTCAGTGGGAAATGAATTCTATCGTTTGTTGGGATACAACGAGGACATCGGAGTTAGAAGAATACGCTCTACCTGATGGTACAAGTGCACAGATCGACTTTGGTGCAACAGATTTTAATTATTCACTGACTTCATCAGACTGCTCGACTTCAGCTTATGGCCGGTATTCGACTGAGTTTGAAGGTGACAATGAAGACTATGTCACCTTTGGTAGTGTTGTCTCTGGTGAAGCTTGTGAGATTGATATCGTTGACAGTGGGGCGGCTGATGCTGGAACGACTTCTGTGAAATTTGATCTATACGCACCCAATGCCAAAGATATGCTTTGGACTATAGAAGAACTCGAATCAGGCTCTACTGTTTTGACGTTAGATTTTTTCACCACTTTCGAAGGGTCTAGTGAAACTTCAGGTTGCGGAAATGCTGGCTGTGTCTGCGTAGCAGAATTTACTAAAATCTAGTTTGGATATTTAAGATAGAAAAGGTCTTTAATATTTCTTCCATAGTTTTCTAAATCCATTCCATAACCAACAACGAATTTATCATCAAGCTGCCGACCAATATAGTTCGGCTTAATAGGAGTGATTCGTTTGTATGGTTTATCAAAAAGGGTAAGTATCTCAATACTTCTAGGATTGGCGTGTTGAAGCCTGCTATGAAGAAAGTGAAGTGCTCTTCCTGTATCAATGATTTCTTCAACGATAAGTACGTTTCTACCTTGAATATTAGACTTGATATCTTTTTTAATAATCATAGTTCCCGGACTTTCTTTCGAGCGACCGATGCTATCGACTTGTACGAATTCAATATAGATATTAACACCCTTAACTTTTTTGATGAGGTCAGACATAAATACCATACTGCCCTTAAGCAATCCGATCATAACCAAATCTTCACCTTTAAAGCGCTTAGAAACTTCAGCTGCAAGATCTGTTACTAAGCTATCAAGCTCAGCTTCATCGATATAGGGAACAAATTGTTCAGAAACAAAATCAGAGGGAAATTTATTAAATTCTTTCATAGCCATGAATATTATCAGGCTTAGAGTTTAAAATGAAGACACAAAATAACCCGAGCATTTTACTCTGAGAATGTGAGTTATTCCCTATTGTACAATATGGCAGCAAATGATAGATTTAAACATAAACTACCGTTTATTAAAGGATTTAAAAAATGTTTAAAAAGGTACTGGATTGGTTTTCAAATGACCTTGCTATTGATCTTGGAACAGCAAACTGTTTAGTCTATGCAAAAGATGGTGGGATCATTGTTAATGAACCTTCTGTTGTAGCTGTACATCAAGGATATAGAGGTGAACAAAAAGTTTTGGCCGTAGGTGATAAAGCGAAAGAGATGCTTGGTAGAACTCCAGGGTCTATTAGAGCAATCAGACCGATGAAAGATGGTGTTATCGCAGACTTTGAAGTGACACAAGCGATGCTAAAACACTTCATTCAAAAATCTATGAATGGTTCAAAACTAGTTAAGCCTAGAATTATAATTTGTATTCCTTTTGGGATTACACAAGTTGAAAAAAGAGCTGTACGTGAATCTGCTGAACAAGCAGGAGCGCGTGAAGTATACCTAATCGAAGAGCCAATGGCAGCTGCAATTGGTGCAGGACTTCCTATCACTGATCCTTCAGGGAATATGATTGTTGATATCGGTGGTGGAACGACTGAAGTTGCTGTTATCTCTCTCGGTGGTATCGTTTACTCTAAGTCAGTTCGTGTGGCCGGAGATAAATTCGACGAAGCAATCGTTAACTATATCAAAAAGAAATATTCACTTCTTATTGGAGAGAGAACTGCTGAGATGATCAAAATCTCAATCGGTAATGCTTACCCATTTGATGAAGAAGTAAAAACTTACGAAGTTAAGGGGCGTGACTTAATTGCAGGTGCTCCTAAAACTATCGAAGTGACTAGTGATGAAATTAGAGAAGCGCTATCAGATCCTATCGCAGAAGTTATTGAAGCCATTAAAACTTCATTGGAAAAAACTCCACCTGAACTTGCGGCTGATATCGTAGATAATGGAATTATTTTAGCGGGTGGTGGTTCACTACTTGCCAACCTAGATATTCTCATTAAAGAAAAAACTGGGCTTCCAGTTTCTCTAGCCGAAGATCCGCTGACTTGTGTTGTACGAGGTTGTGGAGCTGCACTTGAGAACATCACATTGTTACGCCAAGTAACGACTTTATCGTAGGATGAGCATGGAGAAAGACAAAAATGTCTTTTTCAAAGAGCTAAATGACCAGGAAAAGGCTAGTAAATTTAGTCAGCTGACTCGATCGGAAAATCCAGAGTTAATTCTTTGGAGAAAAGGTAGTGCTGACAAGTTTAAAATTGAAGCCGTAAATTATTTTACTACTAGAAAAGAACTTCAGATTGATGGAAAAATCCCAGATGATTTTTTTAACAGCGAAGTTCTTTTTTCGTTTAATCTTAAAGGTGTTCATTTTTTTGGTCAGTTTAAAATTATTTCCTTCGCAAAAACTAAAATATACGCTCAGCCAATAGGTAAGGTTTTTAAGTCTGAGAGACGTCAAAACTTTAGGCTCCTGACCTTTCCTCATCATCAAGTTTATCTCAATATTGTGACTGATGATAAAGAGCTGCAAGAATCAAATGTGATTCAATTTAAAACTGGGCTTTCTGAAACTGGTATCTTTAAAGACTTTCTTTCAATCATAAACGAAGAAGATGGTGGTGATAGAGTTTTAGATGGATATATAAAATTAAGGGTGCAAGATATTTCTGTTACGGGCCTTAGTTTACAGCTTTCAGATTTAGAAAAAGAAAGGCTACCTATTAAAGAGGATCTCGGAGAATGTATCTTGGATTTCAATGGAGATCTTATTGCTCTTCCTGGCCTACAAATACTTTACGCGCTAGAAGGTGTCGCGAAAGATAAGAAAACGAGAATTTATAAAGCTGGAGTCGAGTTTTTAAACATGGATACAAACACTGATGAAAAACTATCAGCGAAAATTAACAAGACTCTTAGAAGTCTAGAATCTGAATTCGAGGATTTTTTAAAGTGAAATACCTAGTAATTCTTGTTTTATTTTTAGGCTGTGCTACAGGCTCTCAAGAAGATATTTTCGGTTCGAGTGTCGGTGGCGAAGATACCTATCAATTAATAGACCCAAACGGAACCTATATTGTAAAACGAGAGGTAAAGCTTCGTGATGGAAAACTTGTCACAAGGCTTCGCTACTTTGCAAAAGATGGTGTGACTCCACTAGAAAATACTGTCGCTGTCTCAAGAGTGGGAACCCTAAGAACCACCAAGGAATTAGCTGTTCTGCCAGAGGCATTTCAATACAAGGTTTGGTTTGAAAAAGAAGAATACTTCTCTCAGGGAAAGCTTAATTCAAGATCAAAAAGTATGGGGGTAACTGTCAATAGCCCTAAGCCTGAGTGGAGTGGAGTAAAAGATTTTTCACTTCCAAAGGCTCGCTATATTTGTTTTTTTTCACAATTACCTGATTGTTTAAAAATCCAAAGATTATTAATTAAATCAGCTAGGCAAGCTGTGAACTTATATGTGATTTGGGACAATTTCCCTTATCATAAAGAATTGTATGCAGATGTTGGGGAAGACCTTGTTACGATGGCGACTTTAAAAGTTAGTGGGCAAGAGAAAGAGGAATTCAAATTTAGCTTAGACATTGGTAGTCAGATTTTATTTTATCATTATGATAAGAACTTGAACTTCACCAAAATGTTTTGGGTCGCTCAAGGCATTAGTATGATTAATATAGAGGGTAGATAGTGAATTTATTTGAAGTTGGACAATTATTTATAACAGGAATTGAAGGGATAACAATAACTGAAGAAGAAAAGAAATTTATCCTTGATAATAATATTGGGGGTGTGATCCTCTTTAAGCAAAACTACTCTGACCCAGGTCAATTGGCCGAACTGGTAAATGAAATTCAAACCTTGAGAGATGAGTACCCGCTCTTTATTTCAGTTGATCAAGAAGGTGGAAGAGTGAAAAGGTTTCAATCACACTTCACTCAATTTCCTTCTATGTATGACATCGGTAAAAAAGATTCACCTAAACTCACATTTGAAGCCCATAAAATCTTAGCTGAAGAGCTAAATGCTTGTGGAGTTAATTTAAATTTTTCTCCTTGTTGTGATATTTGGTCAAATCCAAAAAATGCAGTCATAGGTGACAGGGCCTTTGGAACTACTGCGGAAGACGTGGAAAAACATGTTTCTGCAGCTATTCGTGGCCTGCACACTGGTGGTGTTCTTGCTTGTGCTAAACATTTTCCTGGGCATGGGAATACATTAAAAGACTCACATTATGACCTGCCATTTGTAAAAAAGACACTTGAGGAATTAAGGGAAGAAGAGCTAATACCTTTTCAAAAAGCTTCAAAGTCTAGAACTGAGTTTATGATGATGGCGCATTTAGTAGTTGATGCAATTGATAAGGAACATCCTTGTACTCTTAGTAAAAAAGCTTATGACTTTCTTCGTGATGAATTAAAGTACAAAAAAATTATCATCACTGACGATATGGAAATGAAAGCTGTAGCAGATAGGTATACTATTGAAGAAGCTGCTGTGATGGCGCTAGATGCTGGTGCGGACATTATAATGTATAGAAGCTTTGAGAAGACAAAGCTTGCTTATGAGTCTGTTATGCAGGCTATTAAAGAGCAGAAGCTCAGTCGGACAGATCTCGATGCTAAGGTCAAACGAGTTATGAACTGTAAGCGTAAATTCTTCAAGGAGTATAAGCCGATATATATTCCAACGGTGAGTAAAATGCTCAAGGATGACCGTCAATCAGAAATCTTAGATAAGCTAGCTCAGGGGTAACGAGGCAGATTTACCCCCCGCAGAATTTAGTTTAATTATTTGATATTCTATTAGAAGTATTTGTAATTGTTGAGGAATGACAGTGAAGATTCTTCTATTGAGTTTTTTGATCTTTTTATCTGCCTTCAGTGTTAAGGCGCAAGACTGTGGTCGCTCTTTCGAGGAGTTATCAGTTAATTGTATTCAAGCGAATCAAGCGATGTTTACTAAGCTTGAAAAGCGTGAAGAGAAGCGTACCAAAGCATTAGAGACCGCCATTCAAAATAATCTTGAAGGAAATATCATCAAAAAAGCTGAGATTGCAAAAGATCTCGTATTTCCTTTTACTGAGCAAAGCCTTAAAGAAAACAAAGATAAAATTTTCTTCTTCCGCTCTTCAACTGGTTATCTCGGAAAATTTATCATTCGAACTATCACCATGTCTGCAAATCAATGTTCAATGTACATCGATTCAGTTGTTTATACTCCTAGAAATAATGACATCGTAAAAAACGTCACGATGGGAATCGAGTCTAATGCAGGTTCTTGGAGTGTTGATAGAATCAGTCTAGATGAAGTTGGAACTGATTTCGTATTAAAACGTGAACATGGAATTTGTGTGTTAAAAAGAGTGAATGCCCATGCATTTGCTTATAAAAAATTCCTTCAAGAAGAAGATGAGGGAGAGGTTATCCTTGTCTACTTTGGATTATTTCTTATTGGTTTAGCAGTTTTTCTCGTCGCGCGAACTGTTTTTCAAGATGATGAAAGATATAAAGCGAAAGAAAAACTAGAGGATGCAGAAGTAGAAGAGAAACGAGATACACCAAACGATATCGTTTTAAAATACTCGAGACCATTTTTCAAAAGATACTTCACCCCTGTTATCAACGGAATGAAGTACAGAAGAAAAATTAAAGAGAAGTACAAAAGAACTTTAGCCTCATCTGGAATGAATAAATTTTTAACCCCAGAAGATTTCTATGCGTTTAAAGTTTTCCTGATTATTGGGTTTCCAATTGTCTACTTGGGACTTAGAACATTTTTAGAAGTAGAAGAAGATTGGCCATTATCTGTGACCCCACTTGTTTCGCTTTTTGGCTTTTTCTATCCTGATATTTGGATTAAAGGAAAGATTGCTCAAAGACAAAAAGAGATTACTCTCAGTATGCCGTTTATTGTTGATATGCTTGCACTTTCAGTTGAAGCTGGTCTTGATTTTGTTGCGGCCATGCAACGGGTTATTGAGAAAGCTCCACCATCTCCACTAGTTGATGAATTTGAAACTATGATTAAGGAAACAAAAATTGGTTTAAGTAGGGCCGAGGCGCTAAGACAGCTCTCATGGAGAGTTGATACGCTTCCGGTTTCCTCCTTTTGTGCCACCCTGATTTCAGCAGATGCTGTCGGGGCAGACATTGCCCCTATATTAAAAACCCTTGCTGGAGAAATCAGGCAAAAGAGGTCTTCACTTGCGGAACAAGAAGGTGCAAAAGCAGCGACAAAAATGCTTTTACCAATGATTTTTATAACTTTGCCGGCGGTACTTTTAATTATTGCTGCTCCAATGGCATTAAAACTGATGAATAACTAGGTTAGGATGAGATTAATAATAAAAGAAACAGAAACAGAAATTGCAAAAGACGTAAAGCTTGCTAAAAGTTTTAGCGACCGACTAATCGGTCTTATGTTTGTGAATGAGATGAAAGGATTTGATGCTCTTATTATTGAGCCTTGCCGCTCAATCCATAATTTCTTTGTTCGTTTTTCAATCGATGCTGTATTTGTGGATAGAAATATGAAGGTAGTCAAAATATTAAGAGACTTCAAACCTTGGAGCGTGAGCGGAATCTATTTTCGAGCTCATAAAGTAATCGAGCTAAAAGCTGGACAGGCACCAAGTGAATTGAAAGTCGGAGATCTCCTCGAGGTACGCGATGTATAAGTTAGTAGTAGTTGGCGGTAGACATCGAGGTGAGGAGTTCGTTCTTAATAATGGTGAAAATATCATTGGGCGTGGGATGGATGCAGACCATGTCCTGAGTGTTGAAGGTGTTTCTAAAAAACATATGAGAATTACAATTAGCAAGGACACACCATTTCTTGAAGATATGGGCTCATCTAATGGTACATTTGTTAATGGTAAACTTACAAAAAAAGTGACTCTTAAAGATGGAGATCAAATAGCACTGCCTAATATGATTTTTAAAGTCGTATATGTGCGAGAGAAAAAAGTTCAAATAAAGAAAAAAGTAGGGAAGATTGAAAATGATGTTCTCGATCAAGAAGTAAAGCCAAACGATTTTGTTGGAAAGCTTGTTTATTTTTTCAAAACCAAAATAATGAATCCTATTTATGAACTAAATAAGAGTTATGAATGGAAGCATCTTTTAGGTATTTTTATTGCCCTTCTTACTGTGGGAAATTTATTTCTGACAGTTTCTCCCGTTCTTTTAACAGTACAAGACCTAATCTATGAAGAAGTCGTTAGTCGTGCTGAACAATATGCAGATGAAATTAAAAGAACGAATTCGATCTATCTGCAGCGAAATGAAATCGGTAGTGTTAACACACGCTTTTTGAACAATATCGAGGGTAAAGGTGTTATGGGGTATTTCCTTTTTGACCTCAGAGGAAATATTATTAGACCTGCATCTTTGATTGATAAAAGGATTCAAGATCCATTCACAATTGAAGCTCGAGATTATTTCCGAAAAATCAATTATGAAGATAGATTACTCGTAAACAAGAACTTAGAAAACAACGAAATCGGTGTCGCAAAAGTTCTGTATGCTGTTAATACCATCACCGCAACCAATGAGCCTCTGGCCATTATTGCGATTAGGTTTAAACCATCGGCGATCAATACTTTTGAAATATTTAACAAAACAATCTACTGGAAGACCTTTGTTTATACTTCAATCCTTGGTGTCTTCTTTTTTGGGTTTATTTATTTTCTTACTCTCAAACCTCTCCGAGCGATAAAGCTGCAAGCAGATGAAGTGATGAGAGGAAAGAGGAAGGAGATCACAAGTGAATACCTTTTTGAGGAAATTCATGGCATCAGGTCAACGATGAATACGGTAATTCAGAAAAACCGAGAGTTGATGAATGAGGATATGGGAGACTTCGCTGAAGTTGAAGAAGATACCTCTTATGTGGCCACCTTAAATGAAATAATGATGGGGATGAACTCTGCCGCCTTGGTTTTAAACTCTGAAAAGAACATAGAACACGTCAATGAGTTGGCAGGAGATTTGACTGGAATGAGAGAAAGCCTTGTTAAGGGCTCGAATATACTAGACGCCGCTACCAACGAAGGTATTGCTGGTACAATATTAAAACTATGTGATGACTCTGCTAATAATAACGGAACCCATCAGCACGACTTTTACGAGCTTGAGGGTGAATCTTATCAAATCAGCGTGTCAGCACTTATTGGTAAAGATGGTTTTGCTAAAGCCTTCTTCGTTACGTTTGTAAAGGAGCTGTAAGACTTGGCCGCTGCTGTTCAAATTTTTAATCACTTCGATACGCCAAAAGAGCCAGGGGTATACTTTCGTCTAATTTGCCTAACAGGTAAAAATAAAGGAAAGGCATACTTTATTACCGGCAATCGTGTTGTTATGGGACGATCTGATGATGTCGACGTCACTATTCTTGATATGAAATCCTCAAGAGAGCATGCAGAAATTGTTAATCTCGGTAAATCATTTGTCCTGACTGATCTTGGTTCTCAAAATGGAGTTATAGTTAACGACCTCAAAGTAAAACAGCACACTTTATCTAACGGCGATAAAATTATAATTGGTAAAACCGTCTTTAAATTCTCCAGAGTAGAAGTCAAAGATGAGCGTCCATTAATAGAAAGAAAAAGAAGAGAGCTGGACGAAGAGGATGTCCCAAATGAAGAATCAGCTCCAGATAATAAAGGGCTGACTCGGGGATTAATTATTATTATCGTCGTAGCACTCGGGGCACTACTCTTAACTGATCCAGGTGGAGGTACCAAGTCCACAAATAAAAGAATCATCGATAGAGGCGTTAAAGAATTTGCTGGGAATAAAGAGCTGGAAGATGCGAGAAAACAAAGAGATGAACTCGCAAAGAAAAATCGTGAACGTTTAGAGGTCTATTTTAAAAGAGGTCTTCGAGAATTCAGGGAAGGTAACTATTTTAGAGCGAAGCAAGAATTTGAAGCAGCCGCTCAGTGGAATCCAAATGACTTAGATGCAAGAAACTACCTTCGTCAAACAAATGAGAAAATCAATGAAACTATAGAGGCTTATTTTACCAAGGCGACCAGAGAAGCGGACGCTGTAAAGTATAGAGAAGCTGCGGTAGCCTATTGCAATATTGTTAAGTATCTCAGCCGAAATAAAGATGATTCTAGGTATAAAAGAGCTGTTGATGGTATCCACGATCTGGAAAAAAAGATGGCACTAGAAGAGGGTGAGTTTGAATGTGTTCCTGGAGGTGATATCAAATGATGATCTCTGTAAAACAACACAGTCAAATTATTTATGACATTAACATCGTTGATGAAGACTTGAGTAATGGAGTGGAAATTCTTATCGGAAGAGAAGAAGATTGTCACATCCAATTAGATTCCTACTTGGTTTCAAGATACCACGCCAAAATTTTATTGGCACCTGAAGGTGTCGTTCTTGAAGTTACTTCAGAATATGGAGGCGTGTTTCTCCGTGGTGGAAGTATTCAAAGGGCCGTACTTAATGAGGGTGATAAAATATCCATTTCAGATTTTGAATTAGTTGTCTCTAGCCTTCCTCTTTCGCAATCTACTGTGTCTGATGAGCCAGATGAAGATTTTTCAGCAACTGAGATGATTGAGAAAATCAACGATGAAACAGTCCAGATTCCAGCTGAGCTAGAAGAGATGATGGACGAATTTGCAGACGTTGCAGAGGCAGAGCCTGTAGAAGAACTTGAAGATGCCACAGAAATGTTTGCAGAAGAGCCAATTGATGGGGTTGATAATTTAGACCAAGACCTTTCACCAGTTGAGGATGATGATGATTTTCTAGGTGGTGGTTTAAATGATGAGTTTGGATCAGCTAACTTAGGTTCAGATGACCTTGGTGAAGAATTAGATCATGATTTGGATGATGAGCCTTTAGGTGGTGAAGATCTTGGGATTGAAAATCTTGACTCAGAAGAATCAACCGAGGAACTCTCGGCGGAGACAGATGGATTTGCCGACGACGGTTTTAATCAAGACGATTCTTTTGGGGATGATGGGTTTGGAAACGACGGTTTTGGAGAGGACGGCTTTGGAGATGAGGGCAATGACGGCTTTGGTGGCATGGGTGGTGATGACTCCGGTGCGACACAAGTCTTTCAATCCTTTGCGAAGTTTAGTCTAAAAATTTTTGGTGAGTACGCACCATTTGATTCTTACCTACTTGAAGATAACGAAACTAAAATAGGACGAGACCCAGAAACCTGCCAAATTGTATTAAACGATCCAGAAGTTTCAAAGGTTCATGCAGTTATCAAAAAGACTTTAGTAAATTGTACCCTTGAGGACAAAGAATCATCTAATGGGATTATCTACAACGGTGAACGAGTTCAAAAAGCCGAACTTCTCAATGGTGATGAATTTATTATTGGAGATACAACTTTTACGGTGGTGGTTAAATCCGACATTATCGAAGCTGAGCGTGACGCTCTTATGCCTGTTCCAGAAGGTCAGGAAGTAGAGATTGAAGAGATTATAGAAGAAGAAGTGGACTTCGATGAGTTCGAAGGTGGTGAAGGTTTTGGTGAAGAGGTTGTTGAAGAAAAAAGCCTTTTAAAACGTATTTGGAAAGATAAAAGAAAGAGAACATATCTAATTGCTGCGATTCTGATTGGAGCACTTCTATTTCTATTATCAGAGGACCCTAAACCGTCTCAACCAGTGGTCACTGAACAGCCTAAAAAAGAGGAAAATAAAAAAGACGAGAAAAAATATTCTGCTGAAACTTTAGAGCTTCTAGAGCAAAATTACCAGTTGGCACTTGCAAGGTTTGGTGAAAGTGATTTTTCTCAGGCCAAACTTTATATTGATACAGTTCAGGGAATTGATCCTGAGTATCGCGATACCCAATCGCTAGTGAAAGCAATTGACGAAGGCCTTGCTGAACAAAAAAGAATAGAGGAAGAAAAGAAGAGAGTTGAAGAAAGGTTAGCGAAACAGATTAAAGTAAAGGGACTTGTTGAAAGGGCTAGAAAAGCCGTTGATGAACGAAACGCTATGGTGGCGAGAAACCTTTTTAATGAAATATCTAAGCTAGACCCAGAAAACCTAGATGTTCCTCCAATGAAAATCGAACTCGAAGCTTGGGAGCAAGAAGAGCAGCGTAAAAAAGATGAGGAAGCACGTAAAAAAGCTCTTCGTCAGGCGATGGTCGAAAAACTAAAGCCAGGTAAAACCGCTTATATTCAAGAAGATTGGTATCAAGCTTCGGAAAAATTAGAAAAATTTATCAAACTTAAAGATATAGACGAAGACCTACTTAAAGAAGCTTCTACAATGCTTAAAGACTCTAGGGATCGACTAGTCGGGATGCTTAATCCTCTTCTTAGTAAAGCGCGCTCTTTTAAAGAGGGACAAGATTTAAAACAAGCTTATGAGACTTATGGAGAAGTACTAAAGCTTGATCCGACTAATGAAGAAGCTCTAAACGAGCGAGATGCGATTTTTACTGAATTGAATAATCGATCGAAGAAGATATACCGTGAAGCCTTGGTCGCAGAATCTTTAAGCTTATTTTCCAAAGCTAAAGAGAAGCTACAGGAAGTTCAACAGATTTCACCAATAAATAGCGAGTACTATAAAAAAGCAACAGATAAACTAAAGAGCTACTTGGAGTAGAAATGCAGTTAAAGAACTTTTCAGCTGAAACCCACCAAGGTCCATTTTTAAATATCAATGAAGATGGATATGATTTTGACCTCGATCAAGAACTCTATATGATCTTTGATGGTTTTGGAGGAAATGGCGTTGGAGACAGAATTGTTGGGGAGCTAAAAACAGATATCAAAAAGTTTTTTCAAAACTTTGTTGCCGATAGAAATGCCACACTACCATTTTTCTTTTCCCCTAAATTTACGATTGAAGGAAACGCGCTCATTAATTCTGCACTTTTTTCTCATGAAAAGCTTTTTAAATCCAATTCAGCTAGATCAATGGCCGAAAGAGGTGGAGCCTCTGGAATCCTGATGACGAAATACGATAGCCTTGTAACTCTACTTTTTGTTGGAGGGTGTAGGGGTTATCTTTTACGCAGAGGAAAACTTACTGCCTTATGCTCAGAAGATACTCAAAGATTTATTTCTCAAGATAGCCTTGATTCCCATTTAAAAAATATTCCAATGTCAGGCTTTGGACTTTTTCCTGATCTTTACTATCAGGTAAAAGAATTGAAGGTTATTGAGGGAGACAAGATCGTTCTTATGACCGATGGAATCTATGGTCGCCTTGATGACGAAGAAGTTGCAGCTTCTGTATCCCAGTATACAGTTGACATAAAAACTAAGGTACACCAACTTTTCCAGCTCTCAAACCAGCGCGGAAATTTGGATAATCAAACCTGTATGATTCTGGAATACTAGTCTAAGCTCTTAAAATTAGACTTTTTGCGAGTTGTTATCTAACATTAAAGTACTGGTCTCACTTCAAGGATGATTTTTATGAAACCAAAGATTTTAGTTGCGGATGATAGCGCGACCATACAAAAAGTAATCGGAATTACACTCGCCAATGAGGATTTTCAACTCATTAAGTGTGTGGCGGAAGTCGAACTTCTAGACTTAGTTAAAGAACATAAACCTGAGTTAGTTCTTCTTGATTACAATTTGTCCGAATCTAAAACCGGCTATGATTTAATTTCAGAAATACGTGATATCCATGATGCGAGAGTGATTTTTCTCTATGGTACCTTTGATACAATCGATGAGGCGCTAAATAAAAGTACCCAGGTTGACGGCCATGTAGTTAAGCCTTTTGATGCCAAGAAATTTATAAATCTTTGTCGAGACGTGCTTACTCTTCCAGTGCATGAACTCTCTCCTGACTTTGATGACGAGTATAATGATGAAGAGGAAGAAGATTTTTCAAATAATTTTGATTCAGTAGAAACGGACCCAGATAAGACAGATCAATTTGAGCTAGGGGATGACTGGCAAGTTAATCAACCTAATTTAGACGATGATATTGAACCTGAGGATGTGATTACTTCCCAAGAAAAAAACCAACTTGAAGCTGGTATTGAAGATTGGGGAATTCCAGTTCCAGGTGTTATCGATCGCGATGATTCTCAGATCATGGACCTACCTCCAGTAATAGAAACCAAGAGCGAAGTTGCTATTCCTGAGAAAATTCAAGAAGAAGCTCAAGACGCCATTCCATCCGATTCTGACTTGGAATACCCAGACATAACTCAAGTGGTAAAAACGGTTGAAATTGAAGAAGATTTCTTGGATGTGTCTGATGATGGTCCGCAATTAGTATCAATGGATGAACTAAATGAAGTCGAAGTTCCTGATGACGGAATAGAGCTTACCGCTACAGCTGGAACAGATACCATTGAAGGTGTTCAGGCACTTGAAGAACAAATTGCTGATGAGACTGACTCCGAAGAAGACCTATGGTCTGCAGATGAAGTCATGGAAGATCCTAATGCTCATAATTTTTATGATGAAACTGAAGAAGTTGAAGCTCCAATTACTGATGAGCCGACACGACGTGAATTTGACATCACACCAGAGGCAACAAAACCGATCAATGTAGAAGCGGGGGATAAAACAGATCCAATGCTTAGTTTGATGACGCCTGCAATGATTGAAGCTAAAGTTCGCGAGAGCATGCAGCCAATTATTGAAAAGATTGTAAGAGAAGAAGCTCAAAAAATAATTGAAAAAGTCGCATGGGAAGTTATTCCTGATTTAGCAGAAAATATCATCAAGGAACAACTTGAGAGATTAGCTGACGACGTTTTCGCCGAAGAGTAGTGAGCCACTGAAAAAACTTTGTGTGGTGGCTCCATGCACTTTTAATATGGCCTCACCTTGAGGGCCTAGACCTATAAATTCTCCAATTGTATCTTCGATTTTAACTTGTTGATGCATATGAATGCAGTACTCTTCCCAAGTTGCGAGCACTTGTTCTGAATGCATTCTGTTGGAAAGAATATACTGATAGATATCTGCCGCCATTTCTCGTTTATAGAGTTTTTTATCTTTAAGACTTATGGCGCCAAAATCAGGATTTTCTAAAAAGTTTAAGCCCACACCTACAATAAGGTTTGAACCCTTACTATCGATGAGTATTCCCCCACATTTTTTTATGTCCTTATCAAATAGATCATTCGGCCATTTAAGACGCAGTTTATTTTCGAAAAACTGATTAATTAATACCGCCACTTCTAGGGGGGAGTGAGTCATCACTTGGCTTGGCTTTAGACTAAATGAAAACGACAAAGAGCCGTCTTGTTCATTCCATACCCGGCCATAGCGACCACGCCCTGCGGTTTGTCTTTCGCAACTGACTAAATATTCGTCTCTTGGGTTAAGCGCCAATAAATAATCTTGTGTTGAGTTGATTTCCTGCAGATGTTCATGTTTCATATAGACATTATAAACGTTGAGAAGTGAGTGAACAAATGAGTTTAATAGAAAGATCTGAGCCTCGTGCCATTAAATTTACCAAAGATATTAATCCTTACGCAGAAGGTTCTGTGATCGTGGAATTCGGAAATACTAAAGTCCATGTAACGGCAACTACTGAAGAAAATGTTCCGCCTTGGATGAAGGGAACTGGAAAAGGCTGGGTTACCGCAGAATATAATATGCTTCCTCGCTCTACCCATGACCGTGTAAGGCGTGAGCGCTCTAAAGTTGGAGGAAGAACTCAAGAAATTCAACGCTTGATCGGCCGAGCACTGCGAGCAGTAGTTGATATGGATAAACTTGGAGAGAGACAAATTGTTCTCGATTGTGATGTGTTAGTGGCCGACGGTGGGACTAGAACGACTTCAATCTCAGGGGCAATGGTTGCACTTGAGTTAGCAGTGCAAAAGCTTCTGCGCGAGGGAAAAATCAAAGAAACTCCAATTAAAGAAAAATGTGCGGCACTGAGTGTTGGTATCAATAAGGCTGGAAAAATTATTGCTGATCTTAACTATGAAGAGGACTCAACTTGTGAGGCGGATGTAAATGTGGTTATGACTGAGAGTGGAAAATTTGTAGAAGTACAAGGAACAGCAGAGGGTGACCCATTTTCCAGAGAGCAGCTAGATGCACTTCTTGAATGTTCACAAGCGGCATTAGTGCAAGTTTTTGCAGCTCAAAAACAGGTACTAGCTTAATGGAATTGATTTTAGCTTCTGGAAACCCACATAAAGCAGAAGAGTTTAACGAGCTTTTTGATACAAGTATCATTAAAGTCGACGCAGCTCCTGAAAAATTGGAAGTCGTCGAAGACGGCACAACATTTCAAGAGAATGCGTTCAAAAAAGCAGAAGCCTATTTTAAGAAATTTAAAAAGCCGACACTTGCCGATGACTCGGGACTTTGTGTGCCAGCAAGGACTGATATTTTAGGGATTCACTCTGCGCGCTACGCTGATCATCTGCCAGATTATCAACAAAAGAACGACCATCTTTTGGGAGAACTGCAAAATTTAAAAGACGATAAACGTAAGGCTTATTTCGTTTGCTATATTTGTCTGTATCTCTCACCAGAAGAAATCTATTATTTTGAGGGTAGGGTGCATGGCGTTATTGGCAAGAGACAACAGGGAGAAAAGGGTTTTGGTTATGACCCAGTTTTTCTACCGGACGGTCAGAACGGGCTTTCACTCGCTGAGCTTCCTGAGTGGAAAAATATCCACAGCCATAGGGCCAAGGCAGCCAAGGCTTGCCAGCAATTTATTCAAGGTTACGAAAAGCGGTAGACAAATTAATTAATTTCTATTAAAAATAATCTTCTACAAGATTCGGGGTGTAGCGCAGCCTGGTAGCGTAACTCGTTTGGGACGAGGAGGTCGGAGGTTCGAATCCTCTCACCCCGACCATGTAATTTTGTATTTAGCTGGAAGTCCCAAGATTTCAGCATTTAAAAAAGCCCGCTTTATAGTGGGCTTTTTTTTTGATTTGAACTTTGTTTTCTGGCTTTTTAAAGCAGCAATTAATTATTTAGCTAATAATTAATTTGTTGAGCACTCAGCACTTAAATTTTCCTCGTATTTCATTAAGTTCGCTTCTCCTGTTAATGGATTAACAACAGGGTAATATCCTTTTTCTATTGATTCAGTAATGTCACTAATCTGTGTAAACCTGCTGTTTTTACCATTGATATCGAATATAATTTTTGTTTTCTCTAGGTTTTCACCATCTTGGTGGTTGCACTCTATTTTTGTTACTATACCTTTGTTTCTTTTCACAATACAAGAATCCCACTTTCCGGTTGCTTCAGGAACAACTTGCTTATCCATCATAAAGCTATAGGTGATATCAGAGTCATTATTTTCGATTTCAAATAGAGCACCTACTTCTGGATAATTTGGCTTATACTCTTCTCGTTGGGTGTTTTTTAGTTCTAATGCTGTAATTTCACAATAAATTTCCTCTGCAGAAACAGACATACAAGCCAAAAGTGTTAATCCAATTAATAATTTTTTCAAAGCATTCTCCATCCAAAAAGGTCGTAGTTTTTTTATTTCATTTACTCGTAAATTTATTGTTATATCGTACAAGGAGATTTGATAGAGAAATACAGCTCTTGTTTATATTTACCTAGGTGTATAGTTTCTAGACGATTATGTCTTACTTAACACATTAATATCATCTCCAACACATCTAGCCGTCTAAAAACTATACACACAGTTTCAATTTTTCAAAGTCTCTCCAAGCACTAATATTTTCATACTAATATTTAGCAATACAACACCTAATCCACAGGAGAACAAATGAGAGCTTTGATTAGTAACGCCCTTTTAATTAGCACAATGGGAATACTTTCCGCTTCATGTAGTGGGCATAAATCCCAGATTGTAACTAAAACCCCAGAAGAGGTTATCACAGAATTATCTAATGATATTAGTATCGAATATAATAGCTCTATTGATAGAGTTACAATTAAGTCAAATACAGAATCTGAACCAATTATTTTACTTGGAACAAGAATTGATGGTGAAGGAATTAATGCAAAAAATATGGAGGACTTCTGTTCTCTTTTAGGATTTACCTTACCTGAGCGAGTGAGCTATCATGTAGCCAAAGCAAGCACAGTTATCAATGTGAAAAACGAAAGAGTATCAGGTGATGCCTCTGTAACGGCGGCCGGTGTTGGAAAAAATATTGCTTATCCTGCACTCCATATGAAAGCAGTTGAAAATTCAATTGGTGGAATGCTTTTTTCTCATATACCTAAAATGGGGGCACATTATTTGGTGACTCCTACTAGGGACGAGTATATATCATACACCCCTGAAAATTTCTTATCAGATTCCACTTACTACGACGAGAATATAGCTAAAAAATCTTATGTGGATAGTATATCTTGTGAAGGAACTACAAGTGTACATTTCGACTCAAATGGAAATTTTCAGAAAGACCAATTTTTAATGAATATTTTTAATAAGCAGATGGGGGAAGTGGCCAGTAGTCAAAACTCTTCTTACGATTTCAATATTCCGTTCCTGTTAAAAAAGGCTGATGATTCATGGAGATTTGATGACTACGATAATGGAAAGACAGTAGTTATGGAAAAAGATGCAGAACTTATTAGTCTCGCAGATAAAGGAGCAAAGGAAATATGCGTCCAATCAGGTATGACCAATGTTCTATTTTATACATTTGAATATTTAACCTCAGATAAAACAGGTAATATAGTTTACACTTACTCAGATGGTGGTGGATGGACAGAAACATCTGCACCCGTAAAATTTGAGTTAAGACATGTTAAAGATTATGCCTATGAGGGGACAAATGATATCTCGGTTGAGGTACCAGGTATCTATTTAGATGATGTTTATTGCTACTAATAGATTGATAATAAAAGGCCCGTTTTTTAGCGGGCTTTTTTACGTTTTTATAGTACTTAAAGAGTACTTCTACCAATTTCACTATCTAGCATTCTCGCTTTAAACATTCACAACACTCACTGTTCATTTAATTGACACTATAATGAATTTTTTTTCACTGGAATTTTAGAATATAGAGATTCGTGAAATAATATCATTATGAAAGCGATAAAACTATTTCTTGTTCTAATGATTCCTTTATTTTTAAACTCTGCCCGAGCGAACTTGTTTAGCGTACCAGAGCTGTATGAAAGAGTGTATCTAAACGATGAAAATAACCCTTACTATTCTGTTTGGTGGCCATTTTATGATTCCGAAAAAATGGAAGTGATTGCTATTAGCCCAGAAGAATTATATTTAACATTCCTTTGTCATGGAAAAAGCATTCCAGGGTTACGTCATAGTAGTTATATATCTGTTCATAAAGATGTAGGTTATTTAGTGTTCGAAAATACAAAATGTCCTGAATTAGGTGAAAAATTTGTATTTGAAACTATGCCGTTAGACGACTTCTATGACGAGAAAGGAAAGTTTATTTTTGAGAAAGACTATACTATTTTGCGTACTATTTCTGAACTTTCAATTCAGAGGAAGGTTTCATTGTTAAGTGCAATAGATTTGTACCTAAAAACTTTATAAAAATTCATGAAAAATTAATTTAGTCCGATAAGTAAGTGATGAATTTCACTAAGAATCTTATTTTGTTAATGCTGACAGCGTTTTGCTTTGCCCAGGCTTCCTACGCCCAGCGGGTATGTAAATTCAATCAACCAGTCTATGAAATTCGAAAATCAGGCACATACAAAAAAGAAGTCTCCCAGATTAAGTGGGTTGAGGACTTCGGTGATGTAGGAGAAGTCATTCGGGACACCTCAGGAAGATTATATTGGGGAAGTTGCGAAAACGAAGATGACCAAGAGGGAGCGAATTTAGCTGAGGTACTGGCTGTTCGTTGTTCGACCAGTTTGAATGGCAAAATTTCAAATGAAGAAATCGATTCAATGGACGATTTCTCGCTGCGCTCACAAGACCAGCTTGATAA
>CAXRIU010000015.1:0-26881 GCA_964231135.1 Bacteriovoracaceae bacterium
TTTTCTGGAGTCATGAGCGGTTCCTTTGTTTAATAAAAAATAATTGTGGTTAATTAAATTTTACTGAAAAAAGTCGCTCATGATTCTCTCGAACTTTTTACCTCAAGAAACGGTGCGCACACCATTAAGTTTGGAGACCCCAAAATCTCTAAACCCAAACTAGATATTGCATTACAAAGTTCAATTTTATCAAAAATAACTTCACCACGATCTTAATCGGTTGTTTTTACATTTAAGTTCACTAAAAGTTTTTATACCTCTCCCTTGGCCATGTTTTATGACCAGTATCTTTATACATTTTGCTTCTAAATTACCTACTTAAATAAGTTTCAAACGATAGTTTTCAAACTTTTTAAAACCATAAGCATTTCTTTGGACAAGCTTTGCTTTACGATTAAAGCCTTCAGTTTTTCCGTTTGTTACTCTTCGCTCAAAGTAATCTAGTATCTCCTCTCTCCAGTCCATGAGAGTTCGTCTTAGTGATCTTAATCCATCCATCTTAAGGCTCGCTATAAAGTCGGTAATTCGTGTTAGTTGTCTCGATGCATGCTTCTTGCTTCGATGTCGGTACAACTCATGAATCATCTCTTTCACTCGATAAAATGCTTCTAATTCTCGATGCCGATCAAAGACATGCATAAGAGATCTTTCTTGGTAAAACTTTAAGTTTTTTCCATTCATAAGAAGCATTTTTCGAAGAGGATTTTTTCTAGATTTTACAATATTAGAATTTGGATCTTTTATGATCTCAAGACGTTTTAAATTCACAGCCTGATTAGCAAGACGAACTAAATGAAACTTATCCGCAATTATCTTTGCATTTTAAAAAAGCTTCTTGCAAATGACCTCATTGATGGCGAGAAGTCGATAATTACATTTTTAACATTCTCACGACCTGGAATTTTTAAAAGATTCTCGTCTTCATAATAATCCGATCCATAGCGCCCGTACACTACTTCACGAATTCGGGAGCGATTATAATCCACAAATATAGAAGCAAATTCTTTATGACCGTATTTTTGATTTCTGATAAAAGAATGTTCATCAATCCCAATAGTTTTTCCCCACGGATTTTGAAGTTTTCGAACCTCAAGATCAGCATGCTCATAATAAGCAGTGTAAACTAACCAACTTGAACATTTGCATTTATCTTGAACTCGCTTTAAGTCAGAAAAATTTGTGGCACACCAAAGGACATGCTTTCTGAAGCGAACTGTTGAGCGGTACCCTTTAATGATTCCTTGGTTAAATAAACCTGTTTATCACGCAGTGGTTGGTCTTTAATTGAGACAATACTTTTATCGTACCCAGTGGTGCTTGGAGTAGCACATTTAGGGCAAACTTCCATTTTTGAAGTCTTTCTACAATAAAGTCTAATTTGGTGTTTATGATGTGAGGGTTTTTGAAAAAATTCTAATTCCGGTAATCCAAAAAGATTGTTAAACTTTCTTCCAAGCATAGGTTCTCCTTTCCAATAAATATTAATTCGCAAAATTATTTTATCAGAAAATGAATCTATGTTTACCTTATCAATTCAGTTTAGAAACACTGCTTCCCACCTCAAACCGAGAAGAGCCATAGTAACAATAGACAAAACCCTATAGACAACTGGCAATTATATTCCAATGATAAAATTCATATTGAAATTGAAACAGAATTAGAAGAGCTTGGTATTTTTTATGAAAGACAAAAAGGTAAATTCAAGTCACTTTCAAATGAACTGGAAATCATTGCGACTTTCAACAACACACACGATACATATATTACAATACCAGAGCTTGCCAAATTATCGCGTAATGCAAAAGTGATATGAAGAAAGCTGCTTAGTTCTCAGAAGTTTTTGCAAATAAAATATCTCATCAACAAATCTTTGATCATAAAGTTTTGAGAGATGCTGAGTCGATAGCGGCTTGCTCTAATCTTTTTAAAGCGAGTAAAAGAGCATTCAAAAATCTTCTCCGACATTACAAACAAGATGATGGGCGATATGACTTACTTGATAAACCAATCACTAGAGTTTATTTTTGGCAACTAGGCATTGCCTATGGACTACAATCTTTATGTGAAGAAGACTTTGCTCTTTACCATACAAGACTATTTAAAAATGCCACACCAACTCTAGTCACAGAACTAGAGGCATTTTTTGAAAGTTTTATGAGAAAAACGATGCTCTATTACTATAAAGAGTCTGAGAAAGGTCAGATTGAATTAACACAAAAGAAGCGAAAAGATTTCTTCACAGATATTGCTGTTAAAAAGAGATTAATAATTAAAGATCTTCCATTTAACTAATATTTATAAAAAGATGGTGACTCATCATCGAAATTAAAAATATAGCAATGCTTTGACTCATTTGGAGATAATACAGAGTAAATATCTTTTATTCTCCAGTTATCAAAGGACTTGGGCTTTACCATAATATGTAAAGCCTCGTTGCCACTATCATAAATTGACAGATGAATTTTGCGTTTTTTTGAACCTATTTGTACATCTTCATCCAAAACAATCTCTAAACTAGGACAGTCGTTTCTCAAGACCTCAGTAATTAAAAACTGAACAACCTGCACTTTTGGATTTGTGTAGGTTGAGCAATATTCCTTAAATCTTATTTCGATAGTAGGTAGACTCTTTATGAATTTTTCAACTAATGAACTATGATCCATTTAATTCATTCCTGAAAAATTAAGCTGCTTCTTTAAGCTCTACATTGTCAGATGCATATAATGTCATTATCAATTGATCTACTTTTTTTGATGCTTCCTCGTATTTTTTCGAGTTGGGTTTAGATTTTAATATTGTATCGACATTTTTTTCGACGTCACTCTTAATTTTTTTCGGTACGTCCTGTAATGAAGCAAAGGGAAAAGGAATACTCGATACATATTGCTTTTTCCATCTATAATATCCCCCTCTAATCTCAGGGCTATTCTTAGAAATATATTTCTGAACAGGACTTGAATTCAAAAATCCAAGTAAGAATTTTGAACTGCTTGGAATCACAAATGCTGTCATATCAACATACTGTCCACCTGACTCTATGATAAAATTCCCGTCTTGGCTGATATCTGGGAATACAATCTTCTCTTCTTGTAACTTGTCGTAATAATCACATGCTCTCAGCTCCCACCAATAATCACCTTTATCAGAACGCTTCTTTCCCTTCTCCTCAAATGGCTCTAAGTGTGATGCAAGAAGTGGGTATTTCTTTTTAAAACTACTCCACTTATTACTCCCTTTTAAGTTGGCATTCGTCCATCCCTTAGGAATACAGATCACATACTTTGATGCCTCAACATCAGTATATCTCTTAACCTCACGCCCGGTAAGAAATGGATGAATTAATTCCTTGTAAGATTTATCGTTTGAATAAAAGGACTGTGCCTGTTCTTTAGATATAACAAATGCTGGATTTAAAGCTGTTTTTAGTCCACTTAAGATTTTACCATTAATAACATCAGCAAGAGTATACTCAACCTCCTGCATCGCATCTAAGATTTGCGTTTCTTCCTTGTTACCAAACGTCCAAGTCGCATCACTTAGGTCTGAATTGTTTCTTAAAGTAAAGATTGTCTCCAAGTGCTTAGTTAGATCATCAAAGTTTAAGCTTTCAACATCTGCATGCTTAAACTGTTTATTCCAACTTTTTCCTAATCTTAATATCATGGGGTAAGCACTTATACCTTCAAATACTGGAAGATCTTTAAAATCAACAATCTCTTCTACAGAAGTTTTACTAGAAAGATAATGCCTTAAAGCTTGGCCATACTTAGACCTCATCCACTTATTCGTAATTACATAGGATAGTTTTCCACTTGAATTAAGTAATTCAAATCCTTTTTCTATAAAATATACACATAAATCAGCATCACTGTTAAATGAAACAAACTTCTTTTCCAGTTCTGTCGATTTTTCTTTTAAATACTCTCTTCTAACATATGGTGGATTCCCCACAATTGCATCAAATCCCCCATGAGCAAAAACTTTTTTGAATTCTTTTTTCCAATTAAAGTCGATTAATGAATCTCCAGCTTTAATTTGATCATCTAGCTTTTCTAATTTCTCACCTCGGTAGGCGGTACTCAACCAAAGACTTAGCTTAGTCAGTTTGACAGCTGAAGTATTTATATCTACACCAAATATACACTTGTCCAAAACTCTTCTTGCAGTAACATTAAATCCCTCATCCAAAGGCACACCTGTCTCACTGTAGTATTTAAGACGATATGTCTTGGTCAAATAGCGAAGAGAATAATTAAGGAAGTGACCAGAGCCCATTGCTGGGTCACAAACAGAGAGTTTCAATATTTCGCTTGGATCAACAATCGTATTTAGCTTTGATTCCAATGTCTTCTTAACGATATCCTTAACGACATAATGAGGAGTGTAATAGCTTCCAGTAAATTTTCTATCTTCATTATTCGGGCTAAAAAACAATAATCCTTTCTTTACTCTAAAGACTTCATCTTTATGTTTTTTAGATTCATAGGATTTCAATTCAACTAGTTGCTGTTTCTTTTTATGAAAATAGTAATTAACATCAGCAAACTCTAATTTAAACTCCATGAAAGATTCATAAACTTCACCGAATTGTCGTGGTCTCAAATAATTATATGGAATCTGTTGATTATTACCTTTTGAATATAAATAAGAGAGTTTGTAAAGAATTCGTACCATCTCATTGTTTTTAATAAAAGATGAATTTATGAACTTCCACTCTTTTTTATCAAATACGTCTTCCTTAAATCCATCAATTCGAAGAGTCGTGTTACCATCATAAATTTCTTTGAAGTTCTTCAGAATTTTCTTATAGATATCAGTGCCATCTGATTTATATGTATTCCCAAAAACTTCTTTGCACCGGCTTTCTAATTCTCGATCTTTACCTTCTTCGAAATAACTTGGATTCATTGGCCATAGTTTATTAACAATACCTTGAATCATTACTGTTCTATACTCAGGCTGTTCAATGGGAAGAACAGCATTCATTTCACACGATTTTACAAATATTAAATTAAACAAGAAACTTTCAGAGCAATTTCTTAAAAATTTTCTACCATTCTTATCTTTTAATTCTGTTTTTATGTCAGAATTAATAAAAAATGAATTACAAGTACTATTCATTGTTTCCATGAATCTATCTTTTAAAACACCCTCAAGTTCATTAGCATAGTTCAAACATTTCCCCGATACTGTCTGAACTATACTTTGCTCAGATCTATCTCTTTTGAAGTTATGTGATTCCTTTGAAAAGAAGAAATAAAAGATTCTAGATGCAACTTCAAAATGGTTAGGGAACAAATTCCCCTCTCCTAAATTTATACGTCTTGCATCTCGGAGTAAATTATCAAAATCAAAATTGAATGATCTGATTATTTCACTATCTGATAAATCTTTATGAAACAGCTTCCACTTACTTCCATCTGTTAGAATCCCTTGAGTCACACCTGACGCTTGTAGATATTCAAGAATCTGACCTTCAGGCCCTTGAGCACTCGCAGTGTCCCTAACTTTACTACTCTTTTTCTTTTGAACTTTCTTTTTATTTTTCAGCTTTGAGAACTCTTTAGCCTCAAGAATAGTCACGACATTCTTTCTTAAGAGGTTAATTAATTCTTCATTTTTTTCTTCTCGTTTTTTTGTACTTGCACCCTTTTTCTCACCGCAAACTTCGTCAATTATTTCCGCATCATGAGCTGAACGACAAAGAGCAAGATCTAGTTCATAGCTTATTCCATCTACAGAGAATGTTGCTCCCTCTGAATATGGGTGTTCCCCTCTATCTTCGCATTGATCATACCAACCAAGCATGTCGAGAACTGCTTGAATTCTTGTATTAATTGTAGAGCTTTCACTTTTTCTTTTAGTCTTACTTTTATCTGCATATTTAATAAGCTTTTCTCTGAAATATGCATAACCTGAAAATTTCTTACTATATCCCTTGCAAAAGAAATCTGATGATTCAGAATTGATAATTATATTATTCAGTATATAAAAATCATTAAATAAGTTTGATGACATGAATGCATCTTTTGTATCAACAAATGCCTCAACGACCTCAGAGGGAGTAATATCAATCAATTCTTTCTTAGACATTAGCACTCTCTCACTTCTTTAATATAATTCGCCCCGAAGTCTTCAACTAACTCAAACTTCACATCATCATCTTCTTTTAACGTTTTCCATTTTTTGTTCGTTTGAATCGCTCTGTAATTAACATAAAACATACGGCCATCTTCGAGATCCATAATCATCCCTTTACCGTCTTCATCGTTAAACCACTGAACTTTTCCTGCACGCCAAGCTGACATAAGATCTCCTTATAATTTCGTACAGTTAACTTGTCGTAATTAAAGGCAATTGAGGTTAGAAATTAAAGAATGAATATATTAGTACGGAACATATTTCCTTAAAGATAACTTAAAACTCATTTTTGTCTTTAAGTTATGAGTACTTATTCCGAAAAGCATTTTACTCAAGTAAATTTAAGGAAGTTATATGGATAAGAAAGATAGATTCATAATATCGAATCAGTTAAAAATTTTAGAGGCATTATATCCAGATGAAGCTAGTTATTATTCTCAGTGTAGGACTGCTTTTGAAGAAGGATATGAAGATCATTACAGCTGGGCCATGGAGAATATCGACTCTTCGACCTTGAATTCAGATGATACTAAAGAAGTAAGAGACACATTAGATATGTACAGGGCAATTTACTTCTATCAAAGAGATCATGGCCAAGGTGACTTTAATGAATTTGCTCTTAAGTTTCAAGGCTATGATGGAAACGATTCTGTCGAAAACAAATTAATGGGATATGCGAGATACTTTGTTGTAGACCTTCAACGTTTTTCTGAAGTGTTAGAAACTCAGGGAGAACATTTTGATTTCAACTCACATCAAGAGATGAGAGGAAAATATCAAAGAATGCTCGCTATTTGGTTAAATATCCCTGCTGGGATGGATCAAGGCTGCAGGCACAACTTAACAACAGAGCAAGTCGCTCAAATCTTGGATGCCTAAATGGATATAATTGGGATCGTTGGTGGAATTGCCTCAATAATTGGTGCTGCTATAGCCATATGGCAAGCGATTGAAGCTAAGAATGCCGCATCTGAAGCTAAAAAAACTGAAAAGAATATCACTCATCATCGCCTAACAAGTGATGTAAGCAAATTAAAAGAAAAAGCCGAATCTTTACTATCTCAAATAAAAATTTATGCTCCGGGTGGAAATCAAGCCAAGTACCAATACGCTGATCATGATAATAACTCGGAATTAATTCAAGAGTTCACTTTAAAAGTAAGTGAATTTATTAGTTGCTTCTCTGGAAAGCAAAAAACTGAAATTCAAGCTTTATGTAGTGATATAGATAATGAATTAAATACTTTTAATACCCCTGGTATCACTGATCCAAACAGAAAGTCATCTGGCCAAAAAATTGTTGGCAAAGTAAATATGCTAAATTCAAAATTTAAGCAAGTGTTAGATAAGAGAGTTGAAAAAGGAACTTAAGAGAACTGTTCTTAAGCGATAATATCTATGATAAAGAAAATAACTGAACTCAAAAATATTGGGAAATTTGAAAACTATAAGTCATCAGATATATCTTTTGGTAAGTTTGTTGGCATTTTTGCTGACAATGGGTCAGGAAAGTCTACATTAACAAACATCTTGAGATCATTTAATGACAATAATCCGAACATAATAATAGGAAGAAAAACAATTGCTTCAGGAGGGAATGTTTCTTGTAAAATAGAAACCGACACGGGATTTAAAAAGTTCAGTGATAATCAATGGGATCAAACGGAATCGAATATTCTAATTTTTGATGCTAACTTCGTTAATCAAAATATTTTTTCAGGCATGTACGTTGGAATAGACCATAGAAGAAAGCTTTATCAATTTATCCTCGGAGAAGAAGCAATTCATTTAAACGAACAAGTTAACTCAATAGCACAAGATATTGCCAAAGTTACTCAAGAAGCTAATGAAATTAAAAAGGAACTAAACAAGACAATTGGGAAAGCTATAAAACTAGATGACTTTCTAAAGCTTAAGCAAATTGACAATATTAATACCGTGATTGAGGCAAAAAGAAAGGAAGTAAAAGCTCTAACAAATAAAGAGAAAGTTATATCAAAATCACTAATAAATAAGCTACCCCAAATTAATTATTCACTTGAACTTCTAAAAGACCTTCTCAAAAAAACAGTTAAAGAGGTATCTAGTGACTCTGAATTAAAAGTCAAAAAACATATTGAGAAGTGTTTGACCGAAGAAGGTGAAGACTGGATCAAGCAAGGTAAAACGTATTCGAAGCAAGATGAGAGCTGTCCATACTGTGGGACAGAGCTTAAAGGAAACGACTTAATTAAAGCCTACAATGATTATTTTAACAAATCTTACAACCAACTTAAATATGATATCGATACTGAAATTGAATCTGTAAACAGAAGCTTTAATAAGGGTATTGCTGAGAAATCTAAAAAGGTATTATCTGACAATGATGTACTTGTTGAGTTTTGGGATCAATATGTATCGACTTCCCTTCTTCTTGAAGATCCAGAGCAAGGGGATTATTTCCCTATTCTTGCAGAACAAGATATTCAAAATTTCTATGACGATGTGATGGAAAAGCTTACTGTTTTAATTAAAAAGAAACACAATGCTCCTCTAGAGGACTTTTCAGGAGACCCTCTTTTCGACGAACTATCTAATTTATTTGATAATCATATCAAAATCATTACTGACTATAACAACCTTGTCGACTCTCAAAACACATTACTAAAAAGCTATAAGGAAGGCTTAGGATCTTCTAACTTACAAACTGAACAACAAAGTTTAACTTTACTAGAGTTCACTAAAGAACGCTATATAGATGAAAATGAAAAACAATGTCAAAGTTACCTTAATAAAATCAAAAACAAAGAAGATTTGGTTCAAAAAAAAGAAGAAGCAAAGAACAAGTTAGATACTGAAACTCAAAAAATTCCCGAAAAGTATCAAAGCAGAATAAATCACTATCTAGAAAGATTTGGAGCAGAATTTAGAATTTCTGATCACAAAAAAGTAAATCCAAGTGGCCAGAGTGCTACTGAGTATAAATTAGTCCTTAGAGGAACAGAGATTATACTAGGAGACAATAAAACTCCAGAGGATGTCACGAGCTTTCAAAACACCCTAAGCGAAGGCGACAAAAGTACCTTAGCCTTTTCTTATTTTCTAGCGCGGTTAGACTCTGAGACAAATTTAGAAAACAAAGTGTTAGTTTTTGATGACCCTATTTCAAGTCTTGATCGTTTCAGAAGAAGCTGGACAAGGTCAATATTAAAACAATTCGGATTAAAAGCAAAGCAACTCATCGTACTCTCACATGAACCATCTTTTGTAGAAGACCTCGCTCATACTCTAAGAGCGACTGATTTCAAATGTTACTCTATAAACTGGGATAGCGAAAGGAATAGCAGTGTAATAGCCCCAGCTGAAATAAAAGAACTAAATCGAAATGATTATATTAGAAACCTTGAAAAGGTTAAAAATTACCTTAAAGCAAACATAGGGAACCCTGAGGATATTAAAGCTCGTTTAAGGCATCTACTTGAGCACTATATACGAAATAAATACCCTCAAAGCTTCTTTAAAAAAGATAATCTTGGCAACATGATACGTACAATCAGAGAGTCAGATACCGATGACGAATATAACTCAGAGAATGAAAACTTGCATGATTTAGATGCTATAAATGAATACTCAATCGATGAAAACCACTCCCAAGATGGTGATTCTGGGCCAATAGATTCCAAAGAGCTTACTGCAATGTCGAAGCTTGTTTTTAAAATAATTGATGAACCTGATCCAACTGAACAATCGTAAGAGATAAAAATGAATAAGATAAAACTTAAATTGAAAGAGTTAAGATTAGAAAACTTACTACTCGTTATAACTATAATGCTTGTATTGATTGGTTGCTACTATCTTCAACATCACATTCCCTCTATGGGAAATGGTTATCGAATAAGTCTTCAAATAATTCTTGGATTCACCGCCTTGGGAGTTGGAGTAAGGTTTGTGATAAACAAAAATAAAATAATTGACTCGCTGTGTCCCAAACAAGTTGATAATCTTGCTTTTTACAGACTGTATTATGAATACAGTAATGAAGGAAAATTGAACATTTTATTTGAGCCTCTTACAGGATCATTAGCCTCATATTTCGTGTTCATTATAACTTTTGTCATTATATCAATTTACAAAGAAGAATATACGATTGATGAAAAAGAACTTTTTATTGGTATTGCATATCCAATCTTCCTGCTCATTTTTGGTGCTGCAAAATCATGGTTTGGAGCTGACTCTGATACAAAACTTCTAAAATTACTAAAAGAAAAAGTAGAAGAAAAAGAGGCAGGAAAATAGAAATTGCTTCAGAGGACTTTTGTTAGTTCTTGAGGCATTTCCCTTCAACATTTTTACTTGAGGTTTCCCCACTTAAGATATTTCCTCTAGTAAACAATAATGTCTTCTTATCAATTACAATTCCAAACATACCGATATTACTTTTATCATATGCAAAAGATCTTGCTAATACTAACCCATGAGCAGTATTGCTTATAACAGTATAAGCTTCATCCCCGATTGTTGCCTTCCTATTTTTAACCTCAACTTTTATCATCACAGGTTTGCCTTGTAGGTAACCCGGGTAGGAGCATGTATAACTATCATCTTTCGCATGAATTATTGAAGACATTACTAACAAACTAATTAATATATAAAAATTCATTTGAATTCTCCTGTTAACAAATTCTATCACAATTAAGTAAGATTCTTTTAACCATCTCCGGATGCCACTTCTTTCCCCTATTCTTAGTAGGAATTTTCATATCATCTAAGCACCTAGCAATTGCTCTTAAGCTCAGCCCCTCACCCTTCATTCGCCTAACTGCATCAATAGTTCTTTGCTCAGTTTTGTTTTCAACTAGTTTTTCCTTATTAAATCTTTGCCCATACTTCACCTGAGATGGATTTCCATGATGGTGTGACTTCCCTCTAATCTCGATATTGGCCTTCAAAATTTCCTTCCTAACCGTTTCCTTGGAGGACATTACTTGAGTGGCGATTTGGCGAATTGAGAGCCTCTCAACCACGTATTTTTCGTGGAGGAAACTATGGTTCTTCCAAGTTTCAGGTTGAAAAAGTCTAATAGAATCGGTAACTTGGAGTGGAGGACGCGATAGTTTGTATTTGGTGGAAGATAGCCCGCCATTTAAGTTTTAAAAAAGCCACTCTTTGAGTGGCTTTTTTTTTGCCCAGTTTTCTAGCTACGGGACTTAGTCGTTCCAAAATGTCCGGGACATTTTAATATCTCCATTTATTGGATAGTCGTACAAGGCTCAACATCACAGGCACCTCAATTAAAACTCCAACTACAGTGGCAAGAGCGGCACCAGAATTAAGCCCAAATAGTGAAATCGCAACCGCAACAGCAAGTTCAAAAAAATTACTAGCACCAATCATTGAGCCTGGACTCAAAACACAATGTGGAAGGCTCATCTTCTTTCCAATCCCCCATGCCACAAAAAAGATAAAATAAGTTTGAATCGTCAGAGGTATGGCGATTAAAAGTATATGAAGTGGGTTATTAGTTATTTTCTCTCCCTGAAATGCAAATAGTAGGAGCAAAGTTGTTAAGAGCGCTACAATCGAAACAGGCTTAAGTTTCGCCATAAAAACTTCTTTAAACCACTTCTCCCCACGTGATTTTATCAGGAGCCTATTGGCAAGATAGCCTGCGAGCAAAGGAATCACCACGAAGATAACGACGGAAGAAAGAAGTGTATCAAAAGGGATCGATACATTGGTTACTCCCAACAGAAATTTTACGATAGGGATAAATGCAAATAGAAGAACCAAGTCATTAATAGCAACTTGAACTAGTGTGTATTCGGGGTCTCCCTTGGTTAAATAAGACCAAACAAAAACCATCGCAGTACAAGGAGCTGCACCTAAAAGAATTGCACCTGCGATATACTCCTGTGCTAACTCTGGTGTTAAATATGCAGAATAAAGTTTATCAAAGAAAATCCATGCGAAAAAAGCCATAGTAAAAGGCTTTATCAGCCAGTTGATAGCGAGAGTTAAAGCAAGTCCCTTTGGGTTTTTCCCAACATCCTTGATTGAACTAAAATCAATTTGCACCATCATGGGAAAAATCATAAGCCAGACAAGAACGGCTACAGGAAGATTCACAGTCGCAATATTCATTTCACTCAAGACAGAGATTGAGTTGCCTAGTAGTTTTCCAAGAACTATTCCACCAACAATACAAAAAGCAACCCAAACACTTAGATATCGTTCAAAAAATCCCATTTTTTCAGATTCACTACTCATTTATTACCTTCCATATAGCTTTCAATATTTAATACAAATTCTTTTATCTCGTCTCGAACTCTCCGATATACTGACAAAACTTCTTCTTCATCAGTCATTTCTTTTGTTAACCTCGGTGGATCGTCAAATCCCACGTGAATGATCTTTCCTCCCGGAAAAAATGGGCAGTTCTCATGAGCATCAGAGCAAACAGTAAAAACAAAATCCATTGTTACATCTGGAAGTTCAGAGGTAATATTCGACACATGACCGCTAATATTGACACCTGCTTCACTCATAACTTTTACTGCATTAGGATTTAGCCCATGCTTCTTTGTTCCTGCAGAGTAAAAATTAAACTCATTCCCCTTAAGAAACTTCCCCCAACCTTCTGCCATTTGAGAACGACAGGAATTCCCCGTGCATAAAAATAAAACATTCTTCATTAACTTTCCTTTCTAATCATGAAGCAGTCTAGGATAGGGCATTCGCTGATAGGAAGACTCCTATCCTCACAACAGTTTGCGAGGCCCTCTAGGGATTTCTTCATATTTTTTAGATCTTTAATTTTTTGATTTATTTCTTCAATTTTTTCTTCTGTCCTAGCAAGAATATCACCACACTTAGACTGATTTTTAATTTTCAAATCCAAGAGGCTTTGTGTTTCTTTTAGTGTAAAACCTAGCTCTTGAGAACGTTTAATGAAATGAATTCGAGTAATGTATTCCTCTGGGTAATACCTAAAGGCTCCTTGCTTGTTCGGTTGCTTTAGAATGCCCTTTCTTTCATAGAAACGGATAGTCTCAACATTTACACCTGATGCTTTTGCCAGCTTACCAATGGTTAGTCTTTCTTTCATAACTTCATCCTACACCATGTACTATAGTACGGAGTCAAATAAAGTTTAAGAATTTTCCTTTTAAGAAAAATTGACTCAGCCCATCACCGATGCTAATCACATAGCCATGCCAAAAAAGAAAAAATTAACCGGATTAGAAGAGTTCGAGTACGACCGAATCAATTGGTTTCCAGGCCATATGAATAAGGCCAGAAAGGAAATCGAAAAGAAGATCAAGCTGGTCGATATAGTTATTGAAGTCAGAGACGCGAGAGCACCACTAGCCTCAGGCAATAAGCAAAACTATGAAAAAAGTGTGGGAAAGCCATACTTAATAGTAATCAATAAAACGAATTTTGCAGACCCAGATGTGACCAAGTTATGGCAAGACTGGTTTACCAAACAAGGCGAGTCTTTCATCTTTGTGAATGCTCTCGATAAAGCTTCCTTAAAAAAAGTGGTGGATCGTGCTAGAGAAATCTTAATCGCCCACAGACTAAAATCGAACCCTGACCAAACTCCAAAAAAGAGTGTCAAAATGATGATTCTTGGTCTTCCCAATACCGGAAAATCCACCATCATAAATAAGCTAGCCAATAGACAGGCCACTAAAGCAGCGGCCACGCCTGGCCAAACTAAAACTCAAATTTGGGTTAAGGCAGAAAAAGATTTAGAAATCTTGGACACTCCAGGAGTCATGCCCCCTCGTATTGATTCAGAAAAGCATGGTATGTGGTTATCTGCCATTCACGCGATTCCAGATCATGTTGTCACCCCTGATGAATCAGCATGCTTTATCATTAACTTTCTCCTAGCAAAAAAATCTGAGGTATTTAAAGAGCATTATAAATTTGACTCACTTGATATAGACCTCATAGAAGCCTGTAACCATATTGGGAAAATTCGTGGCTGCCTCATGGCCGGTGGTCATTTTAATTATGATCAAATCTATAAGATAGTTTTAGGTGATTTTAGAAAAGGAACTTTGGGAGCAGTTAGCTTCGAAACTCCCCCTGAAAATTTGAAATAAAGACCGGCTTTCCATCAGACTTTCTAATACCCATAAATTGAGTATCCACTTGTTCGGGATGCTTTTCTGAACTCATGATCTCAATGACGTCATCTAACTTAGATTCAGCTAGAAAATTGATTTCAAATTCAGAAAGAAATAATTTTTTATGATATTTTAATTCAATAGTATCAAGTACCCATTGCGTGTATTTCGTATTATTAACATGATCATTTATATCTAGGTCTGTTACCCTAACCACCCTATCGCTGATAACTTCATGGTCAGGACGCTTTTTTAACTTCTCTGCCGTAAAAGGCAACTTATAATCTGATCTTGATATCACTGTCTCGGGCATGTCCTCAATTTTTGCCATTTTTCTCGTTCTACCGTCCATTAAAAGCCAAGACACCGAACACTCACCAATCAGTTCATCACCAAAATAGAACTCGATATCACGGTAAACAATCTTTCCATCTAAGGGCCTTATCCAAGTCCTGAACCGAAGCTTATCATTCCACTTTGGCCATTTTTTCATTTTAATTTTCTGACCGACGAGAACCCAAAATTTATTCATTTGTATTTGTTTGGCATAACCAAAACCCTGTTGTTCTCCGTGCTGACTTGAAAGGTCCTGAATGATATTTAAAAGACCGTAAATCCCCAGCCTGCCATTCATATTGATCATAAAAAGGTTTATTTCGTAATCTTTTTCAAATACTGCTAAATCACTCATTAAACCTCCAGCCAATCTTGGACTAGGAATTCTTTCAAATTTAAAAACGCTTCTTCGCCTAACACTTTTTTAATTTGTCTTTCAATTTTTCTCTTCGCTTTTCGATCAAACTCACAGTATTCAATTCCAAGTTTTGTTAATTGAATAAGCTTCTCTTTTTTATTCCCTGGCATCTCTTCGAAAGTCACAAAGCCCTCTTTATTCAGTTTTTTAGAAATCTTGTGCACGGCCTGCCTTGAAACTCCCATGACACATGCCATTTTAGAGATCGAATATTGATCTTTGTTGGCCAAAAATAATAAGTAAGACTCGTGACGGGTAAAATCATGGTGAAAGCTGCACTGAAGCTCCTCTCTTAGGGCGTCACGCATGACTCTATGTTTGCGACTGACTAGATCAATAAACTCTGTTTTCATAATGCCATTGTCTTTAACTAAGTTATTTTTGTCAACTCAGTTGACAAAAATCCAAATCCCCTTTATAAAAATTTAGGAGAATTTATGTCATCATCACTTCCAGAGAAGAACCTAAAAAAAGAATTTGTTATATTAATGGCGCTTATGACTTCTGTTATGGCGCTTGCTATCGACTCTGTGTTACCAGCTTTGAGCTTTATGAATACAGAGTTAGATATTAATTCCATCGTTAAAGTTCAATATATAATTTCGGTGATCTTTATAGGCTTTGGTGTAGGGCAGCTCATTTATGGCCCTATGTCAGATGCAATTGGAAGAAAAAAACCTCTTTATATAGGAGGTTTGATTTTCCTCTTGGGTTGTATCATTTCATTTTATGCTGAAAGCCTCACGTCAATGCTCATTGGGCGTTTTCTACAGGGCCTAGGTGCTGCCTCTTTTCGAATCATTTCCATCGCCATTGTACGAGATGAATACTCTGGAGTCGCCATGGCCAGGACACTTTCTCTCATCATGACAGTATTTATTCTAGTTCCCGTCCTTGCCCCATCCATAGGTCAAACTATCTTATTTCTAGGTCCATGGAGATATATTTTTCTCATGCTATTCACTCTTTCATTGATCATTATGATTTGGTTTTATATGCGCCAAGATGAGACACTTGCATCGAGCAAACGAAGAGTGATGTCGATTAAGTTTTTTCTTTCGGCTAGCCTAGAAGCATTCACCAATCCAATTTCTGCCTCAGCTACATTTATTTCAGGTTTAATTTTTGGAATCATGATCACCTATATAAGTACGGCTCAGCATATTTTTCAAGATATTTACAATTTAGGAACTCAGTTCCCCTTATACTTTGGAAGCCTTGCTTTCACGATTGGACTTGCTTCTTTTGTAAACTCATTTCTTTTAAAAAGATATGGAATCATCAGGCTCACAAAAACTTCTCTTACGACGATGAGTATTTCCTCTATTATTTTTGCAAGCTACCTTACAATTAGCCATACAACTACCCCTTCGCTAGTTCTCTTGATGATCTTCTTTGCTGTGTTCTTTTTTTGTCTAGGTCTTCTATTTGGAAATTTAAATACCCTTGCGCTTTCTCCACTTGGTCATATTGCAGGGATTGCCGCCTCAGTAATTGGGTCAGTACAAAATTTTGTTTCAGTATTAGTAGGTGTATTTATTGCTAGCATTTTTCATAATAATTTTATTACACTAGTTATATGTTTTGCGGTTGTGACATCAACCTCACTTGCGATATTTAAATTTGGTGACTACAAAAAAATCTACCAGAATGTTTAGGTAATTATTTATGAAACGATTAACACTAATAAAAATTCATCTCTACTTATCCGGCGTAGTGCTTATGTTCTTAAGCCTTATGGCATTATCAGGCTCTCTTCATTTGTTTCTTGGTGATGAATCGGAGAAGGTTGAAGAAGTGGCTAAAATCGTTATCACAGAAAAACTTTCAAAAAGTGATCTTACGTCTTTTTTTGCTAAGCAATTAGAGGTATTGGACTCAAGTTATACTTACGATTATATTAAAGGCTCTGCTCAGTCTCAAATGAGTCGTCCTACAACGAGAAGCTTTTATACCATTAAAACTGACTCCAATTTTTATACTATTGAAAGACATGATCCCTCAGTATTAAAAAGCTTAATGGAGCTTCATAAAGGCCACGGTCCAAGAGCTTCAAGGTTAATCCTCGGTATTCTAGGACTAATCGTTATCGGATCTCTTTTAAGTGGATTATGGCTCGGTATTAGTTCGAAACCTTACAGAAAGATAACGATAGTCACAGCTGCTACGGGCATCACTTTATATCTTTTACTTTTCTTTTTGTAAGTGACCAGTTTTGACTAGAATGATTGTTTCTTCATCCACATAGGGATGATGAACAGATAGATGTGGGGAGCGAATCCGAGTCCTCTCCTTACCCAATCCATATCTTAAGTTTTAAAAACAAGTCTTTTTTCAAAATCCATATTTAGATTCATGAAATGACCCTATTCTAAATGATAAATTTCCATAATATTGCCAAGAATTTTTTCGAAATCAATCTTCAAATCAATTAGCCTTCCAGACTTTATATCGAAAACCCAACCATAAACCTTAAGTCCTCGTTCGCGATATGCTTTTTGAACTTCAGCTGTTTTAATGACGTTTACACATTGTTCTTGAACATTGAGTTCTACTAGTCTCTGATATCTTTGTTCCTCATCATCAATTGCCCTAAGTTCTTCTTTATGAAGTCTATAGACATCTCTGATATTTCGAAGCCATGGATTCAAAATTCCATTGTCTTTACTTTGCATGGCGGCTTTAATCCCACCACAACCGTAATGACCACAAACGATAATATGTTCGACTTTTAAATGATTCACCGAGAAGTTAATAACACTCATGGTATTTAGATCGATACCGTTAACCATATTGGCAATATTTCTGTGAACAAAAATATCTCCAGGTCCCGCGCCCATTAACTCTTCAGCTGTAACTCGACTGTCTGAACAACCAATATAGAGAATTTCTGGACTTTGTCCCTGGGCCAGTTTTTCAAAATAGTCCGAATCACTTGCTAGCTTTTCTTTAATCCACTCTTCATTATTTTTTAAAATCTTTTCTATTTTCATTCATAAAAAATAACAAGGATGCTTATGGATTGGCTATGCTAAACTCTTATCAAAAAGCTTTACAGCATCACTTGAACGTAAAACTTCTACTCTTGACACCTTTGAGTCAATATCCAGGTACAACTGAAAGTCTAAACCTTTACGTTCATCAGAGAACTTAAAGTAAAAAGGAAATTGTTCCCGCTCAGAGGCAAGTATTGGTGAATTCAATTTGATATTTCTTTGCTCAAGAGCATACTGGTCCACTTCATTCGTTTTTGTATCCAGATACTTGATTTTCAATGGACTTTCCGCTTCTAAATCGATGGTGTACATTGGCCCCCAATCGCCACCTACATTAAATTTATTATGTGATAAATCTGGAATATTCACTTCGATTTCAGTTTTGTGAAAAGGACCTTCCCATAGAAATTTCAAATCCTTAGCTGCTTTAAATTGTGAGATTGTTTGCATGTGACTCATAAAAATTATCTCCTGAGATAGACCTTGTATGTGATTATCGTTGATTTTTATTTTTCGGTAAATTAGAATTAAAAGAAGTTAAAGTTCGCAAAATCAGAACAAGGTCAATCGATGCTTAATTCCCTAAATTTAAAACATATTTTCTATTTTTGGGTAGTGGCCCGTGAAGCTAGTATCAACAAAGCTTCGGCGGTACTTAATGTTTCAAAATCCTCTATCTCCGAACAGATTCGATTATTAGAGCATAGAATAGGCATGGACTTATTTGATCGCTCTCAAAAAAAGATGATTCTAACAACCAGTGGAAGGCTTGTTTACAATACTTTAGATGAATTTTTTCCCGCGCTAGAGGAAATGTTCGAAGGACTAGTTAATCATAAGTCGTTGAATGTGAAATTTATCAGAATTGGTCTGTGCCCTACGTTATCGGCGGAGGTAAAGTTTAAGCTCACCTTTCCATTTATTGAAGATGAGCAGTTCACGGTAAAGGCACTGCAAGGAGAAAACCAATTTCTATTTGATGCTTATAATAAAGACGAGCTGGATCTGTTCTTTACCACCAACTCTCAGGTGAGCCTTCACGGTAAATATGAAAAGCAGGAGGTTATCACTAAAAACTTCAGTATTGTGGTGGGGGAAAAGGTTTATAAATCTCTGCCTAAGTCAAATAAAGTTAAGGCTTTAGACAATATTGGATTTATAAATTACACCCCTGACTCTGATCTTCATTTTAAAACCCTCTCGTTTTTTAACGAAATGAAAATTGCACCGATTAGAATCGCTGAGCTAGATGATATCAACCTAACAAAGAAGATCCTGCGCAGGACAGAGTCCTTTGCCATCCTCCCTACCAATTCGGTCGCTGATGAAGTTGCCAGCAAAACTTTATTTAAAGTTGGTACGCCTGTTAAAAGCCTCGATAGTAAAATTTTCGCTTATTTTAAACCGAACCTTAAAAATGAGAGCTTCATGGCCAACCTTTTCAAGTCACACCTAAATTAGGATTTTTACTTAATTCCTAGAAGTTCAATCACTTTATTTTTTGTTATCGGCTTTTGATGAAAACTAATTTGATCATGTGCCAAGAGATTTTGAGAGAATTCTGATATATCAGACCCTGATAAAAGTAAAACAGATCGAGTTTACTGACGAAAAAAATCCATCAGTTTGTTTGAATCAGATATATCTATATTTTGAAACTCTCCGTATGAATAGTAAGAATCCGCGTCTTTTTCATGTCGAGACTTAACGATCCTCACAATGAACTCTCGGTCCAACATAATGGACCTTACAATGATTGAGCTTCCTCGTTGTAACTGTGAATTTGTTCGTAAATAGATCCCTGTCTCATCAATTCTGTGCACAGTAATATTTAGCGGGACTTTTATTTTTAACATTTTTTGACGCTCTACTGGATGAGAATGATAGATACTAGACAATTGATCTTTTTGAACTTGAGTCAATATTTTGTGAATTAATAAGTTTTGCTTTATCGGTTTGTAAATAAAGTCGTCGGCTCCCAATTCAATAGCATGTAGACTAGACTCCCCATCGGTATTAGATGTTGTAGCAACAAGAGGCAGATTTTCATACTGCTCTTTTAGGGATTCAATCAATTCAAAGCTATCATTTTCCGATTCCACCGATAGATCTATTAGGCATAACGCTGGCATCCGTGATGCCCCTCCTAATGTGTCTACAAAATCCACTATCTTATTAAACGTTTTCACTTTGATGCTATATTTTCGACAAAAAAGCTTTACGACCTCCAAGAAATTAGGATCGTCATCCAATGCATAAATCCTAAGATCTGACTCCTCCAGTAACTTTACTTGCTTCTCTGTGAGTTCACTTGCGTGGTCATCTATAGAATCTCGGTCGTCATGAAGTGTAGTCAAAATAGTTTTCACGAAGCCGGAGTCTAATTTTCTAGCACCACCTAGTCGATTAAGACTATTTCCTTTATAAAAAAAGCTTTCTTTTAAATCTAAAATAGAATCTGAAATCATCACAGATGTTTTATTATCTAAAGCACCAATATAGGCTTCGCATTGACACTGCCAAAGCTCTGTGTCTGCCTCGATCAAAGAGACTGATTCACTAATATTTCCGAGCTTCAAGTAGGCCTTCTTAATTTTCTGAATTAGGACCTTATTAACTATTGGCTTTAAAAGAAAATCGCTAGCACCAAGAGTGATAGCGCGTCTTACATTTTTGTTATATGAATCCGCACTCATCATAATTGTTGATACTTTCGTAGAGTGACCTAAAGACTTCAACAAATCAAATCCTGACTCGCTTCCGATATTGATATCCAACAAAATTATAGTTGGATAAAAACTTTTAATTTTTTCTGCTCCCTCATTTAAAGAATAAGCACTTTCAAATTCATATGTATGTGAGCCTAAAAGTTTCTTAATCAACATATGAATGTTTTCATCGTCGTCAACAATAAGAATACGTTTAGCTCTATTTGTCATGTTTATTCCAAATTCAGTTCAAGTCTCATTTTCTCTACATACGTCTCAAATAATTTAATCAACTCCTGTAGTTGATCACCTGAATCCTTAACGTCACATTCTATCGCTCTCATTAATTCATCAAGAAAATCCAATCCATAAGACTTAGCACTTCCTTTCACCCTATGTGCAACTTTAGAAATCTGAATATTATTCTTTTGCATTAAAGAATTTTTCATTTCAAAAAGATCCTTTTGGATATTTTGATAATAAAGAGGTATTAACTCTTCCAACTCAGGTTCAAAAACAACAGGTTCATTAACTTTTTGCTTCAGGCTATCTAGGCTCATTATCAATCTCCAGCATCTAACATTATAACTCAATTTAATTTTACTTAAGCAGATTTTTCTAAACTGTCAGTGAAGAAACTATTAATAATTGCTTCAAATTTTTTTGGACTGAAAGACTTAGGTAAATAATAAGAATTCTTTAATTTTAATACATCAAATTCTCTCTGGAAAAATGGATGAGCTGAAACAAAAAGCAGAGGAATCTCAAAAGGAAAAGGCCATCATAAATAGAGTCATTGTCATGTCCTCTGAAGAAAGCACCGATGTTGAAATCGATGCCTACAACCTAGGTGCCTCAAATTTTCTAACAAAGCCATTCGACTTCAAACTGCTTCGTTCTATCCTAAGGAAAAACCTGGGAGCATTGGATGATGCCACACCAGATATAATAAAAACGAAATTCTTTGTTCTTGATCTTAAGCAGCTCAAATGTTTTAAAATTGAAAATGAAAAACAGATCGAAATTACCCTCACAAAAATTGAATTCAAAATCCTTCTAAATCTTGCTGTAAATCCAGGGCAAGTTAAACTCAAAGAAGACCTAATATTCTTAGGTAAAGATGAAAGCGACCCCATGAGTTTTAAAGCATTAGAAATGCATGTCGCCTCAATGCGCAAGAAACTTGGAGCTGACATAATCAAAACAAAACGCGGTGTCGGTTATTTCCTCACCACCGATTAAAGTGTTTAAAAATTAACACATTAATTTAAACTCATCATGAGTACGCTCACTCTCTATTTCTTTAAGATTGTATTGTCTAAGAAAAGGGAGAGAAATGCACATTCACAAGTTCACTACGTCACTATCTAAAATGATTACTTTTATTTTATTGGCAGTACCCAATATCTCATTTGCATTAGTTCAAATAAATTATGATTATCCAAAGATTGACACTTATAGGGCCACTCTATCTTCTTCGGCCCTAACACTACCTGCTGGAGTCAGCTGGACCAGAGTTCAATTCTCTCCATTTAATAGAATAATTGGACAAAATAAACCAATGGTTAGCTTTCGTTTTTTTAAAAAGCCCAATAATTGTAGAGGAAGATCTGATGAACTGACTTTTGTTCTCGCTGGCCTGGGTGGTACAGGTGACAGTAAATCAGCCTCCTATCTAGCAGCAAGATTAAACTTAAAATGTCGAAACGTTGCAGTCATTCCTTCAATTTTTAGATCAAATGTTTTGTTGGCCATTAATAGTAAAGGATTTCTTTCAGACATGTCAGAGGGCAGCCGGGACTTTTATGAAATGCTAAAATCAATTGAAAGATATATAACCCGCAACATTCTCAAAATATCCGATAACTATTTCCAAAAATATGACTTGCTAGGGATTTCAATGGGAGGCTATACAGTTGCAAAGCTTGCCGAAGTTGATGAGGACGAACAATACTTCAACTTCCACAAAATGGTAATGATTAACCCTCCCGTACGTCTTTTTAAAGGAATGAAAGCATTAGACGAGCTCAAAAGTAATTATTGGAAAATGGGGCGATGGAGAAGACGATACGTTAAAGCACGCCTAGGTAGTCGAATTGCGATCCACGGAAGATATAGAATCGATAAGATCAGCCATCATAATTTTGTGAATTCTATAGGCTTTATGCGCAACTATGAAGTTAAAGGATTTCTAGGAAATTACTTAAATGCGCCTCTGTACTCAATGACTAAGGCAAGTCAGACTCTTTGCTCACACCTATTAAAGAAACCAATTAATTATGTTTTCCGGAGAGCAGTTTCCTTTAAAGAGTATATCTACAATTTTATCCCCTACCTTTACTCCCAAACAACGGAAGTTGTTGTTTCACACGAAGAACTTGATCGAAGCAATAGCTTAAATAATATCGAAGATAAGTTGAGAAGATACTCAAATTTGTACGTTATTCATAATGCCGATGACTTTCTTATTGATAGGTCTGACATTCGTTTTTTAGATGAAGTCTTTGCAAGTAATTTTTATCTATTCCCAAGAGGAGGGCATGTGGGGAATCTTTGGCATCCCAAGATGCAATCACTAATCAATAATATTTTAAGGTCATTATGACGTTTCAGTATGGGCGTAGAAAATTGATTCAATTTTTTTCCAAAATCAATTCAAGCTATTGGTTCATACCTGCTATATTAATTGTAATAAGTGTCGTTTTATGTGAAATCATGCTAAGCATTGACCAAGAATTTGGAATATCTTATCTAAAAGACAATGGCATAACATTTTTCACAGAAATTAATGGAAGCTATGAAATACTGGCAACTATCGCAACATCTATGGTCACCGTAGCAGGAGTTACATTTTCTATGACCTTACTTTCTGTTTCTCACGCCAGCTCCCAAATTGGCCCTCGTATTCTTTCTGATTTTATGAAAGACCGAGGAAATCAAGTCACTCTCGGGGTATTTGTTTCCACATTCTCTTACTGTTTATTAGTGATGAAAAATGTGAAAATGAGTAACTTGGCAGATTCAACAGAATTTATCCCTCACCTCTCTGTTTATGTCGCAATCTTTCTCGCGTTCTTAAGCCTTGCAGTGTTAGTCTATTTCATTAACCATGTATCTAAATCAATAAATATGACTCTTGCCATTTCTAAAGTAGGTGATAATCTTCTAACGAGTATCGAAAAGACTTATCAATTTAAAGGGGCTCCAGAGCTTCCTGAAAAAAAATTCCAACAAAGTAGCAAAGTTAAGGGTAAAGATAAAGGTTACCTACGCTATATAGACCGCAATCGACTGCTAACAATCGCAACAGAAAATAATCTACAAATTAGTGTAGAGGTAATGGCAGGAGATTTTATCTACTCAGAAAAAACTCTAGCGAGAGTGATCTTTAATTCAAAAAATATAACAAAAAATCTAAAAGAGAATATCAGGGAATGTTTTGTTTGGGGGGCTCAAAAAACAATCAATCAAGACACTTTTTTTTCCATAGACTTATTGATTGAGGTTGTCGCACGAGCTTTATCCACAGGAGTTAACGATCCTTACTCAGCGATTGAATGTATTGATCAAATAACGGCAGCTATGCATAAGCTAATGAAAAGTCATCACCCTATAGAGATCATGAGTGATAAAACTAACGAGCATTTTGTCTATTTCAAATCAATTCCTTATACTGAACTTCTAGATAAAACCTATAGAAAATTAATTCCTTATGTCACTCGGGATAAAATGGTATCAAACCATCTGCTGGAGAGCTTAGTTCATCTTCGCACGACGAGTTTAGATGAAGATCTGAAGTCTAAAATTTCTGAGATAAAGTTACTAATTACCAATTCCCACAATTAGGAGCTTCTCCTTTAGCTGGATATTTCTTAGAATATTCAGTTAGGTCTTTTATTCTAGATTGATTCGATGGGTGGGTAGATAAAAATTCAGGTGGAGCACCTTTAGAGTTTTTGGCCATTTGTTTCCAGAGCTCTGCGGCTTGTTTAGGATCAAAACCTGCTTTGGCCATATACTGAACACCAAGACGATCAGACTCTTCTTCGTGCTTTCTGGAAAATGGCAGTAAGAAGCCGACTTGTGCGCCTATTCCTAAGGAAGCCAGTAGTAATTTATCTTTCTCAGAGTCTTGCCCGATTAAAAGATTTGCAGCTACAAGCCCGGTTTGGGCCACCATATTTTGTGAAACTCGCTCATTACTATGATTCGCTTTTACATGACCAATTTCGTGTCCAATAACAGCTGCCAATTGATCTGGATTTTGAATGAGATCTAACATACCCGTGTGCACGCCTATATGATTGCCGGGTAAAGCAAATGCATTTGGAGTTTTATCTTCAAAAACCTTAATTTCCCAGTTTTGAGGTTTCTCACCTGCACCTCTTAAAACAGCTTTTGAAACACACTCAACGAATTGATTAATTTTTGGATCTTCCTTTACGTTTTGCTTCTTTTTTAATTCAGCAAAAGACTGCTCCCCCATCTGATTCATCTGCTTTTCGCTCATGAGATTTAGTTGTTTTCTGCCTGTCGGAGAAGTTGAACAGCTTGAGAGGATTAAAGAAATTGTCATCATAGGTATAAGTGTTTTCATATATCGATTCTACCGTACCATCAGTAAATTTCTTTGTTGTAATTAGTTTAGAATGTTTAAATTTCTACATTTCTATGTTTAAATTCAAATCAGCAAAGGATTTAAGGATGGTTAAACATAATTGGACACAAGAAGAATATATAGCATGGAGAGAAAAGCATCGGGTACAACGCTCTTATCAGGAAGATGTTATAAGTTCCATAGATAAACTAGCTCAAATATTTGATAAAACTCAGTACGGCATATTGGAGTACACCGAAGGTGTCTACCCACTTTTTTACCTAAAATCTAAAAATTTTGATGCCCACAAAAAAAATATTCTTATCACTGGTGGGGTTCATGGTTATGAGACTAGTGGTGTTCATGGTGCTCTTTTATTTATGCAAGAATATGCAAAAAAATATGAGAGTGAGTTTAACTTCGTTTGCTTTCCTTGTATTAGTCCTTGGGGTTATGAAACCATCAACCGCTGGAATCCAAATGCAATTGATCCCAATAGAAACTTTTATAAAGATAGCCCCGCCGCTGAATGCGCAGCTATTGTTAACGCCCTAAATAATTTGAACCTAGAATTCTTAGCCCATTTTGATTTGCACGAAACAACTGATACAGACAATACCGTCTTTAGACCAGATCTTGAAAAAAGAGATGGAATCCCCCAAGAACTATGGGAGATTCCTGATGGCTTTTATTTAGTTGGGGACACGAGTAGACGTGAAGATGATTTTCAAAAAGCTATGATTAATAGTGTTGAAAAAGTCACGCATATAGCTCCTCATGATGAAAATGGAAAAATTATTGGAGTTGATATTATCTCAAAAGGCATTATCAACTATGATGTTAAAAAGCTATTTCTATGCGCGGGCCTAACCGATGCACCCTTTGTCACCACCACAGAAGTGTATCCAGACTCTCCAAAAGTAACTGATAAGGAATGCAACTTGGCTCAAGTAGCAGCAATTGAAGGCGGACTTCAGTATTTGAAATAACTCGCTATTCTTGTGCAGCGCTAGTGGGCTCCGAAGTCTCAGATGCTGAAGCCTTCATAGAAAAATTTAGAACCGCCCCACTAAAGTGGGCGGAATACTATTGCCTTGACCGTGAACTTATGGAATTCGCCTTCTGATTTTTTCTCAAGAAATTCAATCAGTTACTATATGCTGTTTTGATATTTCATTGCATTGATCAGAGGCATGAAACGTAACTGCCCTAAAAAATCATGTGATTCAGATCAAATTATTAAAAACGGATTCTACTACCGAAAAAACGATGCTCGTAAAATTCAACGCTTTAAGTGCATGAAATGCGCTACTAAATTTAGCGCCTCTACCGGAACTTTGGAATTTGGGCAAAAAAAAAGAAGGGTTAACTTCTTACTGCTAAAGCTTTTTTGCTCCAAAGTCTCACAAAGAAGAGCCGCAAAAATCGCTGGAGTTAATAAAAACACAGTGGCTCGTAAATTTGATTATTGGGCGAAGAAAGCTGAGCTAAAAAATCGTAAGTTCAATGAGAAACTAGCAAAAAATCCCGCCCAACATATTCAATTTGATGACCTGATAACAAAAGAA
>CAXRIU010000016.1:0-36767 GCA_964231135.1 Bacteriovoracaceae bacterium
CAAAACGGGTCTCACCAATGCTCGAGTAGAAGGATTTAACCGAAAGTGTAAGCTAATTCAAAGACCATCTTACGGCCTCAATTCCTTTGAAAATTACAGATTAAGAGCACTCTACAGTTGTAGTTAGGGCTTCAGGAGAGAAATCACTAAGACTGGTTTCTACTTGAATTTTGGGCGTACGTCTTCCTCCCGCAATAGCCCGGGCCGATATCGCTATGTCCATGCTTTGCAAAACTGGTTGAATTTAAACAGAAAAGGTGCGATATGATATTTGAAAAACTGAAATCAGTCGCTCGAAATGATCTCTGATAGGGCTTCTCTAAGAATCGCCCACCATCAACTTTCTAGATCCACAAAAGTATCCAGCGGATGCTTTTGGTGCAGAGCTAGGAGTGGAGAAATGTCTTGGACATTTTGGAACGACTAAGTACCTTTGCGGGCAAAAAAAAAGATCGCAATTGCGATCTTTTTAAAGTGGCGGGAGCGAAGGGACTCGAACCCTCGGCCTTCTGCGTGACAGGCAGACGTTATAACCAACTTAACTACGCCCCCGCTTAAGTAGGAATTTAATATAATTTCCCGGTGCAAATTCGTCAACTAGTTTTATAAAAAAAATAACAAGAATTTAGTGCTAGGCAGAAAAATCAAGTGCTATTTCTCAACCTATAAATAAACTTAGTTAAGTCCGATAATAACCCTATGAAGCTAATCCCCCTGCTATTAATGCTTTCGTCAATTTCCTGGGCAAAAGAGTGTCCTAACCAGGCAGCGCAGATCATCAGTTGCGAGGCTGCCGCGGAAGCTTATATGGAACAAGTTTGTTCTCAGATAGAGGAACCTCAGTTCAAAACTGGCAATGAGGATCTTGATATTGCAATGAAAAGGGCAAAAGCTGTTTCAGATATTCAGGGTATCGAGGATGAAGATGGCTTCAAATTACTATCGCGTCTCGGAGTAGAGTATAAAAAACAGAACTTAGCTGACTGTCTAAAAGATGATCTTCTTTCTGATGAAACCTGTTTAGCAAGCTGGAAATACGAAACGGGAACCCGCTATTTAGGAGATGCTATGATCACGGCTCCCATGAAAGCTAGTTTGAATAGGCTAAATGATCGCTTTCAGACGGTGGCAGATGTCTATTTGGCGAACGTTTCTAGTCCTTGGTATTTCCAATTAGATCCCAATACGAAAGAAAATTTGCCGCTGATGAATAAAATGATGAGGGCTCTTGCGGGAGTTGTGGCTTCAGAAAAGTCACTTAGAGTCTTGAAAAATGCGTTTAAAAAGGCAAAAGAGCTAGGGGTTACGCTAGAAGTTCCAATTCAAGTTGATCCAATGGACATTAATGCATCAAATACCTTGGGTGAAAAGGATAAGTACGAACTCTTGAATTACTTTTTAGTTGGTAAGGAGTACCAATGGTTTATTAGGTTCAATCCTCAGTCTATTTATGCAGCAACAGATCCGCAAAACGACTATTTGATGGATTTTATTCTCTCGCATGAGCTGGCACATACTTATACGATGCTAGTGCACGAAAAAATGGGAGGAAGGCTCTCTCGTGAATCTTTGATGAATATGAAAAAGAGGCACCGAGTTTGCCTTTATCATGATGGGGAGCACAAAGAGAAGTATACCGAGGATCTAGCCGACCTACTGACTAGTTCAATTTTAAACGAGCTGCACCAAGGAATAGATCCAAGTTCACTTGAAAATCTAGCGAAAGGTTTTTGTAGGATGAAAGGTGATGAAACTGGTACCCATTCAGGCCACTCTCACGGGGAGGACAGATTCTCAAACTTAGTTAGGCATAGTGAACATTTACAAGCTGCTTTGGGTTGTAAGGAAGAGCGTTTGTCTTGCACGATTCGTATAAAAGGCAATAAAAACTAAGGCCCTAAACTTGTCTTTATGATAGTCTGCAAGTGGAGGTCTTATGGAATATTTATCTGTTCTTTGGTCATACTTACTTGTGTCTGCTCCATATCTCTTGTTAGGATTTATTGTTTCTGGAGTGATTAATCAGTTTGTACCTGCTGAGAAATTAAAGTCTTGGTTAGGGGCCCATAAATTTAGTTCAATCTTTAAAGCATCTGCCGTGGGAGTTCCACTTCCTCTTTGCTCATGTTCAGTTATACCAACAGCGGTGACGTTAAAAAAAGGGGGGGCATCTAACGCAGCCACTTCAGCTTTTTTAATTTCAACGCCTGAGTCTGGAGTGGATTCTATTTCTATCACTTATGCGATGATGGATTTACCAATGACAATCCTTCGTCCACTGGCTGCATTTTGTTCCGCTTTTTTTGCCGGCATACTTCAATTCTTTTTTAATAAAGAAGAAATTGTATTTGAGAGTGAGCCCGAAAAAAAATCTTGTTGTCACGGAAAGACTAAAGCTAAGCAAGAAAGCTTTTCTGAGAAATTAAAAAAGGTTTTTACTTTTGGTTTTGGAAAACTAAGTGATGATATCTCTGGTTGGCTAACCATTGGGATTTTACTAGGAGCTTTGATTGATTTTATCGTTCCCGATAATTTTTTTGCCAATATGGGAATGCTTGAAAATCGCTTAATGATTCTTGCGATTGGAATTCCTCTTTATATTTGTGCGTCGGCTTCTACTCCTATTGCAGCATCTTTGATACTGAAGGGGTTATCCCCTGGTTCGGCTTTATTATTATTGCTAGTTGGACCGGCAACGAATATTTCAAATATTGCGGTTCTTCAAAAATATATTGGAAAAAAAGGAGTCATCCTAAATATTTTTTCTATTGTATTTGTAGCTTTAATTTTTTCTTTCTTAGTGGATTACCTTTATTCAACATACTTCACGATTCACATCAATGAGATGTTACTTCACCATACTCACGAAGGCATGTGGTGGCAGGTTGTAAGTGCATTGATACTGATAGCTTTATTAGTGAAAGGTATTTTCAACGAAGAGATCAAACCTCGCTTAGGAAAGAAAGAGGCTTCATGCCATTAAAAGTTTTTATCACAGGGGGAACGACTGGCATAGGTTTGGCGCTTGCTAAAAAATATTTGTCCGTTGGAGCAACAGTCGCAGTAACCGGACGCAGTCGTGAGAAATACGATGCTATCGGCGAGAGTCGATTAAGTTTTTATCAGGTTGATGTTGCCGACGAAGTCGAAATGAAAAAAAGCATTGAGGACTTTATCTCATCAAACAGTGGTCTTGATATTGTGATTGCAAATGCAGGTATAGGTTACTCAGTAAAAAATGCTATTCCTAGCTTTGAAGAATCGAGAAGGATTTTTGAAGTTAATGTTTTTGGAGTGATGAATACGATCGCTCCAGCTCTCAACTACTTTAAGGATCAAGAGCACGGTCATATTGTTGCTATCAGTAGTATCGCTGGCTACAACGGTCTGCCTGGAACGTCGGCTTATAGTGCATCAAAATCAGCCGTTACTAAACTTTTTGAGAGTTATGCGATAGATTTTAAGCGTTTAAATATTGATGTTACCTGTATTCATCCAGGCTTTATAGACACTCCATTAACTCAGAGAAATCATCATCCTATGCCATTTATAAAAACGGCAGAACAAGCTGCAGAGAAATTTTATGAAGCAATTGAGAAGAAGAAAAACTATTATGCTTATCCGTTTTTCTTTGCGAGCCTAGTGAGAATATTGGGAGCCTTACCAAGAGTGCTCTATATTAAGCTCATGCAAACTCGAGCATTAAATTATTCAAAAAAATAGAGGTTTTATGAAATTGATATTGAGCTTGTTGCTAGTATCGACAACTTGTTTGGCAAGTCTAGGGCATAAGAAACTAATCTCTGGTCAAGGTGTGATTTGGGGAATGGATTTTTTACCAGGTGAAAAAGAGATCATCTTTACTGAAAGAAAGGGAAAGATTTTTCGTTACCACTTAGAAACGAAAAAGATACTTGAGATCTCTGGAGGCCCTAAAGTTGTTGCTCGCAATCAAGGAGGACTCCTCGATATTAAAATCAGTCCGAAGTTTAAAGCAGATCAAAAAGTTTATATGACTTATTCAAAACCTATGGGGACTAATAAGACAACAGCTTTAGCTGTTGGAGTTTTGAAAGGTAATAAAATAACTGAACTGAAAGACTTATTCATCGCTAAAGGTGAGTCGACTTATAATCACCATTTTGGCTCTCGACTAGCTTTTGATAAGGATCAATATATCTTCATGACAGTAGGAGATCGAGGCTATCCAGAAAATGCACAGACTCTTTCCAATCACTACGGAAAAGTATTAAGACTTAATATGGATGGTAGTGCGCCAAAAGATAACCCTTTTGTCGGAATTAAAAATGCTCTGCCTGAAATTTGGTCATACGGACATAGAAACCCTCAAGGCCTTGTCCTTGCAGATAAGCTTTATGAGATGGAGCATGGACCACAAGGTGGTGATGAAATTAATACAGTCGAGCCTGGAAAAAACTATGGCTGGCCAATTATCACCTATGGTGTTCAGTATGGTTCAGGTGAAAAAATTGGTATTGGAACCCATAAAGAGGGAATGGAACAACCACTAAAGAAGTATATTCCTAGTATTGCTCCCAGTGGGATGGCTTTTTATCCCCATAAGAAATTTTCTGAATTAACAGGAAGTATTCTTTCTGGATCACTTAAATTTACTCACCTTAATGTAGTTGATCGATTCGGTAAAAACGAAAAAAGATTATTTGGTGATTTAGGCCAGCGAGTAAGGTCTGTACTGGTAAGTGAAAAAGGTGATGTCTTTTTTGGAACGGATGAGGGAAATATATTTCAAATAACAGCGTCAAAATAGCATCACCTGCTAGGGACAAAACGGTACTCTTTTAGCTGCTGTGATGCGTCTTCTAGATGATTTTATATTCAGTCGTTTGGCATCTTAATTGCTTCTTAATAGGTAGCATAATTTTAGGAGTCATGATGAAAAATTTAATATTTGTTATTTTTGTTTTAATATTCAGTGCAAGTGTCTTTGCAAATTCCGAAGATATAAAAAAGTATGAGATTTCAAAATCAACATCTGAGCCGGACAATGGAGGCTTCGGGGGGAACGGAGGAAACCGAGGTTCCCGCTCCCGTGGTAAGGGGTAAATATTTAGGTACTCTTAACATCGAGTGAATTAATGCTAAACATTCATTAAGTTTAAGCAATCAGCAAATATTCCTGAGATAATAAAGTCATGAAGATGAGTGCTTATATTAACAATAAAGCTTTGGTATTAATTCTAGGAACGTTTCTCTACTTACTGTATGGGATCGTAATCGCCTATGCCGTAGTTTTGAATGACATAGAGATGTCCATTCTGTTTACGCCGGTGGTATTGATACCCTTTATTGTTTTTTTTATTTTTTATCACCCGAAGTTGAAAACCAAGGGATGGGATGACTGGGCGATGTTAACTTCGTTTACTTTAACAAGCTCCGCAGTCTTTTTCTCTTTAGTGGCAAAATCATTCGATCCCGTTAATGCTTTTTTTGTCATTTTATTGTTATTGGCCAACACAGAGGTGACATTTTTTCGTTCTAATCAAATAGCCTGCTTACAGATTATTTTTAGCACAGCTTTTGCTATGTTTTATTTTCTACTGCAGCCAGAAATCGTTTCAATGAAGTACCCTGTTAGCGTTATACTTTTCCTCGTTGGAGCTTGGAAGGTGGTAAACGCACTATTTTTTAGGGATTATATAAAAGCCTACGATGAAGAGCTTAAAAACCACACGTATCGTTCTACGCTGGCAACTATTAGTCATGAATTGAATAATACATCTATGGTTATTTTGAATTATACGGACCGATTTAAAAAAGATCAAAATCCAGAGGTATTTGATAAGATTGAAGGCTCCTTGGAGCGAATGATGAAGCAAATTGATAACCTTGAATCTGTTGATCGGGTGAGTTTCGAAAATTATCTTAGCTCCCAAAGCCAAATCATCAAACTCAAAGAAGACTGATCTTTACGGACATAGCATCTCAAGGTACTATCTTGGCTATGCTAAACATCAGTGGACTATCAAAGAATCAGGGCGGAGAAGCCCTCTATACCAACGTTAATTTTCAGGTTAATCCGGGGGAAAAAGTAGGATTAGTTGGGCCAAATGGCGCAGGTAAAACGACTCTATTTCGAATGATTATAGGAGAAGAAAGACCTGAGACAGGGCAAATAAGTTTTCCTGATAAGCTTCGAATGGCCTATTTCTCACAAAATGTGGGGGAGATGCGTGGGCAATCGGCAATGCAGGTTGTTTTGTCGGGTGATGAGCAAATTGAAATTTTGAATAGCAAACTTCGCCAATTTGAAGAGGAGTTGGCAAATCCTGATATCACTCCTGAAAGGATGGATGAAGTCCTAATTGAGATGGGGGACGTGCAAACTGAATTTGAAAAAAGAGGTGGTTACGATCTTGAAACTCGAGCGGAAGAGATTCTTACGGGACTAGGGATTGCACCAGCTGATCATCATAAAATGATTGAAGAATTTAGTGGTGGGTGGAAAATGAGAATCGCACTAGCGCGAGTTCTTGTTATTAGACCAGACCTAATCATAATGGATGAACCTACCAACTACCTAGACTTAGAAACTATTCTTTGGTTGGAGGAGTGGTTAAAGAATTATGAGGGCGCGATCTTTATGACGACCCACGATCGAGACTTTATGAATAATGTTTGTAAGAAGATTGTGGAAGTGGCCCATAAAAAAGTAACCGTATACTCCGGAAACTATGATTTCTATGAGAAAGAGCGTGAAATCAGATTAGATCAACTTCGCTCTGAGCAGAAAAAGCAAATGGACTCTATTCAAAAAGATCAAGAGTTTATTGCTAAGTTTAAGGCACGTGCTTCTCACGCGGCTCAAGTTCAATCACGAGTAAAAAAATTAGAAAAAATTGATATGATCGAACTTCCACCCGAAGAGGCAACGATAGATTTTGAATTTCCCAATCCTCCAAGGGGGGGGGACGATGTCGTCGTTGTAAAAGACTTAAAAAAAGTTTGGGGAGAGGATAAGCTCATTTTTGAAGACTTTAACACTATAGTTAAAAGACAGGACAAGCTGGCAGTTGTTGGAGTTAATGGAGCCGGTAAGTCGACCTTACTGAAGCTTATTACAGGTCATACAGAACCGACTGCAGGTGAGGTGATTATTGGACCAAGTATTAAGGTTGGATATTTCTCCCAATTTTCATTTGATGTATTAAAGCCGGAAAGTACTGTTTTAGAAGAGGTTCAATCAGTATTGAAGGATGCGAGTGATGGTTATTTAAGAAACCTATTAGCTGCATTTCTATTTAGAGGTGATGACGTTCATAAAAAAGTAAAATTTCTCTCCGGAGGAGAGAAGAGTCGATTGATATTGGCAGTTCTTCTTTCTCAAAATAATAATTTTCTCGTTCTAGATGAGCCTACCAACCATTTGGATATTAAATCCCGTGAAGTATTACTTTCTGCTTTAAAAAAGTACGAAGGAACCATCGTCTTTGTAAGTCACGATAGGCACTTCCTAAAAGAGCTAGCTGAAAAGGTCTATGAAGTGGACAAAAATCGTGTCCAAATTTATCCGGGTAATTACGAATATTACCTAAATAAGACAGAAAACCTTGGCAATTAGGGCCGATAGCAGTTTTATTTCACGATAATTTTTTTAAGACAGATATATCTAAGTGCTTAATATTTTTAGTTTTTTAAAGGAATCTTTACGTGATTTTTTTGGGGACTCTATACTAGCCTTCAGTTTCATAATTATTGATCGTTGGAGGTTATTGTGGAAAAAAGAGAAATTAAGTTTAAGAATCCATTCCTAGTTTATTTTTTTATCTTTGCGAGTTTTGGAATTTACGGCCTCGTTTGGCAGGTTAAAGCGAAACGGGATTTAAATTCTTTAGGAGCGGATATTCCAACCTCTTGGTTATTATTAGTTCCTTTTGCCAATATGTATTGGGTTTATAAATTCGTTGACGGCTATACCCATGTGAGTAAAAAAGGCTCAACGGTGGGGAACTTTTTATTCTTCGCATTTTTACCAGTAGCACCTTATTTCGTGCAAAGTTTATTAAACGAACATGTTTCAAATATTGAGCCAACACCAATTAGCCATGCACAAGCAGCCTAGTTCCACATATGGGGGAGCTCCGCTCCCTCAAAATTATTCAGGTTCTTCCACTCAGCAACTAGAAGAAATTAATATAGTTCTCTATTTGGTCCTGTGTTTTTTCACTTTTGGGTTGTTCTATTTTGTTTGGCAGTACAAGCAGTTTAAACAATGCAATGTCCTTCTAGGGGAAGATCATCATGGATATGCCAAGTGGTTTATCTTATCTCTGATTACTTTTGGTCTCTATCATATGTACCACGAGTATAAGTTTAGCCAAGATATTATTGTGCTTCAGGAGAAATACGGCCTTAGAGTTAACGGTAGCGAATATCCTTTATTATGCTTGTTGATTTCAATATTTGGTTTCTTTTTAATGGTAGACTTTATTCATCAAGATGAGCTGAATAAGGTGATTAGAAAACACAATGAACTATACAGATAACTAGTCTGTAGTTAACATTAAATATGGAAGTTTTATTGATTTTTGTTCCAATCGTACTTACGACAACAGCGCATATGTTTGTGGTAAAATTTGACTGGTTTAGCTTTCTGAAAATACCAATCTCAAGGTATTTATTTGGTGAGAACAAAACTTGGAGAGGTTTTCTTTTTGTCATTATTATAAACGCTTTGTTAATGGGGACCATCGGTTATGCGAAGCTTGGAGCTTTCCTTGGCCTTGGGTATGTTCTATTTGAATTACCAAATTCTTTTATGAAGAGAAGGCTAGGGATTGAACCGGGCGGTAAAGCTAATAAAGGGAAGTATTTCTTTATGGCAATAGACCGACTAGATTCAGCAGCTGGTGTGGTTATTTTTTATCACTTAATGTTTCCTTTGAGCCCATTAAAAATCATTCTTTATATACTGCTTGGTATGTTGATTCATCTGAGCTTCTCATCAACCTTATATTTTTTGAAGGTTAAAAAAAGTTTATGAGCATCAAGATTTTCCACAGATATAAAAACAAAATTGAAGTGGAAAAGGTGTTTGCTCATGATTTTTTAACCTGGCTGTACTGTACGCAATGGGGACTATTTTTTCGCCCATTTTTTACCTCTAAATTATTTTCTCGTTTGTACGGTCGCAAGAAAAGGGCTGCAGGTAGATCAGAGATATCTGATTTTGTAGAGAAAACAGGGATTGACCTCTCCGAATTTGAGAATGGAGAAGACTTCCAAAGTTATCATGAATTTTTTATTCGAAAGTTTAAACCTGACGCCAGGAACCTAGATTCTTCGATTCATTTTTTCCCAGCGTTCTGTGAGGCAAGGTACCTCATCAAAGATCAATTTCATCCTGAAAATACCGTGAAGATAAAAAATCACACGCTAAAGCTCTCAGAGCTTATTGGGCAGGGATTTATCAAAAAAGATGGTAGTCAATACTCAGTCGTAATTGCAAGGCTCGCACCGCAGGACTATCACCGTATTCATTTTCCTTGGAATGGGAAATTTATCAAACGTTATCAGATTGCAGGACGTCTTGATACTGTTACAGATTATGGTGCCAATTATAATAGCTCTCTTCTTATGCAAAACGAGAGAGTTGTGAATATTTTTGAACTCGACAAAATTGGTCGATGTTATTTTGTCGAGGTAGGTGCCATCACTGTTGGTAAAATAAAGCAGACTTTCAACGGAGAAGCTTTTAGTACTTTGGAAGAAAAAGGGTATTTTGAAATAGGAGGCTCCACTGTTGTTCTGATTACGCCTGCAGGTCAAATTCAATGGGATCAAGATATTATAAAGATTTCTAAGCAAGGTTTGGAAACTTTTATTAAAGTTGGGGATCAAATAGGAAGATTATGAAGAATAAAATCATTCACTTTTTGACTGAAAAGCCAAAGGCAACTCTACTGGTCTTGGTTCTTTTAATTTTAGCTAGTCTACCTGGACTAGGTTTTATTCAAGAGGATTTCACTTATAGCATTTGGTACAACAAAGAAGATAGTTTAATGAAGCTGTTTAAGCAGTTTCAAAAAAAGTTTGGCAACGACGATAAGGCCATCATTGGAATATATAATGAAAACGGTATAACAGAAGAAAATCAGCTAAAATTAATTGAAGAGTTAGCAGGAAAATTTTCAAAGCTTAAGGATATTGTCAGAGTTGAGGCGGTAACCAATGCAAATATCGTGACTCTACAGGATGATGAATTATTGATTGAGCCACTTTACGACTCTTCAAATGATGATCAAATTACAGACCCATCTGTTTTACAAGAAAAAGCCTTAACTCAAGATAGCATAAAGGATGTGTTTCTTAGTCATGATGGTAAATTTGCTTTAATTGCTCTCACATCTAGACCTGATTTTAAATCGGTCCCAAACTATTATGGCATAGCTATAGAAATCAATAAAATTCTGGATGAGTATAAGGACGTACGGTTTTATCGAGGTGGTTCAATCATTCTTACCTATTGGTTCAAACAAGTGACCATAGACGATATGAATGTTTTGGCACCGCTTGCAATGTTTATGTTTATCATTTTGCTAGCCTTATTTTATCGAAAAGTTTCTGGAGTCTTGATACCACTGGGAATCATTGTTTGTTCAGTAATCGTTATGTCAGGCTTCTCAGGCTACTTGGGACATACCCTTAATACGATTTCTTCCGCAGCTCCAACAATCCTTTTGACAGTCGCTTTAGCAGATGCCGTTCACCTCTTAACTTATTATTTTTTCGAATTGAAAAAAGGAAAGAAAAATAAAGAGGCCGTTTTTAATTCGCTTCAAAAAAACTTTTATCCAACTCTTATCACTTCTATTACAACATTCTTAGGATTTATCTCCTTTGGTGGGTCTCACGTTGTTCCTGTCGCAGATCTGGGAGTGCAAGTTGGTTTAGGAGTTATGTTTGCGTGGATAATTAGTTTTCTCTTTTTTCCATGTGCCTTGCTCTTAGCGAGAGAAAGTAAAATAAACACTACAAACCTCAGGTTCAATGAAAAAGAATTCGATCGGGTGGTGAAAAGAAGTAGTATTATTACAAACCTGATTCAGCATAAATTTAAATACTTTTCTGTTGTCTTATTGGTTAGCGGTGTGAGTCTTTATTATGGATCTAAATTATATGTTTCGATGGATCCAATAAAACAATTTCGAGATGATCATATTGTATCGCAAGACTTTAACGGTATAGAAAAACTGATGGGGGCGGCTTCATCATTAGAAATTATGATTAAAGTGCCAAAGTCGAATTCAGTGTATGATCCTAAGTTTCTAGGGCAAGTAGATAATTTTTTAACTTGGCTAAATAAACAAGACTATATGAATAAGTCTGCTTCCGCTTTAGATATTATTAAAAACATGAATCGTAATTTACATCAAGGTGATCAAGCGTATTATATTATCCCTCCAACTCAGGAAGAAGTAGCACAAACTATGCTCGTTTATGAACTAGGACTTCCAGCTGGACAAAATTTAGAGCATTGGATTAGCTTAAAAAAAGATGCTTTAAGAGTGACGGCTTATTGGACGATCCATAGCTCTGAGAAAGCTCTAGCTGTAGTTGAGCAAATCAATAGATACGGAAAGGAGCACGATATTGATTTGCAGGTGACAGGAAAAATGCCATTATTCCACAATCTTACTCCGTATGTGGTCAAAACATTTTTCATCTCCTTTATAACAGCTTTAGTATTAATTACTGGTATTATGATATTGCTTTTAAGATCTTTCAAACTCGGTATTTTAACATTGATTCCTAATATCTTTCCCTTGTTAATTGGCGGAGCTCTAGTTTATTTTCTGCAATGGCAAGTCGATATCGGAATTGTCATTGTAGCAAGTGTTTGTTTGGGGATTGCTGTCGATGACTCTATTCATATCCTATTTGAGTATCAGCGACTTCGTAGTTCTGGAAACACAGTTGAAGAGACATTTCAGATTATTTTTGAAAACACATTGCCAGCTTTATTTATTACAACTTTGATTATTTGCTTAGGTTTTGGAACTTTCTTTCTTGCTGATTATCTTCCCAACTCTAGATTTGGAGTACTCGTTGCAATTATTTTAAGTATAGCATTTATTGCAGATGCATTATTGTTTCCAGTGGTCATGGCCATCTTCGACAAAAACAAAGACTAAGATGGAGCGAGCTTGAAAATAGAGTCATACTCTCAATACAACTTGCAGGCATTTCAATCAATATGTGATTTACATAATGAGCTTTGCCGTGAAATACCGTTGTATCAAGAATGGACAGTGGAATTAAATTTCAAAGACTTTAATAATGATTCAGCTTTTAACCAAAAAAACTATTGGAAGACTTTTCTATTGTATGAAAATAAATCTCTAGTTGCTTGTGCCATCGTTTTTAAAAGAAAAGACTCTGATAGCGATTTTGCTTCGATGGGATACTTTGAAGCTCGAGAAAAGACTAATCTTGAAGAGCTGTTTAAAAACTGTGAGCATTATGGCAGAGAGTTGGGAGCTAGTGAGTTAAGAGGTCCAATTCAGAGTAGCATCTTTAACAACTACAAATTTAAAATGGATTCAAAAATTTATATGGGGGGAGATCCAATTCATCCCGTATACTATCCAAAGATTTGGGAGCAGTACGGGTATAAGCTTTGTGGTCGCTGGAGTAATATTGAGCCCTCTAGGCTTAGCTATTTTTTACAGCTAAGCCTTCCATTTTTCAGGCATAGTTTTTTTTCTCCTATTTGTGTAAGAAAATATGATCCTCATTCACCGGATCAAGAACTGAAAAATGTTTATCGCATCGTTATGGATTCCTACTCTCAAATGCATAGTTTTGAAGAAGTTAGTTTTGAAGAATTCAAAATTTGGAATTCAAGTTTGTTAAATATTCTAAACGATTGGAATTGTCTCTTTGCTGTACTCGATGATGAAGAAGTGGGGTTTAATATTAATATTCCATTGCCTTATATTGAGGATGACATCGTAGGAGAGAGGTTGCTACTAGCATATATTGGAAAAATCAAAAATCTTGGAAAAAGAGGAAGAGGAGTTGGAGATAGTGTGACTCGTTTTCAAGTTTTAAATGGATTGTTACCTATTATCAAACCTGTACCTATCGTCACAGGAGTTTACGAAAATTCTCCTATAAGAAAATGGTTGGTTCGCTTTGGGATGAAAGAACTTACTCAATATGGGCTTTATTCCAAAGCTCTCTAGGAGGCAGTTCTTCTTTCGAAATAGCGATTAACTTTTAGGATAAAATCAGCTTTTTTCAGTGGCTTTTCTAGGAATTCATTCATTCCTGAATTAAACGCTCTTTCTTTATCCTCTCCAAAAATATTGGCACTCAAACAAAAGATCGCAATATCAGAATTGAATTCTCGAATCTTCTCCGTGGCTTCAAAACCGCTCATAACCGGCATGGAGATATCCATTAAGATAAGATCGTAGAAGTTTTCACGGGCCATATCCACCGCTTGTTGCCCATCAGCAGCCAATTCATAGGGGATACCAAGCTTTTTTAAAAATGTTGTGATTACAACTTGGTTCACTCGATTGTCTTCAACAACTAAAACTTTCTCTGGGATATAACGAAGTTCCAAGTCTTCTTTTTGTTTTACGAATTCATTCAACCTTTGTTGAGCTGGCTCTAATGGAATTGTAAGGTAGAAAACAGTTCCCTCGTTAACTTTGGACTCAACAGTTATCTCTCCTTGCATTAATTGTACAAAACTCTTAACTAGCGAAAGACCAAGACCAGTACCTTCTTGAGATTTTATATAAGTATTTTCAATTTGGTTAAATTCATCAAATATTTTTGTTAAGTTTTCTTTTTCAATTCCAATTCCTGAATCTGATATGACAAATTTTATATTTTTATTATCTTGTTTATAAACATATAATTTTACGTAGCCTACTCGAGTGAATTTAATTGCATTATTGAGTAGATTCATTAGCACTTGTTTTAGCCTCAATGGATCTATGATAATATTTGTAGGCAGCTCTGGTGCAATATTAACTTCTAAGTTGAGCTCTTTTGCTATGGCCTTAGGGTTAAGTAGACTGATCACTTCATTGATTACAGCTTCTAAATTTGTATTTGTAGAATGCAACGTCATCTTACCGGTTTCAGATTTACTGAAATCAAGAATATCATTAATAATTTTTAAAAGTGACTCACTCGCCTTGGTGAGGTAATTTAAAAAATTTTTTTGTTCTGAGTTGAGAGGTGTTTCGGCCAAGAAGTCTGCCATACCAATGATTCCATTTAGAGGAGTTCTTAATTCATGGGTCATATTGGCGAGAAAAATAGATTTTGTTTTTAAGCTTTCTTCAATCTCAACTTTTGCTCTTAAATAGCCTCGAAGGTGTTTTACGATATCATCTCTTTGAGGTTTTAGAACGACAAAATATAGAGTTATGAGCAAAAATATAGTCATGAAAACCAGAGACAAATTGATAAAACCTCTTAGGGTTTGATAGTAATTACTTTCTTTTTCAAAGAGGAGAACTACTCGGTTAAGTTTCTCTAGAGTTTGTTGAGACTGCCAATATACTAGATTTTTATCTGGTGCTTTACTTCGAAGTGTATTTATATATTGATCGAATAAAGGCGAGACACTGTTTTTGATATAAATTTTTATTTCTTCATTTGCTCTTGTCTCAATCTCTTTTTGAGACATTAAAATAAGGCTTAAAGCAATATTGAATTCATCCGGTGCAAGTTTTGCCGTTTTAAGATAGGCAAGTTTTTGGGATAACATCCTTTGTCGGCCAGAAATATTGATAAGTTCATCAAAATCTGAAGTCTTTGCATTTAGATAAATATTTACAGCTATCAATAAAGCTAAAATAAAAGCAAAACCAGCAAGTATTAGTAGAGATTGATGTTTTAATTTTTTTGCGTAATTCTCAATGTTTTGCAGCACCATGCTTCATATAATGTTCTATCAAAAAGCCAATGTAAATAGGCAGGGTGTGCTTGTTTATATTGGTAATTGTTAAGAAAAAGTAATAATTCAAGACGAAAAGGGGGTAAAAATTGCGAATCTAGTTCTATATTTATGTGGTGTTAAACTTGAGGGACTATTGTGGCGATACGAATCTTGTAAATTAAAAAATCTTAAAAAGGATCTCAAATGAGTACAGCTAAAAATCTCGAGTATTCACAACCAAGTGAAGGTAATCACGTTTTAGATGCACTAAATAAGGTACAAGCAATTATTGAGTTTGAAGTAGATGGAACTATTTTAGGCGCAAATGACAATTTTCTTAGTGTCACAGGGTACAGCTTAGAAGAAATCAAAGGGAAGCACCATCGTATTTTCTGCGCTCAACAATATGTGGACTCCCATGAATACAAGCAGTTTTGGAATCGTCTTGGCAAAGGAGAATTTTTTCAAGGTGAATTTAAAAGGTTTGGTAAGTCTGGTGAAGCTGTGTGGATTAATGCTTCTTATAATCCAATTGTTGATGAGAAAGGTAAAGTTATCAAGATCATTAAGTTTGCAACTGATGTTACAGAGCAAAAAAATGAGCTTCTTGATTTAAGAGGAAAAAATATTGCTATTAATCGAGCGCAAGCAGTAATTGAGTTTAATACTGATGGCACTATAGAATGGGCAAACGATAACTTTTTAGCTGTAACAGGTTACTCTCTATCTGAAATTCAGAATAAGCATCATAGTATATTTTGTGATGCCGAATATGTTAGAAAGCCTGAGTACAGACAATTTTGGAATAATTTAGCTGCGGGTGAGTTTCAGTCGGGTGAGTTTAGAAGGATTAACAAAAGTGGTGAGGATGTTTGGATTAATGCCTCCTACAATCCTATTTTTGATGAAGATGGCTCAGTGTTGAAGGTTGTAAAATTTGCTTCCGATATTACAGAAGAAAAGAAACGAAACGTAGACTTTGAAAACCAAATTAAAGCTATGAATCGGTCGCAGGCAGTTATTGAGTTTGAACCGGATGGAACAATTGTTTTTGCTAATGACAACTTTTTGGAAGTTACAGGCTACACTCTAAATGAAATTAAAGGTAAGCACCATAGCATGTTCTGTGAATCTGAATACTCAAGCTCTAAAAAATATCAGGATTTTTGGGATACACTTAGACGTGGCGAATTTGATTCTGGTGAATATAAAAGACTTGGCAAGGGTGGAAAAGAGGTGTGGATCAACGCATCTTACAATCCAATAACTGATTTAAATGGAAATGTTTATAAAGTTGTAAAATTTGCTTCAGATCTAACTAAAGAAAAAGAAAACTATAATCATTTAGTGGCTTCCTTTGAAGATGCGGCCAATAAGCTTGGTCAAGCTTCGGGTGAGCTTCAAACTTATTCAATTAATTTGCAGAATGATGCGAAAAACACACTTAATCATTCTGAGGAAGCGTTGGAGAGTTCGAAAGAGGTTGCTGGTGGCATTGGTAGTGTTAGTGCTAGTACTGAAGAAATGACAGCTTCAATTCAAGAGTTGGCAAGATCTTCACAGCAAGCTTCTTCGTTGTCGAAAGAAGCTAGTCAAAAGTCTAAAGAAGCTTCCACTGTGATCAGCGATCTTGGAAAAGCTTCTGAGGATATTGGACAGATTGTAAAAGTAATTAACTCAATTGCTCAGCAGACAAATCTACTTGCTTTGAATGCTACGATAGAGGCTGCGCGAGCTGGTGAAGCCGGCAAAGGATTTGCTGTTGTTGCAAATGAAGTAAAGGAGTTGGCAAAGCAAACAGCTGTGGCCACGGAAGACATATCTAATAAAATTCACAACGTGCAAGAATCGACAGAAAAAGCTGTTTTGAGCGTTAAAGAAATTGATTCAAAAATTAACCAAATGAGTGATATCGCAGTCTCTACAGCTTCTTCTGTTGAAGAACAGTCAGTCACCACGAATGGAGTAAGCGAAATCCTTCAAGTTCAGAGTAAGTCAGTTGACTCAATTTCAAATATTATTAATTTTGTAACTGAATCAGCACTAAAAAGTTCAGACGGCGCAGAGAAAAGTCTCCAGTCTGCAAAAAATCTAGCAGAGCTTTCGCAGTCTCTGATCACATTGGTTCAAAATTCAAAAAAATAGCATACAGAGGCTCCCGAAAGGGAGCCTTTTATTATTTAAGAGCTTCTTTTTTTAAGTAGTTTCGATAATTATTTTCTTCTTTTTCATAGGCTTCAATATCAAGAATTCTGATATCATCAAGATAAACTTTCTTTCCTTTAGGGAGGTTCCAATTAACTGTAAGGTTTATTTGACTTTGATAGAGCTCTGGTTTCATGGCAATTGATACCATTTCCCATAGTCTAGGATAGGGATAATGACCGCTTGCTGAATACTCTCTAATCTTATTTCCATTTTTTGTGACTTCGATTTTAACTGTAATCCCTTCGTTTCCTTTTAATGGAGAGTCTGATCGAAAACGCAAATAAAAGCCATGCCATTTTCTTGAATCAATTTTTCCAGACTGACTTAATGAACCTTTTCCTGAGATGACAGCTGCATTACCAGACATTTTAATATCGTTGGTCGCAGAAATTGCTCCAGATACTTTCCAGGCGTATGGCTTATTATCTTTCCAAATTTCTAGAGATTGATTAGCAATTCTTCCTGCCTTAACTTCTTTATCAACAGATTGGAAACGAGCTTTTTCTTCAGCTGCTTTTTGTTTGGCCGAATCTTCTTTTGCACATTTCTTTTCCCATTTGTCTTTTTTCTTATAGCATTTCTTTTGATTGAGAATATTTGCCTTTAAACATTTTTCGTATTTCTTTTGATACTTTCTTTCAAAACAAGACTTCGCAAAAACTGATGTTGATACGAGCCCTATAAGTCCAATTAAGACTAATTTCATAAAACTTCCCCTTTTTTATATAGAATTCTAAGCATATGGTCATAAATTGACCAATTTTTTAATGTCGCGTTGCGCGCTTGAGTGGATTAATAAGGTTTACTGAGCTAGGATTTTGTCATGGCTCAAATAGACAATACCTTAGGGGATCTCAATCATTTAAAAATCAAAGTAGCAGAATATTTTTTTGGAATTCTCTTTGTTAGCTCTTTTGTTTTTATAGGGGCTTATATCTGGGCTGACAGGTTGAATCTAATTCCTTGGATGGTTGTTCCTGTTAGTATTCCGTATGGGCTTTTATTTTATAAAGTTAGATCTACGAAAAATTATTCTTGGGTGTTGAGTGGACTGGCCTTTTTCATGATTTCAATGCCGCTATTGAAATTTGTAACTGAACCGCTTTATTTAGTAGATGCTTTTATCATAATCATGATGTCATCTTTTGCCTTTAGTTTATTAAAAAGAAAGCATGCTCTTGTGTTAGTTCTTATTCATGTGGGCATATACTATTTTGCTGCTCTGATAGTGTATTTCTACAAACCTTTTAATATTATCTATACCTCTGATAATTTATCTTCAATTCTCATCGGATCGCTGGTTTGTTTATTTGCAGCGATTTTTATTTCATATTCTTTTTCAAAGAAGAATGAAGAAATGATAGATGAACTCAAGCATACGAGTGAGAGACTGAGTCGCTCAAATAGTGACAAGAGCTTTCTAATGAATGTGATTATTCATGATGTGAATAATTCGTTAATGAAAATCCTTATGCGGACAGATTTATTTGGAGTCGAGAAAGAACTCGACCGTGACGAGGATTTTATTAAACTCAAAAATCAAATAGGAGAGTTGGATATCCTGATGAAAAATTTAATTGCGATGAGAAATCTATCCGATTTGGATCCAGAAAAAATTGTCCGTTTGATCCCTGTTTCTGATATCTTTTACAAAGTAGATCTTATCTTTAGGTCAAGAGCTGAAATGAAAAAAATTCATCTCGATTTTTATCAAATGAATGCAGACGAAAAAATTGAGGTTGAACCGGTTTCGTTTGTTTATCAAATTTTAAATAACTTAGTCGATAACGCAATCAAATTTGCGCAGCCAGGGACGGTGGTAAGAGTTTGTTTTGTGAGCAATGATGAGCAGCAAGTCTTCCAGATCGAAAACCATTGCTCGAGTGTTCACAGAAAAAATATTGAAAAGATAATGAGTAATCAAAAACTGGAAAGTATTGATGGTAGTTTAAATGAAAGAGGCTCTGGTATTGGGCATACAATTGTTCAGGAGTTCTGTGAGGTCTTTGGGTATAAACACTCTGTAGAATTTATCACTCGTGAAGATGATCTTCATGTAAAAAACTGTATAAAAATAAAATAGGAATATTATGAAAGTAAAAGTTGGTATCGTAGGTTTTGGACTATCAGGGAAAATTTTTCATGGACGACTTCTAAAAAAGAATTCGAATTTTGAGGTTGTAAAGATTTTAACCAGTCGGAAAGGTGAGGTTAAAGAAGAATTTCCCAATGCTCTATCTGTAAGTACTATTGATGAGCTAATTGATGGAGTTGATCTTGTTGTTAATGCTGGCCCAAATGATTGTCACTTTACTTATACAAAGCTGGCCCTTTCCCATGGTTGCCATGTTGTTGTGGAAAAACCTTTTGTGGTAACTTCAGCCGAGGGGAGAGAGTTAATTGCTCTAGCTGAAAAGAATAATCTTGTTTTGAGTGTCTTTCATAACCGAAGGTGGGATGGGGATTTTTTAACAATTAGAAAATTGATTGAGGAAAATACATTAGGAAAGATCAAACAATTTGAATCTCATTTTGATCGATTTAGACCCGAACATAACCCTCAAAAATGGCGAGAAAAGCCAAGTCCAGGTGCGGGAATTCTTTTTGATCTCGGATCGCATTTAATTGATCAGGCATTAACTCTTTTCGGTGAACCAGATAATATAATTTCGGACGTAGCTTTCCAAAAAGGTATTCAAGGTGTTGATGATTATTTTCATCTAATATTTTGTTATGAAGAGTTGAGGGTAATTCTTCACGCAACGTCATTTGGTGATCTCTCACCTCGTTTTCAAGTTTTTGGAGAAAAGGGATTTTACCAAAAATTTGGGATGGACTCTCAGGAGAGAATGCTGAGAGAAAATGACATGGGAGAAATCGTTGAAGAAGATGGACTGCTATATTTAGCGCCAGCTATGGCGAAAGAAGCTTGTAGTACTCTTATTGGTGACTATGAAGCTTTTTACAGGAATATATTTACAGCTATTTCTGAAGGTCGAGATAAATTAAAGATAAAACCTGAGCAAGCATTACGTGTAATTGAAATAATAGAAAATATTTTAGCCGATAAAACATAAATTCAGTTTCAGTTTTTGCCAAGCTCTCTTGGCATACCTACAATATCGTAAAGGATTTATTAATGAAAAAGATATTATTACTTTTATTACTCAGTACTGTCGCCCAAGCTAGCGAAATTTCACTTTTAAAAGAGCAAATCATGAGGGTTGATTCACTAATGCAAAACTATGCAAAAGAAGTTCATCCTTTATTAGAGCGCTTTATCGAAAATCAAAGAACCATATTTAATAGAGATGAACGTAAAGCTATTCAAGACTTCTGGACGGTTTATAATGATACTCGAATTGCTTTGGAAGTATTAAAGTCAAGTCATGAGGGAAAAAATGAATTGATCGTATTTTCAGCAAACCTTCATCTGCAAACTTCAGCTGCAATTTTGAGTCAAAAACTTTGGAATAATGAGTTAGCACAGAAAAAACTGAATGAAACGAATACGGCTGAGATTCCAAGGGGATCATTTATCAACTTAGAAAATCAGCTTTTTAATTCAATTCATAACGGAGTAGAGCAGCTACCGACTTATTTTCCCAGTCAAGCTCTAAGTCTCGTGGAGCCCATTGTTTCTGAAGATGCAGAACTACAGGCCATCAATGAAGCAGCTATCGCTCAGTTTAAAAAATTAGAAGAATTTGTTGAGTCAAAAAAGAATTATCAGACAGTGCGCAGGCGGTTTCAAATTTATAAATTTAAAAATATTTTTTATACGATTATGCGAAAGATTTCTACTTGGTTAGGAGACACAAAAACGAGAAACAGAGACCCTGATTATTATAACGGTAAAACGGCGATCAATATTGAGCAGGCTAAGGAGATGCAGACGAAACTTCAGCCAGGTGATATAATGATCTCAAGAACAGATTGGTTCTTATCCAATATGTTCCTGCCAGGATTTTGGTCTCATTCTTTTATTTACATGGGTGATGCCAAACAATTGAAAACTTATTTTAATAATGAAGAGGTTAATAAGCACTACTTATCTAAATGTCAAAAATTACAATTGGAGTGTGACAACTTTTTTGACTACCTGACATTGAAATTTCCAAAAGTAATTAATGACTATATGAAAATGGATAAATATGGATATCCAAACGTACTAATTGAGGCCACTTCTGAGGGGGTTCATTTTTCAAGTATTCGTCATACTTTTCTCAATGATTATTTGGCAGCGGCCAGACCTATGGTGTCTCTACTTGATAAGGCGGTTGCCATAGAACAATCTTTAGAATTCTATGGGCTGGAGTATGATTTTGATTTTGACTATATAAGTGATGATAGGGTTGTTTGTTCGGAGCTTGTAGGAAAATCTTATGATAAAAGTGTTGAGATGAATTTCGATATAGATAAAGGCGAATATATAGAACAAATCATGCAAAGACTTTCAATTCCAGTTAAAAATTTCGCTCATAAAATGTATGACGAGAATATAACCGGTCGAAGAAAGTCGGAACTAAAATTCATTGCATTTTTAAAGGGGATTCCTAAACAAAATCGCGCCATTTTCTCCAGTGAAAAGGAATTTTATCAGACAATTGAAAAAAAGAAGTGGAGTTTCATGGAGTAATTTATGATTAAGTTATTTATACTACTACTTACAGTTTCCTGCGCACAAACCTCAACGAAAACTCCAAGCTTTGATGCTGAGTTGAGTGAATACAAATATCCGTTTGAAGTTGATACATTTGAATTTCAATCCCAAAGACTAAATTTAAAAATGCGCTATGGTGATCTGGGAGATAAAAGATCTACGAAAACAGCGGTTCTACTTCACGGAAAAAATTTTTCAGGTTATTACTGGGATCAAATAGCAAGAGAACTAGTTAAAAAGGGCTATCGAGTTATAATTCCTGATCAAATCGGCTTTGGGAAAAGCACGAAGCCAGAGGCATACCAGTACAGTTTTCAGCAGTTGGCATACAACACGCAAAAGTTGATAGCTTCTCTTAATATTAAGGATTATATATTGGTCGGTCATTCAATGGGGGGCATGCTTGCAATTCATATGGCCAATATGTCAAAAAATGTCAGAGAGGTAATATTAGTTAATCCCATTGGATTAGAGAACTATCTGCAATATGTAGAATTTAAAGATCCTGAATTCTTTTTTCAAAATGAGAGAAAAAAAACTGTTGAAGCATTCCGTAACTATCAGAAAAAAAATTATTATGATGGAAAATGGAATGATGAATATGAGGAATTACTCACGCCATTTAAAGGATGGAAGAACGGAAATGATTTTGAGCTTGTCGCTTGGAATAACGCTTTAACATATGGACCAATTTTCCAAAACGAAATTATTAGTCTTATTCCTAAAATTCAGATTCCTGTGAAATTGATTTTAGGTACTAGGGACCGAACTGGTCCTGGACGTGCTTGGAAGAAAAAAGGCATCACGAGATCTCTTGGGCAGTATCAGAAACTTGGACGTGAAATAAAAAAACTAAATCCAAAGCAAGTAGAACTCATTGAGTTAGAAGGCTTAGGACATATGCCACAATTCGAAGATTACACACGATTTGAAAAAATTTTTTATCCTCTATTTTAATGAACCAACATTTTTCCAATAATACCTAAACCAAATCCTAGGACAGCTCCAAGTGGGGGAGCCCAATGCTTTTTTAGATTTGCTTGAGGAGCTATATCTTGGAAGACTAAATAAATGATTCCTCCACTGGCAAAAATTTTAAGATTTGCCAGTATCTGCTCATGATTAGATAGAAATTCTTTTCCGATAAATGCCATGAGGGGGCCAACAGAAGCTAACAGAAAGAATAATAATAAAATCTGAACTTTGTTTTTTTTCTGCGGAGGTGTGAGCTCTTTGAAAGCGTTAAAACCTTCGGGTACATTTTGTAAAAACATTATAGAGGCAAGTAGCATACCTGAGCCTATTCCGTTTGCCATAGAGGCACCCAAGGCGATGGCTTCAGGAATAAAATCTGTAAGCATGGCTACTAAATTGGCCATTGAGCCTTTTGCTTTAGATAGTAGGTAGTCTAAAATCATAAAGAGAATTCCCCCTCCACAAAAAGAGATCGCAACACTAATCAAAGAAAGCTTTTCTATACCCTCAGGAACGAGAACCAACGCAACAGCAGATAGGAGAGCTCCTCCGCCAAAAGCAACGATAGCATGATTGAGTTCTTTGTTGATTTTTTGAGGAAGCAGCTTTTCTGCAAAGGTTAGAATGGCGCCTAAAGGAATGGCAATACCTGCAAAAAGGGAGATCAATAATAGTTCTTTCATCAAGTACTACTATAAGATTAAGAAGCTTTGATGCCAAGAAACTTCACTTCACCAAATCTGAAGAGCCTAGGCACGAATTGTTAATTTTTTAACACACTAACAAAACAATCAATTAAGGAAAAATAATTGAAAATTCTTAGAATGAGCTAAGGAGCTTTTATGGAAATTTTAAAAATCAAAACTGATAGTATAGCACATTTGTCTTATATCGTAATCAACGGAGCCGATGCCATTGTTATTGATCCAAGGCGTGAGGCAAAACTTTATTTCGATAAGGTCACGAGTAAAGGCGCGAAAATTAAAGCTATCTTTGAAACCCATCGTAATGAAGATTTTGTAACAGGGTCAAGAGAACTTCAACGTTATTGTGGAGCAGCGATTTATCACGGCAGAGGAATTGATTTCGAATTTGGTGATTACGTTAAAGAAGGGGATATTTTTTCACTTGGTTCAGCCGAACTAAAGGTTCTTGAAACTCCTGGTCATACACCAGAATCTATTTCTCTTGCCCTATATCCAGAGAAGGGAAAAGATGCCGTCGCAGTTTTTACCGGTGATGCATTATTTGTTGATGACGTGGGAAGAACTGATTTTCGACCATCTAAGCAAGAAGAGGACGCTGAGGCTTTGTATGAATCTATTCACGAAAAAATACTTCCACTAGGTAATCAAGTAATTTTGTATCCCGCTCATGGCGCAGGTTCGGTTTGCGGCGGAGGAATTAGTGATAGAGAATTTTCAACTTTAGGTTTTGAGAAAAAACATAATCCTATGTTACAAAAAAATAAAGATGAGTTTATAAAAGCTAAGCTTTCGGAGGATCATCAAAAACCACCATACTTCTCTAAAATGGAAGAGTTAAATCTTAAAGGAAATGATCGAAAACTAAAAAACTATGAAGGAATAGAGCTCGTTCCAATTGACGACTACTTTGATAGCCGTGAAAGTTTTCAGGTTCTTGATATTCGCACTATTGAAGCCTTTGCTGGGTGCCATATCCCTGGAGCCTTAGGGATACCAACGTCAATGCTAGGAGCCTATGGAGGGTATTTTCTTAATTACGATGACCCCATACTCTTAGTAGGAGACTCTATTAAGGAAGCTGAAACGGCTAAAGATACATTACTAAATTTAGGTTATGACAAAGCTAGATACTTTCTAAATGGAGGCATCAAGAAATTTGAGGCTTCCGGTTACGATTTATCTCGAATTAAAACACTAGATGTAGAAGAGGTTTTTGATCGAGCAAAAGATTCAGTACTGCTTGATGTAAGAAAACCTGGAGAATGGGAATCTGGAACATTAGAAGATGCGAGAACGATCTTTCTTGGCGACCTTGAAAAGAACTTAGAAGAATTGAGGGCTCAGGGATCAATCATCGTTTATTGCGGATCAGGTGCAAGAGCAACTATTGGAGCTTCAATATTACAAAAGCATGGACTTAAAAATATCAGTGTGTTCATGGGGTCAATGAAAGCTGTCAGTAACTCTACAAAGTAAAGAATCTAACTAGTAAGCTATTGAAATTACTTAATGGACCTAAGTTTATTCAATAAAACTTAAGTCTTTAAGTCCTTTATACCGACAGGTATAGGTGCTTAAAATTATTATACTAATCTTTTTGATGGTAGGATTTTTTTCTCTACCTGCATCCGCTCAAGTTGAATGTGAGATGCTTTTTCAACCGGCCGTAAAGCTGGATGGAACCAGAAGCCTAAGTGACTCTAAAGAATTGAAGTTTGCATCTTATAATGTACTAAATTTGGAACACTCTGTTGGTAAATATAAAACCAGTGAAGAAACGGGTAAAAGAGTATTCAATTATGAGGTACTCACTAAAAACCCAGAAGATGTAAAGAAAATCGCACAAATAATTACAGAAGAGAAATTAGATTTTATTGTGCTCCAAGAAGTTGAGGGTATTCAGGCCCTGAAACTTTTTAATAGAAATTATCTAAACAACCAATATGAGCCAATTGTCCTTCCGGGCAATGATACAAGAGGAATTGAAATTGGTTTTTTAGTAAAAAAAGATTTACCAATTAAATACAAAGTTATTTCTAATAGGGAAGCAACTCATTTGTACGCAGCTACTAATGAAGAGATTCCAATTTTTTCAAGAGATCTACCGGCATTACATATTTGGAAGCAAGAATCATCGGTACTTGATGATCCTGAAATGATTATATTTGGAAATCATTTAAAATCCCAACGAGATAGAAAAGAAGATGCGAAGTCTGTCCTTTTCAGAACTGCTCAGGTAGAGGAAATGACTGCGATCGTTTCTCATTATAAAGAAGTATACAAAGATTCGGCAGTGTTTATTGCTGGTGATTTTAATGCTAATTTGGCAACAGGTGCTGAGTTTAAGCCGCTGAAAGCTGAGTCGGGTTTAAAAGATAGCTTTGATCTTAATTCTGTTACGATGCAAGACCATGAAAGAGTCACTCATAGTTTTCACCCAAGAGATGGCGAAACTAGTTACTCCCAAATGGATGCCGTATTTATGAATGATAAAGCACAAGAATATTTTATTCAATCTTATGTATATAGATATCAAGAAAATGGAAAAGTAAAACCTTTACCTAAAACCTACGAGGAAAGAGAGCTCAATCCTTCTGATCATTACCCTGTGATAGTTAAAATTGGTGCAGAAATTCTCAAATAGGTTTTATTAGTCTAAAATGAGCCTATGGAAAATCAAATTAAAAACTTACCCAAAGAATTAAAAGAACTAGTAAAAGAAAGCGTCGCACTACTAGGAGAAGTGCTGATCGAAGAGGAAGGCAAGAGCTTTTATAAAAAAGTCGAGGACCTGAGGCAATCAATGGTAGAATACCGATCTAGTGCAAAGCTAAAAAAACTAAGCCTGCTAGATTCAGGTTACAAAGATATTGAAAAATTATCTGCCAAAGAGAAATCTAAATTAGCACACGCATACACTCTCATGCTTGAACTTATTAACGCTTGTGAAGCAGGCTATAGGACTTTTAGACTGCGTGAAACTCAAAAGACTGAATTTAAAACTCGCCACGAAAATAATATCACGTACGTTCTTACTGCTCACCCAACCGAGGCGCGAACACCAGAGAATATCGAGTTATTCAGAAGGATTCAAAACCTCACGCTTAGGATTTTAGACCGAACTGGTGAAAAAGAATATATGTTTTCCATTATGAAGCATAACTTGAAGCTTTTGTGGTTATTACCTGCAACGAGGCATGAAAAGCCAACTGTTAAAGATGAAGCGAACCATTTGTTTTCTATCATTCTTCGCCCAGACATTCTGGACACCCTCATAAGAACGGACCGAGACATTGGAAGAGTCAGAGTCAGAACTTGGGTTGGAGGTGACAAAGATGGGCACCCTGGTGTTGACGAAATCGTTATGCTTGAATGTTTACAAGCGTCTAGAAATTACTTCTATCGTTTTCTAAGACGAATGTTTTCTTTGCTGGAAAGTGATATTGAACTCCTATCTAACAAAAAGCTTCAGGAGAACTTTTCGGTTTTAACAGGGGAGCTTAAGACAATTAAAATAATTAAAACTGCAGACGCTAAAAGTGTCGCTTCTCTTAAACAAAAAATTAATAAACTTGGAGCTCAGTACCAGCGTATTGTTGGGGAGCCGAGTCCTCGAGTTCGTAAAATTAATTCCGTCTTTGAGATTTTCCCTGCATTAGTTGTTCCAATCGAACTTAGGGAGGACAGCGAAATTGTCGCAGAGTCGCTTACCTCAGAAAAACCGACGGCGATTCACAGGATGCTGATTCAGCTTGCCGATATTACGGAGTCAGGCGGAGTTAAAAACTATGCTCAAGGCTTTATTTTGAGCATGTGTCACTCATACAAGGACATTGAAAATGGTATCAAGCTAGTTAAAAAAGTCTTCGGTAAAGTTGAGCTGCCTGTTATTCCCTTATTTGAAACAGCACTTGCTCTAGAAAAGTCGGATGGAATCGTAGAGAAGTTAATTGCGAATAAGTCCTATATAAAGACTGTTCAGTCCAAGTGGAATGGTAACTTAGAAGTAATGCTTGGATATTCAGATTCCTCTAAGGGGATGGGAGTTCTTCCTAGTAGAGTTGGGATTGCGAAAACTGTGAGAAAATTGGATTTGATTATTTCAAATAATAATCTCGTACCTGTTTTCTTTCATGGCTCTGGTGGATCGATCGATAGAGGAGGAGGGAACCTTCTTGATCAGACGGCTTGGTGGCCAAAATCAGCACTGAACCACTATAAGGCTACTATCCAGGGCGAAATGGTAGAGAGAAACTTTACTTCCTCTGAGGTAACGATGTCAGGAGTTGATAAAATCTTGGAGAACTTTACTAAGAGTAAGTTTAAACATGGCCATATGAAAATTGATACTGTGGTGGAAGATTTCTCAGGCAAAGTCAAAGACTGTTATACAGAAAAAATAAGTGATGATGAGTTTTTTAAGTTAATTGAGTCTGCAACACCTTATAATTTTTTAAGTGCTCTGAAGTTAGGTTCTAGACCTGCAAAAAGAAAAAAGTCTACATCTCTTGACCTAAGTGCAATCAGGGCCATCCCATGGATCTTATGTTGGACTCAGATTAGAATTCTTTTTCCGACTTGGTGGGGAATTGGAAGTTCTTGGGAGCAAGTAAAAAAAGATGCGAAGTATGTAGGAAAATTAAAGCGGTCTTTTAAAACCAGCGCTCTTTTTTCCTCCTATGTTCGTTCGCTTGGTTTCACACTTAGTAAAGTCGAGCTAGAAATATTTGAATTCTATTTAGATAAGTCTGATTTGAGTGAATCAGTTAAAACCAAATATAAGGACGAATTTTCACGTGAGTATAAAAATGCCGTGAATTTTGTAAAAACGGTGACCGGTGAGAAGTCTCTGTTGTGGTATAGACCTTGGCTTGCAGACTCTATCAAGCTTAGATCATCTATGATTCATCCTTTAAATCTATTGCAGATTCAAGCATTTAAAAAGGATGATTTGGACCTTTTAAGAAAAACCGTCGCGGGTATTTCCTCTGGGATGATGACCACAGGCTAAATTTGTGAAAATTTCTTCACATACTCTTATGGTTTGATTGATGCCTATTTAGGCTCCTTGCAATATATTGAAGACAAAGGAGCTAATTATGCAAAGAGATTACACTAAAGACAATGAAAGGGCTAAAGAAGCAATCGCAAGAGAGGAAGAATTTCTCAAAGAAGAAGTTATTGGTAGAGGAGTTGAGAGTTCAACAGCCGATGACAGAGAAAATGAAAAAACAAATTTAGAAAAAATATCTGAGCGATAAGTTCAGACTCAAGCCGAGTAGAAAAATATCTCTCGAAAAATACATTAATTCGTTTAATAATTAGAATATGCTAAGATTATTTCGTTATTTATCTATTTTCTTATTAATAATTTTGGTAGTTCTATCTAGTGCGATCAATAATTTTTATACGCCCGATGATTTTACTGCATTAGAATTAAAAATCGGACTGGTATGCTATATCGTTGTCGCTCCGCTGATGGCTTTTTCCATTATGAGTTTCGGCGTTCTAAAGTTCCGGTCAGCAATTTTGATTAGAATTAAGTCTCATTTTATGAAAAATTTTTTCGAAAATAAGAATGAAAAATTCTTTGTTATCCTTACTTTCATGCTAACAGTCTGCTGGATTATTCTGGTCTGGCAGGATATTGGAAACGCAATTTTAATTTTTTTAAAATCTGAAAATCCGCACCAATATTTAAAGTAACTAGGCTTTTGAAATTTTCCAAATAATTTTGAATAAAATCTTAAATGTGTAAAAATTGTGATGATTGATGCGCAGCTAATTCGGTATGATTTGGGAGTTTGTCACTTAAGATAAATTTTAACAAGAGGATTAGTCATTATGAGCAATGAAAAAAAATCATTATTTGAATCAGCACAACTAGGGAGTCTAACACTAAAAAATAGATTTATTATGGCTCCATTAACGAGAAGTCGCAGTGATGATAATGGTTTGGCGAATGATTTAATGGCCAAGTATTATGCTCAAAGAGCTTCTGCCGGGTTAATTATTTCTGAAGCAACAAATATTAGTCCTTACGCATTTGGCTATGCTTTTACTCCCGGGATCTATACCGAGGAACAAGTAGAGAGTTGGAAAAAAGTTACTAAAGCTGTTCATGACAAAGGTGGAAAGATCTTTTGTCAGCTCTGGCATTGCGGGCGAATCAGTCATCGCGATCTTATGCCAAATAATGAAAAGCCATTTTCTGCATCAGCTATAAAAGCTCAAGCAGAAGCTTTTACTAAAGATGGAAAAAAAGAGGCGAGTGAGCCAAGGGAAATGTCTAAAGAGGATATTAGAAATACCATAAAAGATTATGTTCATGCTGCTAGATGCGCCAAAGATGCTGGATTTGATGGAATCGAAGTGCATAGTGCAAATGGATATTTATTACATCAATTTCTAGGGAATAATTCGAATCAAAGAACTGATGAGTACGGTGGTTCTGTAGAAGCGAGAAGCCGTTTTACTTTGGAAGTCGTATCCGCTTGTTTAGAGGTTTGGAGTCCTGGGGAAATTGGAATCCGACTAGCACCAGTAAGCGAGTTTAACGATTTAAAAGCTGAAGACCCTCAAAGAGACTATGAGTATCTCGTGGGAAAACTTGATGAATTGAATTTAGCCTACGTTCATATCATTGAAGGAAATACCGGAGAGAAACGTGATGTCGGCCGAGACTTTGATTACTCCAAGCTTAGAGAAATTTTTAAAAATAATTATATTAGTAATAACTGTCTTGATTTAGAGACTGCAAAGAATTTGGTTAATGAAGACCGAGCCGACTTTGTTTGTTTTGGTAGAAAATTTATCGCAAACCCAGACCTGGTAGAGCGCTACGAGAAAGGTGCTGAGCTTAACGACCTTAAGGAAGAAGGTCTATATGGCGGAGGTGAAGAAGGGTACACTGATTATCCTTTTCTGTGCAACTAACGTTTGCGTTTTCGTTTATTTTTTTTAGCGGGCTTTTTCTTTTTAAAATGAGAGAGAGCCTCTTGCGTAAATTCTTTGTGAAAGGGATGATCCAATACAGGTTCAATTTTCATTTTAATCTTTTTCTCAACATTTTTTAGTAGAGAGAGCTCAGCGATTACACATAGAGTGATCGCTTGGCCTTCACGGCCGGCCCTCGCAGTCCTACCAATCCTATGAATATAGTTGTTGGGGTCTTCAGGAAGATTATAATTTATAACATGAGTTACGTGATCGATATCAATTCCACGAGCAGCTATGTCTGTGGCCACAAGTAGTTTAACTTCACCTTCGCGAAAAGCGTTAAGCGCTTTTTCCCTTTGCCCTTGAGTTTTATTTGAGTGTATCGCAGCGGCTGTGATTTGCGAGCGCTCGAGTTGTTCAACTAAGCGATCAGCTCCGAATTTTGTTTTACAAAAAATTAGCGCACTACCGATATCTTTTTGTTCCAATAGACTTAGTAGTAGGTAGGTTTTATCAGTCTTATCCACGAAGTATACGGTTTGCTCAATTTTTTCAACTGTTGTTGCCTCTGGAGTTACAGCTACTTTAATTGGATTATTTAGAACTGCTTCCGCTAAGGTTTCAATCTCTTTTGGCATTGTTGCAGAAAAAAGTAATGTTTGTTTCTGAGCGGGAAGTTTTTGAATAATGGTTTGCACATCATTGAAAAAACCCATGTCTAGCATTGTGTCTGCTTCATCTAAAACAAAAGTATCTAGTTGGGTATAGTCCACATGACCTTCACTCATGAGATCGAGTAGTCTTCCTGGCGTTGCCACTAATATATCAAGTCCTAGTTCAAGTGCTGAAACTTGAGTTGATTTAGCTACTCCTCCAAATACGACAGCTGTCTTTGGACATAACTTTTCGCCATAAAAATCAATATTCGTTTTTATCTGAGAAGCAAGTTCTCTCGTCGGTGCAAGAATTAAACAGCGAACTGCTTTTGGTACTAGCTCTATTTTAGTTGTTAAAAGTTTTTGCAGTATCGGTAGTGAGAAGGCTGCGGTTTTACCAGAACCTGTTTGAGCGATCCCTAGTAAGTCTTTGCCCTCAAGTAAATGAGGAATACATGATTCTTGTATGGGAGTAGGTTGTGTATAGCCTTTTATATCAAGTTGCTTTTTTATATCAGTGTGAAGGCCAAACGAATTGAAGTCTATTTGAGTTTTCATGGGCAGTATTTAGCAAAATTAGTGACTTAAGTCGCTATGTTTGTGAATATATTACAATTATTCATAGTTTATATTTATTTTTATTCCATTTTAGTTATAACGGTAGCCATCAAACCCGAATCTAAGGAAACTGAGATGAAAAAAATGGTTTTAGTTTTATTGGCCCTTGGCTCAATGTCGTCTTTTGCTAACACTGGCATCGTGAAATGTAAGCTCGCAGGCGTAGCTGTTGAAGATTTAGAGTTTTCTCTATCTATGACATTGATAAGAGGTAAAATTAAAAAAGTAGTTATAGATGATGAAAATGTGGAGCTATATGCTTCAAGGCATCGAGTATCTGAAGATATGTTAGAAATCTCAATGGTAGGGCCTCACTATCAAGAGCTTGTTGAGCTTCAGTATAAAGAAACTGACTTTTCTACTGAAACTTTGATGACTGGAAAACTCATGGTTGGTAAAGAGATCGATGACCTTGGAAATGAAGGCGATAGTATCTTTACCGATGCAACTGCAACTTGTTCTGCTCTTCAATAAAACTATTTCAGTTTTATAATGGCTCCTGTGTAGTCATTTTGGTAGTCGGTGGCATAGCCACCGATTAGAAATTGATCGTCTCCAATTGCTATTATACTAAATGCCTCATCCCAATCTCCAAGAACATCGTAGAGTAGATAACCATCGTCATCAAATTCGGTATCTAGGTTTCCATCTTCTGTAAGTTTTATTATTAAAAAATCTGAGTCATCACCATCATCCACCTCCGAAGATCCAACTGCAATAATGGAATTATCCGATAAAATTTGAATATCATAAAGATACTGATACTCATCATTGATGGTAGAGGAGCTAAATTGTCCGTTTGTCGCAAAAGAGTTTGAAAGATTTCCATCAGAATCTATCTTGTGAATAAATCCGACAGTTCGACTTCCATCATTGTAATAGCCAGCAAGTAATATTGCATTATTACTATCTGTTACAGCTGCTTGATACCTTGAATCCGAAAGAGTTGAATACATTTCACCACTTGAACCAAAACTTGAATCTAGCTCTCCTGCGGATGTAATTTTTATTATAGATGCTTTATTATTGGAACTCACATTTGAATATCCAAAGAGTAAAGTACTACCATCACTTAACTCAATTGATCCCTTCTGAGTAAAGTTATTTGCTAATGTGTAAGAATTGACTCCGGAGCTTCCAAAGCTAGAGTCAACGACACCATCAACACTAAACTTAGAAACTTTTAGTGTTGTGCCTGAGCTTGAAAAGGTTAAGAGGTCATCATTGCTTAATACTCTCATACCACGAATTCCCTCAGTCGCAGTAACTGAGACTTTCCCTGAAGAGCCAAAACTTGAATCTAATGAGTTTTTACTGGTTAATCTGTAAATCCCCGATTCAGCACTGCTTTGACCTCCAACAACCAAAGATCCATCAGATTGAGCTTTCAAAACATAGGGCTTTGTTGAATTCGTGAAAGATTGTCTGTCCACCGGGGACTCTGTTTCCGTTGAAACTTGAAAACCATCTGCATCTACTAGTATGCTTCCTATACTACTTTGACCCATGACACTGGCCTCTCCGATAATCATGAATCGGCTGGAACTAATTTTATGCATATAGTTTACGGAAAAATTTCTCCCAGTGCGCAGTAGAGCCTTTCCGTTTTGTGAGTAATCTTCGTCAATTTTCCCTTGAAAGCCTTCTGTACTTGTTTCCGAATCGGTATCATTTGAGGCAGTATCTCTATCTGATGAACTGCTATCATCTGATTTTCCACAAGAATGAGTAAATAAAATGATTATAATTGATAAAAGTAAATTTTTCATAAATCTCCATTCATGGAACTATTCGGTTATATTCTTGCAATTAATAAACTAAAATTTAAGAAAAAGAGTTTCACTTAAAAACTCAAGTATTTAGAGAGAGTCATAGTATGGTTGTATTCCTATGTTCGATTATTATTGGTTTAGCTTTACTTGTTTGGAGTGCGGATAAATTTATAGATGGAGCATCAAGTATTGCGCGCTATTATGGTTTATCTCCCTTGTTAATCGGTATGGTAATTATTGGTTTTGGAACTTCAACACCAGAGTTAGTTGTATCCATACTCGCATCTCTTCAGTCAAACTCTGGTATTGCAATTGGAAATGCATATGGTTCAAATATTTCCAATATTGCCCTTATCTTGGGAGTCACTTCAATCCTATTACCAATTTCAGTAAATTCCCTAGTTATCAGAAAAGAGCTTCCGATACTTTTGACCATTTCTCTGATTAGTATTTTTTTATTGATCGATTTGGAGTTATCGAGAATTGATGCAATCGTATTGTTGGCAATATTTGGAGGTTTAGTCTACTGGTCCATCAGAGAAAGCATTCGAAGCAGTAGAGACAGCTTCGCTCAGATCGTGAATGAAAAAATAGAAACATCTTCATTGAAAAAATCTTATTTCCTTCTTTGTGGCGGACTTTTGTTGTTGATCATTAGTTCCAGGATTCTTGTTTTTGGAGCTGTAGGATTGGCTGAAGCTTTTGGTGTACCTGATTTAATCGTGGGGTTGACTGTTGTTGCTGTGGGAACTTCTCTTCCTGAGTTTGCATCATCAATAATTGCAGCTAAAAAAGGAGAGTCAGACCTTGCTCTTGGAAATATACTTGGTTCAAATCTTTTTAACTCATTAGTCGTCGTGGGGGGAGCAGGGCTTATTAGTCCTATTCAAATAAATAGAGAAGTATTAAACCGAGATATCGGTACCATGTTTGGTGTAACTATTCTTTTGTTTATTTTTTGTTATGGGTATAGGAAGCAAGGACGTATCAATCGAATTGAGGGAACTATTTTTGTTAATATTTATTTTATTTATACAATTTATTTAATTCTTTGGTAAATCTCTAAAGATAAAAAACACCGCCATGATTAGACAGATCGAGGCATAAATAAAATTCTTAGTTAATGGTACTTTCATATATGTCAGGCAAAAAATGGAAAAAACGGCCATTGTAATCACTTCTTGAATCACCTTTAGCTGTGGAAGTGAAAAATATTGGTGACCAATACGATTTCCCGGAACTTGAAAGCAATATTCAAAAAAAGCAATTCCCCAACTTATTAGGATTACTATCCAAAGGGGGCGGGCGGCCATATTTTTAAGATGGCCATACCAAGCAATCGTCATAAAAATATTTGAAATTAATAAGAGTCCAATAGGTTTAATCATCTAGTTTAAGCCGTTTATATATCGTTTAGTCCGCATGATTTTAAATTGTTACGTGATTTTTGTCTAGAAACTATACCATTTACGTGACGTAGTAGAAATATTGAGAAAAAATGGTGGCCTTGGTAGAAGACTTGTAATTTGAATAAATTATGGATTTAATTTGTCTGAGGTCAGTACTACCTTGAACTACTTTTCATAGACTTCACGGCGATGTCCTATCTTGATGACATGAACAGTAACGATTTCTTTATCTACAGAATAAATTATGCGATAATCTCCAACTCGAAGCTTCATATATCCTTTCATGTTTCTTCTTAGAGGTAGTCCAAACTTAATAGGGTCTTCCATGAGTTTTTCTTCAATGGCCCGTTTTATTATGTATTGGATGTCTTTAGATATTTTTTTGAGATCTTTTTTAACAGATTCTTTGTAAGTTACTTTCCAACTCACTTCCATATTTCCTTATGAGAAATTTCTTTTTCATTTTCTCTTTCTTCTGCGATACGAGCGAAGTATAAGTCTTCTTGAAGCTCTAAAGCTTCTTTTGTTAACTCAATAACAATAGATGATAGAGAGGGAGCTCCTCTTAAGTTTTGCAGCTCTTCAAGTTCTGCATAGAGTGAGTCATCAACAGATAAATTTATTCTTTTCTTTGTTGTAGGCATAGATAATCTCCTACCTATTATGTTACACTAGTGTTACACCTTCTGTCAATATTTAATGTAATATCGGTGGGTTGAGCCATCAATTATGAGGGGAGTTACAAGAATTTAACTACTGTGTTAAATCTAAGATATGATTGGTACTAACCCTATAGACCCTGGAATGAAAATAGACTGGGGCAAAACTTCAGAAGACTATGCTAAATATAGACCAGGACCTCCTCAAAGCTTTTATAAAAAGTTAGCAGCTCTTGATGTTGGTGTTAAGGGACAAAAGGTTTTGGATGTAGGTACTGGAACTGGTGTTATTGCAAGAGAGTTTAGTAAGCAGGGATGTGATGTAATAGGTACAGATATTTCAGCTGAACAGATTGAGATGGCAAAGGCTTTAGCCAGTAAAGAAAAACTAGAAGTTGAATTTCAGGTTTGTTCATCTGAAGATTTAGATTTTCCAGAGAACACTTTTGATGTGATTATTGCGAATCAATGTTTCTTGTATTTTGATGTTGAGAAAGTTAAGCCAATCTTTGAAAAAGTCTTAAAACCAAATGGTGTTTTAGTATTATCACATTTCTCATGGATGCCATATTTGGATAAAGTTGCTAAAGCATCTGAAGAACTAATTCTAAAGCATAATCCTAACTGGACAGCTCATAGTTATAAGGGTGATATTAAGCCAAAGTATCCAAAGCTAGAAAGTCATTTTAAATATAAAGGATTCTTTGTTTATGATGAAGGAATTCCTTTTACTAAAGATTCATGGTTGGGAAGAATTAGAGCGTGCCGAGGAGTGGGAGCAAGCATGGATCCTGATACAATTGAAAAGTTTAATTCGGAGCATTCAGACTTACTCGACGAAATTACGAAAGGTGATTTTGAAATAATCCATAGAATGGATGCTCATATTATGTGCTTAAATTAGTCGTAGTATTTCAGTTCATTTCAAAACATTTAAGGATGTGTCGCAATGGTGGCCCCGGGCGAGACATGGCTCCTACAGTTTCGGCATCCAGCCTCAACTTGCGTAGCCTCACCTCGAAAATCCTTTCAGTCGCGTCCAGCTCCTTCACCATGCTTTGGCATGGCGGATTTTCTCCTTCTTCACACCTGATGGTGTTTTCTCTGCGTTAAGGAAAGATAGACAGACATAGGAAATCAATCGGTTAGAATTTATGTACCACCAAAAATTTTAACTAAAAGGAAATCCTATGTCCGAATCAAAGCTTACGAAATTT
>CAXRIU010000017.1:0-161816 GCA_964231135.1 Bacteriovoracaceae bacterium
AAATTTCGTAAGCTTTGATTCGGACATAGGATTTCCTTTTAGTTAAAATTTTTGGTGGTACATAAATTCTAACCGATTGATTTCCTATGTCTGTCTATCTTTCCTTAACGCAGAGAAAACACCATCAGGTGTGAAGAAGGAATACAAGCCGATCATTGATCGGCTTTTTTTTTGCTTTAAATCATCAAACTCTTTGGGACTTGAATAGAATGAGCAGCTCCGAGCTAGCGAGGAGTAAAGCCTGCTTTAGTGAATGCCCCCGTCTCTGGGACAAAATGCATGAAGCATTTTGTTGGAAGAACAAGGGATGTCCTCAGTAGGTAGTGGGCAGAATCTCTAAACCCAAACTAGAAATAGCATTACAAAGTTCATTTCGGATGGAAATTTTAGCGCAAAAGTAACTTGCGTGGTGTCAAATGTTTCTACTTTTGCAACTCACTCATGCGAAAATAGAAACTTTTCAGAAACTACTCAAACCATTTCAATCGCTGGCATATGATTTCATTCATGAGTACAGCAATAGATTTTAATAAAGAAAGCGAATCCATTTTAAATCCATATTTTGTCAAAGAACTAACATTAGCTCTTTTAAGGGTTCCGTCTGGAGATAACTGTCAGCCGTTCAAAATTAAATGGAAACCAGAAAAATTAGAGATTTATCATTTTAATAAAATTGCAAAGCACGCCCTCAATATTGATAATACCAGTTCAAAAATTTCATTCGGGTGTATGAAAAAAATTATAGAAGTCGTGAGTGGAAAGCATGGAATAACTTATGAGGTGATTTATACCGATGAGAAAGCCTTTTCTGATGAATTAGTGGCAGAAGTTTATTTCATGAGAAACGAAAGTCATAAAAAAATCATTGATGCAGGCTTGATCGAAAATCGATTTACCTATAGAGGAGTGAATAAGCATTTGAGACCTCATATGAAGCAAATGCTTGAAGAGTCTCTCTCTGATAGGTTTAAAATTTATACAGGCTCTGAAGAGATCGTAAACAGCGTTATTAATAATGATCTTACAATTTGGAGATCACCACGAATTGTTCGGGATATTTTAGGTTGGACTAATTTTGTTTTTAAAAGTGATAGAGGTTTTGAATTTCGAAATTTATATACTTCATTAAAAAACTGGCCGGGCATGCTTATACTAAAATACCTACCGTTCTTAGCCCCTATCTTTTGGCCTGTGATAAAGTCAGAGCTTCGAAAAACTTTTTCTGGTTCCGATTTCTTAGTCTATGAGAGAGAACTCAAAACTGCTGATGATTATATCCTTACTGGAGAGGAATGTTTTGAGGTTTGGTTGCGGCTTACTGAACTTGGAATAAGTGTTCAACCTCTTTCCATAAGCTCTTTTGGATTGAAAACTATAATTGATTCAAAAAAACAGAAGGGGATGGACACTGGGGGGGAAGACAACTTGAGAAAAAATACCTTTGAGGTATTCAATAGAAGCCCACAGATTGCATGGATATTTAGAATAGGTGAACCTCTAACTCCTAAAGAGTATTCAAAAAGAATCCATCGCTCACAGTTTATTCAGGAGTAGGAGTCTCCTTAAAAATAGCTGACGGAGTCATACTAATTGCTGCAATTAATTGGACATTCTCTTTGGGCTCATCTTTATATTCTTGTTGATCCTTTTTTAGGATTTCATGAATTTGCCCATGAGTATGGCGAAGTAATTCCGAAATTTCTACAGATGCTACTTTAGAAAGAGGCAGTACAAACACAGCTGAGCGATTCACATTTCTCATTTGACTCATATCCCATTCCCGCAGATTTACAGGATAACTTGCAGCAACCCTATGAAAAATTTCTTGATTGAATTTTCGAAGTTTTGGATTGGTTGAATGGGAAAATGAATAGCCAGGGCCGATAATTTTATATTTACCATTAACCAACTTAATCTCTCGGTGGTCTTTCATTATGGCCAAGCACTTGATGACTTCCATTAAGCTAAGACCACTTTGGATTTTGATGAATTCATCATCATGCTTTTTCAGTTCTTGATAGGTTGTTAATTCAAGGCAGGCCCTTACAATTGGTATTTGAGGAGTCTCTGCAATAGCATCTAACCTCGATGTATAAACATTGAATCTCGACTCTAAGCTTGGAATACCTTTGCAAGAAAAAAAATTACTTAATTGGAAAATCAACATATGCTCTCGAAGGTCGAGTAATTCAAGTACCGTGGCCAGGTCATTTGATTTGTTTTTACTATTTATAAGCTTTTTTACTAATTTTCGTTTTTCTGGATCAATAACTTCAGTTAAGGAGTATGCTTCAATTATGTACCTATAAATATCTGAGCGGTAATCGAGTTGAGCTAGAGGTACATCGACTTTTTGGGCCAGAACGTCTTTGACATTAACTTCTCTAAATTCGAGTAGGTCACAGAAATTTTCCCATTTTATACGAGTGTGCCCACTTTCCCATTTACCAACTTGATTAAAGCTATAACCTAGTGATTGGCTGAGCTCTCGTTGGGGCATTTCGTCTCGTAAATAAGTTATTAACTCAATGGCAATTTGCTCGTATTCATTCATAAGTGGGATTTATAGCGATTATTTAAAGGTCAGTAAATTGCCTTGTCATATTGGCAATATTCTTTGGCTATATTGATGATTTTTCTGTTTAAGTATTTGTATTTATTGACCATTTTGAGGGCATAATGTTTTGAGCTGATGCTAAGTCAGTCTTAACCGATAATATAATGCATGAGAGCGAATATTGTTGTTAAAATTCTCTGTTATGTTGTTATCACTGCTAGTACTGCTCCTGGATTCTCTCAAATACCTAAAAATACTTGTCAACAAGATGAAGAGAAAACCAAAGCGAGAATCGAGACCCTAAAAGTTCAAAATATTTGTTCAATGGGTGCAAACCTCAAAGAATGTCGAGACCTGCTTGTATCAGATTCTGAAGTAAAATTACCAGAAGGAGTCAAGATAGAGGGGGTTACAGCAGATGTAGAAAACGTAGCTAATTGTCCAGTTCCGCCTCTTGGGACGAATTATATCCCTCCTGTTTTAGGAATTGTTGCTTATGATGTTACAGCGAGAGTTGTTCCGACTTTAAACGCGAGTATCACCCAGGCTTCGGAGCATATTAAAGGATTGGAAGATTTTTATAGGCATACAATCCTTCATAAAAAACGAGTAGTAGCACTTGGGATGCATCTATACGATCAAAATCCAGAAATGTTTAAGGGGCTTAGTAGGGAAATGCTAGAGAAAGCTCTCTCTGTTCATGACAATGCTAAGGTTTTGCCTCAGTACAGAGATAGTAAAAATAGACCGTTTTACCAAGCATTGTACGAAGATGGTTTTGGTAGAAAGCCTCCCCAGGAATTAGTTGATGCACTTAATAAGGCTGACGCCAAGATTATGGAAGAGACTCTTGATAGTATGGGTCTCAGTCTTGATGATTCAAAAATAGCGAATCCTTCTAATCTCGCCGATATGAACGAAAAGATAAAACGCAGAAAATTACGAAAGATGATTAGTTATATCGAAAAAATGGCGGACTTTGCAGACCGAGGAATGAGTAATATTTCACCGGAGGAGTTTGGTCGTGCCATGGATAAGGCTAGTGATTTTATGAATAATCCTGCCGATGCTGAGTTAGTAAAAAAACAGCTTGAGGAAAACTATGATGAAATAGTGGAAGGGCTAGAATATGAAAACCTTACTGACAACGAAAGAAAAATAATCAAGAGGCGATTAATTCTCGCTGAAAATACTTACCGTGCAAACGCGCAACCACAATGGCTGCGTAAATTAAGTGCTAATGCGAGAGTAGCTGCTTTTAGAACTCAAGGTAACCAATTTTTTAGAAGAGGTGTTTCAATGGCTAAAGGGGGCTACAATAACCTGGCAGCTAAAATTTTTGGTAAACCTTTAGCTGTCGAAGTTGCGATTGCAGGTCTTGCTCCGACAGCAATAGGTTGTGGTACCGATGTTAGTAAGGTTGACTACGAACAAAGAGGGGGGCGTTGTCAGCCGATTGAAGAGATGACGGAGAAATTTTTAGGGGTGTTATATAGTGAGGACGATCAAGTTAAAAATAGTCAGTTTGGGTTAGGAGATTTCTGTAGCACGTTTGAAAAAATTTATGAACGATCTGTGTTAGACAATCCTGAGGATACTGTTTGTCGTGAAGGATACTTTACTATGAGAGTAAACGGAGTCGATCCAATATCTGTTGTACATGAAAACAAAGACATTAAAAGTTTCCACATGACGGGTAATTCTAAGTCATTTGAAATGACTCCTATGGGGAGAGTGGAAGAGATACAAATCGGCGATAATGGAGAGCTAAGCGGAATTTGTTTCGAAAAGCCTGTTCGAGGAATAAAAATTGAAAAGACGTGTATGGATTTAAGTGAAATTAGAAGAAGCCGCTATGTAGATGACATCATCATTAAGCAGGCCACAGCATTTATTCAAGCCGTAAATTTCAAAACTAATAAAGTACTGGCATGTTGCCTAGGCGAAAGTTCAGACGTAGTGAATGCAGACTCTTGTCAAACGGTAAATAGAAGTGGTGTCGAGGGTGTTTTAGGACTGAAATAAGCTTAATTTTTTGGACAAGAGCTGATATTTACGCAATGATTTAGCTATGAAAGTAATCATTATCCTGTGCATACTCTATACTTCAGTGACCTTTTCTCAAGAATGTCAAAAAAAGCAAGTTGAAGAAAACTATCAATCAGCAATATCTACACTTACGACTAAAGCAGATAAATTAGAAAAAATTATCGCAGGAGAAAATATTGGCGATTTCTCACTTCAAGATGTTTTTGGTTTGGATTTCAAAATAGAGCAGACCACTCAACGCATACTGAAATTAGAAAACATCTTGTCATCGGATGCTCCTGTATCAGTTGAACATCAGAATCTCTATAAATGCTTGATTGATTTCAAAAATACAGATTCCAAAGAGAAACTTGTTAAACTTTCAGGTAGGTATATTAATTTAAAAATTGAACTTCTAAAAAAGAATAACCTCCTCGATGATAGCTTACGCCAAACAGACTTAACTGGAACGAGTCTTCCTCAGATCAAAGAACAAATTAATCAAGAAAATACATCAGCACTTAAATTAAAAAAAGAGCTAGAGAATGATTTGATTAAAAATGAGAGTCAGAAGAATACGAAAGATGCCAAACTCGAGGGATATAAAACTGAGTTTACGAAGCAAAAAATTGAATTGTTAGATAAAAAACTGAGTACAAATCGAGATTTAGAGGAAAAGATTATTGCTTTTGAGAAATTTAGTGAAAAACTAAAGCAATTTTCCAAAGAAATCGAAAGCAAAGACCAAGAAGTGTTGGAGGCAAACTTTCTGGCCATAGAAAAACTGTGGCTTGAAATCGCCAAAGAAAACTATATTGATTTATTTTGGACATCAAAAAGGTTTGAAATAAAAAGTATTCCAATCGTACCAAGTGAATACGAAAAAACCGACCTTGTAGTTCAGTATAAGGAGTTAGTTGAACTTAGAAAGGAAATACTGAGAGAATACACTGAAAAGAAAAATCAGCAATTAAAGCTCTTAAATCAATTAGTGACAAATGGAAGCTCCATGAGAGCTGCTTATTACAGAGCGCTTGGCTTAAGCTATTTTTTCAAATCACTTGGATCTTTAAAAACCATTGAGCTGATAAAAAACGAAATTTCGACTGCTCCCTACAGAGTAATTAGTTATTTTTATAAAAAATATCTCTACGTTAGCGAACAGCTTTCATTAGGAAGAGAAGGATACGTTAAATTATCGGGCCATTTTACGATCATTCTATTGATTATAATCCTTTTATATTCATTGATGCATTTTTTCAAAAAACTAAGTGTTAAAATGGATGATGTCGTTAGACAATTTATGTCCCAATTTAGGCGTTTTTATCTAGTACAAAAGTTTTATGGACTCTGGAGTAAAATTAAAGAGAACACCGAATCTGTTCTGTGGATTTTGACTTTAGAGTTTTTTAAATCTGTAGAGTATTTTGATGATTTGTATCTATTGATTTGGGGAATTCAGGTTTATGTTGGAGCTTCAATATTAGAAAATATGGTTACAGTCTTTTTAGGGGCCATCTCTAAGCTAGATACAAGTAATTTTGCCAATTTCAAAACTAGAGCTGCAGAGACCTCTAAGAAGTTTAGGAATATCTTTCTTTTTTATTTTCTAGCGCTAATTATCATTGAGGCGACAGTTGGGAAGGTTTACCTTTATACTCTGGTGTACTTTATTGTACTCATCTACACGCTATACCAACTCATTATGGAATGCTCTAAATGGGAAGATGAGTTGCGCAAATACGCGGAAAGAAGATTTGCCGGTGCCATTGTAGAGAGGTATTCTAAATTGATTTCAGTTCTGCCATCTCGTTCTAATGCTGTTTTAATGTTCGGCTTTATTCTATCGTTTCAGTTTTTTAATATTTTTGTTAGTTTGACGGAGAATTTTGAAATTTCAAAGAAAATCTCAGCAAATTTATTTAAAAAGCAAATAGAAAAAGTTGAAGCTAGTGAAGGTGCTGACGAGGGAATCCCAGTTGAGTACAAAAAGTCCTTTTCTCCCAAGTCTTTAGATAATCAAGAAGAGTATGTTGAAAGTGCGCAGAAGCTCGAACCTAGAATATTAGATGAAATCAATGAATGGGTCGAGGGAAGAACGGAAGAGCATTCTTTAGTTATTTTCGGCGATAAGGGAATTGGAAAAACGACTCTTCTAAAACATATTGAATTCGAGTTGTCACAAAATGAAGAGTTAGATTTAAAATATATTAAAATCCCCTCTAAAACTGTTGAGAAGTCCAGCTTACATAAACTGGTTCAAAAGATTTTTAACTTTGAGGAAGAAAGCTTTAATATTTATAATATCGATAAAAAATGTTCTAAAAAAACGGTTGTTTTTTTAGATGAGTGTCAGAATATCTTTTTGTCTAAAGCTGGCGGATTTGATGCGTACCATGGATTACTAAATCTCATAAATATGAACACGGACAATATCTATTGGGTGATGTCTTTTAATAAGTATTCGTGGCTATTTTTGGATAGAGCGTTTGGTAGGACTCAGTTTGTTAGAAATGTCTTTGAAGTTAGCGGATGGTCAGATAGCAAGATAAAAGAACTAATTCTCAAGAGACATTCAAAAACAAATTTTAAGTTGTCTTATGATCTTTTGATTTCAGCTACCAGATCACAGGATGAAATTGATAAATACAGCTCTGTGGAGTCCAAATTTTTTAAGCTTTTATGGGAGTTATCAAGAGGTAACCCAAGGGCTGCTTTATATCTATGGCTTTCAGCGCTCTCCCGTAGAAACCTTTCCACGTTTAACGTTCATGTACCTCGTGGTGCCGAAATAGAGGGTGTTGAGAGGCTAAGTGATGAACTTTTATTTGTAATTTCTGGTGTTTTAAAACACGAAAATTTAACTGCGTCAGAGTTAGAAAATGTGACCAACTTGCAAAGGGGCTTAATTCGAAATGCACTCAAAATAGGGATGGAGAGACATTTTTTATTTCGGGATGATCGCTCAAGATTTATGGTTGATATAACAACTCAATATGCACTAATAAAATACTTAAGAACAAAGAACTTTATTTATGGAAGTTAATTCAGATTTATCCTTATTGATTTTTGACTTTTTTAAGATTGATAAAATCTTTTTATTCATTTCTCTTCTGGTAGGCATATATTTTGTCGCCAGATTTGTCGGCTTTTGGTCTGCTAGGATTCAACAGCGCTTTTCTGGTAAAAGACTAGTGATTTTACAGATTACAACGGTCTTTACTTTTGTCACTTATCTAGTTGGAAGTTTAGGAGCATTCTATTACGTTTTTAGGCCTTCAAAAGAATTTTTAGTCGCAATTGGTGGATCAGCAGCTGTGGCTGTAGGGTTTGCACTAAAAGATCTTGTTGGATCAATGATTGCGGGCTTTATACTGCTTTTTGATCGCCCCTTTCAGGTTGGGGATCGGGTCAGTTTTAATGGTGAGTATGGTGAGATAAAAAGTATTGGGTTAAGGTCTGTCAGGTTAAATACCTTAGATGACAACTTGGTTACCATACCAAATTCAAAGTTCTTAACAGATGTCGTCTCTAGTGGAAACAGTGGTTCGCTAGATATGATGGTGGTAGTTCCCTTTTATGTTTCTATTTATCAAAATCTTGACTACGTGAGGGATCTTCTCCATGAGGTTGTCATCACCAGTCGCTATGTGTATCTAGAGAAGCCAGTGATTGTAAATTTCGAAGAAGTTTCAATCAGTAATACTTTTGTCATTAAGGTGGCAGTTAAAGCTTATGTCTTAGATGTAAAATATGAAAAAGCTCTGGTTAATGATATAACTTCTAGAGGAAACAAAGTTATGAATGGGCATGAGATTCTTCGCCCAGTTAAGCAGGAGAGGGTAGTTAGTGAACATTCTTGAAACAATTAATCCAATATATTTAGATGATCTTCGCAATAAAAATCACTATTCAGTTTATGTGAAAGAGCCTAATTATAAAATTCTGATTGTGAGAGGTTTCGATATTGCGAACGACCAATTAAGTTTCACTTCAAGAGGTTTATTTTTCGATGATCAGAAAAGAATTTTCTCTTTTGATTTTAACGCTGAAAAATTTGTGGAAACGAATCTTCCTTATGCAAATGTTGATCAATTATTAAAACCAATATTTTTGAAAAACGAGAAAATCATTGAGCAGTATACAGAGCAAATTGATCAGCTTGAAGATGATATTTTTGACCGAGATATTCCTCGTATCTTTATGGATTTATGGTTTGATTTAAAAAAGGATTTATCGAGAATTGAGCGCTACTATTCTCGAATGACGGGAGTTATTCAAGCTTTTTTAAAAGATAATATAGAAACACCTGAATTTCCTAAGCTTCTTGTTAAGGATTTATTGGATGAAATAGCCTACGCTCAACATCACTTAGAGACTCAGATCTCAAGGTTAGATGCTCTCTACAATTATTATAACTCTCTGAAGAGTGAAAAATTAAATAATAACTTGTATGCTCTTACCGTTATCTCGGCAATCTTTTTGCCATTGAATTTGGTCGTAGGCTTTTTTGGTATGAACACTGAAAATCTATTTTTTAAAGATAATCCTGCAGGCACGCAATATGTCGTTGCGATTCTAGTAGGCACATTTTTTGTTTTAGTGTTTGGGATTCCTCTGGGTAGGTTACTTGATAAATACTTACTAAGATTTTTACTAGGAAAGTCTCATATCTATAAGAGACTTTCCACCAAACTGACTAAAATAGAGGAACTTTTAAAGATTGAAGACTAAGCAGATTTAGCGAAGTCTTCAAATTCTTCCTCATCCTCATGCTGTTCCGTATGAAGGGGCTGAACATCAGCTGTTTGTATTTGGTCGCTTGTCACACCAAGAAGGATTTTATCTAGCTTTTGAACTGCAGAGTCCAAATGTTTAGACTGAGTTAATAAGCTATCTGCTGACTCTGATGATTGCTTGGCGACGATCGAGTTGGATTGTGTTGTTTCTTCTATCTCTGTCATTGCTGTCGAAATATTTCTCACGGCTTCAACTTGCTCTGCAGATGCTTGTGAAATTTCATTTAACATTGAGTCAACTGAAGCAACATTGACGACAATATTATCAAGTGCTTCATCACATTCATGAGCAATTTTAACTCCAGTATCAATTTTTTCAGCAGATATTTTAACCATCTGATCAATGCTCTTTTGTGTTGTGTCAACAATGCTTTCAACTTGGGATACACTGTTTTTAAGTAGGATCTCAATTTCTTTAGCGGCGCCACCACTCATTTCCGCTAAATTTCCAACCTCTTCTGCAACGACTGAAAAACCTTTACCATGTTCACCAGCTCTAGCAGCTTCAACAGATGCGTTGAAACTAAGAAGCTTTGTTTGAAAAACGATATCATTTATAACTTGTGTTTTTTCAGAAATCTCTTTGATAACAGAAACAATCTTTTGAATTTCGTGATTTGAATCACTCATACGATTCATTATTTCTTTGTTGGATTCATCAATCATATTGATGGCCTTAATCATTAACTCAATTGTTCTTTTTCCTTCCGTCGCAACAGTTCTTGAGTCCTGTGATCTCTGAAGAGATTGCTCTGTATTCTGCAAAGAGCGATTCATCATTTGTTTGATTTCTTCTAAGGTGGCAACTGTTTCTTGAATGGCAGCAGCTTGTTGAGTTACCGATTGAGATACAGTATTGGCAGCTTGGAAAACACTTTCACTATTTGTTTTGTTGATTTCAGATGATTCTCTTAGAGTGTCAGTAACTCCTAGAATTCCTTTAATGGAGTTTCCTAAGAACTTCTGAATTAATAGGATAATAACAAATATACCGGCAGAGACTCCGAATACGGAGTAGAGAACAGCTTGTTTAAACTCTGCAATTTCTGATCTCTTCTCTGTGATTTTCTTTTGGATTTTATCTGAAACTTCTGCAATTCCGAACATGAAATTATCTGACTTTGAGGAGTCAAATTCCACTTGCGCTGTAACATCATTTTTCTTTTTTGTGTGAACAGCTTGAACATAGGACACATACTCACTGTAGAATTTTGTGATTCCGGCCCAGTTCAATTCAGTATTGTATTCTAATGGGAATACTTTTATTTCTTCTAGCTTTTTCTTTGTTTCTTCTGTTAAGGCTTCAAAAAATTCAAAAGTGGCCTCGTCATTGGTATAAGTATACTGAATGGCATAAAAATTCTGCTCTTGGGTACTTACTTGGAGTTTGGCAATGGTCTGGTTGAGCTTCATATCCTTTTCAATTAGAGCTTCTTCTTTTTCTATTAGTCCGTTGTAGAGATAAGATGAGCCACCAATACCCAGTACAAATAGTCCAAAAACAGAAAGAAAGCTAAAGAGATTTTTTCTTCTCATTGATAAATTACCTGACCATTTCATTTAAACTCCTCGTTTTTTACTTTGTCGGAATATCTTCAATAAAACTTAAAATACTCATGAAAAATTAAGGAACTATTGCATTAGATTTGACGTGCTATTAGGATTAAGTATTAGTTTTTATTCAAGGAGAGAGAATGAAAAAATTAAGCTGCGCCTTAATAGGTGGTTGTATGGCATTTTCAGCCCAAGCCTCTGAACTAAAATCAAGTGTATTTGGTTATGTTGAAGGTTATGTTGAACAAGTTGAGGCATCGCCTCAATGGACTGGTGGAACAGCAAGTTCTCAAGGAACTGTTGAAAAAAGTGACAATGCTCACGAATTCGACACTCCAAATGTTACTATGATGGTTAAGTCTTCAAAAGGTACTAAGTTTTCGTCTTTCTTAAACTTAAATGCTTCAGGCGATACTGTTGAAACTAGAAACGCTTGGGTTGAGATCGCAAAAAGTTCTAAATTAAAGTTTAGAATTGGAAAACTGTATAGACCATTCGGTTTATATAACGAAAGACTAGATGCTGTACCTACTTATATTGGGATTGAAGCGCCAGAGCTTTTCGACAAAGATCACTTACTTTTAACTAGAACAACCAATATGATGATTCATGGTGATTTTGATTTTGATGGAAACACTCTTCGTTATGCTCTTACAACAGGGAACGACGAAAGAAATGGTGGTGAAGTTCCTATCGGTGGGGATTTAAGATACACAAGAATTGGAATGGATGGATCGACTTTAATCGTTGGTACCTCTTTTTACTACTCTGGTGGTAAAGCTGTTTATAATGAAGATGTCGCTGGTGGAGTGGCGAAGTGGATGGAATCTACTACTTATAGTGTAAATGGAGTTTACGCCGAATACACTGATGAGAAGTGGACTGCACAGGCTGCATACTATGTAGCAAAGCATGATGGAACGAGAAACCTTACGACTGTTAATTCTTGGGATGGTAGTACACAAAATGATGGGCAAAGAGACCGTATTTGTGACGGAGCAAACTGGGGATCATGTACTGAAGACGAAGCAAGTTATGATGTAACAACTTGGTATTTCAGATTAGGTTATGCAATTAAAACAGAAGAGTGGGGAGAGATCACTCCATACCTTCAGTGGGATTATTATAAGAATCCTGAGATGATTGCAGATAAAGATCTTGGTGGTGATAATGAAGCAGGTCTTTCTGATGATGGTTCATTTGTTAAACAAACTCTTGGTGTTGTAATTAGACCTGATCGTCAATTAGCGATCAAAATTGATGCTTCAAACCACGCTCAAGAAATGGACGGAGAAATGGAGAACTATGCTGAAGTTCGTTCTTCATTCTCATATATTTGGTCTTTATAAGAGGGAGTCTTAGATGAGAAAATTATTAGCAATTCTATTATTAATGCTAGGTACTAGCTCTGTTATGGCCCTTGAGTTTGACGGAGATGTTCCTAAAATGGTTCTTAGAAAATTATTACTTCAGGGGAAAGCTGAGTATAACGGAAAGAAAATTGTGATCTCTAAAGATGCAAAAGTTCCTGATTCATTCCAGAAAAAATGGGATGAGAAGAAACTATCTGGAGAAACAGTTCCTGCCGTCGGCGAGCCTGGAGCTAATGTTATTTTTGTAAAAAGTTTCTAAATAGTACAGGGGGGATTCATTCTCCCCTTTTTTTTGCCTGAACGCAGCGCTTCTTTAAGTTAATTTTAACATTGTTCAATTTACAGAGCTATTTGCTTCTGATGTAATCAAATCATATTGACTAGGGAGGTTATTATGAAATTACTTACGTTAGTAGCATTACTAATTAGTTCAAACCTTTTTGCTGCAGATTATGAAAGACATTCTGATTCTTTTACTATTTCTACATTTGCAGGAAATGGAGCAAGAGTTTATTACAATTGTGACAGTGTAGAAAGCAAAACAAAAGCTGTACTTGAAGACATGGGTGCAATCGTTCATTCAGTAAGATGTACAGGTGGATTAGACAGATGGAATGGAAGATTCAATCTTCCTGCAAGTGTAAGAGTTGTATACGATACACTTAATTCTGAAATTGATGGAAATGTAGTGACAATGGTTGGTCAATCGTCAATTCGTGAAAGAGACAACTGCCATCTTAATACATCTATCTTTGAAGCTGTTAAAAAGAATTTTGAAATTTACAAGTACACTACAAGAAGATGTTTTAGACCAGGTGATAGAACTAGAATCAATATGACTCTACTTCTTGCTCAGTAATTAAAAACAAAATTTTTTAATTCTCGGGAGTCCTATGGACTCCCTTTTTTTTGATAGGTTCAAATATTTGTCGATTTTTGTGATGAGCCTCCAGAAAAACACTGAAGTTCCTATCCAAAGCCTCATAGCATTCTCTCCCTTCCAACACGTCAAAGGCCTGTGCAATGGCTTCGAAAGTACAAAGACCATACTCATATTTTTGGCGTCTGAGCGTGTAGCGACTTGGTGAGCAAGGATTGATCTTCACATGCGGAATACCTTCAAGCAACGGTTCACGCAAGTGAATTTTCTTGGCCTGTCTCCAAGTGCCGTCTGGAACGATAAGGTTCACCGGTTTATCAAATTGTTGCATAAAATTTGGAGTGAGTTCTTTTGCCTCGTCTGAAGGGTAGAGGTAGAGTGGTTGATACTCTTCATTAGCTATAAAGTCCTTGGGCATGAATTCATCTTTATGCCCTCGTTCAAATTTATTGGAGTTTTCAAGTGACATCAGAGATAGATTGGCGGTGTTGGATGGAAGCCATTTTTCTTTTTTATAAAGAATGACACTAAGGCGATTCTTTGTCGCGATTTTGGAAATTGTTTGGCAAAAGCAGTTGTCCTCGTGAACTAGGCAGCGAGGACAACGATTAGGTTTTCTTCTCATTAACGTAAGTATTTAAAGAACTCAGCATCAGAAGACAAGATTAATTTTGTGTCTCCTGACAAAGAATTTTTATAAGCCTCCATTGACCTGATAAAATCATAGAACTTTCTATTTCTATTTAATGATTTAGCGTAAATAGCCGCTGCTTTGGCTTCAGCACTACCTTTAATGATTTCAGCTTGTTTGTAAGCCTCAGACTCAATTTGCTTTAATTCCTTGTTGATACGTCCTTCAATTTTTGCTTTTTCACCTTTACCAATTGAGCGGATCTTCTCAGCGATTCGTTGACGCTCAGAAATCATTCTTTCATAAACTTTTCTCTCAACAGACTGTTCATAAGAAATTCGTCTTAATTGCACATCAATAAGTTCAATTCCAAGGTTTGCGAGGTCATCTTTCGCTTTCTCTAAAATCATTTGGCTAAGTTTTTCTCTTCCTACATCGATTTGAGCAATTTCTCCTGAAACTTCCTCTTCAACAATAGGCTCACCTGCCTCTCGCTTTCTTTTAATCTCTTGTTTTTTCTCTTCAATCTTTTCTAAAATTGAGTTTGAGTTTCGAACCGCTTCGACTAGATTTTGTGAAGAGATTACGTCTCTAGTTGCACCGTCAAGAATTGAATCAAGCTTCGATTTTGCACCTTGCTCGTTTTGAACTGTCTGAATAAATTTTAGAGTATCAACAATTCTCCATCTTGCCGTCGTATCTACATTGATGAATTTTTTATCTTTTGCTGTCACCTGGTTAGGAAGACCATCCCAAGTAAGAATTCTTTTATCAACGAAGATCACTTTCTGAAAAAATGGAACTTTATAATAAAGTCCTGCTTTGTTAATTGGCTCTCCAACTGGTTTTCCGAGTTGGGTGATAATGGCCTGCTTACCTTCTGTTACAATATACATACTTGAGAACAGGGTTATTAGAGCAACAATTCCAATGATTGGTAGAACTATACCTGTGAACTTTGAGTTATTCATTTTACCACCTCTTGTTTTGAAAAAATTGGGAGCAGTCCTTTGACTTTCTTATCCACAATTGTAATCCCTGAAATTCTTTTGTAGAGTTCTTCCATCGTTTCGAGGTAGATCCTTTTCTCTGTTACTTCCGGTGCTTTTTTATATTCGATAGCAAGTTCATTAAATCTTGTCGTATCTCCAATCGCCTTATTAACGACTTCTTTAGCGAAACCTTCTGCTTCTGCAATTAGTTGTTCTGCTTTTCCTTTGGCTTCTGGTATGACTCGGTTATAAGATTTTTCGGCTTGGTTAAGCATTTTTTCTTGTTCTTGTTTAGCCGAGTTGACATCATTGAATGAGTCTTGAACTGCCTTAGGAGGATTCACATCCTGAAGCTTTATTGTCGTAATTCGAATACCCATATCGTACTTATCTAGCACTTCCTGCATAAGTACTTTCGCATCTCCCGCGATCTCTACTCTTCCTGTCGTTAGAACTTCTGTTACTAGTCTATCTCCCACAACTCTTCTCATAATTGACTCGGAAATATCACGAATATTTTTTACTGGCTGACTTGTTTGAAATAAATATTTAAACGGATCAGAGATTTGGTACTGAACAACCCACTCCACATCGGCTACGTTCAAATCACCAGTGAGCATAAGAGACTCTTGGGTATAATCTCTTTTGGCGTATTTTGTGATGGCAGGTCTTGAGTCTACTGTTTTAAATCCAAACTCTAATTGATGAACAACTTGAGTTTTGACTTTTATAATTTCATCAACTCCAAAAGGAATTTTAAAATGTGGACCTGGTCCTTCTGTCGCAATATATTCCCCAAGTCTGATGACTACAGCTTCTTCATCTGGTTCGACTGTATAAAAGCTAGTACGAGCTCCGATCGCAATTAATATTATGATGATTAAAGGCAATTTGAATTTAGAGAAAAAATTCGCCAAAAGTTGTAATTCAGGTGGCGGTGGTGGTGTACCACGCGTGCTATATTTCATATTCATCTCCTTCTTTTTTTGAGATAGTATTGTTGTATGTAGAGCCTATTATGGCAAGGGGAGGGGGTTTTGAAGTTTGCAATCAATTATACATCACCATTTGGCAATCTAGTTATTAATGCCACTAATCATGGTGTTTGTTCAATTTCAAAAACAGAACCTATTTCTCATGAAAATTCAAATTCTCATCTTCAGCAGGCTGCTACTGAATTGAATGAGTATTTTGAAGGTTTAAGGACAGATTTCGATATTTCTCTAGATATAAGTGGGACAGAGTTTCAAAAACACTGCTGGCAAGAGTTAGTTAAAATTCCTTTCGGAGATACGATTAGTTATTTAGAATTAGCACAGAGAGTTGCAAGTCCTAAGCATTGTCGTGCGGTGGCAAACGCTAATAACAAAAATAAGCTACCAATTTTTATTCCATGTCACAGGGTTATTGGAAGTGATGGCTCATTAACTGGTTTTGCTTGGGGCCTAGATGTAAAAGAATTTTTGTTGAAAAAAGAAGGTGCCGAAAGAGAATCGGCACCATCAACACACAAGAGAGAGAATACTTTTATCAAGTAATCAAGAATGGGCTCATTGTACTGAGTATTACTCAGTATTGCAAGTTTTTAACTTTTGTTATGTAATTTTTACAATTCGTCTAACTTAAGTATTGGAATTTATTGATCTTATTCTCATTAACTTTTGCTAGTAATTCTGCTAAGATCTGGAAAATTAGGAAGAATTATGAACTCAAGACTATCGGAATACGTCAAAACGAAATTTATGGCCATTGCGCAAGATCTAATGGAGAACCCATCAGGACTTAAGTTCAAACTAGAGAAGGCTACTGAAAAAATCAATAAATCTAGTGTCAAAGACGCATTGGGGATTTATGTTGATGATCTTTTGACTCTAATTCGACTCAGTAAGGCTTGGGTTTCAAGAAAATATACCAAAGTAAATAAGCAAACCATTTTATATACTGTTCTGGCAGTTGTTTATTTTGTGACTCCCACAGACTTTGTTCCTGACTTTCTACTTGGTCTAGGGTTTATGGATGATATAGCTGTTATCTCGTGGGTTCTAGGAAAGATTAAGGTTGATCTTGCAGAATTTAAAAAATGGGAAGCAGACAAAGAAAAAAAACGTAAAACGAAAGAAGATAAAGATGTCGATGGGGAGAAAAGCGTTTCATGAAGTATTTATTATTAGCAGGTTTAGTGAGTTGTTCGGTTGCACAGGTAAATTTAAATTCAAATGAACTTCTTCCTTATAAAGAATCCTCACAAGTCACTCGCGTTCAAGAAAAACTAAAACCGATTAGAATAAATTCAGTTAAGGATAACAGAGAAGAGAAGATTTTTGGTCATGCTTTCACTGGTGTTCAATACACTAAAACACCAATTCTTTTTGAGAAAAGTGCGGATGATATCGTTAAAGACTTAATTACTGATTCATTAGAAGCGCGAAATATTATTGTGCATGATGAAGCTCAAACGGCAGATCTTGATATTGAAATCAATCAGATGTGGGTTGAGGAAGTAATCGAAGAATTTCAACCCGAAAAAGCAAAATGTAACTTAGATCTAAGTTTTCATATTACAACAGACAATAAAAAATGGTCAGGTGAATTTCAAACAGAGTTTATCTCTGGAGGAGATCTTAGTGATGGAACTGAAAGACTTGCACCAACCCTTGCTAGTTGCTTCAACGAATTGGTTGAAAAGTTAGTGAGCGATGAGAAGTTTCTTTCAGTTTTAAAATAGGCTGTAGGTATAAATAATTATCCCTAGAACGATGCTGTAAATAATGTTTAGGCCAAGGCCTAATTGCATCATGTCTTTTTTATCAACTCGCTCACTCCCATACACAATTGCATTCGGTGGAGTTGCCACTGGTAGCATAAATGCCAAAGAGCATGATAGCGAAACGCCGAAGGCTAGGAAAAAAGGATTCATGCCTAGCTCTTGGGCCAAAGAAATCATAATAGGAATTAATATATTCGCCGTGGCAGTGTTTGAAGTCAGCTCAGTTGAGAAAATGACGAAAGCAAACACAAATAAGAAAATAAATAGTGGATTCATTCCAGTTACAAATTGAGTTAGTAATTCTCCGGTAAGTTTGGTTAAGCCTAGCTCATATAATAGTTTTCCTAATGCGAGGCCGCATCCAAATAGCATTAGTGATGACCAATCAATTTTTTTTATGTCGGTAGTCTCTAAAATTTTTTCTCCTCTAATAGGGAAAAGGTATAGTAGCGAGGCGGTTGTCAGGCCAACCAAACCAGGAGTGAAGTCCAGTGGTAATTTTGCACCTAAAAGTTTTGCAAATGAAGGTGCAATCCAAAACATTACGGTCAGTAAAAATATCCCAAAAACGTACTTTTCCTGTGTGCTAATAGGAGGAAGCTTGTTGTATTCAGCTTCTAGATATGAATTTTCAAAGGCGATATTTTTTTTCTTAAGAGCGACGTGAGTCAGGAGAAAAAGAATCGCTAAAAATATAGTCGCAATAGGAAGTGAGTACATCATCCATTCAAAAAAGCTTACTTTAAGCCCAATATAATCATCGAGCATCCCCAGCGCTATGATATTTGGAGTTGAGCCGATGGGGGTGGCGATTCCACCGATACTACTAGCGTAAGCGATACAAATTAGAATTAACGAGACAGATTTTTTGTCTTTGATATCTAAACTATCTAGCACGCCTAGTACTAGCGGAAGCATCATTGCAGTCGTTGCGGTATTTGAAATCCACATAGTAAATGTCGCCGTTAAGAACATCAGCGTGAATAATAGTCGAGAAATCGAACCTTTTATAAAATTTCTAGTCAGCAAGTAGAGTGAAATCCTTCGGTCTAGTCCGACTTTATGAAAGGCAAATGCCAACAAAAATCCCGCAAGAAATAAGTAAATGATTGGATGACCAAAATTCGCAAGAATATCCTTCGCGCTTGCAAGTTTAAAAATTCCACTAAGGCCAACACCTATAAAACCGGTTACGTAGAGAGGGATATTGGTGAAGAGCCAGCTGTAGACTACAAAGGTGAAAATTGCCAAGAACGTCTGCTGAGCAGCTTCAAGATTAGAGCTTGATAAATAAACAATTAGGGAAAAAAATGGTCCCAATAAAGGGACCATCATCTGAAGTTTTTTAAGCATTGTAAGTTGGAGCACCTTTAATATTTTCTTGATAGAAGTCTCCAAATTTTTTCATTTGAGTGTGAAAAGATGCAGCTAGCTCCTGAGCTTTAGGAGTGTAAGCAGATTGATCTTTCCAAGTCTTCTGTGGCCATAACAAATCGTTATCAACGCCATCAATACCAACCGGTAAGTTGAATCCAAAAATCGGATCAGACTCTGTGTCGATATTATTGAGACTATTCGCTTGAACAGCTCTAATGATTTTTCTAGTTACCTTAAGAGGAAATCTTTCACCTTCTCCATATGGACCACCAGTCCATCCAGTGTTAACAAGCCACACATTGATGTCATATTTGTCTAAGTACTCACCAAGAAGTTTCGCGTATACACTTGGGTGTCTTAACATAAATGGAGCACCAAAACATGGAGAGAAAGCAGCTTGCGGCTCAGTAACACCAATTTCAGTTCCTGCTAATTTTGCTGTGTATCCAAGTACAAAATAGAACATTGCCTGTTCTTTTGTAAGCTTACTTACAGGAGGAAGAACCCCAAAAGCATCTGCTGTTAAAAAGAAAATATGAGAAGGAATTTGTCCTCGAGATGAAGTTTCTAATTCCTCAATGAATTCTAGTGGGTAAGAAGCTCTCCCGTTCTCTGTAATAGATTTATCATTGAAGTCAATTGTTCCAGTTTGACGGTCATATTTTACGTTCTCGATCATCGCACCAAATCTATTAGTTGCATCCCAAATTTCTGGTTCTGTTTCATGAGAAAGCTTATAGGTTTTTGCGTAACATCCACCCTCAAAATTAAAAACACCAGAGTCGTTTAAGCCGTGCTCATCGTCACCAATGATATAGGTACCTTCATCTGTGGAAAGTGTTGTTTTTCCTGTTCCTGAAAGACCAAAGAACACTGAAGTTTCTTTATTCTCTAGACGAGAAGCACCTGCATGCATCGGCAAAATTCCCATCTCAGGTAGACGGTAGTTCATTACAGAGAACATTGATTTTTTAATTTCACCTGCATAGAAAGTACCAACGATAATAGTCGTGTTGGTATCAAAACATGTCACGACACAAGTTTCACTTCTGGTATTAAATTCATCTTTTTTAATTAATAAACCTGGAGCATGTAAAATCGTGAAGTCACTATCTTTCCATTCCCTTTGCTTTTCTCTAAAAAGGTGAGTTGAAAACAGTGCGTGTTGTGGTCTAGGTGTGATAAGTCTTGCTGAAATATTGTGTTCCGGATCTGCACCAACACTTCTTTCTGTTACGTAGAGCTCTGGTTTAGAGTTTAAATAAGTAACAACTTTCTCTTTTAATTTTCCAAAGTCTTCAGGAGTCATTGGATTCAAATTATTTTCCCACCAAATAGTATTTTCGGTGGTAGGAGTTTTTACGATGTAGCGATCATTGGCTGAGCGTCCTGTATGCTTTCCTGTTTCAACAATTAAGGCACCATCTTTTGAAAGTTTACCTTGTTGTCTTTCAATTGCTTTTTGGATGTAGAAGCTTCTTGGGCGATTATAAAAAAACTTAATATCACCGGTTAAACCAAGCTCTTGGTAAAAATTTTCCATTTTTCTCTCCTAAAGATTTTATTTTGTGCCCCTAAAATATCTAAACTTTTTTAGGATGTATACTTTTTAAGAGATAAGAATTGTTAAGCGTCAAAGTCTCGACATGCTGATGGCCACGCTCTTCTAGGCGTTTTTTTAGCGCTGAAATTGCCTCGGGTTCCCCATGGGTTAAATAGACTTTTTTTGCCGAGTCTCCAAGCCAGTTAATCAATCCCTCCCTGTCTCTGTGAGAGGAAAAATGAGGGTAGGAATAGATTTGAGCGCCACATGAGTAGTTTTGCTGATTTATATCAATAGATTCAGGTTTTTTTAATAATTCGTAACCGAGGGTTCCAGGCGATTGGAATCCCACTATCAAGATTTGGGTGGTCGGGTTTTCAACATAATGTTGCAGGTGTTCAAGAATATGACCTCCAGAGAGCATACCGCTAGCCGTTAAAATAATTTTTGCTTGGCTATTTTTCGCCAACTTATTTCGTTGTTTAGCGAATTCAATAAACTGAATTTTAGATTTTATTTCTTTGAATTGAGTTTTAGTTAGCTTCGTCTCCGAGAGATAAGTTTCCATGATTTCTGTAATCGCTAGCGTCATCGGTGAGTCTGCAAAAATAGGCAATTCAGTTTCGGGAAATTTCTGAAAAAGATCAAAGAGAAAACACATCATTGCTTGGGATCTTCCCAAGGAGAATGCAGGTAATAGTATAGTGCCTTGTTCCTCTTTGGCTTGAATGCACCTCTCCCGAAAGTCGTCAAAAGGTAGTTCTTTTACATGCTCTCTATCGCCATAAGTACTTTCCATAACACAGATATCACTCTGTGATTTCATAGGAGGATTAATGATTAAATCATCATCACGGCCAATATCACCTGAAAATTGAATGGAAATTTCTCCGTTTTGAATGAGTGGACTTGCAGCACCTAGAATATGTCCTGCTCGGAAAAACGTTATTTCAAAATCAAAAACATTAAAAGGTTTGTCGAATTCATGAGTGTGCATATGAGCAAGGGTCTTTTTTATGTCTTGGTCTGTATAGTACCAAGGAGATTCTTTACTCATAATTTTAGCGTTATCTAGCCAAATAACTCTAGCTAGATCTTTAGTGGCCAAGGTGGAGTAGATTTTTCCCTCAAAACCTTTGCGAACAAGAAAGGGAAGAAAGCCTATATGATCCAGATGAGCATGGGTGAGTATGACAGCATCGATACGCTTGTTTAAAATAACTTGCAAAGATTTTTCATTAAGTTTTATTGCGCCTTCGCCCTGATAGAGACCACAATCAATTAAAATATTATTTTGTGCTTCCAGTAAATATTTCGAACCGGTTACTTCTTCGCCGGAGCCTAAGCATGTGAGTTTCATCGCTTTGTTAACCTTTTAATTTCGTTTAAAATTTTTTCAATCAGATCATCACTGAAGCCAAGTTCGTTTAAAATATTTAGACTCTTGTGAATTTGCTGTATGACTATGATATCTCGATCAATCAACTGTCGAGCTTGTTTTTTGGTTAGAGAGTACAAAGAACTTACGGGATAAATCTTGTTCTTTATGGCAAGCTCAGAGAGAGCCTGCTTATGAGGAGCATTTGGTCCTAAGAGTTTCAATCCAACACAATCTGAGTACTCGATAGCATCTTTTGAAAATTTAGTATTGCTAATAAGCCAAAACTCATCAAGATGATTAGCCTCATTTTTTTTTAAATCCTCTGATCTTGCGTGAACATACAAAGCCGTTTTTACATCATTTTTGGTATTGGGATTATTATGAAATTTACATTCACAAAAAATAGTTTTTTCGCCTACAGCTTTAACATCAATCTCGTGTTTAATACAACAACCATTCGCCCGATGGTTTGTAATGGCCTTATAGCCTGTAGCTTCGAAAATAAATCTGATAAATTTTTCAAAATGGTAACCTTCTGGACCTAGGTCAGAGATCGCCTTCGTCATAGAATATTTAGAGGCAATAATATGGCTCTCTTTTTTTAAGAGTCTATGGGCTATTTGGTAGAGCTTTTTACTGGAGAGACCTTCCAAACATTTTTGCTCCACTTTCTTTGCGATTTCAGCAGCTTTAGTTGCATCAAGGCCGGAATTAATAAGCGAGACTTTTAATTTTTCCAAAGAAAAATTCTCGTAATCTCCTGAATTTTTTAAAATTTGTAATGCGTTCATAACTATGGGAAAATTTTCAACATAATATCTGGTTTTGTCCAGCTTGATGGAGGTCAAAATGCAAGTTGCTTTAGTTAGTGGTGCAAATAGAGGTATCGGTTTAGAGGTGAGCAGGCAATTGGCCCTCAAAGGCTTCAAAGTTTATATGGGGATGCGAAATATCTCTGATAATAATGAATTGATTGAAGAATTAAAATCACAAGACTTAAATATTATTCCAGTTAAGTTGGATGTGACGAAAACAGCAGACATACGAAATATTCATAATCAAATCAAAGAAACTGAGGGACATATTGACGTTCTTGTTAATAATGCGGGGGTTTTTCTTGAAAATTTGGGAGGCGGTTTGGAGTCTAGTGTGTTCCATGTTGATCCTGTAATTGTTTTAAAAACGATTGAAACCAATACCATTGGTCCGCTGAAACTGATCCAGGCTTTCGTTCCGCTTATGCTCTCAGCTGGAAAAGGTCGAGTGATTAATGTTTCTTCTGGAATGGGAGCATTGAGTGAGCCAGCAGGTAAGTACCCAGGCTATAGAATGAGTAAAACGGCGCTCAATAGTTTAACAACAATTGTTCAAACTGAAGTTGAAGGCAGTGATATTTCTGTCAATAGTGTATGTCCTGGTTGGGTGCGAACTGATATGGGAGGAGCCGGAGCTGATCGCCCTGTAGAAAAAGGTGCCGAGACAATTGTTTGGCTTGCGACTACGACAAATCCACCTCAAGGCAAGTTCTTGCGCGATAAAGAAGTGATTCCTTGGTGATTTAAGGACATAGACTTTTTATCAGGTCGACGTATTCAATTCCCATCGCTTGTGCACTTTTGGCAAATTCGTCATCCCAAGCAATATTAGGATTTGGATTAGCTTCAATGACATATATTTTTTCATCTTCGGTTATACGGAGGTCTATTCTAGCGTAACCGTTTAGATTTAACGCGTGGTAGGTTCGTTTACAAATTTTAATAATTCTTTCTTCCAATGCCTTCGTAAATGTTGCAGGTCCACTATCAATACCTTTTCTTTCTCGGTACGCTTCATTCCACTTAGCTCTTCGAGAGTAGATTTCTTTTGATGGATCTTGAGCTTTTTCAAATTTCAATTCCCATAAAGGTAAGTTTGAAAGATTTTTCTCTCCGGTTATTCCCACGTAAATTTCTTGTCCAGGAATGAAGTCTTCGACAATGGCATCTTGATCTAAGCTTTCATGAATGAATTGAATTCTTTCTTGCATTTTATCTTTACTATGAACAATGCTTGCCTGAGCAATACCTAAGCTCGCTTCTTCACTTAAACATTTTACAATGGCCGGGTAGCGCATTGATTTTGGAATTTTTTTACGCTTCTTTTTCGGAAAAGTTAAAAAGTTTGGTGTCGGAATCTTATGATATTTGAGGATCTTTTTGCTTAAGGCTTTATCTCTCGCTAGCAATAATCCTTTTGGGTTACATCCAGAGTATTTCACTCCTAACATTTCAAGTAACGCGACAATTTGATAGTCTGCTTTAGGATCATTGTTAAATTGTTCTAAAAGATTGAAAACAAACTGCGGATTATGTTCTTTTATCGCACTCTCAAGTGGGGCAATACTAGCGTCAATTCCACAGACAATAACTTCGTGGCCAAGTTTTTCCAAAGCACACTTAACATCATATTCAGTTATCCAATCGCATTCATAGCGATCAGGCTCTGCAGCGATATCTGTAGGTGGAACAAGGAGTTCGTGAACGAGTAGTAAAACTGGTTTTGCCATAAAATCTATTATTACATGTAGATTCTAGCTTGTCCCTTTTGAATATAACGGTTGAGGTCTTTTTCTAGGAATCGACTAAATTTCTTCACTTGAAGTCGGTCTATTTTTTTTAGTCCATTCGTTTGGCATACCAACTTTATTTCTTTTAAGTATTTTTCGGTATACCAAGAGTCTGTTGCTGCAGCAATCTTCGAAGTTAAAATAACTTTATTCTCGCGTAAGTACTCAGCTAAGTTGACACCCTCTTTGGTCCCAAAGAATTGGATAATATTTTTATCAACAGGACTTTTAGGGTTGAGTTGTTTTCTTTTACAAAGAAGAAATTCTTTTAATGTTCGGTCATCTTCCTTGTAAATTAGTGGTGTTTGGCGGTTGGACTTGCGAGGTTTAATTCCTTTTAAGCTAGTCATGACCTCATCTACATATTGTAATTTTATAAGGGCCTTAGTTCCTCTATATTTTTTAGGCCAGTTTTTTTGAGTTAACCACACTGCAAAGGTTTCTGCCCAATCTTCCTCTGGGTGTGCTTGGGCGTAGTAGTCACCTAAGTGCTCAACGAAATCAGATTTTTTATTCGGCTTTGGCCTATAGGAGCTCGGATACTTTTTTGAACTCAAACCAAATATTTGCTGCCTTCTTTTTTTCTTTCTTAAACCAAAAGCGTTATCGATAGCATGTCCCATCTCATGAGCAGCAAGTTTTAAAAATTCACGTTTGGATTCACCTTCAATAAAACCAACGGTTCTCTTCTCTAGCCTGGAAAGCCTAGGGTGAGCGAGAGTAAAGGGGATAGCAAAACCATCAACTCCATCGGGAGAAAACCATTCATCGGCCAGCCAAATATGTGGGCGCCACAGAATACCTTTTTCTTTCAATAGAGCGTAGAGAACTTTAACAACTTCTTTATGAGAAGCTGAAATTGTGAGGTTTAACTGAGATATTGGTGTCTCAAGCAGCTCCGATGAATTTAATAAATCGATTTTTGCCATGCGTTATTTTAACCAAAAAAGCACCCTATATGTAATGTTTAGGTAAAAAATACAGCCTTTAGACCCAATTTAGTTCCAAAGGCAAATTCAATTAATTTATACTATAACAGGAGGATGGATGAAAGGAATAACCATATCTATAGGCTTCTTCTTAGCGATAGGAGTCTTAATTGAAGTTCTAATCGGCACTTACTAGAGATTAAAAATCCGAGACTCACCAGGGGATAGAGAAGTAAAATTCTTATCAGTTAAGCCTTGTTTTTTCTTATGTATTTCTAATTCTTTTACTGGCTCATCGATGGCCTCATCGGTTAGTTGAAAAGTACCAAAATGAATCCCAATAGATTGTTTGGCCTTTAGGTCAAAATGAGCTTTAACGGCTTCCTCTGGGTTCATATGCATGGGTTTCATAAACCATCTCGGCGCATAGGCACCTATTGGAATGAAGGCCAAATCCATATGTGGTATTCGGCTCTGAATGTCTAAAAAATGCTTAGAGTAGCCGGTATCACCACCGAAAAAGACGTTCTTTCCGGTTGAAGTTGATATGGCAAAACTTCCCCAAAGACTTTCAAAGCGATCAAAAAGTCCGCGACCTGAAAAGTGTTGAGCTGGTAGATAGGTGAATTGGAAGTTTTTTGCAGGAGCTTTTTCCCACCAATCGAGTTCTACAACATTTTTAAGCCCTTGTGAGGTCAATAAGTCTTTGTCTCCTTTAGGGGCAATAATAAGCGGTGAGTGAGCTTTCTCTAAGGACTTAAGGGTCTCAAGGTCCATATGGTCGTAATGGTTATGAGAGATAATGATGACATCAATTTTTGGTAAACGCTCTAAGTCGATCCCAGGTTTATGGTGTCTAGCGGGACCTGCCCAAGAGACTGGACTTACCCGGTATGACCATACGGGGTCAGTCAGGATATTGAGTTCCTTAAATTGAAGTAAAAAGCTGGAGTGACCAATAAAGCTGACTTTGACTTCATCTCGTCCTGTTACGGCTGAAAGGTCAGGCTCATGCTCTAAATCAACCCAATCCGGCCACTGGGCTGGATTTGTAGACCATTTCCACTTGATAACCTCCCAGAAGCCTTTGGTTTTATTAGTGTACTGGTTGTAGAAGCGGTCTTTTATGGGATCATAATGATCAGACTTTTTTATGTTTCTACTAGTACTACAACCCAAAATAATAAGAAAGATCAGTGATTTTATCATGGGGATAGTTTAACATACACCTATAGGAGTTAAATATGGGCAGAGTAATTATTGCGAATTCATTGAGTGAACATGACTTGGACAGTTTAGAGGTGGGGCTTAATTGGTCTAAAAATTTAAAGTTGAGTCCCTACGTAATCCATGCCGATAAATTGGCGGACTACAATTCTCTTGATCCCGTTTTTGCTCACCTTAATATCGATATCCATCAAGAGTATATTGACAATATTCTTAAAGGGAATGAAAAACGCCTCATTAAGCAGATTGAAAAAATAGATCCGGACTTTGAAAAGTTTGAATATGATTCTTTGGCCGGGAATGCAATCGATGTGATCGCTAGAGAGTCCAAGAAGAACAATACTGAGCTGGTGGTCATGGGACGCAGAAAAGATAAAACATGGGCCGAAGCTTTTATGGGAAGTGTGAGTGAAGGCGTGCTACATAGAAGTCACTGCTCTGTTCTCATTGCAAAGAATACTAAGCTAGATACTCCAAAAAAAATCATGGTGGCTTATGATTTTTCTAAGCTATGTGACTCAGCTCTAAATTGGTCAAAAAGATTAGCAGACACCTATGGATGTGAAGTTCATGTGGTTAATATTGTTCCTTGTTATTACGAAGGGTATCACGTGGCCCATACTATGCGTTCTGATTTCAATGCAGCGATAGAATCTATGATCGATGAAAGTGTAGGGAAAATCGAAGAGCGCTTAAATAACAAAATGGGTGCGTTTTTCACCGATCAAAAAATTGTACCTAAGGTTTTAATTGATAAAGACGCTAGTATCGCCCAATGCTTGATTAATTATTCTGAGGAAATTGGTGCGGACTTACTTCTTTTAGGCTCTCACCAAAGAAGTAAACTTGCGGAATTTTTTCTAGGTGCTATTTCAACGAGAATAGCGAAAAAAGCTAAAACATCAGTTCTCATTGCAAAATAAAGTCTGAGTAAGATACTTCCGATAGGGAAGGGTGAAGAAATTTTTGTGGATTCTCATTCTTCCTATTGGACTATACCTGGCTCAGGGACTTATCAATAAATATTGGTTTCCGCCAAATATTAGAATTCTATTTTTACCTCCTAAATTTGAAGCTGGACAATGCGTGGCGATTTCAAATATTTGGGGCATAAACCCTAAAAAAGTTGTAGGAACAAAGGCCAAAGGTCAGGAGATTTTTTATCTTTTGAAAGATGATGATAAATATGAGCACCTTCAGTATATTTCAAAAGAGGTGCTCGATAATAAGGCACGGCGAGTGCCTTGTAGTCGCTAAGCTGCTTTTACCGCCTGTGAATGATCACTATATTGTTTATCAATACCCATAATATGGGCCTTAAGCCACAATTGAAGAAAGTTAAAAAACTTATCATCTAGTATGGCCTGAGATGAAGTTATGAACTCATTTTGATGCTCACCAAATTTTCTTAAAAGATCCTTGTGGATTGTTTTGTGAACAGTAAGCTTAGGGTATTCAATCGACTCCATATAAGCTTCTTCCTCTTCAAAATGCTGAACAGTGTATTTTCCCAGTGCATCTAACGCTGAAATTAAAGAAGCCTTATCAGCTTTTTGATGATTGAGCTCAAACAGCCTATTCATTAAATCCAATAGGTGTTTATGTTGATTGTTCATGTCATTAACTTGTAGTTCTAAATCTTTGTTCCATTCCATTAATAAAGGCATATGATCCTCCCTTTAAAACTCTACTCGGTTTTATTCTCGGTCCAGATCAGCTTTTAAAAAATGATCTTAATCAGATTGCTTCGAAACTTGAATCAAACTTATTGGGAAGTGGTTGTTTTAACAGGCTCAATACCGTTTGTTTATCGGTTGTTTCGGGTTTAAGCCATAGGTCGAGCTTGTCCGCTGGAAGATTAATAGGGGACCTATCATGGCCTTTTGCTAACACCTCTTTAGTTGGATCTGTCGTGATGATTGCAAACGATTGAATCACTAATGTTTTATCTTCTGAGTACCAGTTATCATACAAGCAGGGTATATGTAACATCGGTCTTTCAGGATCAAAGAACTCTATTTGAGTCGTCTGTCCATTGCGATCAACCCACTCGTAAAATGCTTTTACTGGCACGATTCCATGAAATTTCATAAAAGGGTTTTGCCAGGCTTTTGCTTTTTCTAAAGAATCTAAGCGAGCATTATAAGTGGATTTTATTTCAACATCTCTTCCAGTATCGGGATTTACTCTAGTGTATTTTGGTGTTTTACAAAAAGAGGGAAGGAGTTGATAGCGCATCGGTCTGATCTCTCTTTTTCCCCTCACAAATGTCACTATCGGAGCCCAGCCCTTGGCATAAATTCTTCCTTCCTCATCTTGAGGTAGTTTGTAGAGCTCCGGATGTGATTGAGTTCTTTCATAAAAATATTCAAAAGCTGGCTCATTAATTTCGGCCATATATAGTTTTGAGAGCTTAGATAAATCTCGCTCGATCATCACTGAGAAACACATAATTACTACCTTGAAAAAATTTGCTTCACATAATATCTTAAGATTATGAAACTTTTTATTAGTCTCCTATTTCTAAGTTCATTCGTCTACGCTACAGACGCTGAGGATATGAAATTTTACAAAAAAGTTTTTCCCAATATAACGAAGTTAAAGTCAGTCAAAATATCAGATCCAATAAGTGAAGCACCTATCAATACTGAGTTAAAACTGGCATTTGATGGTAAGAAACTTCTAGGCTTTATCAGAGAAATTTCAACGACTACAGGTTGCAATAGTGCCTGTCTCCCTTTGAACTATACGACATTCTACACTGTCGATGGAAATTTTAAGGCCCTCAAAAGCCGAGATGGTCTGACAAAAAAGAATCATGCGCCTATGACTGAAGAAGATTACTCAAGGCTAGAGATGATTGTATTATTGGCCCCCAAAAAATTTGATTCAATCAAGCATCCAAAAGAGCTAACAGATGCAATCAGTGGTGAAACCTTAAAACAATATCAAGATATAGTAGTCAAGGAAGCTGCTTATTCGACCCTGCGAGTTCATGTTTATAATCAACAAACACAGAAAGCGATAAAAAACTTAAAGCCTGCTCAAAAGCTCCCATAGCTTCTCTCTGTTTTCAGAGTTCGTAGCCTTACCATTTTTAAATAATTGTTTGGGTGCAGTTTTTCTATCAAACCAAAATTCACCTTCACCTGTTTTGATATTCTCAACAGCAAGATAGATAGTGGTATCACATCCTTGATAATAGTTTCTGAGCATGGGGCCTATGATTTTTGAAAAACCTGGAAGAGACTTCCGTAGGCCGGGAGTGTCGACCCAACCTGGATGCATGGAAAAACTTTGAACTTCGGGATATTTTTCGCTAAAGAGTTTTGCAAGGTCTACTTGATTTCTTTTGTTTTCCGCATAAGCTTTAACACCGTTGAATTTTCTTTTTTCAAAATTATAATCTTCTATATTTTGAGATGCACCATACATGCCACCTGAGGCAACAAAAATTTGTTTTTTGATATTTTGATTTAAAGCCAGACTAAGTTTGAATGGAACGAGAGTCATTAGTGCAAAGGTTGTTTCAAAATTTTGAGGGCTTAATTTCTTATCATCGAAAAGAGCCCCTGCATTATGTATAAGGCATTCGATAGAGCGAGAGATTCCTAAGATATTTTTCGTTAATGATTCGACTACAGACAGGTCTGAGAGGTCGTACTCGAGTGGGAATACTGTTCCTTTTTCTTTTTGAAAATCCTGTATGGCCTCACTCATTCTTTCCTTATTCCGGCAGATAATAATGACATTCGCATTCATCTGTAAAAGGCGTTTTGTTGTTTCAAAGCCTAGCCCAGAGTTTGCTCCTGTCACAATAAAATATAATTGAGACAGGTCCCGATCTTGAGGATAAGTTTCTTCTTTATCTATATCTAGGACAAAGCCTAATTTTGTGAATTTGATTAGCTTGAATAGATTTATCATGTCTCTAACTCCGAGGCTTTGTATAATAGATTAGGATTTTTCTTTTTCAGGATTCTTATGACTTTATCGTGGTGATGGTCGCTGTATTTTTGGAATAGAAAAATCATCGTGGCCATAAAAAGAAAAGTGAATACCCCATATCCAAATGCCTGTTTTATATTGAAAACTGGGTTGTTAGCATTAATTGTCATATCTAGGATAAGTCCCGCTATATAGATACCTAGAGCGCGAGAGAGTTTATCTGAAATTCGCCACACGCCAAAAATAAGGTTGGCCTGCTTTTCTGATTTTTTGAAGGTGTGATAGTCAATAATGTTAGAAAGATAAGAATCAATGAGAGCCACAATTCCCGTGAAAATCCCTGCAAATCCAATCAAAGCGTAGAGGGCAATAAAGTTTCTTGCTGGCAGAAAAGGATAGATCAAGGTGACCAAACACATAACAGATAGACCAATAGATAGGGAGCGTTTTTTCCCTTGCTTCTTTGCAAAATTCACCCAAAAGGGGATCGATCCACAAAAGATCAGCATATAAACTGCCAGTAAAATATTAACTTCCGATTCGTTTAAGTTTAGCCCGAACTTATAGTAATAGACTGCTAAGGTTTGATTGATCCCAAGGCCGATACTTAGTATCGTAAACGTTAAATAATAACCCAAAAAAATATGATTTTTTAAAAGTCCCCAAAGATTTTTAAAAAGACCACTTTCTAGACTCTCTTCTTCAAGTTTATGAGATTCCTCTTTAATACGACTTAAAGAGGCAGGAGCGATGGCCATTATTAATAAAATCATTGCAACTCCCATGGGAAGAAATCCATGTCCATCAAAAAAGCTTTTTAAGAAAGGAAGGGAGACACCAATTAGAGCACCTAAAGAACCAAAAAAATATCTCCATGCATAGAGAGTTACAATGTCTTCCTCTTTTTGGATCAATTCTTTTGCAAGGGCCAGGTAGGGAATTAAAAAACTAGAGTACGAAACTTGGTAACCGAGAACTAAAAAGAAGAGGGTGTACTTATCAGCTGGACTCCAACTCGGAATAAAAAGTAACGCCAAAAAACAGCACAGGCTTATCAGTGAGAAAATAATAAATGGTTTTACCGCACCTGTACGCTTTTTTATTCGGTCACTAAATTGACCAATAAGAGGATCGAAAAAAGAACTCACAATCAAAGACAGTGAGACAATGATACCGGCAGCTTCCCCTGAGAGTTTAATCACTTGGGTAAGAAAGACCAGAAGGTGAAGTCTTAAAAAAACCTCAGTGGCGCTAATGGGAAATTGGGGTAGTCCGTAGATAGAAAATCTCATACCCAATTATTGCATTATTAAATACTTAGGGCGAGTCTGTTCAAGATTTGCCAACCTTAGAAAGTGAAAAACTCAAGTATTCTGGGTTTCTGTCCGATAAGTCCTCTGACACGGGAGTTCATATGTATAAGGCATTTCATTTTTATCAGGTTTTTAATCCTATGCTCAATGAGCAAAGTTTATTTCCGACCCAAGCTCATGAATTCTATTACGAACTAAAAAAGAGATATAGTGAGAACCAAGGAGAGAGTAACTTTCTTCATTGGGGAAAAGTCAGCGTAGCAGAAGCTCAAGAGAATATTGAAGCATTTAAAACTATCGTAGATCGAAATAAACAAAATGGTGTTGAAACTCATCTTTACCTCTCTGATTATCATCATTTTTGGGTGGCCAAGGTTAGCGAGATCAAAACCGAATTAGTTGATAATGTTCAAACTCTACCTTTTTATGAAAATAAAAATGTAAGTGTATGGTTTAAAATAGAGGATTTTGATTTGCTCTCTGCTGAATTCTCAGAAACATCTCATTACTTAAGTATGCTATACCTCGATAATGAATTTTCAGAGCACAAAATTGAACGCCTTAATCCGTATATTGGTGGACTTCATTTTCCGCTGATTGTTCAGGACTACACTCTTGAGCGGTATTTTTCTCAAGGACTTCGAGTGGCGAGAAAAAATATGTTAATTGAAAATCCAAGTCATCAGGCGAAGGTTAGGGAACAAGTTACAAGCTTTGTGCTGCCTCCCCATATTTTTAAGCAACTTTCATTCGAAGGGCAGCAGGCGATCCTAAACTCAGAGCAAACACTAGGAGACGTGAAAGCTTCTTTACAAGTTAGAGGGCAAGTTTTTTCAAATTATATATCAGTCTTAGAGGAATCCCTCAATTTGGTTGTAGGCTCGATTTTGCGCGAGTCGTTCGGTGATAGCCTCTGGATTTCAGAATCTGGTGATCAATTTGCTGAAGGTATGCAGAATAATTTTATTAAAATGTCAGACTACCAAGGGCCTATAAAGCTGAGCGGTTACTTAAATCTTTTGGCAACCCATAAAGGTTTTGGAAATCTATCTATGGAAAAAATTGAAAAAGACTATCCAGAGGTGATCAAGTTTTTTGTTAACGAGTTAAAGCCTTTTCTTGAAAATGGTGAAATTGTGCTTAAACAACATCATTTAGAGAATGGACAAGATGTATCTTTATGCCCACAAGAGGTATTTGCCCTCAGAAACTTTGTTCTAGGAGTTGGATGTTTAGGAGTCGTCAATACTTTGTTAACTCAACGAATTATTTGGCAGGGCAATAGTAAGCTTCTCGTCGCATAAAACTTTACCAAGTACCCCAGTTTTAGTTTAATTGGGGTATGATCAAAAAAATATTTCTATTTCTATCCGGTATTGCGGTTCTAGCTGCATTAATAACAACTACAATTCTTCAGTCGAAGGTAATGAAGAAATCTGGGAAAAAAGAGTTTTCTCAAATCGAAAATCCCGTCAAAGTCTATTTTGATAAATTTGGAATTCCTCATATTGATAGCAAAAACATCGATGATAGTTATTTTGCTTTAGGCTATTTCATGGCCTCTGAAAGATTATTTCAAATGGATCTTTACCGAAGGCTGGTTCAAGGTAGACTAAGTGAAATATTCGGCGAAAAAACGATAGAAGCGGATAGACTACTTCGCACACTTGAATTTAAGAAAATGGGTGAGCGAATGGAAAAGAACCTTCCTGAGCACTCGGAAATATTAAGGCTAACTCAGGCATACTTAAAAGGGGTGCAAGCTTATTTGGATGAAGGAAACCTTCCTATTGAGTTTCTTCTTTTAGGCTACAAACCTGAGCCATTTGAGATTTCTGATATTATTGGTGTGACAGGGTATATGGCCCTGACTTTTACTGAAGGAATCAATGGAGATATTTATCTTTCGGAACTTCAAGAGAAACTTCCCGAAGCGAAGTTACAAAGTTTGAGAATAGGTGATCAAACAGATCGAAACTATTTTGGAGATCAGAAGATAGTCAGAACTAAAATCTTGGATTCGATTAATAATGCTCTTGGTGAGATTGAACAAATCGTTCCTATTTTACATGGTTCCAACTCCTGGGTGCTTTCTGGTAAGAGAACAGAGTCAGGTTATCCTGTTTTGGCGAATGATCCGCATATTGGAATGGCCAATCCCCATGTTTTTTATGAGGCTCATCTGCGTGCCGCAGATTTTGAGTTATATGGAAACTATATTCCTCTAATTCCATTTCCTGTCATGGGGCATACGAGAACGACGGCTTGGGGACTGACAATGTCAGAGGTCGATGACTTCAATGTCTACCTCGAAAAAATTAACCCAGATGATGAAGATCAAGTCATGTTTAAGAACGAGTGGGTTGCGATTGAGAAGCGCTCTGAGGTAATTAAAGTAAAAAAACATGAAGATGTTAACATTACGATTAGAAAAACACCGCATGGTCCATTATTAGATGGAACAGACAAGGGTGTTAGTGGGAAGTCCCTTTCGGTTTCATGGTCTGTATACCACCCTGAAAATAATGTACTTCAAAGCTTATTTCATATTCCTCGTGCAGAAACGGTAGATGAATTTCGTGAAGCCGTTTCTCATGCTGCAGCTCCGGGATTAAATATCAGTTGGGTTCATAAAAACGGTGACATCGCTTGGTGGATGTTAGGAAAAAATCCAAAACTACCAGATGGAGTTAAAACGGATTTAGTACTAAAGGGATGGGATGGAACCCATGAGATAGAGAGGTATTATACAATTGATGAAAACCCACATTTGGTAAATCCTGAAAGCGGTGTGATTATAACTGCTAACTATAGACCGCAGTTAACTGAATTTGCCCATATTGATGGTTACTGGCAACCGGGGGGAAGGTACTTTCGGATCGAGAAGCTTTTATCCCAGAAAGAAATTTGGGATAACGAAGGTTTGAAAGAAATTCAATTCGACAATAAGGTTCCAATTGATGATCAATTAAAACAGCAATTAATTAACTACACCAAAACAGAAAAAATTTCGAAGGTTGAAGCTGAAATGTTGGAGATTATGTCTAAGTGGGATGGCCATTGTGATACGGAAAGTCTTGGTTGTTCAATATACCATGCTTGGAATTACTACAATCTCCTCAATGCTTTTGAAGATGAAATGGGTAAAGAAGGATTTCTAAAATTTGGGAAGACTGCCGACTTTTGGCACTCATATAAATGGATTGTTTTCAATGTTAATGATCCTCTTTGGGATAATATAAAAACGCAAAGAGTAGAGTCAGGTAGAGATATAGTCACTAAGTCATTAATTCAGGCGAGAGAATATTTGCAAGATAAACTCGGAAATGTCACGAGTAGATGGAAGTGGGGAAGACTTCATACTGCTGAGTATGTACACCCACTAGGGAGAGTTAAGCCTCTAAATTACTTATTTAATATTGGGCCGGTCCCTGCTGCGGGTGGTCGTTTTGTCATTAATAATATGGGACATAAAAAAGAAACAAATGACTTCAGGGCGATGCATGCTCCGGCCACCAGAAGGATCATTGATATGGGAGATATTGAGAACTCATGGGGAATTCTTCCTACAGGGAATTCAGGGAACTTAATGAGTCCCCATTTCGACGATCAATTAAGTCTCTATCATGAGGGAAAATATAGAAAGCAGTTGATGAATTGGAATGAGATTAGACAACTTGACTTGGTTCAATTAGTCCCAGTTCCAAGTATGAAATAATTTTCTATATTAACCAAAGTTAAATACTTATGGTGCGAAAAAATTTAAAGTCCCGTCCTTATGTTTAGAGGAAGAAAGTTAAAAATTATATCTCTGGGACTTATGTGGCTCGCTCTTTCATCATGTCAAAAAGACAAGGAAAAGAAGAAGTCATCTATAGAGAAACCTGAAGAACAGCGACAGCAGCAAGAAGAAGAGCCTGCGCTTAAGTGCTTTGATGGAACAATCAAAACGATATTAGATAATGCGCGAACGGCTATCGTTGAGATTAATGGAGAGAGCTTTAAAAACAAATTTGTATTCTGGGATTTTAACGCTCAAAGAATTGATACCTCTTTAGATTTACAATTCGATTTTCAACGTATCGATCGCCATGGTGAACTTTATTTAAGGTCATTCGATAATATTTCATTCCAGGTACGCTCCACGCACAACAATTTTCAAGAGAGTCTTCTTTTTAAAAGAGGTAGTGAGCCAGTTTTAAAATTTTCAGAGGAGGACGATTTTTTGATCGGTTTCTACCGCAGAAGATCCCAAACTAGAAACAGGATTATGGTCTTTGACGTTAAACGCTCCGATATCGTTTGGAATGCTAAGTTCAATGAAGTCCTTGATGCTTCGATGAAGAATTTTTCTCGGGCCGTGGTTGTCACGAGAAATCAGGGGCAATTACAGTTAAATATAGTAAATCCATATAGAGGTCAGATCGAACGAGGAGTAAGACTTTTAGGTAAGCAGTATGGTGGACTTTATTTTGGAGAAACGACCATCTCAGTTTTAGTTGGAGACGATCTTAGTGTTTTCGATGATGTGACGGGCATTCAAATTGCGATAAAAAAAATAAATAGAGTCATCGATGTGGATAATCACACAGACCTAGCCTTGGTTCAAGATATAGAACGTGAATATTGGATAGTAGATTTAAAGACAGGAAAAAATCTTTATCGATTGGACATTGCTGAGACTGACCGAGCTTTCAGTTGTAAATTAGATGCGTTAAAAAGTCGCGTCATATGTGTAGACCCGACTCAGTTATCTTCAATTCGTGAATACGACTATGTTAAAGGAACTACACAATTAAGTTGCCTGCTGCAGTCGCCATAGTTCTCTGAATTTGCTAAGCTTATTCACATGAGTGAAAGATTAGAAGTATACATTAGTCAGTCTGTCGCGATCCTCGTAGACGGAAATAATATAGAAAGAAGTATTGATAGTGCATTTGATGTCGGAAACGGCATGATTAATTTCGATGAATTGATTCCAAAAATTTTGGGAGAGAGGGCGTTAAACCGTCTAATTTATTTTAGAGAAGGAAAAAATATATCTTCCAAATTAGCTGAAAGACTACATCAAAATTACCACGGTTCGGTCAACCCTTGCCATAAATCAGCGGATATACCTTTAACTATTAAGGCCACTCAGTTGGCGGGAAAAGTTGATTGCATCATCATCCTGTCGGGTGATTCTGATTATGTTGAATTAGTTAAGCATTTAAAAGGTGAGGGAGTTCGAGTTGAGATTTGTGCCGTTGAAGAGACGACAAGTCGATTCTTGATAGAAGAAGCCGAATTTTTTCATCCCATAAAAAAAGAAGATATCTTTACCTATCAGGCTCCAGGCTCGAGAAATAAGAGTACAAAGAAAAAGACGCGCAAAAAATCAAACTAGGTCTGCGCAAAGTTTCTCAAGGTTGTCTTTAAAGTCTATAGGGCATGTTCCGGATGCGACGATATGTGCATGAACCTGAGACGGTTCAACAAACATATCGTGCATAGGCTTTACCTGTTTTTCGAATTGGTTTTTTACTCCTTCTGGAGTTCTACCACGTTCTTCAACGTCGCGCTCAAGTCTTCTTTGGAATCGAACTTCTTCTGGAGTTTGCACGAACACTTTAACGTCCATTAAATCACATACAATTTTTTGAGAAAAAATTAAAATTCCATCGATGATGACAACTTTTTTTGGTGTTTGAAATATTGATTGTTCTTTTCTGGAGTGGGTAGCAAAGTCATATATAGGAATATTTATTGCATCCCCGGTTTTAAGGATTTTTATATGTTCAGCTAGTAATTCAAAATCAATCGCATCTGGGTGGTCAAAATTAACGGAGCCACCATCAAAATCAAATTTTGCAGACTGATCTTTATAGTAATTGTCTTGATAGAGAACAAAAGATAACTCTGGTCCAAGCTTTTCAGCAAGGGCCCTAGCGAACGTAGTCTTGCCGGAGCCACTGCCTCCGGCAACACCAATGATTGTGATTTCATTATTCATGGGGGCTAAAAGACCACGATCTCTATAGTGAGTCAACTAGCTCCTGTATTATATTCCCAACTGCGTAAGGAACTGAGTAGTTTCTTCTGGCCGTTGAATTAAAGTCATGTTCGAATCCCAGTTTGTGGGTCCATTCGTGAACGATATTTCCAGCGACCTTTCCAAGGCTATTCGTAGTAAAGAATTTATCGTTAGTCCAAACTCTATTTGTATTAGGGTAGGTGTAACCTACTGTTGAGTTATTCGCATAATAGAGGGTTAGGTCTAAATCCATCTCGTGATCGACGACACCATTTAATGTCTCCGCACCATCAAGAAGAACCTGATAAACCTCTTCATTCGATAACCCCTTGTTGTCTACAAAAGTCTTAACTCCTTGATATTCATGATTTAGAACTTTTTGCTTGAAGTCTTCTGAGTTGATGACAATCAACATCCTCTCAATTGCGTCTTGAAGCTTAGCCTCTTTTTCTGCACTGAAATCTCTAATAGATAAATTCACTGTCAGTTCAGCCTCCAGAGCTGGTTCTGGCAGCACACACTCCCTAGGTTCCTGTGCTGTATTTCCATTTTGGTTTTGCGCCACTTGGCTGCTTGAACCTGAGCCAGGTAGCACACAGGCTTCCTGTTGAGGTAATGGAGCCTCACAGGCCACCAATAATGTACTTAAAACAATAATTCTTGCGTAAAATTCCCTTTTCATAATTTGTACCATCCTTTCTTTCGATGTAGACGGTATCGGCGAAGGTATGGAACGCTAAAGGGCGTGTAGATGGGGGGGAAGAATTTTCTCTCAAACCCAGAGGTTTGGAGTCGGTTAAAGTGGCAAGAAATTTTTAGGTAGGTTTAAAAGATGTTAACTAAATTCTTAATTAACGAAGGTAGGTAATTTAGGTAAGTTGAAGATCCCCTTCAACCGACTCAACTACCATAAAGCAAGAGGTGTGCCAAAAGTTTAGACACTACAAGTACTCGATAATACTTGACTATGACAGGAGACAATATGAGTCTGGTGCATATTGACCAAGTCGATAGGTGCCAGATTTCCAAAATGAACCTATTTTTTTAAGTTCTTAAATAATTTTTCTTGATGGACTTTAATCTTTTCTAGTTGATCAGTACTCAATTCAAGGCTCCCTAAATCTTGCGTAGCCTTGTTCATAGCTAATAATTGCTTTCTATAATTAGCACAGGGCTCACATAGAAATAAATGCATTCTAAGTTTTTTAAATTCAGCTCCTTCTATATTTTCCGTATTGGCCAATATAAAGGCCACCTCTTGGCAGGTGAGCATATTTTTGGTTAATGCCTTAGGCATCAAACTAGAGAAAAAATGAATTATTATTCTAAATAATTTTAATAACATAGTTAATTCTCCAACCTTTTTTCAAGTTGAAGCCTTAGTTTGTTTTTGGCCCGGTAAATAAGCACCCCTAAATTAGTGATGCTCACACCCAATATCTTACAAATTTCTTCTGTGGGCTCGCCGTTGATCTCTTTAAGAACGAAAGCCAATCTTTGGTTTTCTGGAAGAGTCTCTAGAAGCTCTGAAATGAGACTTCCTATTTGCTTTGAGTTCAGCCACTGCTCGGGAGACTTAGGAGAAAGATTGTAATGGCCATCTTCTGAAAAGAGTTCTTCTAATTGTCCGTCTTCAAATTCAGTGGTGTATTTTTTATTGCTGCGCCAGAGTTCCTTAATCTTATTGTAGAGGATGCCAAAAAGATAAGTTCGAATATGAGAGCGTCCTTCAAAATTTTCAACTGATTCAAAGAAGGTCGTCCATGTTTGTTGTACGACTTCCTCGGCTTGATCAAAATCAAGCTTCATCTTAAGTGCGGCTTTGTACAAGGGAACTTGATACTCATTTATAAGTATACCAAATGCTTCATGATTTCTTGCTTGGAGCTGCGTGATAAATTCTTTTGAACTTAAATTCACCTTGCGACCTCGAGAAAAATTTCCGCAGTTTTATAAGACTTTTTTTTATTTAATTTATTTTTTAAAATTCCAACTTGAGCATTGTGATTCTGATCTTCAGCATGGATACTTCCGATCTTCATTTTTTGTCCCTCTTTGATAAATACTTTTGAGTTTAATTTTAGCTTTTCGGACTCAGACTCAAAACTTATATTGAAGCCACCATTTCTGATACTACATACTATTTTGAAAGACTCATCTTCAAATTGAAGGGAAGAAGGAGAGTCACTGAAAACAGAGTAACTACCTTTAAAGTTTGTACTTCTATTGACGTTCTTTTGATTAAGGTAAACTCTATTCAATCGATTACCAATATCGGTTTTTTCTCTATCGTCCAAAATAACTTTTGATAGAATAATCTGGCATTGTTCTCTTTCGGATAAGTCTTGAGACGACTCGATTCTAACTCCGGCATGTTTTTGTTGAATATATTTGGTGAATAAGCTTTCTTTACTCTTTGATGTTTTAACTTCGATACAATTTGCATCTTGGCGAATACTGTCATTTGAACTTTTTAGAAAATTTAAGTCCTCTTTTATCTTCATTAGGTTCACTCTATATTGATCACAAAATTTAAGAAGAACAGTGGCGTTTGCGTTAACTGCAAAAATCAGAATAAAAACACTAAATAAGAAATTCTTCACTAAATTTACCTGTGATTTACTAAGTTTCCGGATAGTAGTAGGATAGGAAGACTATGACTGATTTACAAGGTTTATCTATATTATTGGTGGAAGATGAGAAAGATCTCAAGCAGCTCTTTTTATGGGATTTTGAAGGTCTCAATGCTAATATAGAGACGGCTGAAACCCTGAACGAAGCCAAGCAACATGTTCAAAATATAAAATTTGACGCAATTATTAGTGATGTAAAACTTCCAGATGGAACGGGAGTTGATCTATTTAGATTTATGAAAGCGCAAGATATTCAAGTTCCAAAAAAATATTTTATGACGGCATTTACAAGTGAAGAACTTGATCTAACTGGTCTCAAAATTGATCACCTATTTAAAAAACCTCTTAAGACTAGAGATGTTATTGAATATATAGTTAAAGATTTAAATTAAAAGGAGCGCATTTAGCGCCCCATTTAGTTTAGGTTGGAATTCTGAAAAAACGACTCAACAAACATAACAAAACTGAAATTACCATAAAATCCAAAAACATTGTGTGTGCCCCCTTGCGTATGTCTCTTATTGTGCGAAATAGATCGAATCAAAATCTACTAGATTAGCGTCACTCGCATTTAAGACTTCCACCAATTCTAGTGCAAGAGCTAAGGCCATTGGAGCCTCGAGATTAAAGCGTTGACTGAAATTCATTTGCATTTTGCTAACAAGTAGCTCTTCCATTTGGATGTACGAATCCATTGTGTCCTCCTTGACTCATCATCGTGTGTGTAAAATGTGTTTAAAAAAAAGGTTTTCTAGTACGACCTATACAGACCGACTAATATTCCTTTGATTTGAAAATCTCCACCATCAACGATGATAGGAGACATTGAACTATTTGCAGGATGTAGCTCAATTTTTTTGGACTTACTGTAGTAGCGCTTAACAGTTGCCTCGTTGTTAATAGTGGCAATAACGGTCTGGCCATTTACAGCAGTTCTGCTTTCTTTGACGATAATGATATCGCCATCAAAGATCCCGTCTTCAATCATTGATTCTCCGCTGACGGTTAAAGCGAAATGGGTACCTTTTCCTACCATGCCGACAGGAACTTCAATTGTCTGATCTCCTTCCATTGCTTCGATTGGATTTCCAGCGGCAACCGAACCGTGAAGAGGTATTTCGATGGCCTGAGAAAGAGTTCTATTTGGATCTACAGGAGTAAGACCCCTGACTGAGTTGGGATCATTTTCTAGGTAACCAGCATTTTTTAAATAACGAATATAGTCTTGAACTGAGCCAAGGGATTTAAAACCAAAGAATTCTTTAATCTCGATTTGAGTAGGGGAATATCCATTCTCATCAACATACTCAGAGATATAATCGAAGACTTGTTTTTGTTTTTTAGTTAGGCTCATTTTTCTTCCTTGATGTACGTACATTATCCGTATATATTAAGATTATCCGTAAGGATTCCGTAGGTCAAGGGAAATTATGAGAAAAATAATTCACGTCGATATGGACTATTTTTATGCTCAAGTAGAAGAACTGGATAAACCAGAGCTAAAGTCCAAACCCTTTGCTGTAGGGGGGTCTTACAGTGGTAAGGGAGTCATTTGCACCAGTAATTACGTGGCAAGAGAGTACGGCGTGAGAAGCGCGATGTCGAGCTTTTTAGCAATGAAAAAATGCCCCCAAGTGATATTTATCAGACCGAACTTTGAAAAATACACTAAAAAGAGCCAGATCGTTTTCTCCATCTTTGCTCGTTATACTGATAAAATTCAGAAACTCTCACTTGATGAGGCCTATTTGGATGTTACTGATTGCCCGATGTTTTGCAATGACGCTGTCGCCATCGCAAAACAAATTAAACGCGAAATTTATAAAGAGACTGGTCTAACTGCTAGTGCCGGTGTTTCTTACAATAAACTCTTGGCAAAAATCGGTAGTGATCTTTTTAAACCTAATGGACTTGCTGTTTTAAGACCCGAAAATATTGAGAGAAATATTCGTCATTTTAAAGTGGAAAAGATTCAAGGGGTAGGTAGTGTTACGGCTCAGCGAATGCATCAGTTAGGGCTTTATACTTTCGGTGATTTGCAAAATCAAACCAAGGCTAAGCTTGTTAATTACTTTGGAGATTTTGGGGTCTCGCTTTACAACTACTGTCGAGGAATAGATCACAAAGAAGTGAACGGGAATCGCGTAAGAAAATCTCTTTCTGTTGAAAATACTTTTTTTAATAACCTCGTTCAAAAAGAAGATATACTTCTAAAACTTGATCATACCTTTGAAGAGCTAAAAGAGCGTTTACAAAAACATTCTGAAAAAGAAGTTAAGAACCTTGTGGTGAAACTACGGTATCATGATTTTCAAACTTCAACTGTGGAGGCGAATAAGTTATTTGAAGCGAGGTCTTTCCAAGACTTATTTCTTTCAAGATGGGAAGAAAGAAAGGAGCCGATTAGATTACTAGGTTTAGGAGTAAAGTTTAAAGTCGAAAAGAAACTTGCAAAGCAATTGGAGTTTCAGTTTTAGTCATTTTTTTTTTGGAAATTAATATCTCGGATGAGTTGCTCTGTATCTAATTCTAGTGAAGCAATTTCTGCTGAATCTAGACTTGATAGTAGAATTTCGATTTCGGAGAAGTTTTGCTGGGAGATAGCTGCTTTAAGTAAATCTTTTTTGGCCTGAGGGAGCTTGTTAATATTCTCTCTCAGTGTATCTAGTATACGATGTCGATCACGCCTGATGATTCTTCCTCTTTGAAAAAGGTAGAATATTGAGGCAAAAAATACCAAACAACCAAATTCAATGAGGATAAGATACCAATTTTCCATAAAGACATACTAAAACACCCTGCTTAATAATTAAAGTCTTAAGCTAAGTTTTTTCTGTCCCGATAAGTTACCCAAGGAGAAGTCTATATGTACTATGCCTTTGGTCTAAGGGACCTTTTAAGTGTAACCGAACTAAATAAAGAATTTTTTCAAGAGCTTGATACTTTTCAACTAAATTTTATAGATATGGTTTTTAAGCAAATAATCGAGAGTCAGATGGGAATGCTCACAGAGTTAGAGATGCATAACTACGAGGTATTTCAGGCATTCACACTAGATCGTTTTGAGCAGACGTATGGAGTCGATCCAAACTTTATGAAGAAAGCTGGGTAATAAACTTTACCGATAACATCGTTTTTCTGTAAGTCATATTTTCATCAACACTGACAAGTTGCCCAGGTAGGAGATCTGTCCATAAATTTTCTCCTTCATGCTTTTCGCTTGAGAGAATCAGGTGATTTATTTTTTCACCATCATTGGATTTCATTTCACAGTTATCTTGGAAAAAAGGGCATTCATCTCGGTCCGGACAAGAAGACTTAAAAGTACTATACTTAATATGTTGACCGCCATTAAACCCAAACATTGTACTTCCTGTTGTTAAAATGAAAGTCGCATGGCTCTCTTCAGGTCTAGAATCTTTTCCAGCATAAAGTTCTCCTGTGTATCTTTGGAGAATATTGAGAAAGCTTTGAGTCGCTTCACTAACAATTTTGGCTGGAACATTAGGCTTACTGAGTGAATGATTATTTTTAATTTGGGTTAGTAAAAGATAAAAGAGTACTTCTGAGTCAGTCGTTCCCAAAATAAAAGGTCTTAGGTCTGGGTCGACATGCTTAATTAGTTCTGCTCGGTATTTATCAAAGTCTTTTAGGTTACCATTATGTGCAAATACCCAATGACCGTATTGAAAAGGGTGGCTATTAATTAGGGAGTGAATTCCTTGAGTCGCTTTTCTAATATGGGCAAGTACTGTCTTAGATGAAACTACGCCTGAAACTTTGTGAAAAATATGATCGTCAAAGGCCCTATCGGTGGACTTTATTAAATGAGGTACGTTCTCACGGTAATAAGCGACACCCCATCCGTCAGGGTGTTTCATACTTTGATCAGCGAGAGCGTTATCCGCTTGGATAAGACTACGGTGAACTTGACTGTCGAGGACAGATTTAAAACCAAATAGGCGACACATAATTATCTATTATCGTTGTAGGAGGTATTTGATTCAAGTGATCAATTTTGACCTGTTCCATAACTATTTAAAAATGTTAGAATAAAGCCATGAAAAGAGTTGGAATATTTTTAGGGCTATTACTCATTTGTGGCGTAAGCTTTCTCGTTGTCAAAAGTAATTCTCGTAAGCCAAATGAAAAAATTAGTATTGCCGTAAGTAATTTTAATAAGACTCTAGATCCGGCGATAGCTTTTAACGATGATTCATTACTTGTGCTGGGACAATCTCTGGAAAGTCTTTATCAATATCATTATTTGAAAAGACCTTTTGAAGTCATTCCTGCTCTTGCAAGTGAACTTCCACAAATTTCAGCTGATGGACTGACTTACACGATAAAAATTAAAGACGGAGTTTTTTATCACCCACACAAGGATATCATCCCAAAGGATAGGGAAGTTATTGTCGATGATTTTATCCTTCAAATAAAAAGACTCGCTTTTAAGCCTTTAAAGAGTACTGGAAGCTGGTTGTTTGAAGGACGGCTCAAAGGTTTTGAAAAGTTCAGAGAGAAAGTGGGAGATGATTTCACTAAGTTTTTAATCACTGATATAGAGGGTGTGAAAAAGATTGATCGTTATACTTTTGAAATTGAGTTGAATCGTCCCGAGCCAAATCTTATTTATTTTTTAGCTATGCAATTCATCACCCCTGTACCGCAGGAGTTAGTCGAAGCATACAAGAATGACCTCACTAATATTATGGTTGGTACTGGACCTTATATTTATAAAGGTTTGGTGGACAAAGTATATAAGTTTAAGAGGAATCCAAGTTATAGAGAAGAGTTTTATCCTACCAATGGTGATCGCGAAGCTAACACGAAAGACTTGGTAAAGTCTTCGGGAGTCAAAGTTCCTTTTATTGAAAATATTGATATTCATGTTATTACGAACGAAGATGAAAAATGGCAGGCCTTTCTTGATAAGAAAATTGATTTATTAGATGTACCTAAGAAATATTTATCAGAGGTAAATGGTCTTACTGCTCAGCAACTGCAAGAATTTTCTGATAAAGGAATAGAGATAGATCAATTTCCAAGTCAATCAAATAGGTGGCTTGGGTTTAATATGAATGATCCTGTGGTTGGGAAAAATTTAAATCTACGTAAAGCAATTGCTCATGCGATCAATTATGATAGGTATATTGAAGTCCTGACTAAAAATACGAATCTAAGATCAAACTCCATTTATAATCCTTCAATTAATGGGTACGATCCCTCTCATCAGCCACCTTACGAATATGATCTTAATAAAGCAAAAGCATTCTTAGCAGAGTCAGGCTATAAACCAGGAGAGCTCGTATTAACTTATTCGACTCGAGGAACACAAGAGATTCATTATAAAGAAGCAGAGTTTCTTCAAGCCCAGCTAGCGGCAATTGGCATCAGCTTGAAAATTAATGTCATTACGTTTTCAGATTTTTTGAAATTAGGGAGATCTGGACAACTTCAGTTTTGGACAGATAGTTGGATTTACGACTACCCAGAATCCGAAAATCTTCTTCAATTATTGATTAGTAAAAATCATCCAGGAATTAATAAAAGTGGTTATTCCAATAAAAAAGTTGATGATCTATATAAAAAACTTTCGGTAACTTTGAAAAAAGATAAGCGATTAGAGATCATGAAAAAGATCGAGGAAATTGTTGAGTCCGAAATGCCATGGATACTTTTGGTATATGATAGCGCCTATGTTCTTCATTACGAGCATGTAAAGAATTATCGAAAGTCATTCTTTTCAAGAAGTTTTGTTAAATATCTTGAAGTATACTAGGGGCCATCCAGCAGGTAGGCTGACGAAAGCTTTCATCCTCACAAGTATAAAACACTTCACTATCCCGTTTAATTTTTTTTAGCTTAGGACATCTTAGTGCTGCTAGAAATGTATCTAATCGGCATTGAGGATTTGGATGAAGTAAATCAGTAGTGTGCACAATACTTCTGTCAGGATCATCTACTTTCAATTCGTAAGGCCAAAATTTCACTTCAGCATAGATTTTTGATAAATTAATGGCCGTTTTCTCTACTTCTTTTGGATTCATATTTAATTTGAGTTTTTTTAGGCAAATCGCAACTGAAAAATAGTCTGCCTGCCCTTCTGCTGTAGACCAACTTCTTTTTTGAGACCTTCCTCTGAATTGTTTAGGATAGCCTCCTTGGTAATGACCGAGTTCATGGCAAATGAGAAGAGTCAGTACGTCTTGATCCATCAATGGGTGAGACAGCATTCCTTGTGTGATTGTTATTTGTGGTTGCTCACTTTCATTATAACCAGCGAAAGCATTAATTCGATCTGAATTCTCGATTTTAATTATGAAGTCAAATGAGAGATTATTGACTATTTTGTCTCTTGTTTGAGAGAGGTTTTTTTGAAGACCCTTATTTTGACTCAGATTTTTTGATAGATAACTTTCTGATTCAGTATTAAAGGACGCAAAGCAGTAAGAAGGTATTAAGGCAATTAATAATATAAATTTCATGGAGCGATCCTATCAGTATTAACATGAACAAAACCTGATTTAACTCAGGAAAAAAAGTTGAATCTTTTAGGTTTTATCCTGATGGGCGGTATATGCAAGCTCTAGCTGAGGTCATAACGTTAACTTGTAAAACACACGGCCCACGGGAGGGAAATATGAGAATTTTAGTTATAATGACAGTTTTAGTTATGGCAGCCCAAGCACAAGCTTCGGTCCCAATTGAAAAAATGGTACCAGTAGATCACATTTTTGTGCCTGCAGGTTTTGATAGTAATGATACTACTGAAGTTGTGGTTTCAGGATTTCTTCCAAACCTTTGCCATAAAAATCCGACAGCGAAGGTAGAAATGGATGGGAAGAATATCGATATTAAATTGAGTTCTCTTTACTATCATGAGTCTAATCCATTCTGTCCAGAGATGGTTGTCCCATTCGTTGAAACAGTTAAATTAGGTTTACTGGATAAAGGTCAATATAATATTACTGTAAATGGAAAGTCTCAATGGGAACTACAAGAGAAAGTGAAAATCTTTGAATCTCAGTCAAATTCAGTTGATGATCACCAGTACGCTTATGTGGACTATATTGATAAAGATCAAGCAAATGGTGAGGTTGTGCTACGTGGTTACAATCCTTCAGACTGTTTTGAATTAGATAAAATCGAGTATCGCTCAAATGGTAAAGATACTTATTCTGTGCTTCCAATAATGAAGCAAGTTAGAGGATTTTGTCCGATGAAAATGGTTCCATTTAGCTATCAGTGGAGAGTTCCAACTGACTTACCAGCTCAAAAAGTATTACTACACGTGAGAACTTTAGACGGCCAATCAGTAAATAGTGTTTATATGAAATAAATTTTTTTTAATAAAATCAAGACAGGTCAATATTTTGGCCTGTTTTTTTGTTTGTTCTATAGTCCAAATTTTATTTCTCCGATAAATATACGTGAAAAAAGATCTCATTGAACTATATAGCGAAGTTGAATCCATGGCGGTTATCGGATGGTGGAGCTTGAATCTAACTACAGAGGAGCTCACTTGGAGTCCGATGACGTATAAGATTCATGAAGTAAAAGAAGGAACCGTTGTAGATAAAGAGACTGCGGTGCAATTCTACCTACCAGAATATCGAGATAAAATTAAATCATTAGTTTCAGAATGTGCGGTAAAAGGAACTCCATTTGCGAAAAATTTACAAATTAGACTTAAAGACGGATCTATAAAGTGGGTTAGGACTCAAGGGCGAGCACATATTGAAAATGAAATTATAACCAGTGTTATTGGAACATTTCAAGACATTACCTTTTTAATGAAGAGCCGCGATAACCGAAGAAAACTGATGGAGCAGATTATCGAGCAAGGAAATTTGATCAACTCCATGGCCATTGTGGCTGAAACTGACCGAGCAGGACGAATTACCTACGTTAATGAATTATTTGAAGATATTTCCCAATATACGAGAGGAGAACTTATCGGTAAAACTCATTCCCTTGTGAACTCAGGTCATCACTCTAAAATATTTTTTCAAGAGATGTGGGAAGAAATTCTTAAAGGCCATTCTTGGCGAGGTCAAATTTGCAACCGAAAAAAAGATGGAACTATTTATTGGGTTGAAACATTTATTCAACCAAAGATAGATAACCTCGGTTCTGTCGTTGGATTTGTCTCATTTCGCTATGATATTACTAGGCAAAAAGAATTAGAAGCTGAGATGAAGGCACATATTGAGTCACAAGCTATGGTTAGTCATATGGCTTCAATTGGTGAATTTGCCGGCTCAATCGCTCATGAAATTTCTAACCCGCTTGCCGTCATCGAAGGCAATAACGGACGACTAAAGCGGCTGAGTAAAGATAATTCAGAACTTGTTAAAATTGTACAGTCAATAGATAAAGCCACAACCCGCATGTCGAATATCATCTCCGGAATGAAAAGCTTACTCTTTAGGTCTAAACAAGAGCACTACAGTTTGGCACATGTAAACCAAATAGTGAAAGAGGTTGGTGAATTCGGAAATGAGTTCTTACAAAATAAAGGTATTCGTTTGGAACTGGATTTGGATCAAAATGATGCCATTATTGAGTGTATGGATGTGCAGATCTCCCAAGTTTTGATAAACCTTGTGAAAAACGCTAGGGATGCAATCCTCTCTGAAGACCTATCAGAAAGAAAAGGACAGAGCTGGATCAAGATTCAAGTAAGCTCAACAGTAGATCATGTTTTTATACGAGTCAGTGACTCCGGTCCTGGTATAGCAAAGGAGATTGCAGGTCAGATCATGCAAACTTACTTTACCACTAAAGAAAAGGGAAAAGGCACTGGACTGGGGTTGAGCCTAGTTAAACGAATCGTTGAATCTCATCAAGGCTTAATTGAGTTAGAAGAATTTAAGCCAGCAGTCTTTTTTATAAGTCTTCCTAGGAAACAAAATTTAAATAAGGCTGCTTAAAGAATGAAGTACTTCTTGTTGTTGTTCAAAAGTTTTTGATAATAAAAAAGTTCTTTTAAATTTATCTCCCTCGGGAATATCATCAAATACAAAGCGGCTCACGCTTTTTAATCTCTTTATTCTAGAGGCTTCTTCCATGTTCTGAGATTGTGTTTCTTGGTAAAATGCTTCGAAGTAGCGGTGAAGCTCGGTAATTCTTGTTTCTAAATTATCTTCTTTCTTTTCTTTGATGAGCCTGGCTAGCCAAGGTGTTTTAAGAGCAGGTCTAGCAAGCATAATGGAGTGACAGCCAGTGAAATCATAATAACGTTCAACGTCTTCAGTCGTCCAGATATCACCATTGCCAACTATAGGCACACTTGCGATCTTAACAGCTTGTTTTATATATTCCCATTTAGCTACCCCTTTATACATTTCATCACGAGTTCTAGCATGAATGATGATGGCATCAGCTCCACAATCTTGCAGTAGATGAATGATGTTTTCAAAATTATGGTCATCTTTATAGCCAACCCTAATTTTACAGGTGAAGATTCCTGAAAAGTTCTCGCGTATAGTTCGAACGATGACTTCAAGTTCATCCAATTGACTCAGGAGAAATGATCCCCCTCGATGTTTACAAACAGTCTTAGAAGGGCAACCCAAATTTAAATCTAACCAATGAAAGTTTAGTGATTCTATTTGTTGAGTGGTCTCTTTAGTGAAAGCGCCAGTACTCGTTAAAATTTGGTAAATTGATTTTGCTCTCAGAGCAGGCGATATTGTTTCTCCAAAATGCTTGCTCACGTGTTTTAGAGGATAAGGATTTGGATTGGGAACTCGCAAAAAATCACAAGTATAAGTATCCCACTCTGGATAGAGACGTCCAACAACGTTACGATAAGTCTCATCGGTGATTCCTTCCATCGGTGCAAACATTAATGAATTTGGCTTTAGTGGAAACTTACTCATAGATGGTAATTAATAGTTTCCTTGCGGACGCATGATTTCTGAACTCACAAAAATAAATACCTTGCCAAGTACCTAAGGCAAGTTTTCCCTCCATGATGGGTATGGAAATACTAGCTCCGGTTAAGCTTGATTTTATATGAGCTGGCATATCATCAGGTCCTTCAGCTGTATGAATATAGTCAGAGTCATTTTCAGGCACTAGTTTATTGAAAACAGTTTCAAAGTCTTGTCTTACGGATGGGTCACAATTCTCATTTATTGTCAGTCCTGCAGAAGTGTGCTGACAGAATATATTTAAAAGCCCACTTTGCGGCATTGCATCAAGGTCTTTCAATACCTCAGCTGTTATGAGGTGAAATCCACGGGGCTTTTTGATGGTTAGTATTTTTTGAGTAATCATGGGGCTATTTCTATATAAAAATTATCTACTTGTCACTCCAACGTTTTTTAAATGGAAAATTTTCTGATACCTCAAAAAGATCTTTAGGGGGAATAGTATATGCGTTTTATTTTAATGACATTAATGATGAGCTCTTTGGCCCACGCCAAAAGTATTAAGGATTACGATTTTTATGACTACCAAGTCTATTTTACTAATCCTCAATGTGAAGCTTATGAATACGATGAACCTGTTTATTCAAACAGCGGAGATATTCTTCGTACGAAACCAGAGAATGTTTATTGTAAAAGAGGAGATAAAGCTCCAAACCAAAAGAGAAAATCTTCTCCTCATTATAATATTAAAAAGCTTATCGCTAACGAAGATGTGAATGAAATATTTTTAACATATTTATCTTTTTCAAATGGAGATATTGCAGATGATCTTTGTGAGGCGATTGAAAAGAGAAATGTAAAAGTGACTTTTATCATTGATAAAGGTTCAAGAAGTGATGAAGGAAAACGCAAGTATTTAGAGCAAGTAGGAGCATGTCGCGCAAAGAATGTTTCAACTAGTGAAATGAACATTCCTAGAGTTACTTATAGAGGTCAAGTCGGTGGAATTGGTTATGCCCATAATAAGATTATTATGGCGAAATATAAATCTGATAGCAAAAAAACAACAATTGTTTTTTCCTCTGGAAATATGTCATCGGGAACGGTACTTCATCATGAGAACTGGCATTTTTTGACGACTTCTACTGAGTCTTATTTCGCTCAAGTTCACGAATGCATCAAAGAAGGTATGTTAGATCATGCTCAAAGCGTGAGGGCCAGCAGAAGAGAAAATAGAAAAAGTATAACTGCGATTGATAACTTCAAATCATTTATAAAAAGTTGTCGTGCAAAAATAGCTACCGAGCCTGAGTCAGATATCACAACTTATGTAGTTCCAAGTTACGGAGACGAGGCCATGAGTAATATCGTGGAGAAAATTGGAAAAGCCGAAAAAATTGATGTGGCGGTACACCGTTTTACTCATCCAGACCTAATCAATGCGATGAAAAAAGCAGCAAAAGCGAAAAAATCAGTGAGGCTAGTTGCAGATGACGATATTTACTGGGTTGGCGAGAATGCTCCTCGAGTAAATGGGAGAATCTCTTGCCGAGGTGCTGGAAATGTTGGTGCTAATATGTGTAACGAATATTTTAAAATGCGCTCAGTAGAAAAGGCAGGAGTTAAGGTGAAATTTATGCAGACGAATCATAATGTCTTCATGCTTCATCATAACAAGTATGTAATTTTTGATTTTCCTGAGGATTCCGATTTGGTGGATGGTGTTCATTGTGGTGCAGGTAATTTTACTCAAGCTGCATTTAGTAAAAACTTCGAGAACTTCTACTATATTACGGTACCTGAAATCGTAGAAAAATTTAAGAAGCAATATGATTATAAATATAGTGATTTAGCAACAGCAGAAAAAGACTTACCATCAGTAATGAGTATGCCTTAAATATTAGAGGGGGGCTTATCGCCTCCCTTTTTTTCTACCCTTTTTTTTCTAATAGTTGCTTAATTTTAAAAACACCTAACGCACCCATTGACCAATCAAGTTTACCTGAATCTAAGAAACCTAAAATTTCATCAATTGAATAGGCCCTTACTGATACAATCGTATTCTCTCCATCAGGATTTGGGAGCTTGGATTCGCTAAGGCCTGTGGCCAAAATTTGGTAAAAATTATTATTTACAGTTCCAGTCGACTCGCGGTGAAGAATCAATTCAAGATGATCAGCTTTTAAACCAATCTCTTCTTGCATTTCGCGATTAGCAGTCACTAGAGGATCTTCGCCCTCATCCATAAGTCCCGTCACGAATTTAAATCGGATAGGATTCCTCTCATGTGGCCTTCTTTCCTCAATCATATATATCTTATTATCTTCAGTAAGAGGGAAAATCATGACACCATCACTTAAATAGACTCTTTCCCAAACAGCACCTTCGATTAACTCTTCGGTGACTTTAATAAATTTACCTTCGTACTTTGTTTCTTCCATAGAAGCTAATATAATAAAAAAACTAAAGAGAGGATAGTATGGAATTAAAAGCAATCGGAGTTATGGGTCTAAACGATGCCAAAGTTTTTCAAAAAAAGCTGCAGGAAGTAGGTGTAGAACTCGTGCTTAATCACAACGAAGCGAGCTGTACAAGGGGTTGCGCTGTAACAGTTGAATTATTAGCAAAAGAAGCGGATATTCCAAAGGTTCAGGAACTTTATGCGAGAGAGTTTCAAAAGTCTCTTGAAGGTCATGATATTAATCTTGAGCAATTGGCTGCAGTTTTTGACCCAAGCGCTAAAACAGTTCAATGTCCTGCATGTGGCTTTGAATTCGAACCTCAAAATAACGAATGTCCTGATTGCGGTTTGATGTTCTAATTATTCAATAAATCTATAACCATATTCGCCATGTTTTGAGGAGCTATTTCAGGCTCATAATGAAGAAAAAGGCAAGGCTCTATAAGTTCTAACTCGACTAGCATAAAGCTATCTTTGTTTGGAATGAGATCCACTCTCGCATAGGGAAGTACGTTCTCCAGGGAGTCAAGTACTCTATTCGCAATTTTAAATTGTTCCTCAGAAGGTTTGACCGAATATATTTTTGAGCCATACTCCTCTTGAGATCTAAATTCTCCTGCCTTAGGTTCCTTAATTATAGCGTGAGAAAATTTACCGTTAAAAAAGATAAGGGAGGTTTCACCTCTAGAGCTAATGTCTGGAAGGTAGGGCTGAATTAACCACTGTCCTTCTTTAACTTGCTCAAAGTCATTGAGAGACTTTATAAGCTGAATTCCAAAACTAGAGCCGCCAACACATGGTTTTATAATGATTCCTTCTTGAAACTCTTTTTGACTTAATAGTTTTTCAATTTCTTGAGCATTTATATTTTCGCGGTAAATGGATGGAATAACGGGCAGACCTTTTTCTTGAAATTCGACTAGGTATTTTTTATTCATATTCCATAGTACAATATTCGCAGGATTAACGAGTCTCGCCTGGGTTGAAATTTGTTGTATTTTTTTTGCGAATAATTCTTTTTTATATTGATAGTCCCAAGTTGTGCGTATTAACACCAGGTCATAAACTGAATAGTCGTGCTCTTCGTCCCAGATTACCTCGACTATATCAATATTCCTTTTTTTTAGTATGTTCCAGCAAAGATCATCATCAACGGTTGTGTTTTCGTTAATCTCACTACATGTTAAAACTGCGATCTTAAACATTATGTATTTTTCCTAGGTATATTCGAACAATTTCCTGCTCAATGCTCCCGCGTCTTGAGACAGGAGCGGACACTCTTACGATCATATCTATCTCGTCGGGAGATTTAAATTTTAAACTAATTCTGGGTTCAGTTTTAGGCATATCAACTTGACGTTTATCAGTGATCCTTTTGAAGTAGTTAAAGGCTTTTTCCCTATACTTCTCACAAGACTGATGAGCGCTTTCAAGCATTATATCGTGGTGTACCTTCCAGTCTCTTGTATTGTGAATTGGAACCTCAAAGGAGTGAAGGATGAAATCATCATCATCATGAGCTGATTCATTTTCATTGAGAACACTGGCCGAAAGAAGATTGCTATTGGGAACGGTTATGGTTCTTCCTGTGTATTGATGGGTAAGATTTCCTGGTCCAACTTCCATAATTAAGGTCGACATAAATCCAACATCGACAACATCACCTCTAATGCCATTAATCTCGATTCTATCTCCCACAGAGAATGGTTTTGCAAACAGGCGATAAAAAGTTCCCCCAAGATTGAGGAAAAACTCTTTGAAAGCGATGGCAATACCCGCAGCCAGAGCCGCTAGTGAGAGTATATATTGATAGATATCATCTGCCCATAATGTTACGGCGGAGCCCATGATGAGGACAATAAAAATGTTTCGGACATTTGATGACGTTCTACGTTTCTGATCTTTGTTCATTCGTGAGGACATCACGAATTGTACGATCGTAAAATAGATTACTAACAGAAGAAGAAAGATGAATAAGAAAGTATAAAAATTGTTTTGCGCGACTAAGTCTTTAATAACTTCCATATTTTCTCAAATTATTAACCTTTCTCTTGTTCTGAAAAGAAACTAAGTGGTTGTCTAACCGCAACTCGTCCTCCACCTTTTGGTTTTGGAAAGTCGATGATTGCAAGGACTTTTTTCATACAATCTAGCCCCTTATTTGAAAATCTAGAGTCTTTCGCCTTTACGTTTGCTTTGGCAACTCTACCAGAAGGGGAGATTTCAAAGTTTAGGTCAACAATCCCCTTGATATCATCAGAGTTGTAAGCTAGTTCCTGTTGATAGCAATGCCTAAATTGAGGTAGGTATTGTTGTAAAATTTTTCTAAGCAATTCAGGGTCCATTGAACCAAGAACAACTGTTTCTGTTTGAATATATGCAGTGTCTCGTCCCGATTTACTGGAGAGTCCTTTTGAACCAAAACTCGCTAACGCTCGACCGGCCTTATCACTACCCATCTGACCTACTTGAGCAGAGCTTGTTCCATCCACTTTAGTATTCAAACTTCCCGTCACACTGGCAGTTGTTTTGGCCGTGCTTGGAGCGTCTGAATTTGATACTGCAACTGATTTCGAGTTAGAAAACATCGAGTTAACGTTAGTTGCAAGTTTAAAGCTATAAGCTTTAGTTTTAGCTTTTGCCTTCTTTGTCGGCTTAGACTGTGACTTTGCAACCTTTTGGGTTTGAGCTTTCTTTGGTTGCTCTTTCGCTCCAGACTTTGAGTGAGCAATTTTTTTATCAGGTTGTTTCTGCTCTTTATGACCTGTGTTCTTCTTTGTGTCATTCGGGTTCGTACTCGCCATTTTCTGACCATCAACATTTGCATTTGTTGGCCTCTTATAAATGATAGACAGCTCTTTTAATGGCTTCTTCTTTTCAACACTAAAGTCGACAAGTAGTAATAGTAACATTGGTAGGATTACTGCTGCGAACTTCTTTGCTGTATCCCTATAAAATGAAAGTTCTCTTCTAAATGAAGAAATTGGAAGTAGGTGATTAGGAGCATCGTTCACTTCAATGAAAACCTGGTATGTTCCTCTTGAAAGAATGATAACTTTATTTTCAGAGAGATTCATGCTCCCTAGGTTTAGGTTAAAATCCTCGCTCGGAGCCATATGAAGGACGCCATTTTCCACTTTAAAAAGTGGTTTTGGCTTCTCGGAATTTAAAATATCGACAACGACAGTGTTCTTTTTAGGTCTTTGACTTGCAAATACAGTCCCATCTTGTAGTGGGAAGTAAAATTGATCAAGCATGGACCCATTGAGTGTAGTCGTTACCTGGATACATTTATGATTTGTCTCCTCTAGGATATGAAAGCCTTCCTCAAGTGACTCTGTTTCAATAAATTCCTGCTCGGATACGTGAAGACCTGCCATCGGATTTTTGTGAAAAGGAATAAATTCATTGTCATCAAAAACGATATCACAGTATTCATCATCGATCAGAACTTGATTCTCATCTGTTCTCTCTGGAACATATACTTTATCGCCCTGAAGGTCTGCAAAGACTTGTACTTCAGCATCAGTTTGAACAAATTGACTTTCTGCCATTGACTCAACAGCATCACAATGAAGTTTACCAAACGTAACCGTATCACCGTCATAGAAACTAGATTTAGTTCCAACTTTGACTCCATTAATAAAAGTTCCATTGGCACTCTCAAGGTCAATAACGCTTAAAGATCCATCAGAGTTGATCATTAATAGAGCATGATAATGGGAAATACTCGCATGGTTGATTTGAATGTCACAATTTTCACCAGACCCCACAATTACTTTATCCTTAGATAGCGTAACTTCTTCCTCATTAATGACTAAATGTAAGGTTGAGTTTTTAGACATGATTACTTCCCGTCGACTTTTTCTAGTCTCTTCGTGATATCTAGCTGGCGACTCACATAAGAGCTGTTACTTTTATCGGCATTACTTAAGGTTTTTTTAGCATCTTCAAATAAACCTAGCATGTAATAAGTCATGGCCAAGTTCGTGGCCACGTCATCTCTCGATCTATATTGTTTAGGAATCCTGTTAAAATAAACCAGAGCCGTTTTGTAGTCCTTTTTCATCAGTTTTACGTGCGCTAGAGAGTTTAAGAAATCAATATCAGTTGGTGCTTTTTGAAGTAAGACCACAAGCTCTTTCTCTGCTCGCTCATATATACCAAAGTGAAGATAGATTTGTACGAGGTTAAATCGAGGCGTGAGAGTGTCACCATTTAGTTTGATGGCTTCTTTAAATACCTCTTTTGCTTCGTGGTAGTTTTTCTTCTCCAGATAAACAACACCCATATTATTAAGAACTACCGCCTTTTGCTTATTCGTTTTAGCCTGCGCCATTGCCAGCTCTAGAAAGTTTTTGGCCTTGGAGTATTCCTTCTTTAGAATATAGCAAGTGCTGATTTGATTCCAATAAAGATAATTATTGAGGTTTTTATCTAGTTTAGCTTTAAACTTATCAAAAGCTTCATCGTAATTTTCATTATGGCAAAGAGCTAGTTCAGATTTCAGTTTTAAATTCGGATCTAAACGTAGTGAATCATAACGAGTTAAAGACTCGTATTTTAAGCCGTCTAAGTTGGCTTCTTTGATTCCTCGTGGGTTCTTGTGACTAGCACAAGAAACTAAACCAAAAATGACCCCAATCATTAATAATTTCATTCTATAGTCCCAATCCAAAAGTAATCGCAAATTGAGAAGACTCCGGACGAATATCTGAGATTTTGATAATGTCAGAGGCTTCATGGCTTTCATTTCTTCTTACAACCAAAAGCTCGTACTTTTCGATTAAGCCTTGAGCTTGGTGGCGATAATTATTTCTTTGGCTTTCAAAATTAGCAGCAAGTGAGTTCATCTGAGCTTTGAATTGTTTTTGAAAATCAGCATCATCGATTCCTAGCTCATATTGCGCCATCTCACTAGCTAAGTGATCAGTTAGGTCTGTCAACGCATCATACACTAGTACGGAGATTTGACCATGCCCTTGGGCAAAGATATTGTCCGCTTCCGCTAAAATCGGTTGAATCGCACCTAGTCTTGTTTGCAGTTTTCCTGCAAAAATATTTGGATCCTTTACACCATTGGTAGGAATACTTCCTCTTTTGAAGAATTTTAGTCTCTCCTGTAGTTTTTCATACATAGGAAGGGTTTTAGTTAACAACAGCGCTTTTGGATGATTCATCTTTTTTAGACGGTATTGCAACTTACTTTCCCAGCCAGGATTATTTCCATAATACTGCCAAAACATTCTTTCGTAGTAGAAAGCGACTTCGTCTGGAAAAATAACATTTAGTTTATGTTCATCGATAAAGTCGAGGAGAGTGTTTTCATGTCTATTTTCAAAATAGTGAGTCATAAGTTCCTTCTTTAGTGAATTAGGGAATTGACTCACACAATGCTTATACTTATCCATCGTATTAGATACTTTCGTAATATAATCATTTGCTAGATCGTTTTGTACTGCCGCGGTGAAGATTTTCACATTTTGCTCTCTTTGATCGCAAAAGTTTTTAAGCAAGAATTTATTTAATCTAGCCGCTTTAATAAAGTCGTGAAGGAGAGCCGTTCTCAGCGCCATCTTTTCTAGGAAGATACGCTTTTCGTTCTTTTCTTTTTCTGTGTAGAACTCAAATGACTTTTGATACCATTTGATCGCGTTATTATTATCAGATAGATCGGTGTAAATCATCCCCATATTAAATGCCGCTTCGGCTTTAATTGAATCGGGGTAGTACTCAGTGAAGTGGACACCTTGGTATCCAAGTAAAGCTTTTTCAGGTTCGCCAGCTTTATTTAGCTCTTGAAAAGTATTGAACAGTATATTCGCTAGAATCGTTTCTGATTTTTTAACTTCGTCCTTAGCAAAATGCAGGTAACCCTTTTGCATTTGAGTGATCTTTTGCGATAGCAATTGAGTTTCTTTATCTTTGATTAGAACATCAATCTGTGCACGATATAGATCTTGTTGCTTCTTCAGGTCTTCTGGGAAGTTAGCAATATATTTATCAAGTGATTCCTGCATTTTATCAAAACGCTTATCAACACTGTATAGAGCATAAAGTCTTGGATAAATAGACTGAGCTTTTTTATCTTTTGGCCAATAGGAAAGATATTTGGTGTAAGCATACTCAAGCTCCAACGCTTTTTCTTTCTTCTTGAATTTGATATTTTCAATACATGAAAAAATTGCGTCCAAATCAAGCTTACGCAGGTCTTTTTGTGATGGAGTCTTATCGTAATCTACTAATGATACTTTGTAAGTTTCAAGTGCAGGTTTAAACTCATGAACAGAGTAGAAGGTTTCTGCTTTATAATACTCATACTGTGCCTTTTCTGGTGGGTTAACGGCTGAGAGGATATCAAAATATGTAACTATCTCATTGAGTGTAGACTTACTATATACTTGGTCATGTTTAGAAAAGTCTTTTTTGAGAATAACTTGTTTTGCACCAACCAGGTCAGACACCTTTCTTACAGCATCTTCTCTTTGGTAGTCATTAAACTTTGTTTCTGGAAATAGCTTTGTCACAGCAAGAAGCTTTTCTGTTTTATGATATTGCTTGTAAACTTCAAATTGAAAAAGTCTCAAGTCAGCATATAGTTCTGCTCTTTTAATAGGATCAATTCTACCTTCGAGGTCTTTAATAATTTTTTCAGTTTCTGCGTAGTAACCTTTTCCTGAAGCCTTTTGAGCAAGTTTTAGTAGAGATTCTTCTTTATCGATTGCGTTGTTATCAATGAACTTCACCCCGCGATCAATCTGTTTTCCATAGACATAGAAATTAATAAGACCAGTCATTGCTTGGTCTCTTACATCTACGTAAAATTCGTCCTCACTTAATTTGTGACTTTTCTCTAAACTACTTATGGCGACCTCAAAGTCATGGCTCTTGAGTTTACACCAGCCGTAATTGAGAAGGTTTTTGCTGTACCATTCATCGTCTTGGTTTTTAAGAACAATATCGTATTGGTAAATTGCTGATTTCCATTTCTTCTCGTTATAGTAGTACTCAGCTAGAGAGGTTCTCGCTAGGTAGTTAACTTGGCTTTGCCCTGTTGAGTTATCAATGGCGAGGCGCAAGTATCCAAGCTGTTTATTATCATAAGCAAAATCCCTCGAGTTAAGGGCCAGAGTATAATAAATAGCAGCTTTATATTGGGTTTTAGGGTAGCGCTTTAAAAGGGCCAGGCCATATTTGTGAGCATCGTTGTACAGGGAAAGGGTCTTTTTAAAAATCTGTGCTCTTGAGACCTTATTTCCGAGTTTTTGGCGGAGTGAAACGAACTGCTTGTTTTCTTTCTCCTTGTATAGCTTGATCATTTCTGATTTGAGCTCAAACATTCTATATTGCAACTTAACCGATTTTCTACGAGCTTTGTTAATAGTGCTCATTTCCTGTTCAATAAGTTTTTTGATCTGCATCCAACGTTGCTGTTCAAACTCCTCTGGAGAAAGAACTTTTTTTTGTGGAGCAGCCACAGCACTTAAAGAAAGAAGGAATAGAAGAACGGCTATTTGTCTCATTTCAATAGTTTCCTTTTACGATAAACTTGAATTCAGTGTAGCCAACAAGAGCAGAAGTATGCATAACACCTTTCATAACGTTGTAAGGAATTTGCTCATCAAATACCAAATTAATTCTTTTTGCGGCTTTCACTTCAGCAATATCGGTATTTTCTTTGATAGACTTAAGGGCCTCTAGAAGCACAGGACTCTCTCCTGATCGAGTGATCATGCCTACAGGTTTATTATTCACGTATAAATTCTTATTCTTATCAACCTGTACAATCACGGCATGGTCTCCCATGGTTCTGGCCACAGAATTCGGAATAACCAAGTCTTTTACTAGGTTAAGTTTTAGGTTTGAGGCATTATAACTTTTCAAAAGAAAAACTAGTAGGATAACGAGTACATCCAACAGAGATGTAATATCTAAATCCATAGCTTCTTTTTTAGGCTTTTTCCCCTTAAAAAACATGCGTTTCATATTTTAGTCCTGAGTTTCAAAAATAATTTTGTCAAAAAGCTTTTTAGAAGCAATTTTTCTATTTTGCTCATCTAGCTCTGTAATAAAAACCGTCGGGTTAGTGATCTCTCTTGTATGATCAATAACCTTTACAATCTTGTTGTATTGGAAGTTATGCGCAGGTTTAAATATTGCCGACGACTCCTTAGGGTATTGCTTTTTCAACTCAATTAAAGCTTCATTTAACTGACCCAATTGGGAAAGGGTGTACGTCTTATAAAGCTTTTCATCTAGCCCTGTTTTAACGGCAATTGATTCGCCCTTAAGTTCTAAAGTTAAATTTAACGGCTCTTTTTCCATCTTTTTATTGGTAGTAGAGGTAATTGGAGCATCACTACCAATTTGATAGATATCAATAAATTGAGCCGACATCAGAAGAAAGAAGATAAAGATAAAGATAGCATCTAGTATCGGTATCAAATTTAACTTTTGCGTCTTCGCTATTTTCCTGCGCATAACTTACTCCTGCTACTTACGCAGCATTTTGTGTTTGATCTTGTTTTTGACCTTTTCTGGTTGATAGTAGATCAACTAATTTCACAGAGAAATGCTCAAGGTCACCCATGATTTTTTCTGCTTTCGTAGTTAGAATCTGATGCACTACCATAATTGAAATCGCAGAGATTAGTCCAAAGGCCGTCGTATTCATCGCTTTCGAAATACCTAGTGCCAGTAATTCCGCTTTTGATGATGGGTCGGCTGAAGCAACCGCCGCAAATGATTGGATTAGACCGTAAATAGTACCAAGTAGTCCGATTAAGGTTGATACGTTAGCGATTAGCGCTAGGTATCCAAGTCTTTTTTCAACATGTGGCATTGCCTCAAGCATACTAGATTCAAGTGCGTCTTGAATCTGCTCTTTTGACTGGTTCGCTCTTTTTAAACCATTTCTCATAACCGCAGCTAGGTGAGACTTATTGGTAGAACAATTTTGAATGGCATTTTGTACTTCGTTCGTAAGTACATCTTTTTTAATTTCATTCATAAGGCTTGTTCCATCTACATCTGCAGTAAATAGAGATTTAAATCTCTCAATAGAGATGATGACTCCAAATACCCACATGGCGAGGATAATCCACATGAAAATCCCTCCATCATCCATAAATTTTGCAAAACCTTGTACAAAGTTTAGCTCTTCTTGTTGGCCTGATGGAACCTGAATAATTGGTGTTGCTGATTGTGCTGTTTCTGTTTGGGTTTGGGTTGTTTCGTCCATTTTTCGCTCCTTAAATTACCTCAAAAATTTGATCTCTTTGATGATCTTTTTATCGAAGTCATCTCTATGATAAAGGTCTCTCTCAAAAACTTTACGTCTTCTTTCCTTTACCGAGATATCTCCAGGAGCAATTACACTCCCTTTAATTTCAAGATCACCAAGATCGAATTTCTCGTATTCTTTATACTTGTAAACTTTCTTTACTTTCTGTGCATGAACGGAGAACGTGCTACACAGTAAGGCCAATAGTACTAATGTTTTAATTTCCATCTGGCTGCAGTCTCCTTGTTTTACATGATGAAGTTAGTGCGAGGGAGTAATCTCCAAGTTCATCTGCCCAGAATTCGCTTTTAAATTTCCAGAATTCTTGATCAGGAGCTCTTGAAATATTTTTAAAGTCTCCACGGCTTCTATCTTCTTTAAATGTTTTGTTTTTATAAGCAAGATCACGTTTTCTTGAAAGAATTTCTAATTTCAAGTTAAACATCTCTGTTGAAAGATCATGAATCTCATTGATAAAGTTATACATTGAAACTTTTACGTAGTGGTTGATTTGCTCTTTTAGATCTTTTTGCATATCAAGCAATAATTTTAAATTTGCACCCTTATTTGCTCTATAAATTTCAGTGTTCATTGCGTAGTAGGAGTTAAGATCTAGATTATATTTAATCCTTTTGGAAACTTGAGTGACAAGATTTCTAATGAATTTATTGTCTTTTTCGGTTTCCTCAATAGGAGAGAACATCAAGTCAAAATAATACAGATCTTTTGAACTTTGACTCGCGATCAGAGATTTTAGCTTTTGTGATCTCGGCGCATATGTATTGTAGTACTGGTCAATTAGTTCTAGTGCATCTTCATATAAACATAGTTTGAAATAATTCATTGCCTTGAGAACTTCAGCTTCTGGCATGAAATAACTTTCAAGAAGAGGTGAGTTATACGTTAGCAAGATTCCAAGTGATCTGTTGTAGTCACCTGTATAGTAATAGGCCCAAGCTTTTTCCATTAATGTGTAAGGCCATTTAAAAGACTTTTTAGGGATCTCCTCGTAGTGGCGGATCGCTAATTTATAGTCTTTTTGCTTGTAGTGAATTCTGGCGATATTGATGATACATGTCTCTTTTAAGACCGCAAAATAGTTCCGTTGTTTTCCTTCTGTTCTTTTTTCCCAGCCATAAGCAACGTCAGAACACTCTTGATATGTTTTGATCGCTTTTTGATAGTCTTTCTCTTTTAGATAAGCAGTACCTTTTACCAGGAGTGCTTCAGAGTATAGTCTATGACCTTTAGGCATTCTTTTTAATCGTTTATGGGCATAAGAAAATTTATCGAGATAAAGGTTTCTCTTGGCCATAATGAGGTCAGTTGTCGGAATATTAAGCTTACGTAACTCAAGATCGGTAAATGTATTAAAGTAGTGAGTGCCCGTATGAGTCACTAGCTCTTCAATAAAGTGTTGGATATTTTGATCTGGAGTTTCATATTTATACAACTGGGCGATTTTATCAAGCGCCGTGAAGTAATCTTGATTTTGATAGTGGGCTTGCGCTTCAATATAAATTTGTTTCTTGCGATCCACTTTAGCAAAAGCATTCAAACTCAAAATGAATAGGAGAGTTATGATTAAGCTTTTCACTAGAAAGATACCCCTATACTAAAAATTAAATCGTTGTTTTGTTGCCATTTATCTGTATTTGGCGATTTAGGTGTTGCTGCTTGATAATTGGTATTTAGATATTCAATCCCCAAGTGAACACTTTTATTAAGGTGAAACTTCAACGTAGTTTTGAATTGGGCCGGAGTAAAAGTTTCAGTTTTATAAACGTTTGGGTCATTTGGGTTATTGATATTACTATCAAGTGAACTTTCCATTTGGTAAGTTCCAGTTCCCACTCCAAAAGACCAGTCGAAGTAATAGATTTCATTGAAGGTATTAATTTTTCCGTAAAACGGTGACCAAATTAAAAACACTGTCGCATTTTGAATTGGGCGTCTAACAAATGGTTGTGCTCCATTGATAACGCCAACGCTGTCAAACGCCGTGTTATCACTATTTGTGTATTGCATGTAGTTGAGCTCAACCGCCCATTCTTCTTTGAAAAAATATCCAACTTTAAGTTGTCCACCGGCCGTATCTTGAAAATTACTTGTTTGGTTTGATACGTATCCAATATCTAAATATAGAGATTTATCTTTTGGGTAGATCTTATTTTGTAAAACGTAAACAGACTTATCAGGGTCTAGCCACAAAAAATCATATAGATCTTTTTCACCAGCAAAAGCTGTTAGGCTACATAGAATGAGCATCAACGGAAGTATTTTAATTAACATTAACCAATCCCTTTATCCAAGATATTAAGTTATTGAAAAACTAGTTCTTCCTTGAAGTTTTCAATGAGTACAAATAGTTTCGGACTCTTCTTTCTTCTGCTTTAGATCTTTTTAGTGAAATCATTATGCTCCAACTCAACGAGATCACGATCAAATGGCAAAATTCAGTAACTTAATTTAAGGGATGTCTCGCAATATGACTTTCATTTCACGTTCAGGTTCAGCTTACGTACAACACATATTCGAGTAATTGAGTCTTAATTTTCTTATAGTTTAGTATTTTAATCAAGTGCTTTGTTGAGATTTCTTAAGAATTGATGTGATTTTAACAAATTAAAAGGGGAGGATAAAATCCTCCCCAGTTGTTTTAGTATTGATATTCGATTGAGATCGAAGAGCCGTCAGCCGGTGGTGTGTTGAATTTAATTGTGTTCGAGTTTGAGTTGTAAACCCAATCCTGTGTTAGAACACCATCAACATATACCGCAATTGCAGCAGAGTCGGCAGGCACTTGAGATAATGGGAACTGCTCAGTTAAGCTTGAGATTTCCTCACCCATTTTAAGAAGTGTTTCATGGAAGTCAGACTTTATTGAAGCCACACTACCACCAGTCATTACACTCATCTCATTGTATCTTTCGTAACCTCTAGAGATCGCACCTCTTCTGCCACTGCTAGGTACCATATCTACGATAGAATATGCCTTGATAAGACCAGTATTTCCTTTCCATTTAGAAATTTGTTTTAAATGGTCCTCAGGCGATTTTTCAGATTGATCTTCCTCATCACTCATATAAACAATCGCATAATAAGCATCATCTCTCATCCAACTATTCTGATGTCTATCAGTAAATACTTCGGACGCTTTGATACCTCTCTCGTACCCAGAACCTCTAGTTCCAACTTTAACCATGTCTGAAAAATCATTAAGAAACTTTTGCTTGTTTTCTTTTAGCTTTTCAGCCGTTAAACGTGAGATCGAGTCTTTGTACTCTCTACCAGCATTATTTTTACTAGTATCAGTCGTGGTTACTGCCATTTTGAAATCGATATCTTTTTCAACGAACTCTTTAATGAAAGCTTCAAAATTTTCACCTAAAGCTTTTTGCTCATCACCCATCGAACCAGAGTTATCAATTACCCAAAGAATATCTAGCTTTGCACCAGTCGCTCTTTGAGTAAAAGTATCGATTTGATCATTATAGCTAATTGGATCTTCATCACCGTCACCTGGTGTTGTTCCTGGATTTGATCCATCATCGCCAGAACCATCATCACCCGAACCAGATCCGTCACCTGGATTAGTGGTTGATCCGTCATCGCCAGAACCATCATCACCAGATCCGTCACCCGGATTAGTGGTTGATCCGTCATCACCCGAACCAGATCCGTCACCTGGATTAGTGTTTGATCCGTCATCGCCAGAACCATCATCACCAGATCCGTCACCTGGTGTTGTTCCAGGAGTTGATCCGTCATCGCCAGATCCAGAACCATTGTCACCTGAACCGTCATCGACCGGTGGTACATAGTCTGGCATGTCTGGATTGTTGTTTACATCATCCCATGCTTGCTCAGCTTCATCATCAGGAATTTGACTTCTTTCATATTGATCTTTTAACGTATCAATATAGTCTTTTTCGTAGAATTCCTCTTCCTGACAAGAAGCAAACAAAAAAAGTAACGACACTAAAGTCAGAGCTTTACTTACCCCTCTTGTTTTCATCTGTGGACTCCAAAGGAAGCGATCGATCGATCACCTAGAGAATGCTGTTATGATTTCACACATGACGTACTTCAACAACAAACGTACCACACATAACAAGTCATTTATCCAACTATTGTCATATACTTTACGAATATTCTCAACTATTACTTTAGTTTTTTTCCAGGAAGACTTATGAATTCAGTAATTTATTTGCAAAATTTAAGTCTAGTTTTTTTGATGAATTCCTTACCATTTGTTTTCGAATCCACTTCAAAGCATCCACCTGATTTATTTTTTTTATCTTTAATAAAGAGAAAACTCGTTTTGTCAGGTCGGCATTGATTGAGAGATGTTTGTTGAATATAAAATTCTTTTCCTTCTGGAGAAACTTCAAAACATTTTCCGGTGGTAGGCGAGGTTAAGTGAAATTCAAAAGCCGTTGTAGATGGCTTACAGAAGCTGTTTTCAACCGTTATTTCTTTTCCATCTTTCTTAATTAAACAGTGCCCTTTTAAGTTTGAATCTAATTTAAAATAAAAGTTTTGTGATGGTTTATCACACTTACTTTTAGATACTAACTGATAAAAATCTTTTCCCTCTGATGACAGATCTAAGTGATAGCAACCAAATTTGCCGTTAATAGTTTGCATTTGATAAACACTATTAGATGTTTGGCATTTATTAGTTGCAATTTTTTTCAAGTACTGTTTTCCACCAGTAGCTTCATCAAGTTCTAAGCAAGAGCCTGTAGGGAAGTGAAAAGCAAGCTGAAGTTTTTCAGGTTTACATTTTTCGAAAGGAACTTTCGCCTGATATACTTTCCCTTGAGTTTCCGAATCAATTTCAATGCACTTTCCGTCAAACAGACCACCTTTAGTATTTTGCCATATATAACTGGTATCAATAGCATAAACTAGATTTGGAAATACAATTAAAGCTGCGAAATACTTCATATTTCCATTCTCCAATTTCACGCAAATATTTCCTAGTTGGAAAACTTTGCTTATCAACTATTTTGATTTTCTTTTTATCTCGAATCAAACGATAGGTTAATTTGTGAGGTAAATATGTTAGAAAATTTCAAAAGTTATTTCAGTAAAGGCCTTGATAAAGATTCAATTATCAAGCACATTTTTAATACTCCTGAACATCAGTGGATGGTTGAAGATTCATGTGTGAATGCTCATCTACAGGATTTTTTCGAGCGTGTACCCTCAAAGGTTTTAAATAAAGTTTTCGTAGAAGAGAATACGATATTAGTGCCAGCATCAGGGCGTTATGCATGCGCCGTTAAGAGTCAGTACCAATACGTAGTATTAGTGTTTCCTGAAATAATGCAAAAGCTTGCTAAGTATAATGATGGGTGGGCCAAAGCTGTTCTTGCTCATGAACTAGGACATATTTTTCTCGATCACCATAAATACAATGAGGACATAATGGAGTCTCAAGTAGACGCAGACGCATTTGCTTGTGATATGGGATATCTAGAGGAATTAGAAAGTTTTCTTCATGACCAACCTGAATCTGTTGAGAAGAGAGTGAGATTAAGTTTTATAACGAGTTATTATTTTTCAAATAATGAAGGTGAGTTCTAATTAAAGAACTTCACCTTTAAAAATTCACTATATTTTTCACATTATTATGTTCATAGAGAGTCGGATCAAGGACCTCATAGAAGTTAACTTTTTTAACTTTAACTGAGTTTTGCAATTCAGTCGAAATTCTTTCTAAGGCCCTGGGATGGCCAGTAATAAAAAGGTTTGTGATAGCGTAGTCATCATCTCTAGTAACCTCACTTGAAACGTGGGTTATGTCCGTTTTTTCAAACTTACAATAATTAAAAATAGTAGGAAGACAATCACCAATGGTCATAACTTCGAGATGAAAATTTTTAACATCTGAATCAGATTCGATAATCTTATTAAGTGGATTTATAAGTCTTAAAATGACTAAAACGGTAATAGAAAAGAGAGAGGCAACCATTAATTGTCCCATTCCAATAGTATAGCCAATGGCTGCGACAACCCACATTGTTGCTGCTGTAGTTAGTCCTGTAACACTGCCTTTACCTTGAATAATTGCACCTGCACCTAAAAAACCAATCCCACTAACGATTTGAGCCGCAACTCGGTTTGGATCAGCTGTTACAGTTCCTTCTACAGAATGAAAATAGATTAAAGACATTGTTGTATATAAAGTTGCCCCTAAACAAATCATTATATTCGTTTTAAGCCCAGCAGCCTTCATTTTGACTTCGCGGTCAAAACCAACTAGACCACCCATAACTATGGCAAAAATAACCTGAATGCCAACGGCAATAAAAGTAGGTACTTCCCCAAGTAGTTCTAGTCTAATAGTTGAGTGAAAAATATCAGTCATACTTATCTCCTCATAATATCTTAACATGAAATTGATATTATTTAGCTAACAGGATAAAATTGCGCGTAAGAAAAGGAAATGTGAATGGGACTTTTAGACTTTTTTAAAGCAGAAGATAAAGAAGAAGTTAAAAAATATAGTGGATTATATGAGCAGCTCGCTCAGGAATATAAGTCATTACCTGAAAATGAATTAGTGATATTGAGCTGCATCGCGGGTCTTATGGCGAGAGTTGCCTATGTAGATTTCGAACTTCATGCCAATGAAGTAAAGAAGATGCAGGAGCTAATAAGGCAGTGGAATAAGAAGATTGAATTTGATCATGAGCTGACCACTCAAATGGCGGTGAAGTATGTAAAAGAAATGGCCGGGATTGAAAACCATTTGCTTGTGCATCCTCTGAAACAGTTTTTATCAATTGATCAAAGGTATCAGGTTTTAGAGACGCTCTTTTTAATTGCTGCAAGTGATGGAAATGTCGCAGGTATAGAGTCAGAGGAAATTCGAACGATCTGTAAAGGACTTGAGCTTTCTAATCAGCATTTTTTAGCGGCTAGGGCCGAAGTTTCTGATTTTTTTATGACTCGCTAAATTTTATTGCCCCTACTTTTTTGCATTTTTTATATCTGATATTCTATAGGAGATATACATGAGAACAGGATGTTCATATGGGCCAGAAGAAAGTATTAGTTAAAACTCAAACTTATGAAAAATTTGATCAAATTGATGGATCACACCCGCTTAAAGAAGTTGTACCAAAAGGATATATTGATTATCCCGCTAGGCTAAGACCTGGAGGAAAACTATCTTATTTTAATTTTGCTTTAGCAAAAGAGATGGGGCTGATAGGTCAAGATCATCCTGATACTTTAAACTCTGCTCTCGAAGATAAAATTTTAGAAACTTTCGCCATTCAGATTATCAACGAATTCGATGAAATGCATAATCGTAAATTTCCCAAAGATCAATTGAAGTCAGGTACCTATATGGCCACCCGTTATCTTCAGCTGCAGCATGATGATAAAAAGGGTAGAACTTCTGGAGATGGTAGAAGTGTGTGGAATGGGCAAGTGAAAAATAATGGCAAAACTTGGGATATATCATCAGGAGGAACTGGGGCAACCAGGCTTAGTCCGGCCACTAGTAAATTCAACAAGTTTTTTGAAACAGGTGATCCTTCAATCTCATACGGTTGTGGCTATGCAGAACTAGATGAAGGAATTGCAACCGCGTTGATGAGTAATATTTTCAAGTCAAATGGGGTGAAAACAGAAGAGACATTGGCGATTATTAATTTTGGAAATAATATCTCGATAAACGTTCGAGCCTATCAAAACCTCTTACGACCTAGTCACTTCTTTATGTTCTTAAAGCAAGATGATCTAAAATCTCTAAAAGCGCTAACCAACTACTATATTGATTCACAAAGAGAAAAAGAGCAATGGAGTGAATGTCCTAAAGGAACTAAACGATATGATTTTTTCCTTGATCAAATCGTAAGTGATTTTGCAAAATTGGCAGCCAATTTTGAGGACGAGTATATATTCTGTTGGCTTGATTGGGATGGAGACAATATTTTAATGGATGGGGGAATCATTGATTATGGTTCTGTCAGGCAATTTGGCTTATGTCATTATGAATATCGCTATGACGACGTGGAAAGATACTCAACAAATCTATTGGAGCAAAAACAAAAAGCTAAATATACGGTTCAGACCTTCATTCAGTTAGTTGATTTCATCAAGAACAAAGAGAAAACTCCTATTGCGGATTTTTCCAATCACCCGGCTTTAAACAGATTTGAAGACGTCTTTGAACAACAAAAAAACTTAAATTTGTTATATAAAATGGGGCTGACAGAGAGAAAAGCTAATCAAATATTAAAACGAGAAAAAGAATTAATTGAGAACTTTCGAAAGGTGTTTACTTATTTTGAAAGGACCAAGTCTCATCAGGGAGTTATCGAAATTCCTGATGGTATCACTTGTGATGCCGTTTTTTCTATGCGTGATTTATTGCGAGAGTATCCACAAGTTTTGATGGTTGTGGATGAGCATTTACCTGATGAAGAGTTTATGGACCTCATGAAAACGAGTCTCTCCACAGAAGTAGATATGGAAGTCAATTCATATAGAAAGCAAAAAATAAGAGATTTTCAAACCCTCTATATTGAAATCGTAGAAAAGGTGTCTGTTCTTTTCCAGGACTCTCTTTCTGATACTTTACAATCTATGGTCGCGAGAACAAATATAATCAATAAGTCTGCGAGAATAACAGGGGACGCTGTTACGAGTATCGTTGATAAAATCATAACTCGAAAGAAAAACTACGCTCCGGATGAACTCTATGAGCTATTTTCTGAGCTTTCAAAAATTCAAAATTTGGATCCTGACAAGACTGTAAATTTTTTAAATAAAAAACCGACGAGTACCTTACTGCAGATGTTAGATATTATTGAGGAACTTCGCGAGGGAATATGAATCTAGTTTTTTATAGTGGTGGAGATGCAACAGAAAATCTGGCCATTGATGAAAAGCTTTTAAGTCTAAAAGATAAACGTAATCTAACTCTTACGTTAATTCCAGCATGCTCATTTGTCGCAGACCAATACTACAAAGAGATTGTCGAGCAGTATAAACCTTTAGGAGTAAAGAATATCCTCAGGTTTAATATTGACCAGCACTTTTCTGAAACCTTTAAAAAAGCAGTATTTAAATCAGATATCATTCACCTTGGTGGTGGTAATACATTCTACTTCTTAAAGCATCTTAAACGAACAGGGCTTCTTAAAGAATTAAGGCAATGGGTTGAGGATGGGGGAATTCTCACAGGACTTAGTGCTGGTGCAATTTTAATGACAAAAACGATAAATACCGCGGGATTCCCTGAGTTTGATTGTGATGATAATGAAGAGAATATTAAAAACTTCAATGCTATGGGGCTGGTAGATTTTGAAGTTTTTCCTCACTATAAAAATTCAAAAAGATATGATGAGGCACTCAGAGAGTATTCAAAAAAGACCCAGACACCTGTATATGCCCTACCTGACGGAAGTGGTATTGTTCATACAGATCAAGAACTGAACTTCATTGGTCGATCATTTTGTTTTATCGATGGAAAAAAGTTTCAAGTTCGTAAATAAAAGATTTCATTAATTTTTATTAATTCCGATAATTTATCATGGCTTTTACAAAAGAAGGTTTTTTGAAACTGGTAAAATCAGCAGTTTCAAATAGCGTTAGTGATATTCATATTAGAACAGGAGAGAGGCCTTGCTTTCGTGTGAGAGGTGACCTTGTTCCGGTTAAGATGGAGCCTTTGACTTATGAAGACGTAAAGCTATGTGCTTCAGTTATGGTAAAAGACCCCAAGGCAAAAGAACAGCTCGATATTATTAAAGAGTTAGATGGATCTTTTGCTATTCCAAAACTTTGTCGCCTACGGTTCAATCTTCTTAGGTATCAAGGCAAGATGGGACTTATTCTGCGTATTATTGATGCCAATATTCCTACCACAGATGAATTAGGCCTTCCAAGTGTCGTCAACAAAATTGCTCTTGCACATAAAGGCCTTGTGCTTGTGACGGGGGCAACAGGTTCGGGAAAAAGTTCTACATTAGCAGCAATGATAAATCATGTGAACCGAACAAAACCTGTTCATATCCTTACTTTAGAGGATCCTGTTGAATACATTCATCAGCCCATTAAAGCGCGTATTACTCAGAGAGAAATCGGAGAGGACACTGATGATTTTGCAGCAGCATTAAGATCTGCACTAAGACAGGACCCTGATATTATCTTAATTGGAGAGATGAGAGATGCTGAGACGATTGGTATTGCTCTAAAAGCAGCTGAAACAGGACACTTAGTTTTTGGAACGGTTCATACTACGGATGCCTTAAATACTATCGGAAGATTAATTTCCATGTTTCCACCTGAAGAGCAAGATGCAGTGAGGATGAGAATCGCAGACAACCTCTATGCTACTATTTCTCAGAGACTTTTAAAAACGATAGATGGAAAGGGAAGAGTTGCAGCTCAAGAAATCATGATAACCTCACCTGGTATTCGGGAAGCTCTTTCTGATGCAAGTAAAATTTCAGAAATCTATACCTATATTCGCAAAGGTAAAAGGGGGACGGGTACGCAAACTTTTGATCAACATATTACTGATCTGTACAAAGCACAAAAGATAAGTCTTGATGAAGCAAAAAATGCGGCCACAAGTCCTGAAGATTTTGAAAGGAACCTTATGTTTGGTGATGAGGAAAATGATGAATCGGGGATGTTTTAATATTCAAGTATAAAAGTCACAGGTCCGTCGTTCTCAGAATCTACCAACATCTCTGCACCAAATTGTCCTATGGAAACTTTATGTCCTCTTTCACTAAGTTTATCGTTAAAAGTGCGATAGAAAATCTTGGCATCATTTGGTGGCATCGATTTATCAAAACTCGGTCGGTGTCCTTTTTTTCCATCCCAACTTAATGTAAACTGCGAAACCGATAATATTTCACCTTCAACTTGCGACAAGCTCAAATTCATTTTCCCTTCATTATCAGTAAAGATTCGAAGTTTGCTAATTTTATCTACTGCGGCTTCTAGTTTTTCCATCGTATCGCCTGCTTCAAAACAAACGTACAGGAGTAGTCCTTTACCTATTTGACCGGTAATACGTTCGTCTACTGTGACTTTGGCTCGGTTAACTCTCTGTATGATCACTCTCATTAAAAATACCTTTTTTGATGTTTCTCATACTCAAATGGTTTTAAAATTTTATCACGTATAGAAGTAAAATCTTCGAAATGAAAACTTAGATTGTCGAGAAGTTCTTGCAGTGCTGAAGTGCTCTTTTCATGTGCTTCTCTTAAATAAAGATATTCTCCTAATATATGGCCAAAAGGGGTGGCCACCTCATAAATTTCTTCAAGGGTTAGTTTTTCAATACTAGAAAAGTTTTTGGTTTCAAAAAGATTGAGAATATTCTTTGTGATTTTTGTTTCACCCGCTCTTTGGTAGTCGAGGTACATATCACATTTTCGATGTGGGTTTATAATCTTTGAGAAAAAGTACGCTAAAATAGCTTCTAATGTAATTAACGTGAAAAAGCTGTCTTTTTTATTGCTGCTAAAAACACTTAGAGCGTTTAGACCTTTTTTTTCTAAATAAAAATGTAATATATGTATTCCCGCCAAGTAGGAGATCCTATTCATTGAATAACTGGAGCAGTAGAATTTGTTTTCTAGGAATCGAAATGATCTATTAGTTGCAATAAGGTACTCATAATAGTCAACCAAGTTTTCATTGAGCGAACTAGAAAGAGTCTCTTCTACATAATCGAGGTTAGTGTGATCGTATAGATTAAAGTTTTCAATTTCATCTTCTTCAATATTGAGTTTTAGAAAATTGATAATTTGGATACAAATTAAAATGAAATTTTCGTGAGTATCGTCTGAAAATATCTTTTTGCCATTTTCGATAATATAAGAGTGTATGTCGAATTCAGGATCGTTACATAGGTTTTCATACCAATAAACCATACTTTCATATTTAACCCATGGGGGAGCTGTTAATAAACAAAACTCTTGCGGATTAAAACAAACGGCTTCTACTTTATCTTGATCTTCTGCTAGTTTCCAATAAACCTTATCAAGGTTTTGATGAATAATAAGCTGTTTCAGGTTTGGCGCGATATCGCTTGTGAGTGCTGGAATTTTATTGGGAGCAATATGAAGCTCACCGTAGAGAACAACTAAACTTGCATCCGGTTCATTTTCTAAAATACCTTTTAAAAGTTGAGCTGCAAACTTGTCTCTCTCATCAAGAGTTCCTTGTTTATTCAGCGCCACAATTTGAATATTGTGCTTTCTCGCCAATTCAAAAATTAATTTATAGTGAGTCCATGGGAAACGCCAAGAATTGTGATAGTTCACCTCTTCTAGAAACTCTAGCTCTGTTAGATGTCCCTCAAGGTAGGTATCTAGTACTAACTGAAAACTATGATCTACCATTTCTAGGCCAATAATAGGTCTCTTATTTTTTGTAACAAGTAGTTTGATAATACGAAGGACATTTCTAATGTTTTGATCAAAAGTATGGAAGTCCCCGATGTAGATAATATCAGAGTTCTGGGCCGTTTTTAAAAGATTATCCATCGTGCAGATCTTAAACTCTCGATCAGCATAGGTATCTTGATTGGTCTGGTACGCTTCCAGCTCTTCTGTTCCATCCTCGTAAGAATGGGCCCTACTCTTAAGGTAGTAGTAGATCTGTTTGCGAAGTTTAAGTATCTCTGATTTCAAAGGTTTACCTCTTGTAACCAGTTTAAACCCACTGTGAATTTTTTCAAAGGATATTAACGAGCAGTAAAAATTGTCTTGTTGAGAACCTGATTGAAATCCTCAGAAGCCTTGACTCTTAATTTCTCAAAAGTTTTAAGCTGCGCCATATGAGAATCGAATATACTGTTTAAATCACTTAGCCTTGGAGCCTGCACACTCTGTATAATTTTTGAAATAGGATACCCGGCAAGTTTACTCAAGATAAACTCGATAAAACTTAACATATTTTCTTCGGAATGTAGCGTGATGATGGTTTCATCTTGATGAATGAGCTCAAGCTTCCAGTCATCACCTTGTTTTGTTTTTTTACTTTTTGTGAGCGGGCGATGAATTTCTTCAATCTGCGAAGAGTTGAATTCTACATAAACATCTTGGTTATCAGGGTATATACTATATTTTTTAGATAGAAGAAGTGGAGTTTTAAACAGTGGATTAGAAAAATTCACCTTAGACTTATTATGTGAGTGTCCAATGATATCTAAACATTTTTCAATCGATTTCCCAAACTTGGTATAGCTCTCTAAAAAGTCTGCAGGATATTCTTCGGCCATAGAATCAATAAAACTACTCAGTTGCAGGTAACGCTTCTCTAGTTCGCTAGGGTGAATCGTAAGTAAGTCCTGACCTTGGATAGAGAGGAGTTTAAAGCTCTCTTTTAGGTGAGCTGGTAACTTATTAGCCTTTTGAAAGAAAGAAGGAATAAGAATTTTTGATAGGTTGCCTTTTGTTTTTCTAATTTCGTTGCTGAAGGTTAGTTGAACAATCTGTCTGCCAATATTTGAACCTAGAAATGCAGCTATCGTCTGGTCAGAAAGCCCTGGCCACTTAGGGTAAATATAGAAATAAGAACATAAAGCATGCCCATATTCGTAGGATACAGCCTCTAGAGCTGAAGTGGGGATCATCTCTATTTTGATATTATCTCTGTTTCTCTTGTCTACAACTAAGCAAAACTCGGAAGTATCTTTTTTGAAACTGCTTGAAAAATCAAAAAGCGAGTCCTCAGCAGGCTCTTCTTGCTTATCAAAGTCCACCGGTTGAATTTCATAAAAATAACTCAGAGGATGGCAAGTCTTCATTAACCTCTCAAAGAAGTGGGGGTGAGTTATATTCTTAGTATCTTTTGAAGATGAGTGAATTAACTGCCCATTAGCAATAGCATCTTGAAAAAACTCAAGTCGCGTCTGTGCAGTATGTTTTTGATATAAAGGAGGTAGATCCTTAAAATTGTCCACGTAGAAGTTTTGAATCAACTCAGAAAGATCTCTAAAATTATGAAAGCTCTCAAGCTCTGCGCTGAACCTAAAATTATAGCAACATTCCTTCTTGTTTTTATCAATTTGAGGAAGTAGAGGGTTCTTCTTTTTAAAAATATACAAGTAGTTTGCAACTTCTCCCTTGCCCTTAAGTTCCTCAAAATTAAATACACCTTCTAGTTTGAGGTCTCGTAGGAGAGTTTCAACTTTATCTTTTTGACTAGGAATAAACAATTTCTTAGAAGTCAGTAGATAAACATAACCTTCATTTTTAAGCTCTTCTAGCGACTTAGTTAGTTGAGTAAATACATAATGATGTGGATTATTTTTTGGGTATTGAGCAAGATTTACAATAACTCGATCGTAAGTTAATTCAGTAGAACTTTGTTCTAAAGAGAAGAAATTGCGTTGAGGCGTTTTAGCATTCTTTCTATTATTTAAGTGAGAGTTAGCAACCTGACTTATATAAGTCTTGGCATCAAGACCTTGTTCTTTTGAAATATCTGCTAAAAAAGTCAAAAATTGTAGTTCATTGATGATGTTTAGGTAGTTTCCGTTGAAAGAATCTTCAGTTGTAAAATCCGGACAAAGTATTTGTTCCCATTTTAAATGCTTATTTGAATCCTGTGCTAGCCAATGAGATAGGGAGAGAGACTCAATATTGTCTCCTTGGTACTTGCAACTAATAATTTCAATTCCTGACTTTGTGGTGAATTTCTTTTGATTTTTCTTTCTCAACGATTCAAGCCAAAGTGGAAAATTAATAAGTAAGTTATTTAGAAATAATCCAAATTGTTTATGAGATAAACTATGTGAATAATCTGTCTTAGCTTTTAGAATTCTTTCAGAACCAATTGAAACCGTTTTGATTATATCGGTTATGGAAAGCTCTAAACAGTATGAGTTAAATTTATTCAACCTCTCATTAAAGCGCTCAGATGGTTTGTACCAGCTATAGATGTTCTGTTCAAAGGCTTTTGATTTTAGCTCCGTCGAACTTGCAGATTTAAAGAACTTTCCTAGGTAACCAAGAGGGTAAATCACATCACGAATATTGAATTTTTTTCCAGTGTGAAAGTTTAAAGTAATTATAAACCGAGCTTTTAGTAGAAATATAACCGCTATACGGTAAGCAAGGATATGACAAAAAAGATTTAATTCCTTTTGATTTTCACTTTCATCAGATCTGAGCTGTTCCCAAAATGCTTGTGGGTTATCTAAATTGCTTAGATTGAAGTTTAAGAAATGCGAAAGACTTATGAACTCTTCGAAAAATTGTTGAATATGTTTCTTAGGAAATGTCTGCCTGGATTTAAGTGCGTGATAGGCATCATTTTTTAAAACCTCAAGTAGTACTTTAAACTCTTTAACATTTTTAGATATGAGAGATTCACCTGTCCAACCAGGAACAAAGTACTGTTGCATCAACGCACTTGGATTATCTTTTTGACCAGGGTGAAAAGGAGCAAGAATCTCCTCTGGAGATTTTGACTTTTTCTTCAGGTTTTCACGAAGAGACTTTTTCTCCCCCTCGGATAAAAACCAATGGTCTAAGTTAAAGGTATTCTTACTCAAGATATTCTCTAATAATTTAAATAATTTTAATTGCTTGTGTGTATTTTTCGCGTCCTAGTTTTTTATAGAATCACTAAGGTTTTGTCATTAAAAAAGAAAAAATTTCCTCCTGAAATATTAGGCTCACACGAGGGAAAATAGAGCCGAAAAAGAAAAAGATGGTTACAACCATACATCTAATTTGTTTATATGAGAGGAGTCAATCATGGACAGAGGCTTTAATGACGATGAGTTAGCTGACATCATGAGTGAAATTGAAAGTCTGGAGCAAGAATTTACCGACGAAGTGGAAGGTAAGAAAGAAGAAGTTCAGGCCAAAATGAGTGAACCTGAGAGTGTTGAAGACTTTGATGAAAATGTTGAAGACTCTGAGGATAATGTGGAAACAATTACTGCTGAGCAAAACGAACCAGAAATGGAAGATTTTACAGACTCAGAAGAAGAGGTTGCAGAAGTTGTTCATGCGAAAGCAGAACCAGTTGAACAAGCTGAACCTGTAGAGCATGTAGAGCATGTAGAGCATGTAGAGCCTGCTGTCGCAGTTGCTCCTGTAGAAGAGTTTAGCCCTGAGGAGGAATCTGTGGCAAGTCACCAAGAGACACATCATGAAGTACTAGAGCAAGTTGCAGCTAAGCCAGTTGAAGAAGTCGTTCAACCTGTTCAGTCTCATGATGATCATGTACACCAGTTAAAACCTCAAACTGATCATTCTTTTCATGAAGCTACTGGAGCTCAAACTTCTATGAGCTTTAGAGTTGAAGGGGATATGAAGCTAGACTTAGCTTTCAATATCTCAGGCAAAGAGGTTCACCTTTCTGTGAATGAGCATGGACTAGAAATTGGACTAGAAGGTGGAGCAAAATTTAGCGTTCCTCTACATACTACTTTCAAGAAAGATAAAGCTGCTTAAGCAAAAATGTCACTTAAAATATTCGGGGGAGTGTTTAAAGGTTTTACCTTAGATGCTCCTCGAAATTCTAAAACTCGACCGACTAGTATTCAATTACGAAGAAAACTTTTTGATTCAATTCAAGACATGCAAGAAGATCATTTTGTAGACCTCTGTTGTGGCACTGGGGCGATGGGGATTGAGGCACTCTCGCGAGGAGTATCTAAACTCTCAATGGTTGATACCTTTGCTAAACTTGCACAAGCAAACTTAAAAAAACTGACTTCTAAATTTAATGTTGAGGCGAATATTACTGTTCAAAAAATGGATGCCATAGGATTCTTACAAAAAAATTTGGAAGAGTTTAGGCAAGAGAAGCCTGTTATTTTCTTTGATCCACCTTATGAAAAAAAAGATCTTTACTCGGAATTTATGGCCTTACCGTTATCAGAGATTGCCAGATTAGTCGTGGTAGAAGGCTGTGAGCAAAAAACAATGCGGGTAGCCGACTTTGAAGAAAAGTATGGGAAAGCAGATAAAGTATTTAAACAAGGTACTAGCTATTTTCTATTGTATAGATTTGACGTAGAATAATTTTATGAATTTAAGCTCACGTGTAAAAGAAACCCAAACCAGTGTAACCCTAAAGATGAATGAGAAGGTTCAGACACTCGTTCAAAGTGGAAAACATATTTATAATATGACCAATGGTCAGTTGCCTTTTAAACCTTCTGGGGAATTCATATCCGCACTGACCAAGCAGACCAACTTTTTAAAGAGTTATCAGTACAGTCCCATCTCTGGTTTTGCAAAGTTAAGAGAAAAGTTTTTGGTTCATCATAGTGAATTACGTAAAACCAATTTAATGGATTCACCAGTTGAGATGGATTGCATAATAAGTAATGGTTCAAAACATTCACTTTATAATGCTTTTGGAGCTTTGATTAATCCTGGTGATGAGGTTATTTTGCTGACACCTTACTGGGTAAGCTATCCTGAGATTATTAAATTTTGGGGAGGAGTACCGGTTGTTGTTCAGTCCCATGCCTTTGATGCTTATACTCCTAGCTTTATTGAAATAGAAAAAAAGATGAGTGCTAAGACGAAAGCGATCGTAATCAATAGTCCTAACAATCCGGCAGGTATTCACTATTCAGAAACCTGGATGAAAGAGTTTGGAGAGTTTTTAAAGAAACATCGAGATTTAGTGGTTGTTTCTGACGAAGTTTACAGTGATATCTGTTATTTTGATCCTAAGCCAACTTATTTCTATCAATATGATAATGAACTTCTAGCTCAAACTGTAATCATTCATGGTATTTCTAAGTCTTATGCTTCTACAGGTTTAAGAGTTGGATATTGTATTGCCGACAGTAGACTGATTAAAGCGATGGGAAGAATTCAGTCGCAAACAACTTCAGGACCAAATAGTTTAGTGCAAAGAGCATTGATTGAGTTTGACTTCAATCAGTTAGAAAACTTTCTTGATCCAGTAAAAGAACATTTACGTGAGTGTGCTCAAATTGTGAGGGAGGCATTTAGGGATGCCAACCTTCCTCATTGTTTTTATCAGACTCATTCCGCTTTTTACTATTTACTAGACTTTACTCGCATGCCTTTTTTCTCTGACTATTCAGAGAATGAAGATAATAGTGAAAAGATAGTTGACCAAATACTTCTGGATACTGGAGTCGCACTGGTCCCCGGAGGGGCTTTTGGTTATCCTAATTCAGCTCGAATGAGTATGACTCTCGAACTTTCTGTTTTTCGAGAAGCGATTGAAAAATTAGTAAACTACCTAGCTAAACGCTCTTAAGGGGAATATTTACCCGGCCGAGATTCTGAGCTTTCACTCTTGTATAATTGAGTGGAGGAGAGTCTTATGTTTAGAAGCATACTCCTTTTGTCGGTTATCGCAATATTATTTTCTTGTGCTAAAACCGAGCAAGAGGAAATCGATTCAGCTGTTATTGAAGCCAAATATCACCTTAATAGTATGGACTGCTCAAAAGCGCAGGAAGTTTTAGATGATATTGGTTTTCAGGATGATGATGCAGATTATATTTCTGTTTATGCTTCCGCTCAAGCATGTTATGCAGGCTACAAAGTTCTAGATGTCCTTTTTGGTGGAAATCTGGAAAATATCGACTCTTCAAATCTGATTGGATCTTTAACCACATTTTCAACATCTAATGAAACAGAAGCAGATAGTACTTCTTATACTGCTATTCAAAACGCTATCACTACGTTGATTGAAAGTTCGGGGGGGAGCTCTCCTAGCACAGAAGATCGTAACGCAAAATTTGGTATTCAAAAAAGCGGAGACCTTAGTCTGCAAGCGCTCTATATGATTTTTGTTCAAATGGGTAAGTTTTTTGCTCTTCATGGCAACGTAAATGCCTCTGGAGTGAAGGGGGGAGGAGATCCTACCGGAAATTCTTGTCTTTTTTCTTATACTACTTCTGATGCTATCGACTGGATTAATGACACGACCCCAGGGTCTTGTGTTGCAGCTACAGGCTCAGAAGGTTCTGATCTTTTAGAGTCACCCGAAACAGCTGCTGATATTAAGCGAAGACTTTGTGAAGGTATTATTCTTTACAATAATATGATTGATATTCTTTCTAACATCTCAATTCCTGGCAGTGATCAACTTGGGGATGTAGGGGATATTCAAACTGCATTGACGACTTTAATGACTGCTGCAGAAGCAGCAGAGACAGGAACCTATAACGATGGTCCAGCAACTTCCACTAATGCCATTGCAAGTCTTAACAGTGTGACCAGTCAAGATGTCTGTGAAGCTGAAGAACTTGATCGGATTGAGAAGTTTTACGCCATCTTTTTCGAGACGATTTTTCAATGAAGTATTGGGCCGTAGTACTTATTTCTTTTGCAAGTCTAAATGCTTTTGCATTTAGGGATAAAGCATTAGGGACTTCACCAAGAGGTCTCTTAATGGGGAATGCCTATACTGCTTTAGCCGATGATGAGTACACATTATTTTATAACCCTGCCGTACTTGCTCGTCACTCCGGATTTTCGTTTTATCCAATTAATCCACAAGTGAGAAGCGTGAATGTTTTAAACGAGCCTGACCGTTTTACAGATCTCGGTGATGACCCAAATGATTTTGCGGATGCTGCCTTTGATTATCCTATTCATATTGGTTTGGATTATTCCCCAACTTTTAAAATGGGATACTTCGGTTTTACTGGTCTCTATCAGAATAATACTAATCTTAATTTGCAAAATCAGGTTAATCCCAGTTTAGAAGTTGACCATCGTTTTGATACTGGTTTTATTGCTGGGTTTGGAATCCCTCTTCAAGGAAGTTTTAGTTCCAAGTCTGGTGGATCTCATTTAGCAATTGGGGCCAGTCTTAAATATATTAAAAGAGAGTCGGTATATGGATCCTATGATCTTACGGGTTACACACTTTTAGACGCTTTATCGAGTAGCGAAATAGAAGATATTCTTGATTCATTAGGAAAAGTTAATGGCCAGGGATGGGGGTTCGATATAGGTCTCGACTATGCTACCTCAACTGGTGGGTCTACTTTTATGTTGGGGCTAGCTCTACTCGATGTGGTAACGACGATTCAAACAGAAGATAACGAGAATGATTTAGAGGTGCAAGATCAACCTATGCAGGTTCATTTAGGTTCCGCCTGGAAAGGATCTGTGGGGGGAGGTTTTAACGTCACAGTCTCTGCTGATATTAAAAATCTAAGTGAGCAAATGGAGTTTGCTAGAAGACTTCATTTAGGAGCCGAAGTTAGCCTTACACCAGCGTTAGCTATTTATGCTGGAGTCAATGCAGTAGATAACTATAGTTATGGACTCAAGTTTAACGCGGGGCTAGTCAAGGCATTTGCAGGTATTTATGGCGAAGAGGTGGGTGAAAACCTAGGCCAGCAAGATGCCGATCGTTTTCTGGTATACCTGAGTTTATTTGATTTTACCTTTGAACCTTAGTTAGTAGTCAATTTCTTATTTTTTCCCTACAATTTTATTAAGAATAGATTCCAACGGAGGGAATATTGGCAAATAGCAGTAAAACTTTTGTTCTTGATACTAACGTCATCCTTTTTGATCCATCATCAATCAATAAATTTGGAAATAACAAAGTCTTCATACCACTTATTGTTGTTGAAGAACTTGATCGATTTAAAAAAGATCAAAATGAAAATGGGAGAAATGCCAGGTATTTCGCTCGGTTGGTAGATGATCTTCGCGAGAAGGGTTCACTCGTTAAAGGAGTTGAACTTGCTAATGGTGGTCAGCTTCAAATTAGTATCCTACGTGATCCAAGCACCAAGTATGCGGGAATTGATTTAAGTATCAATGATAACCTGATTTTGGCCAACGCTCTTTTTCTGCAAGAAAATGGTGAAAATGTAACTCTCATTACTAAAGATATTAACCTTCGTCTTAAAGCCGATGCACTTGGCTTGAAAGCTGAAGACTATGAAACAACTGAGATAATTACAATTGAACAATTGTATTCAGGTCAAAGAACTTTTGAAGTTACAGCGACTAGGCTTGCTGAGTTTGAATCCAATAGGTTCTTAGAAATTGATGAAAAAGAAAAAAAATCTTTCTTTCCAAATGAGTATTTAATCATTCACGAAGAGGGGAATCCTCAGAGAAGACAACTTGGACGATATCACGAAAAGAAGGGAGGGATTGTTCCTCTAATAAAAATGCGTGAAGGAGTTTGGGGAGTTCATCCAAAAAATATTGAGCAGCAATTTGCTTTTGATGCGCTTTTAAATCACGAAGTAAATTTAGTGTCTCTAGTTGGTAAAGCAGGGACGGGTAAAACTCTTTTGGCCATCGCCGCTGGACTGGAGTCAGCTATTGGGCAACAACAGTATTCGAGAGTACTTGTTTCAAGACCTATTGTTCCCATGGGACGTGACCTTGGATTTTTACCAGGGGATGTTAACGAAAAGCTAGGGCCGTGGATGCAGCCAATCTTTGATAATATTGATTTTCTCTTTGGAAATCAAAGAGCTAATAATCAAACCACGACTTGGGATGAGCTTATTAATCAAGGTCTTCTCCATGTTGAGCCTTTAACATATATTAGAGGGCGCTCACTTCCTGGTCAGTATATGATTGTAGATGAAGCTCAAAACCTGACACCACATGAGATTAAAACAATTATTACTAGAGCTGGTGATGGCACTAAGATCGTACTAACCGGTGATAGTGAACAAATTGATAACCCATACCTAGACTCAATAAATAATGGTCTTGTTTATTGTATTGATAGGTTGAAAGGTGAGGATATAGTTGCTCACACGAAGCTTGTTCAAGGAGAGAGATCCAGATTATCTGAGATCGCTAGTGAATTACTTTAATGTTTGAAGCGAGAGGTTACCAACGCCGCTATTTAAGGGCCCCCTACAAAAAGGACATCTTATTTGCGGCAGAGGATTTCATATTTAAGGCGAGGACCGTGAATATCTCGGAAGGCGGACTCCTTTTAGATCAAATCGGTCATTTTCCTGAGGATGATATCATTCCCTTTATGGTGATCCTCCCGCAATACCCTTTATTTAAAGATTATACGTTGGCAAAAATTTTATCTCATGATCCAACTGCTCTTGAGCCAAAGGTTGTTAGGTTCAAGGCAAAGATGGCCAGAAAAATTGGACTGAAATCTAAGGTTGATGGAGTATTTGCTTCACAAATTGGTCTTCAAATAAAAGAAATTTCTCAGTTTGATCAAGCTAAAATCTCCGCATATGTAGATGTATTTGCAAGTAATCTCATCTATCTTCAAGTTTTACTAGATACTATGAACTCCGATGAGAATCATCTTTTGAAACTGAGGAGAATTTCGGAGTATTTGGGGTATGAAAAAGACATGAAATTAGCACTGCTGCGAAAAACAGTTCAAGAAGATTATAGAAGTCTTCAATGGTTATAGTTTTTTTAGATATTCTAAGTGGTCTGTAAGAAATTGCTTGAGGTCCTCAACATGCTCATTTTCTGGCTCTAAATTATTTTCTAATTTTTCACCAATAAGTTTGTTAAGAACCTCGATTCTAAGACTGTTATTAATAAAGTCGTGCTTTGTTTTGGAATCCATTACTGCAGTATTTTATCGTCTAGTCTTTTACGTAGGTTTTGCGAAAACAAATTAATCGTATTCGCCATCTTGTTTGCGTCCATACGTTTCGCTAATTCATCCATTAGTAAGGCCCCTCTTAGAAGAAACTCTTCAGAGAGTTCATCTTCATTTACCTTATTCATAATGTAATTGGCTTCGTACTGTAGCTCTTCTTGTTTTAATTTAGATAAGTAAGACTTGATTGACTCTTCTTGACGCTTCAATTCCTTTAGACGCCTCTGCTTATCCAATGAAATAATTTTTGAATCCATACTCTCTCATTCTCCTCTTTAATTTTTCAGGATCCTCATGATCCCACTCTCTCTCATAGGAGCAAATAACGTGCCAATGAATTTTTGGTGGAAAAGTTATTTGCGTTAGAGATTTATAGGAATTCGATTACATTTCTTCAATCAACTGGTACGAAATTTACATGCTTTCTTTAGCTGAACTTAAATTCTTGTAATTTTTATAAACGCAATGTGATACCGGTAAAATCTGCTGAGGATGATTTGTCACCGACCAATAAGGTCGGTTAAGTGCGCGCTGAAGTCCATAAAACTCATTTATTTTCCTCTAAGTTACTAAATTTAAAAGCATTTTCTTTGAGAGATTTATTCATCTTTTATACAATAAACGCTTAAGAGAAATGGCAATTTTGCCGATATTCTAATGGTAACAACGTAAATTAAAAGGAAAGCAAAGATGAATCAGCCAAAGCTATATATCCCAAACCCTGTGGTAATCGAGCAGACAGCGCGAGGGGAGAGACAATATGATATCTATTCAAGACTACTTCTTGATAGAATTATATTTTTAGGAACAGAGGTTAATGATACTGTAGCGAACCTCCTTATTGCTCAGATGCTTTTCTTAGAGCAATCAGATTCAGAAGCACCAATTCACTTCTATATTAATTCACCTGGAGGGAGTGTTTATGCAGGGCTTGGTATCTACGATATTATGCAACATATTTCATGCCCGGTTTACACATACTGTGTAGGTTTAGCTGCTTCAATGGGTTCTCTATTATTGGCAGCCGGACATAAAGACAATAGATACTCACTTCCACACTCTAGAATTATGATTCACCAGCCACTAGGTGGAGCGAGAGGACAAGCTAGTGATATTCAAATTCAAGCACAAGAAATTCAAGACTTGAAAAAACAACTAACTCAAATCTATGTTGATCATACTTCTACAGGTAAAAAATACGAAGAGTATGAGAAGGCGATGGATAGAGATAATTACCTAAGCCCAGGTAATGCAAAAGAAATGGGATTAATTGATAAGATTATTGAGCCTAAGGGTAAGTCTGAGGACAGTGAATAAAAGTAAGGAAGATCTATGACGACAAAAAAGCGAACTGAGAATTCGGGAGTGTTACGTTGCACTTTTTGTGGAAAATCACAAAAGGAAGTAAAGAAGTTAATTGCAGGGCCCGGTGTATACATTTGTGATGAGTGTATCGAGTTATGTAATGACATTATTTTTGAAGACTCAGTTAAAACGGCTTCAAAGACGGCTTTAGACAATGTACCTAAACCGCATGAGATTAAAGAGCATCTAGATAATTATGTTATCGGTCAAGAAAGGGCCAAAAAGATAATTTCTGTTGCTGTTCATAATCACTACAAGAGAATTTCTCACCGTCCTTCAGGTAAAAAAGATGATGATGTTGAATTACAAAAATCAAACATCTTGTTGGCGGGACCTACTGGTTCAGGGAAAACATTATTAGCACAATCACTGGCGAAGTTTTTGAATGTTCCATTTGCTATTGCAGATGCGACTTCTTTGACTGAGGCTGGTTATGTCGGAGAGGATGTTGAGAATATTATTCTTAATCTACTTACTGCATGTGACTATGATATTGAACGAGCTCAACGTGGGATCGTCTATATTGATGAGATTGATAAAATTGCAAAAAAATCTGAAAATCCATCTATCACAAGAGATGTTTCGGGTGAGGGTGTTCAACAGGCACTTTTAAAATTGATCGAAGGAACTGTTGCTTCTGTACCTCCTAAAGGAGGAAGAAAGCATCCTCAACAAGAGTTCTTGCAAGTAGATACAAAGAATATTCTTTTTATTGTTGCTGGTGCCTTTGTTGGGTTAGATAAAATCATTGAAAAGAGACAGATAAAAAAACCTGCTCTTGGACTTGCTGGAAAACCAGAGAAAGCGAAAAAGGAAACGAAAACTCCTATAGAAGCTTTTGGAGGTATTGAGGCAGAAGATCTTTCAAGATTTGGATTGATTCCGGAATTCATTGGACGTCTACCAGTAAATGCTATGTTAGAAGAGTTAGATGAGAACGCTTTAATTCAAATTCTTAAAGAGCCGAGAAATGCGATCACTAAACAGTACCAAAAACTTTTTGAGTTTGATGGACTAGAATTAGAGTTTGAAGAAGATGCGCTAAGAGAAGTGGCCAAGCTTGCAATCTCTAAGAAGACAGGTGCAAGGGGATTAAGATCAATCTTGGAGCAAACCATGTTGGAAGTTATGTACGAAATTCCATCAAAAGATAACGTCATTAAATGTATTGTCACCAAAGATTCTATCCTCGGAAAAGAAAAACCTCGATTAGTAGAGGGAGAAAAAGGCAATGATGACGACAAAAAGAAGTCGGAAGACAGTAGTGTAAATGCTTCATAAAAACTTGTATTGAACATAATTTTATGATTACGGGGTCTTTTTAGGCCCCGTTTTTATTTTCTGACCAAAACGATTTCCCTTCTATTTCCTTAATAGCGCCTTAATTTGGCCATTGCGTGAAAAACTTACAGATTCTTTCTTTTTAACGCGCTGAAATTAAATACTTTTCTCTTAGGAAAATTTGTCACTGTTTTACAGCCTTGAATCAGATTTAAAAGCATGGGAAAATAAAGTATGTATCTGGTTTGTCCTCCAGATATAAAGCGCAGGAGGTGCTATGTCGGACAAGAAGTCATCAAACACCAAGAACTATCCACTTCTCCCTTTGAGAGACGTCATTATTTTTCCTCATATGGTCGTCCCTCTTTTTGTTGGTAGAGAAAAATCAATTTCAGCTTTAGAGAAAGCAGCTAAAAATGGAAATGAACTTTTTCTAGTTACGCAAAAAGATGCGAGCGTATTGAATCCGGAAAGAGAGGATGTTTACGATATCGGTACAGTGGTTAACATTATTCAAATGCTAAGACTGCCGGACAACACGGTAAAAGTCCTTATCGAAGGTAAGCACAGAGCAAAGATCAGTAATTTTGATTGTAAGCCTGAAGGTTATTTCGCAGATGTAGAAGAATGCGAAGACGTTCTAGCAAATCAAGTTTCTCTTGAAGCAACTGTTCGTTCTGTAAAAAATATCTTCGAGCAATATGTGAAACTCAATAAGAGAATTCCACCTGAATTGCTTATGAGTATTTCTTCAATTAATGATCCTTCTAGATTAGCTGATATTATCGTTGCTCATCTCACGATGAAAATTCCTGAGAAGCAAGAGATTTTAGACGCTGTGGACGTTGAACAAAGACTTCAATTACTTCTTGAAAAAATGCAAGGTGAGATCGAAGTGATCAACGTTGAGAAGAAGATTCGTTCTCGCGTGAAAGCTCAAATGGAAAAGTCTCAGAAAGAGTACTATTTAAATGAGCAGATGAATGCGATTCAAAAAGAATTAGGAAATAAAGAAGACGGTAAGTCTGAACTTGCAGAGATGGAAGATAAGCTTCGGGCTAAAAACATGCCTCTTGATGCAAAAGAAAAAGTTGCTAAGGAGATTAAAAAGCTTAAGTCTATGTCTCCAATGTCAGCTGAGTCTGCCGTTGTAAGAAATTATATTGATTGGATGCTAAATCTTCCATGGAATGAGTACACTTCAGACGATAACTCAGTAAAACATGCGAAAGAAGTTTTAGACCATGATCACTTTGGACTAGAGGATGTAAAAGATAGAATCTTAGAGTACCTATCGGTTAAAAATCTCGTTGCAGATTCAAACAAAACTTCAGGAACGATCCTTTGCTTAGCGGGGCCTCCTGGTGTTTGTAAAACATCAATTTGTAAGTCTCTTGCAACTTCAATGGGACGTGAATTCGTAAGAATTTCCCTCGGTGGAGTAAGAGATGAAGCGGAAATTCGAGGTCACAGAAGAACTTATGTTGGTGCGATGCCTGGTAAGATCATTCAGGCGATGAAAAAAGCTAAAACTGGAAATCCAGTAATCCTACTCGATGAGATTGATAAGATGAGTTCAGACTTTAGAGGGGACCCAGCTTCAGCAATGCTAGAAGTTCTTGATCCTGCTCAGAATAAAAATTTTACTGATCACTATATCGAATGCGAGTACGATCTATCAAAAGTTATGTTTGTTATGACAGCAAATGATGTTTCAAGAATTCCAGGTCCTTTATATGACCGTATGGAAATGATCCATATTGCTGGTTATACACCACATGAAAAACTTCAGATTGCGAAAAGATACCTATTAGACCGTGCGGTTTCATCTCATGGTCTTGAAGACTATCCTGTCTCTATTGCTGACAAGGTGTTCACTAAAATCATTAGAGGTTACACCAAAGAAGCTGGGGTAAGAAACCTCGAAAGACAAGTGAATACAATTGCAAGAAAGATTGCAACTGATGTTGTAACTAACGATGTTGAGAAAGGTAAAAAGTACAAGGTAACTGACAAGGTTGTTGAAAAGTACTTAGGCCCTATGAAGTTCGAAGGAACAAATATCGAATCAGAGCCACAGGTTGGATTGGTTAATGGTCTCGCTTGGACTTCGGTAGGTGGAGAGTTACTACATATTGAAGTCGTGACAGTTCCTGGGAATGGAAAGATTCAAGTTACAGGTAAGCTTGGAGAAGTTATGCAAGAATCTGCGAAAGCAGCACTTTCTTGGGTAAGATCACTAAGCGATAGATTAAGTATCGATCATGATTGGTACAATAAAAATGATATCCATGTACACGTTCCAGAGGGAGCTACTCCTAAAGATGGACCAAGTGCAGGTATCACTATGGCAACGGCCCTAGCATCAGCAATAACAAATATGCCAGTAAAGCAAAATGTTGCGATGACAGGGGAGATTACTCTTAGAGGTCGAGTGCTTCCAATTGGTGGATTAAAAGAAAAATTACTAGCGGCTAAGCAAGCAGGAATTACAACTATTGTGATCCCTGAGAAAAATGCGAAAGACCTAGTAAAAGTACCAGAAGAAATTAAAGCTGGACTGGATATCCACCCGGTGTCTCAAGCAGCGCAAGTTTTAAACATTGCTCTTGAGCATCATATTGAAAATTTTCTACAAGAGAGAGCTTTCACTGTCTTGGATGGTGAAAAAGGGTCTGGTCACGAGCAAGCTGTGGCCAACTAAAATTTCTTTTTTGATAGTTTGGTGACGAAAAAAAAGGAAGGCAAAAAAGCCTTCCTTTTTTATTTGACATATAAAATCGGCTTAATTATATTAGGTGCTCATCAAAAAGTGGGCGTTTAGCTCAGCTGGGAGAGCGCTACCCTTACAAGGTAGATGTCGGCGGTTCGATCCCGTCAACGCCCACCACTTTTATATCAATTCCATTAAATTTCTTTACAGCTTCCATAAATTTTTGGCATTTTTACAATTTCACTAATTTCAAGTTTAAACATTCATACATAATTTAAGGAGTTTAGGTCTCGAAGAATAAATATCTAAGTAGTTGGATTCATTTAGATTACAATGAAGTGGTCCGATAGGATGGACAACTTAAAAAAAGGTGAAATGCTAAAAATTCTTATATTTATATTCTTGTTCATCAGTTGCAACAGCAAGGTCGTAGTTGATTATCAGGCTCGTTCGACCAATTTAGGTAATAAAAACATACTTATTTCTGATGACGAAGTCACTTTAAGCGAAGGTGAAACCTACCAACTTCGAATAAAGTTGGAGAGTGAGCTGGATCAAGACTTGAGACTTTTAGTCAAAACAGAAGATGCAACATCTAAAAAAGCAGATGGGAGTTTCAAAGAAATTAATAGTATTTTGGTATTATCTGCGGGGGACCCTGCTGGCTGGTATGATGTCCCCCTCGTTGAAACTTTGGACAATAGTACAAGCTGTGAAGACGCCAGATTTTTTAGAGTTAAAGTTTTTAACGCCGACGATGAAAGTGCAGGCGCACTAGTTGAAACTATAGTTAATTTAAATGCAGAGTCAGACTTACCTTCACTAAGTTTTACCAATGCGGATGATTTTGAAGGTAGCTCAATTGACCTTAATATTAATTTAGATAGTGCGTGTGCTAAGGATATTAGTTTTGATTATTTTACCACAGGAATCAACTCTAGCGCAGGTGTCGATTACACATACTTGAGAGCGACCCATATAATATCTGCAGGACAAACTTCTTCAAAAATAACAATTACGACTTTGGACGATTCACATCCTGAGCAAGATGAACTAGTTGCTTTAGGCATCACAAATATGATTCGTGCGAGGCTATCTGGAAGCCTACCTATCATTACCATTAAGGATAATGATGGTATTGGTGGTGCTATTAGAGTTGCGGCTGGAGCTGACTCCACATGTGCTATTGGAACGAGTGGAGAAGCAAAGTGTTGGGGAGATAATTCCAGGGGTAAATTAGGACAAGATGGACCGAATATTGGAGATAACTCTGGAGAGATGGGAGATGAACTGACTCCCATACAGGTTGGAACAGGCTTAACTGTAAAGTTAGCTTCTAGGAGCTTAGATAATATTTGTGTGATCGTGGATGATGCATCCGATACTCATGACGATAAAGTAAAATGTTGGGGGAATGGGGAATATGGAAAAAACGGCTACGAGAATACTGCTAAAATTGGAGATCAATTAGATGAGGTTGGCGACAATTTAGGTTTTGTTAATCTTGGAACAGTTAACACTGCTCTGGATATTGCAAATTCAAATACAGCTACTTGTGCCGTTTTAACGACAGGGGATGTAAAGTGTTGGGGGGATGGCAGATATATAGGTAAGGCAAATGGGAGTACTTCAAACTTAGGTGATGATGCTGGTGAAATGGGGAATGCCTTACCAATTGTCGACCTAGGAACCAATATGAAGGCCAGTGCAATTGCTGCCGGAATCAACCATTTTTGCGTGATTCTTGATGATACAACAGATACTTATGATGGTTATGTAAAGTGCTGGGGAGATAATAGTGCTGGGCAACTCGGAATCGAAACAACGACAAAAATGGGAGAAGGTGTCGGAACTATGGGTGATAACCTTCCGATGGTTGATTTAGGAACTGGTAGGACTGCAAAAAAACTTGCCTTGGGTCATAGTCAAACCTGTGCGCTTCTAGATAATGATAAGGTAAAGTGTTGGGGCGATAATGGTGGTACGTTAAACCTTCTAGGCTATCTTACAGGGGGAAATAGAGGTGGAAGTCCAGGTGATATGGGGGACAACCTGCCCTTCATAGATTTTGGTCCAAATTATACCGTTTCTGATTTAGCAGTCGGTTATATTTCTTCATGTGCAGTTGTCACAACTGATAACGTCACCTCTAGTGTTAAATGTTGGGGGGCAAGTAGTTACTCTCAAAGACTTTCGTCAAATCCAGGTGATGGATCGAACTGGACCATTGTAAATTTAGGAGATGATGACAGAGCAATTGCTGTTATGGCGGGTCTCACTCAAAACTGTGCCCTACTTATTAGCAACGAAGTAAAGTGCTGGGGACGTGGAAATATGGGCATTAATGGACAAGAAAATAGCGTACTGATATCAAGTCCTAGTAGTGTGGACCCTATCGACCTGGGAACAGGGGCCGTTGCGGTAAAATTGATTAAAGGTGGTGGTCTAAATGATGGTGGGACATTACTTCGTGCTCCTAATTGTGCCATTTTAAATAATGGTGACTTGAAGTGTTGGGGACAAAACTATGAAGGAAAATTACTGACTCCTAAAAATATTGGTGATGAAACCTCTGAAATGGGTACTAACTTAGCTGCTATAAACCTGGGTGCCGGTGTGAAGACAACTGATTTAACAGTAAATGAATACCATACTTGTGCAGTAACAAATAATCAGGAAGCGAAATGTTGGGGGAGAAATGGCTCTCTCTCTGGAAACGGGGAGTCTGGAGTCGTTGATGGGTTTGGTGATGGTCAAAGTATGTCATCCCTCCCGGTAATAAATTTAGGCTCATCAGTTAAGGCTTTAGATGTTGAAGCGGCTCAAAGTGGAACTTGTTTCTTGAGTACCGACTTTGATGTTCGCTGTGTAGGTAGCGGCTTTACAGGAATACCAGGGAAAGAAAATTCAAACTCTATAGGTGATGCCGCCAGTGAGATGGGAGAAAATTTGACTCCTATTAATCTAGGGACTGACAAAAAAGCTATGAAAATAAAGAGCGGAGGAAATTCAATTTGCGCTCTCTTAAATGATCAAACTTTAAAATGTTGGGGATACCAAGCTAAGCAGTTAGGGTATGGAGACAGTGGTCCAATTGGTAAGAGCGAGAATGAGATGGGAGATAATTTGGATGCAATTCTCTTAAGCTCAACAGAGAAAATCATAGATTTCACAATGGGGAATAACTTTCTGTGCGCTCTTTTGGATTCACAGAGAATTAAGTGCTGGGGAGATGGAGAGTTTGGAGTTTTAGGAAGGAATGATGGAAGTACAAGTTGGGTAGGAGACTCTCTATTAGAAATGGGTGATAGTCTTCCATTTGTTGACTTAGGCTCAGGAAGGACAGTTAAAAATATTTGGTCAGGGCCAACCGCTAAACATGTTTGTGCATTATTAGACAATAATGATTTGAAATGTTGGGGGCGTAATACAGCAGGACAATTAGGACTGGGAGATACTTCAAATCGAGGGGATGCGATTAACCAAATGGGAGATAATTTAGAGGTTGTAGACCTGGGGACGGGACTATATCCTGTTGATATGAGTATGGGGGAGAACCACACTTGCGCGATATTAAACACCGGTGACCTTAAGTGTTGGGGGAGTGGGCGTAGCGGACAGCTGGGGCATGAAAACACTACGACCTTAGGCGATAGCGCAATTGAAATGGGTGACTCTCTTAATGTTGTTGACTTAAATTTTTAATCGATAAAAACACTATCTGTTGTTGGATTAAAACTTTCTGAATTAGAACTACCAGCTTTTACGGTATCTCTTTCTACTTTCTTCAATAGTCCTTGTTCTTCTAGTTGCTGTTTAAAAAGCGGATTTAGCTCTCGTGGTTTGGGAGTGTAAGGAGTGCATAGCATTTTTACATTTCTTTTATTTGTAGGTGTAATAAATTTTTCAGCAAACCAAGGACAAAAAGCGGCTCCAAATGTTCCATTATAGTACTTAAAACATGCCAATAGACGCCCTTCCTTAACCGTAACTGATCCCATATCAGGAACCTGGTTGATACAATTGGCAATATTTCCGGCGTTCTTTACCCATGGAGGAGTAGAGTCGGCTTTGACGTTAAAGCTAAAAACTAAGACCATAAGGGTAAGAGCTCTTATAAAAGGTTTCCTCATTAGTTTAGTACCTCTACGCAGATGTATTCAAATTTGAGGCTAATATCTCCTGAAGTATATCTTGCCCCTTGAAAATGCTCACTATTATAGATGAGTCCACTGCCTGAATTTTCATTACTCAGTACTACGAAGCCAGACTTTCTAGAGGGTAAATCAATTCCTCCAAGGTATTGTGGCAGAGAAGAGATTAGCTCTAACTCATCAGCAGTCGTCAGGCGTATTGTTTTTCCTTTCATACGACCTTGGTTAGCGCAAACTTTTTTTGCGTAGTTCACTTTCTGTTGAACTGTCTTGTAGGCTGATTGATTGAAAACCTGTGGGTGATAAAATATTTTTTTCGTTCCATACTTTGGTTGATAAGCAATTGGAAATCTTGTGTAGTGAAGTGAGTGAAATACCTTTGCAGCAAGTTGGTAACCCATCTGGTAGATATGAGCTACACTTCCACTAATTGAAAATGACTTGGTAATTCCAGTCACGTTATTGGTAATGTCCAAAATATTGTAGAGGTTACAATCAGCAGTTGTACCCCAACGAAAATGAAGTGAGAATTCTGCTCCACCATCCACTAATGTGATTAACGGGGTTCCACCTCTTTGCTCAAACCCTTGGTTAATATCATTTAAGCCGGTATTGAAAAATGCTGCGAGAGTTTTTCCAATATGTCTTTTTGCTAATTGTCTCTTGTCATATACTCTATCATCAAAGGCTAGGACCATATCCAGGGCTTCTGCACCAAACGCCCCTGCTTGCATCAACTGAGTTGCCTCATTAATGAATTCCCGTCTTAGTTGGCTACTTGAGCGAGAAAAGTTCTCTTCATAAGCACAAAGATCTCCCATAGTCTCAACGCTAAAATTAAGACTCATGGTGCGCTCTATATCTAGGTATCTCCAAAACTGATCGCTTGTACCAGCGTATGATGACAACGCAAGAATCGAGATAAAAACTGAGAATAATGGTCTAAAAAAATACATGATTAAGTCCTTATATATTTTAGATTTTAACAAAGGATTAAACCGGCTTCACGTGAAGGTCTCAAGATTACATACCTGTCGAAAAATTAGGCAAAAAAGCACCTCCGTAGCTGTAAATATAAAGAATTTAGATACTTAACTCGATAAATATAATAGTATGAAGCGCTATCTATTTCTCTTATTTATTCTCTCATTCCCTAGCTTTGGCATTGTTACTAAAGAGCAGATCAAGCCTTTGGACTATGTGGCGCGTTTTGCTGTGGATACGTTAGAAGGATCAGCTGAGAATGGAAATGCCATAAAAAGAAATTGTTCTACCGCTGAAGAATCCACTGAGACTAACGAGATGTTTAGTCTAAAAGTGGGGGATGGATCAAATATTGAGCTCAATGTGATTTCTATGGAAAAGGCTCAAATGCTATTTGACTATATTGAAGACCAAGATCAAATTCCTTTTTTTTACCCTGAAGAAGGCTGTTATGCCAGGGCGATGGAGATGGCACGAATCTTAGACCAGATGGGTGTAAATTCTGCTAAGGTTTTTGTTGAAGGTGATTTGGTTGTAAAAACTTACAGAACTCCATTTCGATTCGTTCTTTGGGACTACCATGTTGCACCTGTCATCGCTGTTCGGGATGGAGAAGAAATTAAGCTTATGACGCTTGATCCATCTATTATGAAAAGACCTGTTACAGTGGACGAGTGGGTTGCACATCAAACAGGTGGTAGACCAGAAGAATTTGTAACTGATTTGTATTATACTTCGAAATTTAATTATACTCCAAATCAGCGCAATCTAAAATTGAATGAATACAGAGAGAAAGATCTCAAAAGTACTAAAGAAGAAATGTATCAATACCTAGAAGTTCAAAAAGAAAGGATTAATTATATGGTGAGTAAATTTGCAAAAGCAACAGAGGAAAAAGCCATAAAACATACCACTGAAAAGTTAGAACTATACTTTGATGAACAATTTGATAATTTTCTTAAAGAGAATAATCTCTTAGAGGATATATGAAATTTATTTTAATTTTGATACTTGTATTTTTTTATACGACATCGAATCTTTTTGCTAAAGATAAAATCAAACCCATCTTTATCGAATTCAGTGATACGCTAAAGAAAATAAAGCAGAAAAAAGATCTTTATTTTGTATACTTCCAAAAGAGAAATGCTATCTATCGAATACATGCTTATAACGAAAAATATCAAGAACTTTCTCTGAAATTTAAAGCTAATATAGGTAAAGAATTTAAAATGAAAGTTGATGCACAGACTTTGGAAATTTTTGAAGCTGAAATTAATAAATAGTTCTAGAAAATATCTGCTCTGCCAAAATTAACCTTGTTTACTACTGTCTAAAATGATTAAATTTCCCTTAAGTCATATTATATTTTTTTAAGGGGCAATCGTGGATGTATCTTGTGGTTTTTCAATTTTAGGTAGTGGCAGCTACCTACCAGAGAAGGCAATCAGTGCCGCTCAAATTGCAGAAAAAATGAATGTCTCTGTTAAGTGGGTTCTAGGGAAGACTGGTGTCGAAACAAGATATTTTGCCGAGAATGAGTCGATTGCATCGATGGCGGCAAAAGCGGTTAATAGTGCCTTAGAAGAAGCTGGAATGATCGCTTCAGATATCGATTTGTTAATAGCTGCAGGAGGGACTCCTGATCAGCCAATTCCTCATAACTCAGCTCTAATTCATAAGGAATTAGATTTTCCAAACACAGTGACACCCTTAGATGTAGACGCGACTTGTATGAGCTTTATTCAGGCAACTAAAATTGCGGCCAGCCTGCTAGAAAATAAAATTTATAAAAATATTGTCGTGGTCTCAGCAGAGAAGCCAAGTGTTGGTCTTGATTATAATTGGCCTGAGTCAGCCGCACTGTTAGGTGATGGTGCCGTAGCTTTCGTTTTTGGCTCTTCTGAAAAATCTTCTGGAATGTTATTCAGTGAATTTACGACAATCAATGAAGGCGTTCACCTTGCCGAGATACCAGCCGGAGGTACGAGAATTCCTCCTAAAGAAATTGATAGTACTCACTCAGATCAGTTTTTATTTAAAATGGAGGGGCAAAAGATTTACAAATTAGCTTCTAAATATTTGCCAGATTTTTTTGAAAAAGTTTTTACCAATCAAAAATGTTCTTTTGATGATTTTAAGATGGTGGTTCCGCATCAGGCATCTCTTATGGGACTAGGTTTAATGCGTCGAAAATTAGGCATTCCAAAAGAAAAATTTTATATAAACGTACAAAATTATGGAAATTTAGTAGCAGCTTCTGTTCCGATGGCCTTGCATGATTTACTACATGATAAGAAGGTTCAAAAAGGTGACGATATAATGCTGGCTTGTACTGCCGCAGGGCTGACTCTGGGTGTTTTGGGTTTAAGGCTTTAGGTTAAGAAATGCAGTACCAGTTCTCGCCCATAGTTAAGACTTATGAGTGCATGGGAACTAGTCAAAGTCCTTTTCTTATACAACTTCTTCTCGAAGGAGAAGGGGGGTTAAGTTTTTCTCAGGTAAAAAAATCTTGTGATGAAATAAATCAATTACTATCAAAAGAATACAAGTGTGTGACTTTGCGAGTTGATTCTGTCGATCGTTTTATAAATAAATCCATTGATAATCTGATGGAAATTCTTGTCGAAGAAAGCCCTCCAAGTCTTAGAATCATGTTTCGCGTTCATCACTCGCTTATGGATGGGCGAGGTGCACTGAAGTTCTTAGAAATATTATTAAAAAATTGCTCAGAAGCCGAACTTCCTTTAAATATAGATTTTAATAATGAACAATCTTTTTTATCAACTTGTAATGATGTTTCAAAACGCTCATACCCTCGTTTGGAGAAGAAGAAATATCTTGAGAATTTTTTAATTTCGAATGATCAATTTCGCTTCGAAAACCTCTCTGTAGAATCATTAGGAGAAGGAACTTCATCGATTTTAGCAGTTGCATTGGGCAGGGTACTCAAAAAAGACGTAAGTACAATGTTTCCTACTGATATTAGAAGGCATATTAAAAATGAAAATCATTGTGGTAATTTTAGTCTTCCTATTTTTAAAAATATTGCTCACGGATCGTCCTGGCAGGAAGTAGAGGCTAGTTTAATGAGTTCTCTTCTGAGAGGGGAGGAGCTTAAATATGATCCTCTCGCGCCAGTTTTAAAATTTTCTCCTCGACCATTGATCAAATTTTTTCTTTATTTCTTTTCAAAATACATGTCTTTCTCTAAACGCTATCCCATAGATGCTGTCATCTCTTATTTGGGAACGATTGATTCAAATAGCTACACAACTAAAGACTTTAAATTAAAGAATATTTTATCCATCGCTCCTCAGATTCCATTCTCACCTTTATCAATAGTGGCGATAGATTTTAATAATAAACTTAATGTTAGTCTTTCAAGTCAAGCCGGCGAATTCTTAGAAAAAATCCGAACTCCATTTTTAGCAGAGCTCGAACGCCAAACAGCAAAAAAAATCTTCTCAAAAGAAGTTAAAATTGATTTTAATAAAAAAATTATTGACCTTCTTTCTAATGTACCTGCGAATATTTTTTCAGATGAATCTCTTTTTACGGATCTGGATTTTAATCAACTTGTAATTAAGTACTCAAAACTAATAGGTAAACATAAATTAGACTTCAAGTCTGTCATTGCAATTGATACAGACCGAAGTGTTGATTTTGTTGCAATCGCTTATGCCATCTGGAGAAGCGGTAATATATTTCTACCGCTAGATCAATCACTTTCAACTGAACAAAAAAGAGGGATTATTGAGCACTCTAATGCTCAATTAAAAATTGATCAGGATTCTTTACCGGAAAATATAGATTCTTTAACGCTTCCAGAGACCAAATTTCCAGAAGAAAATGATATTGCCTATATCATATACACTTCCGGAACAACAGGGAGCCCCAAAGGGGTAAAAATAAGTTTTGAAAATCTGATTAATTACCTTGAGTGGAGTAAAAAAGAATATCTGTTAACTGAAAAACACTTGTTTCAATTCTTTACAGCAACCTCTGTCGATCTTTCAATTACATCTTATATTTTACCTTGTTATATAAAAGCTAATTTGAGAATTTACCACGAGTCTTTTGAGAACATTATTCTTAAAAAGAAATTCGATTTTTCTAACAAATCAGTCATTAAATTAACTCCAACACACTTAAGAATATTACTTAACAATAATGTAGATCTAAGCTCTGTTGAGCGGCTGATTGTTGGTGGAGAAAACTTTACTGGTGAACTTGCTAAACGCTTAAAGGGGAGACTTGCACCTGCCTGTCTTGTTGTAAATGAATATGGTCCTACTGAGCTAACGGTAGGTTGTGCTTCGTATTTATTTAACGCCGACAATTTTACAGTAGACCGAGATGATGTTCCGATAGGTGAGCTTTGCGATAATTCTAGCGCCATAATAACTAACTCTCAGGGCTTCCTTTGTAAAGAATTCGAGAAAGGAGAACTATTAGTCACTGGAAAATGTTTATCTCCCGGTTATATAGGCAATTCGGATAAACTTAATACTCATTTTTTCGAAGGAGATATTTACTATCGAACGGGAGATATTTGTTATCGAAAGGGAAATATTCTTTATTATGTTGAGCGACTGGATGATCAAGTAAAAGTAAATGGATTTCGAGTAAATTTAAGAGATATATCAATGGAGATCGAAAAGATCTTAACAGGTTGTCATGTTGAAACAAGATGTTTTTCTATTGAAGGGATTAGTCACTTGGCAAGTTATGTGGGTGGTTTTCGTGGTGATTTGCCTCCAGATCTTAGTTCAAAGCTTACGAAAATACTTCCAAAATCCCATATTCCCCAAGAGATAATTAAACTCGAAGAATTGAGTCTCAGTCAATCGGGGAAGTTCAAACAACCAAGAAATGGAAAAAGTCGAAAATTTGAAAGTCAAACCAACATGAATGACGAATGGGGGAGGTTCGTTTATTCTCTTTGGGAGATGTTTTTAAAAAAGAATAAAAGCGAGTTAACCGAAGAATCTCATTTCTATGAATTAGGGGGCAATTCCATCAAGCTTCTAGAGATGTTTTCGCATATAGAAAAATGGCGAAAAGTGCATAATGAAAAACGTGAGACTTTGGAGCCTTTAATAGGTAAATTTTTAGCGGAGCCGACTCTAGCGAATATGCTTAGTTTCGTTTAGGGAGATATTTATGAAGTCAAGTTCAACCCCCAAAAATATTCTGATTACAGGTGCTACGGGTTCACTCGGAATGAGGCTAACTGAGGTCTTGTCTAAAGAAGATATTAAATTAATAGCAACTGGACGAAACCCAACAAAAAAAACATTTTTTGAGAAGCTTAATGTTGAGTATTTTATTGGCGACCTTTCTGATGGGGATTTTGTTAAAGAGATAACTAAAGACGTTGAGATCGTCATTCACTGTGCCGCCTTTACGTCTCCTTTTGCCGACTGGGATTTATTTGAAAAATCAAATATTGTTTCAACTCAAAACATCGTGAACTCGTGCCAATTAAATGAAGTGAGAAGATTAATACATATCTCGACCCCTTCTATATATTATGACGGAAAGGCTAAGACTAATATTAAAGAAGGGGATTCAATCCCTAGGGCTCGCTCTTTTTATGCTAAGTCCAAATGGGAAGCTGAAAAGATCGTTCAAACACTGGAAAATAGTGCTGTCGAATTCATAATACTTAGACCTCGTGCCATATTTGGTAGGTATGATTCTGTTCTATTACCTAGAATGTTAAAAATAATGGAAAAAGGTTTTTTTCCACTTTTCAATAATGGCCAAGCACTTATGGATTTAACTTATGTTGATAATGTTGTTCATGCAATTAAATTGTCAATAAATGCGGGAAGCTCATGTTTAGGACTTGCTTTCAATATCACAAATGATGAACCGAAGAAATTGAAAGAAATCACTGATATGATTATAAAAATCAGAAAGATTGAAGTTGTTTACCGAAAGCTCCCTTTTATGTTGATGTATTCGTTTGCAGCTATTATTGAAGTGACCTATAAAATCTTATATATTAAAAAAGAACCCCCATTGTCTCGGTATGGAGTAGGGGTCATGGCGATTGATCAAACTTTAAATATCGAAAGAGCTAAAAACTTACTAAGCTATGAGCCCGTTGTAAGTCTTGAAGATGGCCTAAGGTATACACTCAATAATTGGGGAAAAGATGATTGATTTATCCTATAGAGAAATTCTAAAATCATCCTTTGAAACACCATTAGGTATCAATATTGAAAATAAAAAGATTTATATTTTATCAGATGCAACGCTGGAGCCACTAGAGCCTGTTCTTAAATACTTTTTGATGAAGATGGGAATTAGAAGCACTATAATTTTTGCTCCGATTGATACAATAAATATACAATTACTGGATTTGAACTCTGAGCTTTATCGTAGTTCGCCTGACATTGTATTTATACATAATTGCTCACAAGGATTATTTTCTAAATTTCATCAGGTCAATGGAGAAGATAAATTAAGTGAAACTGTTGACCATATTATAGAGGGTTGTTCTTTTTTTAGAGAGAGAGCGAAAGCTCCAATCTTGATTGGGAATCTTATTTCTCCTATTGAGAGAATATTTGGTAGCTTAGATCGAGGGGAGAAGTTTTGTCTTTATCATCAGGTGCGTAAATTGAACGATACTCTTGATCTTAGAGCAAAAACGATTGATGATTGTATTATTTTCGATATTGATTCCTTGGCAAATTATCAAGGTTTGAAAAATGTCTATAATGATGATCTGTGGAGTTTAGGGAAGATTCCATTTAATTACGAGTTTTTTGTTTCCGTTGGAGAAAGGTTGGCTGCAATCCTTCGATCAAGGTGGATAAGTCCGGTTAAATGTATTGTTCTTGATTTGGATAATACCCTTTGGGGAGGAGTTGTCGGAGATGATGGTGTAGAGGGAATACTTTTATCAACAGATGGAGATGGAGAAAAATTTTATCGTTTTCAATTATTTTTAAAGAGTTTAAAAGATAGGGGAATCCTGTTAGCTATAGCGAGTAAGAATGAAAAATTGACTGCTCTTCGGGCAATTCAGAAACATCCGGCGATGATACTTAATGAATTGGACTTTAGTTCAATTAAAATTAATTGGCGTGATAAAGCGACAAATATAAGTGAAATTTCTCAAGAGTTAAATATTCACGTCGATTCAATCCTGTTTATTGATGATAATCTTTTTGAGAGAGACCAGGTGAAATCAGCTCTACCTAGCATTCAGATAGGAGAAATTAATCCTGACTCAGGCTCTTTGGTCGAACAAATTTCGAAGAAGGGATTTTTTGAATCTTTTTCCTTTACGGAGCAAGATAAATTAAGAAATGAACAGTATTTAATCAATAAAAAAAGAAGAGATTTACAAACGAGCTTTAAATCAGTTGGCGATTATCTTAAAAATCTTGATATGAAGGCGAGAGTAAGTGATATTTCGGAAAAAAATATTGACCGTATCGTAGAGCTGACCAATAGGACAAATCAATTTAATTTGCGAACGAAAAGGTATTCTAGATTAGAATATCTCAGATTTGTAAAAAGTTCTGAATATAAGTGTTTTGCTGTCAATTTGGAAGATCGCTTTGGGGATTATGGGCTGATTTCAGTTATTGTCTTGAAAATTGGGAATGGTGAAGTATTTATCGACCAGTGGTTAACAAGTTGTAGGGTTGTTTCTCGAACTCTTGATGAGTTTATAATGAACTATATTATTAGGGTTTCGGTTAAATTAGATAAATATCAAATTGTGGGAGAGTATATTCCTACCTCAAAAAATCTGCCTGTACAAAATTTTTATAATAACCTAGGGTTTAGTTTATTAAGAGAAACAGAGGGAAGTTCAATCTGGTCAATTGAGATTGAGGAAAATAAAAAGTTCAAAACTTATATCGAGGATGGCAAGAACTATGAATAACGATTTATTAGCCAGAGTAAATATTATTTTTCAAGATGTTTTAGCTCAGCCAAACTTGAAGCTGAATATCTCTGATACTGCAGAAACGGTTGATGGGTGGGACTCTTTAAATCATATCTACTTGATTACCGAGATTCAAAAAGAGTTTTCTATAAAATTCTCTATTCAAGAGGTGAGATCAATAGACAAAATATCCTCTCTGGTAGGCTTGATTAATGAAAAACTCATTTGAATTTCATCATATTGGGGTTATCAGTTCTAATTTAGAAGCTACTTTGAGCTTTTACTTCAATATTGGGTATCAACAAGTTGGTCGTATATATGAAGACCTCATTCAAAAAGCTGAAATTGCTATTTTAGAAATGGATTCTGGGCCATTTGTTGAAGTTATTGTTCCTCAAAAGGATAGTCCTGCTTTTGATTGGGTAAATAGAATAAAAGCGGGTGCTTATCATACGTGCTATAAATGCTCGGATATCGTTAAATCAATAGAATATTTTGAGAACCTTGGGTTGACCCAGATATCAGAGGTAGAACAGGCTATTGCATTTCAAGGTAATAAGATCGTTTTTTTATGGAGTGCCCATACAGGTTTGATTGAATTGCTGGAGCTTTCGTGACTATTGTTAAAAGATCCTCTTTGAGCGACGTAAAAAAATGTGCCGAGTTTGTTTATTTATCTTCTAAGGAATTGTTTGATTTTGTCTTGGGAGGCCTATCTCGAAATCCTATCGAATTTTTAGAGCAAGACTTTGTAGGAGGGAAAGGCTTTTTTGGTTATAAACATTTGTATACAGTTAAGGATGAGTCAGAAGTAGTTGCATGTTTGACAATCTATCAATCTAAAAAAGCTTTGATCTTGTGTTTGTTCTCATTTTTCTCTGTTTGTAAGGTTTATTCACCTCTAGAAATTTTTTCAATTTTAAGACGCTGTTATATTCTGAAATTTATCTTTATTGCTCCCTCCAAAGATAGCGTTTATATGGGCAATGGTTATGTTGACCCTGCTAAGCGAAGACCAGGCTACTTTTCTGAGTTAGTTGCTTACGCTGAAAACTTTGCTAATTCGTTAAATATGTCAGCTCTAGAGTGTGATATTAATGTAGATAATGATGTCAGCCTAGCTGTGCACCGCTTTTTAGGTTTCGATGTTATATCTGAACAGAAGATTGACCACCCAAATGTCCTAATCAAAAATGTCTATAGGATGCGTTGCAATCTGCGAGGTAATGATGAATAACTTGAGATTTTCATGGCTTGAAGCTGGTTTTTGTTTTCATCCTCACAAAATAACTTTTAATACAGCCTCCTTAAACAAAAGGAAATACTCCTCATTTTTTGGAGTTTTTCGACATCCTAGTTTTGGTGTCATTCTTTATGATACTGGTTATACAGATGATTTTCATCATGCGACGACTAAGGTTCCCGAAAAATTATATGCTTTGGCAACGCCAGTAGTTTGCGAAGGAGAGGCAAATTGTCTTTTTCAGCTAAAGAATAAAGATATTCATCCTGATGAAGTTAAAATCGTTATCATATCTCATTTTCATGCAGATCACGTTTGTGGGCTAAAGCATTTTACGAATGCGAAGTTCTATTTTGAAGAATCATCTCTAAAGTACTTACAAAATTTAAGTCGATGGAGACAAGTTTCTAAAGGATTCTTGAATCAATTGATACCGGAAGATATTTTTTCTCGAATGGTCAATTTTTCAAGTTTAAAAAGAGTTTATCTTCCAACTAGCCTAAAGCCTTACGAATTCGGTTATGACCTGTTGAGTGACTCCTCCTTGTTTGCAATACCTTTGCCAGGCCATATGAAAGGTCATATGGGTTTATATTTTAAATATGAAGGACGTGAAATTTTTATTGTTGCAGATGCTGTTTGGCATACTGAAAGTATAAGAAGCACCGTCCTACCTTCTAAGTTAGCAAAGATTCCAATGGATAATTGGAAAACCTATGCTAGAGAACTAAATAAGCTGAATGAGCTTTATCATTTAAACAAAGAAATAGTTTTTTTACCGTCCCATTGTGAAGAGGGAAGAGGCCTGTTTAAGTGAAAAAATCTGTTTTGTTTCTTTACTACTTTTTTTTGGCAAAATTTCGGCTTTTCATGTTTGAAATGTCTCCAAACATCTATAGGAAATTACATCTTTGGAGAGTTGTAAAAAAAGCAAAAGAATCATTTGAATACTACAAGAAGATCAAATCATTCAATGATATTGAAATTATAAATAAGAAAAAGTATCTAGAAAATTTTAAAGAACTGAATAGACTTGGGCTGAGTTATGATACTTGTTTGAATCAAGCTTTGTCTCAAGAAGAGTCTCGAGATTTTACTCCTTTGGACAAAGAATTAGTTATCGGTTTATCATCTGGCACTTCTGGACAACGGGGAGTCTTTATTGCATCTGCAAACGAGCAAATGCTTTGGGTCGCTAATATATTTTCACATTTACCTTGGTTTTCTCTGTTTCGTAAAAGTAGGATAGCTTTTTTTTTAAGGGCCAATAGTCCCGTTTATGAGAATGTGTCTAGGTCTAAACGAATTCAATTTGAATATTTTGACTTAACAATAAAATTTGACGATTTGCTAGAAAAATTCAAGAAATTTGAACCCACCGTACTTGTGGCACCACCTTATATTTTGAGCATGATCTTAGATGACATGGAGACAGGGAAGTGGAGACTTTCAAATTTAGAAGTGATAGTGTCAGTTGCTGATACTATAAGTGATGATTTGAAGGGGCGTCTCCGTAAAAAACTCAATTGTCCTGTCCATGAAATTTATCAGGCCACGGAAGGCTTCTTAGCAGCAACATGTCGTTATGAAAATCTTCATCTGAATGATGACGTTTTACTCTTTGAAGAAAAAAAAATTGATGAGAAGACCAATCGCTGGACGCCAATAATTACTGATTATTATAGGCAATCTCAAGCCGTCATTAGATTTGAGTTGAATGATACTCTAGTAACTTCTGATAAAGAATGTCCTTGTGGTTCTAAGCGAAAGCACATTTTAAAAGTAGAAGGACGAAACGATGAGACACTTTTAATTCAAGGTCAACGTTTTTTTCCTGATTACCTACGTCATGCTGTTCAAAATAGCCTCAGGCACTCTATAGATTTTTGTATCGTCCATCACGCGGAAAATGAAGTCACGGTGAAGTTTGAAGGAGAAAAGGATTTGGAGCTTGTTACTGAAGTTGCTAGTAATTTGGAAAAACTTTTTCATAGCAAAGATGTCTGTGGAGTTAATATAAAATTTGAATTTGGTTTCCAAAGAGAACTTTGGCAAAAAAGAAAAAGAGTCTTTGGCTTAGAGGTAGAAAATGATTAAGGCTAATTATTCTCCGGCGACAAATCCTTTTGATGAAGAACTAAAAGATCGAGTTTCAAAATATCTTGATAATATTGGAACCGATCATTATCGCACTCGTAGTCAGTTTCTCTTATTCTATATTTTGTTTAGTCTAGTAGGTCTTTATAGTAGCTTTTTTTATTTCGAATTTACATTTTGGCAGACAGCGATTGTGCTACTCGTTCTAGGAGTACACCTAATTATGGCCGGAACAAGTATTTTACATGAGTTAACACATCAAGATATTTTTAAAAACAAGATTCTCAATAAGACAGTTCTCGCAGTCTTTGATTGTCTGCTTTGCTTTAGTACGATTCAATATAAGCTTCGTCACCTTCAAGTACATCATAGCCTAACTAATGTAGGGGAGTTTGATTATGATTTAGATACTAATGGAGTCTTAAGACTTTCACCTAGCTTTACCTGGCGACCGATTCATCGTTTTCAAAAATTTTATGCTTTTCTTTTGTATCCAATAGGTATTGTGCATATTGCATGGATAGAAGACTTTAAACGCTTTTTTACTGCATCAGTTGGAGTACAGAAACACCAAGCGTGGAAGAAAGCCGATTGGTTTTGGCTTTTTGTTTCTAAGGGGATTCACTTTATTCTTTTTCTCTACCTTCCTGCCAAGAATTTTGGTTGGACATCAGTTTTGGCATCATATCTTTTTGTGTTTTCTATTTGTGGCTTAGGTATTTCACTTATATTTCAAGTCTCTCATGTGAACTCCAAGATAATGTATTTTGATAAGATTCCTCAAGATGGTGTCGTTGATTTACCATTTAGTTGGTACAGTCATCAACTACGAACGACAGCAAACTACGGAACCAAGTCATTTGCCACTTTATTGTTTACTGGTGGTGTTAATTTTCAAGTAGAACACCATATGTTTCCCAATCTTTCTTATTGGCATCTTCCGGCTATTAATAAAATTGTAAAAGAATTGTGTGAGAATTATGGTCATCCATATTATGAATTTTCAAGCTGGTTCGGTGCCGTACAGGATCATTATTTTGCACTTAGTAAATTAGGTAGTGGTAACTTTTAGTTTTACCGTTTGATAACTTAGTTTGACTTTCTCAAGAGTAAACAGCATTGCAGGTAGGAAAAATAAGTCTATTATTAACGCCGCAATTAGAGTCGTGCAAATTGCTAGAGCAAAATTCTTGTTAGGTGTAAATGATCCTAGTCCAAATAAGGAAAATATGCTGACGAGAAGTAGAGTTGTCATCGAAAGTGTTTTTCCCGATTGCGACAGAGTTTCAGTGATGCAGTGGTATAAGCTGAGCTTCTTTTTTTGCGCTTGTTTTAAATTTGTTAGGAAGAAAATTGTATCATCAATAGCGATTCCCATACTAATACTGAAAATTAAGACACAGCCTACATCAAAAGGACGACCGGTTAAATAAATCGTCGCCGCTCCAAAACTCGGAGCTAGAATATTTGGTATAAGACTTAGGATGCCGTACGTGAAGGACCTAAATACAATGGTCATGAATATAAATGTTATGATCATAACTAAAACCATAGAGCTGATAAAAGAAGTAATGATATACTTATCTAACTTGGCAATTAGAGGAAGACTGCCTGTTATATTTCCAGTCAGGTTATGCTTATCTAAAAGTGTTTGAATCTCCTTTCTTCCTTTTTGTATTTCTATGGAAGAACTTCTTTTCCAAAAAAGTGAGACTCTCAATTCTTTGTAGTCATGGGAGATTTCTTTGAAGAGAGAATTCTCAGGAGTGCGGTCCAACTCTATGAAAAGAAGAATCTGGGCAATAAGTTCTTTGTTTGAGGGGATATTGTTCTTTTTTGAGTCAGCTGTGTCTAAAAGTCGATAGAACTCTTTGATATTGGATAGAATGGAGTTAGTTTTGGTCACACCTTTTAGTTCTTTCAAATCCTTTTGAAACTCGTCTACTCGATTTAAAAAGTCAGGGGATTTGATCCCATTTGCGTGCTCTGTTTTAAGAACTATATCTACAGTGTTTGTTCCACCTATCTTTTCATTAAATTGTTCAATCGCCGAACGAAACTCTGTTTTCTTCGAAAAATAGGTTTGAATATTGCTGTTAGGCCTATTTTGCATTGCTAGTAGAATGAAAACTATACTTGTTGTTATTGTAACGATTGTGATTTTTACTGAATGTTTATAAAGGACCGAGGTAACGCGCTCTCCATTCATGGGACTATTAGATTGATTGTTTTTTCTAATTGGATTTAGATTGATTAAAGGTAAAAGAAAGAATACACAATATAGCCAAGCTAAAACGACACCAATTGAGCAGATCAGTCCCATTTGGGCAATGGGAAACAAATCTGCGGTGAGAAAGCTAATAAATCCAAAAGCAGTGGTAATAGTTGTTAGTCCCGTAGGAAAAATATTCTTTTTAATACTTTTGGCGAGAGCATTTTCTTTCTGGTTTTGGTAATAGCTTACAAAGTGAATAATATCCGATAAGCATATTGCGACAACAATCAAAGGAGCCATACCAGTTAATAGGTCTAGTTTAATTTGAAGATGTCCTTGAATTCCTATAGTGGCGACTAATGTCAAAAGTATTGTCAAAAGAGAGAAGAGAGTTGCACTTACACTCTTAAACCAAAGGAAAAGGATCGCACTTAAGCATACGAAGGCAAGAGGTAAAATTATACTAAAATCACTGATAGACTCTTTTTCAAAGGCATCTCCAACAGCTGCCGAACCTGTAAGGGCAATTTTTAAACCGGGTCTTTTGTATTTGTTTAAAATAGTTTGATTAAAGTCTTCAATAACATTTTTGGCCATTTCTACTTCATGGCCAGGTTTCGCTTTGATATTAGCATAGATTGCAACGGATTTTTTATCGGGCGAAATATAGAAGTCTCTCAGTTGCTCATACTGGTTAAAACTATTTGATTTCTCCTCAAGATAACTAGTACTCCAGTTTGTGCTTTCATAATGTTCAATAAAAGGGGTAGTTATTATTTCTTCATATTTTGAATTAGCAATAGGGGTATTTGTAATTGATTTAGTCTGAATAACATTTTTTAAAAGACCTAAGTCCTTTGTCATATCAAAAACTAACTTTAGATTTTGCTTAGTAAAGACTGATTCATTAAAGTCTAATAAAACTATCAAATAGGTATCTGAGCCATACTTTTTGGTAAAAGCATCAAATTCCTCAATCGCTTTATCGCCTTGGCGAAACCATGCCTTTTGGTCGTATTGTTTTTCAATCTTGCTAATCCCGCTTCCTAAAAAAATTGCAAAAAGGGCAGTAGTCGAGATTAGAAATTTTGGAAATTTCTCTATCGCTTTAAGTATGTAGTTTGTCATTTTTCTTTTCTCTAAAAGGTGGCTTGTTCCTCGCCGTATTTTGTCGGAACACAATTGTATGTATCGACACCGTCTTTATGATAGGCAGCGAGGTAGTAATTATCTGACAAAATTAGGTATTGATTTGTGTCTTTTGGATTTACTGCAAAAATTCCTTCTGTATTAGTTGTATCAATTAAGAATTTGGGAGTTTCTCTAAATGTTTGATTTTGATATTTTACTTGATCAACAAAGTAGATTTCATTCGACCAGTTAAGTTCACCTTCGAAGCTATTTCCGATCATAATATATTTCTTAATTGAAGTATCAGACTCACTAGTACAATCAAAGCGTGGAGTATGGGTCTCTTGGGCCATGGCAATATTCAGTCCGAGAGAAAATGCAAATATCAGATAAATTGATGCCTTCATAAAACTCCTAAAAATTATGTAGGGAGCGTATCACAGTGATTGTGCGCTGCAATATTCTTAAGCACTGATTGTAATTTTTACAATATATTCTTACCTTTTAAGACCTTTTTGATCGTCTTTTTCATTTGTTAAGCAAGTACGCCGGAAATATTTGATAGACTGGTTTTAGACCTATTTAAGGATAAAATAGGAATTAGATATTTAGTTAAAAATGGATTTTTAATGCTCAAATTATGGTTAGGACTAGTATTGACCTTATTGCTCACAGGATGTGGGGATCTTTTCATGAAAAACTTAGAAGATGGGGAAGTGGAATTAGACCAATTCGCTACTTGTGAGTTAGACATCGATGCATTCAGCTATATTTTAGAAAAGAATATTAAGGGTGAAATCTTATGCCTTAAAGAACAACTTGATCTTTTCATGGATGTTATTCGAACTGATAAGCCAGGTTATGTTTCTAAGGCAGTTTTAACTGATTTTTTGATTAACGGACCAGTTGAGGTCGAAGATGATGTCGTCGATATCGTTGAGAACATTTTTGAGTTAAGCTTTCTTATCTTAGGTACTGATCGAGAATATATAAAAAGAGAAGACGTATATTCACTTATCGATTTTCTGATTTTCTTCAATGAACATATTTGGCGTTCTTATAAGTTCTTTAATTCTGAAGATGATATCAACTACTCCCGTCAGTTAAGAGAAAGGCAAATTATATTTGATGAGTTTGCTCTTATAGCCGGAAAAATTCGTGAAATCTATCGACCACAGCGTAATGGGGTAGATGTGATCGATACTGAAAAATTTATTTTTAAGTTCTTTAAAAAAGAAGGTCAAACCCTAGAGAAGATAAGAAGTTTAATGTTTCTAAAAAGGCTTTTTCTTGGCGGTCAAATTTGGGAACTCAACCATCTTGAAATTAGTCGAGCTCTTGAAATTTTACCTTACCTCGCGCAAGTCGCTTTTGATGTCTCTAAAATTGAAAATTATAAATTTGAACAAGAGCAAGAAACCTTGATCAAAGTCTTCATGAAAGATATTGATATCGTCAAAGACACGATGTTTTATACTGAGGACTCGTTTGAATCTGTTTTTACTGTCTATGATGTGATCAATGCAGTTAAGACAATGATACCTGATCTTACGGACGATATTGATGTTGCAAAATATCCTAGAGAGCTTATGCGAGTTAAAGAAATTTTCTTGGGGGCAGGCGGGGAGTTCTTTTCGTCTAAAGAGATTGCTACCTTCTTAAATCTCGGGTCTAGCATTCTAGATGAAGCGATTACTTTCTATCGGATTTATACATATTATCAAAGTGAATTGGATGACACGAAACCAATCTCTCACGATTTTTCTGACTACCCAGTCACAAACTCAAGAGAGCTTAGCTATAGAGAGAATTTTGCTCGGATTGTTAGTGGTTATAAATTTGTGAAGGGAAATAGTATCTCTCCATACTTCACCCATGACTGGAGAAGAAACGCAAATGCTTATTTTCAAATTGGAGCGCTGGAACGCTTGATTGGGTATGTTTTTGATTTCTATGGAAGTAATAACCCCTCGGCTAGAGGCGGCTATGATATGACTCTTGATGAGACGGTCAATCTAATAAAAGATTTTAAATGGCTTCTTAGAGACTTTGGGATCATCGTCATTGGGAAGAAAGGTGGTGGAGAGATCCAAGGGGTTGCAGAAAATTTTGTTTTAATGTCGACTCTTTTTCAATTTCAATCTGATGGATGTGGGGATAGTGTTTGTATGGAAGTTCCGGAGACAATGGAATTTCTTATTGGGATGTTGACCGCCCTTGAAATCAAAGACTTTTTTACAGATACGATGATGAGCCTATGTGCAACAGAATTGGATCAATATAATAGAATTGCGCCTACTTGTTTTCGAGATAATTTTCTCAACGTACTTGAGACTTCAATTCCAAGTGATAAAGAGGGCAGGACCATTTCTGATTTTATGCCACTTTTACACAAATATATTAAAGAGTTAACGGCGGAGATTGAGCCAAATGAGCCAATTACGAATTCACCAGATTATTTAAAATTTATTACTGAAACAGAAGCTTTCACTAGAAGTTGTATGTATTATGACGAAGCTGATACAGACGAAGTCTATTTAAAAAGCAACGATGCGTTCGCGGTATTTGCGGGTCTTTTAAATGTTGAATCGACTCTTTTAAGATTTGATATAAACGGCAACAACAAGCTCGATGGAGTGAATGGTTTTAATGAAGTCATGCATGCCTATTATAACGTCTATGAAGGAGCGATAAAGGTTCTCGTTGCTCCAGATGGTGGCTTTATGGAGAAGTTGGCCAAGCCAATCTTTAAATATCTGATTAAAAATGGAACTGTGCCTGAGACCAATAGGTTCAGCAGTATTTGGAAATTTGTTAAATTCCTATTGAAGAGAAATAAAGATGCGGATGCTTCAAGAACGACAGTTGCAACTATTTTGAAAACTCTTGGTGAGCAATCAGAAACAGGAAAGCTTTATCCATTTAAGTGTGAAGAATGTCTGCGGGATCCAACAATTGAGTGTGAGCCTGAAGGAAATGACTGGGAACCAAGAAATACTTCGACTTATTGATAACTAAAAGTCGGAGTGGAGTCATCACTTTTTTTGATCTCAGGAAGTGCTTCTTCAAAATAGTTTTGAAGGCTTGCTGGGATCTGTAATGCTCTATATTTCTTACCGTTAGTAAGCCTGATCCAGTAACCATCAAGAACATCTCGATCATCAGTAGTCATTTTAATTGGCTTGATAGAAACGATCTGATCAAGGTTGATAAGCATATTATGCTTCTCATGATTACGTTGAGCTTCATTGTAAGTAAGAATAGTAAACTTGTGAAAATTCATGCTGTTAATTTATAAGTGTTTGAGAAAAGAGAGAAGTGATTTGAAATATTTTCAGGCTGATCTAACAGCCTGAAAATAGTTGTTTTTTTAATAACCTAGTTCTGAAGCGACCCGAGAAACAATTCCACCAATCCCATAGGGAACTGAATAGGGACGATCATCGTTATAATTGTAGTCATGGCCAAAGCCCATTTTGTGAACCCATTCGTGCGCTAAATTGGCAGCAACATCTTTTGAAGTCCATGATCTTTTACGATAAAACTTCGTGTGAATCCAAATTCTCATCGTATCAGGCAGAGTGTAGCCTTTGACTTTGCTAAATGGATTCCAGCTTCTATATAATGTCAGGTCAAAATTCATAGTATGGTCTGCCTCAGGCATTAAGACTTCTGCACCAGTCATCAAGTGGGCATAGATCTCTTCATTACTCATACCATTATTGTCATTGAACCTTCTCTCTCCATTAAAGGAAAATCCATAAACAAGTTCTCTAAAGCGACTTGAATTCATAACGGCTTTAAGAATTTCAACACCTTTATTTAGTTTTTTGATATCAGATGAGCTAGAGAAGTTTCTGGTATAAACATCAACTCCAAGTTCAGGAAACTGAGCTTTTTCTAAATGTTTAACATCCATAAACTTATAATGATTAAAATCATGATGACCTGAGGCCATTACTTGATAAGACATTAGGGCGGCAAAGGCACCTAATAAGAAATTCCTTTTCATAGACACTTCCTTAGTTTTTTGGTTTAACCTCGAATCGGTAAGTGGTTATTTTTTTTGAGGGTGCGTTAGAACATGGAAAAATTTTCTGTAGGCGATGTGTCGAAATTGCCTAGTCCACAGGAGCGACGAAAAGCAGTATTAGATCCAATGAAAGAGCAGTTTGCTCAAGGAATGAACTGCGCAAACTGTATCGGCCATTGCTGTACCTCCCTATATAATTCGATGCAAGTGACTCCGCTTGAGGCAATTGATCTCTATATATATCTAAAAAACGAAAACAGAATTAATGAGGATTTGGTCAATGCGCTTAAAGACTGTGTGAAAACATTTAGGTTAGATTATGTGATTAGTACTGGTCGTAATTCGACCTTTCGCCGCAGCTACACTTGTCCTTTCTATGAACCGGGTGCCAAGGGGTGCTCTATTGATCCTCAATTTAAACCTTACGGATGCCTGGCATTTAATCCACTTAAAGTGGGGGTGAGTGAGTCGGGGAGTTGCACCTCCTATATTAAGCTCCTTGAAAACCGAGAATCTAAGTCGGAAGATGAGATTAATGAGAAACTTCAAGTTCAACTAGGGCTCCCTTGGCAAAAAGAAAGTCTTCCTATCGCTCTTCTAAAGTTGATCGAATTGTTTGAGTAAAAAATTAATTTTTCCTTAGTGATTAGAATCTAAATTACCGATATAATGTAAAAGTTCATATTAATCACAAGGAGAGTGACATGACCAAGGCGGTTAGAGCGCAAGCAATGTTGAATGCGTTTAAAATTCCTACTAGAAAATTTAACGTGCCTGCTGATGTTAATGGTAACCCATTACGTGTAAGCGAGTACTATGGTGAAAATGTTTTTGATTATCTCAAGTCTGAGATTTTAACTAAGCAAGATAAGCAAGACATTACTGACGTTTTAGAAAGCAAAAAAGAGCTTTCAAAGGAAATGGCAGAGAAATTTGCAAATGCAGTTTTAAACTGGGCAACTAGTAAGGGAGCAACTCACTTCACTCACTGGTTTCAACCTTTAACAGGTTCTACTGCAGAAAAGCACGATGCGTTTTTATCAATTGAAAATGGTAAGCCGATTGAAAAACTTTCTGCTTCTCAATTAATTCAAGGTGAGCCGGATGCATCTTCATTTCCTAACGGTGGATCAAGATCTACTTTTGAAGCCAGAGGATATACTTCTTGGGATTTAACTTCTCCAATCTTTTTAAGAACTCATGAAAATGGTAAAACCCTAACGATACCTACTGCGTTCGTTTCTTACCATGGTGATGCTCTTGATACAAAAACTCCTATGCTTAGATCATGTAGCCAGCTATCAAAAGCTGTGACTAAATTTCTAAACATTACAAGTGGATCAAATAGAAAAGAAGATGAGTTTAAAAAAGTTGAAGTGAGCTGTGGTTGTGAGCAAGAGTATTTCCTTGTTGATAAGGCTCTATATTTTGAAAGACCAGATCTTGTGATGGGGGGAAGAACACTTTTTGGTGCTTCTACTTCAAGAAACCAACAACTTGAGGATCACTACTTTGGGACAATCCCTGAGAGAGTAATGTCTTATATGCAAGAAGTTGAGGTTGAACTTTATAGGTTAGGGATTCCGGCCAAAACAAGACATAACGAAGTTGCTCCGGGGCAATTTGAATTAGCTCCGATCTTTGATAAAGCAAACGTAGCAGTTGATCAAAATCAAATGATTATGTCTGTTCTTCAAAGTGTAGCAACTAAACACGGAATGGTTTGTTTACTTCATGAAAAGCCGTTCGCAGGAATCAATGGTTCTGGAAAGCACTTAAACTGGTCTATCACAAATGATAAAGCAGGAAACCTTCTTGATCCTTCTGATACTCCACATACAAACTACAAGTTTTTAGCAACAATCTCGATTATTCTAGAAGCTTTAAATAGATACGGTGGGCATTTAAGAACTGCAATCGCCTCTCATTCAAATGATCACAGGCTAGGTGCAAACGAAGCACCTCCAAGTATTATATCTGCTTTCTTAGGTGATACGCTTACTAAGATTTTGGATGCTTATGGAGCAGGTGAGAAATACGCAGAAGAAGATCCAGGATTTCTTGATCTAGGAGCTGAGCAATTAGCAAGACTTGTGAGAGATAATACGGATAGAAATAGAACTTCTCCATTTGCATTTACTGGAAATAAATTTGAATTTAGAGCAGTTGGTTCTTCTCAAAACGTAGGTATCCCGCTTACGATTCTTAACTCTGCTGTTGCTGATGTATTTAACGATGTGAATGTAAGGTTAGAGAAAGAAATTTCAGGTGGAAAGTCAGTTGATGATGCACTTATTGAGTTAACTCGTGACCTTTATAATGGTGCTAAGCATGTTGTATTTAACGGTGATGGTTACTCTCAAGAATGGCAAGATGAAGCCGCTAAAAGAGGACTACCAAATTTGAAGACTTCTGCTGATGCCTTAAAACTTATTGCGAATTCAGATGCAAATAATTTTTTAACGAAGCTTGGTGTTTATACTCCAGGAGAGCTAAAGACTCGTTATAATGTTAGAGTTGAGAGATATTGCAAGCATCGTGAAATCGAATTCAGAACTCTTATCAACATGATTCACAAAGATATCATTCCAGCAACTGTTCAGTATAAAGGAATGTTAGCTGCATCTATCGATGATCAAAAGGATTGTAAAATCGATCCAAAAGTAGATATGGCGGTTCTTGCGGGTATCAATGACAAGTTAAATGAACTTTATGATAAGACGATCAAACTTCAGGAAGGAACAGACAAACTTGGTGAAGAAATTGAAGATGCAGAGAAAATTGCAAACGAACTTCTTCCACTTTCAGAAGAAATCGCAGAAGTGATCGGATACTTAGAAGAAAATGTTTCTGAGGATCTATGGCCACTTCCAACTTACTACGATCTACTATTCGTAAAATAAATACTTGAAATTAGCTTATAGAGCATTGATTGGGCCGAAGTTTTCTTCGGCCTTTTTTTATTCCAAGTAAACTTTACAGAGCAAATTGCCAATTTGGCACCATGAAATTATTTTCACCTCATTAAGAATCAAAGGGGAGAATAATGAAAAAATTATTTGTAGCAGCTCTTTGCCTAACTTCGTTAAATCTATGGGCAGAGACAATCCAAACTGAAATTTTAGATATTGAAAAAGACGAGCAAGGTTATGTTGTGTACGCAGCAGACGGGCAAGTTTATGAAGTAAGCTCAGAAGAAGAAGCTAAAAAAGCTATCACAGCAGCTGAAATGGGTGTTCAAGTTAAATTGGATCTTGGAAGCACTTACAACACTTCTGAAATTATCGAAGCAAGAAATCAAATCGTTGAAATTAGCTTAACATCTGAAGCTGTTGAAGGCAGCTCAACTCAAAAAGATAGAAGAAATAGATACTATTCTAGATACAATGCTGAGGATCTATTTAGCTCTTATATTTCTGATTTTGATACTGAATCTGAAGTGCAAACCTTATTTAACACTCTAAGAAATGATACTCATCCAAAGTCTCAGTGTTATAACCGTGCTCATGTTTGGTCATGGGAATTGCACAGAAACTACAATAACGGAAAAAGAGTTCAAACTGGAAAGATCTGGTTGTTCTTTACCAAAAAATACATCAAAGAATACAGATACAAGTGGTGGTTTCATATTGCTCCTTACTTAACTGTTAACAGTGATGTAAGAGTTATTGATAGATCATTCTCTTATTCTCCAGACACTGAAAGAGGATGGACTAACAGATTCATGCAAAATAGTGCAAAATGTCCTGAGGTAAGAAGATATACTGATTACTCTCAAAACCAGTGGGATGCTTACTGCTACGTAATCAAAACAAGTGTTTTCTACTGGCAACCATGGCAAATTGAAAGCCTAGAAAAAGGTGGACAGGTTCGTAACGAGTGGAATGACTGGGAAGTAAGAAAAGCGTACAAAAATGGGATTGGAAGAAGAGCAAGAGTTCCTTCACTATAATTCTAAAGACTCCGTTTGGAGCATATATAATACGGAAAAGGGGCAATTGGTTTGCCCCTTTTTTCGTTTTAGGCCATACTTTTGGTATGAAAAAATTAAGCTTACTGTGCACTGCGTTTTTAATGGCTTCCTGTGGAGCAGACTCAACCTCTGGTGAGGGAACTGATGGAGTTGGGGCTTCTGAACATAGGGCCTTTGTTACCTCGGGAACTTATACTGGTGGTTTAGGTGGTGTGAGTGGAGCTGATTCAACCTGTAATTCAGCTGCAAGTGCGGCAGGCCTTAGCCGGACCTATAAGGCAATATTAGGCGATAGCTCGACCTCAGCAGATGATAGGCTAGCTTTCTCAGGCTCTATTTATATCGTCGATTCTAATGATGAAAAAACACTGGTCGCTGGCTCAGGCAGTGATTTATGGAATACCAGCTCATCTGATCTAACCAACCAAATTAATATTGATGAAAACGGTGATACCGTAACCTCTGATGACTATGTATGGACAGGTACCACTTCTGAGGGGGGAGAGCAGACTTCTAATTGTAGTGATTGGTCTAGCTCGTCTTCTGGTGTGAATGGATTTTACGGCAACCTCGATCTTATTGGCGAAGGCTGGGTTGAGTATGATTTTGGCAGTTGTGACCAGTCGTTTCATTTGTATTGTGTAAGTCAATAATCTCTTTGAAAAAAATACAATTTTTTTAAAAAAAGTCTTTTCAAACTTATTTACCTGCGTTACAAAGTTCGAGCTTTAGAATAAGGGGCCCTTGAAGGGAGCTCGAACTGGACTTGTATAAGATCAAGTCTACAAGAATCGGCTTTTTTTGATGGTCTTAAATGGTTTTTTTAGGGGACGGCTTTTAGTCGTCCCTTTTTATTTTAAGGCCTAGTTTATCGGATTGTAATTTCCGCTAATGACTTCAAAGGCTAGGTCTCTCAGTTTCGCACTATCATCATCAGCTTTTAAATCTTTTGCAAATTCAATTTGAACGAGAATTTCTTTTTGTTGGCAAATCTTCCATAAATGGGGAGCAAAATCCATATCACCATACCAACAAACTAGGTCTCGATTAGATAGGCTTAAAGGCTCACCGTTAATTGCGGCGTAATTTATAGTCACCGGCACAACTTGAGTTTGCGTATTTACTGCCGCTTGAAAAAGTGAGCGCTTAAAATGAAGAACTTGTTCGCCATTGGTACTTGTGGCTTCAGGAAACACGATGACATTGAGACCTGCGCTCAGGGCTTCTTCAATATCTTTTATTTCATTTTTAATTTTCTTTTTATTTCTTCTCTCAACGAAAAGGCAGCCTGCAAGAGTCGTAATTTGACCAAGAACAGGAGTGTTTTTCATTTCTATACTTGTGACAAAAGAACTTGGAACTTGAGAACTCAAGAGCATAATGTCCATATAGGACAAATGATTGCTCACAATGAGTTTATGAGAATACTTTTTGTCGGCAAGATTCGATTCAATTTTGGCGTTAACAATTTTCAATACGATTTTGGAGTAAATAGAAACAATCTTGTTGAGAACCTTCCTCGTTTTTTGAGGAGAAATGGCAAAAAATATTAGCCCCGGAAGTGTAATAATAAAATAGCTTGAGATTAAACTGATTATTGCTACAAATTTAATGATACCCATATCTTTCTCGCTTATTTAAATCCAGCAGAAAATTTGCAAAGGCCTGGGCCCTAGAGTTTAAGGAGCTAATTTCAATATACTCATCAATCCGATGCAAATTTCCCCCCACGGCCCCACAGCCATCGAGAACGATTAAATCCTCATGATAGAAATGATTTACGTCTGCAGCTCCTCCACAATGGTAGAGCTTCGGAGCACTATTTTCAAGCTTTTCAATATGCTTGATATAGTTATTAATCATTTCGTTATTGTCCTTTGTTTTCATCGGAGGACAAAAGTCTTCAATATCTATTTGATAGCGAGATTTTACAGCAGTGTTTGAACAAGGGTGAAAATGCTTTTGAAGATCTTCTTCTAACATTTCTTGAATAAGCTTGAGTCCTTCTAGGCATTGAAAGCGAGTATCGATTTTTGCCACAGCTGTTTCAGCTATAGTGTTATATGAATGACCTGCTGTAAGTTCTCCAATATTAAAAGTAACAAGTGGATTATCTATGAGCTTGGCATTCATCGCTACCAAGACCTGACAAAGGTCTTGAGCCGCATTGATATGACCTTTATGCGCTCGACCTGCATGAAATGACTTTCCTTGCACGGTGATTTTGATCCATTTGTTACCGTTTCTCGATTTGATTAGCCCACCATCTTCAAGAGAAGGCTCGAATCCAAACGCATATTGAGAATTAAGACCTAGAAGTTTGAAGCTTTCATGAAGTCCGGGAGAGCCAATCTCTTCAGTGGGAGAGTTTACAAATTGCAAACGTAAGCGATTTGTCCCACAATTTTCCAAATATATCTTCACGGCTTTAAGCGCGACAACGACACCAGCTTTATTGTCAGCAATCCCTGCGCCATAGGCTCTCGTTCCATCGATTCTAAAATGACTTTTACTTGCCGGAATAACAGTGTCAGCATGAGAGATCAGAGTTACAACAGGACCTCTATCCCCAATATTCCCAATGAAAAGAGGAGCTCCCTCATTCTGAGAAACAAGCTCAACTTGAAAGCCTAATTGATCTAGGAAATCTTTTAAGAGGTATTGGACATGCCTTACCCCTTGCTGAAAACTAGATTGAGAGTCAGTATCGACCAACTCTCGTAGGAATTCTAGGTCAGAATTAGTTTGCTGTAGATTCATTTAAATCCGAACCGATATGAGCTGTATCAAAACTTGATAGTTTAGTTTTAAATTTTCTTAGACTTGAACTGAATACATACTTTGGTAATGTGAGAAGAGAAACTCGTCCAACTTGTAAGACCTCATCTCCGCGATCAAAATTAAGAATGTTTTTGTAATAGTCGGTAAGTTCCGGGTTTCGATGGTAGTACTTAGCATCGGACTCAGACTTTTCGAAAACGGAAGCTGAAACACTTCCTTCAAACACAAATGTTTTGCAGTTAAAATTTGCATCATAGTTAACGGCCATTGCGGCCCTATGGCTTTGAGAAATTCCTTGAGCAATTTTTAAGTGCTGTGCTGATGGAGCTTTGTTATTAAAGGGGGAAGGGTAGATATCTTCAAAGTATAGTGCGACATTTCCTAAACTTGATAATACACAAGCACAATTGGATACCCAGACTCCATTTATTGGAGATTCCATGAGAAGATACTTCACCAACAATTTATTCATTAATTTATGAGTTAGTTTTTTTCCGCGCGCGATAGGATCAACGCAGGTTAGTCCTAGGTGTAGAACTGAACCAATGGCATCGATATCTAGGACAAGCGAGGAGCAAAACCCAACTAGCACTCCTTTAGAGTTTCTCGCTGTACAAATAATTGCTCTTTGGAATTCATCTCTTTTTCCCGTGAGAGTTTGATAATAGGGAACTTCGTCAAAACATTTTGAACTCACATTTCGAAGCTCATCGGTTAGAGTTGAAAGTTCCTCCTTACTCATATAGATTCCAGGATAAACTAAAACATCATACTTAAAACCTTGCATACAATCTCCTTGTCACTAAGATTGTATGCCTGTGAAATGAATAATGTCTGTTAAACTACGTCCTGATTTCTGTCAGGGAGAAGTTAAGAAATAGTCAATGTCTTGTATTTGAATTCGCCGGCCATATGAAGATGCTTTCTATCAGTACTGATCACTTTAATCCCATGAGTATTTGGCTTGTGAGACTCTGAAATATACAAGTCAATCTCCGAGCCTAGATAGACTGGTTTGATAAAACGAATATCAATCTCATTGAGTGAAAAACCTTGGTTTTGAAGCTTTTCAAATACCATCGCAAAAAGTCCAAAGCCGTGCATAATAGATCCTTTAAGGCCCATTAATTTCGCAACAGACTTAGACAAGTGGATTGGGTTTACGTCGCCTGAAAGATATGCGTAGCTTTTTGCATCTTCTTTAGTAATCATTAGCCTCTCAATAAAGCTAAGTTTTGAAGTATCAATTTGCTGATGAGCTGCTGCCTTTTTTAAAACAGATTTGGTGTCTTTCAAAATAACCGCGTAAATCTCAGCGATTAAAGCACTTGGATCATGGTGTGTTCCTGTAGTCAGGCGTTGACTCACACGATATTTTTTTTCCATATTTTGGATTTGATAGATTTCAGCCTTGGAGTTCAAGCCAGAGTTTCTGGTGATAGGAGAGTTAATAATCATCTTAACACCCTGATTAAGAACTTTATGCAAAGGAAGGTTAAGTGATCTTCCCATTTCAAAAAGCTGTGGATAAGTCCAAAGTGGAAAAAGATGAGGAGCTATCGCGCCTTGATATTTTTCTTCACAACCAAGCCACTGATGATAACGTTCAACAATCGTACTATTAGGAATGACATTGCTATATTCGCTACGGAGTAGGTGCTCTTTTATTTCTTCATTGCCAGACTTTAGGGCATTTAACAAAATACTGGCCACTACATTTAACATAGGACCTTGGTGTCTCAATAATGAAATATCTGCGTGCATACTCGTCTCTCCCTGTGCCTAGCTTAGGCAATAAATCCCAACTAATTAAGTTAGATTTTGGTTAGGATTTTGTCAGTTAAGAACAACTTACACGTAGAATCAGACGGAGTCCTTAACTTCCGTTAAATGAGTACTCTTATAATTTGCTGAATTTATTGAATATTTAAAACTTAGGGGGTAGCCTTTCCTTATGAAAATTCTATCTTTGTTATTCTTAGTCGTGGCGTGCTCCCACCAACCAAAAACGGTTATTGCTCATAGGGGTGCTTCTGGATATTTACCTGAGCATACCTTAGAGTCGGCTTCTATGGCCCATAGTTTTGGAGTGGATTATATCGAGCCTGATGTCGTTATAACTAAAGATGATAAAGCAGTTTTACTACATAATATCCATCTGGATCAAACAACAGATGTGGCGGTGAAATTTCCAAAAAGAAAACGTAAAGATGGACGCTATTATGTTGTCGATTTTACTCTTAAAGAAATTAAGTCATTAAATGTCTACGACTCAATTGATCCTGCAACCGGGAAGCTGAGTTACCCTCCAAGGTTTCCCTATAAAACTGCAAAATTTGAAGTACCCACACTCCAAGAATTTATTGAGTTAGTACAAGGTTTAAATAAAACACGTGGAAAAAATATTGGAATTTATCCTGAATTAAAAATGCCAGAATTTCATACAAAAAATGGAAAAGATATCGCTAAACTAGTGCTGCCGATTTTGGAAAGTTATGGCTACAATAGTGCAGATGCAAATATTTATTTACAATGCTTCTATCCTCCAACTCTAAAGAGACTTAAAACTGAACTAGGGGCCAAGATGAAGCTTGTTGCCTTAATTGCAGAAAATGATTGGGCGGAAAGTTCGGCGGATTATAATTACTATAAAACTGAAGCTGGTGTCGCAGAACTATCTCAGTACGTTGATGGTTACGGTCCTTGGATTAATCAGCTTATGACAAAAGAGGGAAAGGATACTGGGCTTGTGGCGATTGCACACAAATACGGTTTGAAAGTTCATCCCTACACCCACAGAACTGATATGATTCCTTCAGTGTTTAAAACGGAAGAAGAATTTTTTGACTTCTTTTTTGGTGAATTGAATATCGATGGAATCTTTTCCGATTTCAGTGATAGGGCGATGAAATACGCGAAGTAAAAGCCGTCCAAATTTTATTCACTTGCTTAATTTACTGTACAAAAACTGAACAATTCATCGAATATTTAGGCCAGTTCTTTGGCATCATAATTGAAGCTTCACTTATATAACGTGGAGCTTTTATGATGAGACATCTGTATTTATTGTGTTGTTTTTTAGTTTTTGCAGCTAGTGCATCTGACAATATTTATATTCAAGGAAAGTCTGCCAATTATCTCTATCAGAAAAATATTTCAACTGATGAGTCAGAGACTCAATGTTTTATAGCGACAATGGAAGATTGGAGTCATGCCTATGAATGCCGTCTTTCAATAGAAACTGTAAGCCAGGTCGGAGATATTGTCCGTATAACCGGACCTTCTGCTGAAGAGTTGATGTCGATGAAGCACGATGCAGACGCTCCTGTAAAATGTGATATGGCCAATAGATCTTGTGATCTTAATGGAAAAGGCTCATTCTAATATTGCCTACTTCTCTAGGCAGTGTTTCTATAAAAAAATTACCGAAATCAAGAACTTAGCATTCGAAGTTAAGTTTTCTTTGTTAGTCATGACATAATAGTCTCTAAGGAGAGTTTTATGATGACTCAAGAGACTTATCAATTTACGGTTGGCAGTTCACAAAATTGTGAAGTAATGATTAGTAGTCCCACCGTAAGTCGCGCACACCTCAAAGTTTATTTCGCGGGTGATAGCATCTTAGTTGAAGATTTAAACTCTAGTAATGGGACTTTCGTTCTTCACGATGGGGAATTCAAAAGAATTAAAAGTGCAAAGATAAAGCCTGAAACTAAAATCAGGCTGGGAAGTGATTTAGATGCCCTAGAAGTAAAAGATATCATCGGTCTTTATGAGTCAGCTCGTGAAAAAAGTAAAAACGATATTATAAAAAGGATAAAAACTGGTGGTTTAAAAAGATGCTTTGATTGTGGTACTGTTTTAAGTAAAGAAAAAATACATTGTGAATGTTGTGGTGCCATTTTTGAAGAAGCTTCTTAGTTCTAAAGATACATTTTTTACATTATTCGTTTGTTCTATCGGCGTTTTAGTCGTCAATTTGTTTTTTACATTTACACCTGCATTCTGGTCCGTAATGTTTATAGGGAAGAAACATATTTTAGGTGGGATCACCTTTCAGGATGTCATGTGGGCCATATTTTTTCTAGGGATTATGCAAATCTATTATCGAAAACGAGATATTGCAAAACTCGACCTTTATAGTTCAAAAAACTATCTTCCAAAAGACTTTGAAACGATTCTTGGCGAGCAAGAATTAACTGAAGTCATAAGAAATGTGCGAGAAGATTCGAAGGATAGTATGGGGATTCTACCATACATGATCTTGCAAATTGCCCTACAATTTAGAACGAATAATTCGATATCGATAACTTCAGATTTTCTTTCAAAACAGTTGGAACTTTTTCTTCATTCTGTTGAACTTCGATACAACCAATTGAAATATATTATTTGGCTTATCCCATCACTGGGGTTTATGGGAACAGTATATGGTATTGGACTTGCTGTATCCCAACTAGGCGAGGGCTCTCTTGACGATCCTGAACTATTGACTAAGATGGCGGGAAGCCTTGGAGTAGCGTTTAATACCACTCTGCTCGCATTAGTTCTATCTGTGATCCTTCAGTTTTTTACTCAACACTTCGAAGCGCAGGAAGAAAGCTTAATCAATAAATTTGGAAAGTATATTTTAGATAATTTAATCAATAAATTAGTGGAAAAATCATGAGGGCGCGAAAGTCGAGAGAGGTTAATATTTTCTCTGCTTCGGTCGTTGATCTATTCGCCTCTGGTCTTGGAGTCTTTCTTATTGTGGCGATCATAGCTTTGGCCAATCAAAAAAAAGAAACCTCGCGTGCGCTTGAAGGTGGTCAGACAGGAACAGTTATTAATACACCTGAGAATAGCAAACTTGTTGGGAAAGAACAGAATTTTGCCAATAGCGATGCTCCGCTTATTTCCGCTCTCGAATCAAAAATAGAAAAGTTAGAAGCTTCAGTCGATCTGAAAACAAAAGAAAATTTAAGTCTAAGAAAAAAAATAGCAACAAATTCAGATTCTGAAGATAAAACTGACTATGAATTTCTACTGGCCTCTGCCGAAAAAGCAAAAAAAGAATTGGCACAAAAAGTTTCAGAGCTTGAAGCGAAATTAGAACAAAAAGAACTAGAAAAAATGGAAATTAAAAGAGAACTGACTTATAAGCAGGATGCCAGAAAGGGTGAACAAGGGGTCGCTAATAACTTTGACAACTTTCAGATCGGTTCTCGTTTTAAACTTCAAAATGTTCACTTTTATCCTGGAACAGAAAAAGCCATAGAGCCTTATTCAAGTCGTGAAGTAGAAGATCTCGCATTGTTCTTAAAGAAAAATCCAGCTGTTTCAATCGAAATTTCAGGTCATATATATGAAACTAAAAAGGCCATTGAAGCAGGTAAGGCTGACGATGAATATAATTTATCAGGAAGACGAGCCCAGTACGTTTGTCAGAAGCTAGAGGAATTTGGAGTAAATCCAAAAAGATTGAGGTGCCTAGGTTATGGCGCAACAAGACCTCTATATTTAACAGATGACCAGTACTCTGAGGAAGCCCAGTTGAATAGAAGAGTTGAAGTTGAAATCCTTACCAAATAATCTTCTCCCATTTTCAGGCGAGGCCTATCAAATAAAATCCTTTTTTAGTGGACAAGAATCCTTCAACCTTTTGAATAAAATTAAGTCAACAGTGAAGTGGCGAGACGACAAAATAACGATGTTTGGAAAGACCTATCCTCAGGCGAGAAAAGTAGCTTTTTATGGCGATGAAAATATTGAGTACACTTATTCTCGCATAAAAATGAGTACACGTTTTTGGACTGATGAATTAAAAATGCTTAATGATAGGTTGAAGCTTGATTATGATTTAATATTTAACACCGCTCTCGTAAACTACTATCGTGATGGTAGGGATCATATGTCCTGGCATAGGGATGATGAACCTGAGCTAGGAATAAACCCGTTGATTGCTTCTATCAGTTTTGGAGCTAGCCGTGATTTCTTTTTTCGCCACGATGAAGGGGAAAAAGTAAAATTAACTCTTGAAAATGGAGATCTTCTTCTTATGCTTGGAGAAACTCAGCATCATTGGAAACATGCTTTACCTAAAAGGCTAAAAATAAATGAACCTCGTATGAATATAACGTTTAGAAGGATCTTTGAGTGACGGCGTCAACATCAACTTCGAGGGCACATTTAAAATGACCCTGTGGGCATTCTTTTTTTCCATGTAACCCGCAAGGCATACAATCTAATCTTTCTCTTTGCACGAGAAGTGAGTCGTCGGCTAGCGGGTAATATCCAAAGTCAGGAACTGTTGAGCAAAAAATAGCAGTAGTTTTTGCATTTACACTGCTTGCAAGGTGAAGAGGGGCGGAGTCATTCACAAAAACTCTTTTAGCTCCGGCCATAAGGTAGGCTGAATCAAGTAGATTAAGTTTTCCGGCAAGGTTAGTTACATCAGTGCTAATTCCATCTAGGTAGGCTTTGTCATCTGGACCACCTATGAGAATAATTTCTCCGTGTGGCTTTAGTTTTTGTATGAGCTCTCTCCATTTTGATTCATGCCACTGCTTAGTGTACCACACACTTGAAGGGGCCAGAACATAATAGGGAGATTTTAGATCTAAATCCTGAATCTTATTTTTTTCTTTGTCTGAAAAATATAATTTAGGGCGTAGTGATTTGTCAGAGGGAATACTCTCATTGGTTATTGCCGTCAGTAGCTGATGGTTTCTTTGTACTTCGTGAAAGAATCCGAACTCGCCTTGATCTTGAGCGGGGTGAGGTATTTTATGTTGAACTTGGTGACTGAACAGAAATGCTAATGGGTTGGAATGAAATCCCACTCTAAGTTTAGCGCCTGAGAGTCCACATAAAAGACCCGCATTAAAAAATCTTTGTATATTTAGCACGAGGTCATATTTATTTTTTCGTACTTGAAAAAAAAGACTGATTAAATTTTTAAATTTCCCTTTGGATTTATCCCAAATGAGGACTTCATTTAAATGAGGATTATATTTGAGAAGGCTCTCATTGCCTTTTCGAAGTAGGAAATCAATTTTCGCTTCTGGATAGCTTGCCCTAACACTTTCTATAAGTCCCGTGGCCAGAATTACATCACCTATGAAAGCGGTTTGGATAATTAAGACTCGTTTCATTTTTTTAAGTCAGTATCAAACTTCTCGCCAGCTTGCATTCTATAAATCTTCACATTTCGGATGAAGACATTCCATGCTCCCATACAAGAAATAATAAAGCCGGCTTTACCGTCAAGGAAGCCACGATTTAAGATATAGCGCTTTAAGAAAGCAAAAAATGGTTTAATCAATAAGTGGTAACTTGTAACTTTTTTAATTTTATTTACACGATCAAGAGCTGCCCAAGTCGTGTAACGCATACCTTTTAGAAGGTGAGGCTCCAGTCCTTTTCCCGCATAAGTGTCATGTTTTAGCCTGTTTTTTAAACGACCAACTTCTCCGTCTGCAAGGACTTCAGCGTGAACATGTTTATTTTCGTAGCGACATTTACTTTTTCTGAAAAGCCTGATGACGGCATCACCTTTCCAAACATTATTGACGGTCTGATCCATAAAATAATTATCACGCTTAATCCAATAGGCTACCTCTTTTGGGTTTGAAGCAACAATGGATTGGATTTCATCGATCAATTTAGGATTAGTCCTTTCGTCGGCATCCAAAAGAAAGATCCAATCATGTTGAGCCTGAGGGATAGTCCAATTTTTCTGGGCCGCAGAATGTTCATACTCGTGTTGCAATAATTTTACCTGCGGATACTTTTTAATGATTTCCAAAGTATTATCTGTCGAGAAAGAGTCTACAACGATGATTTCATCGGCAAATAAACAAGACTCAATCGCTCCGGCAATATTGAACTCTTCGTTAAAACAAGGAATTATGGCTGATATTTTTTCTGACATAGCTGCATTATAGATTTGCTTGATGCGTCAAGTAAAGTGTTTGATTTTATTGCTACCTGAGTAAATTCAAGTAAAATATTAGTGTGTCAAATTAAAGGAATTTGGTGCTCGGGGCGGGACTGCAAAATGCGAGTAAGCATTTTGGACCAGCTTCGAAAGCGGGTGGTAAATTTCAAATGTAGGAAATTTGGTGCTCGGGGCGGGACTTGAACCCGCACAGCTAAATTAGCCGAGGGATTTTAAATCCCTTGTGTCTACCAATTCCACCACCCGAGCCTAAACGAGGTTGATAGAATGAATGAAATGATAAGGATAGTCAATAAAAATGAGTAAGATTTCAAAACTAATTCTCAGTATTTTATTTCTCAGCGCATGCTCTAGTGTGGAAAGCATTAAAGAGTCAGTTGATGATCTAGTACCTCTAGATCTTTCTGAAAAAGACAAAGCGGTATTTGGGAATAAGGATTATGCGGACGCCCTAGTGTCGAAAGTCGTACCCAAGTGGTTCGAGGTGGATGACCGATTCAAATTGACTTCTAGTATGGGGGAGAAACCGGCCCATTTGTTTTATGATGTTCAGCCAGATTTAAACGCAGAAAATTACAAATTGAACTTTGTTATCACCACTCCTGAAGGGAGCGACAAGTTATACAATATTGATATGCTCTCTGGTCAACATTATGTTGATAAAATTCTTTGCGAGCAAAAAGATATTTTTGGAAAATGGGATGATTCAATTTATAAACCGCCTTTTACTTCTGGCATTGTTCCCCGCATGCTAGATCAATTGGGCACACCTCAAAAAATCATTGTGTTTGGCGATGGTGAATATTTTTCCAAGCATTATCAGGATAATTTTTTTGATGCTCGAGTGATTGGTGGTTATATCGAGAAAGTCTGTCAGATAGGAACTTGTCCAAAGCTTACTGATTATAATTCCAGGATAGTCGTTGTCGCGGTTCAAAGTGGTAGTGATGACTATAAAGAGGTAAGGGGAATTGAAGATCTGCGTACGAAAGTTAATTGGCCGGAAGTAAAAGCATTTATCGAGAATGGTTTTGGAAAAAATTATGTAGCCGGTAAATTTTATCCAAGCTATCGAATGGGTCCTGAGCTTTCAGCACTACAAACTGTTTCTAGTCTAAAGAGCAGATCGATTCTTTTGACCAATAAGCGACTCAATCAGATGAGGAGTTCTTGTTATAAACTATATGATTACGTCTGGGAGGCAGTTGCCAAACCGTCAGATGTTGAGAAAAAATTGGCAGCAGCAAAATCTTTAAAGGAGCGCCGAGACATAATTCGAGGTTCCAATAAGGAATCGAGAAGATTCTTTTATGAACGTTTTAAAAATGCATTTGTGAAGTTTGGTGATGAATATAATGTTTGTTCAAAATTTGTTTATCCAACCAATATTTTCACCAATCCTGAGAGGCATTGGTTTATGGCACACTATGCGGCTGTGCATTTGTTGAATGACTTGGGATATAGTTTTGATTGTAACCGCTCTCTTTGGGTGAAGAATCCTATTTTAACAGACGGGAAAAAGGCAATTAAAAGAAATAAAGAATTTGCTAAGTGTAATGCTAGGCAAGTCGATCTTGCTTTTGAACAGTCCATAAACTACTTGAACAACCTAAGGTTTAAGAACTATCCTACTTATCGATATATTGATTATGATAGAGGGGCCATCGGAACGCATAATAAATTGTATTCTTGGGTTTACCAAGAAAATAAAAAGCTTCAATGCTATGGAAAGCAAGAAGATCTGGTAGAGAAAGTTCCAACTTTTCCAGAAGATATTAAATGGCGTAGAAGGGCCACAATTCTAAGAACAAAATAGAGAATTATGAGTTTAACTAATTTTATTGAAAATATACATTTATCTAGCCAAGAAAAAATTGGGAACCTTTCAGTTCCTATAAGTATTTGGGGAAATGGTGCGGCTGATGCTATTCAAAGTAGTTATGATTATTTTGAGTATGAACAGAGCTTTAATGGTATATGGGAAAGTGAATATCAACCTGCAAAAATTATTTTGATTGTTGGTCCTATTAATACTGTCCAGTTAAATGAAATTAAGGACAGGTTAAAGAGTTTAGAAAAGCAGAAGCCTTTTGTCGTTTACGCCGAGGGCCTTTTACCTAAACGAGTATTAAATAATGCCAAAGGAGTTGTGAAAGACATCCGAAATCATATTAGAGTTGATCTAGAGTATCAGAAACATCCTATTCAATTAAGAGAACTTATTTCAGGTGTTTTTGATTTAATGAAGGGTAGAGATGAAAAGTAATCTTAATTTAATTCACGAACTATCTGGATATAAAACCTATCGATGTGAGTTCAACCAGTTTAGCTCTTTTGTTTTCAGTTTAGGAAGTGACAATAATTATATTTGGCTTTTGGGAATACATTGTCTTGAGCAAAATTCACAGTTAACAAAGCTTCGTTATTACTTTTTTGATTTTGAAGAGAAAGATCAATTTTGCGTGGAAGTTGAAATTCCAAGTGGAGAAAAGCTTTATTCCATATCCCACCTTTGGAAAAATGCTAGTTTCTATGAAAGGCAGTTGATTGAGCAAAGAGGACTGACTCTTAAAAAAGATTATAGATTTAAAGAGCCTGTAAAAGATGATAGGGACTATCTTGATCTGCAAACAGTTGAGTTTCCTAGTAACTTGAAAAAGAACACACATTTACTTGATCTTAGAATGGATAAGAATAAAGTGGCAAAAGCTAATTTTAGAACAGGGTTCTTCCATATTGGACTTGAAGATATTTTGTCAGGGCTTGATTGGAATTTGTCGTTTCAAACTTTAGAGAACTATTTTCCTAAAAGGGGATTGTTGTGGAGTTTCTTGATTAGTAGAGGGATAGAGTTAAAGGAAAATATTGAGATCCCTGATAGGGCCAAAGCTATTCGAATGGTGACATTTGAACTCAATCGAATTCTAGATCATCTATTATACTTTGATCAAGTGGCGGTAGATTTCAAAAGTGCAGTCTTGATTGACTTTACTCGGCTGTGGATTAAAAAATTTCAATCGCTGATGATATCTTATTCTGGAAACGAGTTTGGTTTGAATTTAGTCCGACCAGGAGGGACGACTCTAGATTTAAGTCAAGCATGGAGTTCACGTATGATCGATGAACTTTCTATGCTTGAAAAACATCTGGTTGCCTTAATCAAAGATTATCTTTTAACATTTAAGTTCAACGAGAACGCTCTGAGTTTTAGTCTCGTTGATAAAGAAGATGTCATAAAGTGGGGATTGACTGGACCCGTTGCTAGAAGTGTTGGAGTGAATTTAGATCTAAGAAAAAGAGCCCCATTCTATTTTTATCAAGATGTAGAATTTGATATTCCTATGGGAGTTCAAGGGACTCTGTATGATTTGTTTTTGGTTAAAATCGAAGAAATTTTACAATCAAGTCGAATTATTGTTCAGGTCCTTGATAACTTACCAACAGGAAATTTTATTAGTCCAGAGTTACCAACCGACTTCCTACATAATCTAGATCAAGTTGATGAGCAAAATTATAAAAAAAGTGTTGAGAACTATTTAAACTTCTCGTCACTTAATGCTACAGCTTTTATTGAAAGCCCTCGGGGAGTCATTGGAGTAGATTTGATTAAGTCTGATGAGAGGCAATTGGTAAGGCTACTTGGAAGCCATTTTGCTGAACCATCATATTTAGAACATTTCTTAGAGAACAAAGACATCATGAATGTTTTTCCCCTATGGACTTCAATGGATATCGATTTGAGAGAAGTGGAGCGATAAGATGATAGTAAACCTAAAAGATTCAACTCGTTTTAATCCTTTTCGTTTTGTGTTCTCATCAGCTCATGTGTTTTATATCGGTTGGCGCACTAGAGTTGAAGCCGGTAAAATCAATCAAGATTCATTGAAGTTAAAAAAACATTTCACTCATAAATACCCTTTGTTAAAGAATGACCAACTAGGAAATAGTCTTTGTATCAGTTGTGAAATTTGCAGCGATATTTGCCCAACCAAAGCGATCGAAATTAAAAAACCGAATATGGTAAACTTTCCGAACACTCTTAAAACGGGAGAGACTCCCCAAAAGTTTTATCTTGATACTTCTCATTGTACTCGTTGTAACTTATGTGCAATCGCTTGTCCGACTGATGCAATCGAACTAACTGGAGATTATAGCCAATTAATTCGTGTTAACTTAGTTGAACGAGCTATGAGTTAAATATATCGGCTCTTGTGAGCGTAATTCTTCTTAATTTTGATAATTCTTCAAGGTAGGTGTCTCGGTCTATTTCTACGCCACCAAAACTCTCGATAACAGGGGTAACCATTTGGGTATCTAGAAAGGGAATACTCTGGGCTTTTAATTTTTCCATGACAGAATAAACGCATAATTTGGAGGCATTGGATTCTATATGAAACATTGACTCCCCACTAATGATCCCCCCGAAACAAACTCCATACAGACCACCTACAATTTGATCTCCATTGTAGATACCAACGCAGTAGGCTTTACCTGCTTCAAAAAGTCTAATGTATCCGTTAATGATTTCTTGGGTTATCCAAGTCCCTGCTTCGTGTTTTCTTTTTGTGAGAGCACAATTATCAATGACTGCTTTGAAATCAAGATTAAATTTGATTTCGTACTTATGTTTTTTCAAAAAACGTTCAAATGATCTAGAGTAATGAACTTCATCAGTATAGAGAACACCTCTTGGGTCTGGAGAAAACCAAGTCAGAGGTGAAGTTTTCGAAATTGGCCAAGGAAAAATTCCATTTAAGTAGGCTTCTGTAAGAGTATCGACTGAAAGGTCTCCACCAATTGCTAGGAGTCCTTCAGGCGATGCTTCATGAGCTGGGGGAAACCTTATCGCCATCTAAATTATCTCCGGGTAATAAACATTCTTCATAATCTGTTTTAAAACTTGCTAAGGAATTTTGTTTGTATTTCTCAATAAAATCTTTGATGACGAGGTATTCAAACGAAACGATATCTGAGTTCAGTTTGTGATACATACCTGCAATATGGGATGTTTTATTTAAATTTGATATTTGTCCGGCAAAACCTGGCTCAAAAGGCTCTTTCTCGAATACATCCAAAAAAGCACGAGACTTCGGATTTTTTTGGAGAAATTGTAAAAGCGCTTCCTCATCAATAATTTCCCCTCTGGCCGGGTTAATGACCAAACAATCAGCTGCGACTTGAGATATCTTCTCGCTATCTAAGAATCTATGACTCGTATTATTCAAGCTAGCAGCGATGATGACAATATTAGCACCTTTGATTATCTCATTATTCCAATCGTTAATAACAGGGTAGGGAATATGCTGAAGGTCTTTAAATGGATCATAAACTTGCAGCTTAGGACAAAGTGGATAAAGGGAGCTGGCCACAATTTTTCCAATAGTGCCATGACCAATGATCACAACTTTTTGATCCCTTAAAAGCTTTCTAGGGAAATTTCTATCAGTCTGCCAGTGATGATGATTAGGTATCATTGAAAAATGTTGAAAGATACTGGCCAGAGTATACTCTGCAACTGCATTTGCCCTGATGGGATTGCCAACAATAATAGGAAAGTCCACAGACTTCCTGAATTCCTCTGATATATTATCGTGACCCGAATTTGGATGAACTAACAGCACCGTTTCCTGAAGAATACGGCGCGGAATGAGTTCTGTATTAGTATGAGTATTGGTTAATAAAATCAATTTACTTCCAGCCTCATATTGCTGAAGAGTTTGAATGTATTCGACGTCAGAAATATCTTCTAAGATCTTTTTTTCGTTAGCGAGATACTTAGAGTCTTGATAAGATGACGCATGTGTTCGATAAACTTGGAACTTCATGTTAGAATTTTAGACCATAACTGGCTGCTAGACTAGCGAAAATGGGGTAAAGGGTGTAGTATCCAGCCCAAAACGAAGGAAAATTATGATAAATATCAAATCGGCCCGTGAAATCGAAATAATGAAGCAATCTTGTCAATTAGCGGCGAAGACTTTGAACTTCATTGAAGATAAAATTGAGATCGGAATGACCACTGAGGACGTGAATGCAATATGTCACAAGTATATCGTCGACAATGGCGCATATCCCTCTCCACTAAATTATCATGGTTTCCCGAAGTCAGTTTGTACCTCACTTAATGAAGTTATCTGCCATGGTATCCCAAGTAAAAAGGATAAATTGAAAGATGGTGACATCCTCAATGTTGATGTGACGACTTTCTATAAAAACTTTCATGGCGATACAAATAGGACCTATTTTGTGGGCGAGGTTTCTCCTGAAATCAAGAAGCTAGTAAAAGTAACTTACGATTGTATGATGGCCGGAATTAATGTTTGTAAGCCGGGTGCGAGACTTGGTGATATTGGAGCGGTCATTGAAGAGATGGCACATGACAATGGCTATACTGTTGTTCATGAATACTGTGGTCATGGAATCGGTAGAGAGTTTCATGAAGAGCCACAAATTCTTCACTATGGTACTCGTGGAGCAGGTGCTGAAATGAAGCCTGGTATGACTTTTACGATTGAGCCGATGATTAATTTAGGAAAGAGACATTGTAAACTTATGAAGGATGGTTGGACTGTTATCACTAAGGATAAAAAACCTTCTGCACAGTTTGAACATACAATTTTAATTACAGAGTCAGGGTATGAAATTCTAACTCTTGACCCTGAAAAACCGTATCAGCCGACTTTTGATGTATGAAACATATCGTTCAAGGCATCGAGTTTGATATCACTCTCGATTCCAAAAACTGCCTTTATGAACTTAAGAGTAGTGATAGTCTAGCGAAAGCTTATTGCGAGAGCTTACTCAATCTTGAAATAGATCAGGCAATCTCCAAACTATATGAAACAATCGAGAGTAACTCTTATACTATAGGTTGGAAACTTTTAATCGCACTCAAATCTGCTCGAGGAGATAAACGTCTTTTTTACGAAAATCCAAAGCGTGATCAAATCATTTGTCGCTGCCAAGGTTATTCATTGTCAGATTTGTATAAACTTGAAGGTCAGCTTGATCTAAAAACTCTCATGAGAGAAACCTCTGTGGGAATGGTATGTGCGAGTTGCAGACCAGAGCTCAATTCAGTTATCGGTAAGCTTGATGATGAGAAAATGTTATATAAGGGAATTTCCTATCATCAATGGCGTGAAAAAATTGAGAATTCTTTGGGAGAGTACAAAGAGTACGCCGGCATCGATTTAAATTCCTTAGTCGCAAGATTTGAGATTGTCGATTTTCCAAAAATCAAAATCTATTCGAATGATAGTGAGTTTGTTCAAGATGAGAAAAACTCAGTTCGACTAGGGAATTACTTTTCTATGAAGCTTGAGATTCCAGTAGGTGTTGAATTAGCAATCTCTATTTAATCTGTTCGACAGAATTTTATCAAAAATCACATCGATGTTTTTGAGCTCTTTTACAAGTCTAGAGTAGTTGACGTTAGTTTCAAAATGCTGGGTTTTTAGGTAGAAGTCTTTTAGCTGAGGGATATTTTTTTCCAAACAGCCTGCCTTTGTTTGGGCCGCTTGCATAGAACCAATAAACTCAATGAACATATGCAGAGAGTTCTTTGAGATATTTTCATTCGTCGTTGCCTCAAGTCCTGGTCGTACTTTTGAACCTCGATCAATGACTTTGTCTCCCAAGGTCAGAAAAAGGCGCAGCAGGTGAAAGCTCGAAAACTTTTCTTGGCAGATTTCTTCTAGGTAGGGCGATTTGAAAATTATATCGTCTGGGAACATAACCATATAGGAAATCATACTGCTATTGAGCTGATAGAAGGCGCCGCCGATTTTTTGCTCGTGAATATATTTTTCTTCTTTTCCGAGACACTTGAGTAGTTTGCTCTGGCTTGCAAAGCTTAACTGGGCAATAAATAAAAGTGCAAAACAAAAAAATTTCATATATTTATTATATCGACCGATTAATGTAATGTCCTGAATTTATTTGTTAAATCATTGTCTGGTCAAAAAGGAGTATGGCAATTTGAAAGAGATGACGTTAACCGATCATTTATATGAACTACGCACACGTGTTATTTGGATGGCGGGTATCTTATTTATTGCCTTTGGTGTTTGTTACCATTTCGGAGTTGAGTTTCAAAATGCTCTACTAGCACCTTTAAAGAATGCTCTGGGGGACTCAGGGCAAATAATGTTCACGGGAATTTTAGACAAAGTTCTCACTCAGTTTCAGCTAGCTTTTTGGTCGGCACTTATTACTTCTTCACCTTTTTGGTTTACGCAGATATGGCTTTTTATAAAGCCCGGCCTTTACGAAAACGAAGTGAAGATCATTCGTCCCTTTGTGCTTTTAAGTTTTATACTTTTTGCCTGTGGAGTGGCCTTTGGTTATTTTATTGTTTTTCCATTTACATTCGAAACATTGTTGAAGTTTGGAGTAAATGAGATTGAGGCCATGATTAGCCTTAAAGAGTACGTCATATTGACTAGTAAAATTCTCGTCTTTTTGGGTGTTCTATTTCAATTACCAAATATTATTTTAATCCTCGGTTTCATGGGAATTGTAGATAGTAAAAAGCTGATTTCCATTTCACGTTATGTCGTGACAGCTTTTGCTGTTGTCTCTGCTATGTTGACTCCGCCAGACCCAATCACCATGATGGCCTTGTGGGTGCCATTAGTACTTCTGTACTTTCTTGGTGTGCTTTTGGTATTTTTGATCGTTGATCCCTGGAAAAAGAGTAAAAGCAAGGACTTAGAACTCGCTGAATAACTAGATCATATTTAAGTCTGTGACCCATTTTACCGAAAAGTAGAGTGAGGTTCGTATGATATTAGACTTTCAAAATGTTTCTTACCAAATACCTAATGGTGATCTGATTTATGATAATCTGAATTTCAAATTATTTGATAATGAGTTCTATGGTGTTCTAGGTAAAAATGGTTCTGGAAAATCAACTCTTATTGAAATGATTATGGGGATGAGGAAGCTAAGTCAGGGAAAAATCTTGGTTTTTGGGGAAGATCCAACAATCGGTGATCGTACTCAAAAAAGCCGCATCTTTACAGTGACTCACGATATGATGATTCCCGGCTTTATCAAGGTGAGGGACCTTTTAGATTATTACGCGCATTTTTATCCTAACTATTCTAAGGAAATCGAAGCTCAGGCATTAGAGGTTTTAGAGATAGTAGACAATAAAAAATTTGGGGCACTTTCTACAGGTCAAAAGGTTAAAGCGCTTTTATGTGCAGCTTTTGCGGCCAAGGCAGAATTGTATCTTTTTGATGAAGTGACCGCTGTTCTTGATCCCAAGTCTCGCAGAAACTTTTTTAAATTTTTAAATAAATTTCGAGTTTATCACTCATGCTCAATGCTACTTGCGACCAATATTGCAGAGGATTTAGAGAAGAGTGTTGATAAAGTTATTTTTATTGATGACGGACATAGGATCCTGATCAAAGATGTCGAAGTCCTAGATAAACTTTTCGATGATGAGTTAGACAGTGAACAGGAGAGTGCGTGAGTAATTTTCTTCACCTTGTAAAATACAACCTCATCTTTCAAAAAACGAGAATCGCTTTTCTTTCTGTGTTTGTTGTCTTTATGGTTTTTGTCGTGGATTACTTTATGGATACAAGACAAGAATTCGGAGAGGCGATCATGCAGTATTCGTCTTATGTTTTATTTGTATTATTTACTGGTAAGATGAACGCTAAAAACTCACAGATGTTTGATATCAAACATTTATTGGCGATGCCACTTACCAAGAAAGAAATTATTTTTTCTAAATCAGTTGCGGATATTGTGCAGATATCTCCGGTGTGTATTTCTTTTTTATGGGGATTTCACATTAAGTTTCCGGATTATCATCTTCCGATGGTTATTGTGATTTTTATTCTCCTTATGACTGTTATGAATATTATTGCATTCAGTAAAAGAATCGATTTCTTTAGGATGCAACATTCAAAATCTCATTTTAGAAATATGTTCTTATTTGCTCATAAATATTTAGAGCTGATGATTGTCATATTGTTTGTCGCGATAGCGGTCGGGCTTGTTCTTGCTGTATTTGGAAAGAACAATCTTATGATGGAGTACAGTTTCGCTGTTCTTTTAATTGTAGCAATTTTTATGTCTACGATGAATGCACTTAAAATGCTGAAAGACGAGACACTATCTTATTTTTTATACAAAAGAGATATTTTTAGAATTGGTTGGAAATTAGTTCTACTTATTGGGCCGGGAATGATGTTTCACTGGGCCTATAAAGGAAAATTGCAAGACAATGGATTTGTAAACGTTCCTGACTCACTTGCAGAACCTCTTCAAAAGATTTCAAATATTGAAAGTCAGCGTTTTATGCTTTCAATCCTAACTAAAGACGAAGATTATTTGAAAAAATATTTAAATGAAAAGAAACCCATACCTTGGGATACCGAAGTAAGGGGAATGTATCCAGTTCATGCAGCTGTTTTTGGAAACCAGCTAGAGCTACTCTCTGAGATGATAAAGCTCAGACCCGAGATAGTTAATAAGCCAGGTGCAGAGATGAACTCGACACCATTATTTGTGGCGATGAAGCAATGTCATATCGAGGCAGCGGATCTTTTAATTCAAGCTGGTGCCAAAGTTGATCATAAAAATAAGGACGGCGAAACAGCTCTTATGTATGCAGCAAAGTATGGGTGTGCTGGTGGTGTGATGCAGATGATAGATGCCGGAGCCAATCCGTTTTTAAAGAATAAGAAAAACGTTTCAGCTTACGCTTTAATTGAATCGAAAAAGAATGGAGTATTTGATTATCTTGTGAGAAAAGAAGTTCTGCCAGCGCAAGAACCACTGGCAAAACGTTCATTAGCTTCTGAAAAATCTAAGAGTCCTGAAGCGCCAAAAGTACCTCACGAGTAACTTTGGCAGCAAAGGCTTCTGATATACCTGAAGGGTCTAATTTAGGGGCAAGCTCAACAACATCTGCTCCAACAAAATTTTTGCCCTTTAATATTTTCATTAGGCGCATAAATCCGTGAAAATCTTCACCACCAGCTTCAGGAGTTCCTGTTCCCGGTAAATAAGCAGGATCGAAAAAATCCAAATCAAGTGTGAGATAAATTGGTCTTGCATCATCAAGTGTACTTAATCTTTCAATGCATTCATTCAAACTCTTCGCTTGAGTGTTATGCTTTTCCATAAACTCGAATTCCTCTTTGAGTCCAGAACGAATTCCATACTGGAGAAGACCATTTTTTTCGTCCATATGATCCCAAACTCGTCTAATGATCGAAGCATGGGAGTATCTTTCATCAAGATAGCCGTCACGAAGATCTGTATGAGCATCAAGATGAATGACAAATAGGTCTTCATAATTATCGAGGTACAGTCTAATTGGACCGTAGCTGATAGAATGCTCGCCACCTAAGGTAAGGAATTTGATATTATCTTCTTTGAGCTTTAAATCTTTAGTTAACTCATGGAAGTAATCATTTGTTTTCTTCCATTGGCTTGGGTAGATCGGAAGATTCTGACAATCAAGAACTTTGTAGTCAGTTAGCTCGCGATCAAGATAGGGCGAATAAGTCTCAATTCCAAATGAACCGTCGCGAGTTCCATCGGGACCAAATCTGGCGCCTGGGCGATAGGACGTCGTACCATCGAAACAAAAACCAATAATATGAGTGGCGTTCGCTTCGATTGAGTCAGATAGAGTTGTTCCTAAAAAAGGTCGTGAAGTTTCAAGTTCTTCAATTTTTTTGATCATAAACCAGTCATTCTCTTGTGAAAATTACTAAGAGAAAATGCTCCTTTGTGCCAGTCTAAATTATACCACTTCAGATTTCTACTAACTGCATCCATATGATTTCTTTTTGCAGGGTTAATATCTGTTGGTTTAAAACGCTTTGATGAAAATCCAAAGGTCCAAAATACACCAGGGTAGATACACATAGGTGCATTAAAAGATTGAACAACAGGGAAGGCTTTTTGCATATTACGGTAAATCTTTTTGATTCCGTACTCGTCATAAAAAGGATTTTCAGTTTGATTCATCATGATCCCATCTTCTGTAAGGGCATCATAAACATCTTGGTAAAAACTTTGAGTAAACAATCCTGATGCAAAATCCTCAGGATCAGTTGAGTCGATTATAATGACATCGTAAAAATTCTTTTTCGTTTTAATAAATGCCATTCCGTCTTCTGGAAGAATATTAACTCTCTTATCATCAAGACCCGAAGTACAACCTGGAAAATACTCTCTTGAGACTTCAATGACTCTTTCATCTATTTCAACAAGGTCAATCTGCTCAATATCTTGATGCTTAACGAATTCTCTGACAACTCCGCCATCACCGCCACCGATGATAAGGACTTTTTTACATGATCTCGAAACGGCATAAGGAATATGGGCCATTACTTCGTGGTAAACAAATTCATCAATATCTGCCACCATTGTTTTTCCATCTAGAAGAAGCAATTTTCCAATGGCTTCAGTTTCCACAACATCTATCTTTTGAAATTTTGATTGCTCGCTGTGTAAAACTTTACGGATTTTCCACCCCATTTTTACTTTTCCAAAATAGGATCTCTCCTCAAACCAATTGTCATTTATCATAATTCACCTCTTTGCTTTTTTTTACCCTGTTTGGTGCAAATTTTGAACTCAAAGTGGTCAAAAAAAAGCGAATATGAGATAATTATTGCGATTTGCGTTAGAAAGGAGACGGTATGTACATCGTAACAGGTGGTGCAGGATTTATTGGTTCAGTTATTATTAAGGCCCTTAATGATAGGGGAATAGAAAATATTTTAGTCGTAGACCGCTTAGAAAAGGATTCGAAATGGATGAATCTAAGAGGAATAAAATTTCAAGAATACCTGCATGCAGATGAATTTATTCAACCTGATATGCTTAATCAAATTTTTGATGAGGGAGTCACTCAAGTTTATCATATGGGAGCCTGTTCAAGCACAACTGAAACAGACGTTGATTATCTCATGAAAAATAATGTCGAGTTCTCTAAGATTGTTTTTAGTTACTGCGCAGGTTACGACGTGCCACTTTGTTATGCTTCCTCTGCTGCAACATACGGAGCTGGTGAGCATGGCTACGATGATTCTGAAGTTGAAAAACTCCAGCCTTTAAATCCTTATGGTTGGTCAAAGCAGTTGATGGATGAGTGGGCACTTCAACAAGATAAAGTTCCAACTAAATGGTATGGAGTGAAGTTTTTTAATGTTTATGGGCCGAACGAATATCATAAAGGTTCCATGCGCTCAGTTGTTGTTCAAGCACACAAACAGATTAAAGATACTGGAAAAATGAAACTATTTAAGTCTTATCATCCAGATTATAAAGATGGTGAGCAGCTTAGAGATTTTGTTTATGTTAAAGATGTTGTTCAGGCGATGGTTAGGCTGATGTTTGAAGATCATCAAGGTCCAAGTGGACTTTATAATTTAGGAACAGGACAGGCGAGAAGTTTTAAAGACTTGGTTCTGGCCACATTTGCAGCGCTCGATAAGAGTGAAGCTATTGAGTATATCGATATGCCGGATCACTTAAAGGATCAATACCAATATTATACTCAGGCCAATATGAATAAACTCGCTCAGGCATTTTCTGATTTTAAATTCCATTCTCTAGAAGAAGGAGTTAAGGATTATGTTCAGAACTACTTAGAAAAACCAAATCAATTTGAGAGATCTCGCTAATGGCAGATTTTAAAGGCGGCGTGAAAGAAGCCGCCAAAATGTTAATGGGGTTAAGTGGGAGTGCTAGGTCTAAACTCTTAGAGGAGATTCGTAAAAAAGATCCCAATATGGCCAAGCAGATTGAGTCGAGTCTTATTTCTATGGATGACCTTCAGTACCTAACACCGGGAATGTTGGTGGCCCTACTTCGCGAAGTGAATCTTGAAAAGTTTGGATTGGCTCTTAGGACTGTCGATCAAAATATCGTGGAAAAAATTTTAGGCCAAGTTTCAACTGGTATTAGGCTAGACATTGAAGATGGATTGAAAGGAAAACCTCGCGCGGTAAGTGAAGTTGAAGCTGCTCAAAATGAAATACTCGATATTTTAAAAAAGAAAGTAGAACAGGGACATATCGTTATTGATCCAGAGGAAAAATCAGTTTAAATGTTTTTTACTCATCCTATTCAATATGATCAGCCGGTTTACAGACCTCCTTCGGAGTGGCGATCTCTTTTGATTCAAGTAACCATTGGTTGTTCGAATAATATGTGTACCTATTGCGATATGTATCGGTCTAAAAAATATCGAGTGCGGGAACTTCCAGATATCATAGCTGAACTTGAAAAATGTGCTCGGTCAAATCTAAATCCCTCAAAAATATTTCTTTGTGATGGAGATGCTCTTGGAGCTCCCATGGAAACTTTGGTTCCGGTGCTAGAGGCGATCAATCGTTTGTTTCCAAAAGTCGAGCGAGTAGGGATATATGCCACGGCTGAGAATATCCTCAATAAAACCCCTGAGGAGCTTAGACTTTTATCTTCTTTAAAATTAAATATTGCCTATCTCGGTCTTGAGTCTGGTGATGATAAGATTCTGCATATGGTGGTTAAGGGCAATACTGCAAAAGAGATGACGGAAGCTTCGCTTAAAATTAAGGCCAATGGATTTAAACTTTCTACTATTGCAATGCTTGGAATTGGAGGAAAGAAGTTTTCAGCCAACCATATAGAGAATACCGCTAAGATTTTAAGTGAAACTAACCCTGAGTACTTCTCATTTCTCACGACATTTGCCGTTCCAGGCACACCCTATCATAGAATGGTGGAGAGAGGTTCAATTGAGCCTTTGACTTCGAAAGAGTTATTAATTGAGATGCGTGAGATATTGGCAAAGGCTAGCTTTGACCTAAATCCAGTATTATTTCGTGCTAACCATGTCTCTAATGCCCGCCCAATTGGAGGAGAGCTGCCCAGAGATAAGGACATAATCTTGGCAGAGCTTGATGAGTGGATTCGCCAGACTCCCGAAGGTGTTTATCCAAAAATGCCTGCTTCTATGTAGTGAATAAAATACACCATGTAAATTTTGGCCCTAAGTCCCCATAAAATTGAGAATTCTGCTATATTTCAGAAATGCTTAAGGTTTTATTTGTTCTAATTGTTTCGATTACTAATTTATCCGCAAAGGAAATTAACCTATCGGCATTTAAAGATAGTGAAATGGGAATTGGGGATCGAGTGATCTCATTTTTTAAATCTAGCTTTGTTAAATCTTATAAGACCCAGCACCTCACTTATGAAATTCATTTAGACTCTAATTTTAAGGATGCAGAAACTCTCGTTCGCGATTTAGAAAAACTATCTCAAGCGAAAATAACTTACCCAAAGAAAACAAAGCATATCAATTTGTCTCCTGTTGTTAATTTTTTATATCCAGCAATAAACCTAAACTCTGCCCCGATGCTGAACTCTTATAACTGCCATAACACAAGCTTGATCACACAGGGCTTTCTTAAGCGCCAGAGCTATACCTCAGAAGAAGAAATCAGATTTTATATGGATAACTTTTGTGAGAGGGTAAGTCGTCCTTCGGCCAATACCATTGGTATTTACTATCACCCAATTCTCTCGCATTCCTTTACTGTCGTCTCAAAAAATTTTGTGTTTGAGAAGCCAAGCAATAGCATAGATAAACCTTATCGGTTTTTAAAACTAGGACAAGGTAATGGTTTTGACTATTATCAATGTAATGCAAAGGAGTATCAAAAACTTAATTGTCCTGAGCTATCAGAAAAAGCGAAACGGTTAGAAGAGCTGGATAAATACTTCTCAAAACTTGCCAATGACTTATCAGAATCAACTAGTAGGTCACAAGAGGCGCTGAAGTTAGATGAATTGCAAAATGAGCTTATCTCATCTTTTCATGAGTCTAGTGAATGCCAATTGCTACGCGACTCTTATCTGGAGCGAATCTACTCCCTTAAGTCATTTTATGATGATCTTCAAGCCGGTGGTATTTACGGTCGTGGAAGTTATAATAGCTTTCAAGGCAAGATCTAGGCTGTTTAAACTCTATACAGTACTATATTTTATACAGAACTCCAGCAAAATTTCAGTCATTTAAAACTACCAGAATTGGCACAAACCTTGCTCACTAAACTACATGAGAAAGCTATTTTATTTGATGTTGATTAGTTACCTTGTGGTTGCATGTTCTGCACCCGAGAAAGATTCTAAACCTAAAAAACTAGATACTAGTTTCTTAGAGTTAGGCGAGCTAGGTGAGATCAAAAAAAATAGTCAGATCAATCCAAGTGATAAAGTTATCGTTTTAGATGAAGATCAAAATATTACCATTTTAAATGATGGAAAGATCACGATTGAAAATTTTGATGCCAGTACCCTTGAAGCAGACTCTGTCATCGTTGGAAATTCAAAAGATAAATACCTTTTTAAAGCGGTGGCGGTTCAAGGCGATGAAGTGGAGATCAAAAGCACTGACTTAACTAGTATTTCTGAAGGAGACTCAGCTTTTAGTTTCGATGTTTCCCCAGAGGTTCAATTTGAAAATGATGACCTCACTATCGATAAAGTTTCAAGTTCCACCGATACTCAGTCTTTAAATGCAAGTGATGATGAACCGGTGAAGTTCAAAGGAAATGAGGTTCTTTTTTCGAATTTTAACGTTCTAAGTATTTCAGGTGATGTGTCCCAAGGTCTTAAAGGTCGTAATTTTACTGAAAAATCTATAGCATTTTCTGGAGGTGTCGAAGGGAATGTTTCCGTTGATATAACCTCAGGTTTTGTTAAATTTCTTCCAACCTTTAGAGGAGATTATAAATTTAGTGGAGGCAAAGTCTCTAAGCTTTATAATCAATTTGATTCTTTAGTAAAATATAAATTCGTAGTTAAAGTTAAAAATGACGGGAAGGTAAGTGGTAGTTTTGGGCGAAGTCTTTTTAAAGATTTGAAATTCCCTGTCACCATTCCTGGTGCGGTGCCAGTATACCTGGAGTTTGTGATCAAACTTCCAGTCGGAATTAAATTTTCTCTGGCAGATGCTTCAGAAACAACTTTCACTTTTGCAGGTGAGTATGCGCTTAAGGCCCATATGAATTATGATAATGAAAATGGAATGAATTTTGATCGTAAAATGTCGTCGCTGGCCAAACAAAAAGATGTTAAAACAAATAGAGACAGTGGTGTCTTTCAAGCGGAATTATTTTTTGAGCCTAAAATTCAAACTAAGATATACCGACTACTCGGGCCATACGCTTACCTGAATGCTTCTGTTATGGCGGATGTTCTACTTCCATTGGCGGCAAATCGCGATGATCTCTACGCCAATCTATCAGGAGGAGTGGGAATTACTTTTTCAGATCCAATCTTTGAAAAAGATATACTCAATTTAAAAAGCCCAAGCTTATTTAATATCTCCAAAGGCTATGATGTTATTGGCCCCATCAAAAAGAAATGGAAATGGGTAGATGAGTTTGCCCTTAATAACTCAACGATGCATATTTCAGGTCTAGAGGGTGGTAGTGCAGCTCTAAAAATTAGACCAAGCTCTCTAAGTGAATTTGGAAAAGTGCATATTACTAAACACCCTAAAAATGGATTACTAATCCCACACGAGAATTTTTCTACTAATGGAATTATGAATTATTACCCTTTTAAAGAGTATTATGATGGAGAAGATAGTTTTAAAATTTCTTTTCAAGAAGGACGAGCTCATTCGGATGAAATTGAAATCAAACTTGTCATTGATCAAAGTATTGTTGATGATATAAGTGAAGGGTTTAGTTTAACTAGTTCAACGTTGAGTTCCGTCGGTAAGTTTTTTGACTCCGAAGTATCAGGTCTTCAAACTTGGTCAGTACCTAGGTCGAGTTTTTCTCACTACCGTAGGGCACAGTGTAAAACAAATTCTTGTCACGCCTCTGACCTACCTATCGTCGAGGGAATAACTCGTCGTGATCCAGAGCGTACTCTTAGCGAGAAAAAGCTTCAGGCTATGGGAATGTTTAATAAGAATATGACGTTAATAGAGGAAGCTTCACAAAGACCATTAGGTGTGAATAAATATTATTATACCGAGTCACTGCCTGAAGATTGCCATGCAAATTATTTGAGCTGCTTTTCTAGGGTTTCTACTGGAGAAGTCAAAAGTGAAATACTTCAACAAAACGATCTGTTTAGTTTTAATTGGGTGGTGGAAGAAGCTAGTAGTCTAGAGATTAGAGGTAATATTGTCGAGGTCGAAACTGGCTTCAATAGTGTGCTCGTTTACGATTTTTCACCGGATAAAATTCATCTAAATCCAGTTTTTCAGTATGATAGAAATAGCAGAACTCTAGTTAAAACTGAGGAGAGGAAAGAGGAGCAAGAAGAGTACTAATCTTCAAGATTAGTCCATGCACCACCGTTGACCACATTTTTATAGCCTGACGCCTTAAGGAGTTTTACCGCTTGCCCAGATCTATTTCCTGAGCGGCAAAAAACTATGATCGGTCTCGTTTTATCGAGTTTAATTAAGTTTTGCTCGAGTCTATCCAGCGGAATATTAATCATTTTGTCGGAGTGAGCTTCTTCATACTCAGCTACCGTGCGGACATCCAGAAGCTGAGGGTTTTGTCCTATCACAGCTTCAATATTTTTTGAGTATTTACCATTGGCGTATAGTTTAAAGGCCACAAGGCCCAAGACGACGGCAATAGCTACAATGAAGTTTTGATTAAACATATATGCTCCCTGTCCTCTTATTATAAGAGGACTCAGAAGTATGAACTTTGATTATGATCAATCTTTACTAATTAAAGTGGTAAGAGCTTCAAATTCTAAGTATTGAAAATCATTGTGTTTTTTAACGTCATAACAACCGCTTTGAATATTTTCCGTTTGCTCTAGGATAATTTTGAGGATTTGTGCGATTTCCAGTGGGTTAGACATGGGAAGAGCATGTTTTCCACCTCTGACAAAGAAGCATGCCGTATCTGTCTTGGCATCAACATGAGCCTTGAGAAGATTTAGCTGACCTTTTTGTAGGGACTCTTTTTCGCCTTCAGCTAGGATGAAAAAACGTTTTGTGGCCGTTGCGTCCGGCTTTTCTAGTTCTAGTTTTTCTAGTGACCTCGAAGAACTAAGATAGCCTTCCATAAAATCATCTTTTCTATCTTCTTTTAATTTGTAACCTTCGATATAGCTTTTTACTACCGGATTCCAGGCCAAGCGATAAGCTTGATCCATGGCAGATCTAATGACATAGGTTCGCATTGGATTGAACATATTCGCAAATTCTAGGCTAGTTTGGTAGGTGGCCAGATTTGGGTTAGCATCCTTCACTGTGGTAAATGGCGAAATATCTACGATGATATCAAAGTTTTTAAGCGCACGTGAAACAGAACTACTAAAAGAAAGAGTGACAGGAATTGCTTCCAGTCCAAACTCTCTTTTTATTTCTGAGGCCATAAAATTAACTTCAAACGCGTAGTCTTCTACAGTGAAGTCCTTTGATCTAAAATAAGGTTTCACACCATCTTTTAGACCGTTAACTGCGATAGGATGAGTGCTGAAGTTCATGGCCACAAAAGCAATATCGTTTTGTTGCAATAATCCTAGGATATTGTCAGACCTTAGGTATCCTCTGTTCACACCAGGGAGTAAGAGTAGCACAGGTTTATCATATCCCTGTGGCACAAATGAATGCTTTAAAACAACTCTTTGTTCATTTGGTTCAGACTTTCCCGTTTCAGGTAGTTGAACATACTCAACCTGTGCAAAAGCAAAGTTGAGTGAAAGGTCGAGTGAAAGAATGAGGAAAGTGATCAATTTCATTTTAGGCCCTTTAAGCTTTGATTATGGAAAACTAAGTTTTTGTCCTTCTTTAACAGTTAGAAGCTCAAGCTCGCTTCCTTCAATCAAGAAGATGACATTTTTGATTTCTACCAGCTCTCTATAAGCCTTAGTGACACATAGAGAGCTAAGTATAGCATAGTTTGAGTTATGATAAGGAAGGCAGCGTACGTTTACTTGTTGAATTAAATATCTTTGGCCTGTACTTTGAGCAACCATTTGCTCTAAAGTTGATTTTTGGTTTGCCGTTAGAAGAATAGTTTTTGCCTCATAAGCAAAAGCAGAGTTCAGAGATAAAAGTGTAAGTAGAATAGTGATGATTTTCATTATAATTCCTTAGTTAAAAGATGAAGTAGGTATTTAGGGTAGTTAATACTTCTTTTATTAATAAAGCCGCCGCTTTTTTCAGTTGAGCCAGCTGGCCAGTTGTGACCAAGTCCAGTGTTTTGGATAAGTGACACTCTTAGTTTTCCGGCGTGAAAATATTCTGTAAGCTCTCCTGAAAGATTCGTTCCTTCAAGATGGGAGAGATCAGAAGTTCTTTTATCTTCAGCTTCAACACGAGCTGCAAATGCCTCTGCATTTTTAGTATTGTATTTCGTATCTACAAGATAATCGTTAGAGCCATAAATAATACTTACAATATCAATTTGTGAGTGAGCTTCAACGAGCTTAGAGTTTAGTTTGTTGCAGTTGCTTAAAATCTCTTCGATGGTAATACGTGCTCTTGAGATATCATTGGAACCAGTTCCAACACTTGGTCCTGCATTGGAACCAACAAGTGAATAAATATCAGGAGCGATACAACCCATTACTAAACTCATTCCTGCTCCGGAACTAAGGCCACTGATACCAACACGATCATTATCTACTGCGTAGCTGTTTGAGAGATGCTTTGTTAGGCTAATAAGATAACCACTAAGACCTTCTACTCTTGAGTGATCGAGTCCGTAGTAATCCCAACAGCCAAATATAACGCCACCATTTGGAACTTCAGGAATAGCAATAATGGTGTTGTATTCATCAGAGGCTTCATCCCAGTTTCCAGCTTCTTTTAAAGTTGTAGCTTTCTGAGCACAGCCATGCAGATTGATCATCAGGGCATGCTTTTTTGCTGGGTCATAGTTTTGAGGGAGCCTAAGGTGAATTTTGGTCGTTAGTTCCGAATTAGAGAATTCGATTTCACTCCATCCTGCTAGAGCTGAAAATGATAAGATTAAATTTAATGCAAATACGGTGAGCTTCATATGATTCTTCCTTTTTTGTACGCGCGTACTATTAAATAAAAAACACTATCTGTATACTTAATTTATAAGTATCCGAAATAGTGTCCAGGAGCTCAGATGCACCAGTCGCAAAACGCACTTTTGACATTGTGGCACCGAGTCTAAAGGTCGGCTTTAGTTTTTAACTCGTTGATTTTATATGAAATACTGTTTGGCACGGCTGTTGCACTAAGGTAGGCAAGCAAGATCAGATAGGAAGTTTGATCTTGAAAGATCGATAGGATGTTGATCGTAAAAGAAATGCCATCAGGATGATTTTAACCCTCTCAGACTTCAAAGGAGTTTAGGATGAACCAGCTTAACCGTCAAAAATTCATGAACATGTTCAACGACATGCTTAATGACCGAGGTGGCAACCACTCACTTAATCAATTTGCAACAGATGTTAAAGGTGATGAAGTGGACTTTGCAACTCAACAAAAAGAGCAAGCACTCGGCCAGAGACTTGATCAAAGAAATGTTTTATTCCTAAGGAAAGTTGAGCAAGCAAAACAAAAAATTCTAGAAGGTACATTTGGTCTATGTGAAGATTGTGGTTGTGAAATAAACCAGAGAAGATTACTTGCAAGACCAACGGCAACTCTTTGCATAGATTGCCAAGAAGATAAAGAAAGATCAGAGTCAGTTCTGATTGGTAAAAGAAGAGATTTAAAAGGTAAAAAATTCGACGAAGCCGATCCTGAGTCTCACTTAAGAGCTGAGCCAAAATTTAGCAATGTGCGAGATATTGGGTTCGAAAGCGTAGTCGGAGATATGTAGTTTTTTTCCCCTGTGTTGTTTGAAAGCCTGTGGATGGTCCACAGGCTTTTTTATGTTTTAACTATAGCGCTAAATTTGAAAGTTCGCTCATAAGATCTTGTGAGCGCATCACAAAATCTTTTCTTCCATTCTCATCAAGTCCCTCTCCAGATATGGCCGCAAGGTCTTGGATATGATGGGCAAGTTTATCAGCAAGATCTTTTTTGTTCTCTGATAACTTAAGCGTATTTTGTACAAGTACATGCGATGGGTTTACTACCAACGTCTTTTTTGTCGGCATATTAAAATTTGCATTCCCCATCTGACGAGTCATATTTGCAAAACGCTTCATTTGCTCGTCGACTTTAAAATAAGCTGCCGTTTTAGAATTTTTGAAATTTCTTACTTCAACTTCCATTTGAGAAGGCTCTTTCTCATCTTTTTCGCCCACTAAAAAACTAGTGAATAGATCTTTAACTTTCACATCATCAGCAGAAGCTGCTTGAGTTTCAAGAATTTCTTCAATCGCATTATCTACTAATTGATACTTAATAGCCTTATCACCTTGCGCTTGCATTTCTGTATGCTGCATGAAGTGAGGATCAATATAAGAGTCAGTTGAAATAGCGTGAATTCCTTCTTCTAGTAACTGCGCTCTAAGACTTGAGTCACTGATGTTTTCTTCAAAATAAATTACTTTGCCTTTCATCTTTTCTTTATAAGACTCAGGAACTTGTTCAGAGTACTCATTTAATGTGACAAGTTTATTTTCAGAGTTCTTAAAAAGAACCTTATCTCGCATATATTCATCAAATTTAGGATCACTTACGACACCGTACTTAACGAAAAGCCCGATATCTTCCCAAGCATTGTCGTATCTCTCTCTTTCATTTTTAAAGAGCTTTTTAAGTGATTCAGAAACTTTCTTAACGATATAATTTGAAATCTTTTTAATATTCGGATCACCCTGAAGAGCTGATCTTGAAACATTAAGTGGAATATCTGTAGAATCAATAGCACCTTTAAGAAGTCCTAAGAATTCAGGGATAACATCCTTAACATTATCACTTACAAATACCTGCTTAGAGTAAAGCTTAATATTGGTATCATTCACTGGCTTTGAAGGATTTAATTTTGGGAAGTATAAAATCCCTTGTAGTGTAAAAGGGTGATCAACATTTAGGTGTAACCAAAAAAGTGGCTCTTGGTCCATCGGGTATAATTTCTTATAGAAACTTTTATAGTCTTCATCAGTTAAAGTTGACGGATCTTTTTTCCAAAGAGGAGTGGTATCGTTGATGATGTCATTATCAGGAAGAGGTTTTTTATCTTCTTCTTTTTCTGCTTTCGCGTTTTCAGCTGTTACTCTCGCAATCTCATTTAGGTCTTTTAGATAAATTGAATAAGGCATGAAATCGCAGTAGCGAGTAAGTGTTTCTCTCGTTTTCCAAGTGTTTAAGAAATCAGCACTTTCTTCGTTGATATGAAGAGTGATTTCAGTTCCCACATCTTCTTTGTCTGAAGTTTCAAAACTGTATTCAGTATCCCCTTCACAAATCCATTTCGCAGGCTTGGCACCTTCATTCATTGAAAGAGATTCGACTTCAACTTTGCTAGCCACCATGAAAGCGGAATAGAAACCTAAACCAAATTTTCCGATGATATCATTTTTCTCCTCACCAGAATCTTTCATTTTTTGAACGAATTCTTCAGCTCCAGAGAAAGCTAATTGAGCGATATACTTTTCAATTTCTTCTTCATTCATTCCAAGACCATTATCTTTAAAAGTAATTGTCTTAGCTTCTTTATCTATTAGAACTTCAACTTTACCAGTTGGAGTTTCTTGGCCTTTAGCGCGAGCTAATGTATGTCTTTTTGTGATGGCGTCACAAGCATTAGAAACAAGTTCTCTCACAAAAATATCATGCTCTGAATAAAGCCATTTTTTGATGATCGGGAAGATATCAGTGGTGTTAACCGAAATTGTACCAGTACGGGCAGTCATGCTTACTCCTTGAATTTCTTACATTTTTATAGACAAAAACAATATGGTGGCCATATTGTTAGAGTCAAGTAGGAGACCTCGAAAAAATGCAAAAAAACCAATGGCGCAGGGTGCATATCATCACAACTGGTGGCACGATCGAAAAAACTTATGATGAGCAAGATGGCACACTTTTTAACCGTGAAACCATCATCCATAAACGTTTAAATCAGAAAATCAGGCTCCCATATACTGAACTTAAAGTAAGTGCGCTCATGGCCAAAGACTCTCTTGATATGAATCAAACCGATAGAGAGGTTATTCGAGATAAAATTGCAGAACTACTACCTGATGGTCATCCGATCGTTATCCTCCACGGCACCGATACTATGCAACATACAGCTGAATTAGTGGCCGAAACGATTAAAGATCCTAAAGTAGCAATTGTATTTACTGGAGCGATGAAACCGCTTGGTTTTGAAGACTCTGATGCTCTTCAAAATGTGACGGAAGCACTCATGGCCTGTCAGATCATCGATTCCGGGACCTTTATTTGCTTTCATAATAGGTTATACTCTGTACCGGGAGTTCGAAAAAATCGCGAGAAAGGAACTTTTGAGCAGTTTTAAACTGTTATTTAGGTATTAAAGTCTGAATTCTGATGTCAGGTCCCCGAAATCAGACTTTCCGAACCAGTCCGTAAACCAGTGCTCCTAAATGATCATATTTTTCTGCTAGATTCTTATTTTGAACTATTTTGATAAGCGTTTGAGTTTCTCTTAGTGATCCCATAGCAATACTGTAAAAGCGCTTTTGATCTTTTGGCGATTGTCTGCCACTGCCTTCCGTTATGTTGAGTGCAATACTAAGCGAAGCTCTCAAGAGTTGATCTCGCACAGGATTCTTAAGTTTAAGTTTTTCGCATTCAAGGTAGAGTTGGGTGGCAAGGTCTAAAGCAATAAATCCAGTTTTTTTCAACATGTTTACCAAAGGAGATAAGAATGCATAAATTTAGATGCTTAGAAGAAGCCACCCAACTCTATCACTTAGCAAAAAAGCAAAAACTCAAAGCTTTTATGCGAGATCAATTACTTCGAGCTTCCAGTAGCGTATCGCTTAATCTGGCGGAAGGAAATGCACGAAGAACACCTAAAGACAGGCTTAGAATGTTCAATATCGCACTATCGAGCCTTCGAGAGGTACAAATGATCTGCAAACTCGAAGACTTAAATCTATTTGAGAAGCAGGCTGATAGAGTTGGAGCGATGATTTATGCACTAAACCGGAACTTAACCGATGCTGTAACTGTCGCTGCAACTGTCGCTGTAAAACAGTGACTACAGTACCTGTTATTTTTCTAACACCTCTCTAAATTTTATTCATAGCTATTATTATATTTCAATGACTTGGCATTGCCTCTTTTGGCATTGCTCTTGCTCTATTAAGGTGAAAAATAGAGGAGAGAGAAATGAAAAATCTAATTTTTTCGGCCTTACTTATATTTACAGTTACCAGTCTGCATGCTGAGAGCGTGAAAGTGCAAATTTCTAAAGACGTCGTGAGGAAAAATCAATATAGGCTGAGTGGTGTAACCTTTGATGCCAACTCAAATGAGGTAAAAGAAAGAATGTTAAAACAGCTTGCTGAAGGATACAGTTTCACCGAAGAGTCCGGGACAGTATTTGTAGGCTTTTACTGGGCACCTGAAGTCAATGGTGAAATCAATGGTGATAGAATTATTGGTATGGAAGTTGGAGAAATCATCGGAAACGCTAAAGTAGAAAATAAGGAGTGTATTCTAGAGCTCCATCCCCATAAGCCTGGGGATCCAGACGTGAGGGTCTCTTTAGGTATAAAAGGATATAAAGTACTGGGTGCTGTCTCTCGTGAAGCTGGAAAGAAATGTCTTCCGGAGCTTATTCGTAAACTTTCGTTTATGGGAAATATTCAAATGAAAGGCGATCTATTAATGGAAGAAACCGTTTCTTATACTTATGAAAAAGCTAGCGATTTAATGGGGAAAGGCAGCCCTGTAAATGAAGTAACAGTTGAATAATCAATAAAACTCGGAGCTAGGACTTCTTCCTAGCTCTGTATATTCTATACATCTTATTTTCAAATCAAAATTCTTGGGTAGATTGCAGTGATGTTTAAATTGTCACTATTATCTCTATTCATTTTTTGTACTCAGGTGATGGCCAAGCCATTTTCATTTGTGCCTTACGCTCCGAGTGCAACGAGCTTTAATGGCGTCAGTTTTCCACGGAATGCGGCCATCTCTTATCGTGGGGTAGAACCTAAGCTTTACTCATTTGAAGATGCTATGGCGGCGATTTTCGGTGATAGCACTCGCAATATAGAATCAATGATGATGAGTGCAATTAAACTCCGTTTAATGGGGAAACTCGATGATGATGAAAATAGCTATTTAAAATATAAAACCAAAGGTGATTGGTGGAGACGTGACCTTAACGACAAAAAAATTGAAGATGTGATTGAAGATACAATCAATAAAAATGGCGGATACCTTAATGAAGATCGCGCTGTAGCTTTGGCCAAGGATTTAATTAATCAAGCCTATTTTCATCAGAAAAAACTAGATCAAACAGGGGATAGCTATCGAACGATCACAGAAAGAGTTATTGATTACGAATCGGTAAATTACTCTGATTTTCCTCGAGATGTTGTATTTACAGCCTTTTATCAGCGTACCGCTAGTATCTATGGTGCAGGGATATTAGTACTTCAAGAAGATAAGTCTCATCCTAGAGCGCTTGATTTAACCTTCTGGAACTATGTCGCTAATGGTGAATGGAAGGGTGGAGCCGATGCAGGAGAGTTCATTTTTCCTGGCTATGTAGACGCCAGCGAAGTCATTGGATACGAGCTGCATACTCGAGGAAACTATCCTGATAAAACTCAAGGTGGTGTGCGAATTGCTGAGTACGGAGTACAAAAAGAAGAGCCTATTGCTATCGCAGCCTATAAGCATGTCTATCAAGGCGAGACATATATTCTGATTTTTGACGGTAATGACAAAGACGGCGAAGCCAGACAATGCCTGCGAAAAGGGCGTGATCATAAATACTATTTTTGCTACCGCAATTCAGAAGTACAGTCATACAATCCAGTGCCAAAACTATCTGATATCGAAGCCAACTTGATGGGAGTGATAAAACTCTGTGTCGATCCTCAGACCTGTTCAAGACCAGACGGGGTATTTAAGCAATTTAGCTATTTTTCTAAGCGAGATCTTCCTTATCTTGATCAGCACGGAAATGGACTAGGGCATGGAGATATCGCTGCTAAGATTAAAAATTTTAAGCTGGGCGGAAAATCAGCGGTTTATTTCAAGGCCATACCCTAAGTTTTACAATGATTATTGCAATTTTTCCTCAAAATGGTATGTAGCGTCAAGATTAAGGATTTTGTATGCGAATAATGCCATTTCTTCTCTTTTTGAGTTTTATATCAGCCAGTGAGGCGAAGCTTAAAATTGCCATAGATTTTGAAGGGGTCCTTGCAAAAAGAGTTCCCATTAAATCTCTTAACAACTATCCGGCAAATGATATCGTTAAAGGGAATAATGTTCATATGTATATTCGCCCTGAAACGGCGGATGTTTTAGGAAAAATATTAGATAGCGATGAAATCGAGTTGGTGATTGTTAACTCTGATCACCGAATTGATAATCCAGATATCGTAGATTTTATTTCTAACTTCAAAGTTAATTCAAGGTCGTTAAAAGATTTTCCTGTTTCTGTGTATAAAGTGGCAGACCTAGGTAAAGGAATCGATCTTTCAAAAATTGAATCAGATCTTTCAAAGATCATCTATTTGAAAGATAGCAGTGATAAAGTTCAGGTGACTTCTCTTGCTAACACTATGACGGTAGGTCCTTTTGATTTTGCTTTTAAAGATTTTAAATCACATGAGTTTGTGAGAAAGCAAATTGGTTCTAAATTCCCTAATTCCTTTGTTAAAGATCAGCATGAATTTGATCTAAGTCAAAATCGTTGGAGGTTAACTCATAAGTCACTACTGGAAATTTATAAGGAATACCTTCGCGGAAAATCGATTAGAAGTCTTGGAGTAGATAAAATTCAATTTGACTATAACGATTTGAACCAAGCACCTAACGAAAGCTTTGCAGTTATTTATAAATGGGATCAAAAAGGCGATAAGTTTGTTTGCTCTCGAGAAAGTCGTGACACGGGAGAAGTCTTTACTGAGGGTGAGGCAGAGCTTTGTTATGGAACTGAGCAGAGGACTTACTTAAAACATGCTGATCAGATATCTCAGGAACTTATTGAAGTTAATAAATGTATGGATATTGTTGTCCCTAAGGTAGCGGACGCTAAGGACCTAAATAAACGCTTAAAAGAATTTTTAGCTGATGTAAAATCCGAGGCCAGTACTCTTGCAGATCCAAGCTATACCGTCTCGGCACTGGTGCGAAATTACAAAGCAGATATGCAAGATATTTTAGATCAATGTAAAAATATCGCTGATGCCAACGGGATAGCTTTTAGTAATGACCATTATTTTCAGAAACTTCTACAAAAGCCTTATCATCAAATAACACTTGATGAGCTTCTTACACTTTGGTTTCCGCAAGATAGAAAAAAATTAAAAAGAAATTACTTCGATCACTGCGGAAGAAAAAATGGTAATCCTCACGAGGTGAGAAATAATTATGTAATCGAATCTTGTGCTCCCGATACTCTTTATCGCTGGAGTGATGATCTATACCTAGGGCTAATGAAAGCTGCAATGCCAGATGGTGGTAATTGGGCGCAAAGACCGAGTGGTGGGCGAACGATATATACTTTTTTAAGCCCTGCTGTGACTCATGGTTATGGACCTATTGCATTTCGTTTTAAAATTAAACCAGGTGTTAAGTTTACCACGACTTCTCAGCATCATTCTAGCTGTGGGTTCTGGAACCAGACTTCTGCTGATACCGAGATTTATTATAATAATTGGGGTGGGTTAGATATTGATATCTGCAGTCCTGCAGGAGTGGTTGAATCTTGGAGTTATAACACCCGTGAACTCTACGATGAAATCGTTAAAGATTGGCAGTGGAATCAAAGATACTCTCACTCTCAGTCCCTTGTTTATTGGCATGCTCATTTAAATGAAGATTTGTCAGGTAGAATTGATGGTCATCAATTTGGTGCCGAGGTCATGAGGTCACGCCTGTATGGAATTGCAAAAGCTATTCTCTCTGGTGATGGAGGAGTATTTACCCCAAGTGGAGGGGATGCAAAAAAAGATCGTCATTATAAAACAGGTAAAGCCTATTACGCTAATGAAGAATAATTTGGAGATATTATGAAAAGAATTATAGTCTTAAGTTTGATGATGAGTGCTATCCAGGCGATGGCCGTGAGTTCTACCTGTTTAGAACCTGCTGGGCAATACACTGACAAGGAAATGGTGCTAGATCAATTCGTTCGCGGCAATGGAAATCCTAATTGGGGAGACTGGTGTTATGATAGTGGTTATGAGGCGCAAGAAGTGGCCAGCTGTAACCAAGAGTTAGATGCATGGGACAACTGGCTCGAATGTTCTGGTTCTTTATAATCTATTTTTTCTTTTCAGTATGAGGTCCTTCACAGTCATGGGTTTTTCCCTCTGATTGGTGATGGTGATGACCATCATGCTCATAGTCTGTGTGGTCTCCGTGCTTTTCAGCTTTGTGGCCACAATCAGCTTTATGAGTATGCTCGTGTTTTTCATGATTTTGGTGAGCATGCTCCTGAGTTTTTGATTCCTCTGCAAAAAGGCTAAATGAAGCCATTAAAAGAAGGATTAATCCGGTTGATTTCATTTTGTTCTCCGATTTTGTTTGTAATATCAGTATTTTATCATGGTTTTGATTTCTGTCTAAATTTTTGACACTAAGGTTGTTATTTCAATTGAGCTAACTTTGCTCGCCAATTTTTGATAGCTTTATTTTATTTGAAAGATGCTTAAAAAGGACGGTTTATGAAAAGACTACTTATGCTAACTATTGCAATGACTTCACTTAATGTGATGGCGGAAATTCCTGCCGATACCCACCTTGGTTGTCAGCTCTACACTGGAGAGCCATTAGTTTTTAAAGACCTTACTAAGTTTAGTATTTCAAAAAAACATGAAGATGGAACCCGAACTCTAGAGGCATACTCTGCAGAAACTGAAGATGGTTCGTCACTCTTTGGAGAGTGTTCAGATGATATAGAAACAGGCGGACTGACATGCTCTTATACCAGCTCAAGAGGTAAAGAACTTACTGTCACTTTAGATGACCTAAGAACGAATGAAATTGAAGGGGTTGTTATCTACGATAGATTGATATTTGATCCTGAGCATGAAGTAAGTTGTGATCTTTTAACCTATTAGGATTTTAAAATGAAAAATACCAAACTGAACCTTTTAGTTTTACTTGCCGTTGCAAGTTCTCAGGCATACTCAACTGACGTCTTAATTGAGGACGTAGTTGTTCCTGAGGAAGTGGTAGCACCAGTAGAAATTGCAGAGCCTAGCTTTGATAGGATCAACTTAGACGAGGCAGGGAAGTTCCAATTCATTAATAATAGAAATTTTATCAAACATAATATGGTAGAGTTTGAAGGTGTTGAGTATAATTTTTCAAACTTATCTAGTTTGGCCTATTCAGCAGTTGAGGATCTCTATTACGGAGTCATCGACAGAACAGATCATCAAGATGAGACTTCTGCGCAAATTTTTAAATTTAAAATAAATACGAAAGTTGAAGGATATAAAAAATCTTATGACGTGGAAATTAAGGCAGCGATGAGCCTTAAGGATGCTCAAGGACAAGAGCTAGGTTTTCTTGACGTGGAAGCAGTTGAGCTAGATAAAAACGGGGACATTCTGATTGTTGCCGAGTCAACTTCTAATCCGACGATTGGTTATACAGATTCAAGTAAAATAATCCGCTTTGATAAAGAGGCTAAGTTTATCTCTGTTGAATCAATTGCCGAGAGTATTGAGAAGAAAACTCTTATTCATAACCCTGATAATATTCCTGAGCCAGGAGATTTAGAGCTACTAGATCTACCTCGCAGACCTAGAAAGCCAGCATATCCTAGGTACCACTCTAAGGTTCCTCAAGCGAGCACTCCTGAATACAACGAGCCAGAGTTTCAAACCCCAGCTAACTTAGTGAAAGTGCCTAAAGAAGAGTATGAGATTGATGCTGGCGATTGGATCGCTCAGAAAGTTTATAATTTCTTTATTGGATGGTGGAAAGGCTGGGTAGACTATAGAACTTTAACCAATCATGGTGATATTGAACGTGCGAAGAAAATAAATGCAGATATTATGGCCCAAGCGAAAATTGACCATGCTGCAGATATTGAAAAAGCTAAGATTGCACATCAAAACGAAGTTGCCACTTGGAAAATTGAGCGTGAGAAATATCTTGTTTGGGAAGAAGAAAATATTAAACCAATCGATCTCAAGCATGACCAAGATATGCAGGCTTATAATAAAGAATTCAATAATATTTCGGCAAAAAATAGCTTGATTGAAAATGCCTGGCGCGAAGCAAATAGAAAATGGAATGCACTTGAAAGAAGACATTACGGGCAAGACGACGATAATCTTGGAGTTGAATCTTTAGCGATTGAGCCAGAAACAGAAAGAGTTATCACAATTACAGAAGGAGCTCTCTCTCAAGATAATGAAGAATTTCTTCGTGTGATTGTGCACGAAGCTGGCGATACCATTCAGTATGCTTACGAGCTATCTCATGAGAAGTCAGTTGTTTCAGATATCCATGCCCTCGGTAATGGTAAAATATTAGTGTTAGAAAAGCGTTTTGATTCAAGAGCGAGAAAAGTTTTTGCTGATCTTTTTATGATAGATATTAATCATGCAATAGCTCTACGAGATGACAATACTTGGAAAGGCGACTATTCTGAAATCGCGGTTAAAAAAGTTAGGCTCTTAAATCTAAATTCAGTAGATGAACACCTTTCTTATTCAAAAAGTGAGAAAGACTCGACTAGGGGAGCAATTCAGATTGATAACCTAGAAGGTTTAACTATGGGACCGGTTCTAGAAGATGGAAAAAGACTTATGGTGATTGCAAGTGATGCCAATAGACAGTTACGCACGAATCAAATCACACAGTTTCTTTTCTTTGCTGTCGATGCGAGTGTTTTCGAGGAATAAGAGTATGAAGAGAATTTCCTTAGTTGGTTTGCTACTTATTATGAGTTCAATGAGTCATGCGGTGGCACCGAAAATAATGGCCGAGGGCATTTCTTCTGAAGAAATAAAATTATCAAAAGCGAGTAAGCTTGCTCCAAGAGGGAGCGCAACCATAACGGATTCTGGAAAGCTTAAAAACCAAAATATCAAAGCGATTATTCATGCTGCTACTGGTAGCATGAATCGCTCTGGTAAAAATTTTGATCCTTCGTTAGAAAGTATAGAGCTTTCGGTAAAGAATTCAGTTAAACTCGCTCAAAAAAATAGCTTCACTTCAATTGCGGTGCCTTTTTTAGGAAGCGGAATTTTTATTTCCCGAATCGGTACGACCAAAAAGAAGCTAGCAGCAACTATTATTCAGGCCATGAGTGATGCGGCAAATGACATCAAGCCGGTATTTGTCGCTTATGGTGATTCCGACTATGAATTGGCTAAAGACGTTAAGGCTAAATTAAAAACTTCGAAGGTATCAATTGTTAAAGGCTCTATCACGGATTATAGCGTACATAATGCGGCGGTGATTGTGAATGCCGCGAATACTGAATTGGTATTTGGTGGTGGCCTTTCAGGTGTTATCGCTCGGGCCACCGGTGCTTCTGATGAAATTGATAAGGAGAACAAAGCTATTTTACAAAGCTTTGCTCCCTAAGTTCTTATGAACCGCCCCACTAAAGTGGGCGATAAATTATTACATCGACGGTGAACTTACTGAATCTGCCTTCATCGTCCCGTCATAAAAATCAATCACTTACTATCTTATGTTATAATACCCTATTGCATTAGCAGAGGCATGAAACGTAACTGCCCTAATAAATCATGTCATTCAGATCAAATTATTAAAAATGGATTCTACTACCGAAAAAACGATGCTCGTAAAATCCAACGCTTTAAATGTTTAAAATGCGCAACTAAATTTAGCGCTTCAACTGGTACCTTGGAGTTTGGGCAGAAAAAAAGAAGGGTAAACTTCTTACTGCTAAAGCTTTTTTGCTCCAAAGTCTCACAAAGACGAGCTGGTAAAATTGCTGGCGTTAATAAAAATACAGTGGCTCGTAAATTTGATTATTGGGCGAAGAAAGCTGAGCTAAAAAATCGTAAGTTCAATGAGAAACTAGCAAAAAATCCCGCCCAAGATATTCAATTTGATGACCTAATAACAAAAGAAAAAACGAAGCTAAAACCCCTCTTAGTTACAGTTGCAGTAGATGTTACAAGAAAGTACA
>CAXRIU010000018.1:0-42481 GCA_964231135.1 Bacteriovoracaceae bacterium
GCTGGAGTTAATAAAAACACAGTGGCTCGTAAATTTGATTATTGGGCGAAGAAAGCTGAGCTAAAAAATCGTAAGTTCAATGAGAAACTAGCAAAAAATCCCGCCCAACATATTCAATTTGATGACCTGATAACAAAAGAAAAAACTAAGCTAAAACCCCTCTCAGTTACAGTTGCAGTAGATGTTACAAGAAAGTACATACTTTGCGCAGAAGTGTCTCAGATAGCTGCGTTCGGGCATTTAGCAAAAATCTCTCGCAAAAAATATGGCAAGAGAAAATCAAATCATCTCGAAAATCTTAACACCTCATTTTCTGAGCTTACAAAGGTAGTAGGAGAAAGAGCCTTGATTGAATCAGATGAGCACAGAAACTACGAACCTATTGTCAGAAGATACTTTCCAAGAGCTGAATATTTACAATATAAAAGTGAAAAGGGGTGTATCGCCGGACAAGGAGAGCTTAAAAAGGTGAGTTTCGATCCGATCTTCCAGATAAATCATACCCTCGCAATGATGAGGGATTCCATCGCAACAATGGTCAGAAGATCCTGGTGCTGTACGCAAGACCCGAAGAGACTAGCCGGGCATCTTCAGATTTTTATGTATTATTATAATCAAATTTATTTAAAGAGTTAGCCCCACGCTAGTGGGGCGGTTCTAAAAATTATTTTGGTGAAATTTAATATGATCCTCAATAAAGCTACTTATGAAATAATAGCTATGATCATATCCTTCGCGGTAATTTACCTTGAAGCTTTGCCCAACTCGATCGCATAAATTAGCGAGATTATCTGTTAAAAGTTGTTCCTTATAAAACTCATCGGCTAAACCTTGTTCGATCAAAAGTGTTTTTTCATGACGAGCACCTTTTTCAATTAGCTCACAAGAATCATATGCTTTCCAATCCTCAGTCTTGTCACCTAAATAGCCACTAAGTGCTTTTTTTCCCCAGGGGCATTCAACCGGATTAACTATCGGTGAGAATGCCGATACAGAAGTAAAAAGATCAGGATTTCGTAAGCCTATCATGAGAGCCCCATGGCCTCCCATCGAATGCCCAGTAATCGCGATATGACTAACACCAAACCCTTCTTTTAGAAGTTCCACAACATCTTTTACGATATAGTCATACATTTGATAGTTTTCCTTGTAACCATCGGTTGTAGCATTCACATAAAATCCGGCACCAGTTCCAAAGTCGTAAGATTCATCTTCCCCAGGAGCACCAATCCCTCGAGGAGAAGTATCTGGGCAGATAATCATAGTGTTTGAATCTTTTAAAAATTTTTGAGCTCCAGCCTTAGTAATAAAATTTTCCTCATTACACGTTAGACCGGAAAGCCAAATAATCGCATTCTTTATCTCTTCTTTTTCTTTAGGGAGAAAAGCTGAGAACTTCATCACTGTTTTTGTGGCATTGGATTTATGCTCACAAAAAATAGTTTTACCACCAAAAGTTTTATGGGATTTTAAGATTTCAAAGCTCATTACTTCTCCATAGTGTAATCAATTACAGTTCTAATACTTTTACCTTCGTGCATAAGATCAAACGCTTCATTGATTTTTTCCAATGGCATTTTAAACGTGACCAGATCATCAAGGTTAATATCACCGCTCATATATTTATCTACATATCCAGGAAGCTCTGTTCTTCCTTTAACTCCACCAAAAGCTGACCCTCTCCATACTCTTCCTGTTACTAATTGAAATGGTCTTGTTGAAATTTCTTGTCCTGCTCCAGCAACACCAATAATTATTGATTCTCCCCAACCTTTGTGACAACACTCAAGAGCAGATCTCATCAAATCAACATTACCGACACATTCAAACGAATAATCAACTCCACCTTCAGTCAACTCAACAATCACTTCCTGAATTGGCTTATCGAATTTTTTAGGATTAACACAGTCAGTGGCACCAAACTTTTTGGCCATTTCAAATTTATCTTCGTTGATATCTATCGCGATAATTCTTCCAGCTTTGGCCATTTTCGCACCTTGAATAACTGAAAGGCCGATACCACCTAAACCAAATACTGCAATAGTCGCACCTTCTTCAACTTTGGCGGTATTAAAAACAGCACCTATACCTGTAGTAACACCACAACCAAGCAGACAAATTTTATCTAATGGAGCCTCACTACTGACTTTTGCAAGAGAAACCTCAGGAAGAACTGTGTATTCTGCAAAAGTAGATGTTCCCATATAATGATGAATCATTTTTCCATCTTTTGAGAAACGGCTTGTTCCATCAGGCATAAGACCCTTACCTTGAGTCTCTCTTACACTAGAACAAAGATTGGTTTTACCCGATTTACACATCTTGCACTCGCCACATTCAGCAGTATAAAGAGGAATGACATGATCACCTTTTTTTAACGTCGTTACACCTTCACCAACCGCTTCAACAATTCCCCCACCTTCGTGTCCTAGAATTACTGGAAAAAGCCCTTCTGGATCTTGACCTGAAAGAGTGTAAGCATCAGTGTGGCAAACACCTGTCGCGATAATTTTTACTAAGACTTCGCCTTTTTTCGGAAGTTCTAAATCAACTTCCTCAATAGATAATGGTTCATTTGCAGCCCATGCAACAGCTGCTCTTACTTTCATGGTTTTATTAGTCATAAGTCTTCCTTTGTTAAAAATTAGCTCGAGTTAGCATTGTATTTAATTGACAATAACGCCACAAGTTGACACATTGTTAACTTATGGAAACAATCAAAAACTTTAAATCTTTAGTCGCGTTTGAGAAGGTGGCAAAATTTCGAAGCTATTCCTTGGCGGCAAAAGAGCTAAAAGTTTCAAAGGCTTATATCTCCAAACTAGTTCAGGAACTGGAAGACGATTTGGGTCAAAGGTTATTTAATCGCTCTACCAGAGTGGTGGAATTAACTGAGGTGGGAGATCGTTTTTATCAAGCATGTTCCAATAGCTTTCAAAATATTATTAAAGCGCAAAATCATATTCTAAGTAATGCGGATCGACCTAGTGGAAAATTAAAAATAAGTGTGGCCGGAGTATTTGGAGAAAAATACATCTCACCTTTTGTTTTTAGTTACCTTAAAAAATATCCTGACGTTGAAGTCGAGTTAATATTTGAAGAAAAGCTAGTAGACCTCTTAAAAGAGTCCTACGACTTTGCTATTCGAGTTGGAAACCTTAAAGACTCTGCTTTAATTTCTAAGAAGATTGCTAATCGAAAAGAGTATGTTTGTGCTTCTGCTGATTATTTAAATATTAATGGCACTCCTAAAACTCCAGAAGATTTAAAAAAGCATAACTGCTTAAGCCTAAAACCCAATTGGAGTTTTGTTGAAGACGGGAAGACAATCTCTATCCCAGTCAAAGGTAATTACCTTAGTAATAATGGTAGGACTTTAGCTAGCGCCTCAGTCAATGGACTGGGGATCACCTATCTCCCAAAAGAATATGTCGAAGGGTATATAAAAGAGGGAAAACTTGTTTCAATTCTTGAGAGCTACACTCCTGAGGAAATTCCTATTTGGCTTCTCTCACCTAGTAAAAAGAACCTCTCTTTAAATGCGAGGACCTTTATTGCTGAGCTATCCGAGCGAGATAGATACTTATAGGCCTCACCTCGCACTGCGCACAGAGTCATCCATATAAAAATTACTTCTCTCTTATCTAATTCCAATAGTTTTTATATCTAAGCTAGATGACTGGATTATATTGGCTTCCCATTCTAGCGATTATTTTTCTCGCCCAAACCGTTCGCGCCAACACTCATTTTCCTGTGACAGGAGACAGAGCCACTACCATTGGGCACCTTAGAATGAATTTTGATAAAATGCCCGGTGGGCAGGCCAATGACTCCGTTTTTCTCAATTCCCTTTCAGTGGGACTAGGAGAGAGAGTCGAAGTTGGAGTCATCCCTTGGGTTTACACTCAAGAAGCAAATACTTTTTTTAAATACGGTATGACCCTCAAATATAATTTTTATAAGTCAGAGGAAATTCAGGTGGCCGTCGGTGGTAGTCAAATAAAAGGGCTGTTTAAAGACACTTCCAACTCATCTAGTGAAAATACAGTTTCAAAATTTGATACCCAAGTTTCTCAATGGATGAATTACCTATTCACTTCGATTAACTATTCCCCTAAGGATGCAAAACTGAGCGACGGCCTCACAATTAAATATACTGAGATAGTGCAAAGAACAATTGTTCACGGGGGTTCTCGCATTGAATATGACGGCCAATCCTTCTATTATCCACATAATATGAATAAGGCATCCATCGATCCTCAGAATTTTTACTCCTTAGATTTAAACTATCAACTCACCGATATTCATTGGTTAGGATTATCGATGGGAACAGCAAGCTTACAATCAAAATTAAATACTGATAGCGTCGCAAAAGAGGATGATTCCTTGCGTGAGAGTGAAAGAATTAGGTATATTTTAGGGAGTTCATATATTTACTACTCAAAATGGGGAGCTTTTGAAAATCCTAGAATATCGATAACCTACTTCGAGGCCAATGGTTTTTCCTCGGGATTTTCAGTCACATTTTAATCTCATAAATCGAGGTGTGTTTTGAAAATTATTTTAGTCCTTCTATGTCTTTGTTTCTCTAGATTTTCATGGGGCCAATTGCAAATAAAAACTCATTTCAGCCCAATAGCTAATTTGGTGTATCAGCTAGACTGTATCAGCGACAATCTTCACCATTGTAGCCAAAAAAATTTCAAAAAATTGTGGAGCCAAAACTTTATCACTTCTGAAAACGATCAAACGTTACTCAAAAAATGGCACAGTATTCATGAAAAATATAATCGAAGTATTTCCTTTGATTCAAAAACAAAAAATTATGAGGGAGTGAAGCTGAGCTTCAAACTAAGAATAGCCTCTTTTCAATCAGTATCTCTTCATGATTATCTTCAAAGAATTGATCTAGTACTCACACCTAAAGACAAAATTGAATTGGAAAAAATTATTACTCATTTTTATCCTCGCTTTTTTAAATGGTGGACGGATAAAGCTCTACCTGAGTCAATTGAGTTCATCAAAAAATCGAAGAAGCTTTTAAATTCTAAGAACGTTGAACAAAAACTAGCACAGTTCAATCATTTTTTTGCCACAGATCTACCAAAAAATTATCCATTAACTTTTAATTTCTTCTATCGTCCGGAGCTGGAAAAAGAATCGACGAATGGTCAACAACTTGAAAATTATTCTGTCACTGAATTTATTGCCACAGAAAAAGCCGTCGAGAGAATGGAAGTTGTCATTCATGAGCTTTGCCACTTCTTCTTTGAAAACACGAATGAGAAAATTTTAATAAAGCTGGAGAAAGAATTCAAAGCGATTAAACATCCTCATGCTATCGCCGCCAATAATCTTCTAAATGAATCTTTGGCGACAGCTTTAGGCAATGGAATCTTTGCAAAATCACACCTGACTAAGAATGAATGGGAAACGTCATTTAAGCGTGAAAAGTCTTTTTACAATGATTTCTATATTGACCAAAGCGCTAAAAAGATTATTCCCATTTTAGAGAAATGGCTAAAAAGCGGTAAAACATTGGCAAATGTGAAAGAATTTGTGGACCTTTATTACTCGGCTCTAAATAGTCACTTTCAAACGAGTTTGAGTGCTCCTCGAATTCAATTACGAGAAATGCTACTGATGGCAGATGGGACTTATCAGGGACCTGTCAGAAAAATTATTCGAAAGCATATTCGAGTAGCTTCAATGTACACTTCTCAAGGAGACTGGGATGATCCAAGGTTGCTTGAGCCGTATAAAACAAAAAGCGACCAAAATATTTTAATGGCCCTTAGTAGAAAAAATCTTCACCGATTGGCGTATTTTGATTTCTTAAACAAAGATGATCTTGCAAAGATGGAAACCGAAAAAGAAGACTTCTATTTCTACACTCGCCCTAATTCATATTACTTCATTATCGTTTTTGCCGAAGATGATAAGGTACTAGATAAAAAAATAGAGACTCTCTCCAAACTGGATTCCATGAAATGAAAAATTTTATATTTTTCTGCTTAACTGTTTTAGTCTTTCTTTCATTTATAGAACTTATATTAAATATCGCAGCCTTTAATTTTTATAGGCCAGAGCTCGGACTGAATGTTCTAAAAAATGAACATCGAAACATGTTTCGAATCCTCACCCTTTGGGAATCAACCACAGCCTCACTATATCGTGGTGGGGTGGATATCTCATGACCTGCAGTTCTTGTGAGGAAACACAAACAAGATTAAGCTATTGCTATCGTTTTGAAGATGAGGCTTTATCAAAATTACTTCCTGCGACCTTTAAAACGATAGGACAAAAAAAGAAAAATACCAATATAAAAACGATTTTAAACTTAGCCTCCCAAAGAAAGATTCCAGTTATTTTAATGCAATATCCGACCCTCCCTTTGCAGGACCTAGAAAACGACCTAGCTCATGACTCTAATACTTTTTTCATTGAGAATAATATCAATTTCTCTGATCGCTTCAAAAAAACTTGGGGGCATTGCACTTTGGAAGGTAATAAATTAATCGTCGATAACTTATTGAAGACAGTCAAGAAAGTGATCATAAATCACTGACAGCGATAGTACTGCTTATTACAATTGCGGCTTAAGCATTGATCATCCATATCGCAAATTTCATTATAGCGAGCTTTGTCTTGAGCACCCCCAAGGCATACATGAAATTTTTCACTACAATAATTTGATAGGCACTCAAAATGACTTTGGCAAAATTGCCCTACATAAGACTTTAGCCCATCACTACCTAAGCAAATTCTCAACTGATCATTACAATATCCAGATTTACAATCCGAATTATAAAAACACAATTGTCCTATTTCTGATTTAAGACTGTCTGAAGCCGCACATTTTTTAGAACCTTGTTCACAATATCCTGAAAGGCAATTATAGTTGTTCTGACAAGATTCCCCAATAAGACCTTTAGACTGTTTTCTACGTCCACATACATTTCGATGACAATTATAAGAGCAGCAATCACTATTATTTCGACATCCGTCATTCATTACCCGGCACATCAGGGAGGCCGGATTACGAAGTGCAGTCTGATTAAAGGATTCTAAGTTTTTTTTAGCAATACCTAAATAAGCAAAGAGCATAAAAAGAATGACAAATGGAAAAAACTTCATCTTTTTCTACTCTTATAAATTTCATCGATTGTTTTATTACAGATTCGCCCAGTTTGCATAAAATTCTGGCGCATCATCGCAATTAAGGAATCTGCGGCAAAGAAGTTAGAACATTGCAGAGAACGAAAAGCTTCTGGATCATTTTTATTTACTTCAGAAGCAAATGAACTTTGTAGGCATTTAAAATGCTTACAATACTTTTCATATTTATCGCTACTCTTTAAAATCGTTGTGGATCTTGCTCCATCATTAAGATCGGCTTCTTGCATTCGATGCATTCCCTCTGTGTAGAGGCAATCATTAATAATTCCTGATAGCTGGTTAAAAGCTGAAGCTCTTCTTGAATAAAGTTGATTCGCATCCTCGCGACTAGAACCTGCATCTAAGATTGCTTTTGCTGATTTCGTATCGGCCAAGAAATGATCCGAAAGACGATCTTCAAATTTATCCTTTAAATTATTTACCATCACAGTGATCGACATATCTAGAGTTCTTGTATTATTCCACTGATTTTGCACATTATTCTGCATTTCAATTATATACTTCTGATACGCTTCCACCGATTTACTATATTTAAGGGCATCAAAAAAACTGTCTTTTGTTCCTGCTCCAGCGGCCGCAAAATTTTGAATCGAGGAGCTAACAATATTATTAGAAACTAGACTCGTTTCTAATTCTCTAATTTTTTCAAAATATGGAATTGAATTTGATGGTTCACTTAAGCTTTCAGTCATTGCACCAGGGTCAACTTCCCCTGCCGAAATGCCTTGGATGATACGTTCTAGCTCTTCAAAATTTCTCACGAACTTATTTAATTCTGCAAGCTCTTGAAAGCTACCTTCCTCAATTAATTTCTGTTTGAGTTGGTTGTTTAGAAAATCAATAGTAGGTACACCTGCTAGAGTTTTTTCTTTAGAACGAAAAAAATCAATTAGCGCTTTTGCTCTTTTTCCACCCTGTAAATTAAATGTAATATTATTCAGCCCTTTAAGCCAATCAATAACTTCTCTATCAAGAGCGTTAACTTCATGCTTAGTTTGACAAGTAGAAACTGTATTTTGTGCAAGTGCTGCTCCCAACATGGCATAGTTAGCGTTACACCTCAATCGTTGGGCATTATAAAACAGACATGCTTTTTGATTATAATCATCCTCTGCGTTCATTGCCGCAAGGTCTGATTTTGAATCCTTAGAAAATAAAAATCCGATGATACTATCTAAAATATTTCCACCAAAAGCTACCGCCACCCCCGATGTTCCTCCAGTTAGTGGTGACGCAATAATGGAGCCCACATTAATGAGTGAGCGCATTGCTGATTGGGCTATGCCCTTATCATCACAATTATGAATATTTTGTGCAAGTTGATTCATGGCCCCTTGTAATTGAACTAATGATTCTTTCTTGGCTTGAAATACCGCACGTTGATTTTCAATATTATCAAGGTAGCGGCTCTGCCCTTTACAGTTATTGTGTGCCAGTTCAATTTTTTGTGCCAAAACATCACCAAGACAATTGGTAAACTCAGCTGAATAGACAAAATTCGTTTCATCAAGAGGATAATATTGAACACATTGCTGATGGTAGTCAGGAGGCATAGATCCCATACGGTAATTACCCGCCACAAGATTGATCATCTGTTCGTATTCGTTAAAGAACAAGTCTTCGTAGTTTTGACAATTTGGCTCGATCATTCCCGCCAATTGAGCACGAGTGTTTTGTAAGATAGAACTTGATCCACTCAAATTTCTAAATTTCTGTCCTTCTAATCTCGAAAGTGCTTGCTGAAGATTAGCTGAGCTGGCCCTAACCAAACCACATTGCCCGGACTCTTGTTCTTGAGACAATGTTTCCAAGATTTGTTTAGTATTATCCCAAATAGCTCTGACATCCTCTGACTGACTTTGAAATGGGCAACTTGAATCTTGAACTGCAACTGGTGAGGTGTTCATTCCCATGCCACCAGCTAAGGGCTGACCTGGTAGCGTTGATCCATAACCACCAAAATCAAAAACGCCCCCCCCCATATTTACTCCATAGCCAAAAGAGCCATAGGGAGCATCTCCAAAACTATTGGCGGGATTATAGTTAATGCTGACATTTAAATCGTCGACTCCTGCCACAGTAGGCAGATCACCATCAGCATAAGTCGGAAGGACAATAGAAAAAATTAGTATGTTAGTAAGGAGTTTTTTCAAGTTCACTCCTTATTTTTAGTAAAACTTTTTCAGGAACAATGTATTCACTCTTTCCAAAAAAACTTATTTTATTCCAGTAAAACGACTTATTTGTTTTTTTTGATGAACGAGGTTCAGCGAACATATAGACATACGCATAACCATTTTCAGTTTTATATTTCTGGGTACAACTCAAGGTTTTTGTATCGACTTTCACTTCCATTTGATCATCCAACTTTGGACAATACCTTTTCCAGAATTGATCTTTTCGCAATTCCTCTCCGGGGCGAAGTACAGAAATCCTTCTTTCAACAAAACCTTTTTGTTGTTTATTTTTTAGGTTAGAAATTGCATGGAGATTTTTAATCTTATCGTTGGAGTACACATACCCCCAACCTACAGACTCAAGTTCCAGGCCTAAGTTCGCCGCCAACGCCGCACCAGACATAACCATAAATAGAATAGATACGATCCATTTCATCAAAGAATGTATCGGACTAAATAAATTAAGACTTTATTAAAGTCCCCTTAAGTAACCCTAAGTTTCCTACCAATTTATATAAATAGGATTAGTTGCGCCTAGTAAGTCAATTTGCTTCTGCTTCTTATTCACCGCCCACAGCTCAGCTCTTACGATATCTGTACTACTCTCAAGGTTGAGTGAAAAGCTCGCCTTTAAATGCTTTTTGGCATTATAGAGTTTAGGATTGATGATTTCTTTTGCAACAACTTCATTTTTTAAATTATAAAATCTCACTTCCCAAATTTCTTTCTTCCAAAAAGTGAACAAGCGATAAAATCTTCGAACAGTGTTATAACAAAAACCACCTAGTCTCGCACGTGTATCTGAAAAATCCGCTAGAAGTTCAATATCAACCTTTTTTGCATCAGGGAGCTTACCGCCCATCAGAGTCCAGCTTGTAGTTCCCGATTTTTTTGCTCTCAAAGTAAGCTTAGGCGCTTCAGATCTTGTTATAAATGACGTTCTACCTTCAAAAAGATAATCCTTTGTTTTGGTTTGATCTACACCAGGAATAAAATTAACTGGATAGACCAATGTTTTTTCTTGTAAACAAGGGATAGAGAAATGAAAATCACTGCCAGCTACTGCTGTATAAGTCTGCCCGCGCTTAAGAGAGTCAGTCCATTGTTCAAGAGCGTCCCTATTATTTGATCTTTTATAATAAAATGGTGAGTTTTCTAAAATGGTATTCCAAACTTCCACACCATCAGCGTCCAACCAAGACAGTTGAGGAAAAGCTGGATTTTTTCTGTTAGGATGATTCACAATTCTAAAACCTTCACTTGAACGGCTTTCTTTTACTGACTCCTCACCTTCATACTCTCTTCCATGCGATAAGTTATCCCAATTTTCTTTAATACCTACTAAACACATATGAGTGGCCCCTCCCCACTCAACACCACGAAGAGAGTGAAGCTTAGGATCGAGAATACCTTGAATATCATCATGTGCTTTATCAGAATCATGATCAGTAAGCGCAACTGCGCCTCTGGCGCGTCTTCTATTTAAAAAGCTTTTCAACATTTGGTAGGTTTCTTGTGGAGAATGTTTTAGCCATTTAAGTGATGAATTGTCTTGGCTAATATTGGTATGAATATGATTGAAATAGTAGAAACCATTTACTTTCTCGCTAGTCCCTTCCAATTTTATATCGATGTTTGAATTTTTCTCGCTGGACCAACTTATGAATTTTTCATCGATTTGTGTCTTTTTATATTTTGTTTCTAAAAAATCAATAAGCTTTTCCCGCAGGTCTGCTAAGTTTTTTTGGGTTTTAAAAATTAATTCATCTCGAGCGATATCGTATTCAATATTTAGAGAAATTTCTTTAAGAAGATCATCTTGAATTTGCCCTATCAATGGCTCATTGTATTTATGTTGAAGAGTTTCAACTACTAGCCACTCCATTGGTGCATCTTTTATAGTCACGTTTGCAAATATATTGAAGGATAAAACAATACTGACTAGTGCGGTCAACTTAAACATAAATAATCTCCTGATTTTTATATTTTACCTAGAATTGTAAACCTTGCTAGAGACAACAAAATTTGCATGTTAAAATTAATAACTATGAAAATTGGAAGGCGAAACTTTTAGATTTTGGTATCACTAATGAGATACCGGAAGGTCTAGAGTTTCTAGAAGAAATTGAAAACCTTAATAATCAAGTAAACAAACAAAAAAATTAAAACATTAGAGCTGATCATCCTTCGACTATTAGCCGCGGCTGCTATTCCCTATTGTGGATACATAGTCTTTAAAAATCTAGATTTATCCCAATAAAATTCTTGGCCGGTACTTCTATTCCAGAATCCCTGATGCCATACCTTCTAGCAAAAAGCCCAAAGTTCTTATACTGAATACCAAGTTCTACGAATCCCGCAGTCAAAAATCTCTTAGTACACTCTTCAAAAGCGACGTCCCCAACATAGGTATTATCACATTGCTTATTATCACCAATATAAAAACCAGTTCCTGCAAAAGTATCGAACTCAAAGACGGGAATATAATAGCGAACGCCACCATCAAAGCCGGCGTAGACAATAGATTCAGTATCAAAGAGTGAAGCTCCTAGGCGAAATTCCCAAGGCTCTTTTGCATCTCTAAAAAGAACTGAGGCTCCTAGATGCATGTATTCTCTAGTATTAGCTAGCTCAAGTCTAAAATTGGGACTTTTACTCACACTATTTTTCAAAAGATTGCTTTCTAGAACTTCTTCTTTAGGAGTGTAAACAACTTCTTGAGCTGCATGGCGAATCATTATTTGATCTGTTTCTAACTTAATATTACGTTTACGTGTTCGCTTAAAATGAGTCTCCCCCTCTTCAGTTTTTACCTCAGTATACCCTAACGCTAGATCTGTTGGATCATGCAATTCACTTACTGTTGCGCAACTTTGTAAAAGAATAAAAAATAGTACTATAATTGGAGCAATTAAAACTTTCATACGAAGTATTGAAACTTTTATATGATGAATCTCCAATCGTTTTAATGTCAAATCTCTGTTAACTACGTCAGGTGATGAAAAAAGGAAGATAATGAATTTAGAAAGTGTGACTCAATTGTTTATATCTCAGAAATTTGAGAAATTTGAGCTCTTTGGGTTTGAAACCAGAAATAAGTACTCTATTTTAGATGCTCAAAAACAGCCTGTCGCATTTGCAGCGGAACAACAAAAAGGTGTTCTTGGCTTTTTATTTCGCCAATATTTAGGGCATTGGAGAAAGTTTGATATCCAATTTTTCGATCAAAACAAACAACCATTTATGAATGCACACCACCCTTTCAAATTTTTCTTTCAGAGATTTGAAATCACTTACCAAGGTAAATATATTGGAGCTCTTCAACAAAGATTCGGACTATTTTCTAAAAAATTTGATATCGAAGATGCCCAGGGAAATATCATCATGAATATGAACTCTGGCTTCTTTAAATTTTGGACCTTCCCAATTTTACAAAAAGAAATTGAAGTAGCAAAAATACAGAAAAAATGGTCTGGAGGACTAACAGAACTGTTTACCGACAAAGATACATTCATGGTAGAGCTAGGTTCCACTCTCAATAATGAAACAAAATTGATAATTCTTGCCGCCGCTATTTTTGTCGACCTTCAATACTTTGAAAATAAGGCAGATTAATTTTTTTCAAATTCCAGGCCAGCTTCTAATGCTGGCTTTTTTGCTATCCCCAAATACTCAAGGATTGCAGGCGCAATCCAAGTATTTTGGATCACTTGATCTATAGGCTTCAATCCACAGTTATAAGCGATAAAACCTGTCTGCATTTTTTCCAGATCTGGAAGATGGCCATGCTGCCCTTTTACTTTTTTTACTTTCTCACTAATTGCACCAGTAGTATTCCCACCCAAACTAAATCCATCCTTAGGTGATAATGCTGCGATTGCATCTGGATAGGCTTTTAATCGATCTAAATCTTTTCTTGATACGACCTCATACCCGAGCCCCTGATTTTGCCTAAGCACTCTCATAACTTGTGAGTAAATGGTCCTATCTTTTAAATATATCGCAGCTTGCCCACCCGACTTTTGAGCTACAACTTGATATGACTCTATCTCTTTTGTTTTTCTATTAACTTTTATCCAGCCCTTTTTATGAAATAAGGCGTTTATATGGATAAGTTTTGAGTAATTCATAAATCCATGATCCCCTACGATCATCAAACATGTCTTTTTATCCATTGCTTTTATGATTGGGCTGAGTTTACCATCTAGCCATTTTATCGCTTCTTTAGTCGCTTTTGAATCTCTTCCACTTTCATGTTGATTTTTATCAGCATAGATTAAATGAAGAGCTGAAAAATCAGGACTATGCTTTTTAAATAAATAAGGAAATACTTTCGCTGCCCAAATATCTGCTTCTTTCATATTTGTATACGGCTTTAGTCCCAGTTCTTCATTTATTCTATTCGCTAAATTTTTAGTTCCATATTTGTTGACAAGATCAAAAGAAGGCCCGGTAAGCCATGGTGGTGTTTCAAAAATTTCAGGAATATTATAGGTAATAGGTGCTCCTGCTGATACAGGCCAATGTACACCTAAAGTCGTGCCTCCATTTTTTTTAACTTCGTCCCACAAAGTAATAGTCTTGATATCCTTTTCATACCAGTACCACTCAGTGGTTGGACCAACGTCCCTATTAAACTTCTGATTTGAGTAAATCCCATGTTCAGAAGAATTCTTACCTGTAACTAAAGTCGTGTGATTTGGATAGGTCAGTGTTGGGAAGACAGATTTCATGGCGGGAGCATATACTCCCTCCGCAGCTAAGTTCTTCAGATTTTTTGTATCAAATTTTGCGTCTTGATAAAATTCAGGTCTTAGCCCATCGATAGATATCAAGATGACTTTTTTCTTTGGAGCTGGATGCCAAAGTTGGCAACTACTTAATAAAATAAAAAATAAAATACGCATACTAAAAGAATACACCAGGTAAATTGGCTGTGCCAACTTACCTGATGCATTTTATTACACATAAGCACTTAAAATTTTAGCTCCAAATTCTAAATTTTCGATGGAGTATTGCTCTCCATGTAAATCTTCGAGATGAATATTGCCTCTTGAATTTACTTCAGGCCAATCATCTAGCGCCATTTGAAAGCATCTATCTCCACTTTTCGTTTTCACTTCAAAGCTTCGAAGACCAAAATCTTCCTCTATCTTGTAAATTCCAACTATTTCAAAAACAAAAGATTTAAACTTCAAATAGTCATGCACGATCGATCTTGCCTCAACAGTCAAGTCCTCCAACTTTTCAATAAGAGCCAATTCTACTCCTGTATCGTTTCTAACCGATAAATACTTATTGGGATGAGAGTTTGGAAAACATGCTTTAATTTCAACACTAGTCCAATTCTCATCACTTAGCCAAAAGAGCTTCTTGTCTTCTGCCATTTTAAATTGCATAAAAACTCCTTTATTATCCATGCATCAAATTAAACATTTCTGTTTGCATGTCTTGTAATTTTTTGTACTCACCACCATTGGCCATCAGCTCGGCATGTGTTCCTACTTCATCTAACTTACCGTCTTTTACAACAAAGATACGATTTGCCTTTCGCAAGGTTGATAACCTATGCGCAATTGCTATAACTGTTCTCCCTTCAACTAAGCGATCAAGGGCATCTTGAATTTTTCGCTCAGTTTCAGTGTCCACAGCACTGGTAGCCTCATCCAAAATTAAAATTCGTGGATCGTTTAAAATTGCACGAGCAATCGAAATTCGTTGCCTCTCTCCTCCTGAAAGTGTTTGACCGCGTTCACCGACTTTAGTGTCATAGCCATCCTTAAAGTTTAAAATAAACTCGTGGGCATTAGCTGCTCTACAAGCCTGGATCACCTGATCTAAACTCGCCTTATCATTTCCATAAGTAATATTATCCAAAATACTTCCATGAAATAGATATGGATCTTGATGAACAACAGCTATTTGAGAACGTAAACTACCAACTTCTAAAGACTTTATCTCTAATCCATCAAGGTAAATCCCACCACTTGATACATCATAAAATCGATTCATCAGTTTTGTTATCGTAGACTTCCCACTACCACTAGGCCCAACTAACCCAATCATTTCACCAGCTTTTATTTCAAACGAAATACCTTTTAAAACATTACGAACACCATCATAACTAAAGATCACGTCGCGAAATTCAATTTGTCCCTGCAATTTTGTTCGGACAACACTTTCATCAGTATTCAATGAAGGCTTAGTATCCAAAATTTCAAAAACTCTATAGGCACTACTGCTTGCTCTATTTAACATTCTCGCCATTTGTCCAATGACCTCTATCGGCTGAGTAAACATTGTCATATAGAGTAAAAAAGAAACAAAAGTCCCCGCACTCATATAACCTGCTTCATTCGGCGCACTAAGAAGTCTTGGAACCGCCACTGCCCATACAATCACCATGATGGCGTGAACAATTAAAAATAATCCCGGCCAAAATTTTGTCCATGCCTCATGAACTTCATTAAACTCATCTAATGCTGCCTGATTTTTTTGGTTAAACCTTTTAATCTCTTTCTTTTCTTGATTAAACGATTTAACAACTTGAATCCCAGGAACAGTATCCCCCACAACAGCTGTTAATTCAGACCATTTTCTCCAACAACGAATAAACATTCGTTTCATCTTTTCACCGTGGTGATAGATCGCCCAAATGATTATTGGTACAGGGACAGTCATCATCAGGCCAAGTTGCCAATCAAGTGAAATTAACACTGCTGAAAGCCCTATCATCGTCAAAATTGCGATTGAAACTTCTACAACTCCGAAGGCAACAAAGTCCCAAATTCGATCAGTATCTGAACTCACACGCGAAATAATCGTTCCAGTATGTTTAGTCGAAAAGAAATCCATATCCAATTTCTGAATATGAGTGAAAAGATCTTCCCGAAGATCCCTTGCTACTTTTTCTCCCATAACCGACATCTTTTTTAATCGCAACCAGATAAAAAATTGTTTCAATAAGTAGATCAAGCCCAATGTAACTATAAAAAGCACACCAATTTGAACTGCCTCATTGCCACTTAAGGTGCCATCTTGATAAGGCTTAATAACCTCATCCAAAAGTCGTCCAGAAATATAAGCAGGAAAGAGAGAAACAAGAGTCAATCCAACAGCCCCAATTGTTCCAAGTACCACCTCTTTTTTATAAGGCATAAGATACTTCAAAAGCCTCATTACAACCTGACTTTCACCAATTTCGGTACTTGCTTGATTTTTAAGAAGTGGAGCTAATACACTCTGCTGATAATTTTCATCAGCAGAAATCGTAATATGCCCCGCTCCTTCTTCAAGAATATACTTCAATTGAGCAAACAAAATATTCTGTTTTTGCCCGTACCAGAAGACATCTAGGAGATCGTTGTTTTCACTCAATAGAGTCAAATGATTTGCAACCCTTCCATGTCCCTCTCTAATCTTCAAATTTTCCAAGGAGAAGATTGATTTATCTTCTCCTTGAAAAACATAAAGCTTGTTGTTTCCAACTACTATCCACTTCTCTATTCTTTCAAAATTACTATCAAGGTCAGAGAGTGCATAAAAACTCACTCTATCTTTATTCTCAACTTCAACGTATGCACGCATATTCGCTGGTAAAATTGATTTTTGCTTAAGATAGCGATCAAAATACTGCGTACTCACAATTTACTCCTTACATTTTGATTGGATATTCCAATCTTCTTACTTCTTCGAACCTACCTGGCTCGATTTGTCTTACAAGTTTTGGACCTCTAAAAAAAGCATAGAAAGTCCCCCTAAATAGCGTTTTGACCGTTTGTTTAAATCTAATTTTAAATTTAAACCTCAACCGCGGACGCCATCTAACCCGCCTTAGTCTTAAAGTTTGCATCTTATTCCTCCCCAGAAATACAAGCGATTAAAAGGGCACAAAAATGCTAGGATAATGTCTTAGGCGCCTTTAAAACAAAATCCTTGTTTTTGTGCCTTTAAAATAAATGTAATGATTTTGGATTTATAAAAAATTAAAAATCAGTCTAAGCGTTAATTTGCGAACAAATATAGCGACGATCGTTAATTTTTTGATCAGTGCCGAGAGGTCTCGCCACCTTTCCATCGATGGAGACGAGATTCAGAGCAGCTGAGGCTTCTAAAAACATAATCATTGAATTTATCATGTTCGTCTCCTTTATTGATTGAACTTATTTTCACCTTACTCGATAAAGCTATTTGGTGCAACAAAAAATTTGCAATTAAAATTTATTCTTTAAAAATAAGATCACTATAACTTTGAGTAATTAAGTCCGAGTCTTTTATTTTTAAAACACTCATATAATGTTCACACTGTTCCTGTAATTTAGATAAAGGAATTTCAGTTGATTCATCAATAGCTTCAATTTCCATAAAGCTTCCTAGTCCTTGAACTTCATCCACATGAAATTTTACGTTATCTATAAAATAGATATGACGCTTTTTATCTACAATAACTTTCACACCATACGCTGCTGTCAACACATCAGAAATATTGCTCTCTTTTTTTACCTTGCTAAAAGCAATATCAGAATGCTTCGGCCCGGCTTGATCAGGTCGAGAATAAAAGATTAGCGAGTTTTCAATATTACCTGCCCGATGCTTAAGCCTTCCCTTCTCACAATTAAAGTATGTATCTATTTGATGATCACAACCCAAGTAATCAGCCCCAAGCTCCATTAATGTATCTTGAATGAATTTAGGCTCAGCACATTTAGCTTTGATTTCAACATTATTAATCTTAGACATAAATTTTCCTTAATTAATTTTTGGTATAGCTTCGATTCTTATAAGTCTATGATATTTGGAGGTATTTAACCATCTTGAAATTCTTACAACTCGGTGGCATCTCATCTCATTTTGGGATAATAAACCCTTGTTTTTTTTATAAGGGGCGACACTATGAAATCAAAACTACTCTCACTCGTAGTACTGGGGCTTGCTGCAACTTCAGCACAGGCAAGCTGGGTATCTACTTATTTTCAATGGACAAATTTAGGACTTGGCTCAGGTCAAACTGTTAGAGGAAATTACGTCAGAAGTATTCCTGGGTCTAATTCATTAGAGCAACTTCGTATGAACTATGGGAGCGTTGCTTTAAAGCAAATTTACGCTTCAATGAGTAATAGCGAGGTACAGGCAAATAATGAAAATTTACTTGATCTAATTAAAGATGAAATTAACTTCAACCAAAATATCAATCGATACCAGCCAATGAATGATGCTCTCTTAAGTCTTGATAATGACCAAATTCAAGAACTATATAGAGCAATGACTAGTAACTATGTTGTAAGAAACCAAAGAAATTATGGTGGACGTGGCGTTGGATTTTGTTTTGGGCGTGCTCTAGTAGCTCACAATCAAGCTCTAATTAGAAATGTTCATCCAAATGCGATCAGAAAAATTTGGGTAATTGGTGATATGGGATTTTGGGGACATCATGTTTCTACAATCGTTAAGTCTGGTGAATCATGGGTGGCCATTGATAACTATACCGGAATAGTTACAGTTGAAGATTGGATGAAGCGCATGCAACAAGAAAAGCAAGGATCAAAAGATCTTATGTTTTTCATCACACGTGCAGGAAGATTTGGGCATGCAACGAACTCGCTGTATAACACAATCGATCTTTTCAACGTTCCAGCCAATAGAATGCAACAATACGCTGACACAACTGCAAAAAACAACTTAAAGTCTCGTGATTTTTATAAAGGCTTTTTCATGGATTTCTATGAAGGTCTTGAAAGCGATGCCGTAACAGTAAGAAGATTTAGCGAATCAGAAGCACAAGCTCAAAGAGAAGAAGCGGCGAGAATTGAAAGGTTAGCTGAAGCGGAAAAAGAAGCATTTGAACAATCAATAAAAGCTTCTGATGTTTCAGAGTTTAAACTAAGCCAAGAGACTATCTACTGTTTTAACTCTGAAAATCAAAAACTAAACTGTAATTATCAATTAGGAAAAGACACAAAGAAATTTGAGACTTCGGTAACAATCACTGGTAATGCACAATATTTAATTCAAATCAGAGAAACTGAAAAAATTTACGCTCGTCATATAACAAGACAAGAACTTTCAGATTACTCAGCTCAGATTGTTGTAGATGCCAATGGAGTTTTAACAAAAAGATATGTAACCTTAGTTAAACCTCAACACGCTCCAATCAGGCCATACATGAGAGTGATATCAACTGATCAAACTTCTACTCAGGCAGAGTTACAAGCTGAAGTTCAAAAGATCAAGGATGTGCTAGCAACTTTTAACGAGGACTATCAAGTCCATGCAGAAAATGCTTCGCCTCTTATTAGAATTCAAAACTCACAAAACTAAATATTAAGCCTGGCTTCGGCCAGGTTTTTTTATGCGACAGATTTTTTAAGTGTCACCTTAAAAGTCGTGCCGTGATCAGATGGATTTTTCGAAATATCATTCGATGAAACAGAAATTGCTCCGCCCATCTGTTCAATATAATCTTTAACGATTGGTAGTCCAAAGCCCGTTCCCTTCTCATCGTCGGTACCAGGGCGACTGGTATTTTGAGAAGGATCAAAAAGAATCTGTATTAGATCCTCAGGAATTCCAACACCACTGTCAATAATGCTAATATTCACCTCATTTTCAGATGCTTCAGTTAGCACTGAAATATTTCCACCTTGTTTCGTGAATTTAATCGCATTAGATAAAAGGTTACCAAGAATTTGATTTTGTAAAATCCCCTCATGAGCAATTACCTTTAAATTTGCGTCAATAGGAAATACATCTAAAAAAAGCTCTTTTTGCGCAATCTTGTCTTGAATTATATACACGAGATTATCAACCACTGTTTTAAGAGGGACATTCTTAACTTCAAGTTGCTCACCTTTTTCAGCTCGTGCGTAAGTTGTCCTCACATCCTCCAAGATATTTTGAATTTGTAAAATGGCCTTACTCATCTTAGTAAAGTATTTTTCATGAGAATCAAACGCATTTGTCGCTTTTAATTTCTTTTCTAAAATATTCGCGTAAGATTTCACCACTGTTAGTGGATTCGCTACATCATGACAAATAACCCTTAGGAATTTTTTCGTCTCCGCTGCTAATTCTAGACCTTCATTGGCAAATTCTTGTAGTTTAAGAACATTTTCAATTCTTAGTTTAACTGCATCACCTTTGATTGTATTTTTATCAATAAAGTCAGTTCCACCACAACTTAATGCTTCAGCAAGTGCCATATTCTGATCTAAACTTGTAAGAAATATGACAGGAATATGATATAATTCTGGATCTGCTTTGATTTTTCGACAAAACTCAAATCCATTTATTTTAGGCATCTCGACATCTGTAATGATTAAATCTGGTTTTTCAGTCGCAAGAACATTCAAAGCCTCTTCTGCATTTTTAAATGTTTTCACATTGAAGCATTTTAGAGAATGGGAGATCAATTTCAGGATAACTTCCATATCATCGACAACAAAAATTGAGTATTGTTCAGTGGGTTTCCTTAAATCTCTCATAGACTAATAACATTATCGGAAAATCAACTTTATTCTCAAATGAATTTTACATAATTTTGTATAAATATAGACAAACAAAAAAGTCTATTATACCGAGTCATAATGAATCCTATTGGCAAGGCCATAACCTGTTACGATGATAAGTTTTCCATTCCGCGTCAGTCAGGTTTAGCTCCCCATTCATTTGGCCATATTGAACTCAAAAAGAAGTTTCGACGTGAAGAAGCGCTGAGAGGTCTCGACTCTTTTTCTCATTTATTCCTCACATGGAGCCCACATCAGAATAATCCACAAGATAACAAACTTACCGTTAGGCCCCCCCGACTGGGTGGTAATAATAAGGTTGGTGTATTCGCTTCTCGCAGTCCATTTAGGCCGAACCCGATTTGCCATTCAGTAGTGGAGTTTGTACGAATTGAGAAGTTTGCAATTCATTTTAAAAACCACGATATTCTGGACCAAACTCCTATATTGGACATTAAGCCTTATATTCCTGAGTGGGACGCTTTTCCGTCTGCAACCTCAGGCTGGGCATCAGAAAACTTGAAAAAAATTGAGGTGAAATTTTGCGACTCTATTCAAATTGACGAGAACTTCAAAACCCTAATCAAAGAAGTATTGAGCTTAGGTCCCCAACCTCAATATCAACTTTCAAAAGCCAATAATTATGGTTTTCGCTTAAACCAACACGAAGTTAAGGCTAACTACGAACCAAATAAAGGTTTTAGCGTTTATCAAGTCTTGCCTATTAAACCTTAGCTGCTCCCCCCACTGTTTGATTTATTAATTTCTCCATTCTATTAGACCTTGGTTTTGCGTAGTGATAAAGCTAATATTTACTTATGGAAACCTATCAAAAAATTAGCACTATTTGTCTTTTCATCCTTACCATGATCGCAACAGCTTATGTATTAACTGTCACGAAAACAGTATTTATACCATTTGTTCTCTCCGTTTTTATCGCGTTGGTGATCGCACCTGTTATGGGGAAAGCTCAAAAGAAATTGAAAGTTCCCAGATTTGTTGTTCTTATTGGAACAATCTTATTTTTTATCCTCATTTTCATGATGATCACAGTTGTAACAGCAGAATCAATTGAAAGCTTTGCAGATTCTTCCAATCAATATAAAGATAAAGTCCAACAAGTTAGTACCTTTTTCGCTAAAACGGCTAATGACTTAGGATTCACAGTTGAAGAAAGATCAGTTAAAGAGTTGACTAAGAAAATACCGTTCACTCAGCTAATAAAAACTCTATCTACCGCAGTTATTTCATTATTTAGTAATACTTTTCTTGTGATTATTTTTTGTATTTTTCTTCTTTCTGGAGAAAGTCTAAAAGATGTTTCCGAAGATAGTATTATTACAGATATTAAAGAGAGCGTTGGAAAATACGTGGGAACAAAATTATTAGTTTCTGCCGCAACAGGTTTTCTCACTTATCTACTACTGAAATTATTGAATGTCGAAATGAGCTTTATGTTTGCCACGTTGACATTTCTGCTTAATTTTATCCCCACAATTGGTTCAATTATAGCTGTAGCCTTACCTCTACCGATAATCCTTCTACAATTTGGATTTACCTCTCCTTTTTGGATCTGTTTATTTTTCCTATGCCTTATTCAAATTACCATCGGAAATATTATTGAACCTAAGATAATGGGAGAAAATATTGGACTTCATCCGGTTACCATTCTTCTAAGTTTAGCTTTTTGGGGATTTTTGTGGGGAGTAACAGGAATGTTTTTGAGTGTTCCGATTATGGCCAGCTTGAAAATTGTTTTTGAAAAATTCCAGCTTACGCGCCCTATTGCAGACGCGTTCGCTGGTGATTTAAAAATATAATTATTTTAGTTTTGCAAAAGATTCTTTCATTCTTTTAACGGCTTCTCTAAGCTGTTCTTCAGAGTTTGCATAGCTGAGTCTGATATTTTCAGGATTACCGAAAGCCGCCCCTGATGTAGTCGCAACGAGACCATCACCTAAAAGATACATACACAAATCATCAGCGTTTTCAATTTTTTCACCGTTAGCAGACTTTCCAAAGAATGAACTCACATCAGGAAAAAGATAAAATGCACCCATAGGCTTATTTACTTTTAGACCAGGTATTTCAGAAAGAAGCTCAATCATTAAGTCTCTTCTTTTCTCAAAAACATTTTTCATTTCATTTAAAGTCGCTGGATCTCTTAAAACAGCCTCTTTAGTCGCCATCTGTGCAATCGTATTTGCCCCTGATGTGAACTGGCCTTGCAGCTTGGTACAAGCCTTTGCAATTTTAACAGGAGCTGCAATATAGCCAATTCTCCAACCTGTCATGGCAAAACCTTTGGCTATACCGTTAACAGTAATCACTCTCTCTTTAAGTGAATCTATTGAACCAAGGCTAAAGTTCTTACCTTGAAAATTAATTAACTCATATATCTCGTCTGCGACAATATAACAGTTGGGGTATTTTTCAAAAACACCTGCAAGCTCTCTCAACTCTCCCTCAGTGTAAACACTTCCGGAAGGATTACAAGGATTGCTAAAAATAAAAAGCTTCGTTTTATCAGTTAGGTTTTTATCTAAAACTTCTGGCGTAAGCTTAAAATCAGTTGAAATATCTGTTTTAACTTCAATGATCTTAGCTTCAGCAAATTCGGCCATTGCCTTATAACTAACCCAATAAGGAGCAGGAAGTAGAATTTCTTCACCAGGGTTTAGTAAGGCAAGACAAATATTCATAAGTGAATGCTTAGCTCCAGTTGAAATGACGATATTGTCTGCCGTTACATCAATTCCATTATCTCTTTTAAGTTTAGTGCAAATAGCTTCCCTTACGTCTTTATATCCAGGAACGGGAGGGTAATGAGTATAATTTTCTTCAATAGCCTTCACTGCTGCTTGCTTAGCAAAGTCGGGAGTGTCAAAATCTGGCTCACCTAAACTTAAACTAATTACATCTTTACCTTGGTCCTTTAAGTCCCAAGCAAGATTCGCCATTTTAAGAGTTGCTGACTCTTCCATGTTTAAAATCCGATCTGCGATCATTTTTAACTCCTATATAAAAGATCTGAAAATAAAGTAGTTTTCTCATCAAAATAAAATTTACTCTCCCAAATCTTACTTGAAATATTGGTAAAGTATTTTCCAATAATATTGCGATAGAATTCTCTGGAACGCCTAATTGCGTACGTATCATGAAAATCGAGAACTTCTATTTGCGCGTCTAACTCCAAATCAGTGGGGACGGTTAGGTAAATATACTTTACTCTCTCCCCCATTGTTTTAAGTACTAAGTCGAGGTCCTTATCTTCCACATACTGCAAAACAGAAGTACAAATCCCCAAATCAAATCGATTTTTTGGTGTATTTTTTCGCTCGCACCATTCTTGGATAGACTCATTATAAAGGCTTAGATTAGTGGATTCCACCGGTTTTAATTTCCGTGCACTTGCTTTATCGAAAGCAAATTTTGAAGGCTCCAAACCACAGGCCTGATAAGGAATAAAAGCCTTCATTACCTTTTGAAAAAGATAGCCGTAACCGAAACCAAAATCAATTACACTACTAATGTCGATGAGCTCCAACTCAAAAAAAGATTTCATGTATTGGACATGTTCTTTTGCATTTCCAATACAATCCATAGTCTGAGGTTGAGAATAGTTTTTATCCCAATATTCTTTGGTAAACATTAATTAAAAGTAATAGAAACTGGACAGTGATCTGTTACTTCCTTATAGCTAATTCCTAATCTTTTTTCTGATGTATTCTGGCAATCTACTCTTTTACAATGTGAGTGAACTTCAATCGCTTGAGCTCTATCACCTAAAAAATTTGCAGGGTAAATAATATGATCTAAGATTGAGCTTTCCTCAATATTGTCAGAGCGATTTGCCCCAGACCAGTATGCAGTACAACTAATTTTCTGTGCAACAGTGTCCATCCTCACATCGGCAAGCATGTCTGAGAAATTATGGTAATCTCTATCATTTAGATTGTAGCCAGTTGTATTGAAGTCTCCCATAATCAGGATATTATTTTGACCTTTTCTCTTTATTTCTTTTATTAAATTACCAAGCATCACATACTGAATTTTTCTCGTGCTATAACTACTCGCTTGACCGCCCGCTTTTAAATGAACTCCCAAAACCACAAATTCTTCTCTTGTCTTAAGTTTTTCAAAATATCCAACTAATACAGGTCTAAGTCTTCCACAACTTGCTTGTCCAGAAGGTGCAGCTGGATCAGAAAATCTCGCATCTTCGTAGTACTTATTAAGTTTGAACTTGAAAGCGTTATAAACAAAACCAATTTTTTGCTTACCACCACCACCACAGCGAGAAAATACCACTCTGAAATTTGGATAATTTTTTTGAAGAAAGGTTTTAAAACTAGAAGTATTTACAATCTCTTCTACCGTTATAAAGTCGGCTCCAAGATTATCTAAAATATTTTTTAATTCAGCTTTATTAGTCCTGGTACTCTGGGAATCGAAATGCCTGATATTATAAGTGGCAAATCTAGTGGCCGATAAAACAGCAGAACTAAAGCTAAAAAGTAGAGTTAAAATAATGATTTTATTCATTTTTCCATCCTTGAAAAACTCTCTAATATCATTCTCTTTTATTTATCAATTGGCAATCAACTTTAGAAATTCTTGATACAAACCCCACAAAACTAGGCAAAAAAAAAGCCCCTAAAATAGGAGCCTTTCTATCAAGAATATAAACTTTATTTTTACTGAACCATATCTTCTCGACCAAGGGTCGCAAACTCTTTTCCAGTCTTTGGACAAACAAGGATATCACGGTTTTTGTAGATTCTTGGAGTCGAATATAAAAGCTTAAGCGCTTTAGCCTTAGGCATTATTTTATAACGCTCCGGGTATTTTTCCTGTAGCTTCTTGCTAATGATCTTTGCTTTCGACGCAGGCATTGCTGGAAAAAGATGATGCTCTGTATGGTAACCAAAATTGAAATTTAAAAACTCTAAGATTGGATGATTTGTCACTGTTAATGAATTCACCAGAGGATCATTCTTCTTAGTATAAGGAGAGATATTGTGATTAGTAGAGATATAACTCATTACTGTGTAGTTCATAACCATAAAAGGAATCACAAACAAGAAAACTAAGTTCTCTAATCCAATATAATTAAGATACAAGGCCATCAAAATAATTGTTCCAATAAACTCAATCGTCACTCTTCCATGGTTCATCCTGTCCCACATTTTATTTCCAAATCTCATGTAAGCTTGGTTTAAAACTGCTTGGTAAGAGAACCAGTAGAAGAAGTAAAAATAACTTCTTAATGTCCCAGAACCAGGGGTTAAAGGGTAAATTCTTTGCATAAATTTACTCTTCTTATAGATCATTCTCGTAGGGAATGCGTCAGGGTCTTTGTATAGTAGTTGAGTGTTTCCATGGTGAAGACCATTATGCCAAAATCTCCAGTAAGTTGGAGAAATTAAGAATGGACCAAAGCCTAGGAAACCAAAAAAGTCCTGCCATTTTTTATTTTTAATAATTGCACCGTGAAGAACTTCGTGTCCAAGGAATGCTCCTCCGCCAAGTAGGATTCCCATGAATAGACCGAGAGCAGATTTTAAAATCCAATGCATTTCGAAACTAACTACTGAATATGCAACAAGTGCTGCACCACCCCAGTATAAAATCCCGTATTTAAGCCTTGTCGGCTCTCTTTTAAAAGTTTCCTTAGGTAGTTCGCTAATAACCTCACGAACATATTCACCTAGTTCTTTTAAATCTTCGTCTTTATTAGGCTTCGCCTGAACCGTTGTTTTTACAACGTTTTCTTCGACTGAGTTCTCTGTGATCTCCACGATAAAATCTCCTAAAATTTTTGCTAATGGCTCTTTGTCTCAAATTCTTTCGGAGCTGTCATGTAAAACTAGGGTAAAAGACTAATTATTACACTGATCAAATTGCTTAAACAGGTAGTAGTTGCGGGTCTTAACGTGTTCCTTAACCTTTGCGTAAAGATCTTCATCCATAATCAGACTCCCTAGAAGTGAGCAAAACAAAGTTTTAGACAATACTTTCAACGCAGGGCTCCCTTCTTGCGATACTGCTTGCTCTAACGTAGGGATATCCTTAGGTTTCCAACTGATAATATTGTAGGTCGTCTCCCACGGCCAACCCATCAGGTACTGCTCGTAATACACGATGACTTGCTTGCCTTCATAATTAAAAAGCTCTTCTCCAAGTTTTTCATCCCGAACTGAAAAGTAAGAAGTTAATTTGTCCCCACTACCTTCATCAATGGTTCCTTCCCAAGTTGGAAAGATTTTTCCCTTTTTGGAGAACTTTGTGAGATTTCCGACCCTTTTCCCATTTGAAATAGGATAATTCCAGAGAATATACTGAGCTGATGCCAGCACGATGACTAAAAACAAAGGTCCAAAAATTTTAAACTTCCAAGACTTCAAGATTACTCTCCCCCAACACTCATAGCTTCAAATCGCAATGATGGTGCAAAAAAATCATTATGGTGAGTGGTATGCACTTGATCACCAATAATTTTAACGTTTTTCATCATTTGATAAAAATTTCCTGAAACTGTCACGCCTTTTACGGGTTTAACTCTCTTACCGTCACGACATAGGTATCCTGAAGCTGCAAAAGAAAATTCACCAGAATATGAATCAGATCCTGAGTGAAGCCCCTGCATACTCAATACTTCTAAATACTCACCAGAAGTAAGATCAGCCTGCGCGGTCTTTCCAGGATTAAAAACTTTAGTTGTGCCAGAGACTCCAAGAGCTGACTTGGCTCCTCTTGCAGCACGAGCATTCGACTCTGCGTTTAGATAATTTGCAGTGGCGGTGTTATGGTAAAAAGTTTTTAACTCTCCATTTTCAACCAAACAAAGATCTTTTTGCTCAAAACCTTCTGAATCAAAATAGGAATGAAAAAAAGCTTTTTCATAGTTTGGTCGATCCCATAGGACTATTTCTTCAGACATAATTTTCTGTCCTAGGCGGTCAGCAAAAGGATTCACTTTATCCATTGCCCCTTTTCCAGAAAAAATCCCGCCAAAACATCCAAACAAAGATGCGAATGCGTTAACTTCAAAAACGACATCATAAGCTTTTGTCGGAAGACTTTTAGCTTCTAACCATTGTAGGGCGTGCTCTAAACTCTCCTCGATACAGTAATTTTTATCCAGCTCTTTAATCGAACGTGCAATAGAGCTTGCATAGTGCATACTATTATTAGCTCCATCTTGGATTAAAGCTGAAGTGTAACATGAGACATAGTACTCACTCTCGTAATTAAACGTATTTAATGAGTTCATATAATAACTTTCTGAGCTCGACTCAGATAAACCGTTATATGGAACTGAACTCACTCGAGATTCTTTTTTGCGGACGTCCTCTTCTAAACTAAGAGCAAATTTAATTTTATCATCTATAGAAGTTTCATCAGGCTTATATTCACTCTCTCTAATTCCCTCTGAGTTTTCTACAACAATTTTTTCATGAGGTCTTTTCTCTGAAGCTTCTGCATTTTCTAAAGATTTTTTGACAGCGATCTCCAGAGAATCATCATCAATAGCTTCAGTGTAAGATAGTCCTACTCGCTCATCCTTAAGAGAACGAATCCCAAGAACTCTTGCTCCAGAAACTTTGTACTTATCAATATCACCTTTTTGAGCACTCACAGAAAAGCTCTCACCAGCAGATACAATTACATCGGCTTGGTCAGCACCATATTTTTTAGCGAGTTCCAAAGTTTTTTCCATAGCGTTTTTAATTTGGGTATTCATTAAGCTTTCCCTCCAACTAAAATCTCATCAACTTTTACCGCTGGCTGTCCTACAGTTACGGGAACTCCACCACTAACCGAGCCACACATACCTGCCGCGTATTCAAGATTTGAACCCACCATACTGATGTTTTTCATAATCTCTTCTCCACGCCCGATTAAGGTTGCACCTTTCACAGGTTCAGTAATTTTTCCATTTTTTACTAGGTAGCCTTCTTGAACAGAGAAATTGAACTCTCCAGTTCCAGGGTTAACAGATCCCCCCCCCATAGACTTTGCATAAAGGCCATCTCCCATAGAAGTAAGTAATTCTTCCAAAGAATGAGGTCCTGCCTCGATATAGGTATTTCTCATTCTCGAAGCTGGTGCATATTTATAAGATTCTCTTCTAGCTGAACCTGTTCTTGGGTGCCCTGTTTTGATTTCACCGAGTCTATCCGATAAAAAGTTTTCCAGACGCCCATTTTTGATCAACTGAGTTTTTTGAGTCGGCATTCCTTCGTCATCTAAAGTTAAACTTCCCCAAAGATTATCTATGGTTCCATCATCAACTGCGCTCAAATTTTCATGAGCAATCATTTCACCTTTTTTATCCCAGAACACTGAGGCTTTCTTTTCAACAGAGGTCGTCTCAAGCGGATGACCACAAGCCTCATGAAAGATGACTCCTCCGAAACCATTATCAATTACCACTGGCATTTTTCCGGCGGGACAACTTTTGGCACGCATGATTGTTACCGCTTGCTTGGCCACATAATCTGAAATCTCATCAAAATTTAGGGCCTGAAAAAATTCATAACCACCACGAGCTCCTGGATTCCAACTACCAGTTGCCTGTTGATCTCCATCCTTTGCATAAGAGCGAACCCCAAGTCGAACATATGGTCGCGTGTCCTTCATATGCAATCCTTCAGAGTCAAAAACTTCAATCTCTTGAGTCCTTTGCATATAAGTGAGGTTAACCTGATTAATAAATTCACTTTGACCGCGAATTTTTAAATCAAGCGTTTTAAGGTGATTTATTTTTTCAGCAATAGGAACGGCTCTGTCTCCAATCGAAGCGATCTCTTTTACATTCTTACCGCTAAAGTTGAGCGTTTTGAGGTCTCTACCTTTTGAAGTTTTAAACTGGGCAGCGAGCCTTTGGGTTAAAGAAATTAAATCCTCTTTCACCATAGAATTGGTGTAACCATACACAGCTCTCTCTCCGAATATAAGCCTCACACCTATTCCGAAATCAACACCTGAACGAACATTTTTCACAACAGATGAATTAAAAGAAAGATCTTCAATTTGAGACCTTTCAACAAAAATATCACAAAAGTCTGCTCCGCTTTCTAGCGCTTCGAAAATAACCTCTTGAGCAATAGCTTGATTTAGCACGAATCCCTCCCTAGATGGACTTTTAGGAGTATTTAGTATAGCGTAAATGGTTTTTTAAACACGACTAAGTGCCCTATAAGGAGATCAAATGAAATATAAATCCATTGGAATAATGTGCGGTTCCTCAGATGCCTGTCCGGAAAAATATTTAAATTTAGCCTTTGAAGTAGGGAAAACCTTAGGTGATGCAGGAAGAAGCCTAGTCTATGGTGGCGGTGGAAAAGGCCTTATGCGAAGAGCTGCTGATGGTGCCCTAGAAGTTGGCGCTGAAGTTCACGGTTATATGCCAAAATTTATGATTGCAGTAGAGTGGCAACATCCCCACCTAACCAATCTTCACCTCACCAACGATATGAGTGAGAGAAAATACAAAATGATGTCCAATTCTGACGCGACAGTTTTTTTACCTGGTGGCTGTGGAACAATGGAAGAATTTTTTGAATGGATGTCAGCTAAAAGACTAGGTAACTATACTGGTCCACTAATTGTCTTTAATTTTGATGGTTATTACAATCACCTGATTGAACAACTCAAGCTAATGGAGCAAGAGAAGTTTCATAATCCAATTCATTCTCAGATGTGGTCTGTTTGTGAAAAGGTTGAAGACCTTATACAAACCATTGAAAATGCACCAAACTGGGATAAAGATGCTATTTCTCATGCGGCGGTTAAATAATTCTTAATTAACCACTGCAATGCAAAATATTCTTTAATAAGCTCAACTATTTAGCCGATATAGGCTTCAATGAAATATTTAAAGATTATTCATTACACAATTCTTTTGTCGCTAGGTGGTGCTGTCATTCCAGTAACCTTTGCACTTATTGATATGTGGCAACTACAACTTGCAACGACTATTGCGAACTTGAAAGACGTAATGGAAAGCCAAAACATCTACTTATTTTCTCTCATCATTTTCCCAGTTGTGAATAATGTACTCTATTGGCTATACCGACGAATCAAAAAATCTAATCACTCTCTTGAGCAAGAATCTAATTATCAAAAGAATCTTTTAAATGCGAATCCAGATGGGGTTGTTATTCTAGATAAAAGTATGAATCTCATTTTTTGTAATGATAGTTTTAAATATATTTTTACTAGTATTCAACAAATTCTCGATAATAGCGAACTGAGAAATACAATTCCTGTTGTTTCATTTTTTCAGAAAGAATTTAAACTCGACTCTAATTTCATGCAGAACCACCCTTTTTTAGTAAGCTTCAAACAAACAGTTTATAACGAACAAGTAAATTACTACCTCAGTTTTAAAGATATTAAAGATATCAAAGACCAAGAAGAAATTATTAAAGACCAGAACAGGCAGATGATTGAGAAAAACAAACTTGCCTCTTTAGGTGAAATGGCTGCAGGTATTGCCCATGAGATAAATAATCCGCTTACGGTTATCAGTTCTAATGCATCCCTTTTAAGAAAACTAAATGAGCGCGGCAAGCTTTCTGAAGAAAGACTGACTGAACTCAATAAAAAAACTCAGCAACAAGTTGAGAGAATCACTACAATCATCAAATCCCTGAGATCTCTCTCGCACGGAATGGCCAACGACCAGATGGAGAACTTCTCTCTTCACGAGTTACTGCAAGAATCAATAAATCTTGCCCGCATGAAAGACAAATCAAAAAAGATTGTATTTTCTTTGGAGAATACAACAGATTTTGCTTTTGGAAACAGAGGACAAATAGTTCAAGTTATCCTTAATCTTTTAAATAATGCAATTGATGCGATAGAAGAACACACTGATCCTTGGATTAAAATTTCCATCAAATCAGATAAAAATCACCTCCATATTTACATAACAGACTCTGGTCCTGGAATAAAGTCAGATCTTATAGACAAAATATTCGTTCCAATGTTTACCTCTAAGCCGGTTGGAAAAGGAACAGGTCTAGGACTCTCACTTTCCAAAAGCTTTATGAACCAAAATATGGGCGATTTAGTCTACGAGACAGTTAATAATCACACCTGCTTTATTGTCTCTCTACTCAAAGGTATAAAAGAAACACGTGAAAAGGCTTCTTAAAAGAAAATCCTCCATCTGACATAAGTAGATTGAACTTCAGAAATAACATATTCTTCATTCCACTCGGTAATTCCACCTTTATAATTGAAATGTCCTATTCTCAAGATTTGGTTATTTCCCAAGGGAATTGCGTAATAAAGATGATATCCATTATTAGAATGTCTTGTATAAAAATCTGCCACATAAAGTGCAGTATGGTCTTCTAAATAGTAAATTTCATCTGTATTTATATATTCGAAACCCGCTGTATGCTGATCGAGCATCCCTTTTGAAAACTTATAGTTCATATTAATAAAATAATTATAACTACTCTCAATATCTCCCACAAACCTCTCATCAAAAGTGTAATAGGAATAATTCAAATTGAGCCCAGACTTAAATAGATTTTTAAACCCTAGATAAAACATATTTGCCGTAGCGGCTGAATACTCGATCCTATAAGTATCGTCATCTTGGAAGCCTTCTTCGTAAAAATGCTCATAATTCCAAATCATATGATAGAGCTGAACGCTGTCTGCGAAGCTAAGTTTTTTTAATTCATACTCAGACAGTAAAGCTGTTTGAGGTTGAAGGCTTTCAATTTTTCTATCGTTACCATCAGTTACTTGCTCATCACGATAGTTTTTATCCACATATACAAAAGGCGTGTAGAAAATTCTAAACTTCAAACTTTGTCTGTCGTTATCAATAGGCTTGTAAGTGAAAGCGATACCGTCAAAAATTGAATTATAAGCAAAACGTGGATAAGTTCCTGAGCGCTCTAAGCCATCTAACTGCTCAATTGGTGGTCCATTATTGGTCGTCATTCTTCCTAAAGATAACTTCCATTTTTCTGACAACTTATATTGAATATAAGCTGTATCAAAATAAGCATCAGAACTGGTTAGACCGTACCCACCTTTCATTGAGCGGTACTGAGGGCCATCCCCCACTTCATCCGGATCTCTCTCAGACTGGTTCCAAAATTTAGACATTCCAATAGTAGAGAAGAAGCTCATATTGTCGTTTATATTTACATCGAAATTTATGGCCACTCTCATAAGAAAAGGATTTAAGGTTGTAGTATTCGAATTACTAGCATCGTCAGTATCTTCATTATCAGCTTGATAAGCTTCAAAATGATTCATGAAGTTTCCTGATAGAATGAACTTTGATAAAAGCCTTTCATACTCCAAATTACTTAATCTTTCATCGATTTCGTCAATCCTACTATTAACAGTATCTTGTGCAAAAGTACCAAAACAAACACTCATTATTAGAGATATAAAAACTATTTTCATTTTAATCACCTACTACCGCTCCACTTCTTGTCTGCTCAACCGCGCGTAATACAGCATTGACCTCAGAACATTCTATCTGACAACTTGCCATCAATTTTTTAGTTAACGCCCCTTTACAGGAGGATTTAGTAATCATCTCCAACATGACTTTCTTAGACATTAGGGACGACACGTCTTCACCTTGGCATTTCTCATTGAGCTGTTCTCGAAACTTCTGCATTTTAGAAACAACGGCACTGGCATCAAAAACCGGTAAAACCAATAAAATTATCAATAATTTATACATGCCAAAAGTGTAAGAACCCAGTCCACCTTCGTCAAAGCTAATGACTAAAAATAAGACAGTGTTAAGAGTTTAATCATGTACCCACGCCCAACCCACTGAAATCACGTAAGCTTTTTTGGCATCGGGCTTGAAAATATAAAGGCACAAACCTTTACGGGGGAGAGAGAAATGAGAGCAAAAATTTTAACGACATTAACAACATTATTATTAAGCGTGTGCGGCTATGGTGCTGTGAAACCTATGAGCTGCGAGACAAATTTTGGTGAAAAGACTTTTACTATCGAAGGTTCGAGTGTGGCATTTCACCAAGATCAAGCCGGAAGAGGTATCTCTTCAGTGCTTCCAAGTAAAACAAAAGTATCGGTTTCTGGGTTCAGTAAAACCGTTTACAGAGATGGATATAAACATTTAATCCATATCGAAGATATGAAAAATTTAAATTCAGAAAATGACTTTTTGGCGATTACATCACCAAAAGGACATAAGATGACTTTTCCAATTCATTGTAGCCTATTGGATTAGTTATCGCACTTTCCCCTATTGTAAAGAGACCGGTACCCCCCATACCGGTCTTTTTTTTGCATCCCATTAATATTCACATACCCCTGTAAATTCGGTATTCTGCGTTCCTAGTCAAAAAAAGGGATCTAAAATGGAATACAACTTCAATTCAATTGAAAAAAAATGGCAGAATTTTTGGGATGATAAGGAAACTTTCAAAACAACCACCGACTCCAATAAACCAAAATACTATGTGCTAGATATGTTCCCATACCCTTCCGGAGCTGGACTTCATGTTGGTCACCCTGAAGGATATACAGCGACAGACATCATGGCCCGTTTCAAAAGAATGAAAGGATATAATGTCCTTCACCCTATGGGCTGGGATAGCTTCGGTCTTCCAGCAGAGAACTATGCCATTAAAACAGGAACTCACCCACAAACAACAACGGAAAAAAATATAGAAACCTTTAAACGCCAATTAAAAATGCTTGGTTTCTCCTACGATTGGTCTAGAGAAGTGGCTACGAGTAATGTTGACTACTACAAATGGACTCAATGGATTTTCGTTCAGCTCTACAATAAAGGGCTAGCTTACGAAGATGAAATGAACGTTAACTGGTGTCCTGAGCTTAAAACTGTTCTAGCTAACGAAGAAGTTGTCGATGGTAAATCTGAAGTGGGAGGACATCCGGTAATCAGAAAACCAATGAAGCAGTGGATGCTTAAAATCACCGAATATGCTGATAGACTTTTAGAAGATCTTGAAGACCTTGATTGGCCTGAATCAGTCAAAGAGATGCAAAGAAACTGGATCGGCAGAAGCGAAGGTGCCGAGGTTGATTTCAAAACAGAATCCGGTGAAACGGTAAGAGTTTTTACCACCAGACCTGATACATTATTTGGAGCTACCTATATGGTACTTGCTCCAGAACATGACCTTGTTCAAAAACTTGTAAGTGCAGATAAAAAAGCTGAAGTTGAAGCTTATATCGAAACTGCTGCAAGAAAATCAGACCTGGAAAGAACTGAGTTAAATAAAGATAAGTCTGGTGTATTCATTGGAGCCTACGCCATTAACCCCGTCAATCAAAAGAAAATCCCTATTTGGATTTCTGACTACGTACTTGCAACTTATGGCACAGGTGCAATCATGGCGGTACCGGCTCATGATGAAAGAGACTGGGAATTTGCCAAAAAATTTGATCTTGATATCGTAGCGGTAAGAGCTGGCGGGAATATTGAGGAAGCTGCTCATACAGGAGATGGTGAGCAGATCAATTCAGATTTTTTAAATGGACTAGATAAAGATAGCGCAATCACGAAAATGATTGCTTACCTAGAAAAAGAAAATTTAGGGGAAAAGAAAATTAACTATAAACTTCGCGACTGGTTGTTTTCTCGTCAGCGCTACTGGGGAGAGCCATTCCCACTTTTAAAAGACGCTGAAACAGGAAAAGTTCTAAGATGCCTAGACCCAGAAGAGCTTCCAGTGACTCTACCGGATGTAGAAAAGTATGAGCCAAGTGGAACAGGTGAATCACCTCTAGCAACCATTGATGAGTGGCTATATTTCACAGACGAAAAGACGGGTAAAAAAGTAAGAAGAGAAACAAACACTATGCCTCAATGGGCAGGTTCTTGTTGGTATTACCTTCGCTATATTGATCCCAAAAATACTGAAAAACCATGGGATGAAGAACTAGAGAAATTCTGGATGCCAGTTGATTTATATGTCGGTGGAATGGAGCATGCGGTAATGCACCTTCTATATGCAAGGTTTTGGCATAAAGTTCTTTTTGACCTAGGACTTGTTTCTACAAAAGAGCCTTTTAAAAGGCTTGTCAATCAAGGAATGATCTTAGGTACTGATGGCGAGAAAATGAGTAAGTCTCGCGGTAATGTTATCAATCCAGATGATATTGTTAACGACTACGGAGCAGATACTCTAAGAACTTATGAAATGTTCATGGGGCCATTAGAAAAAACAAAACCGTGGTCAATGAATGGAGTTAAAGGTGTATTTAACTTCTTAGCGAAGGCTTATAAAACTTTTGCTAACACTGAGCTTTACACTGAAGACTCTACAGAGACTTTGAAGCTTCTGCATAAAACGATTAAAAAAGTAACTTCTGATATTGAAGATATGAAATTTAACACGGCTGTTTCAGCACTTATGATTTTTACTAATCATTGTGCTAAAGAGAAAAAATTCTCAAAAGAAACTGCTAGTATTTTTGCTCTTCTAGTTTCACCTCTAGCTCCACACGCTGGAGAGGAGCTTTGGGAGATCACTGGACATACTTCAAGTTTAGCTTATGAAGCATGGCCTACATTTAATGAAGAGCTTGCAAAAGATGACCTTATTACGATGGCGGTTCAAGTGATGGGTAAAACCAGAGCAACTCTTGATGTTCCAGCAGATATCGCAAAGGATGACTTTCTTAAGCTAGCTAAAGAGGATGAACGTATTTCTAAGTACCTAGAAGGTAAGACTATTGTTAAAGAGATCTATGTTCCAGGAAAAATCTGTAATTTCGTAGCAAAATAATTCGCTTTTCTGTGAATGAAACCCTAGAATTTTAGGGTTTCAACACAGGAGAGATTTATGAAAAAGCTAATCGTATTAGTTGTTCTTGCAACTATCAGTAGTGCTCAAGCAGCAACAAACACTTCAAAATTTGATGTAAGAGTTCCAGTTAAAAATTGGATAAAAAAGATGAATGACGGTTTTCGCGTTGGTATCGCGCAAGGTAGTCTAACCAGCAATACTCGCCTTAGAGGTGGTGCGAACTCAGCTCAAGCAGGTCAAGAAACGAGTGAGAATGAGAATACTCGTACCAAAATTCAACTTGAGGCTGGATACGAAAAAGTAAAAATTAAAGAACTTGGTTATTCGGTTTTTGGTATTTACCAAGATATTGCTATGGATGATGAAGACGTAAGAAATATGAGGCTTTCAGCTAACGCTACTTACGGTGTTGATCCACAAGTATACCTATATGGTGGTTTAAACTGGGGTAAATATTTTGGCTCAGAGCAAATTGAAACAAGTATGGACTCAGGCATTGGGATGCAAGCAGGTGCAGGATTTAAAATCATTAAGCAAGCACAAATTGAGCTTGAATACCTTTACCTTCAAAATGAAGGAAGAAGACGTGACCTAAACATCGATATCGAAACAAAAGGTATCATGTTAAAAGTAAAAACACCTTTTACATTCGACATATAAAAAAATGGGGAGCAATCGCTCCCCTAATTTAACATCAAATCTTTATCTAATTGATCCATCATAAAATCCGGCTCATCCAGTTCGTCATTATCTTGATAGTAATCAAATGTTCCAAAATAATCTGACAGTGAATTTAAATAATCGGTAATCGCCATAAATTTAAAATCTAAGTTTTCCATGACTCTCTCCTGTTGAGTTAATTAAAGCCTAGCAGAAGATCTCAAGGGTGATGTTAAGAAAATATGTGTTAATTATTAAGATTTTAGTTACAAAAGCTTATAGCATTTCCTAAAATTTAACCTCAAATAACTGGAGGTTATATGCAGTACAGAATTGAATCTAAAGACCAGTACCAAAGTTTTTATGCGGAAAGTCTTAACGATCTAGATAAATATTGGAGCGATCGCGCTGAGACTTTTGAATGGTATAAAAAATGGGATTCAGTATTAACTGGAGATTTTCATAATTTAGATGTGAAATGGTTTGATGGTGGAAAAACAAATATCACTATCAATGCTCTTGATAGGCATGCAAATAATCAACCTGATAAAGTTGCCATTCATTGGGAACCTAACGATCCAAACTCTCCTAATAAATCTTTTACCTATCAGCAATTACTAGACGAAGTTTCTCGTTTCGCTAATGTGTTAAAAGACCAGGGTGTAAAAAAAGGCGATCGAGTTATTTTTTATATGTCCATGGTTCCTGAACTGTTAACAGGTGTTTTAGCTTGTGCAAGAATTGGCGCTGTTCACTCGGTTGTCTTTGGAGGATTTTCGGCCAAGGCATTAGCAGGTAGAGTTAATGATTGCCAAGCAAAGATAGTCATTACCAACGATGAGGGTATGAGAGGAAACAAGCCAATCCCACTTAAGGCCATCACAAATGAGGCGATGGAAGAATGCCCTGGAGTTGAGAGAGTTTTATGCCTTTCTCATACTGGAGCAGCGGTGGATATGGTTTCTGGAAGAGACTTATGGCTTAATGAACTTCTTCAGAATGCTGATAAAAATTGTCCCGCTGAAGAAATGAATTCGGAAGATCCTCTATTTATTCTCTACACCTCTGGATCAACCGGTAAACCTAAGGGACTCCAACATACAACTGCAGGTTATATGTTATGGGCAAGTGAAACTTTTAAAAATGTTTTTCAAGTTAATTCAGATGATGTTTTTTGGTGTTCAGCTGACATCGGATGGATTACAGGGCATTCATATATTTCTTATGGGCCTCTACTCAACGGTTCGACCCAAGTTATTTTCGAAGGAATTCCAACTTACCCAGATGCGGGAAGATTTTGGGATGTCATTGATAAATATAAAGTTTCGCATTTCTATACTGCACCTACCGCCATTAGGGCATTAGAGGCCTGTGATATTGAATTTGTTGACCGCGCTGATTTATCGAGCCTGAAAGTTCTTGGAACAGTTGGAGAACCAATCAATGAAGAAGCTTGGCATTGTTATAATGACAAAATTGGAAAAGGAAATTGTCCTATTGTAGATACGTGGTGGCAAACCGAAACAGGTGGAATCATGATTTCGACAGTTGCCGGAGTTACAGACGTCATTCCTTGTCATGCAACACTTCCCCTCCCTGGAGTTCATCCTGTTTTAGTAGACACAGATGGAAAAGAAATAGAAGGAAACCCAGCAGAAGGAAATCTTTGTATAAAAACTCCATGGCCGGGACTAGCAAGGACAATATATGGAGATCATGATCGATACCGTCAAACCTATTTCAGTACCTATAAAGGTTATTATTTTACAGGAGATGGTGCTAAAAGAGATGCTAATGGAAATTACAGAATTACCGGAAGAGTTGACGATGTAGTCAATATATCTGGCCATAGAATTGGAACTGCAGAAGTTGAAGATGCCATTAATGAACATAAGTCGATTGTAGAGAGTGCAGTCATCGGAATTCCGCATGAGATAAAAGGTGAAGCGCTTATGGCGTTTATGATCCCAATGCGAGAGGGTGCAGAAGAAGCCGACATATTACCTCAAATTAATGAACATATTACAAAAGAAATTGGTGCAATAGCTAAAATTGAAAGAGCAATCGTTGTGCCCGGTCTTCCCAAAACAAGATCAGGTAAAATTATGAGAAGAGTCTTAAGAAAGATTGCCTCAAATGAACTTGAAAGCCTCGGTGATACTTCGACTCTATTAAATCCTGAAATAGTAGATATCATCATAGAGGCCATAAAAAAGGATGTTTAATGCGAATTCTTCTTTTGGTCCTACTAACCTCGTGTAGCCTTTATTCAACTAGTAAGAAGAGTGAAATTTATAAGAAGGTTGGATTTATTACCCACAATGGAGTTGGAAAATATGAATCCTATCTGCAAATGAATATTTTTTTTGCTCCAGTAAAAAAATTATTTGAAGATCTTGATCGAGATCTTTACAACAGTTTAAGTAAAAAAAATGCCCGCAAAGAAGCCCATATTACTGTGATTACTCCTGTAGAATATCGCAATATATTAGAACCAGCAGGTATGAGCATGGATCGAATAAATCAAATCGCTCTTGAAATGAATATCCAAAACAGTGATTTTGAAATTATTTGCTTGGGTAAGGGTGAAAAAATTGAACAAAGCACCTACTTCTTGGTGGTAGAATCTGAGGACTTACTTAATATCAGACGTGCCATATTCAAGGAATTTGTGAAACTAGGGGGGAAACCCTCAAGGTTTGATCCTGAATTATTCTATCCACATATTACGGTTGGCTACACTCATAGAGACTTACATTTAGAGAGTGACGGTGTCTACAAAGGTATGAATAGCTGTTGGCGAAAAGTTCAAATTTAGGTCTATGGGAAAATTCCATTCTCTTTATAAGATAATGCGACTTTTTCCAAGGCCACAACAAAAGCAGCCGTTCTTAAATCGACCCTCGTATCCAAACTAGAGCGCTTAAAAAGTATGTCTCTTAGCCCATTGACCATAGTGTCTTCAAGGCCTGAGGCAACGAGATTTTTTTCATCACCTTCGTGCAAAAACTCTTCACGCATTTCTCGAGAAATTTTTCTACTCGTTAATTCTGACATCAAGTCCAGGACGCGTTGATGATTATTTTGACTAAAACGATTATCGATTCGTCCAAAACGAATATGGGACAAATTCTTAATCCACTCAAAATAAGAAACAGTTACTCCACCAGCATTAAGGTAAAGGTCTGGAATGATAGCAATCCCTTTTTCAAATAGTTTTTTACTCGCCTCATAGGTAACAGGTCCGTTTGCCGCTTCCGCAACGATTTTAGCTTTAATTGAGTCGTAATTCGCGATGGTAATTTGCCCCTCAAGAGCCGCTGGTATTAAAATATCGCAATTATAGGAAAAGACAGCATCTCTGTTTTCAGTAAATTCATATTGAGAAACTCCCTTAATTGATCCAGTTTTTTTCTTATGCTCATTTAAAACTTTAGGGTCTATTCCATTCTCGCAATACACCATCCCTTCAAATTCTGAGACTGCAACTATTTTTGCGCCCATCTTTACAAGAGAATCAGCAGAATGAAAACCAACATTTCCAAAGCCTTGAATCGCAATTGTCTTCCCTTCTACTCCCTCTTTAAAGTTAAACTCTTTTGCTAACTCTTTAGACTGGCAGAATTCACGGATACCGAATGCAACACCGAGACCTGTAGCTTCCTCTCTTCCTCTTACTCCCCCTTGAGTCACTGGTTTTCCTGTCACACATGCTGCCCCATTAAGATCATGAGATAAAGATTTATAAGTATCACTAATCCAGGCCATCTCTTTGGCACCAGAACCATAGTCAGGAGCAGGAACATCTATCCCTGGGCCAATAAAATTTTTATTATATAGCTCGAAAGTTAGACGCCTAACAATTCGCTCCATTTCACTTTCTGAATAATTTTTTTTATTAATTTTAACTGCCCCCTTGGCTCCTCCGAACGGGACATCGACAATGGCGCATTTATAAGTCATCAGGGCTGCTAGGGCCTTAACTTCATCTTCATTAGCAATTTCAGAAAAACGTATCCCTCCTTTGCAAGGAGTTCGGTGATGACTGTGCTGTGCTCTCCAAGCTTGAATAACTTCGATACTTCCATCATCTCTTTTAAGGGGAAATTGAAATTCAACAATAGAATTATTCATTTTGATTTGCTTCAATAAATCTTTCGAAATATTTGCAAACTTCTCGGAATCATCTATAAATTGGCCAACTTGTTTAAAAAATTCTAGTTTACTCATATTTAAACACTAGAAAAAAATCATCATTTAAGCCAATTCAAATGATCCTGCCTAAGCTATATTCACCTTGAAAATTTATTATGCAGCTTAATTTCTGAAAAATAAATCAACTGTTCCGATTTCATCCATCAAGAATTTATAATTAGGATTAATACCAAGAATCTTCTTCAGACTATCTATTGTCGTCTCAAAGTTATCGTATTTTTTTTGATAGATTTTTTTCAGTTCTTTCTTTAAAGCCACTAATTCTTCATACTTAGCATTTTCAACCAAGGTTAAGTTGATGGTTTTTAAAATAATTTGAGATTCTTTTCCTCTTAACTCTTCACTCTTATCAAGAGCAGAAACTAATATGGCTTCAACTTTTTTTCTTTTTTCTAATTTAATTTCTGCATGATTATTAAGGATCGACTTAATTTTATCTTTTTTTTCAGCATAAGATTTCACAGGAAGTTTTGCCGCTTCTTGTACCACCTCTGGTTTCGACTTTGGACCAGTAGCACAGCTAACTGTAAAAAATGATAATGTTAAGATCGAAAATAAATAAAACTTCATATAAAGACTCCATTAAGGTAGATATTTGCTCAAAAATACCATTATTTTTCTATTCTTACATTGAAATACATTGAACAAAGCTTGAAATTTTTTCAACCTCATTACCTGTTTAGATCTATAAGTGCTAATACATGCAAAAAATGGAGAATAATATGAAAAAATTAGCTTTTTTAGCCGCATTTACGATGACTAATGCTTTTGCAATTGAATTTTCTGATATTGTCGGTACTTATAAAATCACCCATCCTGCTATTCCAGCAATTACTTATGTTTCAATTAGCAATACAGGTATCGTTGAACTATCTGAAGATGGACCTCAGGGAGTCGCTCACTGTGCAGGTCAAGCAGAGTTGGAAGATGGCATCCTAGA